>JABJJN010000040.1 GCA_018660835.1 Gemmatimonadota bacterium | reverse complement strand
CCGAGTTCGGGGCTCTACCGCCAAGACCGCCACGGCAGATGCGATTCTTGTGCTACAGAAGGGGGCACAAGGTGCGACTCTTGATGTAGTCGGTCGAGACATGGAAGAGGAGGTTTCGCTTCTACTTGAGTTCGAGAAAACCACCTGCCTATGGACGGTTGTTGGTGACGCGAGCCGTCCTCAGCCATCCGAGCATGAAGAGGACCTCCTGACTGCGATTCACGAGTTGGTTGCGCAGGGAGAGATCGTGACGACTACTGCGGTGGCCGCAAAGATTCAGCGCGACAAGGGACAAGTAAGCAGGACAATGAAGCGGCTGCGGTTGGCTGGCCGTTTGATCAAGGGGAAGCCTATAGGCAGAGAGCAGCCCTACCTGCCTGTCGACGGAATCAATGGAGTCAACGGTCAAACGTCCCCGTATGGAAAACCTTTGACTGTTGATTCGATTGACTCGGGAGGCAACGGGATAGAGGGCCGTGGATTGTTCGCTACAGGAAAAGGTGCAATCAAGAAGGTGTTAGGGCTCAATGGGAACAGCTAAGAAACGTGTGAGGGCCGAGTATTCGGCCAATGGTGTTCCCAGGTGCGTACTGAGCGTCGAGGAATCGGCATACTTTCTGAACCTCAGCCGGTCGAAGACGTTCATGCTGATCAGTTCAGGAGAGATACCGTCGTTCAAGTGCGGTCGCCGTCGAGGTATCCGAATCGAAGATCTTGAGGCCTTCGCAGCCAACAATACAAAGAGGGAGAATCTGAGGTAGCCTTAAGCCTCCAGGGCGGCGATCGCCTCTCTAAGGCCTGCTTCACGAGTCTCCGTATACCTGAGTGTCATCCTGATATCTGAGTGACCAGCAAGAGCTCTGATGCGGTCAACTTGAACACCACGATCTGCTAGTCGGGTGCAAAACGTATCGCGAAGGCGATGGACGGTGGCAGAGGAGATGCCAGCCTCTTCACCGGCCATCCTGACAGCCTTAAGGATGTCAGCGGCATTTCCAAAGACTGAGAGCGAGGCAACCTTTCCTGCAGCATTCTCTGTGCGATGGCGCTCAAGAATCTCTCTAACACGATGCGTCATTGGGATTTCGCGAGGCGTCTTGTTCTTTGTGTGCTGTACTCGGATCATCGACTTGTCGAAATCGACATCGTTCCATCTAAGTCTCCTGAGTTCGCCCTTCCGCATGCCGGTGTCCACGGCAATCGAGGCCACGTCCTTAGAGGTCCCGTGAAGCTTGCCGAGCAAACGGCCAAGCTCCTCTTCCGAATAGGGCTTCGGGAGTTTCTCTTGTTCCCGTAGCATGCTGATAGGCTCCACCGGATTGCGAGGGAGATAGCCCCAGCGGATGCCGCTTCCGAAGATGGTTGACAGGCACGACCGGCAGCGGTTGTACGACGCCACCGACCAACCTTCGTCTTGCTTCCTCGCCAAGTAGCCTTCAATTGCTCGAGTCGACAGCTTTGCCAGGGAGGTGTCTCCGAACGCCTCGACAAGCACGTTGATGGTTGGCCCCGTCGAGGCCCAAGTGCTCGGGGCCCAGCCTTTGTAGTTGGTTCGGAACTCGTCGCAGAGGTCTGAGAAGGTCATCCCATGGCTACGGCTGTGACTGGCTATGGACTCGTAGTCGCCTCGACTCAGGGCCTCGTCGATCTCTCTCGCCTTGGTTTTTGCGATTTCGAGATAAGGGGTCTTAAGGCTCTTGCGTTGCCGCCCCTCGGGTGTAGTGTATAGGGCTTGCCAGCGATTCTCGCGCTTCCGGAGTCTCACCTGGCCTATCTCATAAACACTATCGGTCTTCCTTGGCATTGTATCCCTTTCGTCCTATAAGATGCCAAGAATCGGTGCCAAGCGCTATGGCGATTGTGTCGAAAAGTGTGTCACAAAATCTACACTGTGCCAACTCCTACTGGACTTCGGTGGACTACGGTGGACTTTTATAGTGTGTATTAACAGCATCTTATGTGCGTAACTCCAATAAAAGCCGTATTCTACGACTCTCTATGTTTTTGATTTGTAATCAGGTGGTTGAGGGTTCGAGTCCCTTGGGCGGCTCCATTATATTAACAGCTTAGGGACGGTTCCTGACAGGAGCCGTCCCTTTGTTGTGAGCATCGGTGGCCAATGGTGCCATCATAGCATGGCTGGCGAATGCGTGTCGAAGCTGATCGATGGTGATCTTGCTCGTCCTACCCGGGCGAGAGACGATCGTAATAACGCGCAACTCAAGGTCCACATCCGCCCACAGGACCGGCGTCGTCAGTCTTGCGTCGCTGCCCTCAGCTTCTCACGGACCTGGGCCTGACCCGGATTGATCTCGAGGGATCGTTCCAGGAAGGGGACCCCACGAGCGGCGTCGTGAGCGAGCCAGTAGGTGGCTAGGATGTTGAGGAGTTGCACACTCTCCTCCACCTGAAGGTTGTGCTCGAAGACTTGCGCCATTTGATCGGTGTAGCCGGCATCATACAGGATCATGGCGACGGTATTCAGCTCCTCGACGAGGGCAGAAGGCCATTCGGGAGGCCCCTGCGAGTATTCGTGCATTTCCCGCAAGACGTCGACTGCGAGGTCCGGCAGCCCGAGACGCGCAATGGAGCGCGCCGCGAAGGCGGTGGCGTAGTGGTGGTTCTTGTAGTGCCTGACGAAGCGCGTCTCGCCCGTCGCGTTGGCCGGCAGGTAGCTTTCAAACAGTGCCTCCGCTTCCGCCTTCTCACCCTCGCGTAGCAAGATCTCGGCGCGCAGACGTGTTGCCAGCTTGTTGAACGGGATTGTCTTTTCGAGCGCCTCAAGTGCAACGAGGGCATGACTCGGATCTTCGGTTCCGACCAACGCACGTAGCGCGTCGTCCGGACAATGACCGCCACGGACGACGGCGTCGGTGAGTCGCTCGAAGCCTCGGTCGAGGGCCTCAGTGCTCTGCCGCTGGTACAACCAGACGCGCGGCCGATCGAAGCCTGTGAAACTCGGGTCCGTTGTCCCTGGCACAGGAACCTTCACCGACTCGTTCCCACCGAAGACGGCGACGGGATGGTAGCCCATCTCACCCTTGTGGAGCATTTCGTAGAAGCCGGCGATCACGGGAAAACGCGAGGCCGCCGCTCTGAACTGCATCGAACGGTTCTCTTCCGCAATGGCCAGATACTCGGCCCTCGTCAGCCTGCTGCGCAGATGCCAGGCGCGGTCCTCGCAGGTGCTGTACGGGGTCGCATAGAACAGGCGGCTCACCACAAGCCACACAAGAGGGTTCCTGCCGTGGTCAACGAATTGGGACATATTGTAGCCACCGCTCTCCACACCGATCGGGGTGCCCGCTGGCACTCGCTTCGCGATCTCACGGGCTGCCTGGAGTCGAGAGTCCTCCTGTGAATACATGCGACCCATGGCGGTGCCGCGGTAGCCGAGCTCACCCAGCAGCAGCACACCCACAACAAGCGCCATCCACACCCCTTGGCGGGGTAGCCGCTCCTGCAGGCGGGCTGCCGCCACACCGAACAGGCAGGCCAAGGGTGGAACAAGGGGGACCACGTAGCGGATGGCCCGCGTCATCAGCATCCCGACGGGGAGAAAGAAGAGGACACACCAGAGCGCCACGAGCCGCATCTGCAGCGTGCCCCGCACCAAGGCCCATCCCCAGACCACGATGAAGAGAATCGCCAGGGGCCAGCCGACGGCCAGTGGTATGCCACCCACCCAGTGCGACAGCAGGGGGATCACCTCGAGATCCACCAGCGTCCAGGGCCGCAGAATCGTGCCGTCACCAACTTGCACAGCCATGGTGAAGCCCCGAGGGCCGGCCATCATCCACATCAGCTGCGGGTGTACGAGGAGAAAGGGCTCCAGTGCGATCAGCGTCGTTGCGGCCAGAGCCGCAGCGATCCAGATGTCGCGATGCCAGAGGGGGCGGATCCACGAGCTTTCCGGTGTGGACTCGCGCTCTCGCAGCACCACCGCGACGGCCAGGACGATACCCAGCAGCCCTGCAGTGAGCCGGACAGCCATCCCCAGGCCGATCAACACGCCCGACAAGGCGACGATCGACGAAGACGATCGCCGGCTAAGTGACAGGATGCCCAGAAGCGCTGCCATGCTGCACAGCGCCAGGAACCCATCGACGATGAAGAAGTGAGCCTGCTGGATCGCGCCGGGCGAAAGGGCGACGACGAGGGCCGCAAGCGCACCGACCGTCGGTCCGAGCAGGGCGACGCCAAGCCACCACGTGATCGGGATCAGCAAGGTCGACGCCGTGGCGGCCAGGACGCGAGCCGTCACGAAGATCCGGCGCCGGCTGGTGGGAGACGTCCCGCTCAGATCGTCCCAGCCCAGGATCGGGGCGGCGATGGACAGGCTGCCCCGTAGGAGGGTTGCCGGCAACATGCCGTAGGAGGTATACGGTGGGTTCAGTGGCTCATAGGGGACCAGAGCGCCTTCGATGAGGGCCGCCTCGTCCGGGTTGAAGCTATAGAAGGCGTGCTTGTGTCCTTGATCCCGCGCCTGCGGCAGGACGACATCGCTCCACCCACGCTCCAGCCCCGTAAAACGTAACAGGCCGCCGATCAGGATGATCGCGGCGAGGACGGCCCGGTGCGTGTGTTTCGGCAGCGACACGTTATCGCCTGTTCACAGTGACGGGGTCGAACCAGGTCAGCTCCGGCGTTCCCTCCAGCAGGTGGTCGATGTACTCTACTCCCTGCATGAGGGAGTGATCCTGATTCGACACCTCGTACTTCCACCCCCCGAAGCGACCCCGTGTGTAGATGCCCCTCTCGCGAAGGGCCGGCTCCACGGCGTCGAGGGTCGCGTCCCTGTCCAGGAAAGGGGTAGGGTATCCCTTCGGCAATCGGCGATGCCAGAGACTGCACACCTCGTGATCGGCCTGAAGGAGTCCAGATCGGCGCAGCCCCGTGACACACGCCTGCGCGATGGAGTCTGCATCGACGGGGCGGTGGATGGATTCGCTGACCTCACACATCAGAGACCACTGCTGTCCCGGCTGGGAGACATTCCATTGCGAGTAGTTGGAGAACACGGTGGCCCGGTAGAAGGGGATCTCGTCCTCGGGAAAATACATCCAGCACTTCGTCGACAACGCATCCGGCGTCGGACCATCGACGCCAACGCCGACGATGTGTGAGCTCGACCAGAGGAATCGATCGGCGGACTCATCCAAGCCGTGATCCGGTGTCACGCGAGTTAACAGTTCATCGAGGGGCATCGTGCTGACGACGCTGTCAAAAGGGAACTCGTCTCCTGCCTGTGTAGTCACGACACGTCGGCTGGTATCGATGCCGGTAACACGCTGGCCCGTCAGCACCTTGTTGCCGGGAAGGCGAGATGCGAGGGTATTCCAGATCGCGCCCGTACCACCCCGTTGCGGGAAACGGAACGTCGCATTGGGTCCCCAGCCGACATCGTCCTGGCGTCGCAGAACGTTGTTGACCACGCGTCGCACGTCGACGCTGGCGACCCGGTCACCCATCCACGTCTTGCTCAGTCGTGCGGGCGGATAGGCCCAGACCTTCGAGTTGTAGGGGATCATGAAGACCTCGGCGACACCACGGCCGAAGGAATTGAAGATCCACTCCTCGAAGTTGGCGGGCTCCTCCGTCGCCGGCTCCAGGAGGGTCTCGAGCAGCCCGTCGACGCACGCGGCGACCTCGTCATCCGGCAGCCGCCAGAGGTTGTTCTGAAACGGATAGGGGATGAAGCGCTCCCGCATCCACACCCAGGCCTCGCGGACATGCTGGTTCCAGGTGTCAGCGAGCAGGTCGTCCATGAGAGAATCGAAATACTCGTAGTGGCTGAACAGGACGTGGCCGCCCAGGTCCCATGTGAAACCGTTGTCGTCAACAACGGACGAGGCCAGGCCGCCCAGAGTATCCGCGGCCTCCAGCAGCACCCAATTCTCGTGCCCCCGCTCGACACAACGCCACGCCGCGCCCAGCCCCGTGGGGCCGCCACCGATAATGACGATTCGCTTCGTCATCGGAGTTTTGCCGAGATGCGGAGAGTTTGCCAGAAGCTGACGAGGGCGATGCGCAGGATACGCAGGCCGGCGATCGAGCCGGCACCCGCACGGGGGAGAAAGGGGACGGGCACCTCGGCTACACGACCACGTCGCGAGATCACCCCGCTGATCGGCACATTGGGGGCAAACGTCTCGGCGGGAATCGCGGGAAGGATGTCAGCGAGGATGCCGCTGCGCATGAGTCGGAACGGTATGTTGACGTCGCGGATCGTCGATCCGAGAAGTATGTCGACGATGCCCCGTGCCATCCAACTCATGACAGCACGGATCGGTCCCTGATTCCTCGATGACCGGACACCCAGCACGGCGTCGTGGTCTGCACGGGCCTCCCAAACCGCAGGAAAGGCGGATGGCGGGATCTCTCCGTCACTGTCGGCCTGAAACACCCAATCCGCACGTTGCACGGCGTCCGCATAGCCACGCAGGATGGTCGGGCCGTGCCCCTCGTTCTGCTTGCAGACCGCCCGGATTCGCGGAGACGACGCCAGGCGTTCGAGGATGTCGCCGCTCCCGTCACGAGAGCCATCGTCCAGCGCCATGATCTCGTAGTCGATCTGCAGACTGTCTAGCGTTTCTGTCCAGGCTTTCAGATACGTTTCCAGACCGTCTGCCTCGTTGTACACTGGCATCACCACAACGAGATTGATCAAGGGCACCGACTCCGTCTTGAGCAGGGAAGGGCGTAAGTATGCGGCGTTGGCCGTTGCTGATCAACCCCGTGCCGGTCGCTCGGTTGGGAGTGATGCATTAGGTTCCTGCGACGATGGAACCACGGCCCTTACAAACCAGCAGGCACGGTCGCGCCGGCCTCGACACAGCGTTGCGCCCCGGCTATCTGGCGGGTGTTGCAGGGCTGTTGGCCGTCGTGGTGGGGGCCTTTACCCTGCACGGCTTACGGGAGTCGAGCGAGGTCCTGCTGCAGTCGATGGAGTCCGGTGCCCTGTCGCTGGCGGCTGCCGTCGGCCGCGCCGGTGAGAACCAGTTGCGGTCCGATGCCGAATTGGCGTATCTCCTCGCCGACGGCCTCCTCGAGGCCGCCCGCGAGATCGCCGACACCGAGGCGGACGGGCTGCCCTTCGACTTAGCCTCACTCCCCGGCGGCGTCACCCGCGTTGATCTGTTTGATCCGAACGGTGGCCTGCAGGTCAGCAGCGACGCCGAGGGCATGGACCCTCTCGAGCAGGACTACTGGTGGAAGGTCTGCAAGGACTGGGGGCTGGACGTCTACGGAGAGGTCCTGATCGGTGAGGATGTGGAGGGGCAGTATACGGTGGCCGTGGAGCGCGTCGACGGTGGCGCGGTCCTCGTGCGAGGTGACGCAACTCCGCTTCAAGCGCTCCGGCAGACGACGGGCCTGGGTCGGTTCATCGTCGAACTCGGCGAGAGCGACGGCATTGTCTACGCGGCGCTGCAGGACACGGTCATGATCCGTGCCGCCTCGCGCGGCGTGACATCCCTGTCCGCCATCGCCGACGACCCCTTTCTCGTCGACGCCCTGACTGCGTCTGCACCCCAGGTTCGGCGCACGAGACACGACGGCGTCGAGATACTGGAGACCGTTTACGCCATCGCCGCCGACGGCGACCTCTACGGTCTACTTCGCATCGGCCAGTCGCTGGACGAACTGCAGCGGCTCGAGCGCCGTCAGCGGCTGCAGTTACTCCTCGTCGCCGGTCTCATCCTCAGCATCGGCGCCGTCGGCGTTACCGTCCTCACCGTGCGGCAGAACTATGCCCTGCTGGGCCGCGCTTACGAGCGTATCCAGACCTATTCGAGCACTGTCCTGGAACGACTCGGTGATGCAGTTGTGGCGATGGATGCCAATGGCAGGGTCGAAGTCTTCAACACCGCTGCCGCCGACCTCTTCAAGCAGCGTTCAGACGACGTGGTCGGTCGACCCTACGAAGAGGTTCTGGGCCCGAGCGAGCCCCTGGAACGAGCACTTTCCACGGCGGGGGATCTGCAGGCGACGCCCTTCCAGATCCGCGGTGAGGGCTGGACCCGCACCGTATCTGCCTCGAGCGCCCGCATTGAGTCAGCGGACGCGATTACCGTCGTCGTCGTATTGCAGGATCAGACGGAACGCGAGGCGTTGGAGACGAACCTGCAACGCAGCGAGCGCCTTGCCTCCATGGGGGCTCTGGCCGCTGGTGTCGCTCACGAGGTTCGGAATCCGTTGAATACGATCGGTCTGATCGCCCAGCGCCTGCAACGGGAGTTCGAGCCGCGGGTCGGGATCGACGCGTATGAACGCATGACGGCGACAGTGCGGGACGAGGTCAAGCGCGTCAACCGCATCGTCACCGAGTTCCTCGCTTTGGCACGGCCACCGCAGATCGAGTGGCGGCCCGTCGTCACCGCCGAGCTCGTCGCTGCTGCCGCCGCCGGCGTCGAGGCGCGAACCGCCGTTCAGGGCTTGCGCCTTGTTGTCGCCGCAGAGGATTCCGGCGGCTTGGAGGGGGACCGCGATCAGCTTCTGCAGGTTCTGCAGAATCTGCTCAATAACGCCGTCGACGCGACCGGGGAGGGTGGCGTGATCACCCTCCGCGCCGCCGCTGGCGACGACGGTCAACTCCTGCTGGCGGTGACCGACACGGGGCATGGCATCGCCGCCGACCAGCGCGAGCGTATCTTCGACCTGTATTTTACTACAAAGGCGACCGGCGCCGGCCTGGGCCTGAGTCTCGTCCAACGAATCGTCGCCGAGCACGGCGGACATCTGCAGGTCGACAGCGCCGAAGGTGTCGGAACAACCATCACCGTGTCGCTGCCGCGACGGCGGCCAGTAGCCGCAGGCCAGGATTGACGAATCAGGATGCAAAGAACAATTCTCATCATCGACGACGAGGCGGCGCAGCGGGAGGCGCTCGCCGGCCATGTCCGAGCGCAGGGCTTTGACGTGCTCGAGGCGGCGAATGGGCGCGCCGGCATCGACTGTCTGCGCGGCCATCTCGTCGACGTTATCATCACCGACTACCGCATGCCGGAGCTCGATGGCCTCGGTGTCCTGCGTGAGGCGCATGATATCAATCCAGCCGTCGAGGTCATTATCGTCACCGCCTATGGCACGGTCGCTGGCGCCGTCGACGCTCTGCAGGGCGGCGCCTGCCACTATCTTGAGAAACCCATCGACCTCGACGAGCTCGATGCCCTGGTTGAGGGCGCCCTTCTCCGGCGTCAACAGGGCACGGAGACCGAATCGCTGCTTCGAGACCTGCAGGAGTCGCCGCTGCTGCAAGGCCTGGTGTCCGCCGACCCGGCCATGCAGGAAGCCCTCAATGTCGTGGCGCGCGTCGCGCCGTCGCGGACCAGTGTCGTCATCCTTGGTGAGTCTGGTACCGGCAAGGAGCTCGTCGCCCGCGCCCTGCACGAAGCCAGTCCCCGGTGCAAGGGGCCTTTCGTCGCCGTCAATTGCGCCTCCCTCAACGAGAATGTCATCGAGAGCGAACTGTTCGGTCACGAGAAGGGCGCCTTCACCGGCGCCGTCGAAATGAGCCGAGGGCGCTTTGAGCAAGCCGATGGCGGCACCCTGTTTCTTGATGAGTTGGCCGAGATCCCCGCACCGGTACAGGTCAAACTGCTGCGGGTGTTGCAGGAGCGGACCATCGAACGCGTTGGTGCCTCCGAGCCGATCCCCGTAGATGTGCGCCTGCTCTCGGCGACCCACGCCGATCTGGCCGCCACAGTCGCGGCGGGCGTCTTCCGCGAGGATCTGCTCTACCGCCTCAATGTCGTCACCATTCATCTGCCGCCGCTGCGTCAGCGGCGGGGTGACATCCCAGCGCTGGTCGAGACCTTCCTGGCCCGGTATGCGGAGGAAAACGGACGCTCCATCAGGGGGATCTCGCGAGACGCTCTCGACCTGCTGCTGCGCCAACCCTGGCCAGGCAACGTGCGCGAGCTGCAGAACGTTATTGAGCGCGCCGTCGTCATGTCCCGCGGCGAGGTACTGGATCGAGCCGATCTGCCGCAGGAGATCATCGACAGTGGGGCTGAGGGCACATCGGACATCGATGATGTTGACGCCGCACTGCCGGACCGCGTCCAGCACATGGAACGCGAAGCGATCGGCGAAGCGCTGGCCGCGACCGGTGGCAATCAGAGCCAGGCGGCGACCCGCCTCGGTATTACGGAGCGCAATCTGCGTTACAAGCTGGAGAAATACGGCATGCGCTAGAAGTCGATCTGGATCCCCGTGGTTACCGTGTGGCTGGTCGCATCGTAGTAGGGGTCGTTGGAGTCGGTGTCGCGGCGCATCAGATCGAGCTGGAGGTTGATCTCGGACAACCAGGGGCTGTCGAACCAGAAGGTCTTCTGCACGCCGAGGCTCAGGGACAGCCGCGAGTCCGACCGCATCGTCCCCAGGGAGTAACCGTCCAGGTCATACGCCACGCGATCGACGAAGTCCCTAGTCTCGTGGCGGGCGCCGACGGAAATCTCGGAGCCCCAGTCACCGAGGACTTTGAGACGAGCACCGAGGCTCTGCCCTTCGTAGTTGAAGCGATCGTCGAAGAGATCGTCGTCCGTATCGAGAACGCCGGCGTCGAGGCGGCCTGAGCCCCCCAAATTCTGCCGGCGGGACGCCTCCAACTGCAGACCAGCCCAGTCCGCCAGGGATTGACCGATACGGAGGCCGCCCTCCCACTGTAGCAGATGCCGGTCTCTATTTGTGGAGCCGAACAGCACCTCGGTCAGCAGGTCCGGGTCGGCCTCGCGCAGGTAGCTCTTGGTCGCCAGCTCGGTACGCAGCTGCAGCGAGGTACCGGGGCGAAGCGTCCTGCTCCAGCGAGCCCGCGCGCGGTTTTCCCAGAAACTGTAATCGGTCGAGTGCGTGTACTCCTGCACTTTCGTCTCGTAGGCCGCGCTCAGGACCCAAGCTGCGGACCCGGGCCGGTAGCGCATCTCGAGGACACCGTGGCCAAGCAGGTAGTCGCGGAAGTCATAAGTCGAGCGGTCCAGGCGCAGGGCTGCGTCGATGGCCCCCGTCACCCACATCTCCTCATCCCAGTGAAGGTAGCGGGTCAGGCCGATCCGGTGGGTGTGACTGAACAGGTCGTCGTTGTCCGTGAACACCGAAGCCGAGCCAGCATAGAACAGATCGATCTGCGACGTCAGCGCCAGGTCGAAGTCAAGGTAACTGAAGGTCATCCAGTCGGATTGCGCTTGGTAGTTGCTGAAGACGTTGTCCGTGTAGGCGGTGTAGATCTCGACACGGGGCACAATCTGTGCGTCGGTACGCACGAGACCGGTCAGCAGCACCACGACGGGCAGCCAGCGTGCCATGGCTATTGCTTGCCGCGACGGGGCGGTGGCCGGCGTCGCTCACGCGGCGGCGGCGGTTGGCGCTTGGGGCCGCCGCGTCCGCGCTCCAGCGCGGGACCGCGTGGTGGTAATCGTAGCTGGCGGCCGTCGTGGATGCCGTCCCCGTCCTCATCGAGGAATAGGTCGCGGCCATGCTCGAGCCGCATCTGCATCTCCCGATGGAAGCCGCGTAGCGCGTCATGCATGCCGTCGCCGTCCTCGTCGCGGAAGTGCGGGGGCACGCGGCGATGTTCTTCGAAGACGCGGCCGAATCGGTAGCCGTTGAGGGATAGCGGCGTGTACGGCAGACCGGTGATGTCGTTGCGCCCGTTGCCGTCATGGTCAACGATGTTGTCGCAGTGGCCATCCTGGTCGCGGTCGGCGAAACGCCCGTCGAGGTCGTTGACGCCGTCGCCGTCACGGTCGATGAAGCGGTCGTTGACTCCGTCTCCGTCCTCGTCGACGAAGGCGAACCAGTGTGGGTAGGCCCGGGCGCTCACGTCGTCGATCCCATCGCCGTTGCCGTCACGGAACAGGTCGTTGATGCCGTCGCGGTCGGCGTCGACGTAGCCGATGCGCTCGGCGGCCGGTGTCTGAGCACGTAAGGTACCGACCGTGGCCAGGAGAATGAGGAGGTGGGGGGCAAAGCGTCGCATGGTGGATTAACGTAATGGCTCCAGGGCCAGGATGGAAGTGGTGAGCGGCCGGAGTTCAAGCCCCGGCCGCCCCCACGAGGGTGAGTTACTCGTCGCCTTCTGCAGCGTCGACTGGTGGGGTGGAACCGCGTGGGCCCCGCGCTCCCCGACCACGTCGCCCACGGGCCGGTGGCTCGTAACCGGCGTCGGTGAGGGCTTCGCGGATCTCCTCACGCGTGGCACCTTCTGCCTTCAGGCCCTCGACCAGGTTCCGCACGGCTTCGCGCTGTGCCTGGTGCTCGGTCCGGGCCGCCTCACGCTCGACTTGAATCTCCTCGATAGAGGGCAACTCGACGCCGAACTCGGCGAGTTTCTCCTGCATCGAAGCATGGGCTGCCTCGCGGGTTACGTCCGATTCACGCAGAGACTCGCGCAACGCCTGCAGTTCTGCCTTTTGCGCGTCCGTCAGGTCGCCAAGAAGTTCGCCCACCGGACCCGTGCCACGAGCTCCCCGGTGACCGCGTCCGCGGTGCGTGCGGGCGCGGCCGTCGGCGATCCCGTCGGCGTTCTCGTCGATGGCAGGCGGACCGTCGGGGCCACCGCCCTGCGCCTGGGCGTCGGTGAAGGTGATGGTGGTGGCCAGGGCGGCCAGCGCAAAGAGGGTCAGGCGTTTCATGGTGTTCCTCCATGGTGAGTTGCTGTCGATGCGGTCGGGTTGACCGCGGTTGAGCCTGACCTTGCAAGGGTTGTGCCAGGAACGTAGGTGGAGTATGCAAGGTGCATAAAAACAATAACTTATACAAAACAAGAGATGCTCCACGAGCGCCGCTCGCATTTCGTATTCGACGAGATCGTCGAGTCTGCGAGGGAGGATTCGACGTAATCGTCGAGTCGAACGAACCCATTCTGCCGTTGCCGGAGGCGCACGCCAGGTTGGCCCCTGCGCCGAGGGGTCGAGTTCCTTGGGTGGGTCCACTATATTTCTGCCTGCGGGCCGTCGCTAGCATGGAGCGACGACCCGTTTCTATTGGCTATGTCTGACACAATCTCGGGTAAAAAAATGACCATCGAATTCTATCTGTGGCTTCATCTTGGCGGCATCTCTCTGATTCTTCTTTCCGTCGGTGGCTTGGCTCAAGGGGGAGACTCGGGACGCAAGTTGCTGTCCGCTGCCCACGGCATCGGCCTGCTGATCTCTCTCGTCGGCGGCTTCGGCCTATTGGCCCGCTACCAGATCATGTGGCCATGGCCTGGGTGGGTCTTCGCCAAGATTGCCATCTGGTTTGCTTTCGGTGCAAGTGCAACACTCTTCCGTCGGCTTCCGCAGCTCATGCGACCGCTATGGTGGGGGGCCTGGGGCCTGTTCCTCGTGGCCGCCTATCTGGCAATCCAAAAGCCCTTCTGAGGCGTTTCGCGGAGTGGGGTAGAATCATGAGGGTGGTACAGGCGTTGCTATAGATCGGGTGAAGAGCGGGTTTTCTTCTTCCACCCACCCACCCCCGCCTCAGGAGCAGCGAAGATGAAAGTCTCGTCGGTCCTCTACACGGTCGCCGTAGTCGCAGCAGCACCTCTGGCTCTCGCATTGACAGCCTTCCTTTCCGGTCTCTGGCAGGCCGAGCCCCGTGATCGGTTTGCGCGGGAAGAGGAACTCGGTATATGACTAGAAGCGATTTCCCGTCTGACGCCTTCTAAGGGAAACAACGGCCGCCGCCTCTGCGGATTCGATTCTGTCGAGTACGAAGTGGATCGCCTATGTTCGGGCGCATACACGGACCTGTCTGCCTGTTTTCTGACGACGGGTATGATCGCCGCTGACTGCTCTGCCCGGGCTGCTACATGCGTATCATCGAAAAACTTCTCGTCCTCTTCCTGCCAATTTTCCTGTTGTCGGTCGTCGCCGTTACGCTGTTGAGTCGGCAGGCCGCGACGGAGGAACTCCTGTCAGATGCAATACGGACAGGCACAGCCCTTGGTACAGGTCTCAGTCAGAATCCAGAACTCATCAGCGCCTTTCGTCGGCAGGACACTGAGCGTCTGCAACCTGTCATCGAGTTGATCGGGCAGGGAGTGGGGGCCGTGTATGTCATGGTCCAGTCTCCGACGGGCACCGTGATCGCGCATACGGATACCACAGAGTCGGGCAGGACCTATCGCGATCAAGAGACGGTCGTCGCCTTGGCTGCCGACAAGTCCATACACCACGAAGCGATGTGGCGAGGACAGGCGGTGATGGATGTCGTTGTGCCTGTCTTGGATGGGGCGGGACTTGCCGAAGTCGACTCGACTTCCCTTAGGCTGCGTGATACGAACAACCGGGTGGCGACGTTGCGGATCGGGCTGTCTCTTGATGTAGCCAAAGACACAGCTCGGCGCATCTCCAAAGAAATTCTGTGGATCGTGACCATGGTGAATCTGCTCGTGTTGGGCGCCAGTCTCTTCTATGTACGCAACACGCTACGCCCGGTGCGCCAGATGGCTCGCGCGACAGAACGAATTGCAGGTGGGCAACTCGGGGAGATGGTACCGGTGGTCAGTCGTGATGAAATGGGGGATCTGGCCCACAGCTTCAACCATATGAGTCGTGAACTGGCACTCACTACCGTGTCGGCGGATTTCCTTGATCGCGTCGTCGATAGTATGCGCGACGTGCTCGTCGTCATGAACACGGATGGCTCAATTCGCCGCGTCAACCAGGCCACAGCGCGACTACTTGACTATGAGGAAGGCGATCTACTTGGGCGTTCAGCCACTCATCTGTTCGAAGATGTGGATGGGTTGTTCACCAACCAGGGGCTGTTCGACCTGGATCTTGATGCAGGCGTGGTGGCGCGCGAGGGGCAGATCTGTCAGCGTGACGGGACGACGATTCCAGTGCTTCTGAGTGTGGCTGCCTTCCAGGATCGAGACGGCCGATTGGCAGGTTTTATCGCCACGGCGGCAGACATTACCGAGCGAATTCGTGCGGAGCAGGAGACACGCCGTAGCCTGTACGAGAAGGAAGTCCTGCTGAAGGAGATTCATCACCGTGTAAAGAACAATCTACAGATCATCTCAAGTCTGCTGAATCTTCAGTCCGGCCACGATGTTGGTGATCGTACACGTGAACTTTTCAGCGACAGCCAGAGTCGCATCAAGGCGATGGCTCTGATTCACGAAACACTGTATCTGAGCGAAGATCTCGCACGGGTCGACTTTCACGACTACCTGAACAGTCTGGCCATTACACTGTATCAGACGTATCGACGAGATAATCAGACCCTCGATCTGCGTGTCGACGCGCAGCACGTTCATCTAGGGATCGACCAGGCGATTCCCTGTGGCTTGATCATCAATGAACTGGTGTCGAATGCGCTGAAGCACGGCCTCGCCAGTCGGGACAGTGGCATCGTCGATATCAGATTTCAAGCCGAAGAAGGCTCTCTGTATCGATTGGATGTCGCCGATGATGGTGTCGGATTGCCAGCCGATTTTGAGTTGGGGGGGGATTCACTCGGACTGAAACTTATTGTGATCCTGACGCGCCAACTCGCGGGGGAGGTCACCGTTGCCCAGGCCACGCAGGGCGCTCACTTCACCCTGCGTTTCAGTGTTGATGACAATCCAGTCACCTGACTCAACGATCTAAAATCTGGCGTGTGGTCTTCAGTAACTGGTAGGTGTTGAAGGGCTGCATCAGCACACCAGCGGCGCCCTTCCAGACGCTAAGTGGTCGTGTCTGTGCAGTCACCACCAGAACCCGGGCGCGAGACGAGATCTTCAGCATCTGTGTCAACAGGTCCTCAGCCGGCGCCCCCGGTTGTGTCAGCCCCAGCACAACAAGATCAATCTGCTCATGTTCGTGTCGGAACAACTCGACGCCATCGCGTGGGTCGCGCCCAAGGTGAACCTTGTATCCGTGGCGCTCGTACATCAGGTCGAGAATCTTGCGGAATCGGTCTACATCTGCGATGACGAGCACTGATTCCTCGCCCCGTAGTGGACGCAGGTCGAGGGCGCCCGTGGTGGCAATCGAATCGGTGACTGGAATCGCCGGCTGATCGTCCGGGCTGGATCGGCCCAGAGGCAAGAAGACCGACATCGTCGTCCCCTGCTCGGGTTCGCTAACGCACTCGATCCAACCGTCATGGTCCCTGACGATGCCAAAGGCAGCCGCCAGACCAAGGCCAGCGGGTCCTGCGATTGTCTTGGTCGTGAAGAAGGGCTCAAAGATTCGTTCACGCGTCGCTGCATCCATGCCGATCCCGGTGTCGACGACGTCAACGCGCAAATAGGCAATACTCGATCCAGCTCCAGGAGGCGCTTTGCTGGGCGTCTGATCTGCTCGCAAGGCGGCGGCGCGCAATTCGATGCGCGCTTCTTTGTTGCTCTTGCCTCCACCTGGCAATGGCTGGGAGACTGCATCACGGGCGTTGGCGCAGAGATTGACGATGCACTGTCGCAACTGATCTCGATGACCGCGCAATACAGGAAGGCGTTCCGGAACATCTACATGGAATTCAACATCACGGGGGAAAACACTCTGACACACATCGGTGATCTCACGCAGCAGATCCAAGGCATCGAGACGCGTGTGGGTTGATTGCTCTTCGTCCTTGTGGAAAAGCATGAGCTGACGAATGAGCCGTGCAGCGCGTTCCGCATCGTATGTCGCGTCGTGAAGAAATGGCCGCAGGTCGTCTGTGGCCGACATGGAGGCGAGGTCGAGATTTCCAATGATCCCCTGCAACATCAGGTTGAAGTGGTGGGCGATTCCTGCCGACAACTGGCCCACTGCTTCCATCTTCTCGGCTTGCCGTACTCGCTCTTCCAGACGCGCCTTGTCGGTCTCTGCTCGATGCCGAAACAGGGCGATTTCGACCGTTGTATAGAGTTCGCGTTCCTCGAAGGGCTTGAGCAAGTAACCGAATGTCTGGGCGGTCTTGGCACGCGCCAGTGTTGTCTCATCTGAATAGGCTGTGAGATAGACGACGGGGATCTCATAGTCATCGCCAATACGTCGCGCCGCATCCACGCCGTCCATGTCACCCTCGAGCTGGATGTCCATGAGCACGAGATCGGGCCGCATGCGTTCGGCGGCGCTGATCGCATCTGCCGCCGTGGAAACGACGCTGGGCACGTCGTAGCCCATCGCCTCAAGCTTACTCTGGATATCGAGGCCAACGATACCTTCATCTTCGACCACGAGAATCCGTGCAGGAGCACTCACGTCGCTTGCTTCTCCTATTCAAGATGGAGTTCCAATGTACCCAGCGAATCCGCTGTCCGCCACCATCTTGCGTGCGCATGGGAGTGCCTCGCTATGACCCTTCTGCTCAACACCCACGCGAAATCATGACTGCTTGACGGGCTGAACGATGACGGGCATACTGAGCCGAACTGAAGTTGATCTCGAGTGTTCTGAGAGGGGAGCGTATCGTGCAAGCTGTGGTAAAAGCGGCGCGTGGCCATGGCCATGTGGAGTTACGAGATATTGATCCCCCAGCTCCGGGACCTGGGCAAGTGCAGATCAAGGTAGAAGCCGCCGGTGTATGTGGATCGGATCTGCACATCTACCACGACACGATCAACTACAATATCCGCACGCCCGTTGTCATGGGGCACGAGTTCGCCGGGACCGTGGTCGCTGTGGGCGAGGCGACGGATGGGACGGTGGCCATCGGGGATCGGGTGACCGGTGAACCCAGCGTCTTTATCTGCGGAAAGTGCGATTACTGCCGTGGCGGCCAATACAACATGTGCCCCGAGCGTCAGGTCATGGGTTACTATCACGATGGCTGCTTTGCCTCCATCGTGAATGCGACCTTCGTCCATCAACTGCCGCCGAGCGTCAGTTTCGAAGCAGGGGCCCTCACTGAATTGCTCGCATGCTGTGTCCACTCCGTTATCGAGCAGGCGGGGGTGACGGCAGGGGATACGGTCGTCGTCATCGGTCCAGGGCCCGTGGGGTTGTTTGCGTCGATGGTTGCCATGGCAGAGGGAGGAACGGTTGTTCTGTTGGGGACCTCCAGCGATGCAGAGCGACTCCGTTTTGCTCGCGATGAACTTGGCATCGCCCACACAATCGATGTGCAATCTCAAGAGCCCCGCGCCGTCGTAGCAGATCTTACCAGGGGCTACGGGGCAGATGTGGTTGTCGAGTGTGCCGGTGTTGCTGCCGCGATCGACACCGCCTTCGACGTCGTCAGAAAGCGTGGCCGAGTGACGCTGATGGGATTGCCCGGTCGCAAGGTGGAAGTGGATATCGAAAAAATATCCTACAAGGAGCTACAAGTGTCGGGCGGAATTGGTCAACGGCGAAGTGCCTGGGAGCGATCTCTGCGACTGATGGAGACAGGCGCCATCGATGGGGAGAAGCTGATCTCGCATGAACTCGGACTTGCCGAATTTCAGCAAGGATTCGAAATGATGGAGCGTCAGCAGGGACTCAAGATCATTCTGCGCCCCTGACGCTCAGACCTGACAGACAAAATGAAAGCAAGGGGTTCCGGATCACCGGAACCCCTTGCTTTAGTTATCACATGTGTCGCGGATCAGACGACTTCGTAGGCCGCATCAACGGCATCGTCGCGCTTCTGATCCTTCTTCTGCTCCTCTGTAGAGGAAGAGTCTTGTGCAGCGGAGTGAGCGGTGGCCGCAGACGGGTCTTGCTCCTGAGTGGCTTGTTGCGCCTGGGCATCGGCGTATAGAATCTCTGCTATTTTCTGCGATGTGGTCTGCAGATTCTCGACGGCGGCATCGATGGCAGCAGCCGTGCCGGGATCCTCGTCATCGCCATCAAGCGCTTTCTTCGTCGCGTCCATTGCTTGCTCTATTGGCTCCCGGTCCTCCGGTGACAGCTTGTCTCCGTGCTCCTCCAGGGATTTCTGGGTGGCGTAGACTAGTTGATCTGCGGTATTGCGTTTGTCTACCTGCTCGCGCTTCGCCTTGTCAGCTTCGGCATTCTCCTCAGCGTCCTTCTGCATCTGCTCGACCTCAATACTTGACAAGCCGCTCGAGGACTCGATCCGGACACTCTGTTCCTTGTCCGTGCCTTTGTCCTTTGCAGAGACATTGAGAATACCATTCGCATCGATATCGAAAGAGACCTCGATCTGGGGCATCCCGCGTGGAGCTGCGGGGATGCCGTCAAGATGGAAACGTCCGAGGCTGCGATTGTCCTTAGCAAACTCGCGATCGCCCTGCAATACATGCACCTCGACACTGGGCTGACTGTCTGCAGCCGTCGAAAAGACCTGACTCTTCTTGGTCGGAATCGTTGTGTTGCGCTCAATGAGTTTCGTCAGGACGCCACCCATCGTCTCGATCCCCAGGCTCAGCGGTGTGACATCCAGTAGCAATACATCATCGACTTCGCCCGCCAGTACACCTGCCTGAATGGCGGCACCGAGCGCCACGACCTCATCTGGATTGACACCGCGATGCGGCTCCTTGCCGAACATTTCCTTTACCGCTTCCTGAACCAGTGGCATTCGAGTGGAGCCACCGACAAGGATCACTTCGTCGATCTCAGAGTTGCTCAGTCCGGCATCCTTCATGGCCTGGATACAAGGGCCCTTACTGCGTTCGACGAGGTCCTCGACCAGCTGTTCGAACTTTGCCTTTGTCAGCGTCATCTGCACGTGTTTTGGGCCGGTCTGGTCTGCTGTCACGAATGGCAGATGGATCTCCGTCGTGCCGGCCGAGGACAGCTCACACTTTGCCTTTTCGCCCGCTTCCTTCAATCGCTGCAGTGCCATCGGATCCTGGCGCAGGTCGATGCCTTCCGCATCCTGGAACTCATCTGCAATCCAATCGATGATTTTTTGGTCGAAGTCATCACCACCCAGATGCGTGTCACCATTCGTGCTCTTCACTTCAAACACGCCATCGCCCAACTCGAGGATCGAGATGTCGAAGGTGCCGCCGCCCAGGTCATAGACGGCGATTTTCTCGCTCGATGTCTCACGATCGAGGCCGTAGGCCAGCGCCGCGGCTGTGGGCTCGTTGACAATCCGCAGTACCTCAAGGCCGGCAATCGTCGCCGCGTCTTTCGTGGCCTGCCGTTGAGCATCATTGAAATAGGCGGGTACTGTCACGACGGCCTGCGTCACCTCTTCGCCGAGATAGTCTTCGGCCGTGGCCTTCATCTTCTGCAACACGATCGCAGCGATCTCAGGTGGCGTAAAGTCGTCACCGTCGATTTCGACGGATGCCAGGTCGCGCGCGCCTGATTTTACCGTAAAGGGGACCTCGCGGATCTCTTCGGCGACCTCATCAAAGCGGCGGCCCATGAAGCGTTTGACAGAGAACACCGTTCGTGTCGGATTCGTAACAGCCTGACGTTTTGCCGTCTGGCCGACGAGGCGCTCGCCGTCATTGGCAAATCCAACCATTGAGGGTGTTGTGCGACCTCCCTCGGAGTTAGCAATGACCTCAGGTTCCTTGCCCTCCATGACGGACACGCACGAGTTGGTCGTTCCAAGATCGATGCCGATTACCTTACCCATTCTGTTGCCTTCTCTTTCATCTGACACGGGATCATTCAATTTCCTGCCAAGGCAGGCTCATTTTCGTCCTTAGCCTTGCAAGTCTTGTACCATAGTGTGTATGTATGTCCTAAGTATTGTAAAAACAAGCAATAAGGAACATTTCCGTTCAGAGTCTCTTCGATATGGGTACTGCCAGGATGGCATGCTTTGCTGCCATTTGTGAAGATGTCAGTGTGGGCCTCTGTATCAGGGAGGACTCGGATTGACAGGGGGGCATGGCGCAGATAGATTCGGCCGCGCAGATCATCTGCATCTTACTGGCCCGCAAGCAGTTCGCATACTGCAAGCTCGCGAACGATGTGACGTCGCCTCACGAAACGATGTGAGGTCCGCCTCACGAAACGATGTGAGGTCCGCCTCACGAAACGATGTGAGGTCCGCCTCACGAAACGATGTGAGGTTCGCCTCGAGATTCGAGGCGTATCGACCGGGCCGTTTGATTCTCTATTTCTGGTTCTTCTGGGAGTTGGCCCGACAGTGTCATTTAAGCTGCACTCCGAATACAAGCCGCAAGGGGACCAGCCCAAGGCGATTGATGAGCTCACTGAGGGGATACTGCGCGGCGATCGGTGCCAGACGCTTCTGGGGGTGACCGGTAGTGGCAAGACGTTCACGATGGCTAACGTCATCGAACGTCTGAATCGTCCAACGCTGGTGATCTCCCACAACAAAACGCTGGCTGCCCAACTCTATGGCGAATTTCAGGGCTACTTTCCTGAGAATGCGGTGGAATACTTCGTCTCCTACTACGACTACTACCAACCTGAGGCTTACAAAGCAGCGTCGGATACGTACATCGAAAAGGAGATCGACATCAATGAAGAGATCGATCGCCTGCGCCTGAAGGCCCTCAGTTCGCTGCTCGAGCGCAAAGACGTCATCATTGTCGCCACCGTGTCCTGCATCTACGGAATTGGTTCGCCAAAGGAATTCGAAGCCAAGAAGTTGACCGTCAAGGTGGGGGATCAGGTAGAGCGTGACGACGTCTTGCGTCAGTTGATCGACATCTTCTACACACGCAACGATCTTGAGCTAAAGCGCGGCTGTTTTCGCGTCCGGGGAGATGTGATCGAGGTTGTCCCAGCCGCTGAAGATCTGGCGATACGAATCGAGATGTTCGGTGACGAAGTGGAGCAGATCTCCATCCTTGAGTCCGTGTCAGGAAAGCTTGTTGAGACACGGAAGGGCGTGACACTGTATCCGGCCAAGGCCTACATCACTGACGACGACAAGATCGAACGTGCCTGCGAGGGCATCCTGATGGAACTGGAGGGGCGGCGCCTTGACCTGCAGGAAAATGACAAGCTCGTTGAGGCACACCGAATTGAGACGCGGACCAAGTACGACGTCGAGATGATCAAGGAAGTCGGTTATTGCCCTGGTATCGAGAACTACTCTCGCTACATGGATCATCGCGAGGTCGGCGCACCGCCGTACGTTTTAATGGACTATTTCGGCGACGACTATCTGCTCATGGTGGATGAGTCTCACATGACCATCCCGCAGGTACGTGGCATGTGGCGTGGTGATCGCTCTCGTAAGGACATGCTTGTTGAGCACGGATTCCGCTTGCCCTCGGCCTACGACAACCGTCCTCTCTATTTCGATGAATTCGAGCAACATATGGGGCAGACGGTCTTCGTCTCCGCGACACCAGCCGCCTACGAGTTAGAGCGTTCTGGAGGCGTCGTCGTTGAGCAGGTCATTCGACCTACGGGCCTGATCGATCCGCAGATCGATGTCAGGCCACTGGGGAACCAGGTCGATGACTTGATGGGGGAGATTCGTCCTCGGGCCGAGCGGGGCGAGCGTATTCTGGCAACGGTGCTGACCAAACGTATGGCAGAGAAACTCACTGATTATCTGGGGCAGATGGGTTTTCGTGTCCGCTATCTGCACTCAGAAATCGATACGTTGGACCGCGTCGCCATCCTGCGCGATCTGCGCCTGGGAGAATTCGATGTCCTCGTCGGAATCAACTTGCTGCGTGAGGGACTCGATCTGCCGGAGGTCTCCCTCGTTGCGATTCTCGATGCTGACAAGGAGGGCTTTCTCCGATCCGAGCAGGCGCTGACGCAGACGGTTGGGCGCGCTGCTCGCAACTCGGCGGGACTCGTCATTTTCTATGCCGATAAGATGACCAACTCCATGCGTCGTACTATCGACGAGACCACCCGCCGTCGAAGTGTCCAGGAGCAGTACAACGAAGAGCATGGAATTACACCACAGACGATTCTCAGGACACGCGAGGAGATCATTCAGCAAACCTCCGTGCTCGAGAGTGTGCGGCGTGTCGATCCTTACGCCGAAGCGCCGGCAATCGACGTGGATGCTGTGGTAGCTGAGAATGCCGTGGCTGATGTTCTGGCTGATCTCCAGGCGCAGATGAACGAAGCCGCAGCGGCCCTCGACTTTGAGCGTGCCGCTCAGTTGCGGGATGAGATCACACGATTGCACGAGGCAGAGGGTAATAAAAAGGCGGGGTAAACGCTCACGCGCCACCCCGCCATTCTCAGACTCATTGCCATCCAGCTTCAGGTCACGCCTCGTCTTACCTCAGTAGCAGATAGGTAAGGCAGGTGTTCAGGCGACTTGTTGGCGTCTCATGACCATCTTGATTCTTGCCAGCAACTCTTCGAGGTCGAAGGGCTTCTCAATGTAGTCGTCCGCACCGTATTCAATGCCCTTCACCTTCTGCGGAGTCGCATTGAGGGCGGTGACCATAATGATGGGAATCACGGAGGTGATCGGATTCCCTTTGAGTGTCTGGCATACTTGGTATCCGTCGACCTTCGGCAAGCGGAGGTCGAGCAGGAGTAAATCAGGCTTCTCTGTAAAGGCCCTTGCCAAGGCTTCCTCACCGTCGGCTGCTTCGGTGATGGCAAATCCGTTGCTCTCCAGATACTCGCGCATGCTGGCGCGAACTTCCTCCTCATCGTCGACGATGAGAATCCGCATAGGCTGCTCGGGATCACGCTGCGGGGCAGAGGCTCCTGCCGTGACAACGCCACCTCCCATTGCTTCCTGCCGGGCAATCGCCAACTGATCGGCGATCTGTGACAAGGACAACCCTCTGAGTCTCAGTTCACGCAACCGTTCACGGATTTTCAAGACCTCGTCGCGATCGAACAGGTCCTTATTTCCGCGTTTGTCAGTCACGCGTATGATCCCAAAATTCTTGTACTTGCGGATAGATTCAACGGACTTGCCCAAGGTCTCAGCGACTTCTTTGATATCGATCAATTGCTCTTCGGGCATGTGAATGGCTCCTAAGGCGGATGTTAGCGTCAAGGCTCTGGCACCTCATCCACAGTATCTTGCAGTATGAACGTTAGTAGAATACTAAATAGTAGCTTTTGACGTCAAGTCATTGCTTGTTGGTATTATCGGCAGTTTCGACGATCTGTTCAGTTTTAGTGCACATTTGATGCCGGAGAGGATTCAGACTACTGTCTCCGTAGGTGCCAAACGGGTTTGACCAGTCCACTTTGCCCTCATAGATTGGACCCACCGCCCTTGGGTTTGGTCAAGATAGCGCACTGGAAAAAACGATCATAAAAGACTGTAGAGATTGAACTTATGACACAGGCGAAAGGTGAGGTCATCGTCGACGTTCGTGACGTGACGATGGTCTACAACGCCAAGAATCGGGACGAATCAACACATGTCCACGCTTTGCGTGGTCTTTCCGTGCAGGTGTATGAGAACGAATTCTTCGCGATCATGGGCCCTTCAGGCTCGGGGAAGAGCACACTCTTCAACCAGATCGGCGCTCTGCAGACGCCAACGTCAGGTGAAGTCCTGATTGAGGGAGTCAATCTTGAGAGTCTTTCGCCGCAAAAACTAGCCGCTGTCCGGTGCTTCGAGCTGGGATATATCTTTCAGACCTACAATCTGCTCCCCGTCATGAGTGCCTTGATGAACGTCGCCCTGCCAACGATTTTCGCTGGAATGACGACGGCGGAAGGGGAGAAGCGGGCGATGGAGTGTCTGGAGATCGTTGGCTTGGACGACAGAGCCCATCACCTTCCCTCCGAGCTTTCAGGCGGCCAACAGCAGCGTGTGGCCATTGCCCGGGCCTTCGTGAACAAGCCACGCATCATCCTTGCAGACGAGCCGACGGGAAATCTCGATAGCAACACGGGTCAGTCCATCATCGACCACATGAAGGGGCTACAGAAGGAGATGGGGTCGACGATTATCACCGTCACCCATGACGACAAGATGCTCTCCGCAGCCGATCGCATGGCTTGGATTCGAGATGGTGCTCTGGAGCGTATCGCGAATCGCGAGGACATCGACATTCGCATGGGAAGCATCAAAGAACACTGAGCAAGCAGTCCAGACAACACGGTAAACAAAAGGCGGCACCCCTTCTGGGGGCGCCGCCTTTCTCATTGTGCTTTGCTGTGGGTGCCCTCGTCAGCCCTGACGGCGGCGAAGCCCCTCGTTGAGGAACAACTCGCGATTGGGGAAGCCACCTGCGAGTGTAAAGCCGCCGTCAACAGCAACAAGCTGGCCGGTCATATAGGGAATCTGGGTGAAGGCATACGCCGCGACGGCGATATCATCAGGGTTAGCGATCCAGGGAAGGGCCTGCGAGCCACCCTCTGCCATCAATCCATAGGTCTGTGCCACGGTAAATTCCTCTCCTGTGGCAGGATCTGTGATACCTGAAGGGCGTGCCGTGAGGGGAGTGTCTACGACACCCGGTCGCAGCGCGTTCGACGTGATGTTGTGAGGCCCCCCTTCAAAAGCTGCACCAACGACGGCATGGTTGAGGCCGGCTTTGCTCACACCATACGGAATGCGCGTGGTCTCGGGCGCAATATCTGACACGGACGTGATGAATAGCAGGCTACGGTGGTGGGGGACTTCTCCCGCTTGCTGTTGTGCCTGGGCGAAATCAATCATGTGCTTGAGCGCGCGCTGGCCGAAGCGATAGGCACCCTTCAAGTTGAGGTTCAGCACACGATCCATCTCCAAATCGAGATGTTCCGGTGGACATTCGTGAAAACGATGGCGGATCAACTCTCCAGATTTCTCGTCCTTTATATAGTTCGCGACGCCACTGTTGCTGATGGCCACGTCGAGTCGACCGAAATGCCCGACTGCTTCATCGACCAGGCGGAAGGGAGCGTCGCGCTCTGCGAGATTGGCGCCGATGCAGAGCGCTTGCACGCCGTGGCTCTGACGTAGATCCTCGGCGATCGCCTCAGCGCGATCCTGGCCGGAATTGTAGTTGACGACGATATCGTAGCCGTGTCGGGCAAACTCATCAACGACGGCGGCACCGATGCCACTACTTGATCCGGTAACCAGGCAAACGGGATTCGACACGCTGGGTAGACCTTTGTTTGGTGTGAGGGCTATCTGCGCAAGGACTGCACGGCATCCACAACACGCGTCGCGTCAGGGATGGTTGGCAACTCCAGAGGCGGCGAGAATGGCACGGGTACGTCTGCCGCACCGATCCGAAGGACAGGACCGTCCAGATAATCGAAGGCGTGCTCCTGCAGGGTTGCGGCGATCTCTCCAGTTGCACCGTAGCGCTGTACGCCTTCGTCGACGATGATCGCGTATCCGGTCTTCTTGACCGATGCGACAAGTGCCTCGGTGTCCAGAGGGAACAGCGTGCGCGGATCGACAACCTCGGCGCTGATGCCGAGGTCTGCCAGCTGTTGCGCAGCTTCAAGGGCGACGCCCACCATGCTCGATGTCCCGATCAATGTGACATCCGTTCCTTGGCGACGAACCACGGCAGTGCCCAGTTCGACGACATAGTCGTCCTCAGGTACCCCCGCGACATCGTTGTACATCATCTTGTCTTCGAATACGAGCACAGGGTTGTCATCTCTGATGGCTGCTTTCAAGAGGCCCTTCGCGTCGTACGGACAGGAGGGGACGGCAACCTTGAGACCTGGAATATGCGCGAACAGGGCGTGCAGGCTCTGCGAATGCTGCGCCGCCGAGGAGCGGCCCGCACCCATTGTCAACCGCACGGTCAGACTCACCTTGCACTGACCACCTGTCATGTATCGGATCTTAGCTGCCTGGTTGACGAGTTGATCCATCGTCAGCAGGGAGAAATCGCCAAACATGAGTTCCGCAATCGGGCGCAGTCCGGTCATGGCGGCACCGACACTTACGCCGATATAGCCTGCTTCGGAGATCGGTGCATCAATCACGCGGTCGTGGCCAAATTCGTCGAACAACCCTTCACTGCACTTAAAGATCCCCCCTGAGGGCCCCACATCCTCGCCGATGAGGATAACTGAATCATCGTGCCGCATCTCCTGTGCCATGGCCTCGATGATGGCTTCGCGGAAGCTGAGCTGGCGAGTGGAGGATTCTGTTTTCGTTGGCTCGGTCATTTAAGCGTAAAGGTCCTCGAAGGCTTGCTCTGGAGCGGGATAGGGGGCGTTGCGCGCAAACTCCACGGCTTCAACGACCTCACGTTCCGTCTGTTCCTGTATTTCGTTCAATTGCGCGTTCGTCGCGACTCGCCGTCGCCTCATTTCCCGCGCGAGCAACTCGATTGGATCGCGGTTGGTCATCCACCAATCAAGCTCTTCCTTGGTCCGATAGGGGGCCGCATCGCCCACATGGTGACCGCGAAATCGGTAGGTCAGGGCCTCCACAAAGGTCGGTCCGCCCCCTTTACGGGCGCGTTCGACAGCACGCTTGACTGCTTCGTGGACTACGAGCACATCCGATCCGTCGACACGTACTCCCTCCATGCCAAACCCCTGAGCTCGATCGACGATCTTGTCGACGCCGGTCACCGCCTGGTAGGGCGTATGTTCACCATACTGATTGTTCTCGCACAGGTAGATCACGGGGAGATTCCAAATCGCTGCCATGTTGGCGGTTTCCATCAGTAGCCCCTGATTCGCCGCGCCATCGCCGAAGAAGCATACGGCGACCTGATCTGTACCACGCGTCTTGGCAGACAAGGCAGCCCCCGTGGCGATGCCAAAGCTTCCCCCCACGATCCCATTGGCGCCGAGGTTGCCGACAGACATGTCCGCTATGTGCATGGACCCACCCTTGCCACGGCAGTAGCCCGCCTCCTTGCCCATGATCTCTGCCATCATCGGCTCCAGCCGCGCCCCCTTGGCGAGGCAATGCCCATGGCCTCGATGCGTGGACGTGATATAGTCATCGTCACGTAGTGCTGAACATACGCCGACTGCCACTGCTTCCTCGCCGATATACAGGTGAGCAAGACCCGGCATCCAGCCGCGTGTATAGACGTCCCACAC
This sequence comes from Gemmatimonadota bacterium, assembly GCA_018660835.1. Taxonomy (GTDB): domain Bacteria; phylum Latescibacterota; class UBA2968; order UBA8231; family UBA8231; genus UBA12574. The sequence goes on along the minus strand of JABJJN010000040.1, from coordinate 257,836 downwards.
GTGTTCTTCGAACTTGCGGATCTCCACCATCTTGCGATACATCTGCCACAGTGTGTCGGGCTCGATATTCGCAGTGGATCCGGCGCGCCTGGGGGCAGCAGGTTTTCGCGCTGACGGTCCCGCCCCACGGCTTGGGGCCTTCTTGCGCGGCACTGGTTTTCGCGGCATCGGTGTAGTCAGTTCATGATTGTAGAGAATGGGGGCGCCACGCACGAAAGCGCCACGGCGCGCTGAAGATAGCGGGGTGGTTGGCTAGGTCAAGACGGATGACAATGACAGGTTGCTGTTAGATACTGCTTTGGATAGAAAAACAAAACCGACGAGGACAACGGTCCTCGTCGGCTGCTATAGATTGTCTGTCGCCTTACGAGCAACTATTGGCGCCTCGGAAGGGTGCAACCGAGATCCGTATGCCTGGTCGCGAAGCTAGGCCTTATCGCGAAAATAGGCGGCGTTGATCTCGGTGTATTTGCTCCACTCCTCCGGCAGGTCCTCTTCTGCAAAGATTGCCTCCACCGGGCATTCTGGCTCGCAGGCACCGCAATCGATGCACTCATCTGGGTCGATGTAGAGCATGTTCACGCCCTCGCCGTCCACAGGATGGATGCAGTCGACGGGGCAGACTTCTACACAAGCCTTGTCCTTTACGTCGACGCAGGGCTCTGCGATGATGTACGTCATTCTCTCTTCCTCCCAAGCTGCTGAATAAGGTCTGTCTTGCGTACTGAAGACCTATATAGACAGGCCCTCGATAACTGTCAAGATGGGTGTTTGTCTCAGGCTGCCAGAGCCTGTTTCATGGAGGCCACTGCGAAGCTGCCGTCGACCACAATCTGCAGAGTCAGACACTGTCTGTCGTCCTCATTGCGGTGCAATTCGATCTTGGCGTTACCATAGACCTGCGATAGAACGGTCATTAGATCTTCCCGCAACGCCAGCAAAGACTGCTCGCTGTTGGGTGTCCCGAGTCTATCCTGAACAGACAGCTGCAACTCTGCGCCGCGAAAACGGACCCGACCTTCGACTTCAGGCGCTTCTTCAAGCCGTTGGCACGCCGTCAGAGCGGCGGTGAGTGCTGCACGAAGACGCTGTTTGGTATCGCCTTCAGATGGACGCTTACGACCATACTTGAGGCCCAGTCGGCCGTCTGTGCTATCAAGGGAGTAATCCGACTCGTGCCCCACGAGCAATGTCTGGGGACCATTCGCGATATGCGAATAGTCAGCGACGTCGATAAGCACCTCGTCGTCGGTTTCAGCAATCCACCGATTGAAGATGCGGAAGGCGATGTCGGCGGATAGACTCGCCTCATTTTCGAGGTAGAGTTTGACATTCACACGCTGTAGATCTGTCGTCATTTTGGATTGGTACCGGGTTTGTCGTGTTCGTCTATGCTTTGGGCTGACTGACGCCAACAAAGCGTTTATGCAGCAGGTGTGCCCTCGGCATCGGAGATCCGATTGTAGCAACTGAAGGAACTATCAATGAACAACTGCGCCTCTTCGATCGCTCGATGCGCATCTTCGGCGCTTGGATTGGTAAGTGGTTCCTCATGATTGCGGAACAGATAGCGGGCAAACTTGTCCTTTGCGAAGGGATCGAAAAACAGCTCCGTATCGAAAAAGCGAGTACGGAATTCACCGATGATTCGATCTGCATCGTCACCCACATCTAGAAACTCTGTCCGCACAAGAGCACGTGCAGCCTGCACCATGGCACCACAAGCGGTCTGATAGGCGGCAGAGGGATCGCCCTCATCGAGCAGGATCTGTGCCTCGAATGCCTCTCGTTCGGCGGTCGTCAGCTCAAATTGAGCCAATGGGACCACCTCGCCCGCGCATTCTCCTTTGCCCATGTCGGCAGTCGTATACTCACGCACGTCACCCCAGTCACGATAGAAAGACGGGTCCTCTTCGTAGGTGGGGACCTGTGCCAAATCGTCGAGGATCGCCTTCACCTCACGCTTGCCGATACGGCCAAAGTAATCCTGGAAGGACTCGGCCTGCTGACGCTCGGTGATGAAGCGCTCGGTCAAACGTTCAACGACGGCGGGGATATTCTTCGACGGGACGGCAGCCATGGGGAGGCCAAAAGAACCTGCATTGTTCTTCCATTGACCACCGAGGATCACCTGGAAGTGCGGCACGGTGATGCCATTGATCTTGCGGGAGATTCCATAGAAGCCGATATCCGCCGCATGGTGCTGGCCGCAAGAGTTGAAGCAGCCACTGATCTTGATCCGTAAATCCTGTACGGCGGCGTCCAGCGTGTGATAACGCTCTGCCAGGCGTCGACGTAGTTCACCTGCAAGACCTCGAGATGAGGAAATACCCAGTTTGCAGGTATCCGTGCCGGGGCACGCTGTGATGTCGACGATCGTCCCGGCTGCGTCGCCGCCGAGACCGATGGCCTTTAGCTCGCTATAGAGGGCGGGAAGATCGCTTTCGCTGATCCAGCGCAGCACAATATTCTGTTCGACAGTGAGGCGCACAGTATCCTTCACGTAGCGTCTGGCAATGGTGGCCAGATTGCGCATCTGATCAGATGTCATATCTCCCAGCGGTAGAGCAACGGTCACCACCACATGCCCACTTTGGCGTTGCTGGTAGACATTGGTCTGGTGCCACTGTTCGAAACCTTCTGGAAGATCTGCGCCATTGAGCGCCTGACCTGGCTTCAATGGCTCTTCGTCGGTCTCGTCCAGGTGTGCGAGATACGATGTCCAGCGCTCGTCATGCGGCAACTGTTGGCGCTCTTCCAACACAAGGCGCTTGAACTCCTCGATGCCCAGCTTGGCGATGAGGAATTTTACCCTTGCTCTGGCGCGATTGCGCTTCTCGCCCAGCCGCGCGAAGACTCGACCCATCGCTTGCGCGAGGGGAAGTAGCTCTTCTTCTGCGACAAATTCATCGAAGAGTTTGGCCTGGTGAGGTACTGCACCAAGACCGCCCCCGACCCAGACCTCAAAACCGCGCTTCTCGACGCCGTCGACGATTCGTGTCACACCAAGGGCACCCAGATCGTGCATGTTGGTCAGTCCGCATGCTTCGTGGCGGCAACCTGAGAAGGCAATCTTGAATTTGCGGCCGAAGTCCTGCATGTCCTCGTGCCCGAGAAGGAATCTGGCGAGGGCGCGAGAATACGGTGTCACGTCGAAGGACTCAGTGTTGCAGACACCCGCCAGGGGGCAAGCGGTGACATTGCGGACGGAATTTCCACAAGCCTCACGCGTGGTGATGTCGACAGCGGCCAGGCGGCGCATCATGTCTGGCGTGTCCTCGATATGGACATAGTGCAGTTGGATATCCTGACGGGTGGTTACGTGCAGGATATTGTCAGAGACCTCCTCGCCAAGATCGGCCAAGACGTCCATCTGCTCCGCCGTCAGGCCACCGAAGGGAATCTTGATCCGCTGCATACCCGGTGCATGCCAAGCCGTGTTCGGCCCTTTCGTGAGGGCATCAGGAAAGGCGAGTTGCTGCGTCTGGCTACCGTCGAAGCGCTGCCCATTGTCGTAGCGCTGGCCGTATACACCACGCCTTAGGCGGGTTTCGGCGAACAGGACCTCATCGAGTTTGTTCTGTGATCGCAACCCGATCTCGGTCTCGAAAATGTCGATCTCGCGTCCCAGATCTTCCGGGATGCGGTCGCCAAGTTCTTGCTTCCAGGTCCGCCCGCTCATGTAGCGTCTTCCGTCGCAGTAGATGGGATTCGTAACATTCACGTGAACGTTACGTTTCTTGGGTCTGAACACGACCTTAAATAGTGACGTATTCCCTTGTAAATTAGTCTGTTAAGATAGAGGTGACCTAAGGACTGTCAAACATCGTCTCTGGCGAGTCGCTCACGCAGATAATCCTTGAGGTCATCCCCCCATTCAGGATCCTTGAGAGCGAAATCAACGAAGGTGCGAAAGTAGGCTCGATGGTTGCCGATATCATATCGCTGTTCACCATCTGCGAGTCGTACGGCCCTCACTTCACGACCATTCTCGATGAGACGACGAATGGCATCCGTCAGGTAGATTTCGCCGTTCGCTGCGGGGGCAACGGCTCGGATCTGGGCGAAAATCTCGGCACCAAAAACATAACGGGCGCTGACAGCCAGCCGACTCTGCGTCACACCCGGTGATGGTTTTTCGATCACGTCCTGCAGCCGGCAATCCTGGAAATCGGCCTCATCATCCCGAGGTACAAGGATGCCATAATTCGACACCTGGTCGGCCTCCACATTCCAGGCGCCAATCGTGCAGGCGGATTCGCGATCTGCATGGGAGGAGACCATTCTCTGCAGCAGGGAAGGATCCCGCTCGCCGTGGATGATGCTATCTCCAAAGGCGACAACAAAATCGCTGTCCCCGACAAAGCTCTCTGCCGCCGCAATGGCATCACCCGTGCCGAGGGGTTTGGTACCACCTAAGGGAACCTGCTGCCGTGTAAAGAAGAATTCGATACCTCGCTGTCGGTAGTCGAAACGACCTACTTCGCGCACGTCGCGTCCGTCGAGTTCCAAGGCCATCAAAAGCTGTGAGTAATCGTCGAAATGATTCTCGATCGCCACCTTGCTACGGCTTGATACAAACAGGATCCGGCGAATGCCGGCGGCGATCAGTTCCTCCACTACATGATGAATGATGGGCAGTCGTCCCGCGGGTAGCATCTCCTTGGGCACTGCTTTGGTCGTCGGCAGCAGTCTGGTACCAAGACCAGCTACTGGGATCACGGCTTTGTCGATTGTCATGCCGGCGAATATCGAAGTCAGCCGAAAAAAGGTCAACGCTGTGGCTCGTGCTGCCGTTTGAGGCGCTCCGTTAGATTGACAACGCCCGTTGGCGGCGGCTACCGTTGTGATCCCCTGGGAATTCAGCCGTGAGAAGTCGTATGAATCACGAAAATGCAAAGCACTATCCTGAACTGCCCGACTCACTGCGCGGTGGAAAATTGCTGCCACTGCTGCGTTTTTTTGGCCCTGGTGCGATCATCGCGTCCGTAACGATCGGCAGTGGCGAAACGGTCTTCGCATCGCGCGGTGGCGCAATCTTCGGCACGGCGCTGTTGTGGTGTTTCATCGGCGGTGGTGCGATGAAATTCGTCCAGGTGTACAGCGCCGCGCGCTACATCACGCTCACAGGTGAACATCCCATGGAGCGCTGGCGGCTGTTGCCGGGGCCCAGTGGTTGGGCTGTCTGGGCACTGGCGCTTCTCACGATTGGGTGTTTTCCCCTCTGGCTCTCAGGGCTGCCTAAAATGCTGGGTGGGCTGGTGGTCTGGATCGGTGGACTCGAAGGCGTAGATGTCTGGGGGGACCCCAGACTGTGGGGAACCCTCTTTGTCGGGGCCGCCATCTGTTTGACCATGGTGCAGAGCTACGGGGCCCTTGAGCGCACACAGACGATCATTGTCGGCGTGCTTCTGTGTCTCATCCTGGCGGCGACTTTCGCGGCTCAGCCCGATTGGCTCGCCGTATTGCACGGTAGCGTTGTGCCTGCGATCCCGCACTATCCGGCCTGGGTCGCAGGAAAATATCCGCTCGTCGCGGCTCGCTCTGCATGGGTCGAGATGGGTGTTTATCTGGGTGCGATTGGCGGCGGCAGCCAGGACTACTTCGGCTATATCGGACTGCTGCGCGAAAAGCGTTGGGGGCTGATGCAGGATTCGACGTCACTGCAGATGGCTACAGCACCCGTGGACATCGCTGACGATGCGGATAACATCGACCGCGGTCGACGCTGGCTGCGTGCACCGCTGGCTGATACAGTCGGTTCCTTTGCTTGTGTGATCCTGTTCACGATGGCCTTCATGATTCTGGGGGCAACGCTTCTGCATCCGAATCACATCGTGCCGTCTGGCCTGCAATTGCTTTCGGTGCAGGCCGATTTCCTCACGCAGATGCATGCGAATCTCCTCTTCGTGTACCAGGCTGGTGTATTCACCGCCTTCTTCGGTACCATCCTTGGCGCCTACGAACTGTATGTGCGCACGACCCACGAATGTTTGCGACCCGTCAGCACGCGGATACGGCAGATGTCGATCTCGCAGTTGCGACCGTGGGTTGTGGCGTATTGTGGAATCGGTGGGGTGCTCATCATGTGGCTCGGAGGCAACCCTGTTCAGATTGTCACACCTGCCGCCATCTTGGGTGGGGTCTTCACCTGCGGGCTGTGGTGCCTGTTGATGGTCTGGACGGATCGACGTTTTCTTCCTCCGGCGCTGCAGATGGGGAAGTCCCTGTTCATAGTGAACATTGTCAGCGGTCTGTTTCTTACCGGCTGGGGGATCCGTGGTATCATCGATTTCGTCGGTTCTTTTTGAGGGCGCAGGTGCTGGGTGAGCGCTGAATTGGATCCGCAACGCATTGCCATCGTTGTTGAGCAGATCCTGGCGTGTGGACGTCCCATCGCGCTGGCCACAACCGGTGGCGGCTCTCTTGTGATCAACTGGCTCCTTGGCCATCCTGGAGCCTCCCGTGCCATCGTAGATGCCCAGATCCCATACCATGAAGCGGCTCTTATTGATTATCTGGGGCAAGAGGGGCCGCATGCTGCGACGCAGGAGACGGCCAGGTGCCTGGCACAAAAGGCTGGCCTTCGTGCCCAGCGTTTCGCGCAGGCAGAAAACGCCGTAGGTGTTGGCGCGACGGCAGCCCTGGCCACAACGCGTACCCGACGGGGAGAGGACCGTGCTCACCTGGCGATTCGCCTAGACGACCGATACCATCTGCGTCGTCTGGCCTTTACCAAGGATGCGGCGCAGCGAAGCGAGCAGGAGGCCATTCTGAGCCTTGCCATGCTTGATCTGCTGTCAACGGTCTTGGGAGCCGAGGGGGCTGCTCAATCAATGCCGGCGTGGGTTGAGATCGTCGATCGTCAGGTGCCGGTGCATTCGGCTGTCGAGAATCTGCTGTCTGGAGAAGCAACAGCTGTCGAATTGACCTCGACGGGATCGACGCTGGCACCGCAGCGGGACCAGAGACTGCTGATCGCCGGTTCCTTCAATCCTCTGCACGATGGTCATCGTGGTTTGGCCGCTGCTGCGAGCCGACTCAGTGGGCGCACAGCAACACTGGAACTGTCCGTGCGCAATGTGGACAAGCCCTCCCTGACATACAGCGAAGTCATCGAGCGCTGGCGGGGAGTCCAGAATGAGACGATGGATTTGGTCGTGACTCGCGAGCCGACTTTTGATGGCAAGGCGAGTTTATTCCCTGGGTGTGATTTCGCCATAGGCTACGATACGGCCATGCGGATTGTGGAACCACGATACTATGGGACGGAAGCGGACATGTTCCGAGCTCTTGACGAGCTTCTGGAGACGGGCAGTCGCTTTTATGTAGCAGGCAGATTGTGGCGCGGAAAATACCATGGTCTGTCGTCGATCCATATTCCCAGCGCCTACACGCAGCTATTCGTCGAGATTCCCGAGTCGGACTTCAGGGCCGATATCAGTTCCACTGACCTACGCGAGGCATAGCAAGCAGGATGACCCTTCTCAAATACATCGATCGTTCACAACGCCGAATTGTGCGTGATCTACAGCAAATGGTGAGGTGTCCTACAGTCAATCCGCCAGGTGAGCAGTACCGAACCATGGCTGATTATCTGGGCGACCGCTGTCGGGGACTGGACATGAGGACGAAAGTCCATCACGTGCCTGATGCTGATCTGGTCAAGGTCGGTGTTGATCCTGCCTTTCCGCGCTACAACGTGGTGGCCTCCCTGGATGTGGGTGCTGACCGAACCGTCCACTTCAACGCTCACTACGATGTGGTCCCAGTCACCACGGCTGACTGGCATCATGATCCCTTTGGTGGACAGATTCACGGACAGTGGGTCGTTGGTCGGGGAGCGGGAGATATGAAGGGCTCCATTGCCAGCCTCCTTGCTGCGCTGGAAGCCTTTAGGGAGACAGAGACGAAACCTGCGATGAATGTCGAGTGCTCCTTCACTGCAGATGAGGAGACGGGTGGCGCCTTGGGAGCTGGTTGGGTTGTCGAAAACGGACTGGTGCATGCAGACTATGCCATTGTTTGCGAGGGCTCATCGGGGTCCCGCGTCGGTCTGGGGCACAACGGCGTACTGTGGCTGCAGGTGTCGCTGTCCGGCAAAGCCGCCCATGCTTCGAGTCCCGACCGGGGCATTAATGCCTTCGAGCATATGGCACTTGTCGTGTCTCGTCTTCAAGACATTAAACGTCGACTTACAGCGCGTAGCCGGCGTTGGCGAGATCCGGGGGGCGGGGACCGCTCTCCGACGATCAGTCTCGGTGGTGTGTTCAATGGCGGTGAGGGGCAAAAGGTGAACACCGTTCCCGGATCTGCCAGCTTCACGATCGATCGTCGACTGGTGCCCGGTGAGCGAATCAGTGCGGCGAGAGCCGAGTTGGTAGAGGTGATCGAAGCGGCTGCCGCTGTGGTGGGCGCCAAGATTCAGGTCGAGACGCTTCTCGCCATTGAGCCGTGCACTACCGCCGCCGAGGAGCCTCTGGCACAGGCTTTCGCTGAAACCGTGCGCAGTGTCCGCCGGCGGGTTCCGGGTTTTCGCGTGACCACGGGTTTCACCGATCTGCACTATTTCGTTGATGGGGCCCGGCTGCCAGGGATCGGATACGGTGTCGATGGAGAGCGGGCCCATGGTGCAGACGAGCGCGTGCCCATGCGCGATCTGGTTCTGACGGCCAAGACCTACGCCGAATTCCTGCGACGTGGCATTGACGACTGAAATCCGTGGACCGGGTAGCATCACACACCTACTCGGGATCGTCTACGATCACCTGGGCAAGGCCGTGCTCCTGAACATTCTATGGGGCTTGCTGTCGATTCCCTGGTTCGCCTTTTCTGCGTTGCTCATTCAGTTCTGCCTGGTCTTGGGGGATAGCTTCCAGGTGCCCACTGCGGGTGCGATCGGTCTGATTGTCGCTGTGTTCTTTTGTAGTTTTTCTCCGCCGACGTTGCTTCTGCTGGCGGCGACGGCACCCTGGGTCTCAGGAGGAGAATCTCTCAGTCGCCAACAGCTTCTGAGAATCCTTCGGTCACGATTTCTTGCCGTACAGAGTCTGGGCGCCGCCGCGGGACTATCGGCTGCCTTGCTGCTGATCAACGCCTTGTTCTACCACAGCATCGGTGGATGGTTTGGTGCCATGCTCAGTGGGTTCATGTTGTGGCTCGTGGTGGCCCTTGTCTTCTTGGGTCTGTATTGGCTGCCGCTTCTGGCTCGCGAGCCTGAGGCGGCGGTGTGGCCGACCCTGCGGCGAGGAATCCTGCTCGTTTTCGACAAACCGGCCGTTGCGGTCGTTCTCATTGTCTCTCTCGGTGTATTGGCTCTCGTCGGGATTCTCAGTGGCGTGGGGTGGTTGTGTGGACTTGGAACCGTCGCCGCCGTTCAGGTCCACCTGGTGCTTGCACGCATGCTCCCTGAGGTCGACGTGGCAGCGCCTGCCCAACGAACCTTACGTGAGGTTCTGCGTCCATGGGAATGAAAGCGGAGAATGTCGGCTTAACGGGCCCAAAACTGGTGACTGCCGAGCAGATGCGCCGGGTCGATGAGCTGAGTATCGAGGTCCACGACATTCCGGGGCATGAGTTGATGGATCGTGCCGGCGCACGAGTCGTGGAACAAATCAGTGCACGCTGGAGCGGTCTTGAGGGCCTGCGCATTGTCGTCGTCTGCGGCAAAGGCAACAATGGCGGCGACGGCCTTGTCGTCGCCAGGCTGCTGCGACAGTCAGGTGTCGATGTGGTGACCTATCTGCTCGAACCTGAAAGCTGCTTCGGAACGGATGCGAGAATCCATGCCCAACGACTTAGAGACGCTGGGATTGAAACACAACTCGTCCAGTCGCCTGCAGAGTTGGAGCTCGCCACTCATGATCTGATCGTTGATGCGATTCTGGGGACGGGGATTAGAGGTAGCGCACGGCCTCGTGAGGCAGCCTTCATAGAGGTGCTAAATCTGAGTGGACTGCCGATCGTGGCGATTGATCTGCCCTCTGGGCTCGACGCGGATACGGGTGTGATCGACGGGGCCGCGATCAAGGCGAGTCTCACCGTAACCTTTGATCTGCCGAAGATCGCCCATCTCTTCTACCCGGCTCGTGAACTTTGTGGTGCTCTTGCTTTGACTGAAATTGGCTTCCCAGCCGCAGCGCTCGACGCGTGCCCAAGCAATACGCATCTGTTGACCAGTGAGCAGGTCGGCGGGGCACTGCCGCGCCGATCCGCGATCGCGCATAAGGGAACCTGCGGAAGCGTCGGGGTCATCGCCGGCTCAGCAGGTATGACAGGCGCCGCCGCCCTCGCCGCTCAGGCGGCTCTGCGGGCCGGGGCAGGTCGCGTCCGCGTGGGCTGCCCCTGCAGTTTGCATGACATTCTTGAGGTCAAAGTCACAGAGGCGATGACGCACTGTTTGCCAGAGGTTCGTCGCCGGCGGTGTCTTGCCCTGCGTGGACTCGGGGAGACACTCGATCTGGTCGGAACGTGCGATGCGATCGCCATCGGTCCTGGCCTCGGACGGCATCACGAAACGATGGAATTGGTGCGTCGTGTCCTGCAATCTCCCGATCTCCCTCCTGTCGTGGTCGATGCCGATGCGCTGTACGCGTTGGGCCAATCCCCCGGTGTGTTGAAGACGCTGGGCACACCGGTGGTGCTGACTCCTCATGTCGGAGAAATGGCGAGACTCAGTGGCATCACGACACAGCTGATCAATCAAGAGCCAATGCATGTTGCTCGCAGGGTTGCCAAGGATTCTGGGGCTGTCGTTCTGCTCAAGGGTGCACCTACGGTCATCGCTGATCCCACGGGCACGGTTTTCGTCAGCCCTACAGGCAATGCAGGGATGGCGTCAGCCGGAGCGGGTGATGTTCTGGCCGGCGTGATTGCAGCACTGCTTGCGCAAGGAAGCCCGGCGCTGGAGGCGGCCAGTCTTGGAGCATATCTGCATGGCCTGTCCGGTGACCTGGGTCGAGACGAATTGGGCGAGTGGGGGCTCACAGCTACGGACATCGTCACGCACCTACCTCACAGCTTCCTGGAGACGCGACGAGTGTCTGTTCGGGCAGACTGAAATTGGATCGCCGCCATATCCTACTGATAAGAAGCTCACAGCGGTCTGAGTGGTCCTGTCGACAGTCGGTGTGAGCATCTTGACAGTCGAGTGAGCATAGGGTACAGTAAGGACGATCTGCTCCAAGACAGATCAGCCTCCCGGGCTCGTGCATTGCAGATGCATTCACGTCCCGGTTTTTCTCTGACCATAGCAGGCGATCGAATGTCTTCCAAGGTGAAAGAAGCGATCGAAGAGATGATCGAGGAGTCCTATCTCCTCGGACTCTCTGAGCATGAAGTCCGCCAGGACTTTAAGCGCTTTATCGACACTTGCTATGCAGTAATCCAAGAGAATGTGAAGGATCGCCAGGCAGTGAGCGGTTTGGCCGAAAGCCTTGCCCGCGAACAGACGGTGATCCTCATAGCTGATCGTGCGGAGGCAGAGCGAACAGACGCAACTCAAGCCCCTGATGAAACGCCCGCCGGTGCCGTTGATCCACAGGATGCCACCGACGTTGAAGAGGCGGCCCGTGTGGCACTCGAATTTTCTGAGAAAGTGGCGCGGCGGAAGCGGCAAATCCTGCGGACTATTGCCGAAGTAGATCCCCGTCTTGTCAGGCTCATTGACGAGCAGCGCTTCCAGGGCGAGACAGAGGAGCCAAGTCGGCCCGTCTTTCGTCGTCAGCGCAGTCTTACCGTCCGTGGCCGCGTCGATTGGACACAAGTGCGAATGCATCTGCTGAAGGTCGGCTATGCGACGACGGTGGCGCTCATCATTCTGCTAATCTGGTTGGGGTTCATGCAGAAATCGTGAAGAATACTGAATGTCAGCCCTGTTGAATCGAGCAGGTGTGCCACTGGGTGCTCCTGCTCTCGCCGTACCTGGACCCGCATTACATCCCCTTCGTATCTCAACTTTACCCATCACCGCGCCAAATGCGCGGCGGAGCTGGCTGCATGCCTCGTCGTAACGATCTAAAGAAAATTATGCTCATCGGCTCCGGTCCGATCGTCATCGGTCAGGCATGTGAGTTCGACTATTCTGGTACTCAGGCATGTAAAGCACTGCGTGAAGAAGGAATAGAGATCGTCCTCGTCAACAGCAATCCGGCGACGATCATGACGGATCCGGAGATGGCGGATCGGACCTACATCGAGCCCATCACGGCCGAGGTCTGCGAAAGAATTATCGCCATTGAGAAACCCGATGCCCTGCTCCCAACGGTGGGCGGGCAGACTGCATTGAATACGGCGGTGGAGTTGGCCGAAAGTGGCGCCCTTGAACGTCATGGTGTTGAACTCATCGGTGCCAAACTTGATGCGATCAAGACCGCTGAAGACCGTGAGCTGTTCAAGAAGGCCATGGATGATGCAGGCCTCGAGATGCCGCCTGGGCATTTCGTCAATACACTCGAGCAGGCGCAAACGCACGTCGACGAGCTCGGTTTCCCCATCATCATCCGGCCGTCGTTTACCATGGGTGGCTCAGGGGGTGGCATCGCCTACAACCGTGAAGAGTTTGATCAGATTGTCGCACGCGGTCTCGAGCTGAGTCCGATTGACGAGGTCCTGATCGAAATCTCGGTCATGGGTTGGAAAGAATACGAACTCGAGGTCATGCGGGATGTCAACGACAACGTTGTCATCATCTGCTCGATCGAGAATTTCGACGCAATGGGCATCCATACAGGTGACTCCATCACGGTCGCACCTGCACAAACGTTGTCGGACAAGGAATATCAGACTCTTCGCGATGCAGCGATTCGCGTAATCCGACGTATCGGTGTGGATACGGGTGGCTCGAATATCCAATTCGCCATCGATCCGGTGACGGGCAAGATGGTCGTGATCGAGATGAATCCGCGTGTGTCTCGAAGTTCAGCACTGGCCTCGAAGGCGACGGGTTTTCCGATCGCAAAGATCGCGGCGAAACTGGCGATCGGTTACACCCTCGACGAGATCCCCAACGATATCACCCGCGAGACGCCAGCATCTTTCGAGCCCACCATCGACTATGTGGTAACCAAGATTCCACGATGGGCCTTCGAGAAATTCCCTGGAACACCAGACACACTCGACACGCAGATGCGCTCTGTGGGCGAGACGATGGCCATTGGGCGGACCTTCCACGAGTCCTTCCAGAAGGCGATGCGCTCTCTTGAGATCGGTCGGGCTGGCTGGGGAGCCGACGGTAAGGATCTGGACCCGCTGCGTGTGTCGGACGCCGAAGTGCGTGACGGCTTGGTGAATCCCTCCTCACAGCGACTGCTCTACCTCAAGGCAGCCATGGATAAGGGGTTTGACGTTGACGAGATTCATCGGCTGAGTCGGGTCGACCCGTGGTTCCTGGATCGGCTGGCGGAGATCTTCGATGGCCAGCGGCAGATTGCGGATTCTCAGGGATTTCTTGAAGACGATGCGAGTTTTCGTCAGGCGAAATCCATGGGATTCAGCGACAGACAATTGGCGCACTTGCGATCCACAACTGAGGACGATGTTCGTCAGCAACGGTATACGCTTGGCGTCAGGCCAGTGTATAAGACGGTGGACACGTGTGCCGCCGAGTTCGCGGCTCACACACCATATCACTACTCCACCTACGAGCAGGAGGATGAGTCGATATGCACGGACCGTCGCAAGATTATGATCCTCGGTGGTGGGCCGAATCGGATTGGACAGGGGATCGAGTTCGACTATTGCTGCGTGCACGCCTGCTTTGCGCTGCGTGAGGACGGCTTCGAAACCATCATGGTCAATTCGAATCCAGAGACGGTTTCCACCGATTACGACACGGCAGACAAACTGTATTTCGAACCTTTGACGGTCGAAGATGTGCTCCACATCGTGGAACACGAGAAGCCGGAAGGTGTCATCGTCCAGTTTGGTGGTCAGACGCCGTTGAATCTGGCCCTCGAGTTAGAGGCGAATGGAGTGCCGATCATTGGCACGTCGCCCAAGAATATCGATCTGGCCGAAGACCGCGAACTGTTCGGCAATCTGTTGCGTGAGCTTGGCATACGCCAACCCGAAAATGGCATGGCGCGCACGATCGAAGAGGCACGCAGCGTCGCCGAGCGTATTGGCTATCCAGTGTTGGTTCGGCCTTCCTATGTGTTGGGAGGTCGGGCGATGGTCACAGTCTACGATGAAGCGCGGCTCGATCAATACATGGAGACCGCGATCGCGGCCTCTCCAGAGCACCCCATCCTGATCGATCGCTTCCTCGAAGGGGCCCAGGAGTTCGATGTCGATGCTGTCGCTGATGGTCAGATTGTGATGATAGGTGGCATTATGCAACACATCGAACATGCCGGTGTACACTCAGGTGACAGTGCCTGTGTGCTACCACCGCACAGCATCACACCGGAGAATCTGGAAACCATCGTCAATCAGACTCGCGAAATGGCGATCGCCCTCAATGTGGTTGGATTGATGAATGTGCAATATGCGATCCATGATGAAGAAGTCTATGTCCTTGAAGTGAATCCGCGTGCCTCGAGAACCGTGCCATTTGTGAGCAAAGCAACAGGTCGCCCACTGGCGAAGATCGCTGCCCGCGTCATGTCCGGACAAAGTCTGCAGGAACAGGGGTATACACAGGAAGCGGTTGAGGTGGACCACGTTTCAGTAAAGGAAGCGGTTCTTCCCTTTAACAAATTCGCGGGAGCAGACGGCCTTCTTGGGCCCGAGATGAAGTCGACGGGCGAGGTCATGGGGATCGGAGCCACCTTTGGAGAGGCCTTCCTGAAAGCTCAATTGGGGGCCGGTTCCATGTTGCCTTCTGCAGGGAAGGTTTTTGTCAGCGTGAACGATCGTGACAAAGAGGGCGTTGTCGATGTCGCGCGTCGCCTGACACAGGCAGGATTCGAACTGGTCGCAACGGGTGGAACTCAGTCCTATCTGGCACGTCATGGAATCCAGGCCGAACGTATCCTCAAGATTCACGAAGGCAGACCCCACGTGGAAGATGCAATCCGCAGTCGTGACATTTGCCTCGTCATCAATTCGCCCCAGGACGAGCAGTCACAGCACGATGATGCCTACGTGCGTCGTTCCGCAATCCTCCACGGTGTGCCATATACAACGACCCTGTCAGGGGCGGTGGCGGCAGCGACGGGCATCGAGGCGTTGCAGGTATCCCCCCCGCAACCGCGAGCGTTGCAGGACTATCACCGTGTGGGGTGAGAGGGTCTTGCGTCTTCAGCTGCCACACTGGCTGACGCTGAGTCTGGTTGCAGTCTTGCTCTCGTCGTGCGTCTACTTCAACACCTTCTACAACGCCGAGAAGTTCTTCCGCCAGGCAGAGAAGTCCCGCGCTGAATTCGAGCGAAGTCAGCGAAACCGTACAGCCAATCAGCGCGGGCGGCAGACGTATGAGGGCCTCTATGAGAAGGCCGTCCGTAAGGCCTCTCTTGTGCTCGACAAACATCGTGAGTCCGAGTTGGTTGACGATGCGATGTTTCTGATCGGCCGCGCACTCTACTGGAAGCGTGACTACCAGTATTCCTCAAGATCATTACAGGATCTCGAGGACAACTTTCCTGAGAGCGAGTTTTTCGATCAGGCGCGTTATTGGCGTGCCTTGTGCCTGGCCGAGTTGAGTCGCGCCGAGGAAGCACGAGCTCTGTTTCGATCCTTGATGAGTGATCGGAGTCCGGAAGTAGGGGCACTTTCCGGGTTGCAACTTGGCCAGATGTCCGACAACGACGAGGATTGGGGGGCATCGATCCTGCAGTATCAGGCGACCCTCGATGCTTTTCCTAAATCGAATCTGGCGAGTCAACTGTGGCTCCGTATCGGTCGCGCCCATATGCAATTTGGCGACTTGGCCCGTGTCGACAGCAGTCTCGCCGCGTTCGATGCCGCACTAGAGACTGATCCACCCGATTCGGTTGAGTATCGTGCTCGTCTGCTCAGGGGGCAGGCGCTGCAAGCGAAGGGAGAGGCTGAGGCTTCTCTCCACGTATACGAGCGTCTGTTACGCGAAGGCCGCTTTCGTGGTTGGGAAGGGGAGACGCGCCTGTTAATCGGTGATTATCACCGAGAGCGAGCCGATCTGACTAGTGCATTAGCTGAGTTTGAGCAGATCCGTGATGACTTTCCTCTGAGTGATGTATCGGCGCGAGCCCTGTACGAAACGGGCCTGCTGTATTTGCAGGAGGAAGGCGACAGAGTTCTCGCTGCAGAATATCTGGCAGAAGTAGGCAAGGAGAAGAGGGGATCGGTCGCCGATTCATTAGCAAAGGAAATGGTGAAGACCTTCACCGCCCTCGACGAACTTCTAGAAAGTGTCTTCGAGGCGGATTCACTTGCAGCGGCAGAACTGCGCCCGCAGGACGCCGACAGCCTTGTGGTCAGCGATACGGTGACAGTGCAGGACGCAGTTGTTGAACCGACCTCCATACAGGTCGGCGACAATCTTACGAGCATTGCAGCCAACGATTCGATGGCGGCCGAGCAAGACGCCGACAGCCTTGTGGTCAGCGATACGGTGACAGCGCAGGACGCAGTGCTTGAACCGACTACCGCCGACAGCGTGATGATTGATTCGTTGGTGACGCGGACCTCTTTGCCAGTTGCAGCTGCGACGCGAACGTCTCGCCCAGACCCCGCCGCCGAAGATACGGCAAGTTATCTACCCGCCTTTGATGAGGAGGGGCAGTGGCAGCCCTTGGTGACCAGACCCTCGCTGCGAGAGGATGAGGACGAAGACGAGGATGCTGCACGTGCCCAACGCATTCAGGATGCGCGCAATCGTCGGCAGCCACGAAATGGTCAGAGGCTGCAAAACCTGGAGGATCAGCTCTTCAGCGTCGCTGAACTGTACCGAGAGGCCCTTGGTCAGGCAGATTCCGCAGCCCTCTACTACGACGTCCTGTCCCATCGTTTCCCGCGCTCGCCGCATGTGCCGCGTGCTCTTTGGAACCTCGCGTGGGTGCATACTACCTTGCGAAACGATGCAGATGCTGCCGCACCATTCATGCAGCGACTGATCGAGGACTTCCCGACTTCCGTCCACGCTGGTGCGGCCAGACAATATCTGGGCTTGCCATCGGTTCCAAGTGCGGAGGACCTTGCGGCACAGGAATTTGAGCGGCTTGAAACGATTCGCCTGCAACGTCCTGAGCACGTTGAAGAGTGGCTGCTGGCAATGGATCGTCTCGTGCAGGCGTTCCCGCGAACGTTGACTGCAGCGAAGGCTGCCTTTGTCTCTGCAAGAGCCTTAGAGAGCGCACGGCCTGATGATTCGGTCGCAGTCGAGTCGCGATTCGCTCGTATTGGAGACGAGTATGGTCATACTCAGTTCGGCGAGTTAGTACGTGCGCGAACGATTTCACGACGCGACGGGGCCGTGGCGCGGCTGGAGCGTGAGCTTCAGCGGCTTGGGGAAGGGACTCGACCTGGCGAGCGTCTCATCCTGCTCGCAGTCGAACCGACCGAAGACGACACCATTGGCTTCTCAAAGAAATTCTTAAGTCTCGGGATGCGTGCCTTGCGCCGAGGACAATACGAGCGGGCCAGTGAATGGTTCGAACTGAGTCTGGAAGAGGCAACAAAACGCAACGGCCAGGCATATACCGGAATGGGTGAGGCTGCCTGGCGACAGGGGTATTTCGCTGATGCGATCGAGCACTTTCGCACAGGCATGACCTCCGGGTCGACCTCCGTGTTGTCCTTCTATCGACTCTTCGACTATCACGTCCGTGAGGACCAGGTTGATTCAGCCAATCACTACCTGCGCATGGTGTTGCGCCAGGACAGAAACAATCTGGCTCTTCATGCAATCAACGATCGGTTTCCGACACTTGTCCGCGCCGAGCCAGAGGAAATCGAAATCGCTGACCTTGAGACCGTTGACATCGAACCAGATGAAAGTGCCTTCGAGTTAGCGGCCGGTTTCTTCGGTGTCGTTGAGGAACCCTTCGTGCGCGAGAGTGTGACTCCCTTGTATCCGGCAGAGGCGCAAGGTGATTCGGCCCAGGTTATCGTCGATATCCTGATCAATGAGGATGGAGAACCAGAGCTACTCGAGGTGTTCAGCGGCGAGGAGCCCTTTGTCTCTGCAGCGATGGTGGCCGTTCGCAAGTACCGATTCTATGCGGCAGAGGGGCGCAATGAGCTGCTCCTACCTGTATGGGCAGAGTTGGCCCTGACTCTTAAGCCACCTTCTCTCACACCACCTGCCATCGCCGACGCCGGTGAACCCGGTTCGGCACCGGAGTAGGAAGGTTTTGAAACCAGTCAAAGCACAGGATGTAGATGGAGTTGTTGTGTCCCACGAGGAGGTGGCGGACGATTTTCGCCATCTGGAAATTGAGATTGAGGGGGCATTCCTCGACGCGAAGCCGGGGCAGTTCGTGCAACTACTACCGGGGGCGGCGACGTCTTCGCCGCTGCTGCGTATCCCTCTGAGTATCAGCCACATCGATCTCACGGCATCGACATTTAGTGTGCTATACGAGATTGTCGGTTCCAAGAGCGAGACGCTCAGTCACCTGCGCATCTCAGATCCAGTGTCCTGCCTGGGACCCCTCGGGCACGCATTCCCGTCACCACCAGGTGGTGCGCGTCCACTGTTGGTCGGTGGTGGTATTGGCGTGCCCCCTTTGATTCATCTCGGAGCCCATCTGCGAGGTGAGGGGCGGTCTCCCATTCTCATCGTTGGTGCCCGTCATGCGGGGAAACACCTGCCGCCCAGGTTGCTCTCACCTGCGACGCGTGATCTTCGTCAGGCAACAGATGACGGCAGTCTAGGCCACCATGGCTTCGTCACCGATCTGCTCGCTGCGGCCCTCAAGGAGGATCTCGCATCAACCGCGACGGATCAGTCCGTCATCTATACCTGTGGTCCTCACCCCATGATGGCTGCTGTCGCCCGGGCCGCCGAAGAGGCGGGGGTTCTGTGCTATGCATCGTTGGAGGAATACATGGCTTGCGGTTTCGGTGTCTGCGTGGGTTGCGTCGTGGAACGGTCGGCTACACCGACCTCGGCCTATGAGCAGTTTTCCAGAGTCTGCGTGGATGGTCCCGTCTACGACTCCCGAGAGATTCGCTGGTGACTGCTGGCACAAATGTGGATCTGCGAGTAAATGTCGCTGGCATAGAGTTGGCCAATCCCGTGTTGCTCGCATCGGGCACGTGTGGATATGGCGAGGAGTTGGAGCCCTTTCTTACACTCGCCGATGTGGGTGGTATCATCACCAAGACCATTACGCCAGAGCCACGAGCCGGCAACAGCCCCCCTCGAATCATTGAAACACCCTCGGGTATGCTCAATGCCATTGGGTTGCAGAATCCGGGATTGGAAGGATTCGTCGAGCACAAGTGGCCATTCCTGTCCAAATTGGATACAAAGGTCATCGTCAATATTGCTGCACCCACCGTGGAAGAACACGGTGAGATGACAGCAAGAATTGATGCACTCGGGGGCGTCGCCGGGATTGAAGTCAACATCTCATGCCCCAATATCAAGGAGGGGGGGGTGTTGTTTGGCTGCAGTCCCACTGCCTCTGCTGACGTAGTTGCTACTGTACGCCGTCACACGGATTTGCCGATCATCGTGAAATTGACGCCCAATGTTACCGACATCGCCGCCATCGCCAGAAGTGTCGTTGATGCGGGCGCCGATGCGGTTTCTCTGATCAATACATTGGTGGGCATGGCGGTAGACCTCGATACTCGGCGCCCGGTTCTTGGCAATGTAACGGGTGGTCTGTCCGGTCCGGCGATCAAGCCTGTCGCCTTGGCGCTTCTGTGGAAGGTGCGTCAGGCCGTGGACGTGCCGTTGTTGGGCCTTGGAGGCATCTCTACGGCTGAGGATGCACTGGAATTCCTCGTCACGGGTGCCAGTGCGATTCAAGTTGGCACAGCGACCTTCGTTCGACCTGGGGCTGCAGCTCAGATCGTGTCCGGAATTGACGCGTATTGTCGCGATACCGGCGTGACACGAGTCGCCGATCTGGTGGGCACTTTGCGGTCATAGAGACCGCTCAAAGCAAGTCTATGAGACGTTACCTCGTATGTGTGTCGATCCTGGTGTTGATAGGGGCCAGCGGCTGCGTTCCACGCCCGATCTATCGCAGTGACATCGCGCCTGCCCACACCCCGAGACGCTCTACGCCGCGCTCAACGAGTTCAAGATCCAAGCCCCCCGCTGTCGTGCGCCCAACACAAACTGCGCACCCCGTTGACCCGCAGAACATCTCTACGACAAATGCCTACCAAATTGGCGTGGCTTCTTACTATGGCGAGCAATTCCATGGTCGCAAGACGGCCAATGGTGAAGTGTTCAACATGTACAAACTCACAGCCGCACATCGGGTCCTGCCACTTGGCACGATCGCGAAGGTGACCAATCTCAGCAATGGACGCTGGGTCGTTGTCAAAGTGAATGATCGAGGTCCCTTCATCGAGGGGAGAATTCTCGATCTGTCCTTTGCGGCAGCCCTGGAGCTGGAGATGGTCCAGGCAGGGACGATGAAGGTCATGATTGAAATTGTCGAAGAGGCCGAGTAGTCGAACGGCTGCTATGCTAATCGGCTTAGGTGATACAGAGCCTTAGCCAGGACCTCATTGACGTCCAGATCAGACATGGATGCAGACGGCGAACGAACGACGACGGCCTGTGGTCCCAATGGTCGCCATCGCCCCGGATCCGTTGGCCCAAAGAGCGATAAGGTCGGTGTGCCGACAGCAGCCGCGAGGTGGCCGGGCCCCGAATCATTGCCGATCAAGTAACGGACCGAAGCCAACAGAGCTGCCAACCGTATGGGGTCTTCGGCCGCAATCGAAGGCCATCGGTGAAGTACGTCAAAATGTCGTGAGCTTTCAGCCTCGACAGGGCCGCCAAGGTAAACGATCGAATGCCCACGCTCCTCAAGCTGTCGACCGAGGGCGACGAAGCGATCGACTGGCCAGCATTTTTCCCTGCCGCCACTGCCGGCATGGATCAGGATGACGTTGCTGGGGTTGATTCCCAATCTTGTCCATTGCTGCGTTGCCCAGGTCGTCTCATCGGCCGTCGGCATGAATCTCGGTGTCAGCTCCTCGAGACTCGGCATCGTATCCTGGCCAAATAGTGGTTCTACAAGATGTTCGACCACATGCCTATCTGTGGGCGCCGGCGGTGGTTGCAGAGTCAGAGATCGCGGATCGCAGGAGCGCGGATCGCAGATACGTGGATCCCAATTGATGACCTTCCCCTGACAGACTCCACGCAGGTGAAGAGCCACCGACTCGCCCTGTGAGGCGTAAATGAGAATGAGTCGCGCTGATCTGATCCGCTCTGGTAAGTCTTCTGGGCTCGAACCATACAAGGCCCTGCCGATGAGGCCGTCCGCGTCCTCAAGATGATCCGGTCGAGCCAGCCAGCCTCGAGAGCGGTGGCCAATCCAGATGAGTGGACATCCAGTGTAAGCACGCCGCAACTGGGCGGCGATGGGTAGGGACAGAACATGGTCCCCCAGGGCGCCGCCACGAATCACAACGACTGCCCGGCCCACTAGGTGGCGCAACCTTGCGCCAATGTGAGGCTGCGCCTATTTTCTACCATTCTGAATTGGAAGGATTTACCGCGCACAGAGTCGTGCTGTAATGATTTCCTACTCAATGACTTACCCCGCAACGCAGTAATCCCAAATGTGAGTTGAAAGATGGCTGGCCTCATCGGCAGGAAACTGGGCATGACCCAGGTCTACAATGACAAGGAAGAACTTATCTCCGTGACGATCGTGGCGGCGGGCCCTTGCCCAGTCACCCAGATCAAGACGGCAGAGCGAGACGGATACAGTGCTGTGCAGGTTGCCTATGATGAGGTACCTGAGCGCAAGGTAAACAAGCCCATGGCAGGTCACCTGGCCAAGGCCAAAGTGGCGCCGCATCGACTCCTGAGAGAATTCCAGATCGATGGCGACCCAGTCGAGGTCGGTCATGTGCTCGACGTCAGTCAGTTCGAGATTGGTGATAAGGTCAAGGTCACGGGCAAGTCGAAGGGTAAGGGGTTCGCCGGTGTGGTGAAGCGCTTTCACTTCCGTGGCAAGGGAGCGACGCATGGAACACCCGATCGCGAGCGTCATGGTGGATCGATCGGCCAAGGCACAGATCCAGGAAAAGTATGGAAGGGTAAGAAGATGCCCGGTCACATGGGTGCCCGGCGCGTGACGACAGGTTCTCTGCAGGTCGTGAGGATCGACGCGGAGCGCAATCTACTCTTTCTCAAAGGGGCTGTTCCTGGTTCCCCTGCAGGCTACATCACTATCATCAAGTAAAGTAAATTGGCCGCCCGGTCGTGAAGGGCGGACATTGGATGGAAGATGGGAGCGAGGTCGCCATGACCTCGCTCCTTTTTTCGTTCTACAGCCCTGTTCGTTCTACATCACGGACTGACTCGATATCGCCGTCAGCCAAATGTATCACCCCGGTGGCCAATGCAACTGACGCCCGCCAAGAACATGAATGTGAAGGTGGGGAACCTGCTGACCGCCATGGGATCCGGCATTGATGACACAGCGATATCCGTCCTCAGCGATCCCACTGCTTCGCGCGACCTGCGCCGCAACCACGAGCAGGTGCCCAAGAAGTGTCTTATCCTCGTGTGTGGCATCCTGCACACCCGGCAGCGGCTGCCGAGGGATAACGAGAAGGTGTGAAGGTGCCTCTGGAGCGATATCTCTGAGCACGATACACAGTTCATCCTCAAAGAGGATATCGCCCGGAATCTCACCGCTCATGATGCGAGTGAAGATACTCGCTTCGCTCATAAAACTCCTCCTGATTGGCTGGCCGTCCCCGTGGATCTGTCCATCGTAATCCCTGCGTACAATGAGGAAACCAGAGTGGTTGGAACCGTCAACTCTGTGTGTGATTTCCTCGCCAGCCGAGACTGGCACAACGAGGTCATCGTCGTCGATGATGGTTCGATCGATGAGACGGCGCAACGGGTTCGGGCCGCCTGTGAGGCTCGGCCAAATCTACGGCTTGTTTCCGCTCAGGTGAATCGCGGCAAGGGCGCCGCCATTCGTCTGGGCGCAGGCCAGGCCCGCGGCGACATCGTCGGCTTCATAGATGCGGACGACAAGACGGACATCGCTGGCCTGGACCGTGTCTTCGCCTGTCTCGCGGACGGCGCTGACGTCGTGATCGGTGATCGCACGTTGGCTGCCACCGCGATTCACATTCAGCGGCGCTTCTATCGGCAGTGGGGCTCGCTTCTGTTTCGCCGCATCCTGCGCTGGTGGCTGGGCATGGGCGACTTTCCGGATACGCAGTGCGGATTCAAGTTCTATCAGGCAGGTGTTCTGCGGACACTATACGAATCAGCTTGTATCGACGGTTACATGTTTGATGTTGAGCTATTGCTGCTTGCCAGCCGTGCGGGGTATCGAGTTGATCGCATCGGCGTAGACTGGCGCGACGATCCGGACAGCAGATTCGAGCCACTGTCCGGAAGTTGGCGAAATCTGCGGGAGTTGCTCAGAATCCGGCGTCTTCACACGTAGTCCGATGATTCAGGCGTCATCGTTAGACTCAAGCCCGCCGACCAACTGGCTGAGCCTTTGCAGAGCGACAGCGACAAATATCTCTCTTGCAGCATCGAGGTCCAGACGGGCCTGGCTGGCGAGGAAGTCCTCCAGGGCGAGGATGACCAGATAAATCGATAACACTTCGTATGGGCGGCGACCCGTTGCCAGCAGTCCATCGCGAATGATTCCTGCTACCTGTTTGGCGGCCTCCTCCAACCACTCAATGTTACCTGAGTCGTAAGCACGTCGAAGGCGGTCGAAGGACTCGTCGAGAACCTCTCGTGTGCTCGCCTCAATCCCCGTGCTACGCTGCAAGGTCGTGCCCGCCCGGCGAACGATACGAAGCAGTGTCACTGAGCGACGGTCCTCATCCACCGACAGCAGACGGTAGAATTCGCCCCCCTGGCCGATCGCGACGCAGACACTATTGAGCAACTGCAGCCGTACCGCAGGTGAGCGAAAATCCTGTAGATGCAGCAAGGTAGCCTTGATCACGCGGTGATCATTCATGTGCGCCAGCACATCGACGAGGGTCGGGAATGTGACGGGATCGAAGCTCCCACCAAAGTGCCAGAACAGCAGTTCCTGTACTTCAGCGCCGCCGATTTCGCTTAGGCCTCGAATTGCGCTGATGCGAACTCTCGGATCCTCGTCATCCAATGCTTCAATCAGCGGGTCTACGCCGCCTGCATGACCGAGGCGACCCAAGGCCTCTGCCGCCTCTGACCGAATATCAGAGGCACCATCCACGAGTTCTTTGACAAGGGATTCAGTTGCTGCCTCAGAGCCCGTGTCACCGAGGGCACGCGCGGCGCTGCGACGCACCATGGGGCTGGCGTCGGCGAGGGCGTGGATGAGTTGCTCGATGGCGAGGGGGCTGCCAGATCTGCCGAGGCCGCGCGCCGCCCTTGCCCGTCGCTCTTCCCGTGACGCCACGTTGTAGACGGCAGTGTTGTACGTGTAGCTGAGCAGGTTGCCTCGGGACAGATGCGACAACAGATGTCGTGAAGTGATGGAACTGCGGTCGCTGACTCGACTCAACAGAAACAGAGCGGGAATGCGACACGCGGCACTGATGAGAAAAATGATTTGCAGGTGACCGATGGTCAGGCCCTGAATCTGCCATGTGACGCCATGCAGATAGTGCACGAGCACAGCGCTCGCCGCTGGACCCAGAGCACCAAGAAGGTTGACGGACGCTGACCAGGTCGCGAGAAAGTGCGGACGCTGGGATCCCGTTGGCACCAGGCCATAGAGAAGCGGCGTCACCGCTACCAGGATACCAGAGAAAATCAAGCCACTGACACACAAGGCGATGGGAACGAACCAGAAAAAACCAGGTGTATTGAAAACCCAGATAATGGGAATGAATGTGGCAGGAACCATCAGAATTTGCAGCACAGGTTTGCTGCCAAAGCGGTCCACCAGTCCTGCCCAGAATCGATATCCGGCAATGCTGGTGATCATGAATAGTGCATTGAATATGGAAATCCACGTATAGGAGATGCCCAACTGGACTAGCATAAAGACGCTGTACAGTGGCCCCCCTATGCCGATTGCGAATGTCCATGAACCGTAGAAGAGGACGGCGCGCCGAAAATTGCGGTCACGCAGTGGCGCAATCAGTCCAGCTGTGCGTTCAGGTGTTGGTTCATCCGGTGGGGGCGGAGCTGGATGGGGCGCACGCGCAAGGGCCAGATATCCGAGCAAGCCAAAAATCGCGCCGAAGACGAAGACAAGATCAAACCCGGTTTGCTTGTCGGCCCCGTCAAAACCATCGATGAAACGCCCGACGACAAAGCCCGCGATCATGGCGGCAATCGTGCTGAGGATGGTCTGCCGAGACGTAAACCGGGCGCGGATATTCTCCGGCACAGTATTGGCTACCCACGTGTTGTAAAAGGGAGCCACGACGTGACCGCACAACAGACCGGCTGCTACCAGGAAGGCGAGTGCTTCAAGACGAAGGTGGGCAGCAAAAAGCAGTGGGATCAGTGGCAGGGCATTGCGTAGGACGATTTCGGCGAAGCCGACGCCAACCACGAGGCGCTTACGGCGGCGAATACGCGAAGCCCAGGCAGACGACAAGACCTGAACCGCTGCCAGCAGGTAGGCGACAGAGGTCAGCAGCGCGATGTAGGATTCATCCGCCCCGAGGTGCAGCATGTATCCGGTAAAGACCGCCGTGCCGATGCCGATGGTCTGGCCCCATACACCCCACAACCCGCTGGCGGTGATGAAACCACGCATGGCACGGTTTACTTCACCCCGAGTTAAGCTGGGGCGATCTTCTTCTTCGGCGGACATCCGCTATGGCTCTCGTGGAAAGCTGCGTGTTTCGGGAGAGACAAAGATAACTACAGGTGGCACGACCGTGGGGCCGCCGGACACGATTAATGGTCCGGTCGCGCGATCAGAATTTAGAAGCCCCGAGCCTTGTCGACGATATTGAGCGGCGAGTCTCCCTGAAGATAGCGGCGGAGATTGTCGCAGAAGAACTCATGAATCTTGCGCGGCCTATGCTGGGAGGCTCCTGCACGGTGGGGCGTGAGAATGAGATTCGGCGCATCCCAAAGGGGATGGTCTGCAGGGAGCGGTTCCTGTTCACAAACGTCCAGTCCCGCCCCTGCAATCTGTCCGTCATGCAACGCTTGAATCAAGGCGCTTTCATCGATAATGCCGCCACGGCTGACGCAGATGAGGTAGGCAGTTTCCTTCATTATCGCCAATTGCTCCGCTCCGATGAGATGGTACGTCTGCGGTGTGCGTGGGCAACCGACCACTACAGCATCCGAACAAGACAGGAGCCAGTCCAGGTTGCCTGGCTCAGGTGTTCGGATCTCATCGATGTCCTCCATTGGTGCTTGTCGAACAGGGTCAAGGCCAACAATTCGCATATCATAGCCTCTGGCACGCTTAGCCGTCTCACGGCCGAACCCACCCAATCCAATCAAGCCGAGTGTCATACCTGTCAGCTCGATGACCTGGCCGCCGGCCCACCTGCGCTCGGGCATCTGACTGATTGATGGCAGTAATCCTCTGGCGAGAGCCAGCAGCATGGCCCACGCATGCTCACCACCTTGAGGTGCGAACAGACCCGCTGTGTTCGAGACCACGACCTGCTCTGTGTCGATGATCTCAGGATACAGAAAGTTGTCCATCCCGGCAGAAAAAGACTGTATCCAGCGAAGCTGAGGGGCTGCGGCAGTCACCTTCTTGGAGAAGAATCCAAGCAGGCACTCACAATCAGTGACCAGCTCTGCCGCCGCGTCTTCGTCTTCGGCGAACTTCAACTCATGGCCGTCGCCGACAGCGATGGCTCGCAGTTCGTCAACCTGTTGAGTCGTGAATGGATAGTGGACCAGAATCTTCATAGAAGTTGTCCTAGGAGGAAGCAGGCACCGGGGCGTTGCCTGAGAGGATGTCGTCGGTGCGCTTGCTCAGTTCGAGTTGAAGACGAGGACCATAGGCGGACACCACACAAGCTGCCGCATAGTTGCCGAGTCTTGCTGCTGCATCTGGCGCCAAGTCGCGCGCGAGACCAAACAATGTCCCACCAGCGAAAGAATCTCCGGCACCTGTTGTGTCCACAGCTTTGATTGCATGTCCAGGTACCAGCTGCAGTTCGTTACCTGAACACACGAGGGCGCCATCGCTGCCGCAGGTGACGTAAGCGCGACCTACTCGCTCAGATAGGGCTGTGGCAGCCTGTTCTCTGTCAGCCTTGCCAGTCAGAGCGAGCGCTTCGTCTTCATTACAGAACAATAGATCCACACCGCTGTCGATCAGCCGATCGAAGCGGGCCTGGAACGCTCCGACAACGAAGGGGTCGCTGAGGGTCAGCGATACCGCTACGTCCTGGGCCTTAGCAGCGGTCAACGCGAGCTCGCAGGCAGCGAATCCCTCGTCTGTGGTAAGTAGGTAGCCCTCTAGGTAAACGAATCTTGAGTTACCGATCGTCTCTTCGGCGACCTGACGGGGGCCCATCGAGCCGCTGGCCCCCAAGAATGTGTTCATGGATCGATCTGCATCCGGCGTGACCATGACAAGACACTGCCCTGTCGGGGTTCCGGGCAGAAAGACGTCTTCGCCACTATCGACTCCGGCCTCGCTGAGGTCCTGCCGATAGAACCGGCCCCAGTCATCGTCACCTACCTGATAGCCATAGCAGGACGTACCCCCAAAGCGCGCGATTGTGATCATCGTGTTTGCCGCCGAGCCGCCTGACGCGCTCAATACCGGCTCGACAGCCAGGTCGTCAACGACTTGCTGTCGGCGTTGGCCGTCTACGAGGGTCATCACACCCTTATCGACACCAGCGGCTGATAGTGCATCCGACGTGACGGAGTACTGAGTGTCGACGAGGGCGTGTCCGATACCGTATACATCGTACTGTGCCAAGGACTCCTCCTGGAGATCGTTGATTCGAAGTGGACGTTGCTTGAGACATGCAGATTGCTGCCTGAGTTTGCCAAGATAGAGTGGTTACAGATCTCAGCAACCAGCCGGATAAGTCTGCCCAGCCTTGCTCGCGGCCAGATTCGACGGTTATATTCCAACATTGGTCTTGTTTGTCCGCCTCATCACAAGCGATGAACGCGACGGGCATCACAACACACCCTACGGAGGGAAACCCAGATCAGCAAACAGCAACAGTCGTTCACACGGATCAATGATTCGATTCGAGTGCCGCAGGTGCGTCTTATCGACGCCGAGGGCGAACAGGTTGGTGTCGTCGACACCAGCAAAGCCATGGAATTGGCAGAGACAGCAGAACTGGATCTCGTCGAAGTGGCTCCGGAGGCTCGGCCACCGGTGTGCCGAATCATGGACTACGGCAAGTACAGCTTCGACAAAGAGAAGAAAGCAAAAGAGGCCCGTAAGAAAGGGCAGAGTCTGCAGATGAAGACGGTGCGCATCCGCACTGCAAACATCTCAGAACATGATCTTGAATACAGACTAGGACATATCCGTGAATTCATCGGTGCGGGCCACCGCGTGAAAATCAGTATGCGATTCTTCGGCCGAATGATGGCTTACAAGGATCGTGGCCGCGAGGTCCTTGAGGACGTCGCCAAGAAAATGACCGATGTCGCTATTGTGGATCAGATGCCGCAGATGGAAGGTCGCGAGATGTCGATGATCCTGCGACCGCAATAACCGGTCACGACCAGGTCTCGACTGAGTTTCAGCCCCCGCACCGTTGGTGCGGGGGTTTTTTCATGCCTGATGCCGGTTATTCAGGTTCGGGTGCCGAAGGCGACTCGGACGATTCCAGGCTCTGAGTGAATCGGTCGATTCTCTCGTCAGCGTCCGCGAGGAGGCGCTCGCGACGCTGTTTGGCGGCCAGCATCTCCTCGGCGACCTCCATCGCTGCCAGAATCGCCAGTTCAAGTGCGACGCCGCGTCCACGACTTGCCGCGATCTTTCGCATCTTTTGGTCGAGGTAGGCGGCCGCTTCACGTATCTGTTCGTCATTTGTCGACGAAGTTCCCAGCCGAAAGTTTTGGTCGTAGATATCGACGACCAGTGATTCATCCGGTGGGTGAGAAGATGGCAAGATGTACGCTCATCCTGGGGAAACAGGGAGGTACATACAAATGAACGCAACGGGTAGTGCCCCAAAGGGCACCACCCGTGCGTCATTTAATGGGGGACTTCCGCGATCTCCCCTTACTCCCGGAAGCCCCCGCTACTGCGCGCATAACCACGTGGCAGATCACAATATATAGGGGCATTTTCTGGATGTCAACCATCATGTTGCGTTTTTGGGCCTTTTCTATAAAAATCTACACGAGCATGGTGGGGGCACTTCGAATAGGTCAGATAACATCTTATATATAAAGGGGTTAAGTTAAAAATTCCTGTGCCAATGCAGAATTGGAAAAAGGATGGCTCTTTGAGCCCGAGATGTGCGTTGCGCGAACTGTGTCGATAACGGATCTTTCACACGACTGGATTCGTGCAGTGGAAATCCTCATAGGATGCGTAACGGGTTGTTTTCTTGACAGATACAAAACTCCGAGGGATATCAGCAGCAACTGCGGCCCATTTGCGGGCAGGAATAGAGGGCGACGTCCGCCTGGACGAGATCTCGCGAGTCCTCTATGCGAATGATGCCAGCATCTATCAGATGGACGCAGAGGGCGTTGTCGCGCCCCGCAATACGAAGGATGTCATCCACTGTGTCAACACGGCGAAAGACAACGGTTTCTCTCTTGTACCGCGAGGAGGAGGCACGAGCCTCGCGGGGCAGACCGTTGGTGCCAGCCTACACGTAGATTTCTCCCGTCACATGCGGGATATCATCGAGTTGAACACCGACGAGCGATGGGTTCGTGTTCAACCAGGTGTGGTTCTCGATGAATTGAATGCTCATCTGGCTCCCCACGGCCTTCAGTTCGGACCCGACGTGTCCACCAGCAGTCGAGCCAACCTCGGCGGCATGATTGGCAACAACTCTTGCGGGGCCCATTCCATCCTCTATGGCAAGACGATCGATCATGTTCAGGAACTGACCGTCGTTCTGGCCGATGGTGAAGTTGCCCGCTTTGCCCCCATCGATGAGGACCAGCGGCGACGCCGGTCGTCGGGCAATGGAATCGAAGCGACCCTGCACCGATCCTTGCCCGGGCTGCTGTCCGCCAACCAGGAGCAGATCCGAACGCGCTTTCCCCATGTGATGCGTCGCGTATCAGGCTACAATCTCGACGCGCTCATGAGCCCAGCGCCATTTGATCTGAGCCGTCTCGTGGTTGGATCAGAGGGAACACTGTGTGCGGTGACGGAGGCCAAACTCGGACTCGTAGAACGGCCACGACACAGCATTGTCGTTGCCTGTCACTTCGCTGAACTCGCCGAAGCGATGGAAGCGAACCTGGTCGCTCTGACGACTTCCCCCGCCTCATCAGAGTTGATGGACCGGCTGCTGCTGGATCAGACGAAAGACCAACTTGAATACGCTCCACGGCGACGCTTCCTGGTTGGCGATCCTGAGGCGCTGCTGTTTGTCGAGTACTATGGCGACAGTACCGAGCGATTGCGCCAGCTTGCCGACGACCTGGAACAACAACTGCGCAGTAACGGACTCGGATACGCTTACGTACGGGCCCAGGAGGTAGCGGAGCAAAAGGGCATGTGGGATCTGCGTAAGGCTGGACTCGGGCTGCTGATGGGGATGCGCGGTGATCCAAAGCCGACCAGCGGGATTGAGGACACATGCGTGCCAGTGAAGCACCTGCCTGAGTACGTGCGACGTGTCGCGAAGCTGATGGCGGCAGACCAGATTCCCGTGACATTTTACGGTCATGCCAGTGTGGGCGTGTTGCATATCCGGCCGGTCTTAGATCTCAAGAAACCTGATGGGATCACAACGCTGCGCCGATTTGAAGAGCAGATCAGTGACTGGGTGTTGGAGTTCGGTGGCAGTATGAGTGCCGAACACGGCGATGGACTTGCACGTAGTGAGTGGATCGAGAAGATGTTCGGTGCCCAACTGGTGGAGGCATTTGCCGGCGTCAAGAAAGCATTCGATCCCGCTGGCGTCTTCAATCCGGGCAAGATCGTCGACGCGCCCAAGATGGACGAGAATCTTCGTTACGGAGAAGCGTATCGCTCCGCCCCGATGGAGACCTTCTTTCACTTCGAGGAGGGCAGTTTCCAGCAGGCCGTTGAGATGTGCTCAGGTGTGGGGCAGTGTCGCAAGACGCTGGTTGGCACCATGTGCCCATCCTTCATGGCAACACTGGACGAGCAGCACAGCACACGCGGGCGCGCCAACGCCCTGCGTGCCGCCCTCGATGGGCGATTGGCAAGTGGCTTGCATGGCCAGGATTTACATGAGGTCATGGACTTGTGTCTGGAATGCAAGGCGTGCAAGGCGGAATGCCCGTCCAGTGTGGATATGGCCAAGCTCAAGTACGAGTACCTTGCACAACGTCATGAGCGGGACGGGGTGCCGCTTCGATCACGACTATTCGCTTCGATCGATGTGCTGAATCGTTGGCTGTCGCCTTTTGCGAGGCTCTTGAATCCGCTACTTCAGAGCCGACCAAATCGCTGGCTGATGGAATGTCTCTTCGGCATCGATCGTCGTCGCAAGATGCCAGCTCTGGCGCCGCAGATATTCAGTGACTGGTTCGCCAAACGTCCCATTTCCACGTTGCAGGATCGCGGCACCGTCGTGTTCTACAATGATACCTTCACCGAATTCAATGAGCCGGAGGTGGGGCAGGCGGCGGTGCATCTGTTGGAGGCTGCAGGCTTCCGGGTCGTTTTGCCTGAGCTTCGTTCATGTTGTGGGCGTCCGATGATTTCAAAAGGCATGTTGAAGCAGGTGAAGCCCCGCATCGCTCAGAATATCGCTGATCTGTCAACCTACATTGAGCGAGGCTGGCCGATCGTCGGCGTTGAACCAAGTTGTCTTCTTACCTATCGAGATGACTACATCGATCTGGCGCCTGACCGCGCGGCGGCGCGGCGTTTGGCAGACCGGATATTCATGCTTGATGAGTTCTTGGCGACTGTCGAGCGCGAAGAAGATGGCGGTCTTGGTTACGAGTTCGACCCAGTGGCGACGCATGTGCTGTTACACGGGCATTGCCATCAGAAGGCCCTCGCGAACACATCGGATACAAGCTATCTGCTCGGGCTCCCGCCGGGGTTCCAAGTTGAGGAACTGGCAAGCGGATGCTGCGGTATGGCCGGAAGTTTCGGTTACGAGCGTGAGCACTACGACGTGTCCATGGAAGTCGGCCGAGAGCGACTTTTTGAGCCCATTATGGCAGCCAATCCTGACGCAGTCGTTGCCGCCGCGGGCACCTCATGCCGCCACCAAATCGCCGATGCGACGGGCAAGCGTCCTCAACACTGGGCACAGGTTCTGGCAGACGTCGTGCAATAGCACCTTCTCAATTCGACTCACTTACTCACGGACACATTTCAACGGAAAGATTTAACATGGCCTTCAACGTCAAGGAGCGTGGTCGCGCCACCTACTACTATGGTGGTGATGCACCGACTCTTTCCGCTCTTGTTACTGAGAAATTAGATGGTGGCGATCTGAAGATCTATTTCGCCGGAATCACAGGTGGTCACTCGGCCAAAGGGGTCTTGAATCGAGACGAGTTGGTCACCATGACACCAAAGATCGAAGTAGAGCTCGTGTTCCGTTGCTGGGAGAAATGGCTGCAGGAAGCGGAGATCTGTGACACGATCGCGAAGATCGATTTTCTCGAAGTACACGCTTTTGCTTCACAGCCGAAGTCACCAGACCCACGACTTGATCCGGAAGGTTTCCTAAACGAGCAAAAACGACTCTACACGGAATACTCGGCTGCCTACAGCGGATTCTTCAAGGAGCATATGTCACACACAGGCGTGCCGTCGCGGTTTACGGTACACGTTGTTGACTTTCCTGATAAGGCAGCATCGTATGAATTCTACAGCGTGGGACTGTATCAGCCCGCGTTGCACAAGTAGCCTGGGAGCACCAGTAGAAACGGGGCCTGTGCCGATGATTCGTCACAGGTCCCGTGTACATCAGCTTCGCCTGCCCTTGTCACGAAGTCTCTGACAAAGTGTGTGTAGCAGTCCGCGAAGAACGGTTGAGTGGGTGGCCATCAACTCATAAAGAGCATCCCGATCAAGAGCTAGTAGCTGTGAATCGTCCACGGCCGTCACCGACGCCGAATGAGGTTCGGGATCCAGCGTTGTTAACTCCCCGAAGATTTCACCAGCTCCCAATTCGACAAATATTTGCGCTTCATTGTGCACACGTACCGAGCCTTCCGCGACGATATACATCGTCCGGCCAAGGGCACCCTTCTCATACACAGGCTCTTCAGCCGCCACATCGATCTGCTCGAGATAGCCTGCCAGGTCCGCCAATACTTCCTCCGGCACTTCCGCGAAGACGCTGACGGAGCGCAGGATCATGACCTTTTCTACGGTGAGGAACATGAGTGACTCCTTGTGCGCCTGTGTGGTTGTCTGTGTGAGCTGTTCGACCCACGCAGGTGAGAATGTGTCTGCTTGACGTCGGATGTGTTGGCGCCAATGGGAAGGGGTCAGTCGCGTCAGTGCCCAGGCTGCGGTCTGTCGAATCAAGAGATCATCGTCGTCTACTGCCTCGACAACGACATCTGTCAGCTCCGTGGAGGCTAGTTTTCCAGCAGCATAGATGGCGCACGCACGTATCCATGGCTCAAGGCGATGGCCACCAGGTGTGATCAGCAGAGCAAGTCGATGGCTCTGTGACATGCGTTGTTGTGGAAAATCTGTATGAAGAGAGGTGCGCAACGTCCTTGTGTTGTCTTCGAAAAGCCGCAACAGGTGGCGTCGTGCGTCTCCAGTCAGCGTGGTTTCCAGAACCTCCAGAGCATAGGCTCGTTGGTCGACGCTTGTCATAAGACGTTCGCTGGCACGTTTGACATTGGAACCGCTAACAAAACACGACAGCAGCAGGCATCGATGTCGAATCCCCGACAATCGCTGCTGCAGCGCCCGTTTCAAGGGTGCGCAATCTTGGGACGCGCCGATATCATCGATCGACGCCAACAACCAGGCAGCATCCGTCAGCTCCTGCCAGACGATATCGTCGATATTGGCGCGCTGCGAGTCCGGGGACTGATACTGCGTCCGATCCAGGGCATCAATGATCGCGGAGCGCAGACGCCGATCTTCTGAGTCCATGCGAAGTTGGAGCTCATCAATCGCTGTATCGCCGCCGATCTGCCCACAGATGGCAGCGCTCGACAGCGAACATGTATATGCTGTTGCGGATCTGAGAGCGTCTCGAACAGCAAGGGCAACACGACATCGCCTCCTGCGACGAGGGCAGCTGCTGCCGTTCGATGCAAGGCGATGTCATGCAGACTTGCCATGACATCTGGCCACAGTCTTGGCGAGCAAACCTTGCCCGCCGCAGTCAGGGCAGCTGTTCGGACCACAGGATCAACGTCTGACAACAGCGGGCGGAGATGTCGATAGAAACCGCGATTGCCGACTTCACCCAGTACACGGGCAGCCCGTAGTCGCTCCTCTGGATTCAGTGAACGCTCCAACGACAGCAAACGCTCGCCGGCGACGAGAATTCCATCCACACCGCCGGTTTGCAGCAGGCCGATCATCGCAGATTCGGCGACGGTATCGGACGGATCGTTGATAAAGGGACTCAGATCGTCTACGGCATCGGCCTCCGCACTGGCGGCCAGAGCAAGAAGCAGCGCCGCCTGCACTCGTGGTTCGGCCTCGATGGCAATCTGATCACGTACGGTTTGTTCTAGTTCCGGTGCGTCCGTCTGTGCGAGGCGCCTTGCCACCTCGCGACGAATCTCCGGGTGTGTGTGTCTTACCAGGTTCTTAGACAATTCGCTGAGGTCGGCATCGAAACGAGTCGTGAGTAGATCGAATGCATAGAGGACTTCGTGTGGACGCTGACTCTGGAGACGAGTTCGCAACACCTGTTCCATCTCCGAATCATCCAGGCTGAGTGAAACACCCTCTAGTCGCCTGTGTTGCAGAGCCTCGGGAAGTGCACGTCGATAGCCTCGGTCTACCCAGGATGAGATAAAACGCCACCCGATCAGCAACGCCAGCGTGAATGTCGACAAGGCGAGGGGACCGCCGCCGACCGTGGCGGCAAGGATCACCAGGACCCCGGCGGCGGCACCAGAGGCGACGGGGCCGACGACTCCATCGACGGCCACCTGTGTCGCCAGTCGCTGGTTGGGGCGCAGCGGTTGATAGAGGACAAGAAAGGCTGGTGCTGTGAGTGCGCCGAGCAGAACCAGATCCGCTACCTTGGCGGCAACGGCCAACCAGAACAGCACGCCCGCATCGGCGGCCGTTACTATGGCGATCAAGATACCGATGACGCACGCTGTCAGGACACGCCGACGGGGACGCATGGCGCGTGTGATCCCATATCTGCTGATCACGGGACCTGTAACCAATGTCAGCAGAAGGAACGTGAGCCCCTGGGCGACGCCGAAAAGAATACCGAAGAGTTGTGCAAGGTCGTCCTGTCCCTGAATCCGTTCTCGTGCTTGGTTGAGGAAGGCAAAGTCTATCAGACGATGACTCGCAACGCCGACCAACGACAGCGCAAACAGCGAACGGACATACGGATGGCGCCCGAGGGCGATGACACCATCCGTTTGAGGCTCTTCGTCCTCTCGCTCCTGGCTGCGGCGCAACTGCGACGCGTGCCCGCGTACGATCGCCTGCAGAACAACGATGGCGCCAGCGATTCCAGCGGCTGATACCAGTAGCAAATCCCGGGTACCCACGGCGGCTACGATCCACGGCGTGGCGAAGCCGCCAATGACCGTGGCGAGCAACTCACCTGATCCGATCAGACCAAAGAGGCGCTTGCCTTGACGCACATTGAACACCTGACCGGCGATGCCCCACAGTTCGACGCTCAACAGTGCCTTGCTGACCGATTGGAAGCCCAGCAGTAAGAACGCGGGCCATGCCGATTGCATGACTTCCAAGCCAATTCTCAGTAGCAGTAGACAGAGCAGGAGAGTCAGCAGGAGTCCTGTGAAAACTCGCGATACCGTCAGGCGTCGTCGGGCCTGTCTGTAGAGGACACCCGCCAAGACACCCAGAAGGGCGGACACCATATAGGCGTAGGGGAGGGAAGACGCCGGCAGGTGCGCCAGGAACAGCGTGTTCGCCGCCACATAGAGAGGCACGATGGCGATGCCGACGAAAAGCGAGTGGATCCAGAGCAGTAGTAACGGCCGCGCTTCTGCTTGTTCGATTCTGAGTAGCTGTAGAAGACGCGAAGTGTCTTCTGTTTCTATCGCAGTCGCCGCATTCATCTCGCGACACCCATGCCGCCAAATAGATCCAGTTGCACGCCGTAATGTGTCTCGGGAAAGCCCGAGACTCCTACGCCGAGTAGTCGCACGCCACGCTCGGCCGCGTGGGTGCGTTCCAGCAGCTGTCTCGCGAGTTGCTCTATGGGCGATTGGGCGTCCAGATAAAGCCCCTGAGACTGGGATCTGGTGATCGTCTCAAAGTCGGGATAGCGCACCTTAATGGTCACAATTCGGCCGCACAGTTGTCGTTGCCGCAAACGCTCAGCCACATCCTGGCTCAACTCTTCCAAGGTTCGCTGCATGTGCAGAACGTCGTGGACATCGTCGACGAAGGTCGTCTCGGCGCTCAATTGTTTTGGATCCCGTTCAATCTGCACGGGTGAATCATCGATTCCCTGTGCCCGCTGCCACAAATCGGCTCCACGTCGACCGACAAGCTCTCTGAGTTGTCCAGGTGAGCTGGCGGCGAGTTGAGCGATTGTGTTGAGGTTGATCTTCCGCAGCTGCTCGCCGGTCACCTTGCCCACTCCCGGAATGACCTCCACAGGAAGATCTGCCAGAAACTCCGTTACCTGATGAGGCATGACGACGACGAGGCCATCAGGCTTACGTAGTGCGCTGGCAATCTTGGCGAGGAATTTGTTCGGGGCAACTCCAGCGGAGGCCGTCAACTGCAGCTCTGAGCGGATCTGTGTCTTTATCATCCGAGCGACGCGGTGGCCGAAGGGGATGTCGCCCTTGTTGTACGTGACGTCGAGATAGGCTTCGTCTAGTGCGAGAGGCTCCACGAGATCGGTGTATTGATGGAAGATCTCATGAATCTGTATTGATACTTCACGGTATTTGCTGAAGTTCGGCGAGACCCGAACGGCCTGTGGGCACAGGCGCAAAGCGGTGCGCATGGGCTGAGCGCTACGAACCCCGTGGGCTCGGGCTTCGTACGAGGCGGCGGCGACTACGCCACGTCCCTGTGGATCTCCGCCGACGACAACTGGGCGACCGCGCAGAGAGGGTGCGTCCCGTTGCTCGACGGAGGCATAGAAGGCATCCATGTCGATATGGATGATCTTTCGGTGCTTCGCCGTTGTGGCGACAGTCTCTGGGGCGCTGGCGTTCACGGCATTGGCAGGGGCGTGACCAGGCAAATGCCGTGATCGACGATGTTCAACTGCGAGCCAGGACTGGCGTGAGCGTTGCGGACGTAGCCCAGACCCAAGCACTGGCCCTGAGGATTGGGCACACAAGAGCCAACATACCCTACGTCACGTCCTTCATGTTCCAGGCGAGTACCCTGGGCCACGACGCCGGGTAAATGAAGGCCAACGAGCCTCTGCTTGATCTTGTCGTATGCTTCGAGGCGTGCGATGACTTCCTGGCCAATGTAGCAGCCCTTGTGAAGATCGATTGAAGCCCCGAGATGAGCTTCCCACGGGTTGTGGGCGTCGTTCAATTCTGCCTCTCGCAATGGCACGCCATGTGAGATGCGCTGCAGCTGCCACGCCGTCTCACCAACAGGTGTCACTGGGCCATCAACGACACGATTCCACAGATCTTCGATTTGCTCGGTAGGTCCAGCCAGGCGGATGGTCTCGGCGCCGGCCCAATGATGCCTGGCATAACGCAGGCCCGCTTCACTTACTCCGCATGCTCGTCCCGATATCACCACATCAGCTAGGTCTCCCTCGAGCAACGCACCTATCTGGGGCCCCATGAATTCTATCATGGAATCCTCTGGGCCATGGGTAACGAAGTCGATCTGCTCTGCGAAGATGTAGCGGTCGAGCCAGGACGGCAGTGTTGTCGTTGCTCCGGGGCCAAATACGAGAAGACTCGACAGATCGTCTGTTCGACACAGATCGACGCGCTCCACGATTCTGCCACGGGCATCAGCGAAGATGGTCTCTGCGTGAGTGCCTTGCTGCAGTTCGGCGACGCTATTGGTGGACATCCTATGCAGGAAGTCCAGATGGTCGCTACCGCTTACCACGAGCCACTGCCAATGATTCATTGCGTGGGCGGCACAACCCGTTTGAATCGCCTTCCACTCAGTGGTCACATTGCCGCAGTCAGGGCGGGGGAGTGTGGGGGAGATGTGCTCGGAGAAGGTCAAGGATTTTGTCCGGATTCCACTGGATGATCTCGCTGTTGGCGGCAGGTTGTCGAGGGGAGAAAGTTACCCGTGTCACCTGCGACCGGCAATGTGCTCGTCCTCAGGCGAGGTGTCGAATTTCGAATTCGGAGCCGCGACCAGGTGGCTTGGTGACTTCAATCTGCGTCGGGAATGCACTCTTGAGCTCATCCAGATGAGTGACAATGATCACCTTGTCAAAATCGGCACAGACAACGTTGATCGAATCCTTGAGCTGCTCGAGTCCTTGACTGTCCTGCGTCCCGAAACCCTCATCAATAATGAGCGTCCGTAGTTGCGTTCCGGCTCGCCGAGCCAGCACCTTGGAAAGGGCAAGTCGCAAGGCGAAATCCGAACGAAAAGCCTCGCCACCGGAATACATATCGTAACCACGCTCGCCGATCTCATCAGAGATCTTAATGTCCAATGTTTCACGACTCCCACCACTCTTCAGGTCACGAATCGATTCAATCGCTATCTGAATTCGATTGTCGGTCAGGCGACGCAGGATGGCGTTTGCTTCCTCTTCGATCTCAGGGATCGCGTGCTCGATGATCAGGGCCTGAATGCCATCTTTTCCGAAGGCTTCGACCAACTGCTCGTGCAGCCATGCTTTGGCCTGTAGCTGCTTTCGTTCCTGCCGGTTCTGTTGCGTCTGTGTCGCGAGCGACGCAAGGTGTTCTGATCGGGTTCGAAGAGCTCCTCGTCGTTCGATAAGCCCATCACGTTCACTACTGCGCAATGTCACCTCTTCGGTGGCTGCCGCACACGCCTGTTCTATGCCATCGACCTGTGCAAGTGATTGCACTCGGTCCGCCTGACGTTGTGCCAGCTCCCGCTGACGCCTGCGTATTCGTGTGCGCTCCGTGCGCTGGGCAAGGGCTTGATTCTCCACCTCCTGCTGGCGTGACCGAGCCGTTTGCAGCTGCGCAAGTCGTACGGGCGCACTCTGCAATTGTGCCACCAGTTGCATCTGTTGCGCATGGAGGTCTTCGTCTATGTCGATCGCCGAGATTTGTGCCCGTATCTGAGTGAGTGTTGCCTGGGTGTCAGACGACAATTCAGCCGATGAAAGTTTCGACTGTTCAGATTCGATAGACGCAACGGTCTCGCATATCTGTTGATTGGCAGCGGTCTGTTGCTGACGAGCTTCGTGAAGCTGCTGCTTGCGAGTCTCGGCGCTGGCATTTGCTGCAGCCAGTTCTGCCTGTTCCAAGTGCTCTGGGTGATAGTCGATTTGCGACATCAGCCTCTGCACGTCGAGCACTTGCTCGCGTTCGGTGTCGCAGAAGGCCTCTCCCCTGAGCGTCCTGTCTATCTCCTGGAATTCTTCCTGAAGTTTGTGGGCAACGCGCTCACGTTCACCCAGGCTTGCTTCACGCTCTGTTACAGATGCCAGGTGCTGCTGGTTTGTCGTGAGTTCCACTTCGGCCGAGGCAAGGGCAGAGAATCTTCGACGATGCTCAACCACGTCAATCTGCATTCTCTCCAAGTGGCTACTTACATCCGCCAACTGCCGATCTATCTTGCTCTGTTGCTCGTCATACTCGGCCGCGATTTGAAGTCGGTGTTCTGCGTCCAATTCTGTTTCACAGATGGGACACTTGCTATCTGCCTGTCCGAGATCTTGTCGGCGCTGATCGAGTCGTTCCAACTCGTGAGCGAGGCTCTCCTGGCGATTTTTATGGTTTTCGATTTCGGCTCTGAGTGCGATTCCGGTCTCCGCCAGCAGGCGTCGTTCCTCGACGCGTGCGCTGGCTTGGTTCGCAGCCGTCTGAGCAGCGGTTCGCATCCGAGATAGCTGCGGACGCTCGTTCTGCAACTGGCCCTCAATGTCGGCATTCTGCTGCCTCAACAGACTGGCTCGCTCCAGAAATCGTTGTCTCGTGACGTCTATCTGATTCTCCAGGCCCTGTCGCCGACGCGCCAGTTCGTCCCATACTCGTCGGTGCTCGCGCTGGCGGGCGACTTGATCTCTTGCCTGACTAACCAGGAGCCAGGCAGCCTCGATATCGGCCTCCTGATCGATCAGCTTCTGCAGTCGGTCGCGGCTCTGGATCGCCGTTGCGTGGCGTTCATGCCAACGGGCGAGACTCTGTTCGATCTTCTGACGTGCCGCCTCGATTTGGGCACGAGCTTCTTCTTCTCTTTGCCTGAGCTGCATCACTTGCGTGCGACGCAACTGGCTGTCCTGTAACAGTCTTTGAGTTTGAGCGAGCTGCTCGGCATCGGCTTCAATGGACGACGCTTGTTCAACGAGACGACCGTCCTGTTGCTGTTGCTCTTGTAGTTGTAGTTCCTCGCGGGTAACTCTCTCCAGCGCAGTGGTCAGGTCTCGTTCGTTCTGCGCGTCCCAGTCCTGCTCGGCACGCAGGGCTTTGGCCTGGACTGCACGATCCTGAAGTCTCGCCAGCGCCTGTTCCGCAGCAGCAAGCTCCTTGCTCGCCTCGTCGAGACGCGCGCCAACCTGTCCAACCTGCGATTCAACATCACTGCGGGTTGCCAGAGCTTCGGACGCATCGTTGACCTGGCACGTCAGGTGGTGGATACGATCTTCAAGATCGTTCAGGCGCCGGCGGGCTAGTTCCTGCAACCGATCGTAGCGGTCGACTCCAAGAATCCGCCCCAGAAGCTGCTTGCGCTCACGTGGACTCTTGCGTGTGAAGGCATCCGCATGGCCCTGCCTCAGGTAAGCAGAATTGGTAAAGGTCTCATAGTCCATCGAGAGCAGGTCGTCGATCCGCCCCTGTGTAACGGACGGAGCTCCCGCTTGCGTGAGTGGTCGAAACTGCTCGGTTGCGGGATCGAACAACTGCAACTCAAGTTCACTGACACTGGAACGGGGACGCCGTCGAAACGAGCGCATCACCCTATATCTGTCGTCGTCCAGGTCGAAGGCGAACTCTACCGACATATGGGTGGCGCCCAAACGGAGTAGACCATCATCCGGCTTGCGGTCGTGTCGGCCTTTTCGAGCCTGCCCCCACAGGGCGTAGGTCATCGCATCAAGCAGGGCTGATTTTCCATTGCCATTGTCGCCACTGAGGCAGGCGACTCGGAACTGGGTAAAATCGAGTGTCTGCGGCTCATCGCCATAACTAAGAAAGTTTCGCAGTGTGAGGCTGACGGGGATCATTCCTGATCTCCATGCATGTCCAAGTCTTGTTCCAGTTGACCGGCCAACTGACGCAGCGATTGACTGTGGGATTCGAGCTCTGGTCGATTTTCCAGGTAGCGGTCCAGGGCTTCACCCATCGACAAGTCGTGCTGCATTGTCGCACGTCGCTGTCGTTCGCGGGGAGAGATGGATGGCAGGATGCTGGCTACAAGGTGGGCAGCAGCGAGGGCCTCCCGAACAAGGACTGCGTCCATGGGGGCGGCACCGGCATCGGCTTGATAGCGGCACCTCACGATGGCTCCCTCGATGTTGGTCTTACCGATGGTGTCCAGAATCCTCTCGGTGGGGTCTTCCATACCACGAGCATCGACATCAATCGTCACCATCGGTCGCGCCGGCGTCGGCAGGAAGCGGACCGTCGTATGCCGTGAAGTCGTGCCCTCAATCGATACTTCGCAACCGCCCTTTTCCTCGCCTTCCTCGCCGAAATCAACGCGCTCAATACTTCCCGAATAGACGACAGGAGGGTTTTGGCTCAGTTGCTGATACTTGTGCACGTGGCCAAGGGCAACGTAGTCGAAGGATGGATTCGCCAGTTGTCCGGTGAGCAGTGTTGGGTCGTTGCCAATCAGGGCCGTCCGTTCTGCGCCCGAATAGGTTGCTTCGGCGGCGGCAACGTGAGCCATCAACACGGCAGGCAAGGTCTCATCCAACTGTGATGCCATCTGCTGAATCTGCGCCCCGCAAATCCGGCGGATCTCCTTGTGAATCTGCTCCGGTGACAGATCGCGATAGTCGTCGACGGTCTTGAGCCAGTGACGTGTTGGCCAGGGAAGCGCCGCAATCTGCAAAGGGCCGGAAGGTGTTTCGATCGTCGCCAGTTCGGGGCGGCGGTAGACATGAGTCAGAGGTAGGTCGAGAGCGGTGAAGACATCGACAGATGTTGCTCGACCCATGGCGGCCGGCGTGTCATGGTTTCCAACGACGATTGCAATGGGGATTCCTGCCTGGCGAAGGCGTCGCAATTGCCCGGCAAATTCGCGCTGCCATGTTGGATTTGGTGTCGGCGTCCGGTAGACATCGCCTGCCAGAAGCACAAGGTCGAGTTTCTCGTCGATTGCATAGTCGAAGAGACTGCCCAGGCAACGAAGGAAATCTTGCAGGCGCGTATGCAACCCGGTACTCGGGTCGAGACGACCGTAGTTTTCGATACCGAGATGTATATCGGCGAGATGAAGTAGGCGCACAGATCCCGTCCCAATCCGTGGGCTCAAGAGCCACGGTGGATGATGAGACAAACCGGGGAGGAACAGGGAGGGCGAAAGCCAGTGACGAGGGGGACTCGTCACCTTGACGACGGCTAATGTAGATGGCCGATCGAACCGGCGAAAGCATCCTTTTTTCCGCATCCAGATCCTGTATGCTTGCTCAGGAGGGGGTAGGTCTCTATATTTGCGGTGTC
Organism: Gemmatimonadota bacterium; assembly: GCA_018660835.1. GTDB lineage: Bacteria > Latescibacterota > UBA2968 > UBA8231 > UBA8231 > UBA12574. Next base: position 214,737 of record JABJJN010000040.1, on the reverse strand, counting down.
ATTCTCGTAGTTACGCAGCGGAAGCGGCCCAACAGCCACCTTCCGCTTTTTGTATACCTGAACAGATAGCCGGCAAACGAGCCCACTCCGGGTGTCGATCTCTGTTACGGCGAAGGATCATCATGTCCGATGTCTATCTGACACGCGATGGGATGCAGAAGCTTCAGGACGAGCTAAAAGCGCTCAAGTCCGACGAGCGTCCTACAGTGCGTACTGCCCTCAAGCGAGCCCGGGAATTCGGCGATCTGTCGGAGAATGCGGAGTATTCGGCGGCGAAGGAGCGCTTGGCGTTTCTCGAGAATCGGATCATGAGACTCGAGGAAACGCTCAGTCGCGGGCGGCTGATCGAGAACGAGAATATCCCCGATGACAAGGTCTATATCGGCGCCACCGTCGAACTGAAAGACCTGTTGAAGAAGGGCGATTTGACCTACATCCTCGTCTCTCCTGAAGAGGCCGATTTCGAGGAGGGGAAGATTTCCACAGTTTCGCCCATTGGCAAAGCTTTGCTGGGGAAAGAAGAGGGCGACGAGGTGGACATCGAAGTTCCCGCCGGAAACCTGCGCTACAAGATTCTGAAGATATCGCGCTGAGGGGTTTTTCCTCGCGAACTCGCTGCCGATGGTACGTGAGTTCTGACTCGGTCAGCTCACAGGCTCGCCTTGCCTTCCTCTGACGACAAACCAATTTCCGAACAACGATTCTGGCGAGACGCGTTATCGCTGATCGCTGAGACGCCCGAATCACTGCATATTGGCGTCGCCCGAATTGCATCCCTCGTTCGCGCTCATCTGCGTGTCGATCGGTGTGACATTCTGCTCCTCGACTCGCGCCTGGAGGAGTTGGTCGTACAGCATCCTGATGACTCCGTGTCGCGCCTTCGGGTAGGGGTCGGGATCACAGGACTGGCCGCAATGCAGGGGCGCACCCTGCATGTGCCCGATATGTCGCGAGATCCCCGCTCCGTCGACATGGACGACCCCGAAAAGTTCAGCAGTATTCTTGCTGTGCCCGTCGTCAGTGGCGAGCAGGTCGTCGGTGTGCTGAGTCTACAGACAATCGACATACGGCATTTCGACGGCGAAGAGGTTCTGTTCGCCGAACGTGTCATATGCCCACTGGTTCTGCTACTCGTTAAGGCATGGCGGTCCCAGGGTGACCTGGCACAGAGAAACAGCCAGATTCAAGCCCTCAATGAGTTGGGGCAGGCCATGAATTCCGGCCTGGGGATGGATGAGTCCCTCGAGTTGATCGCCTCTCGCGCCGCTGAAACGCTCGCTGCACGGGGGACGGCCATTCGCTTGCTGGTCAACGATGGCACACTCGCCCTGGCCACTCTATTTACCATCGATGATGGCGCTGTCGACACGACATACGAGAAGCGCATTGCCGAGTTTGTTGCTGCCACGGGTGAACCGATCCTGATAGATGATCTTCGCACCGATGAAACACCTGGCAGCCTGGGATCTTCACTCGTGAGTGTGCCTCTCGTTCTCGAGGAGCGCGTCGTCGGCACTCTGACGTTGATGGATAAGCTGACGAGTGCCTCGGGGCGTCGCTTGTTTACCGACGACGACGTGAGCGTCTTGTTCGCTCTTTCGAGCCAGATCGCTGCTGAGATTGAGGATATCCGGCTTACCTCTCGCCTCCAGGAACTGGTGCGTACAGAGCGTCATCAGGGGCGGCAATTGCGATCCCTATATGATCGATCGCGGGCACTGCTCGAATCGATTTCAGACGGATTGCTTGCCATTGACCAACGAGGCACGATTCAGGAGGTCAATACGGTGGCGCGGAGGATTCTGGGGAGAAGCGCCGAGGAAATCGAGGGTAGCTCGGTGGCTGTTTTCGTAGAGGACAAGCCGCCACTAGCTCGCTGGCTTGAGCGCGGAGAGCAATTCTCATCGCGCGTTGTGACTCTCCTTTGCCGCGATGGTAAGGTAGCAGCCATGGCAAATCTCCAACCCGTCTACGACGAGCAACAGAATCCGACGGGCGCCGTGCTGACCTTTCGCGAGATGGGGGAAGTTGGACGCCTGGTGAACCGTGTGATTGGAGTACAGCGAACGTTCACCTTCGATGATATTCTGGGTGAGAGTCCCGTGATCGAAAAAACCAAGGAATTGGCTCGAGTCGCCGCAGGTACGGCCTCAAATATCCTCATTCAGGGCGAGACTGGCACAGGCAAAGAGGTCTTTGCGCAAGCTGTGCACAACGCCAGTGCCTTCACTGAGGGTCCTTTCTTGGCAGTCAACTGCGCCGCCTTGCCCAGAGATCTGATCGAAAGCGAGCTATTCGGGTATGTCGAGGGCGCTTTTACGGGTGCAAGTCGCAAGGGGAGACTCGGAAAATTCGAACTCGCCAGCGGTGGTTCTCTATTTCTTGACGAAATTGGTGAGATCCCTCCTGAAGTCCAGGTCAAATTGCTACGTGTTTTGCAGGAGAAGGCGATCGTAAGAGTTGGTGGAGACCGCACGATACCTGTCGACTGTCGGTTGATTGCGGCGACAAATCGCAATCTCCACCGCGCTGTGGCGGAGGGCGTGTTCCGCCAGGATCTACTCTATCGCCTCGATGTTATCTCGATTGATGTCCCTCCAGTTCGCGCGCGTGAGGGGGATCTGGCCATCTTTGTTGATCGCTTTCTGAAGAATTTTTCCGAGAAAAATGGCAAGATTATCGAGGGGATCGAACCTGACGCCCTCGCTCGCCTGGAAGCCTATGACTGGCCGGGAAATGTCCGCGAGGTAGAGAACGTCATCGAACGTGCCGTCGCTCTGACCCGTCGTCGCTGGGTGCAATTAGAGGACCTTCCGCAGCTCCACAGTACGTCGATTGAGGAGGGGCGCCCCTCCGCAGATGTAGTAGATGAGAGGGAACAAGGTGTGTCTGCAGTGGGGTTTGAGGGCGCCGTGCAGCGCCACGAAGCAGCGCAGCGAGCGATGTATCTCGAAGCGCTCAAGTCCAGCGGCGGGGATGTGAATCGAGCTGCAGACCTGCTTGGCATGAGTCGAGCAACATTCTATCGGCATCTGCGCAAACATGGCCTGAAGGCGATTGTCTCTCGAATGAGACACGAGTCGCATAATTGATATTCGTTGTCTAACTTGTTTTTTTTCTAAGGGCTTAGCCGCGTTTTTTTGAGACAGGGGGTCGCAGAAGTGAGAATTCGACATTGCATCCGATCCGGTGATCAGTCTCTGTAAATATGTCATGTCGCGATTCTAAGTGGTTGGCGCGCAATCATTTGCAGGTTTGTTGTTCGGGTCGTTTTCTTGACGCTTTGGGGTAACAACTTGGCTGGGCATGATTGTTGCAGTGGTGATTGAAAACCACCAAGCATCCTACTTAGGCAAACATCATGCATGACCAGTTTGAAGTCTGCGCCGCCCCTCAATGCAGGAGCGAGGCTCGCACCTCGGGATACTGCCCTCGGCACTATCAGCAAGTCAGGCGACACGGCCGACTGACGCCGGAGCGTGAGTATTCGACCCGGGGGCACCACTGCCACGTGAGTGGATGTCACAAGTCTCAGATCGCAAAGGGCCTTTGCTTTCGTCACTATCAGCAAAAGCGGCGCTATGGCCGCCTGACACCGGAAAGGGAGCGTTCTTATGGGCGTACCGGTTGCCAGGTGATGGGATGCGAGCAGGCTCATTCATCCCGAGGGTTTTGTAAGCGTCACTATATGAGCGAGTACTACCTGCCGTTGAAGAACATGCAGCCGAGTCAGCCTGCAGCAAGGGCGGCGTAGGCTCAGGCTGTCGAATCTCTGCTCACATTTGGGCCCCGCCCGCACCAGTCTTGGCCGCGGACGGGGCCCTTGCTTGTATGGTGAGGCCAACAATCTCATGCATCATGTGGTGGTTCATGGGTTTGCGGGTTGACAGATCGGTATACTGGATCTATGTTTCGCAGTCTGTATCGGGGCAGTAGATCGATCAGAGCGAGGGCGGAGTTGTGCGGGAGTAGCTCAGTTGGCTAGAGCGCGAGCCTTCCAAGCTCGATGTCGCGGGTTCGAGTCCCGTTTCCCGCTCCACCGACCGATGTGCCGGGCGACCATCACTGGTGAATGAGGCAACAAACAAGCCGATGTAGCTCAGATGGTAGAGCGCATCCTTGGTAAGGATGAGGTCACCAGTTCAATCCTGGTCATCGGCTCCAGTTTTAGCGGATCTCGACCATAACCAGTTCAAGGCAGGCAGTGTGCATGCAGTCGGCGTAAGATAGAGCCATGCCTCGTGAGCAGGTTACACTCGAGTGCGAGCAGTGCAGTCATCGGAACTACAAGGTGACAAAGAGTCAGCAGACAACGGCAAGAGTCGAGTTCAAGAAATACTGCCGTCACTGCGCTCGACACACAATTCATCGCGAGAGTCGATGAATTGGTGGTGTTGCCAGAACGAACTACGGTAGTAGCACCGACGTAGTACACAGATGTAAGAAGGGTTGTAACACAGCTTGATTCGTTAGGCCTGTAGCTCAATTGGTAGAGCACCGGTCTCCAAAACCGGCGGTTGCAGGTTCAAGTCCTGCCGGGCCTGCCATTTTGCAGGGTTCACACGTAGGAGAGGGTCGTCAGCGGGGGATGTGGGAGAAGCTCAGGACGTTTCTCAGTGATGTGCGTGGCGAATTCGGTCGAGTAATTTGGCCGACACGCGACGAGCTCGTCAATTCGACGACGGTGGTAATCATTTTTTCCATCGCTTTCGCCATTTTCATTGGTTTATTCGACCTGGTTCTGTCTTTCGTCCGGTCGGTACTCCTCTCCGTGTAATTCCGTACTAACGACGTAAAAGGCGATTCGTTCATGGCCGTTCACTGGTACGCTCTGCACACATATTCCGGACACGAGAATAAGGTTAAGACCTATCTCGAGACGCTGATCCAGCAAGGCGCCGCTGACGGGGCTATAGCCAAGGTCGTGGTTCCAACGGAAGAGGTCGTAGAGATGCGGGCTGGAAAGAAGACGGTTGTAAAGCGTCGGTTCCTGCCCAGCTACGTCCTGATTGAACTGGAGATGACCAAAGATGCCTGGCATGTCGTGACGAACGTACCGGGTGTCACGAATTTCGTCGGACCAGGGCGGACACCGGCGCCTCTGACGCAAGAGGAAGTCGATCACATCCTGGGTCATGCCGATCGGCGTCAGGCTCAAGAAGTCGAAGATATTCCGTATATCGTCGGCGATCAGGTGAAGGTAAACGACGGGGCATTCAAAGACTTTATCGGCACCGTCCAGGAAGTCATTCCCGAAAAGCGTCGTCTGAAGATCATGGTGAGCATTTTTGGTCGAGGAACGCCGGTCGAACTGGACGTGTTGCAAGTGGAAGCGGTAGACGAGACCGTTGTCAGTTGACGAGCCTACAAGAGTCGGATCGAACAAACTTACGTAGCCAAGTGATCAGTAGAAGAGGACGGTAGAGCAGACGATGGCAAAGAAGGAACTGGCGCAGATCAAGCTGCAGATCCCTGCAGGCAAAGCGACCCCGACCCCTCCCGTGGGGCCAGCTCTTGGTCAGCACGGCGTAAACATCATGGAGTTCTGCAAGGCCTTCAACGCGGCCACACAGGACAAAGATGGTCTCATTATTCCTGTCGTTATCACCGTCTACGCCGATCGCAGCTTCAGCTACATCACCAAAACGCCTCCCGCAGCCGTGCTATTGAAAAGGGCAGCGAAGATCGAAAAGGGCTCTGGCGTGCCGAATCGCGACAAGGTCGGCATCGTAACGGCAGCACAACTGCGAGAAATTGCGGAGTCCAAGATGGAAGATCTCAACGCCGACGATATCGATGCGGCTGCTCGCATGATCGCCGGGACTGCACGTAGTATGGGCCTGGTTGTTGAGGGCTAGGGAATTTAGAGACGAGAGATAGCGAAATGGCTAAGCGCGGCAAGAAATATACAGAATCGGTCGAAGCCTACGATCGCGGCGAGACTCAGAGTCTTGAGGATGCAGTCAAACTCCTCAAGGCCATGCCAGTGCGTGGTTTCGACGAGACTGTAGAGATGAATTTTTACCTCGGCATCGATGGTCGGCAGGCTGACCAGGCGTTGCGAGGGACTGTCATGTTGCCGAATGGCACCGGCAAGGAAGTGCGCATTGTCGTGATCACCCAGGGCGAGCTTGTCGCTCAGGCTGAGGAGGCCGGTGCCGACCATGTCGGTGGTGCCGACTTGATCGCGAAGATCGAAGGGGGATGGCTCGATTTCGATTTGGTCATCTCTTCTCCTGATATGATGGGACAAGTTGGGAAATTGGGCCGCGTCCTTGGCCCTCGAGGATTGATGCCCAATCCGAAGACGGGCACAGTAACCAGAGATGTCGGCCAGGCTGTAAATGAGGCGCGAGCAGGCCGCGTAGAGTACCGCGCCGACAACAAATCCGGTAACAATGCACAAGCTCCTATCGGGAAGATTTCTTTTACCGAGGAAGCTCTTGTCGAGAACGCCAAGGCCTTATCGGACGCTATCATGCGCGCCCGGCCGTCCTCTACGAAGGGCAACTTTATCCGCAAACTGATTCTGTCTTCCACCATGGGCCCGGGTATTCGTATCGACCCGGCAGCCGTGGCTGCGTAAGACTTTCTCTACCTGAAGAGCACAGATAATGCCGACTGTACAAAAGGTCGATGCCGTCTCCAGCTTGTCGCAGAAAATGACAGGTGCAGGGGCGATCTTCCTCGCTGATTTCAGTGGCATCGACGTAGCCTCGGTTACCGAGTTGCGACGGTCGTTGCGTAAGGCTGGTATCGAATACCAGGTCGTCAAGAATCGACTCGCAAAATTAGCCGCATCTGAGTCGGGTCTTGATGTCCTGAATGAGCACTTCGAGGGACCCACTGCGATGGCTTTCGCGGGCGATGATCCAGTCGAACCCGCGAAGTTGCTGCAGAAGTTCATTGACGACGGTGGCAAGCTGTCGATCAAGACTGGCCTTGTCGACGGCCAGGTGCTTACGCCCGAAGCCGTCGGTGAGTTGGCCAAACTGCCATCGCGCGATGAACTCATTGGCAAGCTCGTCGGAACGGTCAATGCACCGCTCTACGGCCTGGCTGCTGTGTTGAACGGCCTACTGCGCAATCTTGTCGGCGTCCTCGGCGCTATCGAGAAAGAAAAAAGTGGGGGAGCGGACGCTGCAGGCGAATAGCCGACCCCTTGGAGTTGAAGAACAGACATCGGAACGAACTAAAACGATCGACCAAATGATCAAACGGAGGACTCAGCAATGAGCGAAGAAGAAGTCAGCGTAAGCCCCAAAGTGGGCGAGATTATCGAGACCATTTCTGGTCTCACCGTGTTGGAACTGGCCGAGTTGGTTAAGGCTCTAGAAGACAAGTTTGGTGTTTCTGCCGCTGCACCAGTGATGATGGCTGGTGCCGCACCTGCCGATGCGGGCGAAGCTGCCGTAGAGAAGGACGAATTTGACGTGGTTCTCACCGGTGCTGGTGACAAGAAGATTCAGGTGATCAAGGTTGTTCGTGAGATCACCAGCCTTGGTTTGAAAGAGGCGAAGGCTCTCGTCGATGAGGCACCGAAGCCTGTGAAAGAAGCCGTTTCCAAGGCAGAGGCAGAAGAGATCCAAGGCAAGTTGACGGAAGCCGGCGCTACGGTCGAGATCAAGTAGTTACGGAAGAACTCGAATTCTACGGATAAACGTCGTTTCCGCTGAAGTCGTCGCCACACAGCGACTGCTGTCCGCACCATACCCACAACGACGACCCGACCGCAAAGATCATCGAATACCACGCACGTTAGCGAAAGCTCATGGAAGGCCGGGGGCGATGAGCCCCGGGGTGCTTCCGTGAGCTTTCACCATATCCCGGTGCGGCCCCCTCTAGCGGGCCCGCGCCGTGATCGACGTTTCAGTCCAACATCGCGCGGATGTCTTCCTTGGCGTAGGCCATGGCAGACTCGGGTGACCAAAGGAGCCAGACCTTGAGCTCAGATTCGACGACGAACGGGAACGGCAACGGACACGCAGCCAGAATCGACCGACATTCGTTCGGTAAGATCGGCGAAGTTGTACCGATGCCCAATCTGCTGGAAGTGCAGATCGACTCGTACCGTTCTTTCCTGCAACTGGAGACCGCACCTCGACGCCGCCAGCGCCGTGGATTGCAACTGGTCTTTGAGAGCATCTTCCCTATTAGCGACGTCCACGGGATCTACACCCTGGAGTTCGTTGATTATTCAATCGGCAATCCCCGCTACTCCGTTGAGGAGTGCCGCGAACGGGGAATGACCTTTGCCGCGCCACTGCGCTCGACCTTGCGCCTGATCGCCCGTGACAAGGAGAGTCCGGACAAGCCTGTAAAGGATGTCGTCGAGCAGTCAGTGTTCCTCGGTGAATTGCCCATCATGACCGAGGAAGGAACTTTCGTCGTCAATGGCGCCGAGCGCGTTGTCGTGAGTCAGTTGCACCGATCGCCAGGCGTCTTCTTTGACGAAACGATTCACCCCAATGGCAAGCGCCTGTTCTCGGCACGCATTCTCCCTTCCAAGGGGCCGTGGCTCGAGTTCAGTTTGGACATCAACGATATCATGTATGTCCACATTGATCGCCGGAGAAAGATGCCGGTATCGCTCCTTCTTCGCGGCATGGGTTTTTCGAAGGATGGTGAGGTTCTGGCGCTCTTCCGCGACGAAGAGGAAGTCGAGATCACCGATGATATTCTCGGACGTTTTCTCGGCGCTGAGGACATCGTCAACAAGCGCAACGGAGAGATCCTAGCCGACGGCCACACCGAAATCACGGAAGAGGTGCTCGAGGCCTTGAAGGGGAGCCCCTTCAAGAAGATCAAGGTGATCGAGGGCCCTGGGCAGAATGATCCTGGTATTCTTGAGAATACCCTACGCAAGGATCCGAGTGAGAACGAAGAAGATGCGCTGACGCGAATCTACAACCTGCTGCGTCCAGGTGATCCGCCGAATATCGAGACCGCTCGCGGCTTGCTGGAGCGTCTGTTCTTCAATCCCAAACGCTACAATCTGGGTGACGTTGGTCGGCATCGAATCAATCGGCGCATGAATCTTGATATCCCTGCGAATAGCACGATTCTTCATCTTGAAGACTTCATGGTCATCCTGCGCTATCTGCAAGGACTGCGCACGGCTCAAGGATTTACCGATGATATCGATCATCTGGGGAATCGTCGAGTCCGGCTCGTGGGTGAGTTACTGGCAAACCAGTTTAGCATCGGCCTGACGCGGATGGCTCGTACCATTCGCGAGAGAATGAGTCTGCGCGACGACAACCAGCCGACGCCGCACGATCTGGTGAATGCCCGGACGGTTTCTACCGTCGTTCAAGCCTTTTTCGGGTCGTCCCAACTGTCACAGTTCATGCAGCAGAACAATCCGCTGGACGAACTGACGCACAAGAGACGCCTTTCGGCTCTCGGGCCTGGCGGTCTGAGTCGTGATCGGGCAGGATTTGAGGTTCGTGACGTCCATTACACACACTACGGCCGCATCTGTCCTATTGAGACGCCGGAAGGTCCAAACATCGGCCTGATTTCGTCACTCAGTACATATGCTCGCGTGAACAACTTCGGCTTTCTCGAGACTCCTTATCGCACGGTCGTCAACGGCAAAGCGACGCAGGATATCGAGTTTCTGTCTGCCGACCAGGAAGACCGTTTCACGATTGCTCAAGCCAACGAATTGCTCAAGGATGATGGTTCCTTCGTCAATGATGTGGTGAAGGCGCGGCGCCGAGATGACTATCCGATGGTAGAGCCCACCGAGTGTCAATACATGGATGTGTCGCCCAAGCAACTCGTAAGTGCAGCGGCTGCGCTGATCCCATTCCTTGAGCATGACGATGCAAACCGTGCATTGATGGGATCGAACATGCAGCGCCAGGCGGTGCCCTTGCTATTTACGCAGGCACCTTTTGTTGGCACCGGCATGGAGAACAAGATCGCCGTAGACTCCGGTGCTGTGATTCTTTCCCGCAACCCGGGAGAGGTCATCACATCTGATGCTGATCGCATCGTTGTGCGCCGCGATAAGCGTCGTTCGTCACAAATGTCTCCCCTCGACACGGCAGATTTCGACGAATACAAGCTCACGAAGTTTGCCCGTTCGAATCAGGATTGCTGCATGAATCAGCGGCCTATTGTTGCCGTTGGAGAAAAGGTGGAAGCGGGCCAGGTGCTGGCCGACGGCCCCGCGACGGAGAAGGGCGATCTCGCCCTTGGTATGAACGTCCTCGTGGCTTTCCTGCCGTGGCGTGGTTACAACTTCGAGGATGCCATCGTCATTTCCGAGCGGCTTCTCAAGAAGGACGTTTTTACTTCCGTCCACATTGAGGAATTTGAACTCCAGGTACGCGACACCAAGCGTGGCCAGGAGGAGATTACTCGTGAAATTCCCAACGTCAGCGAGGTCGCGGTACGCAATCTTGATGACGAAGGAATCGTTCGTATTGGCGCTGAAGTCGGTCCTGGCGACATCCTGGTTGGAAAAGTCACGCCGAAAGGTGAGACGGAGTTGTCTCCCGAAGAGCGTCTACTGCGTGCGATCTTCGGTGAAAAAGCCGGAGATGTACGAGATGCCTCGCTGAAGGCTCCTCCTGGTATGGAGGGTGTTGTCATCGGTCGCAAGGTTTTCTCCCGGAAGGATCGTGGGGGAGAGTCTTCCAAGAAGAAGGAAAAGGAAGACATCCTTGAGCTGCGCAATGCATCCGAGGTGACCATCGCAGAGATTGGCGCTGAGCGGAATCGCCAACTCCTGGAGATGTTGAAGGATCAGAAGCTGGGCCGATTGCGATCGAAGGAGGATAGCAGCGTTGTCGTGCGCGAGGGGACGATCATCAGTGATCGCCTGGTAGAACGCATTGATTTCAACACGCTTGAGCCGGAAGACTCATGGTGTGAAAAGCCAGCGATCAATGAAAAAGTTGATCAACTTCTGCATTATGCCGCTGAACAGGCGCAGCTGACGGAAGAACAAACCGAGCGGAAGGTTGAGCGCCTGACCCGAGGCGATGAGCTACCGCCCGGAATTATCCAGTTGGTGAAGGTGTATGTCGCCAAGAAGCGCAAGCTTTCCGTAGGCGACAAGATGGCCGGTCGTCACGGTAACAAGGGCGTTGTGTCGACGATCGTTCCTGAAGAAGACATGCCTTATCTGGAAGATGGACGTCCAGTAGATATCGTTTTGAATCCACTGGGTGTTCCTTCGCGCATGAACCTCGGACAGATATTCGAGACTCATCTGGGTTGGGCGGCCTCCGCACTTGGTCTCCACGTTGCGACACCGGTCTTCGACGGTGCCACAGCAGACGAGGTCAAGCAGATGCTGCGTGATGCTGGCCTGGACGACGATGGCAAGTCGGTCCTGTTCGATGGCCGCACTGGCCACAAACTGGAGAAGAGAGTCACCGTCGGTCAGATCTACATGTTGAAGTTGACCCACCTTGTCTCTGACAAGATCCACGCTCGATCGATCGGTCCCTATTCGCTGGTCACCCAGCAGCCACTGGGTGGTAAGGCGCAGTTTGGCGGCCAGCGTTTCGGTGAGATGGAAGTGTGGGCCCTAGAGGCCTATGGAGCAGCGTACACACTGCAGGAGATGTTGACCGTGAAGTCCGACGACGTGGCGGGTCGTTCGAAGATTTACGAAGCCATCGTCAAGGGCGAGAATCCCCCGGAGCCGGGGATCCCCGAGTCATTCAACGTTCTGGTGAAGGAACTACAGAGCCTTTGCCTCGACGTCATCCTCGAGGACAGCCTGGCTGTCGAGTCGTACTAACCGGATCTCAAACGGACTAGGAACCTTCAGGTTCCCGACCACCAAGGGGTTGCACACGTGCTGAAAACTCAGAACTCGAGAAAGCCAACAGACTTTGATTCCATCCGGATTCAACTGGCATCACCAGACACGATTCGCTCGTGGTCACATGGTGAAGTCACGAAGCCGGAGACGATCAACTATCGCTCGTTCAAACCTGAGCGAGACGGTCTGTTTTGCGAGCGTATCTTCGGTCCGGTAAAGGATTGGAATTGCCACTGTGGGAAATACAAGGGCATCCGCTACCGTGGTGTCGTCTGTGACCGATGTGGTGTAGAGGTGACGCAGGCCAAGGTTCGCCGTGAGCGACTCGGTCATATCGAATTGGCTGTGCCTGTCTCACACATCTGGTACTTCAAGTCCCTGCCATCTCGTATCGGCGCGCTGCTTGATATCTCGATGCGGAATCTGGAACGCGTTCTCTACTACGAATCGTACGTCGTGTCAGACCCTAAGGACATTGAGGGTCTCGACAAGATGGCATTGCTCACGGAAGAGGAATTGATGGAACTGCGAGAGCAGGGCCATGATCCTGTCGTGGGCATGGGAGCTCCCGCGGTTCGTGATCTTCTCGCGTCGATCGATATTGAGGAATTGTCGGCTGAGTTGCGAGCGCGCGTCCGCATGGAGACGTCAATCCAACGCAAGCAGGAAGCCCTGAAGCGACTGAAGGTTGTCGAGGCCTTCCGGCAGTCTGAAAATCGTCCAAACTGGATGATCCTCGAGGTCATACCTGTGATCCCGCCGGATCTTCGTCCTCTGGTGCCACTTGAGGGTGGGCGTTTTGCTACGTCCGATCTCAATGATCTGTATCGTCGCGTGATCAACCGCAACAATCGCCTCAAGAAGCTGATCAGTATCAAGGCACCTGAGGTGATTCTTCGCAACGAAAAGCGCATGCTCCAAGAGGCCGTCGATGCGTTGTTCGACAACGGCCGCCGTTCACGCGCCGTACGTGGTGATGGTAACCGTTCACTGAAGTCCTTGTCTGACTTGCTCAAGGGCAAGCAAGGTCGCTTTCGCCAGAATCTGCTCGGCAAGCGAGTTGACTACTCAGGCCGTTCGGTCATCGTCGTCGGACCAGATCTAAAACTGCATCAGTGCGGCTTGCCCAAGAGTATGGCACTGGAGCTATTCAAACCCTTCGTCATCCGCAAGCTGGAAGAAAAGGGGTTGGTGCAGACGGTAAAAAGCGCCAAGAAACTTGTCGAACGTGAGCGTCCAGAGGTGTGGGACATCCTCGAGGAGATTATTCAGGACCACTGCGTCCTGTTGAATCGCGCGCCGACACTGCATCGACTTGGAATCCAGGCTTTTCAGCCCATCCTCGTTGAAGGCAAGGCCATCAAGCTGCATCCATTGGTCTGTGCCGCCTTCAATGCCGATTTCGACGGTGACCAGATGGCCGTCCATGTGCCGCTCTCCTTCGAGGCGCAGATCGAAGCTCGTCTGCTGATGCTGTCATCGCAGAACCTGCTGAAGCCGGCAGATGGCGAACCTGTCATCATGATGGATCCGAAGGACATCGTCCTCGGCGCCTACTTCCTCACGAAGGTCAAATTCTCCGACGCATCGAAGGTTGACCGACGTTTCAGTAGTCCACGGGAGGCGCGCGCAGCTTATGAGGCGGGAATGCTGAAGTTGCACCAGCCCGTCAAGGTGCGCATCGCTGGTGAAATTGTCGATACAACGGCTGGACGAATCATCTTCAACGATGTTTTGCCTGATGACATGGAATTCATCAATCGCAACATCGACAAGGCCGACATCAAGAGTATTGCCGGAGATGTCCACCGGCACCTGGGCAATCGGCAGACGGCAGAAACCGTAGATCGCATGAAGGCACTGGGATATCAGTGGGCAACGCTGTCTGGTGTCAGTGTCGCTGTAGACGATGTGGTCGTGCCTCGCCAGAAGGACGAGATCATTGGTGAGGCCAACGCGGAAGTCGATAGGGTCAAGAGTCAATACGCCAACGGCATCATTACGGATGGCGAACGTTACAACAAGATCATCGACATTTGGACGCACGCGACCTCTGGTGTTTCTCGATCGGTTCAGCGCGCGCTCGAGGAGTCTGAAGAAGGTTTCAACTCCATCTATGTGATGAAGGACTCCGGCGCTCGTGGTTCGGAAGATCAAGTCAAGCAGCTCGGTGGTATGCGCGGCTTGATGAACAAGCCGCAGAAGAAGCTGACCGGCGCGGTTGGTGAGATCATCGAAACGCCGATCATCGCCTCCTTCAAGGAGGGGCTGTCGGTCCTCGAATACTTCATCTCGACTCACGGTGCACGCAAAGGCTTGGCTGATACGGCGCTGAAGACCGCCGAAGCAGGATACCTGACGCGACGCATGGTGGATGTGGCGCAGGATGTAGTCATCAACGAGTTGGATTGTGGTACTCGCCAAGGTATCTGGATTGGCGCTTTGAAAGACGGCGAGGAGATTGTCGAACCGTTGGCAGAGCGCATTGTGGGTCGAACACTTCTCGAAGATGCGATCGATCAAGATGAGAAGGTCGTCATCGCTGCTGGAACTCTTCTTGAAGAGGCCGATGCGAATGCCATCGCTCAGGCGGGCTTCGAGCAAGTGCGCATACGTTCAACGCTTTCTTGTGAGTCACAGCGTGGCGTGTGTGCTTATTGCTATGGTCGGAACCTGGCCTCTCAGCGGATCGTAAATACCGGCGAAGCAGTAGGCGTGATCGCTGCTCAGAGTATCGGCGAACCTGGTACACAGTTGACGCTGCGCACATTCCACATCGGCGGTACCGCAAGTCGAATTGCTGAGCAGTCACAGATTACGGCACGTCGAGACGGTACTGCTGAGTTGAACAACATCATCACCGTGGATCACCCGGATCTTGGCCGCGTTGTCACCGGTCGCAATGGTGAAATCGAGTTACTCGACGAACAGAACCGTGTTCGCCATAAGATGACCATTCCCTATGGGTGTGTCCTGAAGGTCAAGGATGGTGACGAAGTCGTCGCCTCCGATGTCATGTATGAATGGGATCCCTACAGCAATCCGATCTGTACCGATCGATCGGGAAGGGTGAAGTTCATTGACATCATAGATGATGTCACCATGCGGTCTGAGTTCGACGAAACGACCGGTATGAGTGCGCGGGTGATCGTCGAGCAGCGAGATCGCAGCCTGAGTCCTGCGATCGAAATCGAGGGTCCAGAAGGTAAGCGCGCATACATCATTCCTGTCGGTGCCCGCCTGTTGATCGAGGATGACGTCGAGATCAGCGCTGGCACGACCCTCGTCAAGATTCCTCGTGAGCGCAGCAAGACCCGCGACATCACGGGTGGTCTGCCGAGAGTCGCGGAGCTGTTCGAGGCGCGCCGCCCGAAGGAGCCCGCTGTGATCTCGGAGATCGACGGCGAAGTGCGCTTCGGCGGCCTTGTTCGTGGCAATCGTGAGGTCTTTGTCACGTCGCCGGATGGTGAAGAGCGCAAGTACCTGGTGCCATATGGCAAACACTTGCGTGTTCACGAGGGCGACATGGTTGTTGCTGGTGAGCGTCTCTCTGAAGGGGCGGTGAACCCGCATGACATCCTGGCAGTCCAGGGCGTTCACAAAGTGCAGGAGTATCTTGTCAATGAAATCCAGGACGTGTACCGGCTTCAGGCGGTGGAGATCAACGACAAGCACATCGAAGTGATCGTACGGCAGATGTTGCAGAAAGTGAAGATTCTCGATCCGGGTGACACCAACTTTCTCGAGGGGGAAGAGGTCGACAAGATCCGCTTCAACCGCGAGAACGAGAAGGTGATCGGCGAGGGCGGCGATCCTGCCACCTGTCAGCCCATTCTACTCGGTATCACTCGAGCGTCCTTGCGGACGGATAGCTTTATCTCAGCCGCTTCGTTCCAGGAGACGACGAGGGTGCTCACGGAGGCCGCTGTCCAGGGCAAGGTGGATCATCTGCGCGGACTGAAGGAGAACGTCATCATCGGCCGTTTGATCCCCGCCGGAACGGGCTCCGATCTCTATCGGGGGGTGCGCTACAACGACCTCACGCCTGAAACGGATGCGGCGAATGCAGAAGCGGGTGGTGATCAGGTCCCCGACTACGATGCTGCAGCGGAAGCTGTCGTCGGCGAGTAGGGAACCTCGCTTCGGCGAGTAGGGAACCTCGCTTCGGCGAGTAAACGGGACCATGCCGGTGAGTGAATACGTCGCTTCGGCGACCCGCGGAAATGGTCTGCGACAGAGGCAGTTAAGCTTGTCACAATCAGGCCAACTGCTGTTGACGATTTAGCAAATAGTAGTTAGCTTTTGAGTTTATCGTATTTCGCGCTACGCGGGGTTGTGGAGGGGCAAAACCCAACTACAACCGCGTGTGTCTGAAAGCCATGATTTAGATGTGTTTTCGCGCGCGCAAAGCCACTGGGTTTCACGCACAGAGCCACTGGTTTTCACGTCCAAGTTGATGTTTCACGTACAAGCAATGGAGTCGGGTTCGTGCCCACAATCAGTCAGCTGATTCGCAAGGGTCGTCAGAAGTCCAAGAAGCGCACCGATTCTCCGGCGTTGCTCGGTTGTCCGCAGCGCCGCGGAGTGTGCACTCGTGTTTACACGACGACGCCGAAGAAGCCGAATTCAGCTTTGCGCAAGATGGCTCGCGTACGGCTGACGACGGGACAAGAAGTAACCGCCTATATCCCAGGCGAAGGCAATAATCTGCAGGAGCACTCAATCGTCCTGGTGCGCGGTGGACGCGTAAAGGATGTACCTGGAGTGCGTTATCACATCATCCGCGGCGTCCTCGACGCCAGCGGCGTCGCCGAGCGTAAGCAGGGCCGTTCCAAATACGGCGCCCGTCGCGCTCAGTAGATCCTGAAGACAAAGAGAATTCATGTCGCGTAGAAGACGGGCCGTAAAGCGTCCGATCGTTCCAGACCCAAAGTTCAACAACGCCCTGGCGGCTCGATTCATCAATTGCATGATGAAGGCTGGAAAGAAGAGCGTTTCCGAGCGGACTTTCTATTCGGCGATCGATATGGTAACAGAGCGATCCGATCAGCAGGGCCTCGACATCTTTCTAAAAGCTGTCGAGAACTGCAAGCCCATGGTGATCACTAAGTCCCGGCGGGTTGGTTCACAGACTCTCCAGGTGCCTCTCGAGGTTCGTCCAGAAGAGCGCACGACTCGCGCGATCAAATGGATCATTCGATTTGCCAGAGAGCGCTCAGAGCGCACAATGGCCGATCGCCTGGCCAATGAGTTGATCGCCGCGGCCAATGGTGAAGGTGGGGCCGTACGGGCCCGCGACGAGGTGCATCGCATGGCCGATGCAAACAAGGCTTTCGCGCACTACCGCTTCTGATCAAGTAGGCGCAGACGTAGACGGATTCGGATACTCACAGATTTCGTACCACCCTGAACAGGAACGCATCAGAGTTGGCCAGACAGCATAGCATCGAAAAGACGAGGAACATCGGCATCGCCGCCCACATCGACGCGGGCAAGACGACGACGACCGAACGTATCCTCTATTACACTGGCCGCGTGCACCGCATGGGTGAAGTCCATGATGGCAATGCTACCATGGACTGGATGGTACAGGAGCAAGAGCGAGGAATCACCATCACCTCTGCTGCTACCGCCTGTGAATGGGATGAGCACCGTATCAACATTATCGACACGCCGGGCCATGTTGACTTCACAGCCGAGGTTGAGCGCTCACTCCGTGTCCTTGATGGGGCGGTAGGCGTGTTCTGTGCCGTTGGTGGTGTCGAGCCGCAGTCCGAGACCGTGTGGCGTCAGGCAGATCGATACGAAGTGCCCCGAATCGCTTTCGTCAACAAGATGGATCGAAACGGGGCTGATTTCTATCAGGTCCTCGCTATGCTTGAGGACAGACTCGGTAGCAACTTCGTTCCCGTACAACTGCCCATCGGCACTGGTGAGACCTTCACTGGACTCATCGACCTGATTGCGATGCAGTCAGTGACCTATGAGGAGACCTCTCTCGGAGCCGAGTTTCACATTGGCGAGATTCCGGAAGACCTCATGGGTAAGGCGCTGGAGTTTCGCGAGAAGCTCCTCGATTCGGTGGCGGAATTTGATGATCAGCTTCTGGAGAAATTCCTCGAGGGTGGAGAGATTGCCCCTGAAGAGATCATCGCTGCCCTTAGAATGGCAACCTGTGCACTCAAGGCAGTGCCCGTCACTTGCGGAAGTGCATTTAAGCACAAGGGCGTGCAGCGTCTCCTGGATGCAGTGGTTCGTTTCCTGCCAGCGCCGTCTGATGTGGGCGCAGTAACAGGTCACAAGCCGAATAGCGAAGAAGACGTAGAGCGCGAGCCTGTGGACGACGCGCCCTTCTCGGCTCTGGCGTTTAAGATCATGACCGACCCATTTGTTGGTCGCCTTTCCTTCATTCGTGTTTACTCCGGGTCCCTGTCAGCCGGGTCGTACATTTACAATGTCAGCACCGGCAAGAGAGAGCGTGTTTCCCGCTTGTTGGAGATGCATGCCAACGATCGGACCGAGTTGAAGGAAGTCCACGCCGGAGACATCGTCGCCGTTGTGGGATTGAAGGATACGACCACAGGTGATACGCTCTGCGACGAAGATGCCCAGGTAATTCTGGAGAAGATTGAGTTTGCAGAGCCCGTCGTACACGTGGCAATCGAGCCCAAGACGCGTGCCGACCAGGAGCAGCTGCACTCTGCACTGCATAAGCTGGCCGAGGAAGATCCAACGTTTCGTGTCCGTGGCGATGTCGACACAGGCCAGACCGTCATCTCAGGCATGGGCGAATTACACTTAGAGATATTGTGCGACCGCCTCTTCCGCGAATTCAAGGTTGAAGCGACGGTAGGTCGCCCTCAGGTGGCCTACAAAGAGGGCCTGAAGGATGCCGTGCACGGCACGGGCAGATTTATTCGGCAGTCCGGTGGTCGTGGTCAGTTTGGACATGTGGAACTTGAGATCGAGCCGGGTGAACCAGGTACAGGTTTGGTCTTCGAGAACGAAATCGTCGGTGGATCAGTGCCGCGCGAGTATGTAAATCCGGCACGAGACGGTATCGCTGAAGCCATGCTGAATGGTCCGGTCGCAGGGTATCCGATCGAGGACGCAAAGGTCCGACTCGTTGACGGGTCATACCATGACGTCGACTCGTCGGAAATGGCCTTCAAGGTAGCAGGTTCAATGGGCTTCAAGGATGGCGCAAAGAAGGCGCGGCCGTTTTTGATGGAGCCCATCATGGCACTGGAGGTTGTCGTCCCGGAGCAATACCTGGGTGATGTCATTGGCGACCTCAATTCTCATCGTGCCGATGTTGAAGGAATTACTCCGCGCACCGATGCGCAGGTGATTGGTGCCAAGATTCCGCTGGCCGAGACCTTTGGATATGCGACGCGATTGCGCTCGCTTACGCAAGGACGGGCCGTTTTTCACCTGCAGTTTTCGCAGTTCCGCGAGGTTCCGAAGTCCGTCATGGAAGAGATTGTGGCGAGCGCCCGGGGCACCGAAGAGCCCAAAAAAGCAAAAAAAGCTTAGCACCGAGTAGCCGGACTCGGCTACCAACAAGATTCAGAGAAGACCGCAAGGGAGGATGACCCACCATGGGTAAGGACAAGTTCGAGCGCAACAAGCCGCACGTGAACATCGGTACGATTGGTCACGTTGACCACGGTAAGACCACGCTGACCGCGGCGATCACGCTGCGCCTGGCAAGTAAAGGTTTGGCAGAGGCCAAGTCGGTGGAAGATATCGACAATGCTCCCGAAGAGAAGGCCCGAGGAGTAACGATCAATGTGTCTCATCAGGAGTATGAGACAGAGAATCGCCACTATGCTCATGTCGATTGCCCTGGCCATGCTGACTATGTGAAGAACATGATCACCGGTGCAGCCCAGATGGACGGTGCAATTCTCGTCGTCAGTGCCGCAGACGGTCCGATGATTCAGACGCGTGAGCACATCCTGTTGGCCCGTCAGGTCAACGTGCCCCGTATCGTCGTCTTCATGAACAAGGTCGATCAGGTTGATGACCCGGAGTTGCTCGACCTCGTCGAACTTGAAACGCGCGAGTTGCTGTCAGAGTATGGCTTCCCAGGTGACGACTTGCCAATCCTTCGTGGCTCCGCCCTGAAGGCAGTAGAGGGCGATGACGGCGAGACTGGCAATGGTGCAATTGACGAGCTCATGGCAGCCGTTGACGAATATGTTCCTATGCCAGAGCGTCCTGTTGACCAACCATTCCTGATGCCGGTGGAGGATGTTTTCTCCATCACCGGTCGTGGCACGGTGGGTACCGGACGGATCGAACGCGGTGTGGTTAACGTGGGTGAAGATATCGAGATTGTCGGTATTCGTGAGACCCGCAAGACAACCTGCACCGGCGTCGAGATGTTCCGCAAGTTGCTCGATACGGGCCAAGCTGGCGACAATGTGGGTATCCTGCTACGTGGTATCGACAAGGAAGACCTCACACGCGGAATGGTGCTGTGCAAGCCGTCGAGCATCGATCCACACACGAAGTTCAAGGCTGAGGTCTACGTCCTGACAGCCAAAGAAGGTGGACGTGAGAAGCCATTTTTCACCGGCTATCGTCCTCAGTTTTACTTCCGCACGACAGATGTAACCGGTGACATTGCGTTGCCTGAAGGCACTGAGATGGTCATGCCCGGCGACAATGTGACAATGGATGTAAATCTGATTCAACCCATCGCCATCGAGCCTGGTTTGCGCTTCGCTATTCGCGAGGGTGGTCGTACGATCGGTTCGGGTGTTGTCACCGAGATTTCCGAGTAAGGTCAAGATTTCTAAGTAAGGTACCAAGTAAGGTAACTGGGTAATTGAGTGCGGTTTTATTGGAATGTTTAGGAGAGGGAAGAACAAGTGGCTGTAGATAGGATTAGAATTCGGTTGAAGGCATACGATCACGCTGCACTCGACCGGTCTGTAGACGAGATTGTCCAGACCGTCCGACGCAGTGGTGCCCGGATTGCCGGACCGGTCCCTCTGCCTACGGACCGCACGATTTACACAGTGCTGCGTGGTCCACATGTAGACAAGAAGTCCCGTGAGCAGTTTGAAACCCGCGTGCACAAGCGGTTGATCGATATCTATGAGTCCACGCCCCAGACGGTGGACTCACTGATGAAACTCGATCTACCGGCTGGCATCGGAATCGACATCAAGGTCTGAGACGAAAATGGCGTCCGTAGATATCCTCAGCGCTGAGGGACAGAAATCTGGCAGCGTTGATCTTCCGGCTCAACTGTTTGAAGCGGAAGTTTCAGAACAGGCGATCCACAGTGCAGTGGTCGTCTACCAGGCCAATCAGCGCCAGGGGAATGCCTCAGCAAAGGGTCGCTCTGAGGTTGCATACTCGAAGCGTAAGCATCATCGCCAGAAAGGCACTGGAGGTGCCCGACGTGGTACAGTGGGGTCACCATTGCTTCGCGGCGGTGGCGCAGCCTTTAGTCTGCCGAAGCCACGCTCTTACTACAGCCGTTTGCCTCGTTCCTTGCGCAAGCGTGCGATTACCTCCGCCCTGAGTCATAAGGCACAGGAGGGCAAGGTGATCGTTATCGACAACCCGCAGATGAGCGAGCCTAACACGAAGAGTTTCGCCGCCCTGTTGGCGGCGTGCGGAGCTGGAAGTGGCAAAGTGCTATTCGTGCAGGCAACAGCCGACGCAGCCGTTGTGAAGTCCGGGCGGAACATTGCCGGCGTGACAATGAGCACAGCAGGCACTGTCGGGACCTATGAGATCATCGCGAATGAACTCCTGGTGTTGACCTCAGCCAGCGTGGAAGCGCTGGGCCAGGTGCACGGGGGCTGAGGAAGAAGATGGCTTTGGACCGTTCCATACTGCGATCGCCTGTAATTACCGAAAAGGCGACGATCCTACGTGACAGCAACACGTATACCTTTCGCGTCGACCCGCGAGCCAACAAGATTCAGATCCGCCAAGCGGTGGAGGCGATCTTTGAGGTAAAGGTTGAATCCGTGCGCACAGTACCGGTGCCACGAAAGAAAAAGCGCCAGGGCGTTGCTGTTGGCATGACCTCAAAAGGCAAGAAGGCCTACGTGAAATTACGGGCCGGTGACTCGATCGAACTGGTGGAGAGCTAGACTGTTATGCCGATCAAACGCTTTCGACCCATCACGCCGATCCAGCGCACTCGCACGGTAAACTCCTTTGAGGAAGTTTCCACGGATGCACCTCATAAGGCCCTCACGGATACGATCACCAAGTCTGGCGGCCGCAACAATCGCGGACGGATCACGTCGCGACGCCGCGGGGGAGGGCACAAACGCCGCTATCGGATCATCGATTTCCGACGTAACAACCCTGGAATTCCTGGACGTGTAGCAACGATTGAATACGATCCGAATCGATCTGCCTTCATTGCCTTGATTTTCTACAAGAATGGCGATAAACGATATATCCTGGCGCCGAATCACCTGAACGTAGGCGACGAAGTTGTGGCAGGACCGGATGCCCCGATCGCCGTAGGGAATGCATTGCCTTTGGCGCGGATCCCCGTTGGAACACTGGTTCACAACATTGAGCTGAATCCTGGTCAGGGCGGACGTATGGCTCGCAGCGCGGGCGCCGAAGTTCAGATCATGGGGCGCGACGAAGACGAAGGCGGGCGCGTACAACTGCGCATGCCTTCTGGAGAGATTCGCGAAGTATTGCGGACATGTTATGCCACGATTGGTCAAGTTGGTAATACCGATCATGCCAATGTCGTGGGAGGCAAGGCTGGGCGCTCTCGTTGGTTAGGACGTCGCCCGAAGGTGCGTGGTGTTGTGATGAATCCGGTCGATCATCCGCACGGTGGTGGTGAAGGAAAGTCTTCTGGTGGGCGCCATCCGGTGACCCCATGGGGCAAGCCGACCAAGGGGTACAAGACCCGCAAGCGCAAGAAGGCATCGAATGCCTGGATTCTGCGCCGACGGAATCGCAAGTAGACAATGAGCTGTAACGTAGAAAATCAAGGACGGTAGGAGAGAACGTGCCAAGGTCTATTAAGAAGGGGCCCTTCATTGACGAGCATCTCGCATTGAAGGTCGAAGCCTTGAACAAAACAGGAGATAAGAAGGTCGTTCGTACGTGGTCCAGGCGATCGACAATCACTCCTGACTTTGTCGGGCACACATTGGCGGTTCACAATGGCAACAAGTTTATCCCCGTCTATATCACTGAGAACATGGTGGGCCACAAGCTTGGCGAGTTTGCGCCAACGCGGACCTTTCGAGGTCACGCAGGCCGGTCCACCGAACGCAGCGCCGGGATGCGCTAAGGCTGAATGAACTGATGGAAGCGCGAGCTGTTCAACGACACATTGGCATCCCTGCCACCAAGGTCCGGCAAGTGATTGACCTGATCCGTGGGAAATCCGTGGAGGAAGCCCTGGCGATTCTGCAATTCACGCCACGGTTCTCCGCACGCATCATCGAGAAGACCTTACGTTCCGCCATCGCCAACGCGGTGAATCGTGATGACGAAGTTACCACGGACGCGGACGAGTTGTTTGTTAGTCGCATTTTCGCTGATGAGGGGCGCACTCTCAAGCGCTTACGTCCTCGGGCTCGTGGCTCGGCGAACAGAATCAACAAGAGGCAAAGTCACGTGACCATCATTGTCTCTGATGGACGGGCAGAAGTCGTTCGAACTGACGAGGCGTCGGCTACTGAAGCCGTCGTCGACACTGCAGAATAAGACAAGGATACTTCGTGGGTCAGAAGACACATCCATACGGCTTTCGCCTTGGCGTCATCAAGGGCTGGAGTTCGAACTGGTTTGCAGAAAAAGACTTCGCTGAACTGTTGGCAGAAGACATCACCCTCCGCCGCTACATCCGTCAGCGTTTGCAGCGGGCCGGGGTAGCGAAGGTGCACATCGAGCGTCAGCCGAAACGTGTGACGATCGAAGTCCACTGTGCGCGTCCGGGCATCGCCATCGGTCGCCGCGGCGCTGAGGTCGACAAGCTTCGCGATGAGCTCAAGACGCTGACACAGAAGGACGTGTCCCTCAATATCCAAGAAGTCAAGAAGCCAGAGTTGGACGCCCAGCTCGTAGGTGACAATCTCGCTCGTCAGCTTGAGCAACGTGTCGCTTTTCGACGTGCGATCAAGCGCTCCGTAGCATCCGCGATGCGGATGGGGGCTGAAGGAATTCGTATTGAGATTGCCGGCCGCGTGGGTGGTTCGGAGATGTCGCGTCGTGAGCGGTCAGAACCCGCTGGCCGGGTTCCTCTGCATACACTGCGAGCGGATATTGATTTCGCACACTCGACAGCGTACACGATCTCTGGAACTGTTGGCGTAAAGGTTTGGATCTGCCACGGTGAAGTAGTCGATGAGATCGAAGAAGAGCAGCCGCAACAGCAGCAGCAATAGATTTTCGGATAATAAGGGAAAGAAAACAGCACCATGTTGATGCCCAAAAAGGTCGAGTGGCGTAAGCAGTCACGCGGTCGAATGCGCGGACAAGCCAAAGGAGGCGCTATGGTTTCCTTTGGAGAATTCGGTCTCAAGGCGATGGAGCCAGGCTGGATTACCAGTCGTCAGATCGAGGCCGCCCGTATTGCTATCAGTCGCGCCATGAGTCGTAGCGGCAAGATGTGGATTCGCATTTTTCCGGACAAGCCGCGGACCAAGAAGCCGGCCGAAACTCGCATGGGTAAGGGCAAGGGGGCTCCGGAGGATTGGGTCGCTGTTGTGAAGCCTGGACGCGTGATGTTTGAGCTGTCGGGTGTTGAACTGGAGATAGCAAAAGAGGCACTTCGACTAGCCAGTCACAAGCTGCCGATCAAGACGAAGTTTGTCGAGCGACTTGGATAGGAACGACCGATGAAAGCAAGTGAGCTGAGAGAGCAGAGCGTCGAAGAGCTCAAGGGACGTATCGATGACCTCGAGGAAGAGAGTTTCAATCTCCGATTCCAGAACACCCTCGGGCAATTGAGCAATCCCATCCGGATGCGGGATGTGCGACGCGATATCGCACGCGTCAGGACGCTGCTGCAGGAAAATGAACAAGGAATTCGCACGCTTCCTGGTGGCGCAGCCGCTGCTGGTGATGCGAGCACCTCAGGTGGCGCAGCCACCGCGAAAGACGAATAGTCAATGGCAGAGAACAGTGGTTTTGGCGGTCGCGTCATCGAAGGCAAGGTAGTCAAAGCCGGAAGTGAGAAGACACGGGTCGTCGCCATCGAGTCGCGAACGGCGCATCGTTTGTACGGTCGCCAGATCAAGCAGACGACGAAGGCTGTCACTCATGACGAAACAAACCAGTCGAATGTCGGCGATATTGTTCGGATTCGTGAGTGCCGCCCATTGAGCAAGACCAAACGTTGGCGCCTCATTGAAGTTGTCGCTCGCGCCGCAGACTGAGTGTGAGAGTGGACGAAGAGAGCATAGAGAGCAGATGATTCACGAATATTCTATACTGCGAATGGCCGATAACGCTGGGGCCCGCAGCGCCAAGTGCATCCGTGTTTTGGGTGGCACAAAGCGACGTTACGCGGGCGTAGGTGACCTGATTGTCGTCGCAGTACACGACGTGTTACCCAATGGCCCCCTCAAAGAGGGTGAGGTGTGCCGGGCCGTTGTGGTGCGGACCAAGAAAGAGTTTCGCCGTCCCGACGGGTCGTATATTCGCTTCGATGAGAACGCAGCTGTGCTCCTCGATGCAAACAATGAACCTCGAGGCTCGCGCATTTTTGGTCCCGTTGCTCGTGAACTTCGCGAGCGCCAATTCATGCGCATTGTCTCCCTCGCACCAGAAGTCGTGTAGGAGCCATAGCGATGAATATTCGACGTGATGATACCGTCTTGGTAATCAGTGGGAACGACAAGGGCAAGCGTGGTCGGGTATTACGTGTGATTCCAGAGCAGGATCGGCTGATTGTCGAGGGGATCCGCATGATGAAGAAGCATACCAAGCCGACACAGCGCGATCCTCAGGGTGGCATTGTCGAGCGCGAAGCGCCGATTCATGCTTCCAACGTCATGGTCATCGATCCACACAATGACGAGCCGACGCGTATCGGTAAGAAACGTCTTGATGATGGCCGCAATGTACGAGTCGCCGCACGCAGCGGCGAGATGATCGATTCGGAGTAGAGTGATGACCGCAAGCCGACTTAAAGACACCTACAAGACTGACTTGATTCCAGCTCTTCGTGAGCGTTTTGAGTACAGCAATGCCATGCAAGTTCCGAAGTTGGAAAAGATTGTTGTCAACGCTGGTGTCGGAGAAGCAGTACAAGAACCAAAGGCCTTGGAGAATGTTCTGGCAGAACTGACAGCGATAACAGGTCAGAAGCCAGCCATTCGCAGAGCGAAGAAAGCGATCTCTAACTTCAAGCTTCGTGAGGGCATGCCCATTGGGGCGATGGTCACACTGCGCCAGGACCGAATGTTTGAGTTCCTCGACAGATTGGTAAACTTCACGCTACCACAGGTGAGAGACTTTCGAGGCGTACCTGCTCGCGGTTTTGATGGCCGCGGCAACTACAATCTTGGAATTCGTGAGCAGATCATTTTTCCGGAAATCGACTATGACCGGATTGATAAAATTCGCGGAATGAATATCACCTTTGTCACCACGGCGAAGACCGACGAAGAAGCCAAGGAACTACTACGGCTCTTCGGTGTGCCCTTCAGCAACTGACCGACGAGAGACGGCGAATGCCTAAGAAGTGCCTAATCATCAAGGCTGCGCGCAAGCCGAAGTTTAACGTGCGAAAGTACACTCGCTGCCAACGTTGTGGCAGGCCCCGAGCGGTGTATCGCAAATTCGGACTGTGCCGTATCTGCTTCCGCGAGCTGGCCTTGCGGGGCGAGATTCCTGGCGTCACCAAGGCGAGTTGGTAGAGGATTCAATTATGAGCATGACTGACCCCATCGCCGATCTGCTGACGAGAATTCGTAACGCCAGCAGGGCCCAGCACCGCAGTGTCGACATTCCTGCCTCAGGCATCAAGCGAGAGATTTCGCGAGTTCTGGCAGAAGAGCGTTTCATCGACAACTTCGCCTTCTATGAAGATGGCAAGCAGGGACAGCTGCGTCTGTATCTGCGCTATGATGACAAGAGTAGAGGAATCATCCAAGGCATCCGTCGGGCGAGTAGACCCGGCCTGCGGCGCTATGCAGGAAAAGACGGAGTGCCGAGAATCCGTCGTGGTCTTGGTATCGCGATTGTGTCCACGTCCCGCGGTGTGATGACAGACCGAGATGCCCGCAAAGTGGGTGTTGGCGGCGAAGTCCTCTGCAGCGTCTGGTAAGCAAGGAGCTTCGAACGTGTCACGTGTAGGAAAACAGCCTGTATCGGTCCCCAAGGGTGTGGAGGTTTCAGTCTCCAGTCCCGAGGTGCGGATCAAGGGGCCCAAGGGTGAACTGCAGTTCCAGTATCGCGCCGAGCACATCGACATCCAGGTGGGTGACGACCAAGTCGTGTTGACGCGCAAGGTGGAGATCAAGGAGGCCATGGCACTGCACGGGCTGACTCGGTCTCTGGTGGCAAATGCGGTCCAAGGTGTGACGGAGGGATTTTCCAAGACGCTTGAGGTTCACGGTGTTGGTTATCGGGCCGAGGCGCAAGGCAAGACGCTTACTCTCCATATCGGCTACTCGCATCCAGTGATCTATGAGTCACCTGCAGATGTTGATCTCGAAGTCGCTGATGCGCCGGGTGTTCAGGCGCGGATCGTTGTACACGGAATCGACAAGCAGAGAGTTGGCCAGGTAGCGGCTGAGATTCGTCAATCTCGCAAACCCGATCCCTACAAGGGCAAGGGCATTCGCTACGTGGACGAAGTAATTCACTGGAAGGCTGGCAAGACCGCAGTCGCTTAGAGTCGGCCCTCCGGCTGAACGGCAAAGCACTCACTACGCAACAGGATTAACTGGACGTGGCAAACAGGCAGCAAAAGCAGAAGACCGTCGCTCTGAAACGGCGTCGGCACCGGATC
This sequence comes from Gemmatimonadota bacterium, assembly GCA_018660835.1. Lineage (GTDB taxonomy): Bacteria > Latescibacterota > UBA2968 > UBA8231 > UBA8231 > UBA12574. The sequence continues at coordinate 186,976 of JABJJN010000040.1, read as the reverse complement.
CGCAAGCGGATCTCGGGTACGGCACAACGACCGAGATTGGTTGTGCGCAGATCGCTACGCAACATCGAAGCGCAACTCGTTGACGATGAGGCAGGGCACTCACTCGTTGGTCTGTCGACACAGACCAAAGGTTTTGACAAGAGTGTACCTCGTATCGAGCAAGGTCGTGAATTGGGCAAGATGATTGCCTCAAAGGCCCAAGAGTGTGGTGTCGAAAAGGTCGTCTTTGATCGGGCCGGACTCATCTACCACGGCGTGATTCGCGCCGTCGCCGAGGGTGCCCGCGAGGGCGGCCTCCAGTTCTGAAGACATAGAAGCGTAGGAAGCAGGCAACTAGGTTGGCAAAACACGATTCAAATTCCTCTGACCTCACCGAGGTCGTCGTCCAAAACAGCATTCGGCGTGTCTCACACGTTCGCAAGGGTGGGCGCAATTTCTCCTTCACGGCCATGGTCGTCGTTGGTGACCGTGCTGGCAATGTCGGCGTAGGTTCCGGGAAGGCCGGCGAGGTTGCTGAGGCCATTCGAAAAGCGACGGAAGATGCGAGGAAGCGCGTTTTTAAGGTCCCTGTGGTAGAGGGGACCCTTCCTCACGAAATTGTTGGACGTTTTGGCGCCGCACGCGTGTTGTTGAAGCCCGCCTCGCCGGGAACAGGTGTCATCGCCAGCGGTGGTATCCGCATCGTGCTCGATTTGGCCGGTGTTCACGACGTCTTGACGAAGTCTTTGGGCTCAGCCAATTCGCAGAACACGATTAAGGCAACCGTAGAAGGTTTACGCGAGTTGCGCGATGCCGAAACCATCTCGCGTGTTCGTGGTGTGCCTATGGAGAACCTTCGATGAAGTTGTCTATCACTCAGGTGCGCAGCGCCATCGGGCGCAGTCAGAAGCAACAGGGTACCATTCGCGCCCTGGGAATTCGAAAGCTGAATCACACGGTTGTCCATGACGATTCACCGCAGATTCGCGGTATGATTGCCAAGGTCGTGCACCTTGTCAGCATCAAAGAAGAGGCATAGTCAAATGAAGTTGGGAGACTTGAGTCCAGCGCCTGGTTCACGGCGTACGGCCAAGCGCAAAGGCAAGGGACCCGGAACTGGCAACGGCAAGACCGCCGGCAGAGGGCACAAAGGACAGCGCTCTCGCTCAGGTGGGTCGCGTGGCTCTCGGCGAGGATTTGAAGGTGGCCAGATGCCACTGCATCGCCGTTTGCCGAAGGTCGGATTCTCAAATGCAAAATTCCGCACGACCTTTCAGGTCGTCAATGTTGGAGACTTGCAGCGACTCGGCCTTGAAGGCGAGGTTGGCCCTGAGGAATTGGCCAAGGCTGGACTCGTTCGCAAGGCAACTGATACGATCAAAATTCTCGGTAATGGCGAGTTGAGCACATCCCTGAGTATTCGCGCCCATGCTTTTTCGAAATCTGCCCGTGAAAAAATAGAACAAGCGGGTGGTTCGGCGCAGGGCGTCGAAGGTAACTAGACAGGCCGGCTGACAAACGTGCTTCAAAGCATCCAAAATTGTTTCAAGATTCCGGATCTTCGTCGTAAGATCCTCTACACCATTGGCATCCTGATTGTCTATCGGATCGGTGGTCAGATTACCGTTCCTGGTATCCGCTCTATTGTGTTGCAGGAGTGGTTTGCCAGCGCCGGTAGTACGATCTTCGGCCTCTACGATATGTTCGTGGGTGGCGCGTTCACACGTGCCACCGTGTTTGCTCTCGGGATCATGCCCTATATCTCGGCTTCTATTATTCTCCAGTTGATGGGTGCTGTGGTACCGTTCTTTCAGAAGTTGCAGAGAGAAGGGGAAGAGGGGCGCAAGAAAATCAATCAGTATACGCGTTACGGGACGGTGTTTCTTGCCGCCGCCCAATCTCTCGGTGTCAGCTACTTTCTCGAGAGCATTCGCGGCCAGACTTCGGGTATCGAGGCGGTTATCGATCCGGGTTGGGGGTTCCGACTACTGACGATGGTGACAATCACCACCGGTACGATCTTCATCATGTGGTTGGGTGAGCAGATTACTGAGCGCGGCATCGGCAATGGCATTTCACTGATTATCTTCATCGGAATTATTGCCGAGTTGCCGTACGCGGTGAAGAGCGAATGGAACCACTACCTCATCAATCGTGGCTTCAGTAAGAGCCTGATCGAGGAGATATTCCTGCTGGCGTTGATTGTCATTGTCATCGCTTTCGTCGTCCTTTTGACGCAGGGGCAGCGCCGTATACCTGTGCAGTACGCAAAACGGGTTGTTGGACGGCGAGTCTATGGTGGTCAATCGACACATATTCCACTGCGGATCAATGCGGCGGGCGTCATTCCGATTATTTTTGCACAGTCCATCATGTTCCTGCCAGGGACGCTGACGCAATTCTGGCCAGAGAGTGAATTGATGCAGAGTATGGGGACATACTTCTCAACCAATTCGCTATTCTATTGGTTCTTCTATGGCATGATGATCATCTTTTTTACCTATTTTTACACCGCCATCGTGATGGACCCAAATCAATTGGCGGACAATATGAAACGTCACGGAGGTTTCATCCCCGGTGTTCGACCCGGAAAGCGGACCGCTGCATATATTGACAGCATACTCACGCGCATTACCCTGCCCGGGTCTTTTGCGCTTGCGGCGGTCGCAGTGTTTCCCTTCTTCGTGATTGAGCAATTCAACGTAACACAGTCCTACAGTCAGTTTTTTGGTGGCACGGGATTGCTGATCATCGTCGGTGTTGCCCTCGACACGTTACAACAGATCGAATCTCAGTTGATGACGCGTCACTATGAGGGCTTTATGAAAAAGGGCCGTATTCAAGGCCGTCGGTGACGTAACGTGCATCACAAGCAGCAGGAGACAGGGAAGTGAAAGTCAAAGCATCTGTCGGCAAGCGTTGTGCCGACTGCAAAATCATTCGCCGTCACGGAGTCGTTCGCGTCATTTGCAAGCGGAATCCACGGCACAAGCAGCGTCAAGGTTGACGCTGCGAACCTATCAGCAGGCTTAGGAGCTAGCACATGGCACGTATCGCCGGGGTCGACCTTCCCCGTGACAAGAGTATTCGCATTGGCCTGACCTACATCTACGGCATCGGTCGGACATCGTCCGAGGCGATTCTGGCCGAGTCGAAGCTCGACCCTATGGCCAAGGTGCACACTCTCACCGAGGAGCAGGTGACCCAGCTGCGTGGCATCATTGAACGCAACTATCGTGTCGAAGGCACCCTGCGTGGTGAGGTGAACATGAACATCAAGCGATTGATGGATATCGGTTGCTATCGAGGCTTGCGGCACAGGAGAGGATTACCTGTGCGTGGGCAGCGGACCAAGACCAACGCGCGGACCCGGAAGGGCCCCAGTCGATCGATTGCTGGAAAGAAGAAGGCTCCACGTAAGTAATAGCGGTTCCTCGGACTCCGAGGTACCACCAGATATTAACATGTGTGCCGCATACGGCGGTGCGCATCCATTAGTGACTTTAGCGGGACGTTAGAAGAGTTGCCACCAGAGAGAGGCCGTCGCCGGCGCAAAAAGGCAAAGAAGGTTGAAGCTTTGGGGGTGGCGCACATCCTTTCGACCTTCAACAATACGATCATCACCCTCACAGATGTGGAGGGCAATGTGATCTCCTGGGCGACACCAGGTAAAGTGGGAATCGGAGGCAGCCGGAAATCTACTCCCTTCGCTGGGCAGCTGGCGGCTGAACGCGCTGCACAGGAAGCCGTAAGCATGGGGTTGCGCCGCGTCGAGGTCTGGGTCAAGGGCCCGGGCGTCGGTCGTGATTCGGCAATACGCGCCCTACAGAACGCGGGTCTTGAAATCTCTGCCATCCGCGATGTCACGCCGGTGCCGCACAATGGCTGCCGTCCTCCCAAGCGCCGCCGTGTATAAGAACCGGCATCAACAAACCGAGATGACTTCATGAGCAGATATACAGGACCAAATTGCCGTCAGTGCCGTCGCGAGGGGGCGAAGCTCTTTCTTAAGGGTGAACGCTGCAATCTCGAGAAATGTGCATTCGAGCGCCGTAGCTACGCACCGGGCCAACATGGTCAGGGCATGCGACGGAAACAGTCTGAATACAGTGTGCAATTGCGCGCCAAGCAGAAGATGGCTCGTATCTACGGAATTCGTGAAGGTCAATTCCGCAAGTACTATAAGGAGTCGACACGTGTGGCCGGAGTCAGCGGCGAGAACTTGCTGCGCCTGCTGGAAGGACGACTGGACAACGTCGTCTTTCGGTTGGGGATGGCGCCATCACGAAAGGCAGCCCGACAGTTGGTCCGCCACAATCACTTCACGGTGAATGGTAAGCGAGTCAATGTGCCGTCGTATCTGACATCTCCAGGCGACGTGGTTTCAGTAGGCGAAGGGAGTCGCAAGTTGGAGGTTATTCAGGAGTCCATGCGGCGCTCGCGCGAATTGGTCGCATGGTTGACTGTCGACAAGGCGAATCTTGTCGGCACCGTCGCTGAACGACCCAACCGCGGTGATATCCCAACGCCAGTAGAAGAGCAACTCGTTATCGAATTCTACAGTCGCGTTTAACACAGCATACCCGGGTGCTGTTGTGGCCTGGCTGTCGTGGACAGACTTCCGCGAAAAGGGCACCGATGGTGCCTGCCGGATGGTGCGAGTCGTCGTAATTCATCCGAATCCGAATCACATTTCACGTTCCCAGCTTATGGGGGATAGAGATCCATATGGCCCTTGAAGGTCTACAGATGCCCAGGCTGCTCGAAATCGATCAGGACAGCCTTACAGATACCTATGGACGTTTCGTCCTGCAACCACTTGAGCGTGGCTTTGGTGTCACGGTCGGTCACGCCTTGCGTCGTGTCCTTGTCTCCTCAATTCAGGGAGCAGCGATCAAGTCGATGAACATTGAGGGAGTTCAGCACGAATTCTCTGTCGTAAAGGGAGTGAGAGAGGACATTCCTGAGATTGTTCTCAATCTCAAGGAAGTTGCTCTTCGGTATCACGGGGAAGAAGATCGAACGATTCGTGTGGAGGCCAAGGGCCCAAGTGAAGTGAAGGCCAAGGACCTGGCAGTTGACGCAACCGTTGACGTGCTGAATCCTGATCTTCACATAGCGACCCTCGGGAAGGATGCTGAGCTGAAGATGGATCTCACCATCGGCAATGGCCGCGGTTATGTCTTCGCCGAAGACAACAAAGCTGTTGACCAGCCGATCGGCACCGTTCCTCTGGACGCCAACTTCTCACCCGTTCAAAAAGTCAACTATGAGATCGACAATGCACGTGTCGGTCGACGAACTGATTACGATCGCGTGACGCTCGAGGTGACGACGGACGGCGCTCTGTCTCCCGAAGATGCTGTGGCACAGGCGGCGCGTATCCTTATCGATCACTTCGGACTGGTTGCGAACTACGAGCAAGAGCCAGCGCCAGCGGAAGAGAAGGAAGTTGACGAAGAAACCAAGCGTGTAGCGCGGATGCTCGCGATGCCGGTAGAGGAACTGGAGTTGTCAGTTCGCTCAGCCAATTGCCTGCGAGCGGCGGGAATCGCAACACTGCACGAGCTCGTGTCCAAGAGCGAAGGGGAGATGCTGAAGTTCAGAAACTTCGGCCGGAAATCCCTTAACGAACTTGGTGACATTCTGACCTCCCTGGATCTGGATTGGGGTATGGACATATCGAAGTATGATGATGTCGAGGTCGAGGACGAGCCTGCGAGTTCCCTGGCTGAAGACTTCTAAAAAGACGAATCGGAATTCACTATGCGACATGGAAAAAAGACGGCCAAGCTCGGCGGACGAGGGCACAGTCATCGCAAGGCGATGATGGGAAATATGGCCGCCTCTCTGTTCGAACACGAGATTGTTAACACAACCAGCGCTCGCGCCAAGGCACTGCGCAGTACGGCTGAGAGTCTGATCACTTTTGCAAAACGCGGCGATCTTCACGCTCGTCGGCAGGTTTTGCGAGTCATCGCAAACAAGGCTGTCGTCGCCAAGCTCTTTGATGATATTGGACCGCGCTTCAGTGATAGACCGGGTGGCTACACACGGATTGTCAAGGCGGGTCCACGGCGCGGCGATGGAGCTGAAATGTGTTTCATTGAGCTCGTTGATCGGTCTGGTGTGTCGTCAGACAGTGAGGCTACGCCTGCTGTTGTTGAGGAGAGCAAAGAAGACGATCAGTAAGCCAATCGCGTATCGCCTGGAGCGACACGCAAGTGCGGATACCGAGTCCGCGTTGGTTGGAATCAGAATTGCGAGACGGAAGCGACATTGCTTCCGTCTCGTTTTGTTTAGGGGAACATGGTGGTCAGATGAAGCGCGGCGAACACATTACCCTTGAAATTGATCGACTCAATGCAAAGGGTGACGGCGTAGGAATCTGCGATGGCCGCGAGGTCGTCGTGCCACGAGCCGTCCCAGGTGACCGCGCGCTTGTCTACCTGAGGCGAAAGCGCAAAGGGCGTTTCGAAGGAGTCATCGACGACCTGATAGAACCCGGTGTGGAGCGGGTGGATCCTCAGTGTGTGCACTTTGGCGTATGTGGTGGATGCCGCTGGCAGGATATTGCGTACGAGGATCAGCTACAAATAAAGGAAACCCTCGTACGGCGATTGGTCGCCGAACGCGATCTGCCGGTTGCTCTCTGGCGACCGATCTTACCGAGCCCGGTACAGGATTTCTATCGTAACAAGATGGAATTCTCCTTCGGCTCAAGCCAAGATGGTACACCCCAACTTGGGCTACATATGCGAGGTCGATACAATCGCGTATTCGACCTGGAGACATGCTGGCTGCAATCGGAAATCTCCAATCGAATCGTCGATAGTGTTCGTACCCACGCTACCCAGCTTGGGTTGCCTGTATATGATCTACGAAGTCATGAGGGGCTCCTGCGATTCCTGGTGGTTCGTGACGCCAAGCGTACCGGCCAGGTGATGGTGAATCTTGTGGTGGCGCGCTATCCAGACGATGGGGTCGACGCTCTGCTCGAGGCCGTGTTGGCAGACCTGCATGAAGAGATCACAACTTGCATCGTGACTCTGCACTCTGGAAAAGCACAGGTGGCTCTGGGAGAAGAAGAGTTCCATGTGCGTGGGGATGGGCATATGTGGGAACGCTGTGGGGAAATGGAGTATGCCATTTCCGCACGCTCATTTTTTCAAACCAACACCCTCGCTGCCGAGCGCTTGTACGAGACTGTGTGTGAGTTGGCAGGCGACCTGGTCGAAAGTGATGTCCTGGACCTATATGCTGGGACCGGCGGTATGTCGCTGCATCTGGCGCGCCTGGCTCGCAGCGTAACCGGCGTCGAGTCGGTGTCGGAGGCCGTTGACGATGCTCGGCGAAATGCCGAGAGAAATGGGATTACCAACTGCCGCTTCGTCGGAGCCCTGGCGGAAGACCTGCTTGCCGACGCTGTGGGTGAGCCGCTCAGATACGACCTGGTCGTCGTCGATCCGCCGCGGGCGGGACTGCATAAGAAGGCGAAACGGGGAATTCTTGATCTTGGACCTGGGCGCCTTCTATACGTTTCGTGCAATGCAGACACGCTTGCAGAAGATCTCCGTGATTTCGTCGATGGCGGCTATGAGATCCTGGTGGCCCAGCCCGTCGATCTATTCCCGCACACGCCTCACTGCGAGATCGTCGTCTCTCTCCGACGAACCCAAGACTGGAACCCTCATTCTACCGATTAGTTTCGTCAAATTGACGATTCTAAAGAATTTGGCTATCGCAAGTGGAATCAACAAGTTCGGGCATTTCGGACATCTTGTTTCATCCCTCAAAGAGGTGAGTTGTGGGTAAGGCCAAGGTCAAGAAAAAGAAGGTCGTCAAGAAAAAGGCTGCAGCCGGTGAGAAGGCTGCGGAAGGTGCGAAGCCTGCTGCCTCAAAGCCTGAGGCGAAACCGTTCTCACGCCCCGAACTCTTTTCCAAGGCCAAAGAGCTACAGACCCTCTTTTCGCCTTTCCGGGATGCGGAGGTGAATGCGGAGATCTTGCGCCCACGCATGCAGACTGAATCGGTTGAGCACGGTCGTGGCCAGGGCCTGTTGCGAGGATTCACTTTCCGGAAGTTTCAAGAGGTGCCAAAGGCTGTCATTTTCATGAATGCGCCGCGCTCAAAAGGAGGCGGAGCCTTCGAGCCGACGGACCGATTGCTCACCGCAGGTGAGCAGGTCCGCCTCACCTACACCACGGCAGTAGGGGAATCCGCTGGGCCCGTCTACTTCCTGGCGAAGGGTTTTTTCCTGCGCAAGTCTTTCTATATCAAGGAAGACCCGAAGAACCCAGGCAAGCATTGGGCTGGGACGCGTGAGGAAGCTGAGAAAAGGTTCTCAAAGGATGTTCTCGTCCACGGTGAGGATATCATGGAGATCCGGATCGATGTGGTGAACTCGTTCCCGGGGGGACCGGGGCGCACAGGCAGAGAGGTGTTGGAGCGCTATCTGTCGGGTTCGAAGCTGATGATCTTTCCCGGTGGGGGTGGTTGGAATCAGAAGAGTACGCAAGGGAACTTCTTCGACGCGATCCGCGACCCACTAGACAAGTATGTCGAGCGCGAGGACCTGAAGATCATCGACAATATCGTCATCGACGAGTTCCTGAACACCGGGGAAATCGCCTTGATGGTGAAGGAGCGATTGGTCGAGGGCGTTGAGCACGATGTAGCTCGTCCGTCGGTGATCAAGAAGCCGAATGAGAATATCGGTGAGATCAACATGAAACTCGGCTTCCTCCTGTCCTTCAGAATGGACGAAGGAATTGCAGAAGCCCTGGCCAGAGGCTTCCCCAAGAAAGCTGGCAAGGAAGTGGAAGCCTATCTGCCGTTGTTGCTGGAAAGGGTGGAGGACTCCCGAGAACAATACCGGGTGACGTTCAGAGTCTTCCCGCGCGATCTGATCGAGGAGCGTGGGCGCAATTCAATGGAGCGTGGCCTCAAGTTCATGCCGCCCTATGCCCTGCATCAAGGCTCTGAAAACCAGAACACCTTTAGCAAGTTGCTCATCCTGCTCAACCAGCGATTCCGTGAAGATGAGAAGCCGGAAGAAGACAAGCTGAAGAGTGAGAAACTCAAAGCGTCGATTGACAAGCGAATAGAGGAGCGCAAGGGGCACCACACTGATGAAAAGCTGAAAGCAGCATTTTCGGACAGAGTGTCTGCGAAGAAGCGCAAAGAAGAGGGCTAGACAAGCCAGCCCCAATCAGTCGTTTTGGGATGTGCCCAGAAAAATGAAAGAGGGCGTTGGATGATCAGATCCAGCGCCCTCTTTTCATTTTGGTCGTATGGTTGGATCCCAGTGTCTTGCAGACACTGGGATTGGTTTCTGTCAGGCTGCCGTGCCGTCCTCTGCCTTCTTGGGACGCGATCGTTGCAGATCCTTGGCACGATTCTCGAGATGTCCGATCAACTGACTTAGGTGTGTGTGACATTCACGTAGATGAACGTTGTCTCGCATAAAGCGCGTGTAGCGCCAGTTGACGATCTCATCAGCCTCCATCGGAACGCCTTGCGCATCGTAGGCAAACTGAATGCCGTGTTGGAGGATGCGGCGCTCACCATATCTACCCATATGCGTCCGTACAAGCTGCCCAACGATGGAGAACTTGGACGGCAACTCAGGCTCAAACTTTTTGACCGTTTCAGGAAATGCCATCTTCGGATAGAAGGTGATGTGTAGCATCGGCGTCTGCAGTTCATCAAACGCCTTCAGCCAGTAGTCACCGTCAAAGTCGGCCTCGTCCTCCACATTCGGTGGGCATTTGTCCCCAAGCATGAGCTTGAGAAAGCTCGGACTCGACTCGATCAAGAGACCACCGATTGAATAGTCAATCAGGTTCAGGGAGAGGCCTGTTTCTTCTCGTGAGAACTCCAGTGGGCGTACAACCTCATTCTGGGTTCTGGCCTCCATTACCTCGCAGAGCATCTCGTATTGCTTCTCATCATGCGAAAAGCGTGTAATGATTCGCTCTCCGGGATTGAGATTATACGGGTTGTCCTGCCCCTTCTTAATTCCCGCCTTCTGCGACTTTTTCAGATAGAGGACGTCGCGAAGTGATTCCATCTCCAGGCCGAGGATATTAATATCACCCAGCAGCAATTCTTCATCGGGCTTCTTCACCATACTCGAAGACGCGTCGCGAATGACCTTGGTCACATTCACCGCTCGATCATGTGGCTGCTTCTTCAGCATCTGATCACGAAATTCATTGATGCTGTCGCGCGTCGTAAATGTTCGATGACCAGGAGGCTCATGATAGGGAGCGGCCTGCAGATCATTTAGCAGGACCGGTGGGGCCCCTTCCGCGTTGAACTCGTGATTTGTTCCCTTCACATACGTGTCGAAGGTGATGTGAGTTGTGAGCGGTACGCGGGAGTCGCCATAATTCTGCGACGCGTAGCGATAATACTGACGCTTTTCCTTCTTGGAGATCTTGCCGACGGGTAGAAGTTTGTACGCAGATTTGGCATTGAAATCGAGGGTCTCTACCACCTCGGGCAAGAGGCGAAAGCGGCCGATAATCCGGCAGTCAATCGTGTGTGGAACACGCCTGCTGAAGAATTGAAGGCGGATGATCTTGTTGTTCAGGCTGCTCTCGGTGTCCGTGCTCTTGAGATTGTCTGGCGAGGTGATATATATGTTGGCACCTTCGCTGTAAATCTTCTTGTCACGACGCAGAAAGAAGGACTTACCCAGATCGTCCATCTCTTCGTCATCACCCGGCGTCGGGACATAGACGAGGGTGGAGGGTGGGCTCATCGCCGCAAGCTGAGAGATTTCAACTCGAGCGTCAAAAGCCGGGCCTTTGCGTTTTTTGCGTGTAAGGAAATCAAACATGGTCAAAGGCCAGGGAAGCTGAGCGTGATGCGAGCCGAAATGGACAGGCGTGCCTGAAACAGGCACCGTGGCCTATGTGGCTGCGGCGTGTATGAAGCTGAGGCTTGTATGCAAGTGCGATGTGTATGTAGCAAAGCCCCGCTCGATATAACGACGCGAGGCAGGCCGCAAAACATGACGGAACTTCCGCACCATAAAGATACTTACATCAGATTCACTGTCAAGAAATACATCCCTCCACGCCTCTTCTGAATGGGTGCCAATAAATGGCTCCAACGTGCTGTCGCCTGACGAGATTGCACTTTCACAACGTCTCGAAAACACTCCTGGAAAGTCTTTCACAAGACTGACACCTTTTTTGGCATTTGCGCATGCCAAACTGGCACAATTCGCATGCATAAACACTGCCGCCGATGAGAGCTCACAGTGAGAAGGTGGTCTGGTACGTCTATTGCGAAGGCAGCTCTGCAATCTCAACAGTCTACGAGAGCCCGCTGACAAAGAGAGTTACCAGATGGTTGCCACCGAAACGATCGTTACACCGCTGCCTAAGAAACTGTTCGCTCTTCCCATGGGCGACCCACTGCCCCTGCCTACACAACAGCCACGCCCCCTGACGATCACTGATCCGGTGCAGGCACGAGTGCTGGAGACGAAGTTGGCGGAGGGTGAGCGTCTCATTGTTCTGATCCGGGCTGGACTCGAGAGTGACCCCGCGTACGAGCAGATCGGTGTCCTGTCGACGGTCCATCAAATCGTGAGAACGCCAGATCAGCACCTGCAGGTACTGCTACGTCCCATGCAGCGCGTACACATCGAGGCTCTGATCCGAAGCGAGCCGTATACCGTCGCTCGTGTCGAGCCACTGGGTGACGAGGATCCGGAAGAGGAGACCATCGCCCTGGGGCGTACGCTAGCGCAGCAGTTCGCACTTTGGCTTGATATGCAACCGCAGACCAACGACGATGGGCGCAACATGGCCGCCATTCGCAGTATCGCTGCAGATCTGGCTCGACAGCCGGGGCCGTTGAGCGACTTTGTCGCGTCCGTCATGGATCTGGAGGATTCACACCTGCACACACTGCTTGAGCAAAGGTCGACTCGTCTGCGGCTGGACTTTCTGCTACCGATTATGGAGAGTGAGTTGCAGATGCTTGAGGTGGGGGCAAAGATTCAGCAACAGGTCCGACGGGAGTTGGGGCAAGGGCAGCGAGAGCACTACCTGCGCGAACAGTTGAAAGCGATTCAGCAGGAACTTGGTTCGCAGGGGGGGGACATCGAATCGCTGCGTGAACGCCTGGCAGCAGCGAAACTCTCCGATGCAGCTGCCAGCGAAGCGGAGCGCGAGCTGGAGCGTCTCGATCGCATGCCTGAGGGGTCTGCTGAAGGAGGCGTGGTCAGGAGCTATCTCGAGGCCCTGGCGGATCTGCCTTGGCAACGGCGTTCACGCCAGCGCGATGATGTATCGCGAACCCGGAAGATTCTGGCGCAAGATCACGAGGGCTTGGATGCAGTCAAGGAGCGGATTCTTGAATACGTCGCAGTTCGCAAGCTCACCGCGGCAAGCAAAGGGGGGGATGGTGCGGCGCGAACGCAGGTTCTGTGCTTCGTGGGCCCTCCGGGTGTAGGTAAGACATCGCTTGCGCGCAGCATCGCGCGATCTCTGGGCCGTAAGTACCTACGGCTTTCTCTGGGAGGTGTTCGCGACGAAGCTGAGATTCGCGGTCACCGTCGGACGTATGTCGGCGCCATGCCCGGGCGACTTATTCAGGGGTTGCGGAATGTCGGACAAAGGGACCCCGTGATTGTCCTGGACGAAATCGACAAACTCGGTGCGGATTTTCGTGGTGATCCATCTGCGGCATTACTGGAAGTGCTCGACCCGGAGCAGAACCACTCCTTCGTCGATCACTATCTCGATGTCCCATTTGATCTGTCCGGCGCCGTTTTCATCGCGACGGCGAATGGTTTGGACTCCATTCCGCCCGCCTTGCTGGACCGCATGGAGGTCATCCAGTTGCCGGGCTATTCCGATGAAGACAAGGTGCGAATTGCACGCAGGCATTTGTTGCCGCGGCAAATGCGAACAAATGGACTAGGCCGTCGTCGGGTCAATATCGACGACGACGCCCTGCGACAGATCATTCGTGGGTACACGCGTGAGGCCGGCGTCCGAAATCTTGAGAGGGAACTGGCCCAAGTGGGAAGGAAAATTGCGCGCGAAGTTGTGGATGGGGGGCGGGGACCTTTCGAGATCGATGTTGAGACGCTCCCTGATTATCTTGGTCCGGCGAAGATTAACGAGGAGGATGACATCGTTGATGCTGATCTGCCCGGTATCGTATCTGGTCTGGCTTGGACCCCTGCAGGTGGTGAGGTTCTTGTGATTGAGGCGTCAAAGATGCGAGGAGAGGGAATGCAATTGACCGGGCAGCTTGGAGATGTGATGAAGGAGTCGGCGACGATCGCACTCTCCTATGTGCGAGCTCACGCGGAAGACTGGAAGATCGACGAGACGCTCTTTGAGGAGCAGGCTCTACACGTGCATTTGCCGGCGGGGGCTGTACCAAAGGACGGCCCCTCCGCCGGTGTTGGACTGGCACTGTCGCTTCTGTCTTTGCTTTCTGATCGTCCTGTACGATCGGACGTCGCAGTCACAGGAGAGCTGACACTACGAGGTCGTGTGCTTCCAGTGGGTGGTATTGAACAGAAAGTTCTCGCAGCAAAGAGGAACGGTAAAACGACCATTATTATGCCACGCAGAAATGCGCGAGATCTCGATGAACTGACACCTGATGTACGAGAAGCATTAGACTTCGTGCTCGTCGACCATTTCGAAGAAGCTGTTGCCATAGCTCTTCGCGAGTCACGCACGGATCAACAGCTAGCAGAGAGAATCGATTGACACCAACCGACCTCGCGTCTCCTCCACGGGTTCTGCTCGTCGTCCCACAAAGTGACGGCGTCATACCACTCGAAGCATATCTCAAGGAACAAGGTTTTGAAGTGCTGCGGGCGCATGAGGGAGCCGCAGGGTATGACGTTCTGGATCGTGAGCCCGTCGACGTTCTGATCTGTTTTCTCAGGACCCCCCGTATCGATGGCTTACGACTCATCCAATTGGCTCGTCAGCGTAATTCGGAGATCTGCTCCATCGTCCTGGCATCAAGCGATGAGATCGAGCTAGGGACCGAAGCGATGCGTCAGGGGGCATACGATTTCCAGATCTTGCCAGTAAATCTAGCCAAGATCGGTGCCGTGCTTGAACGTGGCCTGTCCTACCAACGGCTGGTGGGTGAAGTCACTGACCTGCAGCGACGGCTCGACGAACGCTATCGGATCGGACGAATTCGACGCCGCTCCTCAGCGTGGAATCGCATCTATGCCCAGGCGGAGCAAGTCGCCAGTTCACGGGCGACGGTATTACTCGTCGGTGAGACTGGTACAGGCAAAGGGGAAGTGGCCAAGGCGATTCACCAGATGAGTCCTCGCCGGGACCGTCCCTTTGTGGAGACCAATTGCGGTGCCCTTCCCGATAGCATCGTCGAGAGCGAACTGTTTGGTCATGAGCGTGGTGCTTTCACCGGAGCGAGTACGTCCCGCAAAGGACGATTCGAACTCGCCGACGAGGGCACACTTTTTTTGGATGAGGTCGGAGACCTGTCAGGTGCAACGCAGGTCAAGCTGTTACGGGTCATCCAGGGCGGTGAATTCGAGCGCGTGGGGGGTAGTCAGACCCTGCGGGTAGACACAAGATTGATTACGGCGACAAATCGCAATCTTGAGCAGATGGTCGAGGAGGGTTCGTATCGTCAAGACCTGTTTTATCGGCTCAATGTAGTGGCGATCAAGATACCACCTCTGCGTGAGTGCAGGGAAGATATCCCGCTGCTGGTCAACGAGTTTCTCAGAGAATTCTGCGTCGAGAATGACAAGGAACTTCGCGGCATGAGCCCCGAAGTGATGGATCTGCTGACGGACTATGATTGGCCGGGAAATGTGCGGGAGCTGAAAAACTGCCTCGAGGGCATGGTCGTGATGGCGAAGGCCGGCGTGGAATTGTCAGAAGCGGATATACCAGCACCGATCCGCAAGGCTCCCAGGCCTCAGAGCGTCGGTGGAATCACGGCGGGTCGTACGATGCGGGAGATCGAAAGAGAGGCGATCGTGGTGACGCTGAAGGCCGTTGACTATGATCGACGACGGGCGGCACAGATGCTGGGGATCGGGTT
This sequence comes from Gemmatimonadota bacterium, assembly GCA_018660835.1. Taxonomy (GTDB): domain Bacteria; phylum Latescibacterota; class UBA2968; order UBA8231; family UBA8231; genus UBA12574. The sequence continues at coordinate 171,919 of JABJJN010000040.1, read as the reverse complement.
GAGTACGCTGTATCGCAAGGAAAAGGAATACGGTCTGAGAAGCGATGACAGTTAGTTCGAGGAGTGCCTACGACGAGGCTGATTCCCGCCGTGCGTAGTACTCTCGTATCATGCGGTCTAGTGTATCCGCTGGCGCCCGTACGATATCGTCGTCAACCGTCAGTTCTGCGATCTCCAGCAGCTTCAGGCCGTGGCCATAGTCACTGAAGAGTTCGATGCACAGCTCTGCCGGCAGTTGATTTTTCTCGGACGCAGCCGACACCAACCAGGTTCGTGCGCCTTCGGTAAAGGTGAGACGGACACCATGGTCGGCTGCAAAGCGGCGGCAATAGCCATTGAGTGATTCCTCCAAGAGAAAATCCTCAAGTCGGCCTTCAGGGTCGTTGACAATCTCCTGTGTAACACGGAAATGGTCGATGTCGAGCGACGGCAGGCGACACTCGTAACTGATGAGGATCTTCTCCACAGCACTCACCAAACCCCGAGCCCCCGTACGTTCTTCAAATGCACGATCGGCGATGCCCTCTAATGCCTCATCAGTAAACTCGAGATGAATACCGTACGCCTGGAAATCCCTTACCTTGGACAAGATGACACTACTGTTATCGCTACGCAGGATCTGTAGCAGATCATCACGCCGCAATGGGTTGAGTATCGCGAGAACAGGTAGTCTGCCGATGAATTCTGATTCAAATCCATATTCCATCAGATCTTCAGAGCGTACGTGCCGAAGTGGATCTTCAGCACTTTCCTCCACCTCGTCACCGTCGCTCTGACGAAATCCCATAGTACCACTGTGCAGGCGGTGATGGACGATTTCGTCGAGTCCTGCAAAGGCACCACTCACGACGAACAAGATGTCCCTGGTGTTCACTTTTTTCTTGTCAACCTTGCCCGTCTTCTGCATTTGCATGACCGATTCCATCTGCGAGGAAAGATCATGTGGTGAGCGCAGATCAACCTCGGTCTCCTCCATCAGCTTTAGAAGATTTCGCTGAACCCCTGTCCTTGAAACATCTGGCCCGGAGGAGCGACCACTTGCCGCGATCTTGTCAATCTCATCGATGTAGATAATGCCGTGCTCGGCCAGTTCGATCTGACCTCCCGCTTCGTTCACCAATTCGCGGACGAGGTCTTCCACATCTCCGCCGACGTATCCGGTCTCAGAGAATTTGGTCGCATCTGCTTTGACGAAGGGGACGCCCAGATGTCGCGCAATCAAGCGAACGAGAAACGTCTTGCCTACCCCCGTGGGGCCAATCATGAGTACGTTGTTCTTAATCCGTCCGACAATGTCCTCATCCTCGTCTCGCTCAAGGCTGAGGCGATTGAAGTGAGTGCATATCTTTGTCGACAGAACAGCTTTGGTTCGTTGCTGACCAACCACATATTTGTCAAGATGCTCGATGAGTTCCGTCGGCTTGAGATGAAACTCGATGGGTGTCTCAGTTACTTGAGTCGGCTCACCGGAATCTGTGCCTGAGGTCTCACTGCCAGCATTCTCGGGCACGTCAGGCTCTTTTTCTTGGCCGGAGAGTATGCGACGTAGCTGTTCCGGGTCGAGGCCCGGCTTCTCCATTCGAAAGGACATGGTCCATTGACTCGCAATCAGAGGGAAAGCAGCGTGCCGAAGCCATCGGCCAACCAGGGCGCCGCGAAAGTAGATCGCACGCATTCACCTCACGAGCGAGGTGGGCATTTTCGTGCTCGCGAATGTAACGGTGCCCCTTGTCATCTACAAGGTTTGCCTGCCCCGTGGATCGTAACTGCTCTATGCCTACTGGTTGTATTGGTTGGTTCCGCCTCGGCTGTTCGACTTTCGCCACAGGCAGACCGTGATTTCGAAAAGGGACTCAGTGCCTATCAAGAAGAGGATCTGAGCGCCGCACGGAAGCACTTCACAACTATTGTCGACGCACCCGAAAACCAACGGACAAGTGCGGCCTTGTTGATGTTGACTCGGACCCTATTGCGGGCCGAACAGTTTCGCGCCGGATTGGACGCAGCCAAACGCCTGGAACGAGAATTCCCGCGCAGTCGCTATTCTTCCGATGTGCAGTTACTCATCGGTGATTGCTACCTGGGCTTGCAGCGTCGGTATGAAGCGGCAGTCTACTACGCACGTTTGCTTGACAATGAGTCTGCGGCGGTCGAACTGCGGGCAAGTGCCGCTGAGCGCCTCGTTGTCGTGTTTCGCAACCACCTGATCTCACGCGACGCTCAAGGGCGAATAGAGCAACAGGTTACGGATGGACTGCTGGAGGAAGCACTGCTATTTGGCGAGGGGCGCTGGTTTGTAAGACTTGGTTGGGGCCCCCAGGGTAGGGAGCAACTTGGTGAGTATCTGCGCACATACAAAGAAGGCACCTTTGCGCACTTGGCGCGCAACCGGCTCGCCGCACTCGGCGGCATCACCGTCCCCGCCCCGGCGGACATGGAACCCCCAGCGTCGTCGCCGGATTCTCCCTGGCGGACATCACCTTCGCGCCCAGGCGTCCCTCGAATTGGCGTACTGCTACCGCTCACGGGACAAAGCGAATCTGACGCGGCTACAGCCTCTGTGGGACGAGAAATCCTAGATGGCATCAGATATGCCAATGAAGCGGCCGGAGAACCCTTTGATCTGGTTGTCGAAGATACTGGGGCACGCTTCGTGGACTTTGAGGGCGAGATACTACCTGTCCGCCAAAGTGAAGGCAGTCGACTGATTCGTGTGCACAATGGCGCACGTCGCTTGGTCGAAGAGGGTGTGGAGGCCATCATTGGCCCCATTTACAGTACGTCCTGCGTCGTCGCGGCAGCAGTTGCTGAAGCGGCGGGTGTGCCATTGCTGGCCCCTCTGGCTCAACAGAGTGGTTTGGATTCTCTCGGAAGCCATGTGTTCCAACTCAATCCGATTGCAGAGGTCCAGGGTCAAGCTTTGGCCGAGTATGCGACCCTTGTGCTTGGTCTCGAGACGCTGGCTATTTTGTCTCCCTTGAGCGACTACGGAGCCGCCTTCGAGAGAAGTTTTACTCGGGCGGCGACACTCAATGGTGGCCGAATCGTGATGAGCGATCAATACTTTCCGCAGGAGACGACGGATTTCCATCGCCAGTTCGAATCATTGCGACAGGTCGGATTCGAACTACAGCCCGCACTGGAGCGCATCGACTCTCTGGCAACGCTCGACTCTCTGGCGGTATCCCTGCTGGACACGACGCTGGAGGGTGAATGGACCTTCATCGAAGTCGTGGAGGGGGTTGTTGACGAAGAGCCGCCCGATTCCAGCGAAGTATTCCTGCAGACGATCGATGGTGTTGCTGTGATCGTCGAACACTTTGACGACGCCAAGACCATCGCGCCACAGCTGCATTTTCACCGACTTGAGACTCAGATGTTGGGCAATGACGTCTGGTATGACCCCGAATCGATTCATGCAATGGGGGCGACCGAGCGTGGGCATTTGGCAGGGGCTATCTTTGTCGCACGTCGCCAAGGTGGCGTCGCTGAGCAAGAGTTCCTCAATGATTACCGCAGTCAGCGTCAGCGAGATCCCGGATATGCCGCCGATGGCTACGATGCCGCGCAGATGCTGATCGATGGTTGGCGCGCCGGCCACGGCAGTCGCCGTCAGTTGCGGGAGTGGTTGCAGCAGGTGCGAGAATATCATGGTGCATCTGGGAGAGTGGCATTCACCGATGATCGCCGGGTAAACAGCGCCCTGCAACTGCTACGCATCGGTGCCGATGGTTCGGCCGGAGGACTTGACGAGAACGAGCTCCCCGAGATCGCTACCGCAGGACCTGCTGCAGACCTGCCAGCCGCCGATCTGCCAGAGGATGATGCGCCCTGGGAGTCGATGCCTTTGGAGGAGGACGTCGAGTCCTCGTACTGACTTGCCGCTCTGTGGCACCACCTCTACATTTTACGGCTTCGACTTCCCGCCGCGATACGCTGGACGAACGTGTGGATAGCCATTTGCCAGATGCGGGGGTTGGGAGTCATCGTAGCATGACAATCACCACAGCACGACGCGACGGGGTATAGAGAGTACGATGCCGAACTACGATTACGAATGCCCCAAATGTGGTCACGAGTTTGAGACCTACCAACCGATCACCGACGACCCTCTGACAAAGTGCCCGCAGAAAGGGTGCAGGGGGAAGGTGCAGCGGCTGATCGGGGGTGGGGGAGGCCTGTTATTCAAGGGTTCAGGGTTCTATATCACCGATTATCGCAGCGACAATTACAAGAAAGCGGCAAAGGCTGACTCGGGGGCCTCGTCATCTGGTGGGGATAGTAAATCGAGTGGCGACAAGTCGAGTTCAAGCGATAGCAAGTCGTCCACGGCCTCGCCGAAATCCGACTGAGCAGGAATTGGCCTGAGCCTTCCTGCAACGGGCCTGAGTTTCCTGCAAAGACCTGAGTAGTTTTTTTTAAGCCAGGAACCTGCGGCCGCCACAGGCGTCGATGGCAGAGTCCCGGCGCTGTAAATCCGCCCAAACGACACTCAACCATCGCAGATGGATGTCCGATAGATGTTGCTTTTCGCCAAGAATATCAAGCGCAAACAGGCACGGCAGTTCATTTCAAGATTCGTCCAGATTTCCCTTGTCTTGAGTCTCCTCGGACAGGTAGCGTGTTCGGGACCCACGCCAGAAGAGCAACTTGCGACGGCTGAGACGGCCGCCATGGATGCCGCCCACGACAGCACCAAATTTGCCCAGGCTTCGAATCTGCTGGAGTCGGTTGTTGCTGCCCAGGCACAGACGCCGCTGGCACCTCGGGCCTTGAAGGCGTTGGCCATTCTGCGCCAGCAGCGGGGCGACGTTCAAGGGGCGATCTCAACGTATCAACGTCTTCTCGATGGCTATGCCACCAGTGACGAAGCGGATGAGGCGCAGTTCATGATCGCCTTCATCTACGAGGAGCATCTGACTGACTTCGCTGCCGCCCGTGAGGCGTATCAAGCGGTCATCGACAACTATCCTGGAACCGAATTGGCAGCCAATGCTGAGCGCTTGCTGCCAAATGTCGGCCGACCACCCGAGGAATGGGTGAATTTTCAGGACGATCCACCTACCCACTGAACATTGACGCTTCCCGAGACGTGAGAGGTATCCGTCCATGAGGCATCTGCGCAAGGAACGATGGAGATATGCAGAGCGGTCCTGATATCAGTGCGCTGACGACACGTATTCAGCAAGAGACCCAGCTAGTTGAGCGTGTGTTGGGCGAGATGGATCGTGTGATCGTCGGTCAACGCCCCATGGTCGAACGAATCATGATCGGTTTCCTGTGTGGCGGGCACATCCTGCTTGAGGGTGTTCCGGGCTTGGCCAAGACGCTGACCGTCAGCAGTCTGGCGCGCATAATCCAGGCAACATTTCATCGGATTCAGTTTACACCGGATCTTCTGCCCGCCGATCTGACAGGTACGTTGATCTATGAGCAGAGTTCGGGGGACTTCGTCGCGCGCAAGGGCCCCATCTTCGCCAATCTGATCCTGGCAGATGAAATCAATCGTGCCCCAGCGAAGGTTCAGAGTGCCTTGTTGGAGGCGATGCAAGAGCGTCAGGTGACGATCGGTGAGGACAGTTTCACCCTCGATGATCCTTTTCTGGTCATGGCGACACAGAACCCGATCGAACAGGAGGGCACCTACCCGCTACCGGAGGCTCAGGTCGACCGCTTCATGCTGAAGGTGAAGGTTGACTATCCCTCCAGAGACGAAGAGCGACAGATTCTCGAGCGCATGATGGATAGCCCAGAGGTGGATCTATCACCGGTTATGGGGGTTGATGACATACTGCGTCTGCGTGAAGCAGTACGCCTGGTCTATACCGATGATAAGATCAAGGATTACATCGTCGATCTCGTACAGGCAACTCGTGACCCAGAGAAAGCAGGACTGAAGGATCTGGCGCCTCTGATAGAGTATGGCGCCTCGCCGCGCGCGACCCTCTTTCTTGCCCGGGCTGCACGGGCGCACGCCTTTTTGCGACGGCGTGGCTATGTGACACCGGAAGATGTGAAAGCCATCGGCCTCGACGTGCTGCGTCATCGCGTAGCGATCAGTTATGAAGCCGAGGCCGAGCAGATGGACGCTGACCAGATTGTTGAGCGTCTCTTCGACCACATAGAAGTCCCTTAACAGATACAGTTTGGTGTTGAGCCGATGATCCCACGCGAGATCCTCGACAAAGTACAGCTCATCGAGATTCAGACGGGCCGTCTTGTGAACAATCTGTTTGCTGGCGAATACCATTCCGTCTTCAAGGGCCATGGAATGGAGTTCGCCGAGGTGCGCGAATACCAGCCTGGCGACGATGTGCGTGCGATCGATTGGAATGTCACGGCTCGCGCCGGTGGCAAACCCTTTGTCAAGGTCTACGATGAAGAACGAGAACTGACGGTGGTTCTTGTTGTGGATGCGAGTGCATCGGGTGCCTTTGGCAGCGACGCGCGGCTGAAAGGGGAGATCGCCGTCGAGATCTCTGCGGTCCTCGCGTTCTCAGCGATTAAGAACAATGATCGTGTGGGATTACTGATCTTTACTGACGAGGTAGAGGTCTTCGTGCCGCCCAAGAAGGGCAAACGCCACGTCTTGCGCGTGATCCGCGAGTTGCTTTACCACGAGCCGCGGCGCCGACGAACCTCGATTGCCGTTGCCGCCGACTATCTTGATCGAGTGGTCCGTCGTCACAGTGTCGTCTTTCTGTTGTCAGACTTCATCGACAATGATTACGACAGCGCTCTTCGTCGTCTGCGACGACGACATGATCTGGTTGCCGTAACGATGCAGGATCCGCGCGAATCACAGTTGCCCGCTGTCGGCTTGATCGAGTTGGAAGACGCAGAAAGCGGCACCGTGACACTCGTCGACAGCGATCATGCTCCAACACGCCAGGCCTTTGCTGAACGCTGGGAGCGTCAGCGGCGCCAACGAAAGCGCTTGTTTCGGCAACTCGACATCGATGAAATCGAGATCGACACAACTCAACCCTATGTGAAACCACTGGTGCGCTTCTTCGAGGGACGAATCCGCAGTTGACTTCGTTCCGACTCCCAACACACCAATCCGACCCCATCAGGGAGGGAATGGAAACGTGATCGAAGTAGATCAACTCTCCAAACATTATGGCGATGTGACTGCCGTCGACGGCGTCTCTTTCAGTGCTGAAAGTGGGCAGATTCTAGGATTTCTTGGTCCCAATGGCGCCGGCAAGACGACGACCATGCGCATGCTCACCTGCTATCTGCCGCCGTCTTCGGGCACAGCTACGATAGACGGCCACGATGTACAGGACGCATCGATGGAAGTACGTCGCCGTATCGGCTATCTGCCCGAGTCGCCCCCGGTCTACATGGACATGACCGTTAACGCCTATCTGGGTTTTGTCGCTCGCATCAAGGGAGTGCCCTCGGCCATCATGCGCCGAAGTATCGACGAGACCATGGAGAAGACGGGGGTTTCCCATGTTCGCTCTAGTGTGATCGGGCACCTGTCAAAGGGATATCGTCAGCGCGTCGGGCTGGCGCAGGCTCTCGTACACAATCCCAGCGTCCTGATCCTTGACGAGCCGACCGTCGGACTCGACCCCAAGCAGATCATTGAGATCCGTGAAGTCATCAAATCCTTGCGGGGAGAGCACACGATCGTTCTCAGTACGCATATTCTGCCGGAAGTCTCCATGACCTGTGAGAAGATCGTCATCATCAATCACGGCAGGATTGTGGGGGAGGGCTCGCCTGAGAGTCTGATGGCCCAGTTGAAGGAGAGCGATGTTCTGCACGCCCAGATTCGTGGTCCAGTCGAGGCGGTAGCCAACGTCCTGAGATCGATAGATGGCGTGTTGGAGGTCAAGCAGGAGGACGATGGCACAGACACCGGGAGTTGGCTCATCACGGCCATTCCTGGCAACGACATAAGGGAAGCGGTGGGCAAGGCCGTCATCGATGGCGGACACAGTCTTCGTGAGCTTCGCAATCTCGACATGACACTCGAAGACATCTTTCTGCGTCTGACCACTGAAGAAACCACGGCTTAGGAGAGACGGACAAACGTATGCGCAACCTACTCGCCATATACATGAAGGAACTGCGTTCCTATTTCGTTTCACCCGTGGCTTATGTCATTGCCGGCGTGTTTCTGTTCCTGTCGGGGTATCTGTTCCGCAATATCCTCATGCAGTTCAATTTCTGGTGCATGCAGTTGAGTCAGCGGTCCCAGTTTATGCAGGGAGGGATGCCGAATCTCAACCTCAATGAGATGGTGGTCACTCAGTTCTTCGGCGTCATGGACTTCATCTGGCTCTTGGTTGTGCCGATGTTGACCATGCGGCTGCTGGCAGAAGAGAAGAAGAATGGGACGATGGAGTTGCTGATGACGTCGCCCATATCGACTGTCGAGATCATTCTCGGGAAATTCTTTGCCTGTCTCACACTGTACATGACCATCGTCGCTCTCACCCTTGTCTATTGTGGCATTCTCGAGTTCTATGGCGACCCGGACTGGGGGCCGATTTGGTCTGCTTATCTGGGCTATCTCCTGCTGGGTGGAACTTTTATCGGTGTTGGCATGCTCGCCTCATCCGTTACCGAGAACCAGATCGTCGCAGTCTTGTTGGCCTTCGGTGCTCTGCTGATGCTGTGGCTGATCGATTGGTCTGCGAGCTTTGCTGGCCCAACGGCGGCCAAGATCCTGCAATACTTATCCATCGTTGCTCATCTGCAGGATTTTCAACGCGGGGTGATCGATACGAGCGATGTCATCTTCTATCTGTCCTTCATTTTCTTCAGCCTCTTTGTGACATCTCGCGTCCTCGAGTCTCGTCGCTGGCGTCGTTGAAGGGGGCTGCAAGAGGATGAATCGCTTCGACTTCAAACGTTACAGTCCTGGCATCAGTGGGATTGGCGGCGTGCTGCTCGTCGCCGGTCTGCTTTCTGCAGCCTTACGCAGCGGTGACACACGGTTGCCGCTGGCAGTAGGCGTGCTCGGCGTGCTCCTGGTGGTCGTCGCTGCCGTCGTCGATTCCGAAATGTTCAAGCGCTATGGACGGTGGCTGAATGCTTTTTGGGGAACAGCCATGGTGTTGGCCATTGTCGGCATGCTCAATTTTCTTGGCCAACGATACAGCGATCGTATCGATCTCACGGAAGGGCAATTGCACAATCTGGCAGACCTCACCGTACAGGTGCTGGAAGGTCTTGATTCTGATGTGGTGGCTCTCGCCTTCATGGAGGGTGGTGTCAACGACGAGTTGAAGTCTTTGCTGGAGCAGTATTCAGTACATGGTGGAGACAGATTTCAATTCGAAATCATCGATCCAGACCGCGACCCGATGCGCGCCGACGAATACGACATAGCGACCTACAATACACTCGTGATTGCATCTGAGGGGCGCCGTCAGAATGTGATGGAACTAACCGAGAAGGAGATCACGAATCGACTCCTCAAGGTCGTACGCAATCGTCAGGAGCGTGTTTACCTGACGGTTGGCCACGGTGAGCAGGCAGCCCAGGCTGGTGATGGCAGCGCGCTCGGGCAGTTGCGTGACCGTCTGCAGGACATCGACTACATCGTCACAGATTCTCTCTTCATCGCCCGTGAGGGCGGCGTCCCGGCAGACTGTCAGGTGCTGGTCATTGCCGGTCCTCAATCGCCGCTGTTGCCAATGGAAGTCGACGCGGTGGAAACCTATCTGGCGGGAGGGGGCTCCTTACTACTGCTGACTGATCCGGGGGCCGTCACAGGTCTGGAGTCACTGCTGGCGACATGGGGGGTCCAGCTTGGCGATGATTTTGTTCTGGACACCAGTGGGTTGGGCACACTCTTCGGACTCGACTTCACGATCCCTGTGGCAGCTGACTACGACGACGAACATCCCATCACTCGCAAACATCGCACGGGTGTCGCCAGCACGTATGAGTTTGCGCGCTCCGTGCGACTCGACTCGCTGGCCGTCGCGACAGCACAGTTGGAAGCGGCTGCTCTTGTCTTCACAAGTGCCCAGAGCTGGGGTGAGGTGGATCTTGAGGCCCTGCAGCCGGGGCAAGGTGAGGTAAGCGTCAGTTTTGACGACAGCGATCTCCCAGGACCCGTGTCTTTGGCGGTCGCTGTTCGTGATTCTGCAGGAGAAGGCGGCAGACTCGTCGTCTTTGGTGATTCTGACTTTGCGACGGACAACTATTTTGATCTACAGGGGAATGGTGACCTGGCACTCAATGCGGTCAGTTGGCTTGCCGAGGACGAGGAGCTGATCTCAATACGTCCCAGGGAAGCTGGTTTCAATCCGATCGCCCTGAGCGAAAGTCAGTCCGAGTGGATTTTTTGGCTGACCGTGGTCCTGTATCCTGCTGCGATTGCCATCCTCGGTTTTGTTGTTGTGTCACGAGGTGGCAGGTGGAGTGTTCGAGATCTTCTCACCGCTTCTGTCGGTGTCGCCCTGTGCTTCGGAATCATCGCCCTGCTGAATGTGATCGGGGAGCGTTTTCACACGCGAATCGACGTGAGTGAGGACGGAATCTTCACGCTCTCGTCACAGAGTTCAGAGGTTATTCAGCAACTGAAAGATAGTGGCAAGCGCGCGACGGTTCGTGTCTTCATGGGCAAGCAAGAGAGTAGACCCTATCAGGAACTGTTGAAGGAATTCGAATACGGTACCGATCGCTTCGACTTCGAGATCGTCGATCCACAGAAAGAGGCGCTGCAGGTGCGGCAGTATGGCGTTCGAGAACGTGGAACGTCTATTCTCGAGATGGTCGGAGACGATCAGATTGTCAGCGAGAGATTCAGCGAGCAAAGCGAGCAAGCACTCAGTAACGCGCTCCTCCGCGCCCTGCATGCGGCGGATCGGCGAATGACGTTTGTCGGCGGTCACGGTGAAGGAGATCTGGCGCAGGTCGACGGCGAAGGTTTCAGTATTCTCGACGGTCGTCTCAGGGAATTGAATGTTGAGATCAATTCCGCAGTGCAACTCTCCTCGCTTGATGCGAGCCATGCCGACGAAGGCCATCTGCTCGTAATCCTAGGTCCGCAAAGTTCGCTGACTGCCGCAGATCAGGTGGCCGTGAAGCAATACCTGGAGCGCGGTGGTGATTTATTGCTGCTGCTAGATCCAGGCGTGGTTTTGGGAATCGAAGAATTGCTTGCAGCAGAATATGGGATCGAATTGGGTGACGATTTCATCGTCGACCTGTCCGGGCTGGGTCAGTTGCTCGGTACAGGGATCTCGGTCCCTGTCGTCATCTCCTACGCAGATCACCCGGTCACTGACAAGATGGGACGTGGGGGGATGTCCTACTTCCCTCTCGCTCGTAGTGTGACAGCCATGCCGCGCGCGTCGGATGTCACTGAGTTGCTCTTTACCGATCGTCGTGCATGGGGAGAGTCGGATATCTCCCCATTGTTCAGTGAAACCGGCGGTGGCGAGGTGGAATTCGATCCAGACAGCGATCGACAAGGACCGCTCGCCCTGGCCGCCGCTGCACACGCGCAAGGGGATTCTGCTGCGGCAGGGAACCTCACGAGGATCGTCGTCATCGGCGATGCTGACTTTGCTCGCAATCAGCACTTTTCCGAGCAGGGGAATGGTGAGCTTATCATCCATGCGACTCGATGGCTGATCGAGGGGGAGGACGTATTGACGATCCCGCCGCGGACGGCGCGCTTCAATGCGATTCAACTCACAGAGGATGCGATGGCCCTGCTATGGCTGTCGGTGTTCGTACTCCCCCTGGCGGTGGCACTCTCGGGCTTCGTGATCATGCTACGACGCGGCTACGAGACGTATGCCGAAGGCTTTGTCACATGGTTGATCTATTCTTTTGCAGCAGCAGCATTCTACTATTTCGCTATCGGCGTCATCGGTGCCAGTGAAGGTGGATTGATTCGGGGTCCCGTCGGTTTGGTTCTCGCCCTGCTCAGTGGCGCAATTGCCTACGGCCTTTCCCGCCGAGAGTTGATTGCCTGGCCTGTGGCCCTGGTTTCGGCCGTTGCCAATGTGGGTCTCGCATTCGTCTTGGTACCTAACGATGTGCTACGGCTGATTGTTGCAGGTCTGTTTTTGGCCAATGGTTGCATCCTGGTGTGGATTCGCCGCGACTTCATCCCGGATGCCGATGTCGAACTCAACGAAGACGAGGTTGATGAGAAGTGAGTGAAACATGCGTTTGAAGACGAACGTGATCATCAGTGCTGTCTTTGCCTGCCTGCTGGGTTTTGTCTGGTTTCACGAAATCAAGGGGGGGGAGAAACGCGATCTCGACGCTGAACGGGCGCGTCAGCTGGTCGATTTCAGCGACCAGGAAGCGCAACGACTGACGATACAGAGGGTCGACACAACCATCGTCATCGAGCGTCGTGACGATGCGTGGGTTATCACGGAGCCGATAGACACCGGCGCGGATGCTGAAGCGATCGATCGTTACCTGCGTAGTCTGAAAGAGTCCGAAATAGAAGGTGACGCCGTTGTGGATAGTGCCACCGTTGCCGCTGATTCGTCGGTGCTTGCGGTCTATGGCCTTGAGCGCCCCAGGCTGAGGGTGCACCTGGCACTTGTACAGAGTGCGAAGGGCAATCCGGACACACTGCGTTTTGGCGACGATACGCCGACAGAGCGTTTCACCTATGTCCAGCAAGCTGGCGCGAATCCAGAGATTCGAACGATTCGAGCCTGGCAGTTCGACAGTCTCGACAAGAGCATTTTCGATCTGCGTGATCGACACGTGTTGCATTTCGATCGTGAGCAGGTCACGGGGCTGACGCTACACCGCCGAGATGAGGCTGGCGGCCAGCAGATCACTGCTGAGCGCAGTGGTGCAGTTTGGCACATTACGGCACCCCTGCAGACTGCGGCTGACGATGCGGCATTCGATGAGATCCTCACACGCGTGAGCAATGCGCGAATCTCAACCTTCGTTCACGAGATACCCACAGCGGCGAATATGGATGAAATGGGGCTCGCGACAGGAGACGAGTTCGTACATCTGTCACTTCAGATCGGCGAGGATAAGGAAGAGAAGCATCTGTTCCTCGGTGCCAAACAAGATCAGGGCGACCACTTCGCCTTCGATTCGGGTCGCAAACCGATTTTCGTCATCGATTCAACCGTTGTCAGATATCTGGTGAAATCCCTTGATGATCTGCGTGATCGGCAGCCCTTCGAACGGCTGAAGGAGGGTGTGCAGGGGATTGATCTCGTCGTTGCAGGTGAGACGCGATTCCGCGCGCAGCGAGACAGCACGGGTATTGGCTGGCTGTTGACGTATCCCCTTGATCGTCAAGCCAATGATTGGCGACTAAACGACCTGCTCACGGCGCTGGCGCAGCTTCGTGTTGAAGACTTTGTCGCTGATGCAGAGGATATTCTGAGTCTGAACGTGGTAGACTACGGCTTTGCATCTCCGCAGCTGCGCATGGTCCTGCATATGGGCGCCGGAGAGTCAGTCTTTGTTGAGGTTGTCGAGTCACAGGGAGCCGTCTATGCTAGACGTGCTGACGTCCCTGCGATCTTCGCTGTTCCACAACAATCGCTGCAGGATCTGTCGCCGACCCTCGACGAGGTTTCTACCCTCGTAGCCGATGTCGTAACGAACGCTGGCAACCAGACTCAGCAGCTCACGCCACCGGAGAGCTCGGCCCAGTGAATTGCTGTGCAGCCATCCGCCTACCCACGACGGCGATGGCTGTGTGGGTATTGCTTGGAATAGGGTCCGCCCAAGTGGAGGGCCAGCGGCAGCCTTCCATCACGACGCTGGTGGATACCAATGAAGTTCACATTGGTGACCCGATCCGGTTGAGCCTGCGAACCGATCATCTGCAGCCCCAGCAACGACCTCTGTTTCCCACGGATCTGAACGAGCAATTGCCAGATCACATGCGGGCCCGGCGTCTGCAGGAGCCTGCCCAAACCGGTGGGGTGGCGACCTATGATCTGCGTCTGTTTGAGGTTGGGGAGCAAACCATACCGACAATGCAGATTCCGCTTGTGGATGGCGGCGACACACTCACCTTGGAAACGCCGCCTGTGGATATCCAGGTCCTTGCCATACGCGCCGAGGGTGACCAGGACCTGCACTTGATCAAGCCCCCATGGACGATCGCCGGCGGCATTCCAATCTGGTTGGTGGCGATCCTTGGAACAATCGGACTCCTGATTCTGGCATGGATCCTATATCGTGTTCTGCGTAGGCGAGAAGTGGTCGTCCAACCGAGAGTCGCGGCTCCCATCGACTACCGGCGAGAGTTCTTGCGAATCGAAGCAATGGGGCTTTTGGACCGAGGCGCCGTCAAACTCTACTACACGCATCTGTCTGACGTCCTGCGGCGTTTCCTGGAAGATCGATTGAGGGTAGATGCCCTTGAGAGAACGACCCAGGAGATTGAGGCCGATCTCCAACTCTATGGACATCTCGACGAGATACTACAGCAAAGTATTCTTGGATTCCTGCAACAGGCAGATCTCGTGAAGTTTGCCCGAGCAGAACCCGCAATGGCTCAATCGAAGGCGATGCCGGCAACGGGGCTTGAGATCGTTGACGCCGTGACGTCGTCTTTGACTCGTGCTCTCGAGCAGGAGGAATCCGAGAAGGTTGTCGGGCCCTCTGATGAGCACACGGGTGACGCGGAGTCCGTGTGATGGAGGGTTTCTTTGGCGAATTTCGTTTTGCTGAACCCATCTGGCTCCTAGGGTTGGTCGCCATCCCCTTGCTCGTTCTTCGCTACAAGCAACGTCGACCGGGAAGTCTGCAGTTTTCCACCCTCCACCACGTGCGGGATCTTACGCCAAGTCTTTGGGTCCGCATGCGCGTTGTGGTTTTTATCGCGAAACTCATTGGTCTGTCCCTGTTGGTCATGGCCCTGGCTCGACCGCAGAGTGGTGAGACCGTTGTCGATGTTACGGCGGATGGCGTCGACATCATTCTTGTGCTGGACGTGTCGAGCAGTATGCAGGTGAAAGACCTTGGGCCGGACAACCGTCTCGAAGTGGCCAAAGACGTGGTAGCTGAGTTTGTCGAAGGTAGACAGACCGATCGCCTGGGAATGGTCGTTTTCGCTGGTGAAAGCTTCACTCAGTGTCCACTGACTCTCGACTACGATGTGTTGCTCTCCTTTCTCGACCAGATCCGGATCGCCGAAAAAGACTGGGATGGCACGGCTATCGGCATGGCAATCATCAATGCCACCAATCGCCTTCGCGAAGCAGAGGGACGGAGTCAGGTTGTGATTCTGTTGACGGACGGCGTGAACAATGCGGGTGAAATCGACCCGTTGACAGCCGCCGAAGTTGCTGCCGCGATCGGCGTCAGAGTCTATGCGATCGGTGTCGGTGCGCCTGGATCAGGAGGTCGGGGCCGCGGACGAACGGTGGACTTCGATGAGGAAACGCTGCAACAGGTTGCAGGTCTGACGGGTGGACGATACTACCATGCAACTTCGGGTGAGAAACTTGCCGAGATCTACGACGAGATCGGGAAGTTGGAGACCACTGAGATTACGAGCCAGATCCACGTAAACTACACCGAACGCTACCCGCTGTTTCTGTGGCCTTGCCTGGCGTTGATCATGTTGGAGTTCGTTCTCGTGCGCACGCGGCTACGGACGATTCCCTAGGGACGATAGATGCGATTTGCCCATCCCGATACCGCTTGGCTGTTACTTCTCGTCCCTGTGATGGTGCTTGCGCTGGCGTGGTCTGCACGCCGGCGAGATATAGCCTTGTTGCGTGTTGTCGGTGAAGGTGTTCGTGAGCGCCTCACGCGATCTGTGGATCTCTCAGCGCGTCGGTGGCGTCACGTGTTGAGTGTGGCTGGCGTTTTGTTTCTGTCCATCGCCTTGTTGGGGCCGCAATTCGGCCTGCAACTGTCCATGGCCAAGCGTCGTGGTGTGGATGTCATGATCTGTCTTGATCTGTCGCGCAGCATGCTCGCGCAGGACATTCGCCCCAATCGTCTCGATCATGCCCGCTACGCAATCAGTGAGCTTGTCGATGGTCTCGGCTCTGATCGAGTCGGACTCGTCGTCTATGCGGCCCACGCCTTTGTGCAGTGTCCCTTGACCCTTGATGCAGGTGCTCTGCGTTTGCTATTGGGATCCGTCTCTGCAGGAGATTTGCCCTCACAAGGGACGTCGTTGGTAAAGGCACTCCATATTGCCGGCGAGAGTTTCAACGAAGACGATCAGCAGTACAAGGTCGTCGTCGTTTTCAGCGATGGCGAGGATCATGTCGGGGACGCAGCCGCAGCGGCAGCCGAACTTGCCAGCGCCGGCGTACGTATCTTCACAGTCGGCGTCGGCACAGAAGCAGGTGAACTGATTCCCTCCCTCAGTGAAGATGGGAGCGATTACCACAAAGACAGATCCGGGAACTACGTCAAGACGAGGCTGGACGAGGGCATGCTTCGCGATATTGCACGCTCGGGCGAGGGAGCCTATTTCCGCAGTACTCTTGAGGGGAGCGAGATCGTCTCCTTGTTAGATCGCATTGACGAACTGGATGAGAAAGAACTCGGCGAAGAGAGTTTTCGTGCCTACGAAGAGCGCTTTCAATGGCCACTGATTCTGGCCTTGATCTGCCTCCTCGCTGAGACGGCAATTTCGGAACGTCAGGGGCAGCGTCGCGAGTGGAAAGGGCGCTTTGCATGATAAAGAATCTGCGTGCTCTCATCCTGCATACTGTCCTATTGCTGTGTGTCGTTTCCCAGCCGACAGAATCAGCAGCGCAGACGCTCGGGGACCCCGTCGCCACACGAAGTGCTGAGGCACTGGAACAGTATCGTCAGGGTGATTTCGAGGAAGCTCTACGCATCTACCGCGATGCCCTTGTCCAGCGTCCTGGCTCAGCGTCGCTGCATCTGAATGTTGGCGATGCCTTGTACGAACTCGGTGACTATGCCGCGGCAGCTGACGAATTTGAACGTGCCGCTGGCGCGCAGGACGAGAGGTTGGCGGCTCAGGGCTACTACAATCTTGGCAACAGCCATTACCAACAACAGGATTTTTCAGCAGCAGCTGAGGCGTATCGTGAGGCACTTCAGCGCACGCCGCAGGACCGGGACACCAAGGCGAATCTTGAATTGGCCCTACAGATGCTGCAATCTCCTCCACCCCAGCAGCAGCAAGGTGACGGCGAGCAAAACGAGAACGAGCAGGAATCGGGGGAGCAGCAACAACAAGAGCAAAGCGACGCCGGAGATCCAGCCGACCCACAGGAATCCGACGAACAAAGTCAGGATTCGCAGAACGAAGATCAGCAGCCCCAGAATGGGCAACCCGAACAGGAAAGTCCACCCGAACCGAGTCAGCCAGATGATACACAGGAGAGTGAATCAGAGCCTGACCAGCAGGCCCAGGACGAGGTGGAACTCGATGCGGACGAGCGTATGGATGAGCAGGAAGCAGAACAACTGCTAGATGCCCTCGGGGACCGTGAGGAAGAGGGACAGAAGCGGCGATTCCGCGTATCTCGCAGAGGGTCACAGGAGAGAGACTGGTGAAGGGAGCCTGCATGCTAGAGGGGCTGGGTGGCAGTGTCATGCTTGTCATCGTTGGTCTGCTGTCCTTGTCTGCCACTGTTCAAGCAGCCGAGGTAGAGGTCTCTGCTGATGTAGATAGACGCCGTGTGGCCGCCAATGAAGCGGTGAAACTGACTCTGACAATTACCTCCGAACGCCAGCTGGTTCATGTCTCAGCACCGCAAATCAATCTTGGAGCGTTCGACGTCTACGGACCTGCCATCTCCACGCGCATGGAGATTGTCAATCGTCGCACATCATTCAGTCGCGATCTTGTCTACACCCTCTATGCCAAGCGGCCGGGCCGACACAAGATCGGCGCAGCAACTCTGACGATCGAGGGGAATGCGTACCAGACGAAATCGATCGACATCGACGTATCAGCACAGAAGCGACCGGGAAGCAAGCAGAGCCAGAATTCGACAGCCGCGAATGATGAACTGACGGACAACCTGTTCTTGAGGTCGCAGGTTGATCGCGACACGGTCTACGTGAACGAGCAGGTTACTGCCAGTTTTGACCTTTGCTACCGCTACAATTTGCGTGATGTCGGTTTTACAGAAATTCCCACTTTCAGTGGATTCTGGTCACATGAATTGTTCGTCGCTCAACGTCTTGATCCCAAAGTCGAGACGATGGGCGATCGTCAATTCCATGTCGCTCCCCTGAGGCGGATGGCGTTGTTTCCGACTCGTGACGGTGTGCACGAGATCGACGTGATGGCTGTGACGTGTGCGATACCCCAGCGTCGGCAGCGACGTAGTGCATTCGACGCACTATCGCTTTTCGATGACCCACTCTTTGGGCGAACTCAGAGTGTCATGGTACGCAGTCAGCTCGCGCCAATCTTCGCACGCCCTCTGCCTCTGTCAGGACAACCTGACAATTTCAGTGGATTGGTCGGCAGCCTCGCAATCAATGCCAGCGCGGAGCCACGGCAGGTGGCCATGGGGGATCCGGTCACGCTGCGTCTGCAAGTCGTCGGCACGGGAAACATGCAATCACTGAGTGCCCCCGTGATCAATGTGCCTGGATTGAAGGTCTATGATCCCAAAGGGGACATGCAGCAAACGACGAGTGCAAATGGGCGACTCGGTGGGGAGGCCACCTACGAGTACATCATCATTCCTGAACGCGGTGGAGTATTCGAGATTCCTCCGGTTGAGATTTCGTACTTCGATCCAGAACGGCACCAATATGGTGTCGCAGCGACGCGTCCGATCCGACTTGTCAGCGAAGGCGGAGTCGAGGCTGCGGGGTTGGCTCCGGTCCACGATATGACGCGCAGCGAAATCGAAGAACTTGGCAACGATATTCGCCATATCAAGCCGGATGTTGCTGCGCTGCACTCGCCTCGATCGCTCTATCGGCAAAGTTGGTTCTGGGGAATACAGCTGGCATTGCCCATCGGTTATGCGGCACTGCTGTTTGCGAGACGGCATCAGGAACGTCTGCGTTCAGATGTGGCCTACGCCCGACGACGAGGCGCGAGTGGCGCGGCCGAGCGCCGACTCCGAGAGGCGACCGCCGCGATTGGCGAGGGGGAGGCGCTGTTTTTTGCGACATTGCAGACCGCCTTGGTAGGATTCGTCGCTGACCAGGTGAACGAACCCGCTCCCGGCCTGGATCGCGCCAGATGTCAGTTGGTTCTCGCCGCTCGTGGCGTGCCTGACACGACGATTCGACAGTTCGATGGCTTGCTGAAGATCTGTGAGGAGGGCCGTTTCTCCCCCAGTGAGATTGGTGTCACGAGGAGACAGCAGGTGCTAGCGGACAGCGAGACCGTTCTCGACGAACTCAGGGATGCTACCTGATGCGACCCTCAGCTTGGCTGATATGCGTCTTCTGCCTCTTAGGGAGTCCGCTTCTGGCGCAATCCGCCGCCGTCGGACTGTACGCGGAGGGTAATGGCCTGTATCGGGTGGGGGACTATGAGGGGGCGCGACAGCGCTATGAGGCAGCCGTCGCCACGGGGGCGCAGGATCCACGGCTTCTGTACAACCTGGCAAATGCAACGTACAAAACGGGTGATTTGGGGCGCGCGATTGTCTGGTACGAGCGGGCGCTCAGATTGGCCCCCCGCGACGAGGATATCCAGGCGAATCTGAGATTCCTGCGTCGTCTCAAGAAGGATCGAGATCCCGATCCAACCAGTGGCATCGGTGGAGTCCTGGAACGCGCTTTCATGTGGCCCACACTCAATGAACTGGCTTTGGCTTGGATGGTGAGTTTGCTCGCCTGCTTCGCTACTGTGTCCTGGCGTAGGTGGCAAGGGCAGTCAAGTCTGCACAGCTCGGTCCTGGGGTGTGCTGCGGTGGCGCTCTTTGTGGCCCTCGTCGCGTTTACTCGCTTCGAGGCGGATGCAGGTCGGATCGAAGCAGTGGTGACCGAAGTTCAGGGCATTGCAAGAAGTGGCCCGGATGGTCAGGAGACAGAGGTTTTCGTCATCCACGAAGGTACCAAGGTTGTCGTGGAACGCAGCGAAGGTACCTGGCATCTTGTCCGACTGGACAGTGGCCTTGGGGGGTGGCTGCCATCAGAGGTTATTACCAAGATATAGCTTGGCTCTCCCCTCTGTTGATCGGCTATGCTTGTCGCGAATTCGGACCGTCCCTATCTTACAGAATCATCAACCCCTTACGGCAATTTTCCTGCCGGCAGTTTGAGCCAATCCCCGGCAATATCGTGATCCTCGACGCGGCATGTGGCCGCAATCATCCGTTGGTATCCACGAGGTCGCCGACCATGGGGTCGACGTGAAATACTTGCTCACCGGCGGTGCATCCGGTGGCCACATCTATCCAGCCCTTGCCGTTGCAGACGAAATCCGTCGCCGCGACCCGGAAGCGAGATTTCTCTATGTCGGTGTCTCGGATCGTCTAGAAGCACGAGTTGTGCCTGAACGGGGCTATGACATCCGATTCGTTCGTAGTCGGCCTTTCCCACGATCCTCATCGCCCTTTGCTCTGTTTCGATTCGCTCTCACTCTGGGTGTCGGCGTATTGCAGGCGATCTACATCCTGCTGCGCTTTCGACCGCATCTGATTTTTGGTACCGGGGGGTTCGTCAGCGCACCGATTCTGTTTGCCAGTGGCCTACTGAAACGCTTCGGATTGAGTCGGGCGAGCATCTTTGCCTACGAACCCAACGCCCACCCCGGCCTGCTAAACCAGGCTGTTGGCCGTCTGGCTTGCCGAATCGGCGTTGGTTTCGAAGAGGCGGGGCGATGGTTTGATATGAAACGGGTCGCCGTCGTCGGTTTTCCGGTCCGCCGAGAATTGCTCGACCTTGATCGTAGTGCTGGACGGCGCAGATTGGACATCAAAGGCGATCGCTTCGTCGTTTTCGTATTCGGTGGCTCGCAGGGCTCCAGGGTTATCAATCGTGCCATCGTTGAGGCGCTGCCGCTTCTTGCAAGTGAGTCAAAGCGAATTGTCGTCTACCATGCGACGGGCAGGACGCAGACGAGCGAATACGATGCCGTCGGTGACACCCGGGATCGTCTCGCGAAGGCTGGCATCGACGAAGAGAAGGCCGAGTGGTATCGACGCTGCCAATACCTTGAGCAAATCGAGCACGTATACGCCGCCGCCGATCTGGTCGTGTGTCGTGGTGGCATGAGCACGCTGACGGAGGTGGGGGTCAGCAATCTGCCTTCGATCATCATCCCCCTCTCTACAGCAGCCGAAGATCATCAGGCGATCAATGCACGGGAACTGGAACGGCGCTCAGCTGCCACCGTTCTCTACGAGGAGGCTCTGTGGTACGAGGACGGTACCGTTGGGACACGTGTGAGCGGCAGGAGACTGGCGACGGCGATCCTCGAATACGCCGACAATCCGGCGAAGGTCAAAGCAGTGGGGGCCGCCGCTGGCGCTATCCCGCGGCGCGATAGTCTTGAACGGATTGTTGACGAACTTGACGGTCTGACGGCGGGAAAACGCCCGGCGCCCTTGAAGCTGGAATTCCCGTCACCACAGGTGAGTGTGCCGGCAGATCCCAATCGCTTTCTGCGATATGTTCGAAATCGGTTAAGCGAGGTGGAAGAGCGTCTGGAGGCTCTGCCGCCCGAAGAGTTGGCATATCTGCGGTATCAGGCAGACCGACACCTGGCATCCACTGCGTGGTATGAGATCCCTCTGGGGCGGCGCAATGTGGGGGTGAAACTCGTCGGTCTTCTTGGTTATGTCGATCGACTGGATCTGATCATCGAGATCCTTCGCAGCCGTCGCGCTGCCAGCCCGATGAAGAAGGCCTTCGGGGGAGACTTTCAGCATCCCGGGATTCTGCGTCGCAACGCCGTAGAATACGCTCTGACGAAAATCGGCATCATCGGTGGTGGTGACATCGTTCGCCAGGTCCTGCTGGAGTCCTTACGTGATGATCCTTACTTCGAGGTTCGTCGTGCGGCGGCAACAACACTTGGTCAACAAGTGACGCCGGGAGATTCAGAGGCTGAAGAGTCTCTTATCGCCGCGCTCGATGATACAGCCCCCTCTGTCGTGACCGCAGCCTTGAGCGCGCTTGGCCAGATCGGCAGTACCGGCGAGCGTTTGCTGCCTTGTTTGCGTCGTTTCTACGTACACGCGGATTGGCAATTTCGTCAGCAGACGGTGATCGCTCTGGATCGGTTGTTGCAGCGCCATGTAATCGTCGGCGATGAGATCGCCGACGACCTGGATGTGATTCTCGCGACGTCACCTAGTTTCGAGCCTGCTTTTCCGCTCAAACGTAGTCTCGACGATCTCGCGATACGTGTACGGACCCATCGGACTCCCGACGGCTCGCGACGAGCCGGAGCGGGGGGATAAAGGAAGAGACCAACACTTGCTCTACTACCTGGGCAGCTATCTCCAGGAACACATCGCAGCGCTCTCTTTTCTGCGATTGTTGGACTCGATCAGCTTCCGCGCGTTGGGTGGTGCGATCACGGCGATGCTGTTTACGATCAGCTTTGGTGGCCGCATCATACTCGCCCTCTATCGTAGCGGACGTCGAGACAAGAGTCGCTCATATGATCACTTTCCTGTCACAGGCAAGGGGGCGACCAAGACCTATGGCGGTCCCTTGGTGGTTGCTTCCATTGTTTCGTCCGTCTTGCTATGGGGCAAGCTGCACAACCCGTTTACGCTCATCTGTCTGTTTGCCGTGTTCTGGTTCGCCTGTCTCGGATACATCGACGATCACCTGAAGGTGCGACACGGTGCCAGCGATCACGGTCTCTCGGAGACGGCAAAACTCGCGCTGCAACTGCTCTATGGGATTGGTTTTGGCTTGTTTTTCGTGGTGGAGGGGTGGTCGCCGATGCCTCCAGGACTGGCGACGCAATTGTTCGTGCCTTTTTTCAAGGCGCCGGTAATCGATCTGGGTTGGGGATACATTCCTTTCATCATTTTTACGGTGATCGCGATCTCAAACTCCGTCAACATTGCGGATGGAATCGATGGACTCGCCATTGTCCCCGTCGCCTTTGTCGTCGCCGTCTATGCGGTGTTCGCCTATGTCTCCAGCCACACGGGCATGGCGGGGTTCCTCATTTTTCCCGTCGTACCCGGTGTAGGGGAAGTGGCCATCATCTGCTCAACGGTCTTTGGAGCCTGTCTGGGTTTTCTTTGGTTCAACTCGTATCCAGCCAATGTGATCATGGGAGATACGGGCTCGATGGCACTTGGAGGGCTGGTCGGTACCATCGTCGTGCTGGTGAAGCAGGAATTCCTGTTTCTCATTGTCGGTGGCATTTTCGTTACCGAGGCGCTGTCGGTCGTGATTCAGGAGAAGGTGGGAATCAAATGGCTCGGCAGGCGTTTCTTCCTCAGCGCCCCGATCCACCATCACTTTCAGTCTCGCGGGCTGGCTGATACGAAGATCGTCATTCGGTTCTGGATTGTGGCAGGTATTCTGGCTCTCGCCGGCCTGGCGACACTGAAGATCCGCTAACACCTGAAGATTCGCTGGCAAACAGACAGTTAGAACGAAAAATGGCTCCCGTCGTAACAGGAGCCAGGTTGGAGGGCAGGTGTCTGCGTGTCGTCTACAACAAGCGAACTCCGTAGATAAAGAGCATCACCGTCGTTGTCCCAATGCAGACGGTAATCCACAGGGGCACACCGCTTTCGTCGCCATCGTAGATTTCACGGGTATAGCGACGATACTCGCTAGAAATCAACATGTAGCCAGAGGCGAGAGAGATGATGATGGCAATCACCAGGAAGGTGTAGCCAAGCATCGATGGATCAATGACACGTGCCAGGCTCAGGACATATGAGACAAGGTTTACAAGCAGGCCATACTCTCGCGACAGCAAGCTGTAGACGATAATACCCAGGCTCAGCGAGCCGACTGCCATGGACGACGTCGCCTCCAGCAGAGGAATGCCTGCGAAGACGAGCAATGGCACGCTGACAATCAGATGCAACCACATACCCGCATAGGCATAGAAGAACGAGGGGCGTTCGAGTGACGCGGTGCCTACGAGGAACTGAGCAAAAGACTGACGTCGTGGTGGCATTGATATCCGGCGCGGATCAAACTTCCGGGGATGCGAAAGCAGGATTGCGTGAAGGCTGTAAGGATGCGCCACCGGGGGAGCGGGGGCGGCACGAACTGATGTCCGTGTTCAAGCGATGCTCGATCTGCAAGTATAGCCGCCCCCTTTGGCGAGGCGCGCTGGCCCTCCTCTGAGTGAGCGCACCGATGTAGCGCCTGCCGCTCCAGGTAACGAACCAGCTGGAAGCAAGCTTCCTGCTTGTCGCAATAGGCCAGTGAAACAGCATAAACTGGCCCACGTTCGTCGCGAGAGTGCAAGCGCACAGAGACGGCGCGAGCGCGCAGGTGCGTCAACTGTGCTTGCACGCGCTCTGCTGCTTCGGCAACAGGATTGCGCGTCAGTGAAAGACTCTTCACTGGGACTCCACCACGGGGCAGATGGCGCCGAGCCTGTTCTTCGACGAAGCTTTGTGGAGCGTTCAACGTTACGTGTACCCACTCTGAGGTGGGGGGGCAGCGTGAATAGAGCTGTGCTCCGCCGCCGCTGATATTTGTCAGCACCGCATCAGCCTCAACGGGGGCCACTTTCGCATTGTCCTGCCATGCGAGTTTTCCGCGCAAGCAGACGCTGACACGATATGTATCACGGCGGTAGGTTGAGGCGGCTACGGGAGCTTCCACCAGTAGTACAGGCAGATGGCCGCCGAGCCGACCTCGACCACGGATCTCGCTGGAAAAGGCGGATCCCTTTGCCTGAGATTTCAAGGATTGAATCGTTACCTGCGTGCCGCGGCGTGGCCGCAAATCACCCGGGGCGTCGAAACACAGGAGACCGTCACGACTTAGCTGATGAAGGCGTCCTTGGTAGGCCTTTGCCTCTACACGAGGATCATCAAAGCTCAATAGGAAATTTTGGCCGATCTCAACCCCGTCGGGCAGCTTTCGTCGCTGTCTCTTTGAATCATTCTTTTTCATGTGGACTCCAGTGGCTTCAGGTCGTAGATCTGCTTCATTCATCGGCGCCGTTGGAGTATTCTTTAGTAGTAATTCATACCAAGTGCGGTCACGTTCGTGTTTGGTATGGTACTTGGTAGGAGTGCCACCGCTTTAGCCGGACTGGGAAAGATGGCCACCGCTTGTAAGTCAGACAAAGCCGACTCGATAGAGATGAGGCAGCTGCGGGTCCTGCATGGGACCGTTGCCGAATTGCCGATAGAAGAGCTAACGGGGGTTGGGGCACAGAGGGGTAAGGTCCTTCGCGAGGCTGGAATCGAGACCATCGCAGATCTACTTCTGCGTCTGCCACGCCGTTATCTGGATCGCAGTAGAGTCGTTGCCATCAAAGCCGCGCCCGTTGGTGAAGAGGTTACTCTCCTGGTTCGGGTGGTGAAGCCGGGGCAGGCACCCCGCTTTCGGCGCGGTGGACGGCAGCCGCCTCGCGAGACCATTGTCGAGGATGAGTCCGGTACACTGCGCTGTGTCTGGTTTCGCGGCGGTCACTATCACAAGTTCGAGATAGGTGATCAACTGGCTGTTAGTGGACATCTGGAGGACTACCGCAACCAGCGTCAGATCTCGCATCCAGAGTACGAGTTCATCACGACCGCAGAGGATGAACCTGAATCACCCCTTGATTTGCTGCATACGGGTGGCATCATTCCGCTATATGCGTCAAGTGTAGAATTGCAGGAGCGGGGCCTGCGATCCCGAGGATTTCGCCGTCTGGTTCGTGCCGCCCTGGCCCGAGTTGAGGCGTCGGTCACAGCATCTGTCGATCAGATTCGCGCCGCAGAGCATAGCCTTCCGCCGATCTTCACGGCGCTACAGCATGTCCATTTTCCGCCATCCAAAGAGCAGGCTGAGAGCGGACGACGTCGACTGGCTCTCGAAGAGCTCTACCAACTGCAGCGCGAGATCGCCCGGCGTCGTCGTCAGCGTCGAGCTCAACCGGCGAGCCCGATCGTTGCAAGTGAACGTCACGTGCCAGCGCTATTGGCATCGCTTGAGTTCGAACTGACGGTGGCACAGAAGACGGCGATCGCCGAGATCAGTGCCGATCTCGAACGTGTCGAGCCCATGCGACGTTTGCTGCATGGTGATGTCGGATCGGGCAAGACCCTCGTGGCCTTGTGTGCAGCGCTGCAGGCGATGGAAGCGGGGCTCCAGGTTGCAGTTATGGCGCCGACGGAGATTCTCGCGGATCAGCATTTCTACACATGGCAGCGCTTGCTTGCTCCACTGGGTTTTGGACCTGTGCTGCTGAAAGGTGGCCGGCGGGCCGCTGTGCGTCGGGAACTGCTGACAGGTCTGCAGAGTGGCGGTCTGCCACTGGTCGTGGGGACACACGCGCTGCTGCAGGAGGATGTTGTTTTCTCTCGTCTCGGCCTGGTTGTCGTCGACGAGCAGCACCGCTTCGGTGTGGCGCAGCGTGAGCAGCTGACGCAGAAGAGCGCCCACGCCCACACGCTTGTCATGACAGCCACGCCGATTCCACGCTCTCTGGCATTGAGTCTGTATGGAGATCTGGAGGTCAGCGTTCTCGACGAATTACCTCCGGGGCGATTGCCTGTGCGGACGGCTCTGCGAACACCTGATCGGCGCGAGCGAATCTTTGCCTTTGTCGCCGAGCAGGTCGCTGCCGGTCGTCAGACCTACGTCGTTTACCCAACCATCGAGGAATCGGAAGAGTCTGAACTCCTGTCGGCGGAAACGGCCTACGATGAATTGAGCAAGGGCGCACTGTCCGGTCTTCGTGTCGAGTTGATCCATGGTCGACTGTCAACGGAGGAGAAGAGATCGACGATGGCACGTTTCGCCGCAGGTGAAACAGATGTGCTGATTGCGACGACGGTGATCGAAGTGGGGGTAGATGTGGCCAACGCGACGGTGATGGTTATCGAGCACGCTGAACGCTTCGGCCTGGCACAGCTGCATCAACTGCGTGGTCGGGTTGGGCGCGGCACGGAGGCCGGATACTGTATCCTCGTCGCTTATCCGCTTGAGGGGGAGGGACAACTCTGGCGCCAACGGCTCGAGGCTCTGTGCGCCACAAACGATGGATTCGAGTTGGCGCGGACCGATCTGGATTTGCGCGGCCCTGGGCAGTTGTTGGGCACGCGCCAGGCCGGCTTGCCCGAACTGCGCATAGCCCACCTTCTGCGCGATGAGGACTTGCTCGAGACGGCCAGGGCAGCAGCCTGGCAGGACGAAGGCGAGTGAGTCGCGATTCGTCGCCTCGGCGTGCTGTCGTTTTTGTCTCTCTGGCGACAGCATCCTCCCTGCTCGGTGATCAGATGCTCTATGCCGTACTGCCGTCCTACTACGGAGAACTGGGGCTGCAACCGTATCAAGTGGGGATTCTGCTATCAGCGAACCGAATCGTTCGCCTCCTGAGCAACCATGTCGCGGAACGAGCCTGCCATCTGTGGGCGCCGGGGCACCTGTTGGCGCTGAGCCTGATCATCGGTGGCTCTCTCAATGCCGTCTATGGGCTGTTCGCCGCATTTCCCATTCTTCTCGGTGCTCGCATTCTCTGGGGAATCTGCTGGTCATTTATTCGGCAGATCGGCATGATGACGGTCGTCGATCATGCGGCCCAGCAGCACCTTGGCCGCTACATGGGCTACTATGCCGGTATCTCCCGGATGGGGTCGATTTCCGGCAATCTACTCGGCGCAATGGCCCACGACCTGATCGGCTTCACGGCCACTCTTCTCATCTTCGCTGCCGCTTCCCTGTTGATGGTGCCATTGGGGCCGGCGGCGTGCAATATGAGTCGGCGTGAGTCAGATCGGCCACCGCAGGTCCATAGTCGACAACGAGCAAACAAGGCACTGCTACTGTGTGGTTTTGTCAGTGGCTCTGTCGGTCAGGGGTTGCTTGCTTCAACGCTTGGTGCCGTGATCGCCACACGTCAGCCTGATGGGATCGACTTTCACGGTGTCTCACTGGGCGTAGCGACACTGACCGGACTGCTGCTGTCGTCACGCTGGCTGACGGATCTAGCGGCCCCCCTATTTGGCATGAGTATCGATCGCTGGGGACCGCGGTGGACGGCAACGGTCTATTTCGTCGTCGGCGCCCTCGCTCTCGTGTTGGCCAGCATCAGTGCTGGCGTCGCGGGCCTCGTGTTGAGCGTCTTATTGTTCTACGCGTGTGCCGCTGGTATCGGTATCGTCTTGCATTCGATGGCAGGATCAGGTGGTCCTCGTCAGATCGCACGTTATGTCACAGCATCCGATCTGGGATCCGCCGTGGGGCCTAACTTGGGGTGGCTCGTGTTACAGGCAGGTGTGGCCGTTCATGGAGTCTTCCTGATCGGTGCCAGCTTCTACGTGGTCGCCGGCGTCGTGGCAGGTAGCGCCATTGCATCGAACATTTTATCGACAGAGAAAGAGGTGAAATGACATCGACACGACTTCCGTTGCTGGCGAAGGATCTCTTCGTGGGACTGGAGAAGGTGACGCATCTGTGCACAGGTGGCGAAGCACCCTGGCTGCATGAATTCGAGTCAGTCTACAGCGAATTTGCCCGACTTAAGAGTGCCGGGTTGGCTGGGCGCGAGCGTGTATACGAGATCGGTGACGAATGCCGTGAGCGCATGGGGCAGCTGTGGGGTGTCGAGGGCAAACGTGTTGCTTTTATGCCATCCGCAGCAGAAGGAATGAACTGGCTCGCCAGAGGGCTCGATTGGCAGGAAGGAGACAATGTGGTCACCGACAATCTGGAATTTCCGTCTGTCGCCTACGCCTGGCGCGATCTGGTTGAACGTGGGGTTGAGGTACGGATGGTGGATCACGAAGACTTTCGTGTTGACGAAGAGGCCCTGCTGGCACAAGTCGATGAGCACACGCGTGTTCTGGCCGTATCACAAGTGAGCTTCTATACCGGACAGAATCTGGATATCCGCAAGCTGGCCGCTGGACTGGCTGGCACAAAGACTCTGTTGGCCGTCGATGCAACGCATGCAGCAGGTGTGGTTGACGTGCCGGCGGGCGTGACCGATCTGTGTGTCAGCAGCAGCTATAAGTGGCTTCTGGCGACGCATGGCACGGCACCCTGCTATCTCAGTGAGCGAGCGGAATCGGTCACACGAGCCAGCAGTTTTGGGTGGCACAATCTGGCTGTCTGGCCCGCACAGCGTGCAGAAAGGGCACCAACAGTAGACGAGAAGGCGATGCCCATGCGTCTTGAGCCGGGGAATCCGGCGATGATCGTTGTTCTGTTTCTGCATCGAGCGCTCGCGCGTCTGCTCGATCTGGGGATTGAGCGGATTCAGGATCATGCGTGG
Organism: Gemmatimonadota bacterium; assembly: GCA_018660835.1. Lineage (GTDB taxonomy): Bacteria > Latescibacterota > UBA2968 > UBA8231 > UBA8231 > UBA12574. The sequence goes on along the minus strand of JABJJN010000040.1, from coordinate 142,644 downwards.
AATCTGTCTGAGCGGGCGGACGCGGGGCTTACAGAATTGGGCTTGACGGTGATTTCGCCGTCGGAAAGATCAGCACGCTCCGGCAATACCTGTTTTCTCGCCGAAGATGCAGCAGCGGTGCAGCAGGCTCTGGCAAAGGAGGGGATCTTGGTCTGGGGAGAATATGGTCGCGTCCGGATCTCAGGACATCTCTACAACGATGACGCCGATATCGATCACATCCTGGCGGTTCTGGGCAAGTTATCCTGAAAAGAAGGTGGGGAAATCCGTTGACAGGTGCACATGTGTATAGTATACTGATGTGCACCAACAAGGTCTGATATCAGATCTAATTTTTCCCCCAAAAGGACTTCTCCCCTGGTTTGAAGTCCTGCGTGAAGGATAGGAGAGCGACCATGGATAACTTCGATCGTGAGCGTATTGCCCGCGCTGCCCGCATTTACTCCAGCAACCGCGATGCTGGTCTGGCCCTGGGGATTGCCCCCGGTAGTTTCGGCCGACTCTGTCGTCGCCACGGCATCGAGACGCCTCAGGCCCGCCGGCGTCGTAAGATGTCGGGAACCACTGTGTAAGGAGGCTGACGATGTCTAGCTGCGTCAACCGCGTTGTCCTCGTCGGAAATCTCGGCGCCGACCCTGATGCGCGTTTCACTCCCACAGGTACACAGGTGGTCACGGCCAATCTGGCTACCGATGATACATGGACCGACCGTCAGGGAATCAAACGGCATCGGACCGAATGGCACCGTCTTGTCCTGTGGCGACGGCTTGCCGAGGTCGCCACACAGTATCTGAGCAAGGGAAGCAGGATTTACATCGAGGGACGGCTGCAGTCGCGTTCATGGGAAGACGATCACGGAAATCGCCACTACCTCACGGAGGTGGTTGTCAGCGACTTGCGGATTCTCGACGGCGATGGACAAGGTCCAGCTGAACTCGACCTGCTCTACGGACAGGGAGATTCGATGGCCATGGTGTCAGATGGGGGCGGCGTTCCCGGGGTTTCGAATTCGTCGACAGCAAGTGACGACGACGGATTGCCCTTCTAATCCGCCCTTTGTTTTGACTGCCTGAGAACTAGCTGCTGTGCCATTGAAAGCAGTTGCTTGCCATTGAAAGCAGTTGCGTGCCATTGAAAGCAGTTGCCTGCTATTGAAAAGCGCCCAAACCCCTTCCGGGGTTCGGGCGCTTTTTTTGTTATCTCGCCGTGCTCTTCGTACTACTTGTTCGGTTGGGGCGTCACTCTCAGGTAAGGCTTGATTGCCTTGAAGCCCTTGGGAAACAGTTCCTTCGCTTCATCATCCGACACAGCAGGAACAACGATACAATCATCCCCGTCCTGCCAATTGGCGGGCGTCGCGACTTTGTGATCTGCCGTCAATTGGAGTGAATCGATCACTCGCAGGATTTCGTCGAAGTTGCGGCCTGTCGAGGCTGGATACGTCAGGGACAGTTTCACCTTCTTATCCGCCCCAATGATGAAGACCGAACGCACCGTGAGATTATTCAGGGCATTCGGGTGAATCATATCGTACAAATTGGCGATTTCCCGATCCGGATCTGCGACGATGGGGAAATTGACAGTCGTCGCCTGTGTCTCGTTGATGTCACTGATCCAACTCTTGTGCGAGTCCAGGGGGTCAACGCTCAGTCCAATAGCCTTGACGTTGCGCTTGTCGAACTCGGGTTTCAGCTTTGCAACCGTTCCAAGTTCCGTCGTGCACACGGGCGTGAAGTCGGCTGGGTGAGAGAATAGAATCGCCCATCCGTCGCCAATCCATTCATGAAAACTAATCTTGCCTTCTGTCGTGTCTGCTGTAAAATCAGGGGCTTCATCGCCCAAACGCACTGCCATCACATACTCTCTTGAATGAGGCCAAACTATGTCAGCGCCTAACCTACAGAGGCCAATTACGATGTCAACGCTGCCGATTTCGGCTACGATTCTTGTGCTGGCGTTGGCTCCGTTCACCCCCGCGGTGGCTTGGTGGGGAGATGGTCACGAGATCCTGACCAAGGCCTCGATCCAGGCATTGCCAGAGCAGATGCCGGCCTTCTTCCGTTCTGCTGCTGACGCGATCGCGCACTTGTCCCAGGATCCTGATCTGGCGAAGAATCGCGGCGTACCTCTGGTCTCCGATGCAGAATTTCCAGAGCACAATTTTGATCCTGAGCTTCTTGGAGAAGAATCGTATCCAGACAAGCGCTACGACTTTGTCGCACTCTGTCAGGGACTGTCGGTGCGGCCTGAAAAAGTTGGCTTTTCACCTTATGCAATCAGTGAATGGACACAGAGACTGGCCGTCGCATTTGCCGAGCACCGCAAGTGGCCGGCTGATACGGTGATTCACAGCAAGATTCTGGTCTATGCGGGTTTTGTCGCTCACTACTCGCAAGATCTTGTCCAGCCTCTGCATGCGACGATTCACTTCGATGGTCGAGCAGGAGCTGATGGCGAATCTCCTCATACCGGGATTCATGAGGCAGTTGATTCTGCGATTCAACGAATGGATCTGAAGCCGACGGACCTTGCCGGGCAGGTGCAGGTTGAGGCCATCGAAGGTGATCTTTTTGCAGCGATTCGGCAGCAGCTTGTCGAAAGCAACGACCAGGTTGATCGTGTCTATGAGCTGGCCGCTGAGCTGGATGGTGACAATGGACCGGCCAGCGACGAGGCGCGGGCATTCATCAACGCGCGTGCGCAGCGGGCGACGGAATTCACTGCATCTCTCTATGTCACGGCTTGGGCCGCGTCTGAACAGTTGCGTCTACCTGGTTGGGTCAAGCGTTAGCAAGATCCGGCAAAGACTGTGATGCATCGTCTCAAAAGACTCAGGTCTCGGCCGTGACGCGCCAGGCTTCTCCAGTGAGTAGAGCTTGTTCGAAGATCTTCGCATCGACATCAAAGCCACACCCAGGTGTTTCAGGAACGATGAGGCAGCCATCGACGAGGGCCCAGCCGTCGTCGATCAGACCGGGAACCTCAGCGGGGGCCGCCTCAAGCAGTTCGTAGTTGGCGATCGACGCGGCGAAATGCGCATGAGGATAGCGGTCGATATAACTACCCCAGGTATGGGGTGCACAGCGTCCCGCACATGCTTCGAGACGGGCAGCCATATCCCTCCACCAGGTGAGGCCATAGGTGTGGAAATCCTGTTGAGCAATATCGATCCAGCCTTGTTCGATGAGATCAAAGAAGTAGGGAGGCGGGGCGAACTCGCCATCAGCGACGAGTGTTCTGAGACCATTCTCTTCGATAAATTCCTTTAGTGCCTGATTCAGAGGAGCATCTTCTGCGAAGGGCTCCTCAAACCAGTAGATGTCAGCATCAGCGCACTTCAGCAGCAGGTCGCATGCACTGTTGAAGGTGTTGCCCATGTTCGCATCGATCATCACCCGGGCGCGCTTGCCGGCCGCGTCACGTACCGCGGCAACAACCAATGCATCTCTGTCGAGTCCCGCCGTGGGAGCCATCCAACGGGCGCCGCGACCGACCTTCACCTTGAAGTGATGATAGCCATGAGCCTGGCCACTGCGCACTTCTTCTGTAAACAACTCGCGGGCATGTGCGTCGTCTAACTCAAGATCGTCTATATAGATAGAGGCGTCGTACACCGGAACATGGCGGGAGCCGCGTGCGCCGAGGAGACGGAACAAAGGCAGGCCAAGGAGTCGTGCAACAAGATCCCACAGTGGTAGATCGATCTGAGATCCTGCGGTTGTCGATCCATTCGGCATGCGAAACAGGTCGCCGATGGGACGTCCAATCAGTTCCTGCGCATCTTCTTGCGTCAGCTTTGACCAGCCGATTCCCCAGCCACCTCCCGCCGTTCGCAGGCGCACAACCGGATCAGTCAACCGGGGGCCATGTTCGCCGATTCGGGCATTGTGGCCGATGCTACGTGGACGACGTCCACGCAATACGAGACGCTCTACTGCGTCGATGCGCTCGGCGTAAACGTCCTTCAGTTGCTCTTCGACTACAGTTGTCGTCATCGGTTTTCCGTCTTGGAGTTTGACATTATACCCAGAAGCGCGGTAGGGTAGCGATGAGTCCATTTCATTGCAACCGGGAGTCGATCAATGGCTCATTGGGAACGACACATCGTTGGCAGTGTTCCTGCCCAGACCCTCGATGTACAAACTCGAGAGCGCCTCGGTGATTGGCTGCGTTCAACTCGTGATCTGAGGCCACAGCAGCTCAACGCAGGCGTTGTTGTTGAGTTCCTTCACGCTGGCAGACTTTGTTGCGGCTTTCTGCGCTCGACCCCTGCGGCACGAACCGCTGTACTGCTAATCGATCAGGACGGGCAAGAGCGTCGTCTGCGTGTGGACAAAATCGTCCATTTCGCTTCTGAGCATGTCGCCGTGACACCAAAGGCGCGAGGACTCGAGCAGTTGCGCCTCATCGACAGGCAACGGGCCATCGTTGCCGACCGCGTTGATCTGGTAACCCTTCGTGAGTTGACCCACGAGGCAGGCGACCCATCGACAGCCTGGAGCGTAGAGGAACTGTGCAAGATTCACGACTCCACCGACCGGCCGACGTCGATACAACGGGTTGCCATGCTGAGAGCCCTGTATGCTGGGCAGGATTTCCGCCGGATGGGAGATCGATGGATCTCTCGTACCCCTGAGGCCTTGAGCGGAGCACAGGATCAGCGCCGCCGGGCCAAGAGTCGGGCGCACAGTCGGCATGAACAGGGAGTATGGCTCAGGCAGTTGCTCAAGGGCGAACAACCCGCCGTCGTGCCGCCGAATGCGCAAGACGTGTTGGAGGAACTCGCCCAATATGTCCTTGCCGATGACCATGCCGAACTGGGAGATTCGGTCGAGTTGGTTCATGCGGCCCATTTGCATGGACGGCGTGCGGTCTTTGATCTGCTTGTGCATATCGGATTCTGGCAGCCCGATGAGAATCTGGAACTTCATCGTCAGCGGATTCCGCGTGAATTCTCATCGCCCGCTCTGCTGCAAGCAGATCAACTGGTGGCTTCGAGCCCGTTGTGGCGAGGGTGGCCCTGCTGGGGACAAGCCGCTATTGGTGTGGTGGATCCCGAGGAGCCGGAACTCTGCCAGCGGGCATGGTCAGTGCAACGGCGCCGTCGTGGCTGGCGACTGTACCTCCATATCGCCCTTCCAACCCTGTGGATTCCTGATACTGGCCCGCTCGCCGACGAGATCCGTGAGAGGGGCGTGCGAGTTTCTCTTCCTGACCAAATGGTGCCCCTCGTGCCGAGGTCCATCCTGCGAGCCTGCTGCTTCAATGCAGATCAGCGTCGTGGGGCATTGACGATCGTAGCCGACGTCGACGACGGGGGGGAATTACGACGGGCGAGATTGCGTCGAAGCCGGTTGCGCCTGCAGCGGACCGTGGAGACAACCGAATCAAACGAGCAACTTCCCGCTGCCGCCGTGGCTCTCGCCGCGCGGTTACGTGAAACTCGCAGCGCGATAGGTGGTTGGGAGCATCTAGGTGGCGAGCGTTTCGTCGAATGTCGCGATGCTGAAATGCTGTGTGGCAGACGGACTGTCGACACGGCGGTGGCCATTGACGGCGAACTGCATCGATTTGGTGAACAGGCAGCAGCTGTACTGTTTGCCAATGCAGAAGTGGCAGCCATCTACCGTACCAGGGTCGAACCGAGTCGACCTCCGCAGGATGTGCCTGAGATGTCACCATTGGGTTTGTCCCTATACAGGCGCTGGGAGATGGAAGGGCACTGTCCTGCAGAACGTTTGCAGACCGGCTCTGCCGAGCACGCCGGTGAGGGGACGGGGCCTCGTGCGATTGGCTTGTCGCCGGGGGCCAGCGTCGCCGACATGCTGATGCAAAAACAGCTGCGTAGTCTGGCCGGCGATGGGGAACCTGTAAGTGACACGATGCTCGAGCATTGGCTCGAACGTCAACAGGCGTGTCAGGAGGCAGCAGACATGGCGTTGCGCGCGGGGCGACGCCATTGGTGTCTGCGCTGGCTTGAAACTCACCGGGCCCAGCGCGTGACCGCGTGGGTTGCGGCGCGACGGGGCGCCGGATATCTGGTTCTATTCGATGAACTGCCATTGTCGGCGTGGGTGCCGGCCGACAATGGTCTGTCTGCACAGGTCGGCGATCGGTTGTCTGTGGCGATTCAACGTATCAGCCTGCGTGATGACGAGGTGCAGTTGCATGATCCTCGTCATGACTCGCTGTAAGGAGGCACGCACCTGAGCACAAAGTGCTTGGGCTGACGATTCGTTCAGTCAGTCTCCGTGGCAGTTGCCTTAAGGAGAGTAGGCCAGATTCGGACCCAGGTGGCGCTCCGCCGATGAGGTGTCAATGCCTTTTCGTTTGGCAAAGTCTTCGACTTGATCTCGGCCGATGGGTCCTACGGAGAAGTATCTCGCCTGGGGATGCTGGAAGTACAAACCACAAACTGACGCAGCAGGGAGCATGGCGCAGGTCTCGGTCAGTGAGAGGCCTGTCGTATTCTCCACGTCCAAGCTGGCGAATAGCTGCTTCTTGTCATCGTGGTTCGGGCATGCCGGATATCCGGGCGCGGGCCGAATGCTGCGATAGTCTGCCTGCAGCAATCTGTCCAGCGACAGATCACCTTCCTCCTCGCCAAATCCCCACTCGCTGCGGACCTGACGATGGAGGAATTCAGCGTAAGCCTCGGCGAGGCGATCGGCGAGCGCTTTGAGAAGAATCGCCTGATAGTCATCGTTGTCTGCCTCGAGGCGGGCCACATGTTGCTCACAGCCCAACCCGGTAGTCACGGCGAAGGCACCGACATAGTCCTCGATCCCATCCTCGGCGGTTGCAACAAAATCTGCGAGACAATACATGGCTGCCCCAGGCTCCCGCTTGCGACGTTGTTGGCGGAGGAAGCTGTAGCGGCTCATCTCGTGGGTGCGCGTATCGTCAGTCCATAACACGACATCATCGCCCTGAGATTCGGCGGGGAAGAATCCGTATCGACCCTCCGCCTGCAACCAGTTCTCTCCCATGACTTTTTCCAGCAGCTGCTGGGCATCTGCAAACAACTCACGGGCCTGGGCTCCCTTCGCATCATCGGTCTGCAGCAACGCGGGATAGGATCCGCGCAGCTCCCACACGTGGAAGAAAGGGCCCCAATCGATCAGATCCGCGACTTGATCCAAAGATGGATTCGTCGACTGAACACCGACAGAGCTCGGTGTATGAAAACGACTCTGATCGAAGGACACCTGGAGGCGATTCTGGACTGCCTCCTCGTAGGGAACCAGATCACGTTCCTGTTGCCCACCTGCAAAGTCGATGCGGGCCCGTTCCTGCTCTTGATGGTTGGCCTCGATGAACGTGCTCGAGTCATCAGACAGAAGGCGCGACACGACGCCGGGTGCTCGTGAGGCATCGGCGACATGAATTGTGGCGTGTTCATAGGCCGGAGCAATCTTGACGGCTGTGTGTCGACGACTCGTTGTGGCGCCACCGATCAGGAGAGGGACCGTAAACTGTTGGCGATCCATCTCCTTTGCGGCACGTACCATCTCATCGAGTGAAGGTGTGATCAAACCACTCAAACCGATCATGTCCGCATCGGTTTCGCGTGCCGTTTCGAGAATGCGCTCGGCAGGTACCATGACACCGAGGTCGGTCACATCATAGCCATTGCAACGCAGGACGACGGCAACGATGTTTTTGCCGATGTCATGGACGTCTCCCTTGACCGTTGCCATCACGATATGCTTGCGGCGACTCACGTCTCCCCGTGCGGCGGCCTCGCGTCGTGCTTGTTCCATCAGTGGTTCGAGGTAGGCGACGGCCTGTTTCATGACACGCGCACTCTTGACGACCTGTGGTAGAAACATCTTTCCCGCACCAAACAGATCTCCGACGACGTTCATGCCTGCCATCAGCGGTCCCTCGATGATCTTCAGCGGGCCATCATAGATCCCGAGGGCCTCTTCCATATCCTGCTCAACGAAGTCGGTACGGCCATGTAGCAGGGCATACTCGACACGCTCATCAAGAGAGGACTCGCGCCACGAATCGTCTGGTCCCTCGCGTTGGCTGCCTTCCTGAGAACGAAACCGATCTGCCAACTGCAGCAATCGTTCCGTGGCGTCGGTCCGGCGGGCAAGCAGAACGTCCTCCACGTGCTCGAGCAACTCCGCGTCGATATCCTCATAGACGATGATCTGCCCGGCGTTTACGATGCCCATATCCATCCCTGCACGGATGGCGTGAAAGAGAAAGGCAGAGTGCATCGCCTCGCGCACCACATCGTTGCCGCGGAAGGAGAAAGAGATGTTGCTGACACCGCCAGAGAATTTTACTCGAGGGAAGCGCTGCTTCAACTGCCGCAGGGAGTCGATGTAATCACGCGCATAGCCATCATGCTCTTCCATTCCCGTGGCGACGGTGAGAATGTTTGGATCGAAGATCAGATCTCCCGGGGAGAAGCCGAGTTCATCTACCAGGATCCTGAAGGCGCGATCGTAAATCTGCAGGCGTCGATCAACATCGACTGCCTGCCCCTCCTCATCGAAGGCCATGACAACGACGGCAGCGCCATACCGACGCACGACTCGAGCCTGTTCGCGGAACGCCTCTTCACCTTCCTTCAGGCTGATCGAGTTGACGATGCCCTTGCCTTGGAGGCAGCGTAGTCCCGCTTCGATGACGGCGAAGTTTGAGCTGTCCACCATGATGGGTACAGCCGCGATGTCGGGCTCCGCAGCGATTCGATTCAGAAAGGCGTGCATCTCCTTTTCTGAGTCGAGCAATCCCTCATCGAGATTGACATCGACGATATTTGCCCCACCCGCTACCTGTTGCCGCGCAATATCCACGGCCGCCTCGTGGTCACCGGACTTGATCAGGCGAGCGAATTTGCGCGAACCGGTGACATTCGTGCGCTCACCGATCATGGTGAAATTGCTCTCAGGGCGTAAGGACAGGGGCTCCAGACCGCTGTAGCGTGACAGCGAGTTTGGTGTCACACTCTGTGGGTCTCGTGCCTGAAGACCAGTGACAGCGTTGGCGATGGCCTTGATGTGATCGGGTGTCGTGCCGCAGCAGCCACCGACCATGTTGAGCCATCCCTGCCGTGCAAAGTCTCCGAGAACATCCGCCATCTGGACTGGCGTCTCGTCATAGCCGCCGAATTCATTTGGCAATCCCGCATTGGGATAACATGTCAGGGGCAGGGGAGCCAGGCCTGCCAACTCCTCGATGTAGGGTCGCATATCAGCTGGGCCGAGAGCACAGTTGATGCCAATACTGGCGAGGCCCGGCGCGTGCTCAACGGAGACCCAGAACGCTTCCAGGGTCTGTCCCGAGAGCGTCCGACCACTGCGATCGGTGATGGTCACAGAGATCATCAGGGGAGGCGCCTCGCCTCGTGTTTCGGCAAACTCTGAAATGGCCCACAGGCAGGCTTTGAGGGTCAGTGTGTCGAAGACCGTCTCGGCCAACAACAGATCGACACCACCGTCAACGAGACCCTCTATTTGCTGATAGTACCCGGCGGCAATTTCCTGGAACGTATGCGATCGATACCCCGGATCATTCACATCGGGTGACAGGGAAAGGGTGGCCCGAGTAGGACCCATGGCGCCGGCGACGAAGCGCGGGCGAGATGGATCAGCCGCTGTGGCCGCATCCGCTGCAATTCGTGCCAGCTGAGCCGCCTCGCGATTGATCTCTGGCACGAGATGGCCAAGTCCGTAGTCATCCATGGACACGGGCGTCGCATTGAATGTGTTGGTCCCGATGATGTCCGCACCTGCTGCCAGATAGGATTGGTGGATCTTGCTCACCAGGTCGGGCCGGGTCAGGCACAACAGATCGTTGCAGCCAACCAGAGGCACCGTCGAGTCGGCAAACCGAGTTCCGCGGAAGTCGGTTTCCTCTAACCCCGCCGCCTGGATCTGCGTCGCCATGGCGCCGTCAATGATGAGGATCCGTTTATCCATGGCATCTGCCACGATAGGTGGTAATGGCATCGGAACTCGTTGTCTGAAAGAGGGTTAGGTCCAAGTTTGTGAATCGCCAACAACGATCGAAACGTAACCTGGCAATCGGTAAATGTCAATATCAAGATTTATTGATATATACACCCGTCGCGCTGATTTCTCTGACTGACCCGTGGAGCTCTGGCGCCGATCAAGAGGATCTGGCATCCTATGAACCATCATCGACGCAGACTACAGAGATCCTCTCACCTTTAAGACGGAGTTCATTGAAACATGTCCCTTCGTGTTGGCATTATCGGCGTTGGCGGAATCGCTGGCACTCATATCCCCGGCTGGGCCGCCTCTGAGCACGCGGAACTCGTCGCGGGCAGCGATATCAGTGAGGGTGCACTTCAGACCTGGGGTGATCAACATGGGATCAGCAAACTGACGACGAAGGCAGCAGAGCTCATTGCGGATCCGGACATCGATATCATCGATGTATGCACGCCGAACATGTATCACGCGCCCCTAACGATCGCCGCACTTGAAGCAGGAAAACACGTAATCTGCGAAAAGCCTCTGGCGCCGACTCCCGAGGACGTGCGTCGCATGATCGAGGCACGAGACGCGTCAGGTAAGATGCTGATGACGGCACAGCATTTCCGCTTTCAAGGCAAGAGTCGTGCAATGAAGGCAGAACTCGACACGGGTGCCCTCGGTGACATCTATCACGCCCGCAGCTGGATGCTGCGTCGTGGCGGCGCGCCCGTTCGTCCGGGTTTTATCATGAAGGAACACTCCGGTGGCGGACCGTGCATCGACATCGGCGTGCATATCCTCGACCTCACCCTTTGGTTTATGGGCAATCCCGAGCCCGTCGCCGTCAGTGGCGTGGCACGATCCGACCTGGCCAAGCAAGAAGGGGCTTTCAGCGGCTGGGGGCGGGCGCCGATTCCGTCCGAGTACGATGTGGAGGACTTCGCCGCCGCCTTTGTCCGTTTCGATACGGGGGCGACGCTGATGCTGGAAGTTTCCTGGCTACTGCATCATGCGACAGAAGGCGAAGATATGCAGATGTGGCTCTATGGAACCCGTGCGGGGGCACACTGGCCGAAGGCCGAGTTCTACGAGAGCAATCTAGACACTCGTCAGTACTATGATCGAAGTTTGAAACTTGATCACGAAGGGATCGAGGCCCACGCTCAGGAATGCGTTGAGTTCGCGCGGGCCGTCGCCGAGGGGGCCGAGTCTCCGGTGCCAGCAGAACAATCTTTACAAGTGATGAAGATTCTCGATGGGATCTATCGCAGCCAGGAGGCTGGTTGCGAGGTGCGTCTCGACTAACCTGGCCCGCGTCTGATCTTCACAGAGATCTTTGGCTGAATAGTTGTTGCACGGCGTCGGTCTCCCAAGTATTGACTACTTGGGAGGCCTCCAGCCAGGCTTTGCGGGCGATGCCGATCGCCGTTGGCAAATGGTCGAGGTCGGCGATCTTGTGGGCGTTGGATCCGATGGCGACATGCACACCCAACTCGCCAGCTTTGCGCAGGCTGCGCCAATCAAGATCAAGACGCTGGGGTTGAGCGTTTAGTTCGATGACGACGCCAAGCTGCGCCGCAGCTTCGAGAACGGCATCTACATCTACGGGATACCCTGAGCGCTCCAACAGACGTCGACCGGTAGGGTGGGCGAGAATCGTCGTGGCCGGGTGTTCCATGGCAGTGATGATTCGCTTCGTCATGGTCGCCTCGTCCATGTTCATCGGTGCGTGGATTGCGGCAATGACGAAGTCGAAGGTCGCCAGAATCTCGTCCTCATAGTCCAGCTGTCCGTCCTCGAGGATATCGGACTCGATTCCCTTGAAGAGGTGAAGTGCGTCGTCACTGAGCGCATCGATCTCAGCGTGTTGACGCTGGATATCTGCTTCCTTCATGCCATACACATATCCCGCCGACTGTGAATGGTCGCTCACTCCCAGGAAACAGTATCCGCGTTCACGTGCAGCTTCGACCATCTCTGCCAGGGAGTTTGTGCCGTCTGAGTCAGTCGTATGAACGTGCAGCACGCCGCGGACGTCTTGCGTGCGGAGTAACTTCGGCAGCCTGCGATTCTCAGCACCTTCGATTTCACCCAACCCTTCACGCATCTCAGGATCGACATAGGCCAAGTCGAGGGCCTCGAAGAGGCCCTCTTCTGTTGCACATACGATGGCCTGCTCGCTATCTGTGGGGAATAGGCCGTATTCACTGAGGCTGAATCCACGCGTCAGAGCGCGACTCCGCATCTGGACATTGTGGTCTTTGCTGCCTGTGAAGTGATGCAGGATCGTCGCGAAATGGTCGTCATCCACCAGGCGAAGGTCTACCTGTAACCCGGAGGCGAGGCGGACGGCGGTCTTGCGATCCCCTTGACCTATGACATCCACGACATCGTCAAACTCGATGAAGGCAGCTGACACGGCGGCCGGATCCGTGCAACTGAGTACGATGTCCACATCCTTCACGATCTCTTTCGACCGACGCAGGCTGCCGGCAATTGACACTCGCAATGTGGCTGGATGCTGCCGCAATGCCTCAACGAGGGGAGTCGCTGCGGCGACAGCGACGTCGTAGCGAAACTGACCGGCGAAGCGGTCAAGTCTTTCGATTCCTTTGAGGATGTTCTGCTGCGTCTTGGTGCCAAAACCAGCCAATTCATCAAGCCGGCCATCCTGGCAGGCAGCAGTAAGATCCTCAATGCTGGCGATGCGCAATTTGTCGTAGATCACTTTGACCTTCTTCGTACCCAGGCCAGGAATACGCAGCAGGTCGAGCAGTTGTTCGGGAATCGTCTCGGTCAAAGCCAGATAGGCTTGAGCGGAGCCGTGCTCAAGATATTCGGCGATGAACTCGGCGACCCCCTTGCCAACACCGTCGATCTCGGTCAAGGATTCGGCCGCTGCCATCTGCGGGATATCCACTTCGAGTTCCTCCAGCATGCGTGCCGCATTTGCGAAGGCACGTACACGAAAGGCATTGGCACCAGACAACTCCATCAGAGATGCATGGCGTTGCAGATACTTGACGATCTGGGCACTCGTTGGGGTGTCGTTGGGTGTGGTCACAAAAGCAACGCGTATCGGGTCAGCGAGTGCGACGCACGGCGTCAAGAATGGCACTCGTGAGGTGCTGGTTCCCGGCGGCAAGGCCACCATTGATCAAGGGATCAGCTTGATTGTATTGACGAACCTGACCCTCCAGATCCACCATATGGCCACCGGCCTCGCGTACGAGCAGGTCGCCACCACATACGTCCCACTCATTTTTGGGTTGGACACTGACATTCAGGTCAGCGCCACCGGCAGCGACGACGGCGAGTTTGTAGGCTACCGAGCCGACGGGTCGGACCTGCTTGAGGGAGGGTTCCAGCGCGTCTACTTCGCCTCGCGCCTTCTCCGAGCGACTCACGATGAGGCTTGCCTCGCTCAGTTGCTGAGTTTCACTACAAAACACTCGTTGGCCATTGAGGAAGGTGCCACCGCCTTTTACGGCCGAGTACATCTCGTCCGCCGCCGGATTGTACAGTGCCGCCACCGTCGGTTCCCCATTCTCGACAAGAGCGATCGAGACGGCGAATTCAGGGATGCCCTCAAGGAATTCCTTGGTACCATCAATTGGATCGACGATCCAGACGGAAGGGGCTGACAGGCGTTCTGGCGAGTCTGCCGTCTCTTCAGAGAGCCATCCATGCTGGGGGAAGGCAGATCGCAGGACTTCACCAAGGTGTGCATCGGCAGCGTCGTCAGCACTGGTGACTGGATCGTAGTCGGCTGACCGCAAGGCGTCCCCCGTGAGCTTCCCCTTTGCGGCATCGCTATTCTTGTTCCGCACATCGTAGGCGCCCCCATAGTACTGGAGGATGAGACTACCCGCTTCACGGGCCGCAGCGATGGCGGCTGTCAATTCTTCTCGTGGCATAACAAGCAAGATAGGATTGGAGGGTACAAAAGAAAAACCCCACATCCCTGTGGGGTTTGCGCGACGAGTCCATCACAGATGGCGGTGAAGCCATTCGCACTCCGACCATTCGCACGTCTCACTGACGTCCTTGTCAGCAGGCAGGTTCAGGCTCCGACGCCCAATACCTACCCTTACCCTGTATCGGCGTCTTTGGTGGAATTCTGCAGATCTTCTTCGTACAATCGTGCCAATCGCGTGCACAATTGCTAAAAAAGACAAATGGGGTAAGCTGGTGATTCGAGTCCAATGTCGATTTCGTCGAACCGTCGAGTTCATGGCTGTGCTCTCTACGGTCCTGGCCGGGGAAGTCCTGGCAGATGTGGCGGCGGATCTTGATTCGTTGAATACACAAGACAGTTGGGGCGAGATTTCCTTTCAGAATGGCAAACTAAGACAGGTGAAGGTCGAAGCGGTCGATGCTGAATTTGTCACGTTGCTCGAGGTCGTTGGCGCACTGCAAATACGCCCGGCTAGATATCCTCTATCCGAGATACGCTCCGTGCGACACCTCGGCCCGAGGCGGATCAAACCACGAATGTCGCCTTCACGTGGCAGGCCCTCGGCGCCGATTGCATTGGGTCTCGAACTGCTGATTCCCGGCGCCGGCTACCTCTACTCAGGAAACACGAATCAGGGTTGGCGTGTTCTGCTCGCATCGGCCGCGCTGGGCGGCGTGGCAATGAGTTCTGGGGAGAATAGCGCCGCTGCATGGATGCCACTGGGTGTCTGGCTGAAGTTGTACTCTCTCCATCATCTGGCTGATGAGATCAGCGCGACACGCGCCATTCAGGGCCGGCGCTCACGACTCATGGCCCGCAATGACTCCACCTCGCCCATTTTCGGAGTTCGCTGGCGCTTCTAAGTCGTTCAGGCAGGTTGAATAGAGAACTGAATAGAAAAGGGGACTCGCCGGTGTCGGCGAGCCCCCTTTTTTGTGTTCGAGACACTGCTATTTAAGCTCGTCGTTCCTTCAGCCAGGCTTGGCCATCCATTGCGAGGCTGAGGAATGTGGGGACGAGAAACAGGGTGAAGACCGTCGATACTACGAGGCCACCGATGACCACACTTCCCAGACCGCGATACAGTTCGGATCCGGCGCCGGGAAACAGTACCAATGGCAACATGCCGAGGGCGCTGGTGATCGTCGACATGAAGATCGGCCGCACGCGACTGGCAACAGAGCGCCGAATTGCCTCGCGACGCTCCAGATCTGGTTCACTTTCCAGGATATTGAGCGTCTGATGGACGATGAGGATCGCCGCATTGACGACGACACCGATGAGGATGACAAATCCGAGCATCGTCAATACATCCAGGGGTTGCAGAGAGATCAGTGCATTTACCGCAGCAAGCCCGAGAATTCCTCCAGCCAAGGCGGGAGGTACACTCAGGAGAATGACCACAGGAAACAGGAAGCTCTCGAACAAAGACGCCATGAGCAGATAAGTGATGACCAGGGCCAGAAGAAAGTTCCATTGCAGTGCTTCGCGTGTCTTGCGCAGGTCATCTGCCGTACCTGAGAGAACCACATCGTAGGGAGGACGCAATTGGCCGGAAGATCTCAAGGGCTCAACGATCTGCGTCTCGATGTTCTCAAGGGCCGTCTCCAGCGGCATTTCTTCTGGTGGCGCGACGCGAATTGTGATGGCGCGAAAGCGCTCGATGTGATTGATCTGCTCAGGCCCGGAAGTGACCACCACATCGGCGACAGAGTTGAGTGGCACGACGCGGCCCGAAGGGGTCAACAAGGGCAGCTGTCCGATGTCCTGTGTGCGGAACCAGTCGCTATCACCGCGAAGGCTCAGGTCGATCTCCTCGCCCTCATACTGAAACCCGTCGACGAGGGCACCGTCCATCATGGCGTTCACAGTCACGCCAATTTCCTGAGCGCTCAGACCAACCTCTGCCGCGTGGAGTCGATTGGGAATCACACGTACTTCGGGGTTGCCTAAGTCGAGACTGGGAATCGGCCGTGACTGCGCTCCCGGCACGACCTGGCCGACCTGGCCAAAGACCTGCCCCGCCAAACCGATCAGGCGCTCGAGATCGGGGCCCATAATTTCGATGTCGATCGCACGTCCACCACTGAAACCAGAGAAAAGCCCTGATTGGCGAACGATTGCGATCATTCCGGGCACAGAGAAAACGGGTCCCTGGATCAGGGGGATCAACTCTTTGACACGATCAGGATCGTCGGTGCGAGCCCCCATAAAGGCACTACGCCCAAAGGCGACGTAGAACATGTGGGGAATGAGCAGATCATCGAGGGCTGCCGCCTCAGGAGACCCTGGTTCAGCATCCCACCGAGGTTGCAGTGCGCCTTCGATCTGCTGACCGACGTCGATCAATTCGTCCAGATTATAACCCGGAGGCGGCAGCAGGATGCCGAAGACGAGATTGCGATTGCCCGTGGGCAGATACTCAGCTTTGGGCAAGAGCCCCCAAGCTGCGGCGAGAGATGCGCCGACGAGCAGAACGACCACGCCGATTCGCATGGCAACACTGCCGGAGATCTTGTAGACACTGTCGGCGATCAGCGTGCGCACGGAAGCACCGATACGCTCCAGCAGGGGAGAAGTGGCATCCCCGGGTGACACATCTGTCTCCTCGCGGATCGCGCCCAGACGGGCGGACATCATCGGGATCACAGTGATCGCCACGATGAGGCTCAAGGCCACGGAACTGGAGACGGCGATGGCGATATCGCGAAACAATTGCCCCGCTTCGTCCTCGATGAAAACGATGGGCAAGAAGATGGCGATCGTCGTCAGCGTGCTTGCCAGTAGCGCTCCCCAGACCTCGATGGCGCCATCTAGCGCCGCCTGCACTCTCGGTTTCCCCATCTGCCGATGGCGGAAGATGTTTTCCAGGGCGACAATCGCATTGTCGACGACCATACCGACGGCGAAAGCCATGCCGGCAAGGCTGATAACATTGATATTGCGCCCTGCCATGGACATGACCAAGAAGGTGCCGACAATGGAAATCGGAATGGAGGTGACGATGATGAGGACGCTGGAGGCGGATCGGAGGAACAACAACAAGACGAGCGTTGCCAAGGCGCCACCAACGAAAATGTTGTTGCGCACGAGGCTGATGGCGGAATAGATGTAGTCTGTCTCGTCGTAGACTTGCTCCAGATACAGACCCTCTCGAGAAAGAGCGCCTTCATTGAGCTCGGCGACAACGGCACGTATCCCTTCCATTACTGTCAGTACGTTGGCACCTGTTTCACGCGCCGCATTGACCGCGATCGCTGTTCGACCGCGGTAGCGAACCGTCGCGGCCGCCTTCTTGAAGCCCAATTCCGCACGTGCCAGATCACCGACACGTAGGTGAGATCCATTTGCGTCGGCTCGTACGACGACATGTTCGACATCTTCTGCCGACAGATATTGTCCGACGGTGCGCACGATATAGCGCCGTTTGCCCTCGTCAAAGGCGCCGGCGGAGATGTTCGCATTCTCGGCCCGAATCGCCGTCATCATCTGACTCACGGTGACTCCGTGGGAGGCCATCGCTGCGGGATCAACGATCACCTGCAATTCACGTTCGAAGCCGCCGTAGACATTGCTCTGCGAGACACCATCAACACGTTCGACGGCAGCCTTGATGACATCCTCGGCGAAATCTCGATAGACCTCGATGTCAATGTCGTCGCGTCGCTCCGGCAGGGGATTGAGAATCAACCAGGTAATCGCGCCCGTGTTTCCACCGGCGCCGGATGACAGAATCGGCTTGTCCGCGTCCAAAGGATAGCCGCGGACCTGGTCGAGCTTATTGGATACCAGCAGCAGCAGCGCATCGGGGTCCTGACCGACGCTGAATTCGAGGGTGACGACGCCGCGACTGTCAGCGGACTCACTCGTCATCTTGTCGAGGCCTTCGACACTCTTGAGGCGCTCTTCCTGTCGCTGGATGATTTCCTGCTCGATCTCCTCTGGACTGGCACCAGGCCAGAAAGTCGTCACTGTGACGATCGGGCGGTCAACATCGGGTGTTAGCTGAACAGGAATTCGTACCAGGGCAAGGATGCCGAACAGGGCAATGAGCAAGATCCCGACAATGACGGAGACGGGACGTTCAATAGCGGAGTCAATGAGTTTCACGTTCTTGACCTATTGCAGCTTACGAACGACACGTACCGCTTGTCCGTCCTGGAGTCGTTCATTGCCTCGGACGATGGCCAATTCGCCCTCTTGAAGCTCGCCCTCTACGGCGACGAACCCCTGGTGGGCGAGTCCCGGTACCACCGTTTTCTTAACTGCCGCTTCCTCGTGGACGACAAACACGAAGGTGCCGCGAACACTATTGACGACAGCATCCTTGTGGACGAGGAACGTCTCCCCGGGGTGTCGAATGCTCAGGTGCACGCTGGCGCCCATGCCGGCGCGAATCACACCGGTTGGATTGAGAAACTCCACGACCACCGGAAACGTACGAGAGTCGGCATATCCCTCAGCAAGGATGGCGACGATGCGGGCTTTGATCTTCTGCGTGCCCAGGGCGTCGATGACGACGTCTGCCTCCTCTCCCTTGCGCAACAAAGGGACGAGTCGCTCCGGCACATTGACATAAACGCGAACCGTATCTGTCGACACGACGCGCACGACGCCATCACCTCGACCAACCCATTGGCCCAATTCCACCAACGGTTGCACGACATGACCATCGAAGGGGGCGCGGATGGTGAGGTCGTCGAGGCGTGCCTGGAGATCCTGCAACTGTGATCGAGCACGATCGAGTTCGGCTTCCGTCGCCAGGGCGGTCTCCTCGGAAATGGCCTCCTGCGCCAGCAGTTCCATGCTCTGTTCCTGGCGAAAGCGCTGCAATTTCACATCTGCCAGGGCGGCGATCAATCCGGCGCGAAGCTGGTCGTTGTCGAGTCGATAGATCGCCTCGCGGCGGCCAACCGTCTGGCCAGCTTCCTTGAATCGATCGACGACAATCCCGTCTGTCTGACTGGCGACAATCGTCGTCCGGCGTGGGTGCACGCTGCCTATGAGGACAACCTCTTCGCTGAGGGGCTGTGAGCGCACCTCGGAAACAATCACGCCCGTCGGGGGACGTTGTGCGTGGGCGTTGGGCGCGATAAGAACCAAGGCGAGCGTCGCGACACTCACAGTGGTGATGAAAAGCGGGCGGCGCGTCAAGGCGGTACTCCGGTGGATAGAGGGACAAGGCTGGAGCCTTAGCTGTGCAATCCACAGAAGCTAAAGGGACGAGGTTGCCAGCGGCAAGCTAACAAGACCTGCCCAAGGGCCATGTTCGGCGTCTGGCGGAACCTATCTGGCAGCGCGCGCCGCGTGAAATAGTTCAACGAAGGCGAAGAAATCGTCCAGATCGATACGACCATCCTCAACCAGATCAAACAAAGGGTCCCAGCCACGGTGAAAGGTGGCAAGACCAAGGTGGTTGATGAAGAGGAAGAAATCCTCAAAGTCCAATTGGCCATCCCTACCGAAGTCACCTGGCGCTGGGTTTGCCACGAGGGCGCTCACGTTGATTGTGAGAAGCGTCGAATCTTGCGCACCGAAGGTATCTGTCGCCGTCAGTCCCAGGGATGTCTGCCCTGAAAATCCTTCCAGCGTCTGAATGGTCAGCGTGCCGTTGCTGATCGATGCGTCGATTCCCGTGCCTGCGTCGAGGCTCCAGGTCAGTTCGACTAGATCGTCGTCGTCACTCGCAAGGGCCGCAATCGGTCGCGTGATAGTACCGCCAGAAAAGACCTCAACCGCTGCCAGAGGTCCCACGACAGGGGCCCTGTTGCCATTGCTGGTATCGACCAGCGTCGAATCTTCACCCGTGTCGATTCCCAGAATGGTCACGAGAAATGTATCCGCCCCCGAGGCTCCCTGTTCGTCTGTCGCCGTCAATACAACGCGGACATTGGTCGTTGCCTCAGGACTGGCCGTCAAGGTGACAGCTCGAACTGCGGCATTGATCGATACCTCTAAGCCAGATGTCAGCGGCAGGCCTGTCCAAGTCAGAAACCCCACTTCTTCGTCGTCTGTGACCAAGTTGTCGAGGAGCAACTGCCCTGGAGCACCAATGGTTACGAAGAAAGGATCGGGCAGCGTCACGAGGGGAGGTGCATTGACGATGGTGACAGCCAGCGTTTCGACTGCTGCTTTACGTGGCGATGAGGCGAACAGGACGACCTGCCCTCCAGCGCGAGAAGCATTCCGTGGTGTGACGCGTAGGGTCCTGTTTATGTCGTCGATGAAGACGTCTACATCTCCCACCGTTTGCGCAGACCAGGTAACCTCTGACGGATCGCCTCCTGTGACGAAGGGGTCCAACAACTCCTGCCGACCACTGACCGCAATCTCCAGTGTCGAGGGCAGACCGCTGAGCAAGGGCGTCGGCGCGATGAAATCAATCTGCAGAGCAGTAGCAGACTTCTCGCCATCGGGGTCCTCAACGGTCACGGTGATCTCAAAAGAGGCCACATTCGCCGAGGCGATCAGTGTGATCGAGTGTTGCTCGACGAGCGCCACTCCCTGCGGAAGAGGACTCAGCGAGAGGGTCAATGTCTCAGTATCGTGATCTGGATCGCTGATGTATTGTGCCAGATCCACTGTCACTGTATCGCCAATTTCGACGGCGATCGCGGGCAGGGCCGTGATCACGGGAGCCTGCGGATTGGCGGTGAATACCGACACGCGCAGCGTATCCACCATGACTGCTGAGTGCGGGTCGGAGGCCTCAAACAGGATCCATCCTGTGCCACTAAAACCACTGCTGGCCTGCGCGGTCAGGGTCAGGTTCATCAGGGTCGCTAGCAGGCCATGGGTCTCTACTATTGTGGTGGACAGAGTGCTGAGCTCGTCATCGGCATCGTTGATCAACTCGGACAATGTCAGGACCAGCGTATCACCTCGGGCAAGGGTCGTATCAGCCACGAGCAGGCGAGGCGGATCGTTCACAGGCAAAACGCTGATCGTATCTCGGTGACTTGTGATGGAGAGATTCTCATCCGTCACCGACAGCTGTAGTGGAAAATCTCCCGCACTATCCGTCGACGCCCATACCAGGAGACGTCCGGTCACCATGTCAAAGTCCGTCAGCAACCCTGGGGCAGGAAAGAACGCCCACGTGAGATCTGCAAAGGGCGTCTCCTTGTCGGTGACGAGCTGGGCCAACTCGACGACCAGTGTATCATCTTCATCGATGGTCACGATCGGTAGCGGCGTGATTTCGACTGCGTCATTCACCGATTTGATCGTCAGGATAGAGGAACCTGACGCGCTGGCACCGAAAGGGTCGGTGGCGATGATGATCAGTGTGTCCGGGCCGAAGTAGTCGGCATCTGGCCGAATGGTCAGATCCAGTCCATCGAGGGTTGCAGACGTGTGGTTGGCAACAAAGGTGATCTGCAGCGTTTCCAGACTGTCGTCGACGTCATGTACCATCGACGAGATCGGCACGCGAACCGAATCGTCCTCGTTGATCGTAAAACTGAAAGGTGAGACCGTGGGTGTATCGTTCGCCGAATTGGCCGAAATCGTGTTCGATGTCACCGTCGGCAAGTCGCCTTCTGCACCGCCCGCCACGTCGTCTGCAATCAGTTCGATCGTTTCCTGATCTGCGCCGGCGAAATACGTCACACCCGTAAACGTGGCGATCCCTGCCACGGCAGTCGCCGTCGTCTGCAACAAGGTTCCGGTGCTGCCTGCACTCAGCGTCAGGGTGACTGTGTCTGTGAAGTCGCCGTCCACGTAGCCAGAGTCATCCACTGCGGTCACGAGAGGCTGAGTCACGAACGGGTTCCCCGAGATGACACCTTGCGGCTGTGTCGAAAACAGCATCTGCGTGGCGACGACATCCAGACTGATAGAGTTCGCGTCCGCCGCGACAATCCTATGGCCATGACCGCCGATCGAGGTCGACAGCCCGCCTGACTCAACGCCGATGCGCAGTGCATGACCCTCGGTCGCTGTCGTGCTGAAACGCGTCACAACGAGGTAGTGACGCTCGACGTCCACTCCAGGCACGGAAGTCGGGGTTGCCTGAATATCAAAGGGACTGCCAATGGTGACATCGTCCACATCACGGGTCCCCAGCAACACATCATCCGAGCTCAGGAGTGCGTCGACACTCTCATAGAGATGAAACTCAGAGAAGTCTGAACGCTCGAGGCCCGTCGCTGTGGACAGGTCTGAGATCGTCACTGAAACGCCTTTCACCCCCGTGACCCCGTCACCGGTGAAACTGGCACGCAGCAAGGTCACCTGGCGACCGGGGGCTGACGTGGTGGCACCAGAGAGTCCCTCCATATTGTCATCATCGATCCAGCGAATCCGATGAGTCCCTGCATCGGTGAAGTAAATCTCTTCGCCGTAGAGCCATATCCCCGATGGCGAGGCAAGTTGGCTGAGGTTGGCGGCGGAGTTGTTGCCCGCATACGCGGGGGTGCCATCTCCGGCCAAGGTTGTGATCACACCATTGGTGTTGATACGCCGCAATCGGTGATTGAATCGGTCCGTGATGTACACGTTGCCCGCCGTATCGACGAAAACGGAGCGCGGGAAAGCCAATTGCGCGTCAAGCGCCAGGCCGCCGTCGCCACTGAAGCCACTGGCGCCGGTTCCTGCGATGGTGCTGATCGTAGAATCGGTGGCGATGGCGCGAATCTTGTGATTGCCCGTATCGGTGACGTAGAGGACACCTGACGTGTCGGCGAAGACGTCCGTCGGACTCGACAGATCCGCGGCGGTCGCCGCACCACCATCGCCGCCTGAACTATCGGTTCCCGTGCCGGCGAAGGTAGTGATCGTGCTACCTGTTATGGCCCGGATGCGGTGATTACCCTGGTCGGCGATATAGATGACGCCACCAGACACGAACACACCGGTCGGAGATTTCAGCTGTGCACTGGTCGCAGCCGCGCCGTCACCGGAAAAGCCTGCCACCCCCGTGCCCGCCACGGTACTGATGATTCCCGCAGGCGTAATACGACGAATTCGATGGTTTCCCGTGTCCGCCACATACAGTGTGCCGCTGCCGGCGACGAAAACGTCCCATGGTGCATTGAGCGTGGCACTCGTTGCTGCACCCGCATCGCCTGAGAATCCTGCGGTCCCCGCCGTGCCGGCGACGGTGACGATCGTGTCCCGGCGGTCATGGATATTGCGGATGAGATGGTTTCCCGTATCGGCGATGTAGAGTGCGCCGGTTGTATCGCCGCTGATCCCTAGTGGCGTGTCAAACTGGGCAAATTCGTCGAGTGTGCCATTCCCGGAGAATCCGGCCGTTCCCGTTCCACCCAGGAGGTGGATCGTTTGCGCTTGGGCCGCCGGGGCCAATAGCAGGCCGATACACATCACCCAAAGCAGCCAACTTCGTTCAAGAACAGTCATAGGTCCCAGGAGGATCTCCCCGTAAGGCGGTTCAAGCGGCACCACAAGTCCAACCAGTGACTCGAGCGCGGCTCGAGTGTCCATGGCTCTGGGTGTCTCGGTAGGGGAAAGATGTGGTCGACAATTGGGGAGAGGACCACCACTAAGTTAAAGGAATGAGCGTAACCCGCGATATAGATAATAGGCGCTCTGACTCTTCTATATATCGTTCCTGATCGCGAGAACATGAGAATTCATAGATTCTTCGCTCAACGCTACGTGCTCTGCATAGGTATGATCGTAGCGCTGATGCCGACATTTTCATCGGCTCAGACTGTCCGTCTGGAACCGGTGGCCCTCAGCTCGGTTCCCACCGGTGCGACGGCTGCCAATCCGTTCTGGCAGCACCTGGTGCTGACGTTGGACAACAATGTCTCAGCGGGAAATGTCATACAGATCAATCTACCTGACTCCGTGGAGGTTGCCGACACGGACGGAGACGGCGACCTGGAGGACGAGATATCCATCGACGGTGTCTCAGGTGAATCCACCGGCTATCGATCTGTCTCCGGATCAGAGGCGTCGATGATCCAGTTGATCTCGACGACGGGCGGGATTCTGGGTGAAATCCATGTGCAGTTTCCCATTACCACGCCGACAAATCCCGTCGTCGCCAGCGCCATCTATGGCCCCATCAGCTTTACGAATGGGGGCGAGAGCGACATTCCGGCAGGCACACTGACCCTGTCTTTCGTCGCCGGTCACCAACTGAATCTTCTGACCTACTCGACGGCTTTCATCGATGGTCTCGCTGATACGACGACGAATTCACAGGGGGATGTCTATCCCGACTCAGTGACGGACGTCTTCGCCGGTGCCTTGCCCGATCTGATACACGACGATCTCGGGATCCTCGGCAGCAACGCCCTGACAGCAGCACAGAGTCCCTTTGGCAATGCCGATGATCTTGACGACGTCAACTACCGCCTGTGGTGGTCGACGACAGATTCACTCACCAAGGTCGACGACACGACAGCTGACAAGGCGCTGGATTCTGTGTCAGGCAATGCCATCACGTCGGCAGAGGGGGAGCGCGTGAATCTGTCCTTCGATGTCAGCTCTCAGGCGACTGGCACCTACTACCTATACACAACCTCTGACATTACCGGGACACATCCACTGGCGCGCAGCCGCGGAATCACGGTTCGCCACGATCCGACGGTGCTTGCCGTCGGCACGTTCCTCTCAGATGACCCCGATTGGCTCGACAGTGGCAGCCTGCTCGATTTCGACCAGGGCACAACGGGCGTCGGCAGCATCGCACAGAATGCGGTGGTGATCGATGTGTCAGCTGTTGATCTGGATGATGAGGCGACGGTACGACTGTTCTACTCGGCGACAGCGACGCTGGATACGACGTCGGTGACCACATCGGGAACTGCCCCCAGCCGCTCGATTACTGCATTGACCGGTGCGGCGCACGTCGACTCAACGAAGACGCTGCAGGAGGGTGTCGATTCGACGCTGAGTTGGCAGGCCGCGCCAGACGACAATTCCGTGATCGCTGCAGGAGACTACTATGTCTACGCTGTGATCACCGATGGCACAACCCTGTCGATGACACGCAGTGACACGACGTACAACGTCCGACACTCACCGCAATTGGTCTTTGATGTACGCGTGGATACGGTTGTGAGCACCGGCGGTACATGGCCGCATCGCTATCATACGATCACCTGGAACCAAGATGCCGGGCTCGATGGTGATATTGATCGTGATGACTCGGCGGTCATCGATCTCTATTACAGTGCCGATGAGACCTTCTCGCTGCCCAACGGTGTGAGTGCGGTTGAGTCAGCGGCAGCAGATTCTACCCTCGACACGCATGAGATCGCTACTGCCATCAGTGCCACCGATGGTGTGCAAAGTGACAATCAGTATGTCTGGGATCTCTGGTCCTACACCAATCCTGATGGCGCGGGCGTACCACAGGAGGACACCCAGTATTACCTGTATGGGGTGATCACGGGAGGCGGCACAGAGAGACTCGTACGCTGGGAAGATGGAACCGGCACAGTTCGTTCCATCAGCTTCGTCCATGATCCACATCTGACGCCCCTGGCGCCCATGGCCCCTGTCGCCGTCGATGGTCGACGCAGTTTCGAGCTCTCGTGGGAGGCTCGCGACGTCGATGATGCCGGCTTGATCTGGGTCGTACTCGTTCCGACAGCACTGGCGCAGCAGACGGCTGCGACCCTGACATGGGATGTCTTGCGAACCGTCGTCGGGGACAGTCTCTGGGTCGCAACATCACTGGACGGCTCGTTGGCAGCCGCCGAGCCCTTGAGCGAAGACACACAGACGCGATTTGATGCGCGCCCGTCGCTCATGACGCAGACCGCCTACGGCCAGGCGATTGCTGTCAGCGACGGCGAGTACCACGCATTTGTCGTGCTGGATCCCACTGCCGCCACTTCTGAACCGGACGACAATAGTCTCGTTCGGCGCGTGCCCGGGCGAATCAGCCTGGACGGGCTGCCGGGTGGGGCGACAGGCCTGGTCCGTTCGGCGATTGAGGTGCTGCCCGCTCGTCGCACAATGGCGACCTGGCGCGATACAACAACCTTCGCCATTCATCCGCAGACAGACGGCGAGATGGTCGATGTCGTATCGGTTTTTCTGAGTGTCGATACGCTGACGACGACGATCGTCGACCAGGACTCAACGACAGCAGGTGTGCAACCCTTTGCCACCAGCTCGGTGCTGGCGGGACAGACGCTGTTTGACTCTGTGAAGGTCGCAACGGATTCATCACTTGCCGGCCGCTGGATCATGGACCTTGTCTACTTCGAGCAAAGCGGCAGGACCTTCGACGGTACGCAACCGCTGGCGACGATCAGCCTCGCATCGCGCAACGTGGAGGGCACCGCACAGTTGCGCGTTGACAATCTCGAACAGCGACGCTCCGCCTTCTATCGCAACGGCATCGAGGTGGGGTCTCTGGCTCCCGAAACGGGCGCCGTGATCGAGTATCTGCCACGTGGCACTTTGTCCGGACGCATTCAGTTGCAGGGACGGACAAGCCATGCAGAAGAGGTGACGCTGATGCTGCGTGAACGCAATGGCTTCACAGCGGTCACCGATAGCCTCTTCGAAGCGGTCAATGACGCCAATACGTCAAAGGTCGGTATCCAGGATTCCATCGATGCAACGGGCGCTTTCAGCCTGGTCAGTGTGCCCTCGGGTATCTATCACCTGGCTGTTCACGTGGACCGTTACCTCGATGGTCAGGTGCCCCTTGTGGAGGTGAACCCTGGAGACGAACTCACCGATCTTGAGCCGACCGTGTTACGAGACGGTATCTCTCAGGCGCAGTATCTGCTTGGTGGAGATGTCACCGGTTGGGTAGATACGGCCAGTGTGTCCGGGCCCGACAACGAAATCGATCAGTTGGATGTCGACTTTGTTACCACCTATTTCGGTGTAACAACCACACCAGCTCACGCCGGTGCTCTGGCTGATATTGACGGTGACAGTCTTGTGTGGGTCGAAGATCTAAACCTCGTGGCGGCGAACTTCGGTGTGCGCGGCGTCGAGCCATCTTACCGTCGGCTGAGCAATACGGAGCCCTCCGTTGACGTGCAGCGACTCGTGCAGCCGGATGGTCGTCTGCACGTGCGCGTTCGTGGTGATGATCTTGGTGACGTCAGAGCATACGGTCTGCGAGTAGGTTTCAATTCAGACCAGTGGCGACTTGCCAGTCAACAGCAAGGGGATTGGTTGGCTGTGAATGAATCCATTCACGCCTTTCGACAGGCCGATGGTGTCCTTGATGTCGGTGCCGCAAGTCGGGGGGATGCGCTCCCCAGCAAAGTGTCTGGTACTCTGGTGGAGTTTGTATTTGATCCAATCTCACCGGCAGCCCGGGATCAGAGTGTGAGACTGCTGATGGCAGATCTCATCGATGACGCGCATCGTAGCCAGGTCGCGACGTGGTTGCACACCGTCGCGCCCACAAGCTTCGGCCTGGGGCAGAATTTCCCCAATCCATTCAATCCAGAAACGACGCTCCGCCTGCAGATGCAGGCCGAGGATACGGTCACACTCGTGATTTTTGATGCCACAGGCCAGGCGATTCGCACCCTTATGCACGCCGCATTGCCTGCCGGGATACATACCCTGCACTGGGATGGGCGTGATGGGATGGGCAGGCAGGTTGGCTCGGGAACATACTTTGCCCGTTTGCAGGGCAGCGGCTGGCAAGCCGAACGCAAGATGCTCTTGCTGCGCTAACGCTCGGCCGCAATGATGCACGGCCTCTCCAGACTCTCTCTGATCAAGACGACGCTCCTGCTGCTCGTCTCGGTGACCTCAGTTTGCGCACAGCGATTGTGGATCGAATCTACCGCGCCTGCTGAAACTTTGGCCCTTGGCGATACGGTTGATGCGAGCATCTACATCGATACGCAGGGACGTTCCCTGACATCTGTTGGCCTGGCCCTTTCCTACGACCCTCGTCGACTCGACGTATTGAACACGTCGAGCAGTCATCTTGTAGAGCCCTTCGACCGGAGTCCTGGACTACCTGGCGGCATCTTCACAAATGAAGTGTCCCATGCATCGACCGATGACGCTCGGGCACGATTTGTCCTCGTTACGTCACAGCAGTCGGGTAGCAGACAGGTGATTTCTGGACAGCACCGCCTCGCCCAGGTCAGATGGCGTGTCGTGGGCGTTGCTGCTTCGACGCAGATCAGTCTTGTTGGCGGCGGGCCGGATGGACCCGTCTACACTCAGATGGGGATCCCTGGTCGTGAGCACGGATTCCTCCTGTCCACGGCGGCCCTGTCTCTGCAGCTGTCGGCGGCGGGTTTTGTGCCGATTGGTCATGTGACGATCGACAGCCAGCAGCCCTGGCAGCAACGGCTCGACAAGATTCACCCCTCCGAGATTCTCACGTGGCACATCGATCACGATGCCGAGGATCTGTTGCAGGCACAGATAATCGATGGTGCGCTGCATCTGCGTGCGCGGCCGCGCGCGGCCGGTGTCGCGCAGGTGGAGTATTTCGCTTTTGACGGGGAGGAGGAATTTCTTCGTGGGCAATTTGCCGTCACCGTCTCTGCAGCGAGCCCCATGTTGGCTCTGGCCCCGATCGTGATGGACGAGGATGCCCGACATCAACTGGCCGATCCATTCCTTTTGACCCCACCAGCCGGACATCGGTTGCAGATCGAGGCTGGGAAGGGACTCTTCGTGCTCGCTGAAACCGACGGCTGGAGTGTCTCTGGAGATGTTGACTGGTCAGGGATCAGCTTCCTGACGCTACGTCTGCTCGATGCCCAGTTGTCTCTGATCGATTCGGTTCAGGTTCCGGTCACGGTGCGTGAAGTCGATGATGCACCTGTCTTTCAGCGGGATCTCGACACCCCTCTGCAGGCCCTGCAGGGCGCCGACAGCTGGGGGCCGACGCTGGCCGAACTGTTTGACGACAGCGACGACGATGTGATGCAGATGGCCATTTCCGCCAGTGGGGACAGCATCGTCTCCGTCTCCATCGATCAGGGTCGTCTGCGGTTGTATGGGCTCAGGGAAGGACGGGGCACGATTCGGCTGACCCTCGATCCAATCCCAGGGCAGGAGTCACAATTGCAGGATCAGTGGTCGCTTCCAGTGGATGTGCAGGCACAGGTCGAGGCGCCACGATTCCATCCCTGGGAGGCGCTGACGATGATGCCGGACGAGTCCGTCATCAGGAGCTGGGAACAGATTCTGGTCAGTGGCGCCGATGCGAATCTTGTGATTCTCGCCCAGTCCTCGAGCCATCTGGTCGCTCAGGTTCATGCAGATGGATTGCACATTATCGCCCTCGGCCCTGGCGCTGGCTGGATCAGCCTGCAGGTGCGCGATCCGCAGGGCAATACATCCTCTGCGGTCCTGTCGGTTCAGATCGACGACATGGCACACTCGCCAGACCCTGACCCAATCACCGACATACCCGACGTCGGTCAAGATCCAGTTTCCGCTACGGCAGGATCTGGCACGGGGGGCGGCAACGTGACGGACGCGGCGGCACTCGATCCGACCCAGGGCCCTCAAGAGGAGGGCGCCGCGGTCGACCCGATCTCAGATGGTCCGCAATCCTCCGACGACGTGGGGGCGCCGCAGATCAGTCTTGAACTGCCGTCACAGATACGCCTCACGGCAGGAACGACCACTGGCATCGACTTACCCAGCGCGCTGCGCGGTGCCGCTTCGACTCAGGTGTTATGGGGTAGCACAAATGGGGCTCTGGTGCATGTGCAGGTCGATGCGGCAGGTCGCCTTGTTCTTGAGGCGCCAGAGACGGCCAGTGGTAGTGACGAAGTGTTCATCCATGTCTATCTCGACCAGGAGCGCGTGACAGTGCCCCTGAGCGTCCATGTCGATGCCCTTGCCGACGCTTCAGCCCCATCGCTGCAGATCCTCGAGATTCCCGCCGTCCGTCTACCGCAGGGAGGCTCACTGGAGTTGACCCTGACAGACTATCTGGATCATGTGGACGGTCCTGTGCAATGGCAGGTCACACCAGGGCAGATCGTGACGGCCTCGATTCAGGATTCGATACTGACGATTCATGCGGGGCCTGGCCGTGTCGGTGAAGAGGCCCTCGTGCTGAGCGTCTCCGACGGGTTTCATCAGGTTGAACGTCTTGTACAAGTGGT
Organism: Gemmatimonadota bacterium; assembly: GCA_018660835.1. Lineage (GTDB taxonomy): Bacteria > Latescibacterota > UBA2968 > UBA8231 > UBA8231 > UBA12574. The sequence continues at coordinate 112,678 of JABJJN010000040.1, read as the reverse complement.
CGTAGAGACAGATCAGGCGGCGCTTCTACAGATCGAGATGCCTGCAGTTGTGACCCTCGGTCCGGGGGAGACGCAGGATCTTGATCCCGCGTCTTGGATCCTTGCTGGGCAGGTCGATGAATGGTCTCTGCTTCAGGCACCACCAAATGGCAGCCTGTCCTTCGAGTCAGGTCTCATCCGGTTGTCCGCGCTGCCACAGGCGACTGCAGGCAACCTCGACTTTCATCTGCAAGCGAGCAGTGGCGATTCGCGGGTCGGGGTCACCTTGCGCGCTGTTGTCGTGCTGCCCCCCGCGTTACGCCTGCAAGTGCCGGCGACGCAGAATCTGGTCGCTGGACAGCGCCAGACCTTGCTGCACCTGCCGTCGCTCGTGCTCGAGGCAGACGGGCCGGTCACCTGGACGATTGTCGATGCTCGTCGGGTCACAGCGACCATAGACGATGAATGGCTCGTCGTCGATGCACAGGACGCTCTGCCGGGTCGGCGGGTTCTGCAACTGCAGGCGTCGACGGCTGCTCGCAGTGAATTCGTCGATCTGATTGTCCGTATCGAGGCGCCACAGGTCACGACGTCCACGTGGCAAGTTGAACTCACTCAGGGGGTCGGTGCGCGATTGTCTCTCGACGGTCTGGTAGCGTCGTCCTTCGATTCGCTCGTGTGGCGGGTTGCTGATGTCGGTGCGGGGGTTGAAACGGCGTGGGACTCGACAGCCGGGGCCCTGACGGTGATCGCGGAAGAATCGGGGAACGTGACATTGGAGGCGCGGCTGCCAAGTGGTCTGCTGGTGGCAGTAAGCCTCCTGCAGGTGCGTCTACTGGAGGAAAACGACACCTCCAGCGCGCCTGAGTCGAGTCCAGATGTCTCAGTGGTGGCAACATGGGACCTGGTGACGCCTGTGATTGATTCACCCTGGCAGGGTCAGGACCTGACCATACCATTATCGAGCCTCCTGGTGACATCTGCGCCACCTGTGGGTTCACTGTTGTGGGAGGCGAGATTGTTGGCCGGGGATGGTTCGGCAAGAATCGAGCGTGATTCCCTGCGTATCTCGGCAAACAGCTCGGTGACCGTATGGATTCGCGCCATGGACACGGCCCGGATCACGCACAGTATGGTTCTGCCCGTGCAGATACGGGAGCTGCCGGCTCCTCGACTCGAGGTATCTCTTGCGGGGTCAGGCCTCGATCTGTTCGTCGAGACCTCACAACCTGCCCAAGGTCGACTCCTGCTCAACGAAGAGGAGGTCGAAATCGATCAACACGGGGTTGCCCACGTGCAGCTGGGACCCGGGGAACACACGATATCTATAGCTGCTATCGCTGAAGCGTATGGAGTTCAAAAGATTGTACAGCAGCAAGTTACGGCATTTATCTCTGGCTTGAATGGAGGCAGGCTGGCGCTCCCAACTGGGGAGGCTGCCGTTGAGATTCCTGTTGGATCGGGTGGTGCCGTGATCCTTCAGCAAGACCCTGAGGGTGTGCTCGTGATCCTCTCAGAGACATTCCAGACAAGTGGAGTTGGCCTACTTTTCGCCGATCCGCTGAGCAGCCGCGAGGGCCCCGCTCAGCGTCGGACCGATGTGGCCGCCGCTGGCGTTGAGTGGCTCGGACCTGCTGGGTGGGAAGTGGTCCCGTCCTGGCGTGTCGCGGTACCACCGGATGGTGGAAATTCCCGTGTCGGCGGATACCATGATGTCTATGCGCCCGTATTTGCCAGTGGCGTCTATCGGCGAGTGGAAACTCAGGGCCTGTCACGGACACTGAATCCAGTCAACGCATATCCAAATCCCTTCAATGCCGAAACGACCCTGCAATTCGTTACCTCTCTGCAAGCAGTGGTGGATCTCACCCTGTACGACGCACTGGGTCAACGGGTCCGTCACTGGCAGTTGCATCACCCCGGGGGGGTAGGGACCGTGCATTGGAATGGACTGGATATGCAGGGCCGACCCGTCGCCACAGGCGTCTATCTGCTGGGAATGCGGACGCCGACCGAGCAGGTTACGCACAAACTGCTGCTCGTGCGCTGAGATGTGGCCCAAGGTTTGCTCAACTATGGTTTGTAATGGTGCCCGTGCAGGGTACTGACAGTCAGTCCCAGGCAGGACGTTGCCCCGAGGGTGCACCCATCGTGCCCCTGAAGCGCGCGTTACTGAATACACGGAGAGACCGTGTCGTCCGGGAAGAGCCTGAACGGTCGGAAGGAAAATGTTTCCAGCCGTCCTACAACAGATAATTCACCGAAACGTCGGTGAATGGCTCATGCCACGGCTCGTTGCCGCCCTGGCCTTAGGGATCAGTCTATCCCTTGGCGCCACAGCGGTAGACGCCCAGTCGGTGGCCATTGAGCCACCTGAACTGGCTCGTGTGCCCCGCGGCGATGCGGGTGATCAGCTCTACTGGCAGCAATTGCAGATCACACTTGCGCATCCAGATGAAGCCTCATCCGAAGCGATACGTATCGGCTTGCCACCACTGTTGGTTCTCCACGACGCCGACGGCGACGGCGCTCTATTTGATGAAGTGCGGGTCGTCTATCGTGCCGTCAGCAATGAGTTGCCCAGATTCGAAGCATCCACAACGACGACCGAAGAATCGATTGTGTTGTCCAGTCAGGGTGTTGCTGCCGCTGGCGGGCAGGTCTATGTGCAGTTCCCATGCAGGGCGACGTCGAATTCACCATCCGCCACGGCTGTGAGTTATGGGGCCATCGAATTTGCTGATCCCGCAGAAGTCGATGTCACCCAACAGTCCCCTGAAATCAGCTTCATTGCGTCGAATGATCTGGCGGCCATGGGTTCTATGGGAATCGTTGATCTGGCTGCGCCCCTGTCTGGTGCCGCCGACACGCTGACATCTGCCCGTGGCACTGTGTACCCGGCCAGTGCGACCGTCCTGGTTCTCGATCTTCCCGACCTGGTCTTCGACGGTGGCGAAGCGCATCCAAATCGACGCGCAGGTTTGGGGGATGGGAATGACGCCAATGACACACCCTACCTCTTCTACTTTGCCACCGAGCCCAATCTGACCCAGATCGGGCCCGATGTCGCGACGCCGGCTGTCGTCGTCGCCGATGAATCGATCTATCAGGAGAATGAAGGAACAGGCGCGTCCGTACACCTGCTGACGCGGGACCTGCCGTCCAACACATACTGGCTCTACGTCGTCTCCGAGGTTACCGGCAGAGTTCCACTGGGGCGAAGTCGTGCACTTGTGGTCCGTCACGAACCCGTCATCGAGCAGTTGGGTGTCCGCGACAACGACTTGCTTGCAGCAGACGCCATGGTCTTCGATTCCGGTGGACTGCTCGACGAGCAGGGGCAGGTCAACGGGGAAGGGCCCCGTCGCCTTGTGATTCAGCTGCAGGTCGTCGACCACGACGACAGCGCACGAATTCACCTGTTCTACAGTGCGGATCCGAACCTTGGCCCCAGTGATATCACCCGCGATGGCACGCTGGCGACTCTGGCAGGGGCGACGGCCATTACGGGCACCGATGGGGTGGCAGAGCACACGCGTCGCATTGACTGGCGCACGGTTTCTCCTCTCGTCGAGATTGGCGACTACTATGTCTATGCAGTCGCCGTCGGAGGATCACAGGCCACAGTAGATCGGACGACCCATCAGATTCTGGTACGACACTCGCCATTTCTGCGACTGGATGACCTCGACGCTGCAATGGACGGTGCCTCTATCATCACCGGTGGTTTGCGTCCACAGCGTTTCCTCACATTGGGATGGGGACAGAGTGGAGTCGATGGAGACGTCGACGCAGACGATGAGGCGCTGATCTCACTCTATCTGAGCCCCACTCCAGATATTTCCATCCCTGATGGCGTTGCCCAGATTGAGCAGGAAGAAGCGGCCCACCTCATCGTTGCCGGGTTGAATGAAGAGGATGATGATCGCTTGTCGAATCAGTTTGTCTGGGACCTGTGGTCGTTGGCTGATGGGGACTTCGTGCCCACCGCCATGCAGGACTACTACCTCTACGGTGTGATTGATGACGGTAGTCTGAGTCGTCTGACGCGAATGGGAGGCTCAACCCCGACGCCCCTGCAGTTCGAGCATCCTCCTGCGTTGCTGCCGCTGCAGCCCGCCACCCCGATCACGGTAGGTGCCGGCGAGTCTGCCCGTATCAGCTGGCAGGACATGGACCTGGATGATGATGCGAGGTTGCGAATACTTCTCAGTCCAGAAGACCACGGAGACTCCACCGACTACTCCAGCGTCGTGTCAGGTCAAACGTACGTCGTCAATTCAGCTGACGGGTTTGCTCCATCCGACGTCGACCTTGAGATGGACCTGAGCGAGGATGATGCTGCAGATGCCTTCGATCTGACGACGGGGCATCTACAAAGAGGGCCCAACACCTCCGGCGCTCCGCAAGCCGGGACCTACCACGTCTATCTGGCCATCACCGACGATGGGACCTTCGGGTCCGACACTCGCGCCTGGCGTACTCCGGGGACACTCACGCTTGGTGGGCCCGCGGCGATCCCCGCAAGGCGGGTCTTCAATCTGCTGCCTGAGAACTTCACTATAGGGGTCAATGCTGATCGTCAGCAGATCGATGTCGTGGTGGATGCCCTGGAGCAAAGTGTCGATCTGGTGCTGATCACTCTGCGACTAGATTCTGCGATCTTCGACGTGATCGACCAGGATCCGGGTCGTGAGGGGATCCAGCCATTCTTCGTCCGTGATGGATTTCAGGGATCAAAACTGGTCAGCAACGAGGCGACGGTGGAGGAGGGCTCTCTCCTGCTCACGTGCGAGTATTTTGATCCCGCTCCTGATGGGATCCCTGCCCTGGTGGGTGATCGCGCACTGGTGGCGATGGAGATCGTCGCGATCGCAGGAGATGGTATCAGTGATATACAACTGCTGACTGATGCCGACAACGGACAGCCCTCACAATTGGAACGCGACGGCGAAATCATCGTGCCGGCAACGGCCGAACCTCTGGCGACGGCACGACTGATCCCCGGTCGTGGAACGGTGAATGGCACGGTCAGCCTTGAGGGACGTACGGACCACAGTGCCAGCATTGACGTTGGCTGGAGACATTGGGGTGCCTTCCTGGACATCGAGGACAGTCTGTTTGCCGTCAGCAATGACATCGATTCAGACAGGGCTGGTGTCCAAGTGTCGTTGCAGCCAGATGGCTCCTTTCAACTGTCTCAGACGCCTACAGGACGCCTTGATCTGCACGTGCGCATCGATGGCTATCTCGAAGGCCGTATCGCGGGTCTTGAACTTCATCCTGGTTCGACACTGGATAACGTTCGGCCTGCCACAGTCACTGGGGATACGCTGCTGTTGGGTGGTGATGTTGCGGGTTATCTGAACGCCGATGGGATTTCTCTTCCCGACAATGAGGTGACCCTTGCCGACTGGGATTTCGTTGCGTCTCTCTTTGCTCGGAATCTGGCCGCAGACGCCGACAGTGCCCGCGCGGATATCACGGGTGACGGTCAGGTTACCATTCGTGATCTGACGCTCGTGAGCGCCAACTATCTGGGACGCGGTCCGACGCCCGTCTATCGACCCGTTGCAAGTGACCTGACGCTCGATGTCGATCTGGCCTTCGCGCAGATCTCGTACGACCTGGGTGACACCCTCAAGGCCACTCTGGAGTCGACCTCCTGGGCCGGTATACGAGCCGTTGAACTCGCACTCGACTTTGATGCAGATGCCTGGGAATTGGTGTCAGCGACGTCAACTCAGAAGACCTTGAGCGTAAGTCGGATGGATGCCGCCGGTGGCCGCTGGGGTGTGTCGCGGATTGGCCACGGAGATATTGGAGGCCAGCCCCTGAGTTGGCAGTTCGTTGCCCGGGCGCGTGCCGATGCGCCGCGAATTCGAGATGTATTGCTCATCGATTCGAGATATCGGGCTGTCGAGGTCGATGCGACAGTGCCGACGAGTGTCGAAGTTGCTGTCGCTGCACCAACCGCGTTCAGTCTGCAGCCTAACTATCCGAATCCATTCAACCCGACGACGACCATACAATTCGACGTGGCCTCTGCTGCGGGTGACGCCGTCGGGGTCGAGTTGGATGTCTACGATGCCGTCGGGCAGCGTCTGGTACGACTTGTTGGTGAAACCATGGCAGTGGGCCGCCATATGATTGTCTGGAATGGACGTGATCGTCACGGGAACCGGGTCTCGTCCGGCGTCTACTACGCCCGCCTTCGTGTGGGCAGACAGACGCAAACTCGCTCCATGCTGCTGCTGAAATAGTCATGTCAATGCGGCTTCTACCAAACAGACCACGACGCCTGCTGCGAGCGTTCCTTGCCATTTGGGTGCTGTCATCGCTGGCGGTTGCCGCCGCACAGGATGACGCAGGCCAGCAGGCAGGCACGACCGATGGGCCTGCCGAAATTCGTCTGCAGCGTGCTGGTGATGAAACGTCTTCGTCTGTGGAACTGGGTCAGCAGTTGCATCTGGAGGTTGTCATCACGCCGGGTACCGATCCGGTGACAGGATACACCTTCTACCTCTCCTATGATGCTGATGTGTTTTCGCTGGTCGCTGCCAGTGGCGAGGGAAGTGAAGCCAAACCCTTCGCAGACGGCGATTTCCTCGACGGCGTGGAACTGTTGAATCGATCTGAACATGAAGATGGCCAGACCATTCTGAGCATGGCTGAAGCAGGTGGGGTTAGGCGACCGCTTGTTACAGAAGCGGGAATTGCCGCGACGCTCACTCTTGATGTCAACCGACGACCCTTTGGCGACGAGACAGTACTAGAGTTGCTGGCTGTCGGTCATCGCATGTCCCACTACACGTCCTCTGTAGCCCCGGGAGCGGAGCAGAATTTCGGGTCTCCCTTAGGCTCCTTAGCCCTTCGTGTCACCGGTTTTCAGATTCAGGATCTACCAGATACGACCGTCGTGGAGGGTGCCGGAGAACAGGTCGTGTTCGCCGACCTGGATCAGTTCGTCGATCAGATCGGTGCCCAGGTCATGTGGTCTTCGAATTTCATCGACGGGTTGAATACGACGATCGAGCCGGGCGGCCGTGTAACCATGCGCCCAGAGGGAATCGTTGGCGAACACCAAGTGATCTTCAGGGCCCACGAAGATGGGGAAGGCAACGAGGACATCGACACGGTGTCGATTCGGGTACTGTCGCCACCACGGATCAGCGGATTTCCGCCGACCATCACCTTTGCGGAAGATTCCTTCAGTGGGTTCGTGCAACTGGATGATGTCGTCAGTGATCTTGATGACCTCGATCAAGACCTGACGTGGAAGACGACGAATTCTGCCAACTTTGCCATCGTCACGATCGATGCACAGCGTCGAGCCCTGTTCAGTGCCGCCCCGGACTCCTTTGGCACGACGCAGATCGAGTTGGTCGTTGTGGACGAAACCGGTCTCACTGATACGGTACGGACGCAGGTCATCGTCACGCCGGTAAACGATCCACCCCTGATACAGCGTCGAGAACCCGTGTATCCACGACTCGGTGCTGACGGGGCAGCGACGGTGCCATTGGCAGAATTGCTTTCAGATGCTGACGATCCTCTCACTGGTCTGGATATCGAGCTGCTTGCTGACAATGGTCTTCAGGCACAGGTGAGTGAAGATGGTACGGAGATCGTTATTTCTGGTAGCGAAGCGGGTCGCGGGCTCATACAGATCATGGCCAGTGATTCGGAGCAGACGGTCGAAGGACGTCTGGTTGCGATCGTCTTGGAAGAGGATCAAAGTATCGGCCCGCAGATCGGTCCTCTGACTCCCCTGCGTTTTCTCCAGGGTATCACGGGCACTCTCGACCTGGCGAATCTGGCGACGGATGATTCACCAGCGAGTTCTTTGTTTTGGACGCCCGTCGCTCCCGACGAATTGCATCCATCCGTCACAGGTACAACCCTGCTGGTTTCTGCGCAGCCCGATTTTGTCGGTCCCTCTGCGGTCGTACTGATCGTGACGGATGCAGAGCTTCACCAGGACAGTGCGACGCTACCTGTGATCGTGTTATCCAGCGATGAAGCGGCGGCACCTTTCGTGCACACAGTTGCCAAAATCGGCTTGGTCAGCGCCGAGGCAGCCGGGGCCCAGACCGATTCAGTCGTCATCTTTCTGGATGAAGTTGTCGACGATCCGGATACTCCAGTAACCCAGCTCGTGTGGACGGCAACCGCTTCCTCTGGTCTGCAGGCCGATCTCGATTCGGCGTTACGCCGGGTCACTTTGACGGCTCAGGTAGGACTGGCAGGCATCGGTTCACTGACGCTGACGGCGACGGATCCACAGGGCATGCAGCATACGCGATCCATCCCGGTATTGGTCAGCGAACCTGGAGGGGGACCCATTCTCAATGTGCCCAGCCAGGTTGTGTTGGAAGATGCAGGTGACAAGGGACGTGTTGACCTGGATGCACTGGTCTTCGATGACGAGGACTTTGATAGTGAACTGTTGTGGACAGTCGGTGCTGCAGAAGGCGTTGTCGTCGAACTTGATCCTGTCAGTCACCTTCTGCGCGTGCAGCGTAGTGATGAGTCAAATGTCTCACCGCCGCCAAGTGAGGCCCTGATTCTGCTGACGGTGGAGGATACGCAGGGTCAAACTCAAAGCAAGATCCTCAATGTCCAACTACCACCCGTTTTTGACATTCTTGCGCTGCCGGAGTTGGTCGTGTTTCCCGGTGGAGAAGATTCCAGCCTCGTCCTGAGTGATTTCTCTCAGTTTGAGACGGATCCCGTTGCTCTCGATTGGCAGGTCGGCATGCCGGTGAAGTTAACGGCACGGATTGATACATCATCTCTGCGCGTCCACGTCGCCTCACCCGATCCCGAGTTTATTGGTTTTGAAGTGCTGCAATTCACGGCCACGGATCCATCGGGTCGCTCGCGCACAGCGACGGCGCGAGTCAGTGTGCGTGGTCGGGGACTTGCTCCACAGATCCGTGCCTTGCCAAGTGTTCTGGTTCGTGCAGGAGAGCAGAACACGGATGTCGATCTCGATGACTTTGTCGTCGATGATGATGCCGACTCGAATCTGACCTGGTCCGTGAGTAGTCCTGCAGATGTTGTCGTTGAAGTGGACTCGCTGACGCATATCGTCTCCGTGACCCCACTTGAGACGGCCAGTGGGCCGCGTACAGCACAACTGCTGGTGCGGGATCCCGCGGGCAACACGGATCTGGCGCTCCTTGAGATTACCGTGCTGCGTGGTGGCGAACCACCGATTCTGGCGGAATTGCCACAACTGTTGTTGATCGCAGGAACCCCGGAACAGGCACTCAATCTGGATCTGTTTGTCAGCGATGCAGATACACCCGTGGAGGACCTCACCTGGCTGGCCAGTGCGGAACCCGGTATCGGTGCCCGTGTCGAAGATCGACGGCTGCTCATCTCTGTCCCCGCAGGGCAGCAGGGGGTGCGACGTGTCATCATCGCTGCAATCGATCCCCAGGGAAATCGAGATGAGGCGCCACTTACCATCCTCATCCAACAAGATGACCAGGCACCGACGATTTCCATACAGGCGAGCAGGAATCGGCTGACGCCGGATCGACTTGATCTTGAGTTCACGACGGATGAAGATCTTGGCACTTCGCCGCAGATTGAACTCAATGGTGTGAGTGTGATGCCGAGTTCAACAGGTCCCGGCATGTGGAGCGTCGCATATCCGATACCGGTCAACGAGGAAGATCAAAGATTGACTGTCGGCGTGCGTGCATCTGATGCGGCAGGGAATGAATCGACCCGAGAGGTCGAGATCAGTCTGCGGAGAGTGGGTGCCGCTGGTGGCAGCGCACTGAGTGCTGACAATGCGGCAAGTGTCAATGTGCCGGATGCGGCGGCGCAGCCTGGACGCATCGTCGTGCTGCGGCAGATGGATGCCAGTGATCTTCCCGAAGGTGCCGCGGAGGGTGGTCCCGTCTACGAACTGGATGTGGCAGCAGGAAATCAGATCAACGAGCCCATCATCCTCAGCCTCTTCGCCGGCAGTTCAATCCTCGATCCATTGCAGGGCATGCAACGCTGGAATCCGATGCTTGGTGACTGGGAGGATGTGCCCGCTGCAGTTGATACGGCATCGGCATGGATCTCAGCCGCATTGCGCAAACCCGGACTCTATCGACGGGGGCAGGTCGAGCCTGAGAACCGACGAGCGGCGCAGCGATTGTCGAATCATCCGAATCCCTTCAACGGCATGACCCAGATCGAGTACGAAGTAACCCGATCAGGACCCGTGCGTGTGCAGATCTACAACATTCTCGGGCAGCGTGTGCGTCTGCTCGTGGATGATCCACTGCAGCAGGATGGCCTGTGGGCCATCGAATGGGATGGCCGCAGTGATGGGGGAGGACAGCTGGGGTCGGGTGTGTACTACTACCAGGTGCAGGAGGCAGGCGGAATTCGTCTGCGCTCGATGTTGCTGCTCCGCTAGGTGTCGCTCATGCAATCAACTATCTCACGGATCATCATGTGCCGAAATTCAAGGCCCCTCGTCGCCTCTTTGCGCGTTGTTGTCGTGTTAGGCATTCTGTGCTCGACGCTGAGTGCAGGCGAGAATGACTGGACGTCACAGGGGCCGGATGTCATCGTCAATCGAGTCGTCGCGGACACACAGAGACAGTGGCTTTATGCTGGTACTAGCGAGGGTGTATACGAGCGTGCCTTCGATGACTCCATCTGGACGCCGATGGCCAGTTCGCTGGCAGATCACAACGTCCTGAGCTTCGCCGTCGACGAGACAGACGGGCGTCTGTACGCCGGCACAAGTCAAGGTCTGTTTGTGAGTGCCAATGCCGGCACTCTTTGGACAGCAGCGGTAGAGCCCGGTTCGGGTATCATGAGTCTGGCCACTGGACTCACAACAGGTCGTGTGTATGTGGGAACATTTGGTCGTGGCATCTACAGCAGTCAGGATGGTGGAAACAGCTGGACCCGCGGCGACGTCCCTGACGCCATCGTTTACGACATTGCTCCCGCCTTCGATGATCAGACCGTCTACGCTGCAACGGCATCCGGGATTCTTGTCAGTAGCGACAATGGCCTGACCTGGGCGGCTCCTGGAGACCAACTGACCACTACGAGTGTCCGGTCGATCCATCTTGGGCCGGCTGTGGACGCTGGGACCGTGACCATCGCCACCTATGGCCGCGGTGTGCTCAGGTCAGTGGATGGTGGCATTTCGTGGACAGAGTTGAATGGCTCCGATGATCGCCCCCTGTCACCTCTGCAAGTGCGAGCACTGGCGATCGACTCGGTGAACCCAAGAATCATGTATGCTGCGACTGCGACGGGTGGTTTTTTGCGCACACAGGATGGGGGAGGATCCTGGCTTCGGGTCAACACGGGCTTGCCGCAATTGACGGCTCGTGACATCGTGCTCCCCTTCGAAGAGCAGAATCAGGTCCTTGGCACGGGCACCGGCGATGGGGTCTGGGAGATTCGCTTTGCTGATGCACCGCAGATCGACCTCGCGCCTGTGAGCATCGATTTCGGCCCTGTACCTATCGGTAGTCGGCAGATGCAGACGGTGATCATCAGCAACAGTGGCAAGGCCGACCTTGTGGTACACAGTCTGCGCATGGGGGGAGCGTCCGGCTTCACCATCAGCCTGCCTGATTCAATCGCGCGGCTGGATTCGATTGTGATTGCTCCGGGGAACTCGACATTTGTGGAGGTCATCTTCGAGCCTAAGGTGCGGGACGAACTGCTGCGGGACGAGTTGCGAATCACAAGCAGCGATCCTGATGAGACGGAAAGAGCACTCGCCGTTGTGGGGCGCGGAACACAAGCTGTGCTTTCCGTCGAGCCTGATCAGATCGACTTCGGTGCCATTCGCATGCCTTCAGCCGACGTCATCGATTCGACGCTGCGGCTGACGAATAGCGGTTCAGCCTCTCTACGTCTACTCGGCGCCAGTTTTACGAACAGTCGATTTCGCGTTCTCGATTTCGCACCGCAGACCCTTGCACCGGGTCAGGGTGCAGACGTGAGAGTCTCTTTCAATCCGCTCCTGCCCCGATCGGAGACGGCAACACTGCTGTTGATCAGTGAGTCACTGGAGACGACCGACGGTGTGACAGACACCCTGCGGGTTTCGGTCACAGGCACGGGAACAGCTCCGGATATCGGTGCCTCCTCTCTGATCCTCGATTTTGGCCAGGTCGACATCGGTCAACAGCAGACGCTTCCTCTGGAAGTGACCAACACGGGTACGGCACCACTTACGATTACTCGTGTAACGGCGCGCTCGGATCAGTTTGATGTCGACCGCACGCTTGGTGTCCCGAGAGACACGGTATTCACCGTGCCCGCGCAAGACACGATCCTCATTGTCGCCGGGGGGGATACGGCGCTCTCACTTGACACTGGCAGCAGTACAGTCGTTGAAGTGAGTGGCGATACGACCTGGTTGGTGGCCGGTTCCGATACGACGCGAATCGTCAGTGGTGCAGATACCACGTCTATCATCGTCGGTGGGCGCCGGACGGTTTTCTCCGCTGCCGCAGACAGTACGGTCCTGCAGCCGGACAGCACCTTTGTCTTCCGCTTGACCTATCGACCGACGATGAGTGGACCACGCAACGACACGTTAGACATTTTCAGCGATGCACCCCTGAGATTCGGTCAGCTGAGTGTGCTGCTCAGAGGCGAGGGCAATGCCCTGTCTCTCGAGCCCGCGCCAGTAATCCCGCTGGGTGTGTACCCGGTAGACCTGGTTGTGACGGCGCTTGATAACGTCAATGGCGTCGACATCGCAGTCGTGGATAGTAGCACGGGGCGACTTCATATCCTCAGGAATGACGGAGGGGGCGAGTTTCCCGCTGTTGGCCACGTAGTTTTGCCCGATGACGCGGCCCCATATCCTGCCTGGGCCGAGCCGGTCACCATCGCAGCGGGACCGATCTTCAATCGTGGCGGCCCAACGGATCTGGTCATCGGTGACCGTGTGGCCAAATCGCTCTCGGTCCTGTCAAACGACGGTCAAGGTCGTTTCAGCGGGCGCCGCGAAGACCTCTTCATCGGTCACAATCTGAGTGATGTCGTCGTTGTGGATCTGGATGCCGATGGCGACCAGGACATTGTCGTCGCCAATGGTCTCCAGTCGAGTTCTATCACGTTGCTCTACAATGATGGCCAGGGCAACTTCAGCGCTCGCGCAGTGCTGACTTCACAGAGCGGGGCAACCGAGGTTGCTGCAGGACAACTGGATGCTGATGGCTATGTTGATCTGGTTGTGGCCAATACGCTTGCGAACACGGTCAGCGTCTATCTGAACGATCGCAATGGCGGGTTTGCCGGTGCCGTGCACTATCTGGTCGGCGTGAGCCCCGGTGAACTGGCCCTGGCAGACATCGACGCCGATGGCCACGTGGACATCGCTGCATCGACGACGGGTGAGTCGAGGGTGAGTCTCCTGCGCAATACGGGTGCGGGCGTCTTTACGAGCCTCAACAGGCCCGATGCGCTCTTAAGAGCCACGGCGATTGCTGCGGGCGGGCTTACAGCGGATATCTTCGATGATTTCGTTGTGGGCGGGCAAGGAGACTTCCTTGTTTTTCTTGAGAATACGAGTGGTTCAAGCTACAGCAACACCCCCATCGAACTCGGCTTCCCGATTCGACGGGTGAAGATCGCCGACATCGACAACAATGGCGTCGGTGACATCATCGCCATGAGCGCCGACAGTGGAAGACTGCAACTGCTGCACAATCGTCTCGTTGGTCGACTGATACGGCCGCGTGCACCGATTGCTGTGGTCGCACAAGACGTCAAAGGTGACCTCGGTGGACGAATCAGCGTCTCCTGGGAAGATGGCGACTATGGTCTGCAGGCGACGACGACGCAGATCATACCCACAACCAGCTATACCGTGGTTCGCTCTGCGGATCTCGACTTCAACAGCGTCGATACCCTTGCTGTGGTACCCGGCGGCATCTTCTCCTACCAGGACGTGGACGCCACACCGTATTCAACCTTCTACTATCAGGTGACGGCTGAACGGGAAGGCCTACCTTCTGCGCCCTCTGCACCGGCAAGTGCAAGGTCGGTACCGGCACCACTGATCGATGTCAGGTTATCGAATGCACCCCGAGTCAGCCTCGGTGATACGCTCATCGCTGAGATCTATCTGACACCGGCCGACCATGATATCGCTGGTGTTTCCGTGTTCATGACCTATGAGCCCACGGCGCTGCAGCTGATCCCGTCTGAGACGGATGTAAACAAACCCTTTCGCGTTGCCAGCGATCTTGCGGGTTCCTTCACGGCGGCGATCAACAGTTACCATAGTGGCGCCTTCGACTCCACAGGGAAGGTGGATCTGACCCTCATCTCCACCGTGCCAAGTAGTGTGACACCATTGACTGCATCTGTGGAACCCGTCCTGGTGGCAAGGTTGCATTTCCTCGCCAATGTGGAGGCATCGACCTTCCTCTCTGTGGATGATGAAGAAGCCACCAACCGACGCACTGCGGTCGTGGAGCGGGGAACCGGCGTATGGATAGAACCCGTCTTGCAGGACTCGACCAAGCTCACCGTGCGTGATGCCTTTGTCAGCGGCCAGATTCAGGTTCAGCAGCGCGGCACAGCTGCCATCAACGGCGACCTTGCGACACTCCTGTTCATCGACTCAGCGGATGATACGCTGTTTTCCCCTCTAAATGACGAGGATCGACTGCAGCCCGGCATTCAGGTGAGTCTGAGTGATCAGGGGCGATTCACTCTGGATCAGATCCCGGGTGGCTCCTACCGAGTCTTCGCGAAGGTAGCGACGCATCTGCAGGGCATCGTCGTTGGTGACACGGTAACGATTGATTCCTCTCGTCGACACCTCACGTTCCGCTGGGTCGCCCCGGATACGAGTGCGCTGTCTCTGCTACCAGCTGGAGATGCCAACGACGACAATCGCGTCAATCTCGCCGATTTCGGTGTCCTGGTCCGTCACTATGGGGAGACCCCGTCCAGCAGTTCAGACTGGGCCGTCGCTCAACTGACCGACTTCAATGGTGACGAGCGGGTGAATTTCGACGACTTCATGCTCCTTGCCGACAACTTTGGCCGCATCGGCATGCGTGTGCTTTCGTCGGCCAGGCTTGCAGCACCGCAAGGCCGAGTCTGGGTATCTGAGTCTGGGATTCTTCATGGGGAAGATCTTGGTGCCATCGCAGGATTGACACTACTGATTCCCGCGACCACACAGGTTTCATTCGATGGGACAGTATTTGACGGTTCAGTGCCTCGCATGCACCGTTGGCCTGCTACACAGGGGCGTGTGCGCCTGGCCCTGGTCCTGGCCGAATCTGATACAGGTCCGGTCTCTGGCGAGGGCCCTCTGATGAATTTTACAGGTGTAGAGCCGGCGCTGATCAATGACCAACTCGAAGGTGTCGAAGTCCTGGCAGCGGATGGCACGAGTCGGTCGGTGCTACGCACTGCCGCCCTGCCGCAGGCGACGAAACTGGGCGTCAATTATCCGAATCCCTTCAATCCGACGACGACGATTCCCTTTGACCTGAGCAGTCGTGGCCCAGTTCGTCTCGAGGTTTTCGATATCCTGGGCCAACGAGTCCGCACGCTGGTAGCAGACAAGATTCTGAACCCAGGACAGCATCAGATCGTTTGGCTGGGGCAAGACGATGAAGGTCATGAGGTCGCTTCTGGTCGCTATTTCTACAGACTGCGCGTGGGCCCGCTGCTGCAGTCGCGAAGTTTGCTGCTACTTCGCTAGCGCCCCCGGAGAGGACGGCAAACGCCGATCGCATTGACGCTCACCGCGTCGCACTCTACGTTGCTTAGCCGGTGCTGTGATCGCTGTTTATAGCCAGTACGGCGAGGAATCCAATCGCCGTCTCCTGATCCTCTTTCGACAGTTTCAGCCGACCGATGAAGAATGCCTTCTTCAAGGGCCATGGCTTGGGCAATGACTACATCGCCCTCGACCCCGACGATCTCGATTTTCGTCTGACCCCGAAGAACATCCGCGCTGTATGTGATCGACATTGGGGCGCCGGTGCCGATGGGATCCTCGCCGTGGCGTCCTCTCGACGCGCTGACTTTGGCGTCAGGATTTACAATCCCGATGGCAGTGAGGCACAGAAATCCGGTAATGGGTTGCGAATCTTCGCCCGATATCTGTACGCAAGCCGACGTACCCGTCGTAAATCTTTCACGGTGGAGACCAAAGGTGGTCTCGTGGCCATCGACCTTCACCTCGACAAGTACCGTGAAGCCAGTGACGCCACGGTGGAGATGGGGAAGGCAACCTTCGAACCTGGGGCCCTGCCCTGCGTGTTGAAGGTGAAGGAACTGCTTGAACGTTCGATCAAGGTTGGGGCGGAGTCCCTCTCTTTTACGGGGGTCAGCGTCGGAAATCCGCATTGCGTATTGTTCCGTGAGAAGGGCAAGTCGTGGTCGCGAGATGAGTTGCTTCGTCTGGGCCCCCAGCTTGAGAATCACAGACTGTTTCCGCAGCGGACGAATGTTCAATTGGCCGTTCCAACGGGGCCACATGGGCTCTACATCCTGATTTGGGAACGAGGAGCAGGGGAGACGCAGGCCTCAGGCTCGTCCTCCTGTGCAGTCGCCGGTGCTGCAGTTCGTCTCGGGCTGGTGAAAAGCCCCGTTGCGGTGAAAGCGCCTGGTGGAACGCTGCACATCGATGTAGACGAAGACTTCTCGCTGACGATGAAAGGGCCCGTCGCCGACGTTTTTCAGGGCCGTTTCACGCCATCCTTCCTCCGCGCTCTTTCCTGACGCGGCTGACATCGAGATGACAGGGCCCCCAGAGCCCGAGTTATGCAACGCTTGGCTGCGCACGCTGGCGAAATGGTGGAAACACTATAACCACGAGTTTCTGCGAGACGCTTTGCGTCTTCCGATCATCCAACTGGCAGATGGTGATCAGACGTTGGGCGCGTGGGACGGTACCCACCGTCTGCTGACGATCAGTTCCAGACATATTCAACGGGATCCATGGTCGCGGGTTCTAGATACCTTGCGACATGAGATGGCCCATCAATATGTCGGCGAAGTGTTGCAGCCGGTGGACGAGACCGCCCACGGCTCCGCCTTCGCCGACGCTTGCGAACGGCTTCGCTGTGATTCGAAGGCCTCCTCCCGACCGGATGCTGCCGGTGAGCACGCGGGACCGCAGGAAGAGCGGGTCATTCGCCTCGTGCGAAAACTGCTGTCTCTGGCAGGGAGTCCCAACGAAAACGAGGCGCAGGCAGCCATGCGCAAAGCGCGCAGGTTGTTACTTGAATACAATATCGACCTGGTGCGTTCGGATGCAGATCGTCACTTCGAACGCCGACTTCTGGGCGATGTAAAAGGGCGCCACCCAGCATGGGAACTGTGGGTGGCCATGTTGTTGAGTGATTTCTTTTTTGTCGAAGTGCTCTGGGCGCACTCCTACGACCCGGGGAGAGATCGACAAGGTACGGTGCTGGAGATCTATGGTACGCGGACGAATCTGGAAATGGCGGACTACGTCTATGGATTTCTGCATGGACTGCTGCCACGTCTGTGGGATCGCTATCGGGTGGAACAGGGGCTAATGGACAACAAAGAACGAATGCGGTTCTACGCCGGTGTGACGCAGGGCTTTCACGAGAAGCTCGTGCTGCAGGCCCGACAGGGGCGTGTCACCGAGCCCGAGCAGAATTCAACAGAGCTTGTATGGCATGGTGATGACCAACTGCAGGATTTCTATCGCTATCACAATCCGCGGATCGTTACGCGGATGACGGGGGGCGTCGCGGCGACGGATGCGTTTCATCATGGTGTGGCGGCGGGGCGACGCGTGACCATTCATCGTCCCGTGGAAGAGTCGGGTGGTTTTGGTGGTCATCTTCGGCAGGCCACCTCATGAGATTCAGATCTGTGAATTTTGGTTGCTGGCTTCTGATTGTGGTTATGAGCGGGTGGCTGCTGCCAACGGCTAGTTCGGCGCAGCTCTATCGTTTCGGCAAGAACAAGGTTCAGTTCGATGAGTTTACGTGGCAGCGCCTCGAGACGACTCATTTCGATGTCTATTTCTATGAAGAGGAGCGCGACCTGGCTGCGTTCGCCGCACGCGCCGCAGAGAGAAATTTCCACGCCGTCGAGCGCCAGTTGGCGCACACCGTGAGACGCCGCATCCCACTGATTTTGTATTCCTCCCACATCTACTTCGAACAAACCAACGTCATCCCTGGCATGTTACCAGAAGGTGTGGCGGGATTTACTGAGTTCCTCAAAGGGCGTGTGGCGATGCCCCTGAATGGCTCGTATGCAGAATTCGATCGTGTCCTGCATCACGAGCTCGTTCACGTTTTTCAATTCGACAAGATTCGTCGTGTCCTCGGTGATCGCGGCATCACGAATATGCACCGCGGGCCCTTGTGGTTTTCAGAGGGTCTCGCCGAGCACCTGTCGGGCAAGTGGGACAGCACAGGGGACATGATCATTCGTGATGCGCTGTTTTCGGGGCGTCTGGTACCGATCGCGCGCATGGGAGTTATCTACGGGACTTTTCAGATGTACAAGGAAGGTCAGTCGATCTGTGATTTCATGGCTGCCAGATACGGGCCAGACATTTTCGCCCGCCTGCTGGACAACTGGTGGCGGGCAGAGTCCTTCGCAGAGATTTTCGTTGCCGTTACCGGTGACAAGCTGTCGGATCTGGATGAGGATTGGGTCTACGACCTGAACAAGAGATACCTGCCTGATATCGAGCTGGCAGACCCACCCAGTCGTATGGCTGAAGCGCTGACCAAAACAGGCTACAATCTCAAACCCTCGATTGTGCCATTCCATGAGTCCGGTGACTCGACTGAGCAGTTTGTCTTCTTCCGGAATTCGAAGGGTTATACACGCATCGCCAGGGCGCGAGTCGACGGCAAGGGCGAACATGAGATCGTCGTGGAGGGGGAGCGTCGTGCTGATTTCGAGTCGCTCCATCCGATCCAGGCAAGTCTCAGTGTTGCTCCAGACGGCAGGCGACTGGCATTCGTCGCCAAATACAACGGGCGCGACCGACTTTATCTATGGGACATGGACACGGGTGAGTCACTTCGTGAACACGCCTATGACGAACTCGTCGCTCTCAGTTCGCCTACGTGGTCTCCCACTGGCGATCGGCTGGCTCTGGCTGGTGCACGACGCGGTGGCCAGATGGATCTGTTTCTCGTGGACGCTGACACGGGTCAATTGCAGTCGCTGACAGACGATCTGTCCCACGATCGTGACCCAGACTGGCATCCGGCGGGTGACTATCTGGTTTTTAGCTCTGATCGCGCCGACGCGGCGCGGGAAGGCATCTATCACCTCTACCGGTATGATTTACGAGATGGTTCGACGAGGCGTCTGACGAACGGGCCGTATATAGATCAACAACCAGCCTGGTCTCCGGATGGCAAATGGATCGCTTTTAGCTCGAACCGTGCGCGCATGTTCGACATCTACGGGCTACGCGTCGATGTGGCGGACGAACAAGGATTGCGTGTCGGTCTGCGGCGCTTCACTAAAACGCTGACGGGTGTCTTCGATCCGGATTGGACACCCGATGGTCAGAGCCTGCTCGTGACAGGCTTCGAGGCGGCGAGATTTCACATCTTCCGTATCGATCTCGACGCGACGCAACTCGAGGATCCTGAGTTCGCTGTCGCTGTCGTCGATACCATGCCACGATGGGATACGTTGTTGGTCGATCTGGAAGATGACGCAGAAACGACGATCTCACTGCGAGAATACGAACGACGCATGTCGATCGATGTGGCGCAGAGTCAGATCTCACAAGACCCACTTTTTGGCACCTCCGGCGGCGTCCAGGTTGCTCTGAGTGATGTCTTGGGCGACGACCAGTACTATTTCATCCTCTCCCACATTGCTGGTAGTGAGACGGGCTTTTTCGATGGCCTGAACATGGCCTTTGGGCGTCGGCAACTGGCGCGTCAACTGAATGTGGGCTGGGGAGTGTTTCGCCTCAACGATCGTTTTACGAGCACCTTTGGCCGCTTCGTGCGCGAGAAACGAACGGGGGGATACGTCGAACTGAGTTATCCCTTCAGCCGTCAGGACCGTCTTACGACGCGACTTTCTCTGCGGCACGCTGACATTGACAGAGAATTCGAGGGCAGAAATCTCGATGGTTGGCTGGTGTCCAATCAACTCTCCTATACCCATGACAACAGTCTGTGGATCCCCACAGGGCCGCTGGAGGGGACCCGTTACAGCTTCGGTATAGGGCAAACCGTTGACTTCAAACGCTCTCGCCCCTTCAACACAACTGTTTTCGCCGACTACCGCCACTACCACCGCCTGTCGCAGCGGTCATCCTTTGGTATTCGTTATCTGGCACTTCAGAGTCGTGGCGACGTGCCTGAATTCTATGCCCTCGGGGGGAGTTGGACGCTGCGAGGTTATGGGTGGCGTTCTCTCTGGGGACGAAATCTGATTCTGGCAAACCACGAACTCCGATTTCCGTTGTTAGACCGCATGGTCTTCGCCTTCCCCTTTGGTGTGATTGATTTCAGCGCCTTCCGTGGCGCTGTCTTCGTCGACGCCGGCAATGCCTGGAACGATGACTTCGGAGATTGGCGCGGCAGCATGGGGGCCGGCGCACGTATTGCCCTGGGTGGTTTCTTTGTGCTGCGACTCGATGCCTCGCGCCGAACCGATTTTACATCTCTTGAGAATCACACGCGTTGGGACTTCTTCTTCGGCTGGGACTACTGATGAGGCGCTGTCGATGGCTGTTCCTGGTGGTAGCGCTCAGTGCATGTGGTGGTGGGACCCTGTTCACGCCTCCCGACACCGGTCGCGGTAACTGGCTGGTCACAGGGGGAGGTGGCGGAGGTCTCTCGTCGGTGGCAGACGGACCCACACCGCCACTAGAGTTGTTGTGGTCGCACGATATAGGGGCACCTCCGGTGGGTGGTGCGTTGCTTGCTGGCTCGTTGCTTGTGCAGGCGACACAACGCGAGCGGCTGTATGCATTTGACCTGGCCACGGGTGATCGCGTCGGACGCAAAGGCAGTAAAGCAGCGTTGTGCGGTCCTCCCGCCATCATCGGCCGCTTTGGCGAGTTCTTGCTGACTTCGGAGACGGGCCGAAAACCGCGCGTGCGTGCGTACGATCGTCGCACGCGGAAAATTGCCTGGGAGCTAGAACATCACGCGTGCGAGCCCGTGTCCGGACGGGGTGACACGGCGCTTGTGGTGACCGGTTCAGGAGAGCTACTGGCCGTTTCGAGTACCGATGGTGAGCAGATCTGGTCAGTGATGCTGCCACATCATCCCACAACGGGTGCCGTCTTCACGCAGACTCTGGCGATCGTCGGTGGGGAAGATGGGGCGCTTATAGCGCTGGAAATGGGTGATGGAACCATCGCCTGGCAGGCCAGATTGGGTGAGTCGGGCGCAGCGATTCGAGGGCAGGCGTTGGCGACGCAGGAACATATCTTTGCGGCGACCGCAGATGGTCGCATATGGTGCCTTACGCGAGCAGGAGTCGTCGTATGGTCGGCGAAAATTTCAGGTATCCCTGCAGTCGGTCTCAGTGTGATCGGAGGCACGATTGTGGTAGGAAGCAGTGATCGCGGCGTCTATGCACTCAACACGGCAGACGGACGCCACCTCTGGCGCTACGAAGCCGGTGGCATCATCCGTTCGACTGTGGCGATGACTGATCAGGTTGTCTACGTAGCTGGCAGTGCCGGAATGCTGGAGGCGTTATCGCTGGAGTCCGGTGCACAGATCTGGTCATACGAACTGGATGGGCCCGTCCATACACCTGTGGTGTTGGCACGAGACCTGCTGACGGTTACAACGCAGTCTGGGACGGTTTATCTATTCGCAGCTCAGAGTGCACTGAGATGAAAACCCTCGCTTTCCTCCTTCTATGGTCGCTGCCGACGTTGGCGGTTGCACAGGTAGCGATACGCCCTGTTGCAGATTTGGCCGGGACGACCTTCGGGACCTCGTCTGGGTTGATGGGCAGGTCGATGAGTTTGGCGCCAGATTCGCCGGGCCGCGCAGAATGGGCCGGGATCGGCGCCACTGCTTCCATGACGACACCTGCGATGCTCTCGCGCGGACGTCTGGCCAATTCGCTTTCGCTGGCTCGCCAGGTCCGTTCAGGATTGCTGACACAGGGCGATCGCCGGAGTGTCCGAGTTTCCGCACAGACAACCCCTGCGGGGACGAGTACGAATCGGCAGGTGACCTACCCTCGACTCGAGTCGGGTAGCAAGCGCAGTATCTGGCGTCGTGCGGTGATTGCCAGTGCTGCTGTCGCGGCGGGCAGTGCCGCGATCGCTCATTGGAGTAGTGGGCGTGGGGACGACGCCTACGATCGCTATTTATCTTCAGCAGGTGAAGAGCGACGCGAAGATGCCTTCGACGACGCCGAACGCTACGATCGCATCGCCGGAGCCGCTTTTCTCGCGATGGAAGCTGGACTCGTCCTCACTGCGTATTTCGTATTCTTCTAGGCATGAAATGCATACCCAGGCATGAAATGCAGACCTCGATGAGACAACATTGCTTGGTTGGTGTGGCGCTTGTCGCGCTGCTGGTCAGCGGTTGCGCTGATCGCCAGCGGCGAAATCCGTTGGATCCAGCCGCCGACAGTCCACTGAGTCTGCTTGCACCACTCGGTGCGCTGGCAGACAATGAACAGGTGCGGCTACAGTGGGACCTGACGGATCTATCCGATCTGGATGGCGTGCGCATTTACCGGATTGGTGGGCCGGAGGGCGCACAGACCTTTGATCTGCCTGCGGCCGAGTCTTCCTATCTCGATGGCGATGTGACCAACGGCGCGATCTATCAATACCGCATGTCAATGCTCGTCAAGGACGAGGGCGAAGTGCCTGTTGGCGATGCGCGTCTGGCGACACCGGGCCCGGAAATCAGTTGGCTCGCAGATCGAGGTAGTGGGCTGGTCTGGCGTCTGAGCCCCGATGGCCGGACGGGATTGTTCGCCCAGGGCCGTTTTCTCTCGATCGCTGCGATCGGCGTAGACGGTGCCACGGGCGATTGTTGGGTAAGCGATCGTCGTTTTCGCAGTCTGCATCGGATCGATACGGCCGGTGACATCCATCGAATCGCTGTGGACATCGAAGGCGGTGGAGATCTGGCGATAGATTCAGCGAGTCGACGCGGCTGGATTGTGGACAGATTCGGCTTTGAGGTGTACTCCTTTGATCTGGAGACCATGGCAGATACCTTGCAGTTGTCGGAGGTTGATGGAACCTTCGAGGGCGAGGTTGAGCTGGCCGTGCAATCCGGAGCACTGTGGATCGCCGATCCGGCGGGTGAACGTGTTCTACTCTTTGATGCGGATGGACGGCGTGTTTCGGAGTGGACCCAGATGGCTGGTCTGATCGAGATTGATGCCTCTGCCAACGGATCAACCGCCTGGGTTCTGGCGGAAGATGGCATCAAATTGCTACAGCTCACGCCAGGGCAGGTGCCTCTCGAGATTTTCATGCCTTTCCCGGAACCTGCTGTCGCGCTCGACGCAGGTGACGTACGAGGTGACGTTTGGGTTGCGGGACCGGCAGACATTGTCGCCTATACCGGTTCTGGTGTGCCACTGTTGCATTGGGACAATGTGCCGGGTACCGAGGATGTAGCGATCGATGAGCAAAATCAGCACGTTTGGATCGCTGCAGCGACACAGTTGTGGAAGGTCTCTCTTGATGTGTCATTTCAGACACAGTTGACGGGGTTTTCCGAGACCGTTCAGATCGTCGTTGATAGTGGGAACTGAGAATTGTAATAAAACGGGAATGGAAATCACGTGGCGGAGTTGATTTACAGCATGACTGGTTTTGGCAACGCGAGCGTCGAGTCCGATGGACTGAGACTGCGAGTGGTGCTGCGTTCTGTGAACGGACGTTTTCTGGACTTGCAGATTCGTTCACCAAGTAGTCTGCAGGAACTTGAGCCGCAGATTCGTGAACGGTTGCAGACCCGACTTCGACGTGGCAAAGTCAGCGTGCATATCGAGGTGGAAGAGACGGCGGAGCAGAGCTCCCTGCCGCGTCTCAATGAGGACGTGGCTGCCCAATACATCAAGGAATTCAAACGCCTCGCGCAGATAGCAGAGCTCGAAGATCAGCAGCCATCTCTGGAGGTCCTGGGGCGACTACCAGGTCTGTTTCGCAGTGAAGCGACAGGCATAGACGTCGACGAACTTGCACGCCTTCTGTTTGAGACTCTCGACAAGGCCGCCGCAGATCTGGAGCAGATGAGAAGTCGCGAAGGGGAGACCCTAGTTGAGGATTTGCGCGGCCGAGTCGGCAAGATCGGGGATCTGGTTGGCCAGATTGATGAATGGGCTCAGGGAGAAAAGGAGCGGGCGCGCCAGCGCTTGCGGGAGCGGATTGACCAGCTGCTTCAGCCAGGTGAGTTAAATGAAGATCGCATAATGACGGAAATCGTCCTCATTGCCGAGCGCAGTGACATCACCGAGGAGATCGTTCGTTTTCGCAGTCATATCGAGCAATTCCTCGGTGCTCTCGATGAGGGCGGGGAAGTCGGTCGGCGTCTAAACTTTCTCCTGCAGGAACTACACCGGGAAATCAACACGATTACTTCCAAGGCATCGGCGAGTGAAATCATCCATGCCGCCGTGGACGCCAAGGAAGAAATCGAGCGCCTGCGTGAACAGGTGCAGAATCTGGCCTGATTGTGTCACGACTGATCACCATCAGCGGTTTACCTGGAAGTGGAACCAGCACACTCTGCGGACACCTGATCGAACTCAGTGGCCGGCCTTATGTAAATGCTGGTCAGATTTTCCGAGACCTGGCGGCCGAGCGAGATATGTCCTTGGCAGACTTTGGTGTTCTGGCGGAAGAGAACGATGAGATCGATCGTCGCCTGGATGCGCGCATGGTTGAACTCGCCGAACAACAACCGGGGGCAGTACTTGAGGGTCGTGTCACAGGATGGATGGCCCATCGACATCAACTGCAGGCCTGCAAAGTCTGGATCGCTGCTGATATCCATGTCCGTGCCAACCGCGTCGGCGGACGTGATGAGCAGAGCCCGCAGGACGCCATCGACGCCGTCAGAGAGCGCGAGAAATCGGAACACAGTCGCTATGCCGATCACTATGGTATCGATCTGGAAGACATGAGTATCTATGATCTCGTGCTCAATTCTGAGCAGATCGATGCTGAGGAACTTGCCTTGCAGATACGCGATGCAGTGCTGTGAGACCTCCCATGACTCTTGAGGGACGACGGATCTTGCTCGCAGTGACTGGCGGAATCGCTGCCTACAAGACACCTCTTCTCATTCGCGAGTTGCTTGCTCGTGGCGCCCAGGTGCGAGTCGTGCGCACGGCTCACGCTGAGCAGTTTGTGACGGACACGACGCTCGCGGTGCTGTCGCAGAATCCAGTTTCGGCAGATCTCTTCGCACCGACACAGGAGTTCCCCGTCCTGCATGTAGGTCTCGCAGAGTGGGCTGACCTGTTCCTTGTCGCCCCAGCGACAGCCAATACGTTGGGCAAAATGGCCCACGGCCTGGCCGATGATCTGCTGACCTGCATCTACCTGGCCACGCAGGCGCCCATCATGGTCGCGCCGGCGATGGAAGAGAACATGCTGAATCATCCACAGGTCACGGCAAATTGTGCACGCCTGCGTCAAGATGGTGTGGGCTGGATCGACCCGGAGACGGGGCCCCTGGCGTCAGGGGCCAGTGGTAAGGGGCGGATGGCCCAGATCGAGAAAGTCATCTCAGCCGTCGAACAGCGTTTAGCAGTCGGCGACAATCTGCGGCACAATGATTTCGATGGTCGCCGGCTCCTCGTCACGGCGGGGCCCACCTTAGAGGATCTCGATCCTGTTCGCTTCATCGGCAATCGTTCGTCGGGGAAGATGGGTTATGCGATCGCTTCACGGGCTCGTGCTCGCGGCGCCTCAGTCGTGATGGTTTCAGGGCCAACTCACCTGCAGGCACCCACCGGGGTCAAAGTGGTCGGTGTGCGCAGCGCGTTGGACATGTTGCAGGCTTGCCAGGAGCATTTCGATGGGTGTGATGCTGCCATTATGGCTGCCGCCGTCGCCGACTACCGCCCCGCGAGCGTGTCTGACACCAAGCTGAAGCGTGAGGCGGGCCTCGACTCGATTGCACTCGTCGAGAATCCGGATATCTCCGCAATCCTGGGCGCCCAGAAAGGGCACCGGCTCCTCGTCGCTTTCGCCATGGAGACAGGCCAGGGATTGGATCAGGCACGCAGGAAACTCGAGAAGAAGAACGCTGACTTCGTCGTGTTGAATGATCTGCAGCAGGCTGGCGCTGGATTCGCCGTCGATACCAACGTCGTGACCATCGTTGACGCGGCATCGGAACAGGCGCTTGCCAAGATGGACAAACTGGATGTTGCTGACCGCATTCTCGACGAGCTGTTGCGACGACTCGTCTCGTGAGACCTGTCGGGCCGGAGATTGTTTGACAGCAGCTGAGCTCCCCGTCATCTTCACGCGCCGATGCTTCAGGGCGACGACGCTTTGGCCTTCGACTACCTCCACCTACCGTCGCTGATTGTTTCGCCACCCTCTTCTCTAAGACGCTATCCAACGCCATGGATCCGACCTCCGACGCACAGGTCTCCCCGCAGGAGACACTTCGCCAGGTGCGGCGCGCCTTGGAGGATCTGGTCCTGTTCGAAGGACGCCAGTTCATTGCACCTGCCGACATGTCCCATCCGGCGGCTCCTGATGAGGCACAAGTTGAAGCGGCCCAGGTCGAACCATCGGGTGAGCCAGAGCCACAGATGCCAGAGCCAATGGCCGCAGAGCCAGATCAGATACAGGCTGAGCCCCAGATGATGGAGGCACCACCAACCCCACAGGTGTCTGGCACCGAGAGCCTGGAAGGGTTTCGCCAGCAGATCTGTGAATGCACGAAGTGTGAATTGGGACACACACGGAATCACTTCGTGTTTGGCGCGGGGCGTGCCGATGCTGACATTCTTTTTGTTGGCGAGGCCCCCGGTGCCGATGAGGATCGACAGGGTGAGCCTTTTGTTGGCGCGGCAGGCCAATTGTTAACGAAAATCATCGAGGCCATGGGTTTGCGCCGCGAGGATGTTTTCATCTGCAATCTTCTCAAGTGTCGGCCGCCGAACAATCGCGACCCGCTTCCGGAAGAGGTCGCCAGCTGTGAGCCCTATCTCAAGGAACAGATCAGGCTGGTGGCTCCGAAGGTCATTTGTTGCCTTGGCAAATTCGCCTCACAGGCGTTGTTGCGCTCCGATCTGAGTCTGTCCCGTATGCGGGGGCAGCAACATACGTATGAAGGGATTCCACTAGTGGTGACATATCATCCGGCCGCCCTGCTGCGAAATGCTTCGTACAAACGTGATACGTGGGAGGATGTGAAAACCGTGCGGCGTCTCTTTGATGGGGTCGAACTATGAGCTTGGTCGAGGATTGCAGATGACTCAGGGACCACCACAAGATTCCGGGCCGCCGCCACACTCTGAACGTGGCAATGGCAGGGACCAGCCTCGCGGTTCGGGTCCAGCAGGGGGGCCAGGACTTGGTCGCGTGCCACCGCAGGCGGTGGAGGTCGAGCAGGCGGTCATTGGGGCGATGCTTCTCGATGGTCGTGCTGTGGGTCGAGCAATCGAAATGCTTGATGAGGGCATTTTCTACAACGCACCCCATGCCCATATCTATAATGCGATGGTCAGCCTCTACGAGCGCAGCGAGCCGGTTGATCAACTCACGGTCGCCGAAGAACTCAAGGCCGCGGGTCGTCTCGACGAGGCGGGGGGCGTCGTCTACCTGGCAGAACTCGCCGCAGGGGTTGCTTCCGCAGCCAATCTCGAACACCATGCCAAGATCGTCGTCGATCGTGGACTGAGTCGTGGATTGATCGAGGCCTCTTCAGAAATCTCCAATCGCGCTTACGAAGGTCAGAGCAATGTCTATGAGCTCATCGATTGGGCCGAGCAGCGAATCTTCAGTCTTTCAGAACGACGCCTGAGCCAGGGATTCGAATCGCTGGAGGTGGTTCTCGGCGAGACCTTCGAGCAGATCGAACGTGCCCACGAGCGTGTTAGCACGGTGTCGGGTGTCGACACAGGATTTACCGACATGAATGATATGACCTCCGGTTTTCAACCCGGAGATCTCATCATCCTTGCCGCTCGGCCAAGTGTGGGTAAGACAGCGCTGTCTATGGCCTTTGCCCGCAATGCAGCCGTTGATTCGGGCACGGGGGTCGCCGTCTTCAGTCTCGAAATGTCCAAGACGCAAGTTGCCCAGCGCCTTCTGTGTATCGAGACCCGTGTCGATCTGCAAAAGCTGCGTACGGGAAGACTACGCGATGATGACTGGATGCATCTGACACGCAATGTCGGGCGTTTGGCGCAGTCGCCGATCTACATCGACGACACGCCAGGAATTACCGTTTTGGAGGCGCGTGCAAAGTCGCGCCGCCTGCAACGAGAACACGGTATTGGCATGGTCGTCGTCGACTACCTGCAGCTGATGACGAGCCACGACAACATTCAGAGTCGCGAACAAGAGGTGTCACGCATCTCTCGTGGTCTCAAAGCTCTCGCCAAAGAGCTCAATGTTCCCGTCCTGGCCTTGTCGCAGTTGTCGCGCGCGTCCGAATCACGTACTGATCGCCGTCCGCAGCTGTCGGATTTGCGTGAGTCAGGTTCTATTGAGCAAGACGCCGATGTGGTCATGTTTATCTACCGACCTGACCTGTATGGACTCAAATCGGCGGACGGTGCGTCCCTGGAGGGCGTCGCGGAGATCATCATCGGCAAACAGCGCAACGGGCCGACTGGTTCTGTTCATCTGATGTGGAACGCCGACAGTGCAGCCTTTGAGAATCTGGCGCCAGAGTTCCGCATTCAGGAAGAAGAAGAGACCTACGTCCCCTAGGTGCCCACTGTCGGCACGTTGGAAAAGATGCAACTGTGACAGTCGGCTACCAGGTGCCCACGGCAGAAGCTTCTGTCGAGATCGAAGTGAAGCGCTCGCGTTTCATCGGCTTCGCTGCCTCAGCGCCGACGGTAGAAGCGGCTCGCGCCTTTATTGATTCCGTCCGCCGGCGCTATCCAGACGCCTCGCATCATGTCTATGCCTTCGAAGTCGGACACGGAGCCACCATTACCCATGGGATGAGCGACGACGGTGAACCCTCGGGCACTGCGGGACGTCCAGCGCTTGTGGTGGTTGAGCACGATGAGCTAGGTGATGTCGTGGTCGTCGTCGTAAGATACTTCGGCGGTACGAAGCTGGGAACGGGGGGACTTGTGCGTGCATATACGCAGGCGGTGCAGCAGGTTCTAGCCATTGTACCACGCGAACTGAAGGTCCATCGCGAAGACTTGATCGTCCACCTTCCCTACGAGCGCTATGAGATCTGTCGCGTGGCGATAGGTAAGAGTGCGGCGATTGAGGTTGTTGAAGAGAAGTTTTCAGATACGACCTGCCTGCACCTGCGCGGGCCCAAGGAAGATCTCGTGCAACTCCGTGCCCAGTTGACGCAACTGACGGCGGGGCGATTGGTAGTTGAGCAGGACAGCTGACCTGACTGCAGGTAGTTGGCCTTTCAGGCAAGGTCGGTCGTCTTATATTCCACGAAGAGAATCCAATCACGAGTCATCAGAAGGTTGAGCCATGTCTCGTCCAGAAATCCTACTCAGCGGTTTCGCTGACGAAGGCCCCGTCGACAAGAAGGCCATAAGTCAACTCACCATGCTCGCCGCCCTCGGCATGGGATACTACAGCTTGCGCTTCGTTGATGTCGAGGGAAAGGGTGAGGTCAAGAATGCGATGCAGTTGACCAAGTCCCAGATCCGGCAACTGGGTCGGATGCACAAGGACTTTGGCATTCAGGTTGCATCCATCGGCTCACCCATCGGCAAGGTGAAACTGCTCGATGTGGAAGATGGCAGCCAGAATGCCTTCATCCCCTTCGACCGATATCTGAAAAAGGATGTGGCGCGCGCCATCGATCTTGCTGGCGCCTTTGGTTCAAAGCTGATTCGCGGTTTCTCATTCTATCATCCGCGCGGCCAGGACCCGGCAGACTATCTGGACCAGGCGGCTGATAGACTCAGGTCGATCGCCGAAGCCTGTGAGCGGGGGGGCGTCTTTTTTGGACTTGAGGTAGAGGCCAATCTGATTGGGCAGAATGGCCGACTCTTGCGTGAGCTATATCGGAAGGTGTCGCATCCGAATCTCTACCTGATCTTTGATGGTGGGAATCTGTCCAGTCAGAATCTGCGTCCAGATGAAACCCTCGCCGAGTATGAGGCGATGAGATCAGGTATTGGCTGGATGCATATCAAGGACTATCGCATTGATCCGTCGCTGGAATGGCAAGGTTTTGTGGATGAGGAGCGTTTGAAGAATTTCGTTCCTGCCGATGAAGGGGACTCCTCCCACGAAGCGATCCTGCGAGATTTCCGGCAACGCCTGCCCGCACTGACGAGAAAACTGCGCAAGCAAGGTGTCCCTGGTGTTTTCCTCGACCTGGAACCCCATCTGAAGGGTGGCGGTCAGTTCGGCGGCGTCAGTGGCGTCGACGGTTTTGGCGTCGCCCTGAGGTCTCTGTGTCGGCTCCTCGACTATGTGGATATTGGCTATCGTCTCACCGATTTTGGAGATATCCAGCAACAGAAGAAGTGAGTCTATAGGCCCTTTGCGACCAGGGCAGCATGGGCGGTGGAGAAGCTGGCACTGCCATCGTCTTCCTCCACGTCCAGGTGAACGCCCTGCTGAAAACCAGGCAGCGAGCCTGCATAGAAGGCCGCCTGATAGTGGCCTTCATCCGTGAAACTCCACGTTCTTTGTGCTGATGGGCTGGGCCAGCGAACGTGTAGTATTCTCTTCAACTGTCGATACCGCTGCTTCGGTGTCGGTTCCTGCGGGTCCACTCGATAACGTTCGATCGCAGCGGCGTCGACCTCTACGCCAAGACCAGGTCCCTCTGGAATCGTCCCATAGCCGTCGACGATCTCTATGCGTTTTGTGAGCAGGTCGCTCTCGAATAGTTCATGACAGGTGATGTAGGGCAGTTGTGCGTGGGACAGCACGGAGCCAAAGTGCAGGGCGAACGCCGTCGTCGGGCCCGCACCGACTAACTGTAGCCAAAAAGGCTTGTTGAATCCGGCTGCAAGTGACGCCTGGTGCCGCATGGAATTGATCGTGCCGCCTATGACGAAGCCGTCGCTGGCATGTGCGTGAAGGACTTCGTCGCGAAAATGCTCGACGATTGGTTTGCGTACTCGTTCACGAAGGGTGCGCGCGCCTGTCAGGTCTTTGTAGAGATAGAAGGGACTCTCATACATTCCCGCATGCAGTACCCCATCCAGTTTCGACAGTTCCTCTTCCGCTCGCGCCGACGTCAGCAAGAAACCATTAAAATCGATATCGAAGCGATAATCGTCCGGGACGACCTTGCCCACAGTCGCCACCTGGTCGTGGATATCTCGCCATGGACGCGCTTTCATCTTGAATGTCGTATAGCCGCGTTGTAAGGAGGCCTCTGCTTCCTTCACCCAATCCTCTGGGGGCATGTCAATATCCCACCATGAGAGGGGGCAGCGTTGCCGCACCTGCTGGCCGAGCAGCGCATGAGCAGGTGTCGAGGTGGCGTGTCCAAGGGCATCCAGCAGTGCAACCTGAGGTCCGAAGCCGATCGAGTCATCGAGCCACATCTCCCAGGGATTGCGGCCGACGAGATCTTGATCGATTCTGGCTCTGCCGGCTCCATCACCGTGGCCGACGGAGCCATCGCTGAGTACGACTCGATACAGGACGAGGCCTTCGTCGTGGGTCTGGGCTCGATGCATGGCCGCCGTGACATGGGCAGCATAGAATGGGATGTGAAGACGGAAGACATCGACCTGTTCGATGGACAAAGCCATGATTATTTCCTGGCAGTAGGATGAGTGAAGGATGTTCAAGAAAGTGGATTCGCCGTAGCTGGGAAAGTCACTGCTGGCAGTTCACGCCAAGTCGAATGAGAGGAATCTCCAATGAGTGTCACTGAGACATATGATGAGTTCTGCCTGCGGGTCCGCGAGTTGTCTGACTTGGGTCACGCGGCGGGCATGCTGGGCTGGGACCAGGAGACGCAGATGCCGAAGCGCGGTGCCCAAGGCCGAGCGTCTGTTCTGGGGACGCTTGCCGGGTTGCACCACGAAAAACTCGTTGATCCGCAATTCGCCGATCTCGTTGAATCTTTGGCGGATTCTGTCCTGGAAGGGGATGATGAGATCAATGTCAGAGAAACTCGTCGTGCACAGCAACGTGCCATGCGCCTGCCCAAGGAGCTTGTTGTCGAGTTGAGTCGAACGCAGTCTCTGGCACACGAAGCGTGGGTCGAGGCGCGCAGTGCAGACGATTTTGCTCAGTTCCAACCGTGGCTGGAGAAGCTGCTCGGTCTACAGCTGAGAGTCGCCGAGGCCGTGGGCTATGAAGGATCTGTCTACAATGCGTTCCTCGATGAATTCGAGCCCTACGCCCGAGTAGAGCAGATGGGTCCGCTGCTTGAACAATTGCGCAAACGGCTTGTGCCTCTCGTCGGCGCAATTCTCGACCGGCAGCGTGGTCCGGATCCTTCTTTCCAGTGCGATTGGGATATCGGCAAACAGGAGGCATTTGGTCGGCAGGTGATTGGCGATCTCGGGTTCGATTGGGACGCCGGGCGACTCGACGTGTCCGTCCATCCCTTTTGCGGTGGCGTTGGCCCCGATGATGTGCGCCTCACCACGAGATATCAGGCTGATCAGCTCACCAGTTCACTCTTTGGCATCATCCACGAGACGGGACACGGTCTTTATGAGCAGGGATTGCCGCCAGAACAGGCCGGTCTACCGGTTTGTGAGAGCATCTCCCTGGGTATTCACGAATCGCAGTCGCGCATGTTAGAGAACATGGTCGGGCGTTCGCGGGCTTTCTGGCAGCATCAACTGCCGCGCATGCAGGAATTTTTCCCGGACCAGTTGCGCAGTGTTGATGTCGAGCAGATGTATCGTGAGGTCAATCGCGTCGAAGCATCCATGATTCGTGTCGAAGCGGATGAGGTGACCTACAATCTCCATATCCTGCTGCGCTTTGAGTTGGAGCAGGCCTTGGTCGCGGGTGAGATCGCCGTAGCAGATCTTCCCGGCATCTGGAATGAACGCATGGAGTCGTATCTGGGGATCCGTCCCGCAAATGATGCGGAAGGTGTGTTGCAGGATATCCACTGGTCGAGTGGACTCATGGGATATTTCCCCACCTACACACTGGGCAACCTGTATGCAGCGCAGCTGTTTGTTCAGGCACGCCATGATCTGGGTGACCTGGAGGCGCAATTCGCCCGCGGCGAGACGGCGCCCTTGTTGAGTTGGCTGCGCGAGAAAGTGCATTCTCGCGGTCGACGCGTCACCGCGACGCAGCTGGTTGAAGAGGTGACGGGACGACCTCTCGGAATCGATGATCTGATGAATTATCTGGAGGGGAAGTTCGGCGAGCTTTACGACTTGTAGCGCAACGACCTGTCGTCCTACAACTTCTAGGCCGCTGGGTGGAGCCAGGCTCTTAGTGATGCCTTGGTGGTCAGTCGCTAGTCGATCGTTGCCTGGAGCAGGCGATAGGTGTTGCCACCCAATACGGCTTTCACCGTTTCTTCTGCGACACCGCGCCGCAGTAGTCCATCGGTGATCCGCGGGACGTGGGATGCATCTTCCAGCAGGTCGCCGCCGCCGTCGAAGTCGGAGCCAAGTCCAACGGCTGACTCGCCAGCCATGTCGATGGCGTGGAGAATGTGATCGATCAGGCGATCGATCGAGGGAGCCGACGTGTCGACGAAGAAGGGGACATAGGTGATGGCGACGACACCCGCTGCCGCACCGAGCGCCTTGAGCTGCTCATCGGTGAGATTGCGTGGATTGTCACAAAGAGACCGACAACAGCTGTGACTGGCGATGACAGGCTTTGTCGAAGCATCAAGAGTATCCCAGAAGCTCTGGTCGTTGAGATGGGATACGTCCACGAGCATCCCCAGTTCGTTCATTCGAGCCACGACTTGTCGGCCGAATCCGGTCAGACCGCCACCACCCTCCACCTCGCAGCCATCTGCTGCTTCGTTGCGCGCACTGTGGGTGATCGTCAAGGTGCGCACACCTAGTTCGTAGAGTGCATCCAGCGCATAGAGACTACGCTCCAGGGCGATTGAATTCTCTACGGCCAGCACGGCCGCCAGTTTACCATCCCTCTTGGCTGTGTCGATATCCCTGGTCGTAAGGGCAATCAGGATATCGTCGCGATGCTCCGCAATCTCTCTCTTCAGATAACCATGCGCATCCAGTGTATAGAGCAGATGGTTTCCCCAGGCGCGGGTCGTATCTACGGCAAAGAAGGCGGCGTCGATGCCACCGGCCCTCATCATGGGAATATCCAGCTGCATAGACACGTCGCCGCTCTGATACTGGCGCAGATAGGCAACGGCACCGGCCCGCTGCTGTCGCTCTGGCTGCCGTTCGCCGCCGAGGCCTACGTTGCCTCGACGAATCAAGGCGACAGCACTGTCATTGTGCGAATCGATGACGAGACTGTCGTTGTGCAGGTTGGCGGCGTCGTTCATGGGATTCTCTCTACTTCGTTGCTAACGATCCGTGTCCATATGGACGCGGCTTCCGGTGGCAGATGTCTGGCCTTGATACTTGCCGCGATAGGGTTTTTCGGCGGCACGATCCATACGTGCAAAGACCAGCTGGCAGATTCGACGCCCCGTCTGCAGACGAATGGGTAGGCGATTGGCATTGTAGAGCTCAAGGGTGAGAGTGCCTTCGAACCCCGGGTCCACCCACCCTGCATTCTGGATAAATAGACCGATCCTGCCGATGGAACTGCGCCCTTCAACAAATGCCGTCAGATCATCGGGTAAGCGGATGCGCTCGAGACTGGTGGCCAGAAGAAACGAGTGGGGTGGAATGACAATGCGTTCCTGGTGAAGATTTTCGTAGGCGACCTCCTCTTCGAGGCGAATCGCCTCCAGCCGATTTTCGTCGACCTTGAGGAAGTGATCGGAGAGGCGCAGATCGACGGAGGCAGGTTGGATCTGTTCGTCGTCAATGGGCTCTATGATCAGCTCACCTGACTTCAGACGCTGGCGGATATCTCCGTCGGAGAGAATCATGAACGCCCCGCGCGTGCTGACCAATTGCGCGCCAATTCTACCAGGAGGCGCACGCCGATGCCGACACCACCCCTGGGCGTGTAGTGCTGGCTGCGTTGAGACCATGCCGTCCCGGCAATATCCAGATGCGCCCATGGAGCGTCCCCGGCAAACTCGGCCAGTAGAGCCGCCGCCGTAATGGCTCCACCCTCTCTACCGCCAGAATTCTTCATGTCTGCCACGGAACTGCGGATCTGCTGTTTGTATTCATCCCATAGTGGCAGCCGCCACACACGCTCGCCTGTCGTGTCTCCTGCCGTCTGCAGGCGTTGTGCCAGATGATCATCCGTTGCGACCAATCCTGTTGCATGAGACCCCAGCGCTACGACACAAGCACCGGTCAGCGTCGCCAGGTCCACGATGGCTGCAGGCTTGAATCGTTGGGCGTAGGTCAGGGCATCGGCGAGGATGAGCCGTCCTTCCGCGTCGGTATTGTCGATCTCGATCGTCTTACCTGACATGCTCCGCAGAATGTCACCGGGTTTGTACGCTTTGCCGTCGAGGAGGTTCTCCGTTGCTGGCACGAGACCGACGATGTGTTGCTTGAGCCCGAGGGCTGCCACTGCCTGCATTGCACCGATCACCGCTGCAGCGCCGGACATATCAAACTTCATGTCTCCCATCTTGGCGCTGCCTTTGATGGAAATTCCACCAGAATCGAAGGTCACACCTTTGCCAACGAAGAGCAGCGGTTTACTGGTCGACGCCTTCTTACCTGGCGGACGATTGTGCTCCAGGATGATGAAACGAGCTGGTTGAGCACTGCCGGCAGAGACGCCCAACAAGGCCCCCATGCCCAGTTTTCGCATGGCCGGTTCATCGAGAATCTTGCAGGTGAGACTGTTGTTGCGGCTGATGCGACGAGCTTGTTGAGCCAAATAGGTGGGGGTCGCCGTGTTTCCGGGATGGTTGCACAGATCCCGTGCCAGGCAGACGCCGGCGGCGATCTGTTGCCCTGCCTTGGCGCCACGGCGTACGGCGGTCAGTCGTTTGGAATCCGCCTCGACGATGGTCAGTTTCTTCAGCGCTGTGGAGCCCTTCGGCGCTTTCGACATGTAGTGGTCGAAACGGTAGGTCGCAAGAATGGCCGCCTCCACCAGAGCCTGCGCCGCCGCATCCGTGGCGAGATCTCCCGCACTGGCACCGTGAACGATCGATGACACCTGCTCAACGCCAAGCAATTGCAGGCGGCGGGCCACTGCTGCTGAGGCGCGGCGGGCACTTTCCAGATCAAAATTGCCACGTCGTCCCAAGCCGACGACGACGATGCGCTGCGCCGTCACTCGCCGCCGATCCTCTGGATACAGCACGATCGTCTGTCCGAGTGCGCCCGTGAAGTCACCTGTGTCTCGAACGCGCCGGATCTGACCACCAGAGGCCTTGTCGACAGCTGCTGTCGCGCCGGACAGTGTATCGACATCCTCAAAGAGGTTGACGACAATGGCTTCATCGCGTGCCTTTTGTACCTCACCGTGCCGTACCGTTATATTCATCGCCTACCGTGATTCGTATGGTGGAAAATGCTGTAAGGGATGTGTCGCAGGTGCGGCTCGTGACCGTCAGCCACATGATATTTCCCACCTGCGTTTTGCGGGCGCCGAACCTACCCTGCCCCCTCTGGAGTGTCAAGAAGATCTATGGACCTATTTCTGATCCGTCACGGAGAATCCGCCAACAATGTGCTGACCGATGTGTCAAAACGTGTGGCGGATCCGAATCTCACCGATCTGGGTCGTGAACAGGCAGAGCATCTGTCTGTTTATCTGGCCGCGGGCCGGCATCTGTATCCTCATGAACGCTCCAGTGGACGTCCACTGGACCGCCTCTACACAAGTGCCATGATTCGGTCGTTGCAGACATCGGCGCCGACGAGTGCTCGACTTGAACTGCCCGCTGACATCTGGATTGATGTGCACGAGACGGGTGGCTTGTTCCTCACCGATCTGGAGACGGGCATCGCCGCCGGTAGAATCGGCGTCACCCCGGCTGAACTGGAGCAGCAGCTGCCCGGAGCAAAATTCACAGAGGGGGCGATCAGCGACGCCGGTTGGTGGAGTCAGGGCAAGGAGACGCCCGCTGCGGGGCTGGGCAGGGCGATTGCTGTGGTGGAGCAACTGCGCGCCCTTGCCTCCAGTGTTCATGTGGATGAGCGCGTCGGCATTGTCAGTCACGGCGATTTTCTTTCGGCTCTGCTCAAAGCGCTTCTCGATGGTTTGCCCGTGCCGAGTGCTCGCTATCAGCTGGCCAACACAGGTATCTCTCGCTTCGGGCTCAACAGTGAAGGCACAGTCGTCCACTACGTGAATCGTGTCGAGCACCTGGACGACGCTCGTTGGGTCAATCACTGACCGGCGTGGGTGAATCCTAAATGACTGTTATCGAAAAGCTGCAGGAAGCGTTGGGGGATGACGCCGTACGGACCTCCGCTGAAGATCTGAGTGTCTATGCCTTTGATGGAACGGCGATCCTTTCGCAGCTGCCGGCTTGTGTCGTACTGCCCGAGTCTGTCGATCAGGTGGCAACGATTCTCTCCATCGCCAATGATACTCAGACGGCCGTCGTCACCCGTGGATCGGGGACAGGATTGGCCGGTGGTTCGGTACCATCCCCTGGATGCATCGTGTTGTGTCTGGTAAAGCTGAATCAGATCCTTGAAGTGGATACGGCGAATCTGACGATGACCGTCGAGCCGGGTGTGTTGACGCAGAAGATCGCGGATACTGCCACCGCGGCGGGTCTGTTCTACCCACCAGATCCTGGATCCATCAAGATCTCCACGATTGGTGGAAATGTGGCCAACAACTCCGGTGGCTTGCGTGGACTCAAGTATGGTGTCACCAGAGACTATGTGATGGCTATGGAGGTTGTGCTGGCCGATGGCCGCATGCTGCAGACGGGAACTAAGTGTGTGAAGGATGTCGCCGGATTCTCGCTACGAGATCTGTTCATCGGTTCAGAGGGGACCCTCGGCGTGATGACGAAGATCACTCTGAAGTTGATACCGCCGCCCGAAGCGAAGGCGACGATGCTCGGTCTCTTTGATCAGATGACGGATGCGGCACGGACGATTTCGGCGATCATTGAAGCACGGATCATACCGTGTACTCTGGAGTTTCTCGATCGCACAACCGTTGCCTGCGTCGAGGACTTTGCCCACATCGGTCTGCCGACGGACGTGGAAGCTCTGACGCTGATGGAAGTGGAT
Source organism: Gemmatimonadota bacterium (assembly GCA_018660835.1). Lineage (GTDB taxonomy): Bacteria > Latescibacterota > UBA2968 > UBA8231 > UBA8231 > UBA12574. Next base: position 74,296 of record JABJJN010000040.1, on the reverse strand, counting down.
GGTCATCCGGCACAGGTCGCAGAGGCGGCCGATCAGATCGAGCAGATTGCCCTTGAACACGGGGCGCGAGAGGTGCGGCGAGCCAGTTCAGAGGAAGAAGCGACGCGTCTTGCCAGTGCCCGCCGCACTGCCTTCAGTGCGTTGGCGCGTCGCGCGCCGACGGTCATTCTTGAGGATGTCACCGTACCACGCAGCGAACTGGCGAAGATGGTCGCTGCAGTGGAGCGGATCGCCAAAGAGCACGATCTCGAAGTGGGCACCTTCGGCCACATGGGAGATGGAAATCTGCACCCCACGTTCCTGACTGATGAGCGCAATGAGGCCGAGATGCAGCGTGTCGAGGTGGCGATGAAGGAGGTCTTTCAGACCGCCGTCGATCTTGGGGGAACGATCACGGGTGAACATGGTGTGGGTTTGGCGAAGAAGCCCTTTCTCCGCGGTGCATTGGGTGATGTCCCGCTCGATGTGATGAAGTCGCTCAAGGGCGTCTTCGATCCACAGGGCATCCTCAATCCGGGAAAGATCTTCGATTGACCCAGCCCACGCAGGCAACCCAGGATGATCAGGAGAACCTCCTGAAGGGGCTCGACTACTCTATCGTGCAGCAATGCATGCACTGCGGTATGTGCTTGCCCACCTGTCCGACCTATGCCGAGACATTGGAGGAGCGCTCCTCGCCTCGCGGACGAATCGCGCTGATGCGAGGTGTCGCCGATGGCCACTTGGAGGTAAGTGAAGATTTCGCCAAAGAGATGTATTTCTGCCTTGGCTGCCTCGCTTGTCAGACTGCCTGTCCCGCTGGCGTCGACTACACGAATCTCTTCGAACACGCTCGCGCCGAGATCGAACGGACCGGTGTGTTGGCGACGCCTCGTCGTACGCGAATTCGGTCTATCGCATTGCGGTGGCTCTTTCCGTCTCGTCGACGCCTGCACGCCTTGGGTTGGATGCTCCGACTGTATCAGTGGACGGGACTGCAATGGCTGGTGCGAAGCAGTCGGGTCCTATACCTGTTTCCGCGGTGGTTGCGAGAGTTGGAACCGCTCACACCGCAGGTAAGTCGACGCTTTACTGCTACCGAACATGGGCGCCGACGGGCATCCCAGCCGACGCTGCCGCGGCATCGAGTGGCGCTCTTGTCTGGATGCGTGCAGGATCTGGCTTTTGCGGATGTGAATGCGGACACCATCGATGTCCTGCAGTTCAATGGCTGCGAAGTGCTGCTACCTGCAGATCAACAGTGCTGTGGTTCCTTGCATGGTCACAATGGCGAGCTTGAACTTGCACGCGAGCTTGCGCGTGTGAATATCGACGCCTTCGATCCGGCCTCACTCGATGCCATCATCGTCAATGCCGGTGGTTGTGGTTCTCACATGAGCCACTACGATCGCCTCCTCGCCGATGACGAGCAGTATGCGCAGCGGGCGAAGATCTGGTCAGAGAAGGTGAGGGATATCCACGAGTTTCTCATGGAGATCGACATGCGGCCACCCACGGGTGTGCTCGACATCGACGGCCCCGTTACTTATCACGAGTCCTGCCATTTACGCCATGGGCAGGGCGTGTCCGAGGCGCCGCGCAAGATCCTCGCCGCGATTCAGGGACTTGAGATGGTTGAGTTGTCCGAGGCAGATTGGTGCTGTGGGAGTGCCGGAATCTACAACATCACCCAGCCAGAAATGTCCATGCAACTTCTCGATCGAAAGATGGGGCATGTTGCCGACACGGGCGCGACGATCGTCGCCACGGGCAATCCCGGCTGCGCTGTGCAGATACAGCACGGTTTGCGGCTCAAAAGTATCCACGGAACCGTTCTGCATCCCGTGACGCTCCTGGCGCAGGCATATCGGGCCGAGCCCGAGACAGACCGGAAAGAATAAGGAAGAGGAAGATGAAGGCCTACGGACTGACACTGAATCTGAAGGACGATGCACAGGGCATCGAGACCTACAAGGCGTACCATCGCGAGCCGTGGAAACAGGCGCTCGATGGCCTGCGAGCGGTTGGCGTGGAGGAGATGAGGATCTTCCTCCTTGGGCGTCATCTGTTCATGTACATGGAGACGACGGATGATTTCGATCCGGCGCGCGATTTTGCCCGCTATGTCGAGGACAATCCCAAGGCAGCGGAGTGGGATGAACTGATGCGAACATTTCAGGAACCGGCTGCAGACGCGGCAGAGGGAGAGTGGTGGGCCTTCATGCAACCGGTTTTCGATCTGGAAGAGCATCTGCCACGATGACAGCACAGACAATACCTGCCATGGCTCGACCGGCGACGAAACCAAACAATCCGTGTTTTTCCTCCGGGCCATGCGCCAAGCGGCCGGGGTGGAGTCTGTCCGCTCTGTCTGCAGCAGTGGTTGGCCGCTCGCACCGGGCAACCCTTGGTAAACAGAGACTACAAGAGGTCATCGAACGGACGCGAGAGGTGCTGACGATCCCAGCTGACTATCGGATCGCCATCGTTCCCGCCTCTGACACGGGCGCCGTGGAGATGGCCATGTGGTCGATGCTGGGTGCGCGAGGAGTAGATATCGCTGCGTGGGAGAGTTTCGGTCTTGGCTGGGTGACGGATGTGACCAAACAGCTGCCGCTGCAAGATGTCCGCACTCTGACCGCCGATTACGGTCATCTCCCAGATCTGACGGCGTGGGATGCGGCACGCGATCTTGTCTTTACCTGGAATGGCACCACGTCGGGTGTACGGGTTCCACATGGCGACTGGATTCCGGCAGATCGTGAGGGACTGACATTTTGTGATGCAACGTCCGCCGCCTTTGCCATGGAATTGCCATGGGAAAAGTTAGACGTCACGACATGGTCATGGCAGAAGGTGATGGGGGGCGAAGCGGCGCATGGCATGCTCGTGCTCAGCCCGCGCGCTGTAGAGCGACTTGAGAGTTACACGCCGAGTTGGCCTCTGCCGAAGCTCTTCCGCATGACCAAAGCTGGAAAGCTCACAGAGGATTTATTCGAAGGCAGCACGATCAATACACCGTCCATGCTGTGCGTCGAGGATGCCCTCGATGGCCTGCGCTGGGCGGAACAGATCGGTGGTCTGCCGGCATTGTGTCGACGGTCGCAAGCCAATCTCGCCCTTTTCGAAGCCTGGGTGGATGGCAGCCCCTGGATCGATTTTCTCGCGGTAGAACCGGCGACGCGATCCTCTACTTCGATCTGCTTCCGCATTGTGGCTGATTGGTACACGGCACTTGCAGAGACCGACCAGGCGGCGAAGGCGAAGCAGCTGGTTCGCTTGATGGAAGAAGAGCAGGTAGCCTACGATATCGGCGCCTACCGCGATGCCCCTCCCGGACTGCGTATTTGGGGAGGTTCAACGATCGAAGCGTCCGATGTGGAGCTACTCATCCCCTGGTTGGACTGGGGATTCGAGCAGATCCGATCGTAACAGATGGCGCCGTCAGTTGGCACAATAAGGCAGCGCGTTCAGCAACCGCGAAAGTCTGGCGTTAGCGTTTGCGCGTCTTCTTCTTCGTCTTGCTCTTGCTGCCAGCCTGTAGCTTGTTCGCAGCTCCTACAGAGCCAATGTGCATCGTGTCGTAGGCCTCCTGTGAACTTCCGAAGGGGCCTTCGTGGCTGGATCCATGCCAGTTGAGATTGGTGAACATGGGATTCGTGCGGCCCGTCTCACGCTCTCGACGTTGCACGTGGGCATCCATCCGCTGTCGTAGCATGGCGACGATGCCGGGCTCGCGCTTGGCGAGATTCCGATTCTCTTCAGGATCTTCCACAAGATTGTAGAGTTCGACTTCCGGCTTGAAGTGGAAGTCTGGCTCGAGGGCGACCATGAGTTTCCACTCAGGTGTTCGCCAACCGTGTTTGCGCATCCATGTGCACTCTGTGATATAGAAGTCGGAGTAGTTGCTGACCCGTTTGCCGGCGACCAATGGCAGCAGAGACTGACCGTCGAAATCGATTTTCACTTTGCGTTTGAGACCAGCAAGCTCGAGGATCGTGGGCACCAGATCCTGATGCAGACTGTAGCCGGAGACCCTCTGGCCTGCTGGTAGTTTGCCTGGCAGGCGAAGAATCAGAGGCACGTGCAGGACATTGTCATACATGCCATGATGATCAAACCAGCATTCGTGCTCATAAAGCGTTTCCCCATGGTCACCATTGACGACGATCAGCGTATTGTCCGCCAAACCAAGTTCATCGACACGTGTCAGAATTCGCTGAATGGCGGCGTCCATATAGGCGACAGCGCCATCATACTGCGCCGTCACGTAGTCGGCATCTGTCAGGCCCGGTGGCATCCAGTCGGCAAAAAAGTCGCAGAAGGGCTTGAAGCCCCAGACCGGCTCCATGGAGCGATTGGATGAATCGAACTCATCGCCACTATAGAACATCCGTTCGAAGGGGCCCGGTGGCAGATACGGGGCATGGGGATCCATGTGGCGCAGGAAGAGGAAGAAGGGATCCTTCTGCGAGGCCAGCCGCTCAAGTTCCGGCAGGGCAACATCGTTCAGCTTTTCTGCTTTTGGACTGCGTCCCTCGGCCCAACTCCCCCAGGAGGGGTAGTCGAGATACTGATCGAATCCACGCGAACTCGGATTCCCGCTGAAACCAACACAACTTGTGTTGTACCCCTGCGTCTTGAGGATCTCCGGTAGCGTCTCGACATGATCGGGTAGGCCACCCTTATGACGCAGGGCGACGACGGTCGTTGAAAAACAGTCCTTACCGGATAACATGGATGCGTAGGCAGACGTGGTTGGCACGTGTGCCGAGTAGTTGCGTTCAAAGAGAACGCCTTGAGTCGCGAGGCGGTCCAGATGAGGTGTTGTCAGACGGTTGTAGCCATAGCTGCTGAGATGGTCGGCGCGCAGGCTATCAATGCCGAGGAGGATGACGTTGAGGGGTTTGCTGGGTGGCATTGAAATCTGACCTTCGTAGAGATGTGGTTGCGTTCGTTGAACTGATGCCGATTGAACTGAGGCGGGCTACCTTAGGGGGGCTCTGACGGGTCGTCAAGCCGCCCGCTTGCTCAATTCGGGGTCTCACGGTTAAATTAAACGCTCTATTCTAGATTATTGTCCAATTCCTCACAGCAGGCAATTGACCGAGACGATGAAGGCGACACTATTCAACGCCCATGGCGGCCCTGAAGTCCTCTCCTACGAGGAAGTACCCGAGCCGACCCCTGCGGCGGGAGAAGTGCTCCTGCAATTGCAGGCAGGAGGGCTCAATTACATAGACACCTATCACCGCGAAGGTCTGTACCCCGTCGATCTGCCCTGTATTCCAGGTGTCGAAGGCGCCGGAACTGTGATCGGTCTCGGCGAGGGGGTCACGGGGGTCAGCGAGGGCGATCGTGTCGGTTTCGCCGGTGCCATGGGCTCCTATGCTGAACAGATCGCTGTCCCCGCAGAGCGTCTGATCCCTCTGCCTGAAGGTTGTTCCAGCGACGATGCTGCAGCCGTCCTGCTACAGGGGATGACAGCGCACTACCTGGTACACGGGTCTTACAAGGCGGGGCCAGACGATACGGCCCTGGTTCATGCCGCCGCCGGTGGCGTCGGCCTGCTGCTGGTGCAGATGGCCAAGAAGCGTGGTGCCCGTGTGATCGGCACCGTCTCGACAGAAGAAAAGGAAGCCCTCGCTCGTGCCGCGGGAGCTGACGAGGTCATCCGCTATACAGAGGTCGATTTCGAGGCCGAGACACGTCGCCTCACGGACGATGCAGGGGTCGAGGTTGTCTATGACTCAGTTGGTCTGACGACCTTCGATGCGGGGCTGCGGCTGTTGAAGCCGCTGGGGACGATGGTTCTCTTCGGACAATCCAGTGGTCCCGTGCCGCCAGTGAATCCGCAGATCTTGAGTAGTGAAGGTTCGCTGTTCATGACACGCCCCACCATGGCGCACTACATCCTGACCCGGCAGGCACTACTCGATCGGGCGGGTGAAGTCCTCAATTGGGTCGCCTCCGGTGAGTTGTCTGTTCGTATCGGCGCTCGTTATGCCCTTGCAGATGCGGCGCAGGCTCACACGGCGCTGCAGAGCAGGCAGACGACGGGCAAAGTATTGTTAGTACCCTGATCGAAGTACCCATTATTTCTACGACGCCACGGCGGGAGCTGGTTGAAGATGCAGGATAACTCGGAGACACCGAAGGACGACGAACAGTCAGCGCAGACACAGGCGGCGCCTGTGGACGGCGCCGATGCACCCGTGCAGTCGCCTGCGCAGCCAGAGATCAAGGCCGCTTCGGCGCCCATTCCAGTAGAAGACGGCCCAGCAGAAAGCGTTGGCGAGCAGCCCGCTGTTGAGGCGAGTGCGCCCGTCACGCCCCCCCCGGTGCCCGAGAAGGCGACGCCCGTTGAGCCGCCTGTACCAGCTCCTGCTGTTTCGGCACCTGAGGCCGCTGTTGCCGCACCCGCACCCGCACCTGAGCCTGTGCCAATCCCTGAGACCGTTGCCGCAGCGGCGCCTGACGCCAAGCAAGAGCCAGCTACACAGGTGGATATGGCACAATTGCTCGAAGGCGAAACGACTCCGACAGGCGCACAGATCAAGGCGGGGGAGCGAGTGAGTGGAGTTCTTGTCCGGATCGGCGAAGAGAACAGCTTCATCGACTTTGGTGGCAGGGCTGAGGGTGTCTTGTCGACGAGCGAACTCAAGGGAGAGGATGGCGCACTTGTCTTCGCCATCGGTGAGCCGCTGGAGGCGTTCGTCGTAAGTGCCGAGGAGGAAGTCAGGGTATCGAGATTTCTCAAGGGTGAAGACCGCGAAGCGGATCTGCTCTACAAGGCATTCAAGTCCGGGACCCCCATCGAGGGCCGCGTGATGGCTGTGAATAAATGGGGCCTCGGTGTTGAGATGGCTGGAACACGGGCCTTCTGTCCCATTTCGCAGATCGATACGGCCTTTGTAAAGAATCCAGAAGAGTACCGTGACAAGTCGATGCAGTTCAAGATCATTCGCTTTCGTGACCGCGGCCGTAGTATCGTCCTGTCACGGCGAGCGTTGATGGAAGCGGAGCAGGAAAAGCACGCTGTCACCGTGCGGGGACAGATCACCGCCAATGCGATTCTGACAGGTAAGGTGACGCGCCTGGAGACCTTCGGTGCCTTCGTCGATCTCGGCCACGGTGTGGAAGGTCTCGTCCATGTCTCCGAACTCAAGCATGAGCGTGTCGGGCACCCGCAGGAGGTCGTCGAATCTGGCCAGGAGTTGAAGGTCAAGGTTCTGGAGGTCAAGAGTCTCGGAAGTCGACGCAAGGAACGGATCTCCCTGAGTCTCAAGGCTCTCGAGGCCGATCCCTGGGGTGAAGTTCGCTCCCAGTTCCCACAGGGCAGCGTGGTGACGGGGAAGGTCGAATCTCTGGAGTCCTATGGCGCGTTTGTCGAGTTGGCCGAGGGCGTGCGTGGCCTCGTGCACGTCTCCGAAATGGCGGACAAACGAGTGAATCATCCTCGCGATGTCGTCTCCATCGGCGATGAGGTGAAGGTGGCTGTTGTCGAGATCGACAATCGTCGCAAGCGCTTGCGTCTCTCTATCAAGCGGGCAGAGCAGATGGAAGGGGAGACGAATCTGAAGGAATTTGCCGATCGTCAGCAGCAGGAACAGGAAGAGGCGGGTGGGGCCAATTCGGCCATGCTCGAAGCCCTGAAGCGCGCACAACTCATCGAATAAAAGCGACCGCATGAGTCCTACTCCAGACGCAGTTCCCAGCCCGGCCGGCTGGGAACGGCTTCTGTTTCCCGCCGACTACGACACCGATGCCCGCATCGGCTATTATGGCCCGTATGGCGGCAGCTTCGTTCCCGAAATTCTGCACTCAACTCTCGAGGAATTGGTCGCCGTCTTTGATGAGGCGCGCCGCGATCCGACGCTCTGGTCCCAATTCGTCGGTGTGATGAACACCTATTCCTGTCGTCCGACGCCTGTCACGCATTTGCAGCGACTGAGTGATCGACTCGGTGGCGCGCAGATCTATCTCAAACGCGAAGATCTCAATCACACGGGTGCCCACAAGATCAACAATGTGATTGGTCAGGGCCTGCTCGTACAGCGGATGGGGAAGAAGCGCGTTATCGCCGAGACGGGGGCGGGACAGCATGGCGTGGCGACGGCGACGATGGCTGCTCGTTTTGGTCTGGAGTGCACCATCTACATGGGGGCCGTCGATGTCGAACGACAACGGCCCAATGTGTTCTGGATGGAGCAACTCGGCGCCACGGTTATCCCTGTAGAAGACGGCTCCGCGACGCTGAAAGATGCGATCAACGAATGTCTGCGGGACTGGGCATTCTCCATGCAAGACACGCACTACGCCCTGGGTACCGCCTGTGGGCCCCATCCCTTTCCTCAGATCGTCGCGTGGTTTCAGCGCCTGATTGGTGAGGAGGCGCGCCGCCAGATGGCCCAGACCGTCGGTTTGCCCGATCGCGTCTTCGCCTGTGTAGGTGGTGGATCCAATGCGATGGGCATGTTTCTCGGATTCCTCGATGATGAGGTCGAACTCGTCGGCGTAGAAGCTGGTGGCGAGGGGCTCGATACAGGCCGGCATGCGGCTCGGCTTGTGGGGAACGATGCACGACCGGGAATCGCACAGGGATACAAGACGTATTTCCTCCAGGATGAGGAGGGCCAGATGCGTCACACACATTCGGTCTCAGCCGGCCTCGACTACATTGGCGTGAGCCCTATTCTCGCGCATCTGGGCGATGAAGGGCGGGTTCGCTTTGAGGCGGCGACCGATGAGGAAGTGATTGCGGCTCTGCGTCTCCTGATGGAGACGGAGGGGATCATCGGTGCTCTCGAGAGCACCCACGCAGTGGCTGGAGCGATTCGTGAGGCGCCGCAGATGAGCCCGGATTCTCGTATTCTCATCAATCTGTCCGGTCGCGGCGACAAGGACATCTTCACCATTGCAGATGCTCTCGGCGATGAGAAGTGGCGCTCTTTCCTGCAGCGACGTGGGCAGGAGGGTTAGGTTGGGGGGCGATCTACAGACATACATCCACTCTCGTTTGGAGAAGGGGGGACACAAGATCTTGCTGATGACACACGTCATCGTGGGGTATCCCTCCTTGGATGCCAATCGCAAGATGCTTTCCTACATGGCTGCTGCCGATGTCGATCTCGTCGAGTTGCAGATGCCATTTTCCGAGCCTGTGGCGGACGGTCCCACCTTTGTAAGGGCGAATCAGGAAGCTCTCGCCAGTGGTCTGCGTGTGGACGACTATTTCGATTTTGTCGAGGAGGCAGGGCAGCTGTGCGATTTTCCACGGCTGATGATGGGTTACTACAATCCTGTGTACCAGATGGGGCACGAGCGCTTCTGCGAGCGTTTGCGCCAAGCGGGAAGTGCCGGATTCATCCTCCCTGATTTGCCGATCGAGGAGTACGATGATCTGTTCGAATTGAGTGAGCAGAATGAGCTGGAGCCGATCCTGCTCATGACGCCCACCAATCAGCAGCAACGCCTGCAACAGATCGGCGATCATGCACGCGGATTCGTTTACGCCGTCGCTCGCAAGGGTGTCACGGGGACACAGACCCAGATACAGGACACAGGTGTTACGGATCTGCTGAGTCGTTGCCGCCAGGCAACAGAACTCCCCCTGGCCCTTGGCTTCGGTCTGACGGAGGGTAAGGATCTACGCCCGTTGCATGACAGCGAAGCGCAGATCGGTATCGTTGGATCCGCGTTGCTGCGTTCGTGGGAAGAAGACGGCGAAGAGGGCTACGTGCGACTCCTGCAGGACCTGGCACAGAACCGCTAGCCCGTCCGCTGCTTGAGTCTTTATACGGCCTGATCCCGAAGCCGTTCCAGGTATTCCCGATAGTCACATGATGGCAGTCGACTGATCAATTGCTGGAAGCCGGCGGCATCGATGAATCCCTGGGCGAAAGCGATCTCTTCGAGGCAGGCGATCTTCAGGCCCTGACGCTGCTCGATTGCTTCGATGAAGTTGCTTGCTTCCTGCAGGCTAGATGGCGTACCTGTGTCGAGCCATGCGATGCCTCGCCCGAGGCGCGTCACCTCCAGATCACCACGTTCCAAGTAGGTGCGATTCACATCGGTGATTTCGAGTTCGCCCCGACCAGAGGGGCGCAAGGCACGGCAAACATCTGCTACATCTGAGCCATACAGATACAGGCCTGGAACGGCGTAGTTCGATTTTGGCGCCTGCGGCTTTTCTTCGATGCCAATGACACCACCGCTGGCATTCATTTCGAGAACACCGAACTCCTGCGGATTGCTGACGTAGTAGCCGAAGATGCGACCACCAGCCGCAAATTCCTCCACATCGCGGGCGAAACCACTGTCGTTACCCTCTGCCTGGCCGCCCTGGAAATAGTCACCGTAAAAAATATTGTCACCAAGGATGAGGCACGCCGGCTCACCGGCGAGGAATTCCTCGGCCAATAGAAAGGCCTGGGCGATTCCCTCGGGATGTTCCTGGACGACATAGGTGAACTCAACGCCCAAGTCGCTACCATCGCCCAAGAAGGACTCGATGATTGGCAGATCCCGCGGCGTAGAGATGATGCAAATCTCGCGCATTCCTCCCAACATGAGTGTCGAAAGGGGATAGCAGATCATCGGCTTGTCGTAGATCGGCAACAGTTGTTTACAGACGATCCGCGTCAGTGGATAAAGTCGCGATCCTGTACCGCCGGCTAGCACGATTCCCTTCATAATAATCTACCTGCTCTTAGTCCATGTGGAGACCGCCGTTGACATCGACGATCTCTCCGGTGATATGGGCCGCATCATCGCTGGCAAGGAAAAGTGCACAGCGGGCGACGTCATTTGGTTGCCCTTTGGAGCCCAAAGGGATCTGCTGCGCCAGAGCTGCGTGCTCTGGTGACAAACCACGCGTCATGTCGGTATCAATGATACCCGGTGCGATGGCATTTACGCGCACGCCATGGGGTGCCATGGCCCTGGCAAGGTGAATGGTCAAATTGGACACGCCGGCTTTAGCCGCCGCATAGGAGGGGCCGGCAGCAAGGCCACCGTTCTTGGCCGCCAGGGAAGACATATTGATGATGACGCCTTTGCCGCGTTCCTGCATGTGCGGCAGCGCCGCCTGGGCGCAGAAGAAGGGGCCGCGCAGATTGATAGCCATTAACTGGTCCCATGTTTCAACGTCACAGTCATGGACCGTCGTGAATACGAGGAATCCTGCATTGTTTACGAGGATGTCGAGATGGCCGAAGTGACTCACAGCATGTTCGACACCAGATCTACAGGCATTCACGTCGGCGACATCCATGGTGAGACTCATCGACTCACCGGCGAGATCTTGCGCTGTGTTTGCCGCTCCGTCTGCATCGATATCCGCGACAGCGACGCGTGCGCCCTCTTGTGCAAAACAGTGACAGATCGCTGCACCAATGCCGCGCGCACCACCCGTCACCAACGCGGTGCGTCCTTCCAGCCTACCAGTCATTCAGATCCCTCGCTGCATCGAATAGAGGACGTCGTTATGGAGGACGAGTTCCGCTGCACCCTCGTTGCTCTACAAGACCAACAGGATGGACGCGGCACTGATACAGATTCCAAGGGTGGCGAGGCGCCCAAGAGGTTCACGCCAAATGAAGTGAGCGAAAAGTCCATCCAGTATGACGACCAGGCAGCCATGGGCGGGAAAGAATCGTGTGCCCTCCAGCTGACTCAAGGCCGTCAAGAGTACGGCCAGGGCGAGAAGATTATACAAACCGATGGCACTACCCATCGCCAGATCCCGCGCCTGGGGCCGATGCGGTCCCAACACCACAATGCCACTGCCAATGCCACCGGCGACGGCGGCGCAAATCATCAGGACCACCAGGCGTTGCGCATCGAGTCCGGCGTAATGTACCCATCGAAGGCAAACCTGGCTCATACCTTGTGTTAGAAATACGACCACAGCCGCTGCCAGCAGTGCCCAGATCCCTGAATACTTATGCGGTGTAGAGGTCTGTGTCGTCAAGGCAACGCCCGTAAGCGCAAGGACGATGCCCGCTGACTGTAGCAGAGAGAGACTTTCGCCCCAGAGTGCGACAGAGGCGACGACAGGTACCAGGATCGCCAGACGGAAGGAGGTCAGTACGATGCTGACCGGGGCGCGCTCCAATGCACGAGTCATCGTCCACATGGAGACGATGAAACTCACGCCCATACAGGCGCCGACGAGCAACGCCGTATCGGTTACCTGCAGATTGCCCTGCGACCCTAGGGCCAGGGCAAGAGCACTGGACAACACAATGTAGTTTGTGCTCACCACCGTCGGTGCATGGCAGCCACGACGCTGGGACCACTTGAAGAGCTGGCCGAAGCCAAATGAGAGGAGAGAAGCCAGAGGTAACCAGAGCACGAGCAAGACAGTAGCGGTGGATCACTGTCGTGGCAACTGCCCGTATATTCTTGACCTCCCCTCTGACTTGCAACAGGCCAGACCACGATGGTGAACGATGTGCTGTCCTTGCTCATTTACTTTGCTGTTGCAGGGCTTGTCTCCAACTGGGTGGTCTGACGACCTTGCGACGCGTCTACCAGGCACTGATAGGGGGGCTGATTGTCAGTCTCTCCAGCTGTGGAGGAACGATCGATGGTGAGCTGCTGAGTCTGGGCCACATCGAAGCGGAGCTTCGTCAGCTGTTGTCCGGTGGCCGTGGGCCATCTCACGACACGCAACCGACCCACGGGCCGACAGCCCCGACTCAGATCGCACGTAGTCGCTATAGGCGACAGATGTTGGAACGTTTCTACGCTTCCAGAGGATACAAACCCGGTTGGGTAGGGCCCCAAGGAGCCCTGTCTCAGGCAGACGATCTGCTCGGGGCTCTCGAGGCAGCTGCTGCACAGGGCTTGCCACCGAATCTCTATCGACTCGAGGCGCTGCGTGTGTCCGTGACTGCCTCAAGACAGGGACGCATAGATGACCGTCAGTTGGCCCGGCTGGACCTGTCCCTCAGTGAGACATTTATCGTGCACGCAGATCACCTTCGTCGTGGTTTGCTTGATCCTCGCCAAGTGACAGATCACTGGCATGTGCCCGATCGGCCCAGCGACCTGGCGGGACTGCTCACGACAAGTCTCGCCTTCAATGATGTAGCTGCTGCTCTTGAGCGACTCACGCCGCGGCGCCTCGCCTACGCAGAACTCGCAGGATTTCTTGCGACAGCAGAGGGCGACGAACTGCTTCGCCTGGAGGCCAATCTTGACCGTTGGCGTTGGCTACCCCGAGATCTTGGCGACGACTATCTGTTGGTTCGCCTCGCTGCCTTCGAGTTAGACTGGATTCGCGGGGGCGTTCATCAGTCGAGTCGCCGCGTCATTGTGGGAGAGCCCTTCCGGCGGACGCCATCCTTTGCCAGCCAGATCACGGATATAGTTGTGTACCCATCCTGGCACGTTCCGGCGTCCATCGCACGCGATGAACTACTCCCACGCGCACGGGATGATGCTCGTTTCCTGCGTTCGAGCGGATTCCATGTCTTTCGACAGGCTCGACCTGTTGAACTGAACCGTGTCGACTGGCGTGACAGATCGCAGACGCAAGGACTCGCTTTTGTCCAGGCACCAGGTGGTAGCAACCCCCTGGGGGAAGTGAAGTTCAATCTCAAGAACCCCTTCGCCATTTTTCTTCATGATACACCGTCGCCGGCACTGTTTGGTGGTGACGAGCGTGACTTGAGTCATGGCTGTGTGCGAGTTGAGCAAGCTGTCGATCTGGCCAGGGGCCTACTCGCCGGGGGGCGCGGCGAAGCTCGTTTTGAGTCCCTTCTGGTTGCTCACAAGACGGGTGTTGTGTCGTTGCAGCGACCGCTACCCGTCTTCTTCATCTATTGGACTTTGGATGTGGTGGACGGACAACTGCGGCGTCTGACGGATGTCTATGGTGAGGATGCTCAGTTGATCGAAGCGTGGCGGCTGGCAACAGCCACTGCACAGACGCGTTCCTGGAACGAATCAGCTGCGCCGTAGGGCTTGCGTGCATCTGCGTTTGGCGGAACTTAAGCAGCCATAACTGTACGTGGTATCAGCACTTGGGAGACAAAGCGTATGCGCAATGTCATTGGAGTGATACTCGGGGGTGGTCAGGGGGCACGTCTGTTTCCCTTGACCCAGTATCGCTCGAAGCCCGCTGTGCCAATTGGTGGTAAATATCGGCTCATCGATATTCCCATCAGCAACTGCATCCATTCAGGCGTCGACAAGATTTTTGTTCTCACCCAGTTCAATTCCGGGTCTCTGAATCGACACGTCGGCCTGACCTATCGCTTTGATAATTTTGGTGATGGGTTTGTCGAGATTCTTGCCGCAGAGCAGACCACGGCCGACATGAATTGGTATCAGGGGACGGCGGATGCTGTACGTAAGCAGCTTCGTCGCATTCACTCGCGTCGTGGCAACGAAATCCTGATTCTGTCGGGCGATCATCTGTATCGGATGGACTACCGCACCTTTGTCGAAGAGCATCGCGAGCGGGCAGGGGATGTCAGTATTGCCGTGAAACCCGTTCGGCGGGATCAGGCTTCCGAATTGGGGATTCTAAAGGTCGACGAGGAGGGGCGGATCATCGCCTTCTGTGAGAAACCACAGACCGAGGAAGAACTCGATGCCCTGGAATTGCCAGCCGCGCCGGGTGACGATCCGGAGGCGAAGTATCTGGCGAGCATGGGCATCTACATCTTCGAGCCACAAGTACTGACAAGTCTGCTTGTGAGTGTGCCGGAGGACGATTTTGGTCGACATATCATTCCCAAAGCGATCGAAACTCTCAACGTCTATGCCCATACCTACGACGGCTACTGGGAGGATATTGGCACGATTGGGGCTTTTTATCGATCAAATATTTCGCTCGTCAAACAGACGCCAGCCTTTGAGTTCCACCAACCGAATGCACCGATCTACACGCATCAGAGAAATCTTGCTGCGTCGCGTATGCATGGATGCCGGGTTGATCGCGGTATTGTCGCCGAGGGCTGTGTGATCGCGGATGCACATATCGAAGAATCTGTCGTCGGCGTGCGCTCGATCATCGGTTCCGGCGTGCAAGTTCGTGAGTCGATCGTGATGGGGGCTGATTTCTACCAGACCTCAGCAGATAAACAGAGAGATGCGGCGATGCATATTCCGCCCGTCGGTATCGGCGCAGGCAGCGTCATCGAAAAGGCGATTGTCGACAAGAATGCGAGAATTGGGGAAGGCGTCTATATCACCAACGATGCCGGCGTTGATGATATCGACGGTGAAGGTTACTACATCCGCGAAGGGATTGTTGTGATTCCCAAGGATGGCGTCATCCCTGATGGAATGAGGATTTGACGCCGATACACAGACTTGGAGGCATCGTGGCGTGTGTCTTCGGGCTGCTGGTGGGCTGTGACGGCGCTGCCCCCGCGTCTGAGTCGCAGGCGGCGGTCAGCGTCGAAGCGGGACAGCGGTTATATCGCGACCACGGATGTGCGTTGTGCCACGGCGAGAAGGGCAGAGGCGACGGCCGCATGGCGCGCTCCCTGGATCCGCCGCCACGAGATTTCTCCAAATCTGGCCAATTCAATCTTGGTCACTCAGTCGACGAGATCGCCGAAGCGATTCGGACGGGTGCGGGGGGGCGTGGGGCAATGCCCGGCTACGGTCACCTTGCACTAGAGCATCGACGCGCACTGGCGACATACATCACGTCTCTGGCAGAGCCGGCGGATGACTAGCCCGAGACCCCTTGCTTGTGCAATGGTCGCTCTTGCTGCTATCTGCTTTGCCTGCTCGGGGGACAGGAGCAAGAGCGACGCCCAGGATCCCAATATCTATCGTCACCTTGGTAGCGATTTCACGTTGACGGATCACGAGGGGCAGCGCTTCGTGTTGAGCGAGCACAGCGGTGTCAGTCTCTTGTTTTTTGGGTTTACCTCCTGTCCCGACGTATGTCCATTAACGATGTCCCGACTGGCCTCGGTGATGAGAGAGCTGCAGAGAGAGGATGTTACGGTGCTGTTCATCAGCGTCGATCCACGCCGAGATACGCCCGAGCGTCTGGCACAATACGTCCACGAATACGATTTTCCCATGGTAGGTCTTACGAGCCAGGATGCAGGACAGATCACCACCATTGCACGCTCCTTTGCCGCCGGTCTCGGCCGCACGAGTGCTGGGGCGATCGACCACTCTTCGCGCATTTATCTTCTCGATGCGGCCGATAAAGTGTGCGATGTCTTTGGCAGTGATGATGACATTGATCACATGGTCGACGCCATCGACCATGTAGAGAACTAACCCCCGTCTTGATAGAGGATAGAGTTAACATGAACAGCGTGTTTTCGTGGGAGAAGTGCGTCGTTGCGATCACCCCGTGGTGGGTGGCGATGTTGCTGCTACTGCCACTGGCAAGTGATGCCCACGAGATAAATACATCCTATTCGGCCCTCACACTGAAAGCAGATGAGATCCGCGTCGTGCTTTCCATAGATGAAGCCGATCTGCTCCGTCTGGATCCTCAGATTGATGCGAATGGCGATGGGGTTCTGTGGCGGGATGAAGTGGAGGCAGGCGGGGGACGGGTTGCGCAGCTGCTGCGCGACCGAGTTCAGGTGCAACTCGACGACGTAGCGATCGGGTTGAAAATGCAAGACGCATCGCCGGATATCGACGGCGATGGCAATCTCTTCCTGCGCGCTGTGTACGCTGTGCCGACAACCGGCGAACCGCGTGAACTCGTCCTCGATCTGTCCTTGTTGCTGCAACCACCGCTGTTGGCGGAGCACAAGAATCTGGTGCGCTTCCGTGTTGACGCACTGCAGCCGGAGCTACTGTCCGTCTTGTCGGCTGCTTCTCCAGAGGATCGATTCCAACTTCGCGAAGAGGTCGATCTGCTCGCCCAGGTAGGCCACTTCATCTGGCTGGGCATCGAGCACATTTTTGTCGGCTACGATCATATCATGTTTCTGGCGGCTCTCATAGTGATCGGCTCCAGACTTGGGCCGCTGGTGAAGATCGTCTCCGCTTTTACCGTCGCCCACAGTATTACACTGATCCTGGCGGCCCTCGATGTGGTCACTCTGCCCACGCGCTGGGTCGAAGCGGGCATCGCCCTGAGTATCGCCTATGTGGCGTTGGAGAATTTCTGGATTCGGGACAGCAAACACCGCTGGCTGTTGACCTTTGGTTTTGGTTTTGTACACGGTTTTGGCTTTGCAAATGTGCTCAGAGACCTTGGACTGCCATCCGAGGGGCTCATCGCGTCACTGCTGGCATTCAATATCGGTGTGGAAATGGGGCAGATCGTCATCGTCGCCATCATGCTCCCCGTGATACTGCTGGCAGCGCGACGGGGATATCAACGCAGACTCATACACATCGCCTCCGCCATCATCCTGCTTTTTGGTGTCGGTTGGTTCGTTGAGCGCCTGTTCGGGCTTTCCTACATGCCGATCTGAGGGCGATCGCTAACCTTACGCCTCGTCAGGCAAGGAGGCTGAGTCGTTCGGCTCCAGGGGGATCTCGTCGTCCAGGCCTGGCTCTTCTTCGGGAGCTATTTCAATGTCGGCTTGTGTAGGGCGAGGCGGGGAGGGGGCTCCCCCCGCCGTATCGAGCTGGTGCTGATACACTCGCTGCACGATCTCTTTCTCCACAGCCGTCGGCAGCCCTTCAAATTGCATTTTTACCAGTTGCTCGCCCGCAGCCACCGTTTCGGTGCTGACAGCGCGACAGATGACCCCTGCCAAGGGAAACTCGTCCTCGAAAGCGGGGTCGATCATCCACAGCCATTCAGCCTCGCCCGCTTGCTGGGCAAGGCTGCCCTCGGGCAGGGCGCCGGCGGCTAGCACCACAGCGAGTCCGCCGGCTGAGAGATTCTCCACCCGGCCGTGCAGTCGTTCAGCATCCTCCGGGATGGTTTCAGCTGATGGGTCTTCAGCCCCCGATTCAACAGTGCCCTGGTCTGCGGCCATCTCGCCAGAACTTATCTCGGCCGAGCCGCCTTCCTCAGCAGACGAGCCATCCTCGCCCAATAGGGCGATCCCCGCGGCTTCCGGCGACTGGTTGGCCGCTTCTGCCGTGTCCTCTCCTTGATGAAGGCCATACAGATCAACGGGGAAGTCGACATGGATGCGATAGAAGTCGCGGTGCTGCATGCGTTCCACGCGTGTTGCGTGCGGGATCGTCAGATTCTCCCCCTGGACTGATCGAACAAGGCCCTGGAAGTGGTATTCTGTATCGCCCTCACGCCAGAAGCGCACATCGATATGCTCACCACGTCGGATCTGGTGGCCACCCACCTCTCTGAGGAGAGGTGACAACTCGAGGACGGCTTCATCTCGCTCGAGGACCAGCCAGGGGATGAGGATTTCCTCATGCGTCTGTTCGTCGATGTCCAACAGCATGACCCTCTGCCCCCGGTCGATCTGGCGAGTCGAGATCAACGCCTGATCGGCAGGAAGGTCATCAAATCCTAGTTCCTCTCGCAATCTGCCGATCTGGCGCAGGTGTTTGTGCTTTGGATGTCGATGGGCAAGCTGCTGGGCGTAGCCACCTACCTGCCTCTCGAAGGCATGCGCGCTAGAAATGAGTCGCTCTGGCTGCTGCAACTTGCGCGACTTGGCAACTTTCTCGAGGAGGCTGGTTTGAGCCACGCTGAGCCCCGCCTCCTGGCAGACTGCGAGGAAATCGGCGTGTCGTTGCTTGCGCTGGCGGCAGAGGCGGTAGAGGTAGAGGATGACGAGGATCGCCAGACCGACCCACAATAGATACCAGACGGTCTGCGTGAAAAGGGTCGGCTCCGCCGAGCGTGGACGCAGAAGGGGCAGGATTTCCTTGAGGGAGCCTTCTCGCAAAATGTCTCGCAGGATGTCGGGATAGGGGACGGTTCGACGCCAACTGGGCGCAACTCATTGTGGCGGTGAAGGTTGCATTCATGATACCAAGACCTGCACCCAAAGGTCAACGAGTTATTGACCT
Source organism: Gemmatimonadota bacterium (assembly GCA_018660835.1). Lineage (GTDB taxonomy): Bacteria > Latescibacterota > UBA2968 > UBA8231 > UBA8231 > UBA12574. The sequence continues at coordinate 55,375 of JABJJN010000040.1, read as the reverse complement.
AGATATCGTTGAGCGAGTCGAAGCTCGGGCAACTAGCCACACTATCTAGATGTCGTTGACCGAGTCGTCTTCCGGATGCCGCCGGGAGGATCGTTGTCCCCACTCGGTTATGCGTAGTGCCTCCAGCTTTTGCTCATCGATGGTGACGCCCATTCCGGGGCCTTCGGGTAATTCGACGAAACCATCCTGGAAGGTGAGGGGTTCGTGGAAGAGTTCTTCACCATTACCACCGCCATACTCCTGGATCAGGAAATTGGGCACGCCCGCCATGGCATGCACGGAAGCGACCACACCCAGAGGATCGGAGGCCGAGTGTGGGGCAATGGACAGATAGTGGATCTCTGCGAGAGAGGCGATCTTGCGCATCTCCAGAATCCCACCGCAATGGCGGATATCGGGCTGTAGAACGGCGGCGGCTCGTTTTTCACAGATCTCGCGAAAACCCCAGCGGGTCGTATTTCGTTCTCCCGTCGCGATGGGGATCGACGTAGACTGGGCGATCTCGAGTAGTGCATCCACGTTCTCAGGATGCGTGGGTTCTTCAACGAACATCGGCTTCAATGGCTCCAACTCGGGTAAGACCATGCGAGCCATGGCAGGGCTCACAGCTCGATGGAAATCGAGTGCCACATCTATCTGGGGCCCAACGGCTTCCCGCACTGCAGCGACACGTCGAATCGTCTTGTCGACCATGGCCGGTGTGTCAATGAAACGCACGGGTTCAGGGAAGGGGCACATCTTGACCGCCGTGAATCCACGCTCCACTGCACGCAGGGCACCTTCGGCGTATTTCTCGGGCTCTGGCCCCCCAGTCGAGGAATAGACACGGATCTTCTGTCGCACAGATCCGCCCAGTAGACGCCAGATCGGTGCACCGAGGGACTGTCCAAGGATATCCAGGCAAGCCATATCGATCCCACTCAGAGCAGCCAGCAGGATCGGCATCTGGCGGCTGTAACTGGAGCGGAACAATACCTGCCAGTGATCCTCAATCTGCCGTGGGTCCTTGCCGATGAGGTAATCACTCATATCTCGTATTGCGCGCTCAATGGTACGACCGTGCTCGTAGTTCATGGGCGCACCGATGCCCGTAAGACCCTCATCTGTTCTGATCTGCAGAATCAGACCCCGGCGCTGAATGGGCGTGACATCAAATTGAGTGATCTTCATGAATCATCTCTGTCGCAATGAGTTAGCGCATCGACCTGTGACTTGGAAGGGATCGAGTCCATCGCCCCCGGTGCGGTGACACACAAGGCAGCAGCAACACGGGCTCGATGCATGGCGACCTCGTCGGCAGAACCGGCGGCACGGGCGGCGAGAAAGAAGCCAATGAACGTATCACCTGCAGCGGTCGTGTCGAGAGCGGGACCTGCATTATATGCAGCGACGCTGATCTGCCTCTGACCTGGCGCATCGAGAATCGCACCTCGTGTGCCGAGTGTCAGCAGGATCTGCGTCGAATCTCTTACGTGACAACGAAGGGCAGCGAGCATCTTGGCTGCATCAAGGGGCCCCCCTGATTCCGCTGGGGCATCGCAGATGCCGGCCGCCTCTGATTCGTTCACGATCAGAAGATCGACATGTTCCAGATGACCTCTCTGCCCCAGGTCCGGCGTATAGGGCGCGGGATTCAGAACCACCTCAAAAGAGTGAGCTTGGCTTATGTCCAAAAGTGAAGCTATGTTCGATATCTCATTCTGTAACAATAAGATAGAATCAGGAAAAAAATCATCAATGGTACTGGAGATCTGATCGAGATCGATGCGGTAGTTCGCGCCCGGATACAATAGGATCGCGTTCTCACCGCCCTGATCCTCTACCTGAATGATGGCGTGACCCGTTTTCTCCAGTGGGTCGACGATGGTCCAATGTGTATCGACGCCCAGACTCTCGAGATGCTCGAGCAGATGGATCCCGTCGGTGCCGACGCGTCCAGCATGGAAAACCTCCGCCCCGGCCTTTGCCAGGGCGGCGGACTGATTCCCCCCTTTGCCTCCCGAGTGGATCTGGTAGGTGCTGGAGGGCAAGGTCTGCCCAGGTTGGACGATGCCAGGCACCGTATACACATGGTCAATGTTGAGAGATCCGAAGTTCAGAATCTTTCTCATCTACTGAACCAGTTGGGCGAGCGCTGCTTGCGCGCCTTCTTGCAGGAATCTCAGATCATTGGTCAGGTCGATGAAGGCGAATCCCTCGTCGATGCGCTGACGCGCCATCGTGCCATCCGCTGCTGGAATACCCGAGGGGGTCCCGGCTCGTTCACAGCCCTGGCGGAAGGATTGCAGGGCAGCCTCGTGCTCGGCACTACCGGCATCGACACCCATTGCCAGAGCAAGGTCATTTGGACCCAGGAAACCAATGTCGACTCCTTCAACGGCGGCGATGGCCTCGGCATTTGCAATCCCCTCAGGATCTTCGATCTGAGGGATGCACAATACGTCGTCATTGGCGAGGGCACGATAATCCGGGTGCAGGGTCGTGCAGCGGCCAGTACCGCTGGAACGATGGCCTGTCGGCGGGTAGCGCATAGCCTGCGCCAGATTCTGCGCCTGCTCAGGGGTGCTGACGTGGGGGAACACGATCCCACGTGCCCCGGCATCGAGGAGACGGCCGATCGTCGTGGGCGCATGATCCCAGGCACGCACCAGGGGCAGAGCCCCTCTTGCCTCGATTGCTCTGAGACTGTGGGCGATTTCACCCATCCCGTACGCCGTATGCTCCGCGTCGATGCAGAGCCACGGGAAGCCTGCTGCGGCGAGCACCTCCGCTGCCAGGGGAGAACCGAGATTGAGCCATGTTCCGACACTGGGTTTGCCATCAGCCAGCGCCTGGCGAATCGCGTTATCCATGGGACAACATCCTTTCGACCTAGCCTGTGGTGGCCAGTTTCAGGTTTAGCAGTCGTGCTGCCATCTTCAGTCGTGGAACCTGGTGACCCACGCCGAGGGCAACATGGTGAGTGGGACCCTCCGCGCACCAAGCGTCCATAAAGGAGGCTGGATCCAGGCTGAAGGAGAGACGTGAATTCGTGTTGCCAATCTGCATGATCGGACCAGGAATGCTCTCGCCCTGGGCAGCGACGAACTTGAGATCGCCGGCACGGGTCTGGGTCAATCCGAGGATCGTGACGGGGCCGGCGGCTACCTTGAATTCGACGGAGATCCCCGCTCCTGCCTTGCCATGGTAGACGTCCAACTGCCGCAGTTGTGGGCGCTGCTCGGATATCGCGACGTGACCTGGACCATCGTGGCCCATGAGCAGGAAGTCATCGACGAAGTCCATCGCATAGAACTCGGTGTAGGACCCGCCGGCGCCGAGTGCGTCCATCAAGAGCATGGCGACACAGGTTTTGAGATCTCCCTCGCCGGCACATGGGATACCACGTGCCGTCAACAGACTGTTGCCGACGATCAACCCGGCGCCGAGGGCCTCGTAGTCATTACCGTCCACACCTCGGTAGTAGTAGGCGAGTCCCTGTAGATCGAAATCGGCCACGAGTCGGTCGAGTCCGACGGCGACTCGGGCGGACCAGCGCAGCGCCTCGTCGTCGACGCCGGGCAGGATCTCGAAGGCAGATCGGATGTCGGCGATCTTCGCATCGATCTGATCTTCGGTGGCCGCCTCAACCCGTGTCTGCAGATCACACATTTCCAGGATCTCAACATGCAATCCCAATTGTCCGTGATGCATGGTGAAGTCTGAGTACATATCCAACATGCCTGGATATGTGTGGCCGAGGAAGCCGATTCGTGCCCCGCGCAAGGCACACACGGCAGTGGCCGCGTGGCACCAGTCTTTGATACGCCGCCATGCGGGTCCTTCGTCGTCGTAGAGCATTCCGGACACGACATTGAAATCGATATCGGCGCGAGCGAAGGCATTGGATAATTCGGGCACACAGCAAGCGCAGCAGTTCGCCAGCCACTCAGCGGTATCGACCTGTTCGTAGTCGAGGCGGTCGACGGGTTGCAGATTAAGAACCAGTACCGGGACGCGTCGACCTTGCACCACTGGCAGGACTTGTGAACTGGTGGCGTAGGTGGCGACATGGCAGACGATCAGATCTACTGCCTCACGCACGAACAACTCTGCCGCCAAGCGCGCCTTCACGGGCGTATCGACGAGTCCAGCACTGATGATTTCTACATCGCAGGACGAGAGGCGCGCTTCGACATCAGTCTGGTAGCCCTCGAGACGACTCTTGAGACCATCAAACTGATCCCAATAGGCCTCCAGACCGATGGCAAAGACGCCGACACGTGCGCGGGGACGCTGCACGCGGTCTGTCATATCTGCCGGGCAGACCGCGGACCCGCCAACGGCCTCTGGCTTTCGGGCCACCGAGTCATGCGGCACTTCCGTCCAGCATGCTACGTACCTGTCCAGCAACCCAGTTTGATGCTTCGTCGATCATGATCCGGCCCTTACCTGGTGTTGCCAGATCACGGGCAGCGTAGTGGTAGGGGGCATCTTTGTCTCGGTAATTCTCATTCTGAATGTCGAAGGTCTCGGCGTCATAATCGACACCATCCCAATGGGCATTTCCGGGGAAAGCGGCCAAGGCCATCGATGTCTCGAATTCGGCGGCGTGGGCGGGGCAGTCTCCAGATTCGAGATGTTCGGCGACGAATTCCTTGGAATAGGCCTCCCAATACGAGTGAAAGCGGACATCGATCCCGAGTTTCTCACTGAACGCAGCCATCTCGTTGCGTAGCGGCCCATTGCCTGCGTGGCCATTGCAGATGAAGATGTGCTCGACTCCGTGGCGCTTGAGGCTCTCACAGATGTCGAAGGCGACGGAGAAAAAGGTCTCCGGACGGAGACTGAGCGTGCCTTTCCATTCCATCCAATGCTCGCTGATGCCGACGGGCATGGGGGTGGCGACGACGACATCCGGAAACAGCGACAATGCTGCCTGTTCGGCCACGACAAGTGCACTTGCTGTGTCGTGTTCCATTGCCAGATGCTCATTGTGTTGCTCTGTACTGCCTGTCGGCAGAATGGCTGCCTTCATCTGCCCTGCTGCGATTCGTTCGCGAACTTGCTTGCGAGTCAGTTTCCACAAACGCACTTCACCAGTAATCACAAGTCTACCTTTCTTTGACCGCCTCTTGAGGAGGATCTATTATGCGCAACTTCCATGCTCGGTGAAAGCAAACGACAAGGGGACAACGTAGAACAATGGACAATCCTGCGGAAGAATCTCGCTACCATCGGCTGACATGGGCCGAGTTGGACGATGTGATGGGCATGAAAGGGAACCGTTGGTAATGGACGCAGATCTGCGAGATTCTCTCAAAACAGTCCACGCGTACGCTGCGACCCCCTTTGCAGCAGACGACGTGCTGTCTGTGGACGAGGAAGGATTTGCCGGCAATCTCGATTTCCTCGTGCAGGCCGGTGTCCGAGTGATCAATGTCGGTGGTGGAACAGGTGAAATCGATGCACTCACGAACCGAGAACTGGCACGGATCGCCGAAGTCGCTCTCGCCACAGTGGGAGATCGGGCGCTGATCACGCCGACTCTTCCGGGCAACACAGGTGCTGCCGTGGAACTGGCCCGACGCTACCGGGACATGGGCGTAAGAGTCTGCCTCGCCATGGCTCCCTACCAGCGACACGGGATCCCAGATGATCCGCAGGGGATCGTCAACCATCTGAGCCTGATCGAGCAGCACGTTCCTGAACTGGGCTTGCTGCCATACAACACGCAGGGCTGGTCTCTCGAGATCTTTGAACGCCTCGCTGAAGTAGATGCTGTCGTTGGCGTAAAAGACCCCTGTTTCGATGATCACCCACTGTTTCGCGCGATCCAGCGACTCGGAGACCGCTTCGTCTGGATCGGCAATAAGCGTCACGATCCCGGTGTTCTACATCTACGGTATCAAGCGGGGATCGAAGGGTTCACTGCGGGGTTTATCAACTTTCTGCCGCAGCCAGAATTGGAACTCGAGGCGCAGGCGCGGGCAGGAGACTGGGATGCGATGATCGTCGGACAACGCCGTTTGGCACCGCTGGAACGTCTGCGCAACAGATTCGGCGATGCCACGATCAAGACCGGGCTGGATCTGGTGGGGCTATACGGCGGGGGCGTGCGGCCACCGAGAACAGATATGTCTGATGAGGGCCGGGTCGCTCTGGCTGACGAACTGCGGGAAACGTGGGGGAAGGTGGTTTAGGTCAACATCTGACCCCATAGGTCTGCCGGACTAGGCGGTTTCCTGGGCGATGAGCTTGTCGACTTCTTCGCGCAAGACATCAAGTACCGCGTCGTAGGGAAACTGGCCGATGAGTTCGGGACCGCGCTTGAGATTGACGAAGTTTGGCGCGCACCACATACCCAGATCGGCATCATCTGTCTCGCCCGGACCATTCACCCGACAGCCCATCACGGCGATCGTAATCGAGTGAGCCTTGGCGTAGGCTGTGACGTCACGCACCTGGTGGGCCAGATCGATAAAGGCTTCGTTCTCAACCCGCGAACAGGACGGGCAGGAAATGATGTTGAGGCCCTCGGGCCGATACTCCGGAACCGAGCGGAATCTGCCGGCCTCGATATCATCAAGAATCTGTCGCCCCGCAGAGATCTCGTCACCCTTGTCGTCAAAGGGCAAGGTGAGAGACACGCGGATCGTATCGCCGATACCCGAAGAGATCAATTGCTCAAAGGCAATTCGAGTCTTGATGACTCCCTCAGGCGGCATACCTGCCTCGGTGACGCCGAGATGCAACGGTACGTCCGGTCGTTGTGCCGCAAAGCGCCGATTGGCCTCGATGACCTTGTTCGGATCTGAGTCTTTCAAGGACACGCAGTAGCGTTCGAATCCCAGATCGTCGAGCAGTTCGCAGTGTTCGAGGGCCGATGCCAACATGGGAGAGATTGAATCATCTGCTGGAAACTGTTCCAGCTTGTCTGGATCGACGGAGCCACAGTTCACGCCGATCCGTATCGCACAGTCATTTGTCGCCGCCGTCTCAGCCAGGTAGGCGACCTTGTCTCGTATCGGGCGGTCACGTTCATGGTGATAGAGGTGACCCGGATTGTAGCGTAGCTTGGCAACCCAGGGAGCGACGACCTCGGCGAGACGGTAATTCTCCTGCAGATCGATCGTCAGGGGACGCGTCGCATGTTCGGCAACCTTCGCCAGTGCATCCGTGTCTTTGCGACTGTCGACGGCGATGCGAATCAGATCGGCACCTGCAGCCTCAAGCAACTGAACCTGCCTGATTGTGGCGGCAACATCCTGGGTCTTCGTTGCCGCCATGCTCTGCACGGCGATCGGGTGCCCGGCGCCGATGGTTACGTCGCCGATGCGTACGGCTCGTGTCGGATTTCGCTGCATCTATCTAATCGCCAGCTCGATTGGGATTCAGTGGAAGATCAATACGGGCGTTGCCGTGTTCGTGACTCGCCATCATCGCCAGAATCAGTTCCAGGGTCTTGCGTCCTTCGGGACCATCAGAGACCAGCTGCCCACCGTGTTCCAAGGTGTGGATCAACTCATGCAGGGCGCCGATCAGTCTCTCATACATGAATCCTCCCACGACGAGATCCGTCGTCGGCCATTCATAATGAGACTTACCCTGGATCACGTGCGCGTGCTGATCCGAAAGTTCCAGGCGGCCTTGTTCGCAGGTGATGACAATCTGCGAGCCCGGGAAATCCATTTTGTACGAATTGTAAAAGGCGCGCACGCCATTGTCGTAACGAATATAGGCGCTCGCATAGGGTTCCGAATCCGGGTCGCGGCCACCATCGCCACGATATTCGGTGAAGTCTTCGTATCCCTCTTCCAGGTCTGCCATGACCCATGCCGCATCACCGTCGGCGTAGTAGTTGATCTGGTCAATCAGATGCGTGCCATTTCTAAACAACATCGCACGCTGACTATACAACTCGGCGTGAATCGTGCGCACGGGGCCTAGCTCACCCGAGTCGATCAGGCGCTTGGCCTCAACATAACGAGAGTCCCAGCGTCGCGTGTGTTCGATGGACAGCAACACACCCTCTGCATCGGTCGCTGCGATCATCCGATCCGCATCGGCGAGGGTTGTGGCGATTGGTTTCTCGCAGAGAATGGCACGAACACTGGGTGTTCGCGCCGCATTCACAACCAGATCGGCATGCGCATGGTCGGAGGTGACGACACTGACGAGACTTGGCTTCTCGGCTGCGAACATCTCATCCGCGTCGGTATAGGTGCGCATGTCCGGCCACACATCCTGCCAATCAGCCTTGAAGCGTTCCAGCATCTGCGGGTTCAGATCACACACGGCTGTCAGTTCAACGGCAGGATGCAGGGCGTAAGCCTGTGCATGTGAACGAGGCATCGTGCCGTAGATCGAATCATCAGGTGGCCGATTGGCGCCAATCCCTCCAAGGCCGATCAGCACAGCGCGATGATTTTGGGTGGGATCCTGCTGGCTCATAGTAGACAGTACCTTGTGGCGGCGATGGGTGGGGGTGACTTAGGAAAATAGGAGCAATCGGTCTTCGGCGCAGGCGTTGAATCGGCACAGGGCTGCAAGGCGGATGCCGTGGCAACTTATCCCGCATCCCATGCGTGGGCAAGACACCTTGCCGCATGCGAGGGCCACTCATATACTGAAGTTCAACCGTAGTAAAAACCATAACATAGAGCTAGTTCACTTGCTGGATTCAGTCGCCTGGACGGACAGATATGCCCGGGAAGAGGGCCCCGTATTCCTCACGGGGATGCAGGCACTGGTTCGCCTATTGGTCGACAAACAACGCTACGACGAGACCGACGGTGCGGGCGACGTCAATCAGACCTTCATCACCGGCTATGAAGGGTCACCTCTTGGAGGCTTCGACCTTGAGGTGGTCGCTCACCTGGAACTTCTCAACGAACGTGGCCGGACGGTACACCAATTCGGCATCAACGAGAAGACGGCTGCCTCAGCTATTCTCGGGAGCCAATACGCCGACAGTGGTGACGTCGACGCCTTCTGGTATGGGAAGGCGCACGGCACGCAGTGGATTCCAGATGAGACGTGGCTCGCCAATCTGGCAGGGAGCAATGGGCGCGGATCCATGGTCCTTCTTTGTGGTGAAGATCATCGATCCAAGTCGTCCGTATCACCAGGCACCAGCGACTGGGCTCTGCGTTCAAGTCTCGTACCGATTTTCTATCCCGCATCCGTTGCCGAGATCATCGAACTTGGGATGCACGCGGTTCATCTGAGTAGATGGCTTGGCGTGGTCACGGCGATGAAGCTGGTCACGCCTGTGTGCGATGGCGGTAGCACGATTGATCTGGCGCGCACGAGGGTAATGCCACAACGACCCGCTCAATACAACAAGCGTTTTCATCCGATTGTCATGGCCCTTGGCGCGCTGCCCATGCAGCAGGAATTGGTCGAGACCAAGGTGCCTCTCATTGAGGCATACATCAGGGACAATCACCTCAACCGGGTTCATTGGTCTGATGCCTCTGGGCCTGTTGGGATTGTGACCAGTGGTAAGAGCTTCGTCGATGTGGATCAGGCGTTACAGTTGCTTGGCACACGCGTGCCGACTCTGCACCTACGGGTCAGTTGGCCCCTCGATGCAGAGGGCATCAGGCGTTTTGCTACCGAACAGGGTCTGGAAACCGTCATTGTCGTTGAAGAGCCGGGCCCCTTTGTCGAGGAGGGAGTGAAAGCGGCTCTTCTCGGCGTCGAAGGTGTACGTGCGGTCTATGGCGAGCGCGACGCGACAGGTGCCACCTTGATCCCGTCCTTTGGCGAGGTAGATCCAGAGGTTCTGGCGCAACGGTTGGCGCCGTATCTGCGTACGGGTGCCATCGCTGCCGTCGCTCTGACCCGCTTTGAGCAGATCGCGTCACGCCGATTCCGTCCGGTCCCCGCCGTGTCACCCATGTCGTGCGGCGGATGTCCCTACAACGTCTTCCGCGACCTGAAGGGTGAAAAACCCGGAGGAGCGATCGGCTGTAGTTCGATTCGCGCCATTGGCGCCTATGATGATGGGGTTCGCTATATCCCAACGATGGGGGCCGGGGGATCGATCTACTCAGGCACGGCCCTGTTTAATGGCAATCAGCACATCTATCAGTATCTGGGCGATGGCAGCTTCTTTCACAGCGGGCGCGGCGCGATTCAGAGTTGTGTGCAGGGGGAGGTAAATATCACCTTCCTCTTGCTCTACAATGGCGCCGTGGCACTGACCGGTGGGCAGACGCCCGGGGGACAGCGGTGTGTCGCTGATGTCGTCGATGAGTTGCTCGCCCTTGGTGTAAAACATGTGGGAATCGTTGGCGAAGTCGACCACCGTCCCGCCTCTGAGCGCGTGCACAATTTTCGTCTCGCCCAGCACCCACAAGCACTTGAGCAGTTTCGCGAATTCGCCGGCACGACGGCGATCATCCTCGACAAGGAATGCGCCACGCAGAAGCTGCGACGAAATCGTCGTGCCGGCATCACACCCTCTCGTCACATCGTTATCGATGAGGAAATCTGTGAGGGGTGTGGGGATTGCTACAGAAAATCTGAGGGCTGCGCTGCACTTTATCGCGTGCCGACAGCCTTTGGTGACAAGACGCAGATCCGGCAATCCTCCTGTGACCAGGATGGCTTGTGCATCGACGGTGAGTGTCCATCCTTCGTCAGCGTAATTCCCGCACCTGGGACCACACTGAAGCGTCAACTTCCAGAGCAGATCATCGACAAGCTGCCAGCGCCTCCCGTGCGAAATCTGCTGAGCGATGAGCAGCAGATCTATACGCTGTATGCTGTTGGCCGCGGGGGAACGGGGGTCGTGACGATCTCCCACGTGTTGGCTTATGCCGCCATGGTCGACGGTCTGCACGTGTATCTGGCAAACAACACAGGGTTGGCGCAGAAGGGCGGGCCCGTGGAAGCGCCCATTCAGTTCAGCCGCGTGCACCAACCAGTGTTCCATCGACTCGTGCCGGGCAGCGCCGACCTGTATATGGGTTTTGACCTGTTCCGTGCCGCGGAGTCACACAACCTTCGTTACGCCGACACGGAACGCACCGTCGCCGTTGTGAGTACGACGCGTATTCCCACTGCTGAGCAGAATCGTCATCCGGAGGCTGAGTTTCCCGAGCCCGATGGACTGCGGGAGATCGTCGACACCTGTACTCGCAGTGACGACGGCGTCTTCCTGGATACCTACTGGATGGCGGAGAGACTCTTCGGCGACACATTGTTTGCCAATGTCATCCTGCTGGGCGCCGCCTGCCAGGCTGGGTTGCTCCCTGTCAGTGCGGCAGCGATCGAAGCGGGCCTGGTGTTCAATGGCAAAGAGGCTGACACCAATATTCAGGCATTTCGCTGGGGACGATTGGCAGTGGCAGATCCACAGCGCCTGCAGGATGCGCTTGGCGGTGTTATGCCAACGGCGACAGCGGCGATCCAACTGCAGCGTGTCGCATTGGGGAATGGCAAAGCACGACAGCTACATGATCAGGCCCTCGACACACTCGACCTGCCGCCTGAGCACGCCGAAACGATCAGCCGTCGTATACGACATCTAGTTGACTATCAGGATCTCGACTATGCTGCGCGCTACGTGGAGATCGTGAAGGGGGTCAGGAATGCGGAAAGGTTACACGGATTTGACTCACAGCTGACGGAGACTGTGGCCAAGTCTCTGCATCAACTGATGACATACAAGGACGAGTACGAAGTCGCCAGACTGCTGGCCCACGGGGAAGCGGAGCAACGAATGATTGATCGCTTCGATGGCAAGGTCCGTGTTGAACGACATCTGCACCCGCCGGCGTTGCGCTGGCTGGGCGTAGGCAAGATTCGTGTCGGTACGTGGACGCGGCCGCTGATGGCGTTGCTCTATCGAATGCGCCGCTTGCGGGGCCGGCCATGGGATCTGTTTGGTCTCTCTGCCTGTCGTCGGGTGGAGCGTTCGTTGATTGATTGGTATGTAGAATTGTGCGCACGGCTTGTCGACAGCCTGGATGCAGAGAATCTCGAACGCTGCACACAGATCGCCGCTGAAGCGCAGAAAATACGTGGTTTCGAAGTGGTGAAGATCGAAGCGGCCGAACGCGTCAGAAGGGAAGTTGATGCGCAGATGGTGAGGTTGAAGTCAGGTTCCAACGATACGGTGGCTACCCACACCGTAGTTCACGACGCCACTGACTAAGCCGCCCATGCAGTGCGGCTGCCAACTGTACATGGCCGTTGGCTAGGTGAGCGTGACGGTTTGTCCGTGACGCGCGGCGCGGCGGATGGCGTTGAGCAGGGAATCGCTTGTCGTGAGTTGCTGCCATCTGGAGATCTGTGGATCAGGCACAACACTCGAACTGTTGAGCGTCGCCCGGACCCACTCCTGCAGTGGCGTGCGAGCCTCGAGGGGCTGTATCCCACCATCGCCATCGAGCAGATGAAGTCCTGTATCCGTCGTGTCTGTTGAGACCGATCCACCTGTTCCCACCAGAAGTCTGTCGGCACGGTCGGCGTCTGGTTGCGGCGTCACCACGATCTGAGCAGTGGCCCCACCTTCGACATGTAAGTGCAAGGTTGCATGCCAGAGCCGCCGTGGACCCATGCGGGTCACATTCAGCTTCGCGTGAGTGACGGGTGATGCCAATGTCTGTGCGCTCTCCATCAGGCCCTGCCACAGTGCCCACCATGTGGACAGCAGGCCTGAGGCGCCGCCACCACTGACACGTCGATAGAAGACGGGGGAACCGAAGGCGGGTCTCTGGCGCGTGTTCTCCATCCTCTTCCACGGCGCATCATGACGCCAGGGCATCCCACACACAATCCCCTCGTCCTGTGTGTTTTCGAGGCGACCTTGACCAGTAACAGGTATGGGCCCAGCTGAGAGAACCCTGATTCCCTGATCACGGCACAACGCGATGTCGGCGGCAAGGCTGGCCTGGGGCGTCAGGAACAGCACGTTCTGAACCCCATCCGCCACGGCATCCTCCAGGCACTTGGCACAAGAGAGATTCGCAGGGGTCTTCTTCGATTTCCAAATCACGACAAGCTGGGGATCGATGTCATGCAGATCCTGAATCCAACTCATCTGATGTGCGGCGGCAACAATGACAAGTCGATTCATGACCCGGACGCCTGTCGCGACAGGGGTAGATGAAGTTCCTGCTCTGTGGCCATTGCGCGGTAGCCCGCCAAGAGGATCTCCATGTTGTCACGTGCATGGCTGACAGTGTATTGGAGGGCAGGCCCGCCATCGAGGGCTGTCACGAACTCCCCCAAGGCTGTCGACAGACCGGCCGAATCATCCTCGGCAGGAGGGTGGAGTGCCGGTGGACCTGTGGCCCATCCCATGGGGTCATTCGCCGCTGGGGGACGGGTCAGGTCGAGCAAATCACTGCGCAGATAGGCCTGTGTCGCCGGTCGTTTTGCATCGATGATCGCAGTGGCGTCGGATCCCACCAGCCAGGCACGGCAGGGGCCGCCGGCTGGATGACTGCCCAGTCCGACACGACCGGCGCTGAGCGTACCCAGGTGTCCATCTTCATCGACCAGTGTCAGACAGGCGAAATCATCGGCGCCGTGCTGAGCGTGTTCGGGGAAGAAGAACGCGCCGCCTGTGCCGTGAATACGAGCGGTGCGACCCAGGCAGGTCTGCAACAGCCCCACACTGTATGACCCAGTGGTTAACAGTTCGCGTTTCAGCTCTGGATACTTCCATTCGCCCGTGTCTGCACCAAGGAAGGGGATGCTGTGGTCGTGAATAGGGCGCGGCAATCCTTTGGCGAAGTGCAGATCCACATGACAACCCAGCAGCTGACCCAGCCGACCAGAGGCGAGGATGGGGCGTGCCTGGCGTAACAGGGTGCCATATCCATAACTGGGTACGATGGCCGTTATGCCGGCGGCAGCTACGGCATCCACGACGAGATCACATTCGCCGAGCGTGGCACCAAGGAATTTGTCGATCCAGAGATGTTTGCCGGCGGCTGCTGCCGCTTGGGCGAGTTCACTTCGGCGTTCGATGTCATGACCAATGCTGACAATCGAAACATCCTCTCGTCGCAATGCGGCATCTACGCTCGTGACATAGGGCACACCCAGTTGCTGGGCCCAGACTCTGTTGAGTCGGCGTAGATCTGCATCGATCGTATCGTCGTCATCGGCAACGGCGACAATCTGTGTCCGTGGATGCTGCTTGTACAAGGGGACAAAGTTGCGTTGATGGCTGTGTCGACTGAAGCTGACCAACAGCACACCGTATGCTTCGTCTGTAGGCATCTTTTGGCGCACTTCCGGCAGCGATCGTGTTTGAAGGCAGGAGTCGAGTTGTGGGACGGGATTGGCAAAAAAAAACGGCCCCGTGGCACAAGTGTGTCACCTAGGGGCCTTGGGCAAAATGACAAAACCGAAACACCAGGAAATCTCGATTCGGCCTACATAAGGGCTGCTACCACTTGGTCAGATTTCCCATGATCTTGTCGAGATCCTTCTGCAATTCTTGCTTCTCGCCTTCCAGCGCACGCACGCGATCTTCGCCCTGCTGGACGGCTGTTGCCATTTCGTTCAGACGCTGCTCAAGTTGCGCTGATTTTTCGGCCAGCTTGGAATTCTTATCCGTCACATCTGCCCGCTGGCGCTGTTTTTCGTCCAATTCCTGGCGTAAGGTCGTAATGCGCACCTCCGTATCACGGATCTTGCGCTCCGCTTCTTCTTGCAGACGACGGCCTTCTTCCTCCAACTGCTTCTGCAGCCTCTGCTGCTCCTGTTGGAGTGCTTGCTCTTTTACCTCCAGCTGCTCGGCGAGAGTCGATGTTTTCGACTCCATGTCCTGCATTTGCTGCGTCTGTTCTTCGGTCTGTCGTTCGGCTTCCTGCCGTTGACTGACCTCCATATCCAGCATCTGGTGCATGCGGGCAATCTCATCCCGCTGGCGCGTAAGTTCCGCCTTAAGTCGAGATGATGTTAGAAATGCTAGAAGACCCATGGTTCCTCAGAATCCTACCACGAAGGGGTGCCAGGACGAAGGGAGTATCATCGGGGAGACGATATTCTGGGTGGCCAAGATCAGACAGGCCGTCGGTTGGCGATCCATTACTTGGAGATTGCGTGACGCCGCCACTCGGATTCTGGCATATCCGTTGCCAGTCTCAGAGCCCCATGGGCACCGGCGTAAATCGGGTCTTCAGCCGTGCTGACGCGACAGGGACCAAACTCGGTGAGATTTGAACGAACTTCCTCGCCCAATCCCCGAATCTGACTGCCACCACCCGCCAGGACGATGTTCTGCCGCAGTTCATTCTGAAACTCTGAGTCGAAGCTGACAATCAACTCCTTGGCACTCGAGATCATGTCGGGGAGGACACTCTCGCAAGCTTCACGCAATTCGTCGGTCACATCATAGGTCTTCGGCTTGCCATCGACCTGGAAGTCAACGGCAATGACTTCCTTGTTGGAGGACACGAAGGCGTATTTCTCTTTGATCTTGCGCGCCATCTCCAAGGTGATAGGCGAGTCCTGAACCTTCTCCTGCAAGAGCATGTGAAATCTGGAATCGACGTAGTTGCCGGCCTTGATCAGCGTCTGCTGATCTTCTTCGCCGGGAATCGTGCCGTGCATCCGACACAGGTCGAGTGTACCGGCACCGATGTCGATGATGAGCGCGTTATTGAACAGATCCAGACCGTAGGCGACAAGGAAGGGCTCTGAGGCGACCATCGCGTGCGACACGAGACCGCTGACCGCGTCGATGAGCGCCTGACGATCCTCGGGGGTGGCACGGGCGGGGCAGCCGATGACGGCACGAATTTCTTGGTTGGGATTGGCTTCGGACAATTCGATGACGTAGGAGACCAAATGCTCGATTGCCTCAGCCTCTCTGTCGTCCTCACCACTCGGCTCGCCTTCAGGGCGGGCACGAAATACGCCATGCTCCATCGGCCAGATCATGTCGACGGCCATGCGATGTTCAAGGCATTCGTCGCCGATCACCACCTGCTTCTGCAGGAACTTGTAGGAGATTAGATCCTTTGGCCAACCCACGACACTGGTTACTGTCCGACGTATGTCAGTGCTTGTCTCGATCGAGGTTTGGGACGTGCCCAGATCTAAGCCGACATGCAGAATGTCGCCGTCCTGGGAGGCAGCAGCCCCCGGACCTTCAGCAGCCATAGATCAATACTCCGTTCTGTCGACGGGAATGGAGCACTCTCGAAGAGAGCTCCAAAGTGGAAGGGCGCTGGTCGTAAATCAGGGTGCCAAAACGCGGCACCAGTAATTCGACCTAAAGCTCTATTTTGCAGTCAAATATAAGCAGGGAGGGCCAGAATATGTCAAGCCGAAATCCCCCTCGGGAAATGAGTGCCTCCTAACCCACGGTTCTCGGGGAACCTAACCCCCGGTTCTCGGGGAACCTAACCCCCGGTTCTCGGGGAATCCGGCAGGTAGTCGGTGGCAAAGCAGGAACCGGGTGAAACCTGCCCCGCATCGATGATTTTGGCCTCGACCATCTGGTCAACGAGGACTTGCCATCGGTGCAGGGTCATGGTACCGATCTGCTCTTTTTGAATTGAATCACCGGTGATGACGAGATTGCGTGACAATTCGGCACCGACACCCAGAATCTCGACATCCATGTCGGGATTGAGCGTGTGGATGTGCTCATTCGTCTGCTGTGGTTGCTCCAGATACCGTATCCAGCCCCGCTGTGCGGCTGCCACGACGGCTGCAACCGTCTCAGGTTGCTCCTGCAGCCGCTTCTCGGTTGTAATCAGGACACTCGCATAGGGATTGAACCCCGTCTCTGACACCAGCAGGGCTCGAGGCGTCGCACCCAGCCGCTGGGCTACAACAGGCTCGCTGAAGATATATCCCTGCACCGCATAGGCAGGATCGTTCACGAATGGGGCGACACTGCCGTGATAAGGCACAATGCTCACCCCAGGAAACTCGTAGCGCTGCCGCAGGAAGTGGGAGAACGCAGGTCGTTGTGACAGGGCAAGGGTCAAGTTGGCAATGTCGGAGATCTGTCGAATCCCACTGCCCTCGTGGACGACGATACAGCGAGGATTGATCTGATAGGGAGCAAAGACGGCAACGATGGGGATCCCCGCGGCCCGAGCCGTGATCACGCCATCTGCATTTGTGAGGCCGAATTCCACTTCACCTGTCGCCACGCGCTTTACCACCGGTGCATCGGGCCCGCCACCAAGTATCTCCAGGTCAAGGCCTCGCTGCTGATAGTCGCCGTGGACCTGGGCAGCATAGTAGCCACCGTGTTCTGCTTCGGGAAACCAGTTGAGTGCCAGGCGCAATGCAGGCTCGGAATCGGTGGAGGGGCCGCAAGCAACGGCAAGGAGTGTTAGCACAAACAACATTGCAGCACAGAAAGGATTGCGAACCTGCACGTAAGCTCTCCGAGTTGATTTAATGGGCTGCTGCCCAGCGACGTAAAACAAAGCGATTCATCACACTGATCGCACCAAAGAATAACAGGCCAAGACCGGTGGAGAATAGAACGCAGGCAAACAGATAAGGCGTCTTTGCATGGGCATTGGTCTGAATAATCCAATAGCCAAGACCAAAGTCCTGCGTGCCGTAGCCGGTAAAAAATTCTCCCACGATGGCGCCTATGACCGACAAACCGCAAGAGATGCGGGCGCCCGTGAGCATGGCGGGTACCGCATGGGGCACCTGCAGTTTCCAGAGTCGCTGCCATCGACTCGCATCGTGCAGCGCGAACAGATCACGTAGTGGTGGTGCAACACTGGTGAGCCCTGCTGTGGTATTGGCGACAATGGGAAATAGAGAAATGATAAAGGATACAGCGATCACACCCGTGAGTCCGTGCCCGATCCACAGAATAATCAGTGGTGCGACGGCGACAATGGGAACGGTCTGCAGGAAGATGGCGTAGGGATACAGACTGCGCTCGATCCACTCAGACTGTGAGAACAACACAGCCGTGGCGAAGCCGACGATGAAGCTGAGAACAAATCCAGCAACAGCGGCTTGTGCCGTCAGCGCTGCCGCATGCAACAGGCTGTCGAGATGTTTGCTGATCGCCGCTGCCACGACAAGGGGGCCTGGCAAGATATAGGGGGGGATCGCAAACACGAGGATGAGCAGTTGCCAGGCCGCCACCACGAGCACCAGCGTCAGAGCTGGTGGCAGCACGCCGCGCAGGATCTTCATCACGTGCCCAGTTGCGGGGCCGGAGTGTTTGGCAACCATCAAATCTGCAGACCTCCCGCCAAGGCGCCGGTGTCTTGTTCTGCAGAGACCAAATCTTCGGAAACCCGTGCTACGAGACGACCAAAGGCAGGGTCTGTGCGCAAGGATCGTGGCCGCGGATAGGGAAAGTCCACATCGTGGACGGCGCGGATCTGTCCTGGGCGCGGCGTCATGACCATGACACGTTGGCTCAGGAAGACCGCCTCTTGTACCGAGTGCGTGACGAAGAGACACGTCCATTGCCGTTGGCACCACAGTGCCAACAGATCGTCATTGAGTCGCTGGCGACTGATTTCATCAAGTGCACCAAAGGGTTCGTCCATCAGCAAAAGCCCCGGATCGGTCACGAGGGCGCGGGCAATGGAGACGCGCATTCGCATACCACCCGACAGTTGGTGTGGATACAGATGAGCCATGTCCTGCAGTCCCACAAGTTGCAGGCACGCTTCGACACGCTGATCTGTTTCGCTCTGCGCGGTTCCACGTAGTTCGAGAGGCAACGCGACATTGGTGGCGACTCGGCGCCAGTCCAGCAGTGTCGCGTCCTGCAATACATAGGATAGATGCCGGCGCTGGCGGCGAACCTCAGAGGGCACGGAACCGTCCACTTCGATGCTACCCCGGCTGGCCTGGGTCAGGCCCGAAACCAGTCGCAGAAAGGTCGACTTGCCACATCCGGATGGCCCGACGATGGACACGAATGATCCTGCCTCGATCGCCACGTTGACCTGCGCCAGCGCCTCAACGCCGCCATCAAAGGTCATGTCGACATCGCGGGCGACGATTGTTGTCGCCATCTTAGGTTCCACGTCGATGCCCCCATAGCTCGATGTGCATGCGTCCCGTGAAGCTGAAGCCTTCGCGGCGACAGATTTCGGCCACGACGAGGCCCCGTTCGTGCAGGGTTTCATCGTCGATCCCCTCGGGCATGAGGTAGACGCCATCGCGAGGTAGACGATATTCTTCGATGAGTTGTAGAATCTGCTGCAGGTCATCTTCACCTTGTACGACAAATTTGATCTGCAAATCTGCGGCAGTGGCGACAAATTGCTGCAGGGGGGCATGTCGATTGTTGCGATCATGGAGACGCCGATGTCTCTCGTGCTCTACTGGCCGCGCATGTTCAAGCTTCGGCGAGATCGAATAGAAGTCGGGGTGAAGGTCTTCACGAAAGATGGTTCCTGCTGTTTCAATCGTGACAAAGTGACCTCGCTCTTGAAGCCTGTGTACCAACACTGCGAGATCTGGCTGCAGCATCGGTTCGCCGCCGCTGATGACAACGTGCTCAACATCCTGCCATTGACTCGTTTCTGCGAGGATCTGGTCGGCACTGCGTTTGTGGCCCGTCGGTCGCCACGATGTGTGCGGCGTATCGCACCAGACGCAGCGTAAGTTGCACCCGGATGTGCGGATGAAGATGCACGGATGCCCGGCGTATTTTCCCTCGCCTTGCAATGTTTCGAAGATTTCGTAAATCAGCACGTAGGTAGACGCAGTCGATTTGATGGGCGCATTCGATTTGAGCCATGCCGAGGCATTGACGCAGAGGCTGGCGGCGCCTAGATGTTGGGCCGGATTCCTGACGGGGAAAGATACTCGCTACGCAGCAAAGAGTCGTCAACGACACGAGACAACACGCTAACAAGATGAGCGCAAGGAAAGGTCTTGAGTGGAAGAGCAATTTACGCGGCTGATTGAGGCTGTCGGTGAGGATCCAGACCGCGAGGGGCTGCGTGACACACCGGGGCGCGCAGCACGTGCCATGGAGTTCCTGACGCAGGGCTACGCGCAGAATCCTGAGCAAGTCGTGGGGGATGCCATCTTCAGCAGTGAGATGGACGAGATGGTCGTCGTCCGCGATATCGAACTGTATTCTTTATGTGAACACCATTTATTGCCCTTCCTGGGGCGTTGTCACGTTGGTTATCTGCCGAAAGGCAAGGTGATCGGTTTGTCAAAGGTTGCCCGCATCGTCGATGTCTTTGCACGGCGTTTTCAGATTCAAGAGAATCTGACGACGCAGATTGCCCAAAGTCTGATGGACTTGATTCAGCCTGCCGGTGTCGGCGTGGTCATCGAGGCGCGGCACATGTGTATGATGATGCGTGGTGTGGAGAAACAGAACTCCGAGATGGTCACCTCCTGTCTGCTAGGTGCCTTCCGTGACAATTCGCAGACGCGCAGTGAATTTCTCAGCTTCGTCAATCGACCTTAGGAGACTGATCCATGGTTCGTATCGGTATCGTCGGCGTGGGCTTCATGGGAGTGACGCACTTCAAAGCCATCGACAAAGTCAAAGGCGCGAAGGTGACGGCCATCGCAACACGCGACGCCAAGAAATTGCGCGGCGATTGGCGGGCAGTGCAGGGAAACTTTGGCGGGGGTGGTGGACGTCAGGACTTGAAGGGGATCTCTGCTCACGCCGAAGTCGAGGCCTTGCTCGAAGACCCAAATGTGGATCTTGTCGACATCTGTCTGCCGACGACAATGCACTACGACTGGACGATGAAAGCGCTTGCCGCAGGCAAGCATGTCTTCGTCGAGAAGCCGATTTCTCTGGATCTGAAGCAAGCCGAGCGCATGATGGCGATGGCGAAGAAGCACAAGCGGCGCCTCATGGTGGCGCACGTGCTGCGCTATTTTCCAGAGTATCGACTGGTGAAATCCCTTGTGGAAGGGAAGAAGCACGGGAAGGTACAGGCGGCGCAGTTCAAGCGTGTGATCTCACAACCAAGCTGGTGGGACCCGAAGGCATTGGCGCGCACGGGGGGGCCGGCGATCGATCTGCATATTCACGACGCGGACTTCGTGCAGCATTTGTTTGGTCTGCCCAAGGCGGTGACTTCCTCAGGGTTCATCCGACGAGGCGGGATCGTCGAACATATCGACACCCACTATGACTATGCCTCCGGATCGGCTATCAGTGCCTCTGGCGGCTGGTTGTCACAGCAGGGATGCCCCTTCGAGCACGGATACGATGTGTTCTTTGAAGAGGCAACGCTGAAATTCAATAGCTCCTGGGGGCAGCCACCGGTGCTGCTGACAAAGGATGGCAAGAGCAAGAATCCCCGGTTGCCGGGTACCGATGGCTTCGTTGGCGAGTTACAGGAGGCCGTCGATGCCATCAAGGCAGGAAAAGAATCGAAGATCCTCTCAGCGCGCAGTGCGACGGACTCCTTGCGGATGTGTCTCAAGGAGATCGAGTCCGTACGCCGTGGTCGCAAGGTTCGATTGTAGGGGACGACATTGATCCTGGATGACTAGGAGAGAATCGCCTGCAATCGCTGCGCGATAATCTCAGCCTCACCATCCTGCAGAGTCTGCGGCCCGAACCGGATCGACTCCTCGCCGCCGGAGGACAGAATCGACGGCTCACCTTCCTGCAACTGCTGGCGCACGGCAGCGGCCGTCTGCTTTGCTGTGGCGGAGAAGGTGAGATCCAGTAGTGGACTCGCTGGCGGAAAGCGATGGCTGAACGGTGCATGGTATACGGCCTCGACGCCATCGATCTGTTCTGCCACGGCGCCGATCAACCGACAGCGTCGCGCCCATTCGCCGATCAGGGCGTCCTCATCCTGCTCAAAGAACAGTTCAACGGCACGCAGCAGGCCTGCGATCTCCTCTTTGCCAACCTTCATACCACGGCCGATACCTGAGAAGGGGCTACTGTTGAGGCGAGCCGCTTCAATCAGGTCTGCTCTCCCCAGTATTAAGCCGCTTGCCTGCGGACCAAAGAGTCCCTTGCCGCCGCTGAATACGACCAGATCCGCGCCGACCTTCGTCGCCAGATCCGTGAGATTGGATCGCGGCGGGAGTTGGGCCGCCGCGTCGACGATGACGGGCACATTGCGTGCGTGGGCGATCTCGACGATTTCGCCGAGTTCATCGTCTGGTTGAGATCCGAGAAAATAGACGACGGCCGCCGTCTGTTGGGTGATGGCATCCGCATAGTCTTTGGGGGTCACGCTTTCGCGGGAGCCAATCCGTACCAGCTCACCACCGGACACAGCAAATCCCTGATGGACATAATAGTGCGCGTCGACGAGGCTGATGACGAACTGATTGGGGCGACCTGCCGTCTCCGGAAGAGCCGCAATCGCATCGTTGTCGCTACCGGTCAGACAGGCGGCACCTGACAACAGCATGCCACTGGCGGCACCGGAACAGATAAAGGCACCTGGCGCACCTGTCAGTTCACAGATCCGCGCGTCTGCCTTCTTCTGGAGCTCATCGAGCTGCACAAAGTGACGGGATGCCTGGGCCATCGCCTCCACGACATCGGCCGGCATGACAGAGCCACCCAACGTGGTGATCGTACCGCGGGCGTTGATGAAGGTTTGCACGCCCAGACGTTCGTAGATCGTTGCCATGTTGTTGCTTCCTCGATTGACAGATTTTGTCAGGCCAGAGTACGTTAGCGGTCTCTTCACAGTTATTACAGTCTCTCACTGCCCGGCAAGGGTAGTGTCACTATCTACTTGTCACAAGATTGCGGCGTGATCGTCGCATGTGACACAGAAGGTTATTCTTGGCGCAGGAACCGCCTACATCCTCAGCAGCCCTGGTCGCCGGCCTCGGTGACGTCAAGGTGCGAATTACCGCGATTCTCGGGCGCACGGAGCTGACCTTCGAGGAGGCTGTCGAACTCGCCGCTGATCGTCTTGTGACGCTGCAGAATCAGCGTGATGAACCGATTGATCTATGCGTCAATGGCGAAGTCGTAGCCCGGGGCCGTCTGGTGATCGTGGATGACGCGTATGGTGTGCAGATTACGCAGATGCTGGCCACGCCTGAGCGACCCTGACTCCTGTCAGATTTCGGTCACAGATCACCGCAGAAACAAGAGAAGGGGTGGGACATTCAGATGTCCCACCCCTTCGGCAATGCTGTTTCTTATAGAGGCTGCACGATCAACTAATTGATCGCCAGCGGTTGGTCAACTAGTGATGGTGATGATGTCCGGCGGCTGGAGCAGCTTCCGCCTCGTCTTCAGGCTCATCCGTGACCATCGCTTCCGTCGTCAATAGCAACGACGCGATGGAAGAAGCATTCTCCAGCGCCGAGCGGACAACCTTCGTCGGATCAACGACACCCATCTGAATCATATCGCCGTACTCCTCCGTGCGGGCATTGTAACCATAGCTGCCCTTCTTGGAGCGAACGTCCTCGACGATGACGGCACCCTCGACGCCAGCGTTGGTAGAGATCTGACGCAGTGGCTCTTCGAGGGCACGACGGATGATACGAATGCCGACTGTCTCACCCTCCGTGTCACCTTCGAGGCCCTCGAGCTTGGTGATGGCGCGAATCAGAGCCACACCACCACCTGGGACGATACCCTCTTCAACGGCAGCGCGGGTTGCATGAAGAGCATCCTCGACGCGGGCCTTCTTTTCCTTCATCTCCGTCTCGGTTGCGGCACCGACACGAATCACGGCAACACCGCCGGCCAACTTCGCCAGACGCTCTTGCAGCTTCTCGCGGTCGTAGTCGGAGGTCGTATCCTCGATCTGACGACGAATCTGCTCGACACGGCCCTTAATATCAGCGGCCTTACCGGCACCTTCGATGACGATCGTGTTTTCTTTCTCAACAACGACGCGCTTCGCTGAACCCAGATCGGCGAGCTGCACGCTCTCAAGGGAGATACCCAAATCCTCTGTGATCACCGTACCGCCGGTGAGCATGGCGAGATCTTGAAGCATTGCCTTGCGGCGATCACCGTACCCTGGTGCCTTGACGGCGCCCACCTGCAGGGTACCGCGGATCTTGTTGACAACCAGTGTCGCCAGTGCTTCGCCTTCAACATCTTCGGCGATGACGAGCAACGGCTTGCCAGCCTTCGAGACCTTCTCCAGCAAGGGCAGCAGGTCCTTGAGGTTGGACAGCTTCGACTCGTGGATGAGGATATACGCATCCTCCAGGACCGACTCCATCGACTCCTGATCGGTGACGAAGTAGGGCGACAGATAACCACGGTCAAACTGCATTCCTTCGACAACATCAAGGGTGGTCTCGGTGGACTTGGCCTCTTCGACCGTGATCGTTCCGTCCTTGCCAACCTTGTCCATCGCCTCGGCAATGGTCTCGCCGAAGAAACTGTCGCCATTGGCTGAGATCGTGCCAACCTGTGCGACTTCACTGTGATCCTTCACCTTCTTGCTCAAATCCTGCAAGCTGGCGACGGCTGTGCTGACGGCCAGTTCTATGCCGCGCTTTACTTCCATCGGGTTGTAGCCCGCTGTGACAGCCTTGAGGCCCTGTGCATAGATAGCCTCGGCCAATACGGTCGCCGTCGTCGTGCCGTCACCGGCAACATCACTGGTCTTGGAGGCGACCTCCTTGACCATCTGGGCGCCCATGTTCTCGTATGCGTCAGGGAGTTCGATCTCCTTGGCAACGGTCACACCGTCCTTTGTGACGGTAGGCGAGCCCCAGCTCTTGGCGAGCACTACATTGCGGCCTCTAGGCCCGAGTGTGACCTTTACAGCCCGTGCGAGCTGTTGCACGCCACTGAGGATCTTGTCGCGAGCCTCCTCGCGGAATGCGATCTGCTTGGCAGCCATGGTGTTGTGTCTCTCCGGTGATTACGATATGACAGCGAGGATTTCTTCCTCGCGGAGGATGAGATGCTCTTCGCCATCGAGCTTGACCTCGGTGCCGGAATACTTACCAATCAGAACTTTGTCGCCCTTCTTTACGTCAAGGCTGACACGCTTGCCATCTTCGGTACGACCAGGGCCGACAGCGACAACGAGAGCCTCTTGTGGCTTCTCTTTGGCTGTGTCCGGGATGATGATGCCCCCGATGCTCTGCTCTTCGTCTTCGTCGACGCGCTTGACCAGCACGCGATCGGCCAGCGGCTGGATCTTCGACTTCGCCATGGTGGAGCTCCTTACATGAGTTTTTACAGATGAGTGAACTGCAAGTAGACTTGAGTGAATTGAAAGAGACCTGTCATTCGGCTTACGCAATGCAATGGCCGTACCAGCAGTGCGTGAATGTCACAACCAGCTGTTTGTATTATAGTTGAGGCGATCTGGTTGATTGGACAGACGCAGATAAATTCTCGTAATGGGAATTATATTAGGCATAGATTCTTTTATGGGTCAACCATGGTGACTGTAAGCGCAATAAAATCAATATATTCAGGCAAAATTGCCAAAAGGAGAATCAATAAAGTGCAAGTTTCTCATAAGAGGAAAGTCAGATCTCCTCTGATGCTCCGTGTGTCTGGAAGTGATCTCGGCTTGCGGAGTACGTCGTGACAGAGTCCAGTACGGTCACCGATCAGCAGTTGCTCAGTGTTCTGGCTGATCAGTTGAACACGGGGGACGTGCTGCTGACGCCGCAGCACTTTGTGGATGCATTGGCTGTCGTTCAGCAGCAGTTGACGGGTATGGAGGCAGATGCGCCTCAACGTGAACACTTCGCGCAACTGGTGAAGACAACCAACGAGCAGGATCCCGCCATCCTGCTGGCCCCCGGTGTGGAGAACTGGATTGCCAAGTCTGTGCTGGGTCAGGCGCGCAAGGCCGGCTGGGGGATCACGGAGGTTCAGGAGCAGGGCAACCAGGCCATACGAGATTTTGTCAGAGGCCCGCAAGCGACGGCGTTGATGGCGCAGCTAGGGGTGGACGTTAAGCAGCTGAATCAGCGCAATTGCCTGCGCTCCGTTGTGAATGTGATCAGCGGCAAGCAGGACCCCTCGCATCGAAATGCGGAGGCTCGACTCGCACAACTCAAGGCCTCCACGCCGGCGCCCGTGGCGGCCGAACCTGCAGCGGAAGATCACGAACACCACCGTCAAGTGTTGTCGGGTCTGCTCACGGATCCTGTGGACGACCCGAATGAGGAAGAGGTCGAGCAGAGACAGCAAGAGCAGAAAGCGGAGCGCGGGGATCTGCGCAAGACGCAGATGGGTGAGCTCGTTGCCAACATTGACAACTACGTAAAGCTTGGCCGCATCACTGAAGAGGACGCCGAGAAGTTGCGCAAGGCCCATCGCGTCGACGAGGCGATCCGCGACGGCAAGGTCGACAAGCAGAAGGGTAGCAAGATCCGCAATAGCGTCCTGGCCGGTACGGCTCGGGATCGGATCGAGAAGGGAGTCAAGGAAGCCCTCGATTATGCGGTCGTGTATATGCAGGTCTTCCGCTCGCTGGGCCGGATTGAAGATCGTTTCGATCCAGCGCTGAAGTTTCTCGCCGACAACGGCCTGGTTGTCAACGCCGACGCTGACGACGAAGCAGTAGGAAAACTGGGCGAGATTGTCATGGCTCTTTTTGAGGACGTTGACACGCTGAAATTGCTCATCGATCTGATGGACAAGAAGGATGCAGAAGTGCGCATGATCGGCGCTCGTCTGCCGCCATACAGCCACATTGTTCGACGCGATCAAGGTCGGGTCGAGCGCGTTGCCGTGACGGCAGAATTCGTCGACCAACTGCGACAGCAAACCCCTGAAGATATCGCAACTGTGTTGCACTCGGGTGACAAGCGCGAACGGGCGCGTCCGGCGGCGGCGATGATTACGATGACGGTCCTGCTTGGTCGATTGATCAAGCCCACACCGATTCGCAAAGAGATTCGCATGCTGAAAGTGAATCTCATCATCGAAGAATTCTACCGCTCCAGCGACAACATCGAACATGCCAGGACGCAGGCGCAGGAGTTTCTCAATACACGCCTCAAGAGCTTGTATCCCGATATGAGTAGCGAAGAATCACAAGCGATGCAGGAGCAGGGCCAGAAGATGCTCGAAGCGGTAGAGCAGAAGATCGTTGCCGAGCGCAAGGCGAGTGGCGTCACTGTGACGACGACTCAGATGTCGGAAGAAGAAGGTGAAGATGGGCTCAGTGCTGAGGAAGAGAAGATGGGCGTGCAGATACATCGAGTTCCCATGCGGGTTGCCGGACGATTGCGGCAGATACCGCAAAAGATCATGCCCGATCCGGACGATCCCTCCAGGCACGTGATCGCCCAGCGCGACCCGGAGACCGGCGAGCTTGTGCCGGCGCGTCGACGTGGTAGCAAGCGTTATGTCATTAAGGGGCGTGAGGGCTGGGCCCTCGAAAAGGAATGAGCCGCACCGGGCAGGACGCAGATCCACAGGTCGTGGCTATCACCGGTGCCAGCAGTGGCATTGGCTGGGAGCTTGCACGGAAACTGGCCGCCGATGGGGCGCATGTTGCCCTGATTGCGCGCCGCGCGGAGCGTCTGCTGGAATTGGAACAAGAGATCATTGCTACGGGAGGGGTGGCAAAGGCATTTCCCTGTGATCTGGCCGACGCTGCAGCGATCGAGTCGTTACCCGGCCGGATCAGCGAAGCCCTGGGCACACCACATGTGTTGGTGAACAATGCCGGGCGCGGCGCCCACGGTGCGTTCGAAGCGGTCGACATGTCGACGCACCGTCAGGTCCTGACGATCAACCTCGACAGTGTCATCGCCTGTACGCACGCCTTTGTGCCGCAGATGTTGGCCCGCGGTAAAGGGCAGGTTGTGTTTGTCTCCAGTGTGCTCGGGCGCCTGCCTGCTCCCGAGCATGCCGTCTATGCTGCCAGCAAGTGGGGGGTCAGTGGCTTTGCAGAAAGCTTGTCCTACGAACTGGAACCGAGAGGAATCGAGGTGGTTCTCGTCGAACCCGGGCTTGTGCGTTCCGAATTCGCGGCGCAGGCCGCTACGCCTCTGGTACGATACCGCTACGTGCCATCCAAATCATCTGCACAAGCGGCGGCGGAGGTCCGCAGCGCGATGCGGCGCAATGCCCGGCACCATATCGCCGATCGCCTCGTCGCATCGTTGATCGGTGTGAAGCGACACTGGCCGCGCATTTTCAGGATGATCTTCGCTGCAGCCTATCGGCGAGCAAAGCGGCAATCCTGACGAGGGGCCATGCCGCGTCGCTGTATTTGCGGTGCAACGATGCGGCCAGCTACGCGTTGTCAGACTGAGCGTGGCCCTGCGAATGGCCGCTGGCCAGAGCTCTCGCGCTGGCTGCAGAAGACGCTGCCACTGCCGACATCACTCACATACAATTCGTCATAGTTCAACCCGCCAAAGACAAGAGCCGCCGGCTCGCCAGATCCGACTTCCATGGTTTCCTGTGTGTCTCCTGCATCGTCAATCAGAACGAGGCCGACACCACGCAGTGCGACGTAGAGGTTGCCCTGGCTATCGAAGGTCAGCGCCCCAGGTTCCCCTGAATCGAAGGTGACGACCGTCTGCTGGTTGACCATGTTCTGACCTGCCTCATCAAGTTCGAGAGAGATGACACGCTGTGCTCCCGTCTCGCTGACATAGAGGGTGGTCGCATCCTGCGACCAGACCATCCCCGTGGGATTGGCCAGGCCGGAAGCCAGGCGATTTACCTCGCCATCGAGATCAGCCCTGTAGACACTGCCTGTTTTGCCATCGCGGCCGCCATCGGTAAACAGAATGTCTCCCTCAGGAGAAAAGCATAACTCCTGAGGAGCAACGATTCGTTCGCCGCGGCACTGGTTGGCATAGACCTCTACAGCCTCATCTACCGAGATCAGCAGCAGATGATGACGCGCTGACTCGGCG
Organism: Gemmatimonadota bacterium; assembly: GCA_018660835.1. GTDB lineage: Bacteria > Latescibacterota > UBA2968 > UBA8231 > UBA8231 > UBA12574. The sequence continues at coordinate 26,629 of JABJJN010000040.1, read as the reverse complement.
ACGAAGAGGTCTCCGGAGTCGTCGAAGGCGATGCCGCGAGGCTTCCCGCCCGTGTCGGCGAAGGCATGGACGCGCCCGTCATCAACACGGCAGATACGACCACGCTCGGCTTCTGCGACAAAGAGGACGTCCTCATCGTCAAAGGCCAATCCGTGCGGGGATTTGAGATCGTCAGTTACGAGAGACCAGCTGGCTGCCATGGGGGATTTGGGCTAGGTCCTATGAAGGGTCATTGCAATGGAAAAAGAGCTCATTTTTCAGGTCGAGCGGCAAATATAGCGGCCGGCGTGGGATTGTAAAGTTCGTCGCTACTGCGACGTATAGCCGCCGTCAACCAGCAAGGTCGAGCCCGTGGTAAAGGAGGAGGCCGGAGAGGCGAAATAAAGGGCCGCTGTCGCCAGTTCCCGCGGGTCACCCCATCGTCCCAGTGGGACCTTGGAGACCATAGCCGCCGTCGCCTCCGGGTCATCGAGCAAAGGCTGGTTAATTGGCGTCGCGAAGGGCCCCGGACAGATAGCATTCACTGTCACACCGGACGCAGCCCACTCGAGAGCGAGGGTCCGGGTCAGTTGCACGATGGCCCCCTTGCTGGAGGCGTATGGGACGCGTCCCGGGATAGAAATTGTCGATAGCGTCGATCCCATATTGATGACTCGTCCGTATCCTCGTTCGAGCATATGCCTGCCTGCGGCACGGCAATAGTAGACCGGGCCATCGATGTTGATCGCCATGACCGCTTGCCAGTCCTCATCCTCCATTTCAACGATGGGCTTGCGCAGATTGATCCCCGCATTGTTGATGAGAATGTCCAACTGCCCAAGTTGTTCAATCGCGAAGGCGACGGATGCATCCGCCTGTTTGCGGTCTCCGGCGTCGGCCTGGAATGCCAGGACGCGCTGTCCACAGTCGGCGGCAATCTGATCAGCAACCTGCTGGGCCTCATCCTGGTGGCGACTGGTGATCACCACACTGGCTCCTGCACCTGCCAGCGCCCGAGCCATCGCTTCGCCGAGGCCTTTGCTGCCACCGGTAACCAGAGCGACCTGATTGTCCAGGCGAAATAGTGACTGCGTGTTGGTCGTTAGTTCCTCCATCACTTCTCTGCCTCCACCATCTCTTTGGCGAGCTCGCCGAGCTCTTCAACCAATTCGTCTTTTTCCTCAGAACGAGCCTTGCTCGTGACCTGCATCGTCAAGGCAATCAGCCCCAGTCCGAAAATCCGCTGCAGGCTCTCGGGGCGCTCCGGGTCGAGGTCTTCGACTAACTCACTCAACCGAGTCAGTAATTGCTGATGCTGTTCAGTGAGCGTGATTACATCGGGTGCCATATTTCTACTCCTTAAGGCTGAGATATACGATGACCTGCAGGTGTTGGCCGGGTGGGATCGATCCTGCCAGGCGCAACCAACCACCAAAATGACTGACACGGGCCCACAGCAGGGACTCGCCATCGTGGGACAGGCAGGTGCCTTCATCCACCCACTCCATGCCATCGGGTGACACCTGTATGCGCAATGTCGCTGTCTTGGGTGCGTCTTGATCCAGAATTCGAACAAAGAAAATCGCCTCCGACGCCCAGCCAACCTCCCACGGCTCGGTTGCGACCTCTCCTTCCCAGCGCGTGTTGCGCTCGACGACGGCCGTCACGGCATGCCTCAAGGTCATGGCATGGTCCCGATATCGATGGCTTCCACACCGTCGGGCGTCTTGCGAAGATGACTGAAGGGGGAGAGGGGATCGTGATCCCACGCGACGATGCAGTCTTGCTCGAGGATGCGACGAATGAAGTCGTGTTTCACAGTCAGCGTTTCATGGGGGAACATGTCGTACGCCATGATCCAATAAGGGCGAAGGTGGTGGCGCGTGGGCAGCAGGTCAGCGGGGTACACGAGGGTCTGTTCACGGCCTCGCAACCACACGGCTTGATGATGTTCGGTGTGACCGCCGGTTACCTCTACGTGTACTCCCGGGAAAATCTCCGTGTCACCCGAAATGCCTTCCAGGCGCGTCGCAGTTCGCAATAGCGAGATATCTGACGGCACGTAGCTGGAACCCATGATGCTGCGGCAGGCGAGACCATCGTCGATTTCGCCGTCCTGGGCCAGATGCTGTGCGTTGACGAAGGTGGGTCGCACCTTGTCTGCGACCGTGGTCAGGGCACCTGCACTGTGGTCGAAATGCAGGTGTGTGAACAAGACATGGGTAATCTGTTCGGGATCTATGCCCGCCCGGCTCAGCCCGTTCTGCAAGCTCGAGTCTGTGTCCACGTCGAATATCTCGCGAGCGCGAGCGTCAAAGCGCTGTCCAAGTCCGGCGTCGATGAGGATGCATTCGTGCGGCGTTTCCACGACGAGGCAGTTGCAGGCCATGGGAATCCTGTGACGGTCGTCGGGTGGTGTCACGCGTGCCCACAAGGGGCGTGGCACGACGCCATACATGGCGCCACCGTCGAGAGCGAAACGCCCCGCGTTGATCGTTGTCACGCGCATGCCACCCAGATCAAGTGAAGCATACGAGGCAGGAGCCATCATGCTAATCGCGGTTGTCCCAGGCTTGCTTGAACTCGTCGATTGTCTCAATGGTCCGTGGATGATGGATCATTTCCGCAAGGAAGCGATGCGGGATCGTCACAATATGGGCACCGGCGAGAAAGGAGCGTTGGATGTCGGCAACGCCACGCATGCTTGCGGCGATGATGCGTGCTGAGAAGCCGCCCTGGTCGATGAAGTGGGCCGTCTCCCGCAGAGTGGAATCTGCATCGTAGCCCAGGTCATTGATGCGTCCCACAAAAAGAGAGACATAGCTGGCACCGGCCAGCAGCGCCAAGGTTGCCTGATTGGAATTCATCATGCACGTCACATTGACACGAATGTCATGTTTGCCTTCGAGTCTGGAGGTCACTTCAAGTCCTGCTGCCGACATGGGGATCTTCACGACGACGCGTTCGTCCCAACGCGAGAATTCGATGGCCTGAGCTAACATGCCCTCCGCGTCCTCGGCGGTGACTTCAACACTTACAGGGCCCGAAATCAGCTGCAGGATTTGCAGGACGCGGTCGCGGAAATCGCCGCCCCCCGAGGTCGCAGCGAGCTTCGGATTCGTCGTGCAGCCCCTGATGACACCGAGGGTTGCCGCTTGACGCACTTGCTCGAGGTCGGCGCTGTCGATGAATAGTTCCATCGTTCGATTCTCCGAGAGGGTTAGGGCAGGGCTGCGATGCGCTGGCGTAGACAATCACAGATCAGGTGCTCCAGGGCCAGATGGACGGATTCGACGTGTGGTGTCGAGTTGATGGGGACCGTCACACACACATCAGCCAACTGCTGCAAAGCACCACCGTCAAATCCACTAAAACCGAGGCAGCGAGCGCCCTGTTGGTGGGCGAGTTCCAGGGCACGGAGAAGATTCTGTGACCAGGTGCCAGCATTTCCGGTCCCGGACCCACCATGTACGCTGATCAGGATCAACAGATCTCCGGCGCCGATGAAAGGAGCCAGTTGCTCGCTGTACACGGAGGCGGTGCCCTCGTCATTCATGAGGGCACTGAAGAGGGGCATGTTGTCGGTCAGGGCCATCGCTCGAAAGCGTGGTTGGCCCTCGCAGATCGTCCACTTTGCAAGATCGCAAGCAAAGTGACTCGCTGTCGAAGCGGAGCCGCCATTGCCGGCGATGAAGACCGTGCGGCCCTGCTGCCACGTTTCGAAGAGCAGGTCGATGGCGGCATCGATATCAGCGACCGGCACGCGTGCCAAGGCATCCGTCATCTGCGACAGGAACCCGTCAATGTATTGCTGGTTCGTCATGTCAGGCATTCATAAGGACCTTGGCGCCCTCGTCATCGAAGTGAAAACTCATTTCTGGAAGTCCTTCTGTTGCCATCGCTTCGCGCAACTGTTTTCGATCGGCGGCGGGGCAGTAGAACATGAGGAAGCCACCGCCGCCGGCGCCCATCAGCTTGCCACCGAGGGCACCGTGACGGCGTGCAAGATCATACCAGGCGTCGATTTTGGCGTTGCTGACTTTTGCTGATCGCCGCTTCTTCGTCTCCCAATGCGAATGCAAAAGTTCGCCGAATCGATCCAACTGTCCCAGCTGCAGAGCCGCCTTGATCTGCAAACCGAGCTCCTTCACTTCATGTAGACTGTCGACCACTTCGCTTGTACCGGCGCGTGTATCCGCCTCTTGTTGCGACAGGATGTCGAAACTCTCGCGGGTGATGCCCGTATAGAACAGCACCATGTTGTTGCGTAGTTCCTCGATGTCATGCAATGACATCTGCAGGGTGCTGACGGTCACCACGCCTTGCGTATCGATTTCGAGGCAGGTCAGACCGCCGAAGGCCGCCAGATAATGGTCGTGCTTACCTGACGGCTGTCCTGCACGCACGGCCTCGACGTGAAATGCTTCCTCGGCCAGTTGCTGTCGAGCAAGTGGTTGGCGTGTGTGTTCGCGCAGCGCTGCCAGAAGGGCAACCGTGAAGGAGCCGGATGATCCCAGACCTGTTCGCCCTGGTACGTCGGACATGGCGCCAATCTCAAGACCCGACTCGATCCCCGTGTGTAGAAGCGACTCGCGCAGCAGTGGATGCTGGATCTGTGATGGCTCTTCGACCCTTTCGGTTTCCGCATACTTGACGCGAATGAAGGACTCCACCTTCAACGTGTTCAACTGGATGTAGACGTATTTGTCGATGCCGGCGCTCAGAATGAAGCCACCGTGATCGCGGTAATAGGAAGGCAGATCGGTGCCACCGCCACCAAGGGGAATGCGCAGCGGGGCTCGCGTAGTAATCAACGGATATATCTAATGGAATGGAGTCGGCGGTGGTCGGCGTGCGAAACGATCTAGGGCAGGGCGAATCGCCCTGCAGCAACCTGCTCGCAGGCGGCTTGGTAGCGCTCGGCGGTATCGGTGGAAAGTAGCTGGCCCACGAGGCGATGTCCAACCAGATGGTCGCCACGTTCCAGCAAGTGGGGAAAGACATCGGCGGCAAAATCCGGTGTGCCCGTCGCTGGGATCGCATCCACCACATCGGGGCCGATGGCATACACACCGGCGTTGATCAGATAGTCGTCGAAGATCTGTTGCGCCGAGGGTTTTTCGACCAAACGATCAATGCGTCCATCGGGGGCAAGTCCGACGATCCCACGATCGTGTGGGTCGGGCATCCAGACCAAACCAATGGTCGCTTGAGCCTGGGTGTTCAGATGACTTTGCCAGAGTGCGGTGAGGTCTGCATTGATGAGATTGTCGCCATAGAACACGAGGAACTCTTCAGCGCCGAAAAAGCCAGAGGTGGCGACATCTCGAATGGCGCCTGCCGTGCCGCGCAACTGTGGCTCGTCGGCGTAACGCAGCCGCACATCGAAGCGATCGCCATTGCCGAAATGCTGGCGAATGACTTGCGGCAGATGATGCAGATTGATGATCAGATCATCGAAGCCGTGAGATCGGAGCAGGCGCAGCGTGTGTTCGAGGAGGGGGAGCCCGGCGATGGGAATCATCGGTTTTGGCACCGTATCCGTCAGTGGACGAAGACGCGAGCCGCGGCCGGCGGCGAGGATCATCGCCTTCATTCGGTTGCGGCACTGTGTCGTAAGATGCCAGCCCGTCGCATCGCTTGCTGTGAATTGGCGTAGAAGTCACTCAGGTTGGGCTGTTGCCGAACCCATTCGACGTAGTCGCTGTAAATCGTTTCAAGATCGCGTTCTGATTCCCAACCAAGTTGCTCAAGGGCCGCGCCAGTAGACACGGTATGGCGCGTGTCGCCAAAGCGATATTCGCCGCTGATCTGAGGCTCGATACTCGACTTTTCACACACTGCGCCTAGCAGTTGCGCCGCTTCCAGGACGGTCGTCGCCTTGCGTCCCGCCACGTTGAAGCTGCGATCAACTGCTTGCGGGTGTTCCAGACAGAGGACGTTCGCCCGGGCAACATCCAACACGTGCACGTAGTCACGACGCTGCTGCCCGTCTTCGTAAACAATGGGGGGCTGATCGTGGAGTAGACGCAAGGTGAAGATCCGGGCAAGACCACTGTAGGCGTTGTAGAAGGAATTGCGCGGCCCCTGAACGATGGAATAGCGCATGTTGGTGACGCCGATACCGTATTTGCGTCCCAGATTCAGCGCCGTCATTTCCAGAGCATATTTGGAGATGCCGTAGGGCGTGTGCGGTTTGACGAGGTCCTCGCTGATCAGCACGGGCGACGCTGGCACCTGCACACACTCAGGACACAGAATCTCCCACTCGCCGCGTGCCAGTTGATCATCCGAGCGGAAATCCGGTTGAAAGAAACCGTGCTGGTCGCAACGATAGTGACCCTCGCCGTAGACGGACTGCGATGAGGCAAGAACGATCCGTTCAACCGGCAAGCGGTCGCGGACGATCAGTTCGAATAGCAGGGCAGTGCTCGTGGTATTGACGTCAAAGAACGTGCTGAAATCGGGCATGTAATCCTGATAGGCCGCCAGGTGAACGACGCCATCGATGCCCTCAAGGGCGCGACGCATTGCATCTGTGTCGCGAACGTCGCCCTGGATGCGCTCCACTTGCTCGGGTAGATACGACGGCCATCCGTGGGGGTGCACCCGTGGCTGCAACAGATCCAGGACACGGACCTGATAGCCTTGGGCCAATAAGAGGTCAACCGTATGTGAGCCGATAAATCCGGCGCCACCGGTGACGAGAATGTGCTTCATGTGGTGGAAGGCAGCCCTTTTTCGAAGAATCTCTGGTGGATCCAAATATAGTGTTCACAGACGGTTACGCACGTGATGTCTGTTGACATTTTGGCGCATCCACGGATACTTTCGACCCCCATGATCTCGGCCTCTACGATCCCCTTTAGATCCCTGTGACACAGCGTCTGCTGGCGACGGCGAAGGTCTTTGGCCTGGCAGCCAGCGCGGTTCTCGTCGCGCTGTTGCTGGCGGAGTTGGTCCTTGAGATCTGGGCACCGCAAGTACACCAGTTGCCTGATGTATGGGCGTTTGATGAGAGACTTGGCTGGCGGCATCGGCCCGAATCATCGGGAAGAATGCGGACGCCTGAATTCGATGTGACCTATCAGATCGACGGCGGCGGTCGGCGTGTGGAGACCGATGCGACACAGGCAGACGTGTCGCAGGAGACGTCGCAACTGGAGGTCTCAGAAGGCTCGATGCCACGGATCGCATTGTATGGCGATTCCTTTGCCGAAGGATGGGGTGTTGAGGCACACCAGAGTCTCTCTGGCCAATTGCGGTCGCTGCTGCTGGCAGACCATCCGGGAGTCAGCGTCAGCAATCTAGGTGTAGCCGGATATGGCACAGATCAACAGTTGCTGTTGCATACGCAGGTAGGTCGACAGCTCGCGAGCGACATCGTCCTCGTGCTGTTCTATGGCAATGACCTGTGGAACAATACTTCACGTCGAGGCATCGGCGCCGAGCGTGGCGACAAACCATTTTTCACTCTCGATTCATTGGGTACGCTGCGACTGCAGGGAGTCCCGGTACGTCGCGATCCGGCATGGGATGGCGACGCGAGTTTTACGAGGAGTCTCTTGCGTCAGTGGCATGTGGCAGCACTGCTGGCAGGTGCCCTGAGGCGAGGCGAGGTCGCAGCGGGGCAACAGGATGCCTACTACGCCGGGTTGTATGGCTGGGATGCACCCGAATACGCCCAACACTGGCAATTGACTTGCAGGCTGCTGGCCCGCTTTCGCGATACGGTAGAGGCGCAGGGTGGCTTCTTTGCCGTGGTCTATGCGCCAGCCATCGTGCAGATCGAGAGTTCGAACTGGGAGCGCAAGCGCCAACAGTTCGCTCTTGAAGGCAGTTACGATCTGATGAAGCCAAACCACATTCTCTCTGCATGGGCACGCCAGCAGGGCGTGCATTTTCTTGATCTGTATCCGGCGTTTCTGCGGCAGCATCTGGCTGGGGGGCAACTGTATTACAAGGACAGTCATTGGCGTGCAGAGGGACATCATCTGGCGGCGATCGAAACGCGTGATTTCCTGCACAAGCAGGGATGGCTGACGCCGTGACGGCGTCCTGGATCCAGCGCCCCATCCTATGGGGTTCGGCAGGGCTTTGTCTGGTCGTAGCTTGGTTCTTTGCCGATGCAACCTTCGGCGGTGGGGCACTCTTTGTACAAGATGTGATGGTGCAGAATGTGCCCTTCCGGTTCTACCTGCACGACGCGCTTGGTCGCGGCGAGCTACCGCTTTGGGTGCCGCAGATCAGTGCTGGTTTTCCGCTGTTTGCCGAGGGGCAGGTCGGCGCTCTGTACCCGCCCAACCTCCTGTTTGCCTTGTTTCTTTCGCCGTGGCAAGCGGTGAATGCCAGCATCGTCGGGCATCTGATGCTGGCCGCCGTGGCGATGGCACTGTTTGTCCGCCACCTGCATTCGGGCGTCAGTGGTGCCCTCACTGCGGGACTCACGTATGGCCTGAGTGGTTACCTGGTTGTGCGCGCCATGTCGCCAAATTTTCTGGCCGTCGCGGCGTGGAGCCCTCTGCTGTTTCTCTGTGTCGATGCGGCGATCACAACTGATCGCCGTCGGCCGCTGTTGTGGGCCACTGCGATTCTGGCGCTGCAACTGCTGGCGGGGCATCCGCAGGCGACAGCCTACACGGCGGTGGCGGTCCTGATCTATGCAGCCCTGCGGACCCGCCGGCGCAGTCTCATGCGTGTCGTGTGGGTCGGTTTTGCTATCAGTGGCGGATTATGGCTGGCGGCAGTGCAGGTGTTGCCGACGCTGGAACTGATGCAACACTCGGCTCGTGCGGGAGGGCTGGGATTCGAACGATTCGTACAAATGTCCATGGCGCCCGAACGGTTACTGACCTTGCTGTTGCCGTCACTGCTTGGCGATTCCTCCTATGGCACCTACTGGGGGGGCGCGGGCGATTTCTTCATCCAGATGTGCCCCTATCTCGGCGTGTTGGCTCTGCCTCTCTGCTGGCTGGCCCTGAGTGAGCGCAGGGAGGCGCCAACCTTCGCTCTGGGTGTGATCGCGATCGCAGGGCTCATTCTGTCGATGGGCAAGTTCACGGGACTCTTTGAGATTCTGTATCAAGTGCCCGTCATGCGTCCTCTGCGTATTCCCACGCGATTTCTGCTCTGGTGGGCGATGGCAGGTTCCGCCCTGGTTGGGTTGGGTGCAGACCGCCTCCTGAACGGCCCGGTTCGGCGTCGACAGTGGCTTGCAAGTGCGGTCCTGCTGGGGCTGTGTCTTGCATCATGCATGTTAACCATCGGCGCCCTCCCGTCTGTGCAGGTTGCAGCAGATCTGACCAGTGCAGATGTGGCTCGCATGGGCTTGTGGCGATCACGACTGATCGGTGAAGCTGTTCGTGCAGCCACTCTCCTCGTGCTGCTTGCCCTGCTTGTGATCAGTGGCCGTTGGCGTCGTCATGTGCTCGGACGCAGGCTGGTCGCTGTCGTGCTGCCCATCGTCGTTGTCGCAGATCTGAGTGGTTTTGGGCGTGGTTTCAATGCGGTGATCGACGCCGCTGTTTATGAGATGGCGCCGGCGACAGCTGTCGCGATCCAACGACACCACGAGCAGACAGGCGCACCTGATGCTCTCGCAGGGGCTGCCAGATTTCGAATTGCCAGTGTCGTCACCGAAGCCAATACTGGCGCCGATCGTCACGCCGGATGGCGCCACGACACGCAGCCGTACCAAGTGTATCCAGAAGCTCTGCGCCACTATACAGGTGGCATGTTCGGCCTGGCCAATGCCCTGCCTGGCTGGAGTCCTCTGCATCTGGCGCAGCATAGAGATTTGGCCGACAACTCGCCGGCGATCCTGGATCTGGCGAGTGTCGCCTACATTGTGGCGCCACGATCTGATCTATCTGACGCTGTGGTCACAGATGCAAGCGGCACGGATGTTTATCTGCCCTCGATGCCAACATCATCGGTGGTCGTGCGCAAGGTGGCTGACTGGTTGCCTCGGGCCTATGTCGTGACGGAAGCGATTGTCGTAGAAGATCGCGCCATCAGACTACGAGCCCTTGAGTCGGCATTTGATCCGACTCGACGTGTGTTGCTATCTGCAGGCGAGTCGCTGCGGCAGACCGAGGGGCGTGCCATCGCGGCGCGGATCAGCACCTATGAGCCAACTCATGTAGAGGTCGAGTTGCCAACCCGTGAGGGCGATGCGTATCTGGTCCTGACGGATGCAGATTATCCAGGATGGACTGCCACAGTGGATGGCGAGGCGGTGCCGATCGAGACGGCAAATCACATGTTCAGAGGCGTGCCGCTGACACCCACGGCGCAGCGCGTCGAATTCGACTATGATCCCGCATCCTTTCGCCTGGGAATGTGGCTGAGTGTCGCCGGGCTCATCTGCTGGATCTGGCTGTTTCGGCAAACCCGCGAGCACGACCAGGTCGGTGAGCACGTATTGGCTAGTGCACAGCCCAAACTCGCTGCAGTGGAGTCACCGATCTGTTCACGTGCGTGGTTGATCCAGGGGGCACTCATTTTCATTCTGTATGGATTGGCGATGCGGACAGATGCATGGCTCGCCTGGAGCACGAGGCTCAATGTGCAGGCGCTGCTGGGTAGCCAATGATGCGCACAAGAATGGCCGTGGGCCTCGTTTTCGGTCTCGCTCTGGTGACCTATTGTCTGACCCTTTGCCCCGATGTCTACACGGAGGGAGCGGGGGAACTGATTGGGGCAACGTATCTGTTGGGGACGCCGCATCCGACGGGTTATCCCTTTTTTGTCCTCCTCGGGCGCCTCGTGGCCCTCATCCTGCCCCTGAGTTCTCCTGCAGTTGAGATCAATTTCGCTTCTGCTCTGTTTGCCGCTGCCGCCGCGGCGATGCTGACGTGGCTGCTGCTGACTCGCGGGATACAACCTGTCGCCGCCGTTATCGCGGGTCTGGCCTTGGCGTGGGGGCGTGTGTTCTGGAGTCAGGCCGTGATCGCGGAGGTTTACGGTCTGTTTATTGCCGTGACACTGGTCGCCATCGCAGCGTGCCTGGCCGCAGCAGACCAGTCCACACCGCGCCGCCGTCTTCTGGCGGGCTATCTGTGTGGGGTGGCAGCAACGACCCATCTGCAGGCGATTCTGGCGTTGCCTATGGCGGTCTTTGTCGCCCTGAGACCGGCTTGGAAGCAAGCTCGCCAGAGGCGGACGATACCCATTCGTGCAGTGGCTCTCTTCGTCCTGGCTGGCGTTGTGGGCCTGAGTCTATGGCTATATCTGCCCCTGCGCAGTGGCAGGGGCTCTGGTTTCCACTGGGTGGATGTCTCGCATGCGGCCGGTTTGTGGGAGCACCTGACGGCGGCCGACTATCGCGCCTCATTCTTCTCGGTGCCCGCTGTCGCCATGCTGCGCAATGCAGAGAGATTCCTGCAACTGTGGCTGCACGAATGGCAGATCGTCGGTGCCGTGATTGCTCTGATCGGGATGTTCAGGTTGTGGCGCACGGATCGGGAGCTTCTGGCCATCGTCGGTGCCGCCATCGGACTCAATCTCCTGCTCGCCCTCAACTACCATCGGGATCCGGCGGGCATCGACGTCTTCTTCTTACTGGCCATTTCTTGTGGTGCTCTACTGATCGGCGCAGGTGCCCACGAGCTGATCGCACGCTGGCGGCTGCCTGCTACGGTGGGTTTGGTGATTTTCGCCGGCTTCCTTGCGGCATCTCATTTCCCCCTGGTGGATCGTTCCTCGGCTCGACTCGCAGGTCAGTATGGACGTGACCTTCTAGGATACTTGCCGCCCCAGGCGGTCTTGCTGGCAGAAGGGGATGACGTGGCCTTTGTCCTCGACTACCTGCAGCGGGTAGAGGGAGAGCGTCCAGACGTGGAGATCTATAATCGTCAGGGACGTGGCCGTGATCTGGCGACACAAGGGACAGGACGCCAACGCCAACGACTTCGATCAGCCAGGGAAGCTGACCTGTGGCGTCAGGGCAGAGATCTCTATGTCGTTGTACCGAGACGACCACCCGTCGAGGGGTTGCAGTTTGTGCCGCATGGCCTCGTATACCGTATCCAGGAAAGCGGTGTGGCTCCGGCGTCGATGCCCGTCATCGATCCTGTTGAGCGCTTGCTGTCGGCGGGCATGGACAGTGAGATTCGAGATCCCTGGCTGGCGAAGCTGGCAGCCAACTATTGGTGGATGGCTGGGGAACGCTACCGTGCTCTCAATGACATACCTGCCGCGCTGATTGCCTATCGTCGCGCCGCACAGATCGCCCCGAGATCTCAGTCAACACTTTTCAATATTAGTCTTATGTTATTGCGACACAATGAAATAGATGAATCATATGATGTCATAATGCAATCTATTTCCATTGATCCAATGCGTCCGGGACCGTACCGATTGGCAGCGCAGATCCTGCGCCGACGAGGCGATGAAGAAGCGCTTGGAGAACTGCACAAACGAGCACGTTTTTGGGGGGTCTTTCCTTGACTTCCCCCTTGGTCACGGTTAGTTTCGGCGGCGTTCAAGGGTGGTGGATTTTCACAGTATTCTTCCTTTTCTAGCAAGGCCTTTTCCGCGCGCCTATGGACAAATGGGACCGTATCCTGAGCGAGGACAATGTCCTCGTAGATTTGAAGTCGCGGCGAAAATTCGATGTTCTGCGCGAATTGTCTGCCGTGTTCGACGACGACGATGCGATCGAAGATCCGAAGCAGTTTCTTGCGGATTTGATCCGACGGGAGCAGGAGAGTTCGACGGGAATCGGCAAGGGCGTTGCCGTACCCCACGCTCACGAGGATTCGATCAGTCGCCAGATTCTGGCGATCGGCGTCTCCCGCGAGGGCATCGACTTCGAGTCCGCCGACGAAGCCCCCGTGCACATCGTTGCCATGCTCGGAACACCCCGGAAGCATCAGAAGCAGCATATGGAGTTGCTCGCAGAGCTTTCTCGGTTGCTGCAGCAGGGCTGGGTCCGCGACGAGATCGTCGCCGCTGCAGATGCGGAGCAGGTGTTGGCCATCTTCAAGTCCGGCTCCTGACCGCGCCAAGCTTGGGTGCGTCCCCTGCGAGGCGGCAGCCTGCCACGGGTTGTCCGCTTACCACAGGTTGTCCGCTTACCACTGGGCGTCGCCGTGGTTGAATCACCTGCCTCCCCCCTCGCCGATGTGATCCTGCGACTGCAGGATCCTGAACCATCCCGTATCTGGGTCGAATCGCCTCAGGGCGCCATCGCGCGCCAACTGATCCTGACGCGTTTGCGCACCTGGATTCAGCACGGTGTGCCACCACGACAGATCCTCGTTCTGCTGCCGCAGCTCGATCGGCGCGAACAATACCGTTCCTCTCTGGCGTCCGAGTTGGACGATCCCTCCCTGGCGGCTGGTGTCGGTATCCAGACCTACTACGGCCTCGCCTCCAGTGCAGTGCGTCTGTTATGGCCGGATGTGGCGGCGGCAGCGGGTTTTCAGCGCCCTTTGGATCCACCTGTATTTCTCACCTACGAAACAGCTCAATATCTGATGAGTCAGATGATTGGGCCGCTGCTGGCTGAGGGATATTTTGAGGGGCTCGCCATGCGGCCGCAGCGCGTGTTGTCGCAGCTGCTGGATAATCTGAACAAGGCCGCCGTGAATGGCTACGCCATCGAGCAGGTCGGGCAACGCCTGAAGGCCGCGTGGAGCGGGGATCGGGAGAGTCTGCGCTTCTTCGATCAGGCGCAGGAGTGCATCGAGCGCTTCCGCTCTCATTGTCTGCAACACAATCTTCTCGATATCTCTCTTGCCATCGATCTGTTTCATCGATTTCTACGGCCTGGGGATGCCTGCGCAGCCTATCTGTCTCACTTCAGCCATCTTGCCGTCGAAGGGGTAGAGGAATCGGTGCCCGTCGCACAGGACTTCCTTGCTCGACAGTTGCAGGAAAGTTCCGAGGCGTTGCTGGTCTACCGTCGTCACGGGGGGTTTCGGGTGTTTCTCGGTGTCGATCCGTTGGGGGCGCTGCGCCTGCGTGACGATTGTCCCCAACAGCTGAGTGTGGAGACGCCACTTGCTCCCGTCGACCATCTGGCGGAGCACATCATCAGCGACCTCGATGATCTGTCGCATGATACGGGCAACGAACGCCCCTATGCAGCAGTTGCGGCGACGACGGTGCGCTCCATCGCCGCACGCCATCGAGGCGGGATGATCGATGCCGTGTCAGCACAAGTCGTTGAGTTGGTTGCCTCGGGCGAGGCTGAGCCCGGTGAGATCGCCATTGTGGCGCCCTATGCTGATGGCGTTCTGCGGTTCGTATTGCAGCAGGCCCTTCGCGAGCATGAGATTCCTTTCGCCGTGGTGCGCCGGTTTGAGAGTCTGCGCGAGGAGCCCCTGGTACGTGGCGCTCTGGCTCTGGCCGCTCTGGCACATGCGGAGTGGACCCTGCGACCGCATCCGTGGGATGTCGCTGAGGGTCTCGCAGAGGTCCTGGGGATCGATGCCGTTCGCGCCGCGATTCTTGGGCGAGCCGTCTATGATCGCGGCCAAGGACAACTGCGTGGCCTCGCCGACCTGGCGCAGGAGGATCTTGACGAACGCGTCGGAGCCGACAACATGCGCGCCTATGACGGCCTGTGGCAGTGGCTGCAGCGCATGCGTGAAGGCGCGACCATGCCACTGGATCACTTCCTGCGTCGCCTTTTCGGCGAGATTCTGTCTCGACCCGATCTTGATCCGACGTACGGCACACTCTTCGCCCGCTTCATCGCCTCCGCTGAGGCCTTCCGTAAGACGGCACCGGCCCTGAGTCTGCAAGGGCGACAAGTGGGAGAGCGCTATGCGCAGATGGTCGCTGAGGGGGTCGTCGCAGCGGCCTACGAAACACCGATGTCGCAGGCTGTGTCTGAGGCGGTGCTCGTCGTCGCGCCTGTGACGACGTATCTGCTCGATGAGCGCCAGGTGCGCTTCCAATTCTGGCTGGATGTTGGCTCCATCCATTGGTGGGCGCCGCCGCATCAACCCTTAACCAATCCCCACGTGCTGGCACGCGGCTGGCCCCTTGGGCAGGCGTGGACGGACAAGATCGATTTTCAACGGCGCAACGAAGTCCTCGGTCGTCTTGTGCGTGGGCTGTGCACCCGTGTAAGCGATGTCGTCTACCTGTGTTGGAGTGAACTTGAGGCGGCGGGGGAGCCTCAGGACAGTCCTCTGCTGCACGCCGTGACGGATCTGGTCATAGATCGTCCTGCGGACAATGATCCGCCTTCGGCGGATTTGGACCAACCTGCGGTTGATGACAAACCTGCGGTTTGTTTGGACCAACCTTCGGTTGGTGTCGATCGGCGTCCTGTCGATTTCGATTCGCCAGGTGCCGATGTCGAGCCTGATTCTGGGTCTGGGGAGCCAGTGGATGCCTGATACGTCAACGGGCTTTCGACCGCGAGCGGGCCAGCGCGAAATCCTCGACTACGAAGGCGGGCGACTCGGTGTGGCCGCCGTTCCTGGCAGTGGCAAGACGGCGACCATCGCTGCCCTGACGTCACGACTTCTGGAGCAACGGGTGCATGGCGATGGACCTCTCGGCCGTCGGGGACGCGTATTGGTCGTGACCTATCAGAATGCGGCGGTCGATACCTTGCGCGGGCGTATCGCTGCGCGCCTGCGGGAGCGCGGGCTGCCGGCGACGGGGTATGATGTTCGTACACTTCACAGTCTTTCCTTCGGTCTCGTGCAGGCGTATCCCGGACACGTGGGGACGACGACGGACTTTCGTGTGTTGGATGATGCGGCGACGAACGCCCTGATCGACAAAGCCGTGGCGGACTGGAATCGTGCGAATGTGCCTGTCTGGGGGCGACTGGCGCCAGGCGAAGGCGATGTCTACAACGATCGCTGGGAGGGGCAGTGGCAGCGGATCGCCAGGGGCCTGGCCAATACGGTGATCGGCAGCGCGAAGAATCTCCGCCTCGACGCCGACGCCCTCGAAGCACTGTCGCAGAGGGCGGCAGCTGGAGATCCGCAGGTGCAGGATCTGCCTGCGCTACTGGTCAAGGTTGGGGCACAGATTTTTGCCGGTTATCAGAGTCTTGTCGAAACATCCGGCAGTATCGACTTCAATGATATGGTGCGTCTTGCTGTGGCCCTGTTGGAAGATGCCGAGGATGTCTGTGAGCGACTCGCCAAGCGTTGGCCCGTCGTGCTGGAGGACGAGGCGCAGGACAGTGTGCCTTTGCAGGAAGAGTTGCTCGGTCGGCTCACGGCGACGACGGGCAACTGGATCCGCGTTGGTGATCCGAATCAATCCATTACCAGCACATTTACATCGGCAGATCCCAAACTGCTGCGTGGCTTCCTTGATCGCGATGATGTACAGGCAGTGGATATGTCGATTTCAGGTCGCAGCTCGCGCACGATTCTGAATCTGGCAAACGATCTGGTGCGCTGGACGTGTGATGCCTATCCCCTCCAGGCCGTTCGCTCGCGCGCCTTCCGCGATCAGTCGATGATGCCAACCGAAGAGGGCGACCCACAGCCGAATCCAGTCGACGGCGACGGTCCCTGCGTTCTGTTCAGGCGTTTCGAGCATCGGCACGAGGAGTTACTCGATGCCAGTACCCGTGCCGCTCGTTTCAGTACGTCCCATCCCGACGCGACGGTGGCGATCCTGGTGCCAACAAATAAGATGGGATTCGATGTCGCCGAAGCGCTGCGCCATCTGGGTGTCGTCTTCGATGAACGACTACAGAGTTCGCGCAATGCCAGATCCATTGTGGATACGATGGCTCGCGCCTTATCAATCATCGCCCAACCCTCGAATTCACGCGCCCTGGAGCGAGCCTGGCAGGCCGTCGGTATCGCCTCTGGCGAGGGCGAAGATGGGGGGGATGAAAATGCCTCGCGCCTGCTGCGCAGTTGCTATCGCCCGGAACTGCTGTTGGCGCCCATGGACGACGACACGCTGACCACGTCGGATGCATTCCCGCCGGTGCCTGGCATCCATCCGGAGACGTGGGCGCGCATCGATGCGTTTGCGCAGCGCGTCGCAAAATGGCTGCCCGCTGCGGCGCTGCCAGTAGATCAACTGACCATGGCCCTGGCCAATGATCTACTCGATGAAGATGATCTGGCGACGGCGCACGAAATCGCCATGTTCCTGCGTCGCCTCAGTGACGAGCACCCAGCATGGCGGCTGCCGGAATTGGTCGCCGAGTTGAGCGATGCCGCGGTCGGTCGATCGCTGCTGTCGCAACCGGAGGCCTCATTCGAACCCGCGCCAGGTCGGATCACACTCACGACGCTGCACAAGGCGAAGGGACTGGAATGGGACCTGGTCTACGTCCTGGGTGTGGACGCCGTTGAATACCCTGCGACACTCGATGATGACTTCCGCGGCCACCAGCAACACCTCGGTGGTGATCCGGCGCAGATGGCGCGCATATGGATGCTGCAGGCCGTTGAGGGCGGCAGCGAGACGGTGGACGGCACTCACGAGGGTCGCTTTGAGACGATCGCCGAACGCCTGCGTCTGTTGTATGTGGCCATCACGCGCGCCCGCCGATTTCTGTCTTTGAGCTACTCAGATTATGTGCCTGTGGGCCAACGCACGCGCCACGTGGAAGCGGCCCTGGCCTTTGAGCAGTTGCAGACACTCTACCAGGCGCGTCGAACGATGCCAGAGGCTGAGTGATGGACCTGACCCTGAGTCAGAGCGCCATCGATACCTATCAACGGTGTCCACGACGCTACTATCTACGCTACGTTCGTGGCCTCGATTGGCCCGCGCCTCTGACCTCCTCTGAGTTGGATTTCGAGCAGGCCATGCGTCGTGGCGAGCACTTCCATCTGCTGATCCAACAGCAATCACTGGGCATGGACGTGACGCCCATGGTGGAGGCAAGTGACGACGAAATCTTGAGAAACTGGTGGCACAGTTTCCTTGATCACGCACGCACACAAATGCCGGCGGCGCCACAGGCCCAGTATACGGAAGTTGAATTGGCCGTCACCATAGAGGGTGTGACGGTGGTGGCAAAGTTTGACCATCTTGCCATCGAAGAGGATGGGAGAGTGATCATCTTCGATTGGAAGACGGGCACACCGAGAGCCGACGAGCAACTCGCCAGGACCTGGCAGAGTGTTGTCTATCAGTTTGTGGCCACCGAGCGTGGCGGACAGCTACAGCAGCCGGCAAAGTCGCCGAAGGTAGAGGCCACACAAGTACAACTGACCTATTGGCATGCTCGCGATGCACAACAGCCGGTGCGGCTGCCGTATGATGATCAGATGCACGAGGAAGGGCGGCGTCGGCTCACGACGGTGATCGCTGAGATGAAGGGGCTGATCGAGTGTGATCAGGAGGCCGTCTTCGTGCATACGCCGAACGAGGGGGAGTGTCGCCACTGCCCCTACCGCTCTTACTGTGAGCGTGGCCAGGAAGCGGGCGGCGAGATGGAACCTGAGATGTTACCCGACGTCGAGGAGATGATGAAGAATCTCGATGGACTGGATGATCTGGACCTGTAACAGGTCGAGGCGAATCTGGCGACTGCTGCCTTGCCGGGCCCTTACTATCCTGGTGCGAGGCTGTTTGGGTCTCAGTCTGGGTATCGGCGCTGCCTGCACATCCGAACCATCCTCGCCCATCCCGTCGTGGCCCGTCTTTGTCGACATTGCCCTCGAGTCCGGTGTGGACGGCATCGTGCGTGCCGGGGGATCAGACAAGACAGACATCCTTGAGGCCAATACCGGTGGTGTTGCCATCCTCGACTACGATGGCGATGGCGACCGGGATCTGTTCCTCGTCAATGGCGGCCCGGGAGCAAGTGACGGTGGCCCGGGCGCAGATGACGCTGGCTCGAGCGCAGGTGAGGTTGGCCAGGGAGCGGCCGTGCAGGGTACCACGGCGATGCTCTATCGCAATGATGGCGATGGACACTTCACAGATGTGAGTGCTGAAGCGGGTGTTGCCGTGGCGGGCTGGGGAATGGGTGTCGCCGTCTGGGATGTCGACGGCGATCAATGGCCTGACATCTATCTGACTGCCTGGGGCCCCAACACACTACTGCGCAATCGCGGCGATGGCACCTTCGAGTCGCTGCCACTGGCTGGTGGTGCCCAGGATCATCGGTGGAGTACGGGCATCGCCGCCGCTGACTATGATCTGGATGGCGATGTCGACCTCTATCTTGCCCAATATGTCGATCGCCCCCAGGACTCAGTGCTTGCCGACGAACCTCTCTGCTCCTGGCGCGGTATCGCCGCTTTCTGCGGTCCTGCGGGTATGCGGGCGGCGCCGGACAGACTC
Source organism: Gemmatimonadota bacterium (assembly GCA_018660835.1). Taxonomy (GTDB): domain Bacteria; phylum Latescibacterota; class UBA2968; order UBA8231; family UBA8231; genus UBA12574. Next base: position 7,408 of record JABJJN010000040.1, on the reverse strand, counting down.
TTCGAATACACCCAAGGGGATCCACCGCCAGGTGGTCGATCGTTAGATGATCCATCGCGAGATGATCCAGCGCCAGATGATCGACGACAGCTCTTTGCTGACGTGTCGCTGGCGGCGGGTCTCGAAGATCACGTGCCTGCCTTTGGGCTGGGTGCTGTCGCCGGAGATCTGGATGAAGATGGCGATGCGGATCTGTATGTCGCCAACGATGCGACGCCGAATTTTCTCTATCGCAATCAGCGATCTGAACGACAGCGCTCTGAGGTGGTCGGTTGGCCCGGCCTCCTGCAGCAGATGGGCGACGAGGCGGGTGTTGCTGTGTCAGCGGATGGACGTCGGCAGGCAGGCATGGGGATCAGCATAGGCGACATCGACGCAGATGGCCGCACCGATCTACTGGTGAGCAATTTTTCTCACGATCACGTCTCCCTGTATCGTCAGCAGGAAGAGGCTCTGCTGTTTCGCGAGACCGCCTTCGATTCTGATCTCGGACGGCAGACCCTGGCGACCCTCGGTTGGGGGACAGGATTGGTCGACTTTGATCACGATGCGGATCTGGATCTGTTCCTGGCAAATGGCCACGTCTATCCGCAGGTCGACGCGGCCGGCATTGGAACCACCTACAGACAGCGCAATCAGATCTTTCGCAATGAGCTTGGCTACCTGCGCGATGTCTCCAAGTTCAGCGGTCCTGCCCTGCAAGTCGAAGCCGTAAGTCGTGGCGCCGCCTTCGGTGACCTGGATGAGGATGGCGATGTCGATGCGGTGATCGTGAATCTCGACGATGTGCCGAGTCTTCTGCGCAACGAAGGCGTCGAGGCGGGGTGGTTGACGGTTACGTTGGTTGGTACAGGGCTGAACACGAGCGCCATCGGTGCACGTGTCGTGGTGAGCCTGCCAGATGGCAAGCAGATGACTCGTGAAGTCAGGGCTGGGACAGGTTATCTGTCACAGGATGATCACCGCCTGCACTTTGGCACAGGCGATGCCAAGCGTGTTCGCGTGACCGTTTTCTGGCCCGGCGGTGGGCGGTGGTCAGGCGAAGCAGATGTGCGCCAGCATCTGAAGATTGCAGCGGCGACTACGTTGGGTTCTGCAGAGCCCTAGAGTTCAGACGTTCCGTACAGTGTGTGCGACGTGACGCGATCGATACGTACCTGCACGAGATCATTCATCTGCGCCGGTTCACGGATGATCGTCACCTTACCCTGCGGTGAACGTCCAAAGAAGGTTGGCTGCCCATCGGGGCCGGGACGACGACTCTTGCCCTCGACAAGTACTTCGACGGTGCGGCCAATCCACTGTTGGTTCATCTGAGCGGAAATGCCCTCCTGCAATTCAATGATCTGATGCAGGCGTGCCGCCTTCACGTCATCGGGGACATCGTCTGGCATGTTCTTGTGGGCGAAGGTGCCCGAGCGTTCCGAATAGCGGAACATGAAGGCACTGTCGAAACGAATCTCCTCCATCAGGTCGACGGTCTTCTGGAAATCGTCGTCACTTTCGCCGCTGAAGCCGACGATGATGTCCGTCGTCAGGGCCAGGTCAGGGATCGCTTCACGCAGGCGCACGACCAGATCGCGATACTCGGCGATCGTGTAGCCCCGGCGCATGATCTCCAGTTGTTCTTCTGATGCGGACTGCACGGGCAAGTGCAGTGATGGACAGACTTGCGGCAGTCGGGCAATGGCGTCGATCGTCGCCTCATTGAAGTCCGCAGGGTAGGGCGAGGTGAAGCGGATGCGGTCGACGCCGTCGATCTCGGCGACTTCATCCAGAAGGCGGGCGAAATCTCGTTGGCCATCGTCATAGGAGTTTACCGTCTGGCCCAGGAGGGTCACCTCGCGAAAACCTGCGCGCGCAAGATCGCGCACCTGACGCAGGATCTCGTCGGAGGGGACACTGCGCTCACGTCCGCGCACATACGGGACGACGCAGAAGGTGCAGAATTTGTCGCAGCCGCGAATGATCGTGACCCAGGCGTTGGTGCCATCTTTGCGAGCCGGATCGATGCCAACGTAATTTTCCGTCCGACTCAGGCGCGTATCCAGGAGTGTTTCGTCTGCCGTCTGCGCCAGCAGCTCCGGCAGGCGTTGATACGCATCGGGTCCCGCGACGAGATCGACGAAGGGGGCGCGCTGCGGCAAGGTGTCCGTCAGATGTTGTGCCATACAACCAAGGACGCCGATGGTCAGATCGGGCTGGGTGCGCCGCAAACCGTGCAACTGACCGACACGACCGATGACCCGTTCTTCGGCGTTCTCACGCACGGCGCAGGTGTTGATCAGAATGATCTTCGCTTCTTCGGGACTATCTACGATTCGGTATCCCGCATCGCTGAGGATGCTGGCAACAACTTCCGTGTCCGCGACATTCATCTGGCAGCCATACGTCTCGATGTAGACGGGGCGATGATGGTTGGGTGCTGTCCGCGCCTTAGCGGCAGTGGGCAGCGCGTCGCAGGATTCCAGCAATTCGAGTTGTGGTAACTCGGTCGTTGCGGCAGAGTCAGTCATTGTGACAGTTCCATCGAGTCGGCTATGGCTTGCGAGGTGACAGGGAACTCGATGGCCAGCAATGAAGGGTCAGGCGTGGGCGCAAGGACGGAGGCAAAGGTCACGTCTTCACGGGCGCGATCGATGACGACGTTGAGCAATTGGTGCGGGCGCACTTGGGGTTGGTGCAGACTGCCACCATCCTCAATCAGAACACGGATGTAATTGTCCGTCGTCCCCGTTGCGAGACCACTGCCATCTGCTCGTCTTGCTTCTTCGATCAATACTTCCACCTGTTCACCAACAAAACCTTCATGAAATGTGAGACGTCGCTGCTGACTCCACTCGATCAAGCGGCGCGCGCGTGCTGACTTTACCTGTCGCGGCGCATGATCAGGAAGACGCTGTGCCGGCGTTCCTTCACGCAGGGAATAGGAGAACGCGTGCAGGTAGGCCATGGGCAGGCCGTCGAGCAAGTCATAGGTGTTCTGAAATTGTGCCTCTGTCTCACCGGGGAAACCGACCATCACATCGGCGCCAATGCAGGCACCGGGTGCGGCGACCGCGAGGCGCTGAATTCGATCGGCATAGTGCTGTCGATCATAACGCCGACCCATGCGGCGCAGGACGTCGTTGTCGCCACTCTGCAAGGGAATATGGAAGTGACGACACAGATGCGAAGAGGTGCTGGCAAAGTCGATGAGAGCATCGGTGACAAAATTGGGCTCAATGGAGTTGAGTCGAATTCGCTGTAGGCCGTCGATTTGATCCAGTGCTTCCAGTAGATCCACCAGACCATCGGGCTGTTGCTGATCATGCCCGAAACTACCCGTATGCACACCGGTGAGGCACAACTCGACGTAACCCCCGTCCACCATGCGTTTTGCCTGTGACAGGATCTGGGCCGCTGGGCGACTGACGCTGACGCCGCGCACCTGGGGGATGATGCAGTACGTACAGTGCTCGTCACAGCCATCTTGAATCTGCAGTGTGCCACGCGTGCGGCCACCTGCAACGAGCCCACCGATCTGCAGAAAGGTCTCCGTCTTCGGACGACCTCTCGGGGTCAGATCTGTTTCCTGTTGTCCTGACAGACGCTGCGTGACGGCTTGCACGAGTTGTGCCTTGTCACCATTGGCGACGATGAGACCGGCGCCGGCGTCCGTGAGTTCTTCAGGGCGTCGCTGCGCATAACAACCTGTGGCGACGACGAGTGCATTGCTACCCGCGCGCGTTGCTTGCCGCACGGCACGGCGGGAATCGGCGTCACCGGCGCCCGTGACGGTACACGTGTTGACGACGTAGATGTCGGCTTCATCCGCGAAGTCAACGACATCAAAACCCGCCTCGTGAAAACCGGCACGTAATGCCTCACTCTCATAGAGATTGAGCTTGCAGCCAATGTTCCGAATCGCCACACGTTGCGGTGGGGCACCGGATTCAGGCTCGAGTGGAATCTGTGCGTCAGGCATAGGTCGGAGGTAGCCGGTGTCTCTACGGGATAGGGAATCAGCGTCTTTGCGGGATCGGGAATCCGCGAGTAGGTCGGTTGGAAATCGGTCGATTGGAATCGATTGGAATCGGCAAGCGGATCGGTTGCGCTGGTGAGCGAAAATACTCGAATGCCGGAACTATCGCAAGTCCCACTCCCATCACGACTTACGGGAACTGCATTGGCCGGATTGAGAGGCTCTAGGCAGGCTCGAGTTGAGCATAGGCGACGAGAATTCGTTTGCTCATACTACCGAAACGAACGGTGATCTTCGTGTCCTCGCCCGTGCCCTCGCGTTCGGTGATCATGCCGCGGCCGAAATTTGGATGTTTGACCCAACGTCCCACGGCGAGGGGATCATTGCTGTCCGGGGCGCTGCCTTCATCCATTTCATAATGAACGCCGGCCGGTGCCTTCGCTGCAGGTGCATTGTAACCGGCCGTGGAAAGATGTTTTGCCCGGGACGACGAGGATGATCCTGACGAGGAAGATCCGGACTTGGAAGATCCGCCCCCGGAAGATTTCCCGTCACCTGAAGACCACCGTTGCCGGCGTGCTGCACCCGGTGGCGTGCCCCAGGAGGGTGTGCGTGATTCGACCTGCGTCACCTTCACCAGATGCTCGGGGATCTCCGCGACAAACCGCGAGGGCTCCATCATCCGACTCTGGCCAAAGACATAACGCGAACTCGCACTGGCCAGGAGCAGGTGCTTCTGCGCCCGTGTGATGCCGACGTAGAACAATCGCCTTTCCTCCTCGATCGCGCCTGGATTGGTCTTGCTCTCGTCGATGGAACGAAGGGTGGGGAACAACTCTTCTTCGAGGCCGCAGATCGCGATCACGGGGAACTCCAGACCCTTGGCGGCATGTAGGGTCATGAGCGTCAATGTCTGTCCACGTCCCTCTGCATCGACCTCATCCTCTGAGGTCATGAGGGAGACCTCTTCGAGGAAGGCACTCAGCCCCGCATCCTCATCATCGGCCCCATGTTCAGAGGCGTATTCGGCAATGCTCGACACGAGTTCACCGAGATTCTCTTCACGTGCTTCTGCTTCCGGCGTCGCCTCGGTACGCAACGCCTCCAGGTAGCCGCTTTTCTCGAGGACCTCTTCCACCAATTCTGGCAGGAGCATCACACCAGGTGCCGCTGCACCAAGAAGCGCCTCCATGATCTCGGCAAATTCACCGAGACTCTTCATGGCCCGTGCCCCGAGTCCCTGCACCTGTTCACGTTCGTGCACAATCACGTCGAGTAGTTGCCGTTGCTGTTGCCGGCCGTAACTCACGAGGCGCTCGATCGTCGTATTGCCAATGCCTCGCTTTGGCACATTCAAGACGCGCAGCAGGCTGACATCGTCATCGGGATTTACCAGCAGACGGAGATAGGCCAACACGTCCTTGATCTCACGCCGCTCATAGAAACGAAGACCCCCAATGATGGTGTACGGAATGCCGCCGCGACGCAGTTCCTCTTCGAGTTGGCGTGACTGTGCATTGGTGCGATAGAGGATGGCCGCCTCCCCGCGACTGTAGCCTTCATCACGGCACAGGGCCTCGATCTTCGTTACCACATGTCGCGCTTCGCCGCGATCGTCGCCGCATTCGGCGTAGTTGATCATGTCGCCGTCGGCATCAGCGGTCCAGAGTTTCTTGCCCTTGCGATCAAGATTGTTGCCGATCACCGCATTGGCAGCAGCCAGAATACGTGCGGTGGAACGATAGTTCTGCTCGAGACGGACGATGGCTGTCTCGGTATAGTCTTTCTCGAAATCGAGAATGTTGCGCAGATCGGCGCCGCGAAATTGGTAAATGGACTGATCATCATCGCCGACGACGCAGATGTTGCGATGCTCCTCAGCCAGTAGACGAGTGAGCAGATATTGCGGGCGATTTGTATCCTGATATTCGTCGATGAGGACATATTTGAAGCGCTGTCGATACTTCTCCAGAATCTCAGGACAGCGACGCAGGGCGCGCACAGGTTCGACGATCAGATCATCGAAATCGAGGGCCTTGTTGGCACGCAAGCCTTTTTCATAGTCCGCATAGACGTCGGCGATCTGTCGCTTATGTGGGTCGGCACCGGATTGTCGTGCATAGGTCTCGACATCGATCATCATATTCTTGGCGCGACTGATCTGTCCCGCGACAGCCCTGGGCGGGTAATCCTGGTCCGACAGATCGCGCGCGTTGAGGATTCGCCGCACGAGGGCACGTCGATCTTCTTCATCATAGATCGTGAAGTCTCGATGCAGCCCGAAGGCCTCCGCTTCATAACGCAGCAGCCTGGCACAGACAGAGTGGAACGTGCCAATCCAGATACGCTCGGCGACGGGGCCTACCAGATCGACAACCCGTTGCCGCATCTCACCCGCCGCCTTATTGGTGAAGGTGACGGCAAGGATGTTCCAGGGGGCGACATTGAGGGCATCGATCATGTGCGCAATGCGATAGGTGAGCACACGTGTCTTGCCAGATCCGGCACCGGCGAGGATGAGCAAGGGCCCCTCGGTGGTCTCGGCGGCGATGCGTTGTTCCGGGTTCAGGTCTTCGAGGCTGTACAAATGCTAAAGCTTTTCCTTTTTAATTGAGGCGACTGCGACGCTCCGCAAGGCGGATGGCGCGTTTGGCTGCCTCGTGCTCACGATTTGTGCGACTGAATTGGTGGGTGCCATCGCCGCGGGCGACGAAGTAGAGATACTCCGTTGGCACCGGATGCAGAGATGCCTCAATCGAGGCACGTCCGGGGCTACCGATGGGGCCAGGGGGAAGTCCACTGTGCCTGTATGTATTGTATGGGCTCACGACCCACAGGTCGGCGTTGGTAAGTCGCTTCTTATGCACACCCAGGGCAAATTCGACGGTCGCACAGGACTCGAGTCGTCGCTTCAGCCCCAGTCGGCGCAGGAAGACGGCGGCAATCGTCGGTCGCTCCTCAGCAGCGACGGCTTCGCGTTCCACGATGGATGCCAGTGTCACCGCTTCATGCAGCGTCAGCTGAATGGACTCAAGGCGAGCGAAATGCGCATCGCTGAAGACCTTGAAAAACTCCGCAACCATGAGTCGAGCGATCTGCTTCTCATCGATATCCGGTGGCAGAAAATAGGTCTCGGGAAACAGATAGCCTTCCAGAGAACTGGCGGGGACACCGAGTTGCGCGATGAGACTGTCGTCATTGGTGGCGGCGATGAAGCGGCTCGAGTCGGCGAGTTCTGCCGCCTGCAAAATCGATGCGATCTCGTGACGAGTGAGGCCCTCGGGGATGGTGACGCGAACCATCTCCAGTGGCGCTTCGAGCAGAGTGTCGAGTAGTTGTCCCGTTGAGGCAGTGCCCGTGAGCCGATAGTTGCCCGCTTCGAGTTGGTCGCTCACACCACGCCATCGCGCCAACCACACAAAGTAGCGGGCATGCTGGATCAGT
>JABJJN010000037.1 GCA_018660835.1 Gemmatimonadota bacterium | reverse complement strand
GTGCTTGCCGGGTTCGGCCTCAATGCGTTCGCGCAATTCATGTAGCAATGCCCGATACAAACCCTCATTCGTCAGGCACAACTGGCCACTTTGGATCCGCTTGCCATTCACCTCCGAAAACCATTCGGGATGGTCGTGAAAATGCTCTTCCGGCGGGATCAGTGTGCCAAAGGTGTGGACCCACATGCCCCAGTCATAGATGAAGCGATCAAGACGATGCCATTCGGCAAAGGCCGGATCGTGTGCGGGCGTATAGTGCGTGTCCCGATACTCGATGGCGGGGACCTGTGTCAGCGACAAGCCCTGCGGAAGCTGGATCGACGCTTCAGGCAGCGTGAGCGCACCAGGGGTCCAAAGCCGAAAACCCAGTTGTTCCAGCAATTCGTAGGCGCCGTAGATTGCGCCCTTTTCATGGCCGCCGATGATGATCGCCTGCGAGCCGACAATGGAGAGATGGAAACCATCCGGGCCAAGGGTCTCTGGATTCAGATCGAGTTTCGCCGTGTTTTCGCCGGGACCGATGATGATCTGGATATCTACGTCCTGCGTGTCATCGCCGATGCGCGGTGGCTCATGCAGGATCATACTCAGGTGCTCGACGAGCACCTGGGCGGCTCTGGTCTGAGAGGCTGTCGCTTCATGGGGCAGAACGATCTGCACCCGCTGCGACGTATCAGGGGTGAGGACGAACATGTTGGAGTCCTTGCATGCCAGCAGTCCGAGAAACAGGACGGCATAGGGAATGAAGCCAAGGTGTCGCGATAGATATGTCATCATCAACCGGAGGAAAGGAGCCAGTCCGATCGCCCAGGTTGGACGATCATGTCTCAGGATAGGACAATGGTGAAAATGGCTCCCGGGCGCCAGGCGGCGCATGGGTGGGCCAGATCGAAGTCCCCGAGAAGACGAATCAGCGTGGCCAATACTCGTCGCGACTCAGAATGGTAGATCTCAGCTATCTGATCTGCCATTGACTCAGCACCTGCATGCATGCTCACCATGTGTTAATCTACTGGCGGGTTTTCTGCTAGATCACAATACGCCACAATCTGCGATGCGAGGGGCAAGATGAAAAAGTTCATGTATCTACACTTCGGGTTTGAACAACCGACGCCAGAAATCATGCAGGCCTGGATGGCCTGGTTTGAGTCGATCTCAGACAAGCAAGTCGACCAGGGGGGCTTCACCGATGGTCGGGAAATCTCCAAGAATGGCACGAGGGAACTGCCGTGGGATGCGGAATGCATTACAGGCTACAATATCATCGAGGCGGAGAGTCTTGAGGAGGCGGAGAAGCTGGCGCAAAGCAATCCCTTCATCGCCAGCATTCGAATCTATGAACTGAAGTCGATGTAGTGGCCGCGAGCCTATCCGAGGAAAAACAATGTCAGGTCGAAGACCAACTCACTCGACTGAAATCGATGGCAAGAAATACATCTGGGATACGGAACGTCTCTGGAATCTGGCTCGAAATTTGTCGATTTTCGACAAAGACGTTGAGACTTTTGACGAACTTGATGTCGACTGCTGGTTCGGAAACCGATCGCCAACGATCAGGGAAGTGGCGTCGCATACACGGCGCATCAACGACGTGGATATCAGTATACCCGTGATCATCAACGAAAATGGTCGATTGATGGATGGCGGACACCGTCTCGCTCGAGCGTTGCTCGATGGTCGCAAGACCATCCGTGCTGTGCAGTTTGAGCAGATGCCCGAACCCGATCGTATTGAAGATCTGTGATCTGCGATAAATCCTTCACATTGAGTTCCATGTCTGCTGCCGCCGCTCTGGTGGTCTGGATGGGGTTCTGCCTCTGCCCCGCTCATGCGTACCAGGAAGCGCCGATCCTGGCGGCGAGGGTGCAAGCGGGTGAATTGCCGCCCGTGGACGAGCGGCTTCCTGAAACACCGGTCGTCGTTGAGCCTGTCGAGTCGATCGGGGTCTACGGCGGTACGTGGCGTCGACTGGCACGCTCAGCGGGTGATATGGGGCTCAACTCGCGACTTGGATATGAGACACTTGTGCGCTGGGATCGTACGGGCACGCGAGTGGTTGCGGGAATTGCCGAGAGCTGGGAAGTGAATGAGGACGCGACAGAATTCACTTTCCACCTACGCAGAGGCATGAGGTGGTCGGATGGGGCCCCCTTCACCAGCGCAGATTTTCTCTTCACGCATCGGGACATGGAGCTGAATCGGGAGCTGCAGCCTTCGCATACACCATGGAAAGTCATCAACGACGAAGTCATGGAAGTGGAGGCGCCCGACGACTACACCATCGTGATTCGTTTCAGCGAGTCCTACGGATTGTTTCTGGAGATGCTCTGCTATCGCGGCCAGATGGGGGGATTGTGCATGCCGCGTCACTATCTGTCGCGATTTCACGCGTCCTACCGTGATCCGGATGAGTTGAATGCAGAGGCACGGGAGGCGGGATTCCTCGACTGGAAGGCCTACTATAGAGATCTGACCAACCGTGAAGAGAATCCCGATCTGCCGACAATCAATGCCTTCGTCTGCAAGGTGCCTTTTCCTGCACCACGGGCACTTGCGGTGCGCAATCCCTACTACTGGAAGGTCGATCCCGCGGGCAACCAATTACCCTACATCGACCAGATTGCCTATACGACGGTTTTTGATGGCAATGTGCTGAATATGAAGGCGCAGTCGGGGGAAGTGGACTTCCAGACACGGCAGATCAATGCGGGAAATTTCACCTCCTTCATGGAATCTCGTGATCGGGCGCGGGATCCGGCGAACCGCTATCGGGTGCATGTGGAGCCCGCCACGGGAGCCATCGCCGTCTACGTGAATCAGCACAGCCGCGACGACGCCCTGCGGCCCTTGCTGCAGGATCGACGTTTCAGGCTTGCCCTGTCTGCGGCCATCGATCGCGAGGAGATCGTCGAGATGGTCTTCTCCGGGCTGGCGGAACCAAGCAATGGTGTGACGACGGAAGTCGATTGGTATTACACACCGGGCATCGACAAACGCAATACAGCCTATGACCCGGCCCTGGCGAATCGGTTGCTCGACGAACTCGGTATGACCCGGGGCGCTGATGGGATGCGCCGCATGCCGGATGGATCAACCTTTCGCGAGATCCTGCACGTATTTCCTGCTGAGTCTGGCAACACAGAAGACCTATGGTTGCTAGTCTCCGAGTATTGGCGCGAGGTGGGCCTGAGCTTCGTCGTGAAACACGAAGACGGCACCCTTAGCGGTATGCAGGTACGCAATGGCGACTCTGATTTCTGGGCCTATGCTTCCGCCGGTGTACACTGGGAGCTGGACGGTCTGTGGTTGGCACCGATCTCTGCATCGAGCTACTACGCCCCCCTGTACGGGCGCTACCATGTTTCCGAAGGCAGGGCTGGTGTGCAACCGCCGCCTGAACATCAGCGCCTCGTGGACTGGTATCATGAGATGAAATCGACACCCGATCTGCAACACCGACTAGAGGTGGGTCGGCAGGTACTTGAGCAATGGTCGGACATGTGTTATCTGATTGGCATCTGTCGCAAGCCGGAGGTCTTCATCATCTCCAATCGCTTCAGAAATGTGCCAGAGAAGATCATACAGGACTACCGACTCATGTCACCCGGATACATCGGCATCGAGCAATTCTGGCTCGATCGTGAGGCGCAGTAGCCGTGTTATCCTATATCCTGCGTCGTCTGCTGGTCATGATCCCCACGTTGCTGGTGGTTTCGGCGGTCACCTTCGCCATCATTCAGCTGCCACCAGGTGACTTTGTCACGACCCTCATGTCGCAGCTGGAAATGTCGGGGGAGCCGGCCAATCTCGAACGTGCTCAGAGTATGCGCCGTGAATATGGTCTCGACATGCCGTTGTGGCGGCAGTATACGCGCTGGATGGGATTCGAGTGGGTCTATGGCGCGCATCAGTCAGAGGCCAGTGAATGGTTCGGCGGTCCAAGGGGACTACTGCAGTTTCACTTCGGTCAGTCCTTCAAATACAACACCCCCGTCAACACGCTGATCTGGGAACGCATCGCGCTGACGGTGACGATCGCCATGACCTCCATCATCGTCACATGGGTCATCGCTCTGCCCATCGGTTTCTATTCCGCCATTCGTCAGTATGGGTTCCTCGATTACTCGGCGACCTTGTTCGGCTTTCTCGGCATGTCCACACCGCAGTTCTTCTTTGCACTCGTGATGCTCTTTATCGCCAATCGCTACTTCGATATCAGCGCGGGTGGTCTGTTCTCAGATGAGTTCATCGATGCCGCGTGGAGTCTGGCCAAGGTCTGGGACCTGCTGTTGCATCTGTGGGTCCCCGTTCTGGTTCTATCGATCGCTGGCACAGGTGGGACGATTCGTATGATGCGGGCGAATCTGTTGGATCAACTGGAGATGCCCTATGTCACCACGGCGCGTGCCAAGGGTCTGAATGAATGGTGGTTGCTGGTGAAGTATCCCGTGCGTCTGGCGATCAATCCGATGATCAGCACGATCGGATGGATGCTACCCACGCTGATCAGCGGGTCTGTGATCGTGTCCATCGTGCTGAGTTTACCGACGACGGGACCGTTACTCTACGAAGCACTCACCAGTCAGGACATGTTTCTTGCCGGCAGTTTCCTGATGATCCTGAGTTTCCTCACGATGGTAGGGACGCTCATCAGCGATATCCTGCTCGCCTGGGTTGATCCTCGCATCCGCTTCGACAGTAACCCTTCATGAGTGCGGACCTCAAGAGTGCTGAAGCAACAGAAGCGCTTGCCCAAGAGCAGGGAGCTGAAACGCAGCGCCTTGTGATCGCGACGCAGTGGCAGCTGATGTGGTGGAAATTCCGCGACCACAAAATGGCCTACATCTCACTGTATGTGTTGGCCGCACTCTATCTGACCACGCTGCTGTGTGAATTTCTGTCGCCACATGACCCGAATCAGCGCAGTGCCCTCTATCGTCACGCACCACCGCAGTCGATTCACATGATCCATGAGGGGGGACTGCGTCTTCCCTTCGTCTATCCCATGGTACGTCACGTGGATCCGGAGACTCGGCGCGTCACCTACCAGGATGACTTGCAGCGACCGCTGACGCTCAAGCTGTTCGCCCGGGGTGACAGCTACGAATTGTGGTCACTGATTCCCATGACGCGTCATCTGATAGGTATCGAAGCCGAGGAGGGGGAGCGCCTTGTTCTATTCGGCGCCGACCGCCTTGGACGAGATCTGCTCAGTCGCATCCTGTATGGCAGTCGCATTTCGCTCACCATCGGTCTGGTCGGTGTGAGTCTGTCGCTGGTACTGGGTGTCATCATTGGCGGCGTGTCAGGCTTCTATGGTGGTCTGATCGATTCGGTCGTCCAACGTGTGATTGAAATCCTGCGATCCTTTCCAACGCTGCCTCTGTGGCTGTCGATTTCGGCAGCGATTCCTGCAACGTGGTCGAATGTGACTGTCTATTTCGCCATGACGGTCATCTTAAGTCTGATCGGCTGGACAGGTCTGGCGCGGGTGGTTCGGGGGAAGTTCCTGGCCCTGCGAGAAGAGGACTATGTGGCGGCAGCCAAGGTGGCTGGTGTGCGCGAGTTCACGATCATCATGCGTCACCTCGTTCCTGGTTTCCTCAGTCATCTGATCGTCAGCGTGACACTGGCGATCCCCGGTATGATTCTGGCGGAGACGTCACTGAGTTTTCTGCGTCTTGGCTTACGTCCACCCTCCATCAGTTGGGGTGTGCTGCTGCAGGATGCGCAGAGCCTCACGGCGCTGCAGTTGTATCCGTGGTTGATGATTCCCGCCCTCTTCGTGATCGTCACCGTTCTGGCCTTCAATTTCATCGGTGACGGTCTGCGCGACGCCGCCGACCCCTACAAGATCTGACGAAGAGATGAGGGTTCTTTGAGTAGCGAAACTCAACCAGCGACGGCGCCACTGATTCGGGTTCGCAACCTGCACGTGGAATTCGAGTTGCGGGAGGGAATCGTGCGCGCCGTGGAAGGCGTGGATCTCGATATCCCGGCGGATCGCACGATTGGACTCGTGGGGGAGAGTGGTTGTGGCAAGTCGGTCACATCCAAGGCGATTCTGCGCATTCTGCCGAGTCGAGCCAGAATCTCGAAGGGCTCTATTGAGCTGGCGCGCGAAGATTCCGTCCTCGATCTCGTGCCGCTGCCCGTAAACAGTCCAACCCTTCGCGACATCCGCGGTGGTGATATTGCCATGATTTTTCAGGAACCCATGGCGTCGTTGTCGCCGGTACACACCATAGGCAATCAGATTGAGGAAACGATCCGGCTGCATCGGAAGGACTTGCACAAGTCCGAGCGCCGCCAGCAAGTCGTCGACTTTCTCAACCTCGTTGGCATCCCCATGGCGGACCGACGCTTCGACGCCTTTCCCCACGAATTGTCAGGTGGTCTGCGACAGCGGGCGATGATTGCCATGGCCTTGGCCTGCCGCCCGCGACTTCTGATCGCAGATGAACCAACGACGGCACTCGATGTAACCATTCAGGCGCAGATTCTCAATCTCATCGAGCGCTTGCAGGCAGAGTTGGGTATGGCTGTCATGATGATCACGCACGATCTGGGCGTGATTGCCGAGACTGCGGACGATGTCGCCGTCATGTATCTGGGCCGGATTGTCGAACAGGCATCCGTGGAAGAGATCTTCGACGACACGAAACATCCCTATACGAAAGGGCTGATCGAATCGATTCCACATATCGGCTCTGGTAGTGGGCATCGCCTTGCGCAGATTCCAGGCTCTGTTCCTGACCCATTTTCGACACCCACTGGGTGCCCCTTTCATCCCCGGTGTCCCGAGGCAATCGCTGGAACCTGCGACGTGGGGCAACCACCTGCATTGATGCAGATCACCCACGATCACAAGGTGGCGTGCCACCTCTACAGCAAATGACACAGACCCTATTACAAGTCGAGGGGCTCAAGAAGTATTTCCCCATCACCTCAGGTTGGCGACGCACGACGGTGGGCCATGTGAAGGCCGTCGACGGCGTGAGTTTCTCCATCCAGGATGGGGAGACGTTGGGGCTCGTAGGCGAAAGTGGCTGTGGGAAGACGACGACGGGTCGTCTCGTATTGCGCCTGATCGAGTGCACAGACGGATCGATCCGCATGAATCTTGGTTCGCAGGATGTGCACGTGAGCGATTTGCGTGGCGAAGATTTGCGCCTCTTTCGACGACACATGCAGATGATTTTTCAGGATCCGTATTCGTCTCTGAATCCACGGCTCACGGTCTTCGATATCATCGCCGAGCCCCTCAAGGCACTTGGGGACCTGTCCTCCGCTCAGATCGACGATCGTGTCAGGCAGTTGATGACGCAGGTAGGGCTCCGTCCCCAGTTCTTGCAGAGATTTCCTCATGCTTTCAGTGGTGGGCAGCGCCAGCGTGTCTGCATTGCCCGGTCTTTGGCGCTCGATCCCAAATTGATCGTGTGTGATGAGCCTGTGTCAGCTCTGGATGTTTCCGTACAAGCGCAGATCATCAATCTCATGAAGGATCTGCAACAGGAGCAGGGGCTGACCTATCTCTTCATCGCCCATGACCTGTCTGTTGTGGAGAACATCGCGACACGGGTCGCTGTGATGTATACGGGGCGGATCGTGGAGTTGGCACCAACAGACGAACTGTTCGCTCAACCACGGCATCCATACACACATGCCTTGATGAGTGCCGTGCCCAGACCTGATCCAAAGCTGCGCAAGGCGCGCGAGCTACTTCCTGGAGATGTGGCGGATCCATCTGATTTGCCCGCAGGCTGCGCTTTCCATCCACGCTGTCGATTCGCGCAGGATCAGTGTCGGCAGCAGACCCCAGAGTTACGCGAAATCAGTGGAGGACATCAGGTGGCATGTCACCTCGCTGAGGAGATCGATCTGGTCGAGTGAGTCTGACTGATCGAGTCAGACAGCTACTCAAGGCCTCTCCAGGGTGGACGTCCATTGCTCGTAGAGAGTCTCTGCTTCGTTCGCATCGACGAACTGTTTGTATATCACTCGCGAACGCAGGTGGAGCTCGGCGCCGGCAACTGCATCATCGATGATGTACTGGAAATCCCACGCTGGATTGTTGACTCGAGCACCTTCTTCACGCCCGCCACCCGTGGGCGACATACACAGTCGCACGGGCTGCTGCTGGTCGAACATCTGCAGAAACATCATTTGACCATCTCCAGGACGCCCGAACATGAGGGGCAGGCCGAAGTGTCGTTTGCTGAAGGAGTGGGCCAAACTGCCGTCATTGTATTGCTGCTCAGGATCACCCCAGGCAGGGGCGACACCATCATGGCATACGGTGTTGCCACTGTCATTCCCATGCCCATCCGGACTCAGGCAGCACCAGATCCCGCCAGGATCGAGAAACTGAAGAGCCGGACTGTCAGGAGCGTTGATGTAACTGGCCCAGAAGAAGCCAAACCGATTACCCGATCGTGGAGGACGAGTCAGGGTCGCATGAAAGTCGATATCGATGAAATGTGGTTCGCCCACGGAAAAGATGGTCTCGGAGGTGACGCCTGTGAGTGGACTGGCCTCTTGCGTCAGGCGCACAGCGGTCTCCGAGAGTCGCTCGAGTCGCATGGGATGTTTGCGTGGTTCGAAGATCTCGCCACCCTCTTGCGTCATGAACAGATCATCCATGCAGTGCTCGAGATTGAGTCCGGCGACACTCGGAGAGAAGCAGTTGTCGCGTGCGTGGACACTTGTCAGCGACCAGACGCCATTGTATCCAGCTCGATGTGCACCGTGCTCTGCGGAGCCCTCCTCATTGTCACCAACGACTACACGCAGCTCACTTGTGGACAGCGTTTCACAAGGCATTGCGAATCCATTGCAACTGCTCGTCACGCAGTAGGCCATAGGCGTAAAAGCTGACGCCATCGGCGCCCACTTCTGCGGCGGCTTCGACATCCTTCACCAGGGATGCCTCGTCATCGTATTGCCCGTGAAATGGCACGAAGATCTCGGCGCCGGATGCATAGTCCTGCCGCGCCGCTTGCAGCTGCGATGCGTCCGATGGTGACATCATCACACGCCCGATGCGAGCATTTACACGGGCATCCAGATCAGTCCCGAGGCTACTGGGAGTGACGGGTTGATGGTAGATCCGGCTGCCAGCTGCCAGTATGATGTCGTGAATCTGCTCCCACAGATTCGTCGTGACCTCACGGCAGGCATCCATGTAGGCTGCCAGTGCGCCATCGAAGGCCGTTGCCAGCCACTGTTCGTCTACGGGCGCACTGTCGGCCTCGCTCGGCATGCGAGCCAGGTGCTGGCGCAGCCATGCGGCGACATCCTGGCAAAGCGCATTGGCGGGGACGCCCGCGTTCTCTGCTTGCGTACGCATGCCCTGATTCCAATCGAGGGCGAGCAGGAATTGGCATCGTGGTGTGATGATCGCTCTTGTCTTGCTGGGGATCGCCATGCCATGTCGATAGAGCGACTCAATCCAGACGACATTGGGTTTGAATCGATTCAGCACGTCCTGGGTCTGCGCCACGAAGTAGGAGGCAACCTCGGGGGCACCAAGACTCATGGCGCCTCTATGGCCATTGCCAAAAGGATCGTGACGGGCGAATTGAGACCAGACCTCGCTTAGCTCATCCTGGAAGTTGTAAATCATCCACAAGGACAGATCCATTCCGCGCTGCCTTGTGGCCTCGGCGGCATGTTCCAGGTCATCCGGACCGTCCACCAGTCGGCTCAATCTCGGGCGAATCGGTGTGTCACTATACAGGGATTCATCGATGCCGTAGAAGACGGCGCCGCGTTCGCCATAACAAATCGGCATGGTCGGATCTGCAGGTTGGAAAAAATCTGCTCGATGGTAGCAGGGCGTCACAACGAGTTCGTCGCAGCCACTGGAGACGACACGATCTATCGCCGTGTTCAGATCCGGTCGATGCAGCGCCCATGGATAGGCATACAGAGCGCTGCGCAGGGTTGTCTTTGGCGGCATGAGACGGTAGCTCCAATGTAGGTGAAGGAGTTGGGGTTTCCCCCAACTCGGTGGCGACATTACTTGTTCCAGCAGGGCCTCTGCTGAAGATGTGCAGGCGGCCCGGTAACGTCCGCAGGTGGTTCGCGACGTGCCAACGATATCCTAACCATGGCGGGCAGGCCAGTGTCCTGAATGGAGTACATCAGCATGTCACATCCCCGGCTCATCTACTACAACGACGGCCATCATTTTCACGCCAAGCGGATCGAGCCGCCAGCGAGTCTGCACATGTTGCAGTGGCCTGTCGATGAAGTCGCAGGTACAGGTGCCGATACGCTTGTTTTTGGTCTTGGCTACGGCGACGTCTACTTCCACGACAGCAAGGTCGGTCGCGTTGTGGGACAAGGACAGAAAGAGTGGGGCAGTTATATCGACTGGCGCATTATGCGCATGGTGGAGGAAGCACGAAGACTCGGTACCGATCAACTGCGCGCCGTGGTAAATCGAGGTCGCGAACTTGGGACACGGGTCGTTGCAAGTCTGAAGCTGCAGGATCCTGCTGCACCGGGAAGTGATCGAGCCGGTGTGCTCAAGCAGAAAAACCCTGAGTCGATCTGTATCGGTGAGGAGGGTCGCTATCTGTGGGGCTATGACTTCACAAAGGAGGCTGTGCACGAGCACAAGCTGGCCATGGTGCGCGAGGTGTTCGAAGGCTACGAACCTGACGGGATCGAGCTCGATTTCATGTTTGATCTGCGCTTCTTCAAGACGGGAGAGGAAGGAGCGGGGAGGCAGGCAATGACGGAGTTTGTCGGCCAGGTTCGACAACTTGCGGAGGAAGTGGGGAAGGCGAAGGGGCGCAGTTTCAGCGTCAGTGCCCGTGTGTCTCTACACGAAGAGCGCAACCATGAGACCGGTCTCGATGTGGATACCTGGCTCAGAACGGGACACCTCGATTGGGTCTGCGCACAGGACGAACGCCTCCTCACAGACACGCAGCCAAAGCCTTCATGGTTGCCCCAGATGGCGACCGCGACAGATACGTCTGCCTACTATCGCCCACCACGCCGCGTCTACCACGAAGCGGTCGGCTTTCCGCACATGGAAATGTATCGCGCTCTGCAGCAGACACTGCACGCCGGTGGTTGGTCGGGCCTCTATCACGGCTATCTGCCCTGGCCCCTGGCAGACGCACAGTATCAGTTTCTGCGCGAGATGGCATATCCAGAGACGACGAAGCGGCGCGATAAACGCTACTACCTGCAGCCTCGCGAGGGGGCGCCCGATGAGCCAACGACAACGCCAGATCGCTCGCTGCCGATCCGCTTGCAGTCGGGGGCAACAGCACGTGTAGAGATCGAAGTGGCGGACGATGTCGAGAGTGCGCGCCAGGATGGGGAAATGCGATCGGCGGAGCTGACGTTGCGGATTCAACAGATGTGCGTCGACGATGAGATGGTGCTTCGTTTCAATCATCGGCTACTGGCTCTGTCGGAGGCCGAAATCACCGACGAACGCGCCGTGACGATGCCAGTGCGGCTCTATGGGGCGCAGCAGCTCCAGGCGCCTCTAGCGGGTGCCTTCCACTGGCTACGTTTCCGCCTACCTGCTGATTGGATTCATCCTGGAGTAAATACGATTGAGTTGGAGATGGTTGCCTGCGACGGGCGGGCGACATTTCAGCGCGAACTGAATGGTGTAGAGCTGTATCTGCGTTATCGTGACATGCAAAGGCCGCAGGGGCTAGATTCATCGCCGCTTGCGCCGCTGACGACCTAGCGATGCAGAGACAGTGGGCTGGTCTTGTCAGCCTGTGCCTGATCGTGGGGTTGCAGGTTGCTTGTGGTCGCAAGGCGTCGGTGACGGCGGCCAGGTCGAATGCTGCACCGGGGCACGTCACGCACCAATCGCCTGCTGCCACGGGTCATCAGATGCGTCTGGTTGCCGCTGGCCCGTTTACGATGGGACTCACACCGGCAGCCGAGCAGACGCTGCTATCTGCTGGCGTCCTGTCCGTACCCTCTCCAGATGCGATGCCGGCACACGTCGTGGAACTTGATTCGTTCTATATCGATCAGTTTCAGGCCACCGTGGGTGACTATGTGAGCTATCTGAATGATCTGTGGTTCTCCATCACCATCGTGTCGAATCAGGCGCTGCTGTCGAATGTGTTAATGCTCGCGGATTTGGGGCAGATTCAGGCAAATGAGGACAGTGTCTGGGTGGCAGTTGAGCAGAACGAGCAACTGCTGCAGTGGGTGACCTGGCGCGGTGCCCTGGCCTACTGCGAATGGCGTCAGCTGCGAATCCCAAGTGAGGCTCAGTGGGAGAAAACCGCACGGGGGACAGATGCGCGGCTCTTTGTCTGGGGCGATGTGCCTACTGTGAACAGAACCCATGAAGCCTCTCCTTTTGATGTCTACGATATGGGGGACATCGCCGGAGAGTGGGTGGCGGACGGTTACGCAGCCGACTTCTACACCCGCAGTCCGACAAACAATCCGATCGCCCCAGGGACGTCAGACGAAGTGTGGGTGGTTCGTGGCGCGCATCAGGCCCTTGCGGTCAGAGACAGCAGTCGAGGCGCCAACCTCGATCTTGGCTTTCGCTGCGCTGGTAGCATTACGGACGTACTGGATCCGGACTGAGCTGAAAACAAGTGCACAAGACAGGAGAAGGATGACTCATGAGCAATCACCAGCAGGTGAAGATTGGTGTTGTCGGATGTGGTGGTCGTGGACGCCACCATCTTGAGCGTCTGGCAACGCTGGATGACGTACATGTCGTGGCGATCGCCGATGCCTCTCAAGAGGCGCGCACGAATGTCGGCGACCAATACGATGTTGCCCGTCGCTTTGAAGGAATCGACGATCTGCTCGACGGGGCCGATGTCGACGCCGTCGTACTGGCGACACCAGCGCATTTGAATGCGGCGACGGCGGCCGTGAGTCTCGAGCGTGGTATCGACACACTCATGGAGAAACCACCGGGACTTGGCATCGATGAGACGAGGCATCTGCGAGATCTGGCAGCGGCGTCCGGGGCCCGAGGTATGGTCGCCTGGGATAGACGTTTCAATCCGTGGCTTCTCGCAGCACGCGAACGGGTTGCGGCCAGAGGGGCCGTCCTGCAACTGGTGGGAGAATTTCACAAACCGACAAAGACGATCAACGACCCACGGTTTCCCGAAAAGTTGAAGGACAATATGCTTCTGGAAACCCCCATTCACGCGATCGATGTGGTGCGTTCCATGGCGGGCGCCGACGTGGCCGAGGTGCACAGCGTTGTACGGCGCGTCACCGGTGACTACAAGGATGTGCACGCAGCGCTGGTCCGCTTCGACAATGACTGCGTCGCCCAACTAACCCACAGCTATACATCTGGTGGTCGGCTGGAACGTTATGAGATTCATGGCGACGGAATCTCGGCGTATCTGGAAGGAGTCCAGGGAGGGGAGATCCACGTCGTGGATGAAGCACCGGCGCCGATCCAGACGCAAGCGCCTGATGCGGCGACGGCGCAGGCTCAGTATTTCGTTGATTGTGTGCGCCAGCAGTGCCCGATTGGGCCACCCGCAGCAGATCTCAACGAAGCCGTGAAGACGATGGAGTTGTGCGAAGCCATCCTGGCAGGCCTGCGCTAACAGGCAAGGCCATCGTTGTGAATTGACCGCGTTCCCTGGTCTCGGTATCGTCGCTGCTATGACACAATCTGGATACTCCCAACGACGTCTTGTCGATAAGCTCGGAATCAAGCGAGGGATGCGTGCCCTTTTCGTTCGGGCACCTGATCACTATGCCGATCTCCTCGGCCCTCTTTCTGACATCGACTTGAAATCGCAGTTGCGTGGTGATTTTGACTTTATCCACGCGTTCTGTGATCGACAGACCGATCTCCTCAAGAATCTGCCACGCTGGCGCCAACACCTGCGCCAGGCTGGTATGCTGTGGGTGTCGTGGCCGAAGAAAGCATCTGGCGTCACGACAGACATCACAGAAGATGTCATCCGGCATGCGGCACTTGGACTCGGTCTCGTGGATATCAAGGTCGCCGCTGTAGATGAGACATGGTCCGGTCTCAGACTGGTCATTCGCAAGGAACTGCGATCGAAGAAGGCAGGCGCATAGGTGGCAGAGCCGCAACGTTGTGCCTGGGCGGGCAACGACAAGCTGATGCAGGCATATCACGATGAGGATTGGGGCACACCGTTGCATGATGATCAACGGTTGTTCGAGTTCCTCATTCTTGAAGGCGCCCAGGCGGGCTTGAGTTGGTCGACGATCCTCAACAAACGCGACAACTACCGACGTGCCTTTGATGGGTTCGATCCGGTCAAAGTCGCCGGCTATTCCCAGCGCAAGATCCAGGCACTACTGCAGGATGAAGGCATCGTGCGCAATCGGCTCAAGGTGAATGCAGCTGTGCGCAATGCAAAGGCCTTTCTCGCCGTCGTCGACGAGGTCGGGTCCTGGGATGCGTATATCTGGAGTTTCGTCGACGGCACGCCGATTCAGAACTCATTCAGACTGGCTGCCGACCTGCCGGCGGAAACAGATCTGTCAAAAATTTTGAGCAAGGATCTGAAGAAGCGTGGCTTTACCTTCGTCGGTCCGACGATCTGCTACGCACTCATGCAGGCAACGGGCATGGTGAATGACCACGAAGTGGGCTGCTTCCGGCATGATCAGGTGGCGAAGCTGGCGAGGAAGCGCACCGCAAAGTGACAGGATTTCCCCTCGAGGATACGCAGCTAGCCGATGACGGTGGTCAGATTCGCTGGGAAGGCAATCAGACCATCGGTCGCAGGTTGGATCAACTCGCAGATTATCTCGTCATCGGTGGCATGGAAGAGCTGCACGTGACCCACTACCGGCGCCTTGCTTACGCGATCAGCCGCTGGCCCGAATCGATGGAAGCCCTGCGCCACGAGGGCCGCCTGAAGCAGATTCCCAGCATTGGGCCGACGATTCAGCACATGGTACAACAGCTCGTGGATACGGGCACTTGCGACAAATGGGCCCAGTGGGCCCAGCGCGTGCCCGAATCCGTCCTCGACCTGGCGGCGATTCCCGGATTGGGTGTTAAGACTGCGCGCTCTCTGTTCATGAACTATGGCATTGATGGTCTGCCCGCCCTGCAGCGGGCACTGGACGCTCATCGTCTCGCTGACTTGCAGGGGATTGGGCCCAAGACGGTTGTGCGAATCCGTCAACACCTCGAAGCGAAGGCGCGCGGCGAGGTCTAGAGTTTTACTCGGGTGTCAGATTCAGAATCGAATCCCACTCTTCGAGCGGAATCGACGCGACGTAGCCCGTATGGAATTGCTCCAGTGGGATCTGATCCCAGCACGGAACGTGTGACACCACATCCTCCGGTAGTTTCTGCACGATCGCACCATAGGCGTGTTCGAGGAGTCGATAGCTCGAGGTTTCCGACCCGGCGAAGGTCGGATGCGCCGCAATGACACCTAATTCAACCATGCGCGCATCGAGCAGATCTGCGATCTGCGCCAGCAGAGCGAGGCGTCGCTGCCAGGTCGTATCTGCCTGCACCGATTCGGTGATGAGGGGATTCATCTGCGGCGCCAGGTGTGGCAATTGCACAAAAAAGGGCATCAGCCACTTGTCGTAGGGGAAGTAGGTGCGATTGAGCAGAAAGGCGAGCTCGATTGACCACTTGAGGCAGCGAGAAAACGCCGTCCATGCGTATACCTGATTGTTGCGCAACACCGCCCGATTCAGGGCATAGATCCCCATGCCCGAAGCATAGCGGCACCAATGGGCGATACGCCGGAGCCATACAGGTTCAGGATAGTAGCTGGCCAGGCTCTGACGAATCGTGGTCAGTTCAGCACCGGGATCATGCCATACCTGACCATTGGTAACATGGATGATGTCGACTTCCGGAATGTCCAACCACTGCGCATGGGTCTGCGGTGCATCGCTGAGGCCGATGGTGCGCTGTAGAAAAGCAGGTAAACTCTCCGGTGCGATGCCGTGGCCGGCGACGTGACCCTCGCGCAGCGATATGCCATCGAATTCGTTCGGCAATTCGGGGACGAGTCGTTCCAGGATCTGGCCCCCGATGCGCTGGTGCAGGTCCTCGGGTAAGAGAATGTCGACGCGCAGGCCCCAGTGATGATCGCGTGACAGCTCGTCGTCCATCTCCAGGCATTCGGAGCCATAGCCTAGAAAGCCACAGGCCATGCGCTGCACATCATCAGGAAAGTGCTTCTGCAGTAAGGGTTCGACGATTTGCTCGAAGAACCCCTTGCTCGTATCGAGGATGCCCGTTGCCATCGACTAACCACCTGGCCGCAGACGCTGCAACCATTTGCGCCAGCGCGGCTGCTCGTGACAGGGGCCATAGTGTTCGCCCCAGTGCGTCGCCAGACGCTCGGCCTGAGTCTGCAGCTTCTGCAGCTCCGCTTCATTGAGAGGAG
>JABJJN010000071.1 GCA_018660835.1 Gemmatimonadota bacterium | reverse complement strand
TGAGGCGCCTGCTCCTTGATGGCGACGGCGATACCGCCGATCAGGCCCCCACCACCGACAGGTGCAATGATCGCGTCGAGGTCGGGCTGTTGTTCCAGTAGTTCGAGGCCGATCGTGCCCTGGCCGGCCATGACCATCTGATGATCAAAGGGATGGACGAAGACCTGCCCTGATTCGCTTTGGTGCTCGCAGGCGACGGCGTAGGCATCGGCATAGGTCTCTCCTGCGAGGATGACCTCGGCCCCGTAGCCGCGGGTGTTGACGAGTTTCGTCAATGGCGCGTGCACCGGCATCACAATCGTTGCGCGGATACCGAGTTGCTGAGCTACATATGCTACGGCTTGAGCATGGTTGCCGGCAGAGGAGGCAATGATGCCCGCCTGCCGCTCAACCCCACTGAGGGCCTGCATACGATACTGCGCGCCGCGCTCCTTGAAGGAGCCCGTCATCTGCAGATTCTCAAGCTTCAGAAAGACCGTGTTGCCAGTTCGCTGGCTGAGTGATTCAGAGCGGGCCAGTGGGGATAAATAGATGGCGTCGGCAATCTGCTCCCGGGCGCGCTGGATGTCGGCAAGACTGAGCATGGCTGCAAAGTGCGCGCGCGGGCGAACAATCGCAACAGTGACCTGTGTCTGGTACCGGTCGAGGTGATGCGAGATTTCAACCTGTGTAAGTGGGCGGTCCTCGTCCCAATGCGCCAAGGATGGGACATCTACGCCATCCTGCCGACTGCCAACTGGCACGATTGATCCCAAGTCGAGCGTCTATGCCGTCCTGGTCTCCAGGACGATTTACGTCTGGCGTCACGAGCATCCTTGTGAACTCGAAGATCGCGACGAATCCGTCTGAGTCTGGCACGTGTCTTGCCTGCCGAAACCCATAGTGAGTCGCTGGAGGGAAATGGGAAACGGGGACGAATGACAAATCCGGACTGTGACGTGCTGGTCATCGGCGTGGATGGCGCCAACAATGGTGATGACTCCATCGGTTGCGAAATTGTGCGCCGACTCGGCCCCCTGGAATTGCCCGGAGTTGTCGCCTGCTGCCACGATCGGATGGCACCGAATCTTGCCGAACTGTGGAGTGGATACGAGATCGTGTACGTCATCGACGCCATGCGTGGCGGTGGTCCGCCAGGATCGATTCTTCGATTGGACGGACACACGGGTCTGATACCCGAGAGATACGGATTGGATCCAGGACGCTCAGCTCAGTTGCGCCGTGCCATTGAACTGACCCGGGCTCTGGATGCACTGCCTGAGCAGTTGACGCTCTTCGGTGTTGAAGTCGCGCAGCGCGTGCCCAGTGGTGGTCTGTCGCATCCTGTCGATGAGGCTGCCGAACGTCTCACGCACAGAATCGCCGCTGAGATCCGACGCCATCATGGTCAATTGTCGGCAGGATGACGCTTCATGTCTCGCATATGGGCTGTCGACGTCGCCAGGTGAGACATGGGTAGCAGGGTGGGGCATCGATGACGCAGCTTTAGGTCCTCGTACTCCTTGCCATCATGCGACGAACCAGTCGGTTGCGCATATGAGAAATGGTCGTAAGTTGTTGAACAGCAACAAGAAGGAGACAATCGTTCGACACATGGGGCCATTCTGATGCTTTTAGCACAATTTTTGCTTGATCGACTACGAGATATGAACGGAACAGATTCACACTTCCTCGGGGCACATGCTCCAGGATGGGGCAGGGGCCCCGGAAGGAAGAGAGGCAGTAGATGAAGACGTTGGGACATCACAAAGGAGGGGACACCATGGGCAAGTCGAGACTCACAACCTGTCTGATGGGTCTACTTGTGCTCGCAGCCTTCACGATGATGGGATGCGAGGGCAAGGAAGGTCCGGCAGGTCCAAGTGGCACGGCAGGCACCGCTGGCGTAAGTGGAGTCGCAGGTCCTGCAGGACCCGCAGGCCCAGCCGGAGCAGCCGGAGCAGATGGTGCAGATGGTGTTGATGGCGAGTTGGCCGAACTCACCTGCACGCAGTGCCACAATTCGACGAATTTAATCACCGGCAAGCTGGCGGACTGGGAGCAATCGGTTCATGGCAATGGTGGTGCCTTTCTCTACGCTGGTGGAAGAGGTAGCTGCGCTGCATGTCACTCTGGTGCTTCCTTCAAAGACATGCTCGAAGCGGGCGAGACGGTCGATACCTATGGTGTCGCTAACCCATCGTCCGTCCGTCAGGATTGTCGCACGTGCCACGAGATCCATGTGACCGGCACGGAGGCAGACTGGGCCTTGACGACGACAGATGCCGTCGAACTGTTCGCGTTGGGCACGACGTTTGAAGGCGGTAAGGGCAATCTGTGCACAAACTGCCATCAGCCGCGTCGTGCGATCGCCGACGCTGTGGACGGTGTGATCTCCGTTACCAGCACGCACTGGGGACCACACCATGGTCCACAGAGCTCCATGTTGGTCGGTCTCGGCGGCGCTGGTCAGGATGGCAGTCCGATGCTGCACTATTCCGGCATCGCCAATACATGCGTCTCCTGCCACCTCGGTGAAGGCCAGGACCACACGTTCCTGCCGAGCACCGATGCCTGCCAGACCTGTCACTCTGGTACAGAAGATTTCGATATTAACGGTACGCAGACCGAGATTCAGGAGAAGCTCGACACGCTTGGGGCGCTCCTGATCGCAGCCGGTGCCCTCGACGAAACGGGTGATCACCCCGTTGTCGGCGATTATCCGGAAGCGACTGCACAGGCACTGTGGAACTGGATCTACATCGCGCACGAAGACAAGAGTCTTGGTGTCCACAATCCTGCCTACACGCGGGCTCTGTTGGACGCCGGTCTGACAGCGCTGCAGTAGCCAGAGGCACATCACGGAGCACGGAAGTCGCACTTCCGCGTCTCAATCCAAGAGGGGGTCGGCCTGGTGGCTGGCCCCCTCTTCTTGTTCTTGAAGAAGCGACGACGAAAGCGATTCTGCTGAATGCGTCTGTGGATATCTCTGATGAGTCTCGTCCTCGCTACCGCGATGACGCCGGCGGTGTGCGCGTCGCCAAGGCTGTTTCCGCCCCGCGAAACAGTGCCCGCATTGTTGGCAGCGCCCAGGGAGGCTGTCACCAAGAGCCAACTTGTGTACGCAAATCCAAATCCGGCAGCCTATGGGCCAGGCCCTGCGGGAGAGGTCGCCGTTTCGGTGACGGCAGCTGTGGTGCGCCTCGGAGGAGACTTGCTCAATCCTCTGGTGATCGGCCTTGAGGGCGCCACCTTTGCCCGCTTCTCCTTCGCCGTGGTAACACGTGAACTGGTCAACACGGACTGGGTCTTCGGTGTCCCTGTCGTGTGGTGGCACAATGGTCATTGGCTGCGGTTTCGCTACTATCACACGAGTAGCCACCTCGGCGACGAGTACCAGCAACGCTTCGGAACCGAGGCCCTCAATTTCTCTCGTGATGGTATCGATCTCACCGCATACCTGCGGCCTTCGAGAGGGTGGTTGGAGCGATGGGGGGCCGGTGTCTACGTGGGCACCCTGTGGTCTCTTAATTCGCATCCGGAAGAGAAGGTCGTGCGTAGAGTTCGCGCGGGGCTGGAGATTGATCCATCTGGGGGTGAACGGTGGAAACCCTATGGCGCCGTGGACGTCGAATTGGAAGAGGGGTCCAGGCGCGGCGCTCGTGTGACGGGGCAACTCGGGATCTGGTTGCCTCAGGTTGAAGGACGGCCACTGCGTCTGGCTGTAGAATTGTTGCAGGGACCGTCTGCCATGGGGCAGTTTTCGACGAAATCGACACGTCGAATGGCGGTTGGCTTGTTGTGGAATCCGTAACACCATCGGCCTGAAATATAGCTGGCGTTGGCCCTGAGTTTGCTTCACCCTATATGACATGATGACAAAAAAAACCACGGAGGAACCGGTGAAAACGCTCGCTTCCATCTTCGCTGTCCTGAGTCTCACTTTGATCGCATTCCAGGCGAACCCCGGGGTCGCCGCGGAAGAGGCCGAAGAGGCTGTCACGCACCAGTATATAGGTGTCCAGGCCTGTGGCATGTGCCACAAGAAAGCCAAGACCGGGGATCAGCTGAAGCAGTGGCAGGAATCAAGACATGCCCAAGCATTTGCTACGCTGGCAACTGAGAAGGCCCAGACGATCGCTACGGAGCGTGGAATCGAAGACCCCCAGAAGGCAGCCGAATGCCTCCAATGCCATGTGACGCAGCCAGCAGCGGCCGAGATCGCCACACCACGGAAGGGCAAGGAGGGTTTCCTTGTGGAGCACGGCGTCCAGTGCGAAACCTGCCATGGTGCTGGAAGCGACTACAAATCACGCAAGGTGATGAAGGATCACGATGCCTCCATCGCTGCAGGTTTGACGATTCCTGATGAGCAGCTGTGCCTTACGTGCCACAACGACAAGAGCCCGACCTTCACCGGATTTGATTTTGACGAGATGTGGGCAAAGGTGAATCATCCAAATCCTGCCCGGGCAGCGGAATAGGCGATCAACGAACAGGTTCCGACGAGCAGACCATCATCGCCGAGACAAGGCTGTCTCGGTCAATAAAAAAGGCCGCACTGCAATATGCAGTGCGGCCTTTCTTTGTGGTCGGGCGCCTGATTACAAATCAGGTTCGCCGTTCATGTGCAGGCTGGCATCGATGAAGTTGTCGTCCGCATCGATCATCGATGCATGGCAGATGGCGCAGGAGGTCGCATTGACCTGCACGTGCGCCGTCTCCGGCCCCGGTGCCAGTGCATGGCAGGTACCACAAGCACCCTCATTGGCCTCCGGATCATTCCAGGTAACGGTCGGATTCAGGCCGAAACGGCCACCTGAATGGCAATACGTGTTTGCGCAGGACGCCATATCGACATCGTAGATGGGCATGGCGCCGCCTGTCAGCGCGCGCTCGCCAAAGATCACCTCTGCTCTGCCATCCCCGTCGATGTGGGCTGGATCAGCGAAGCCAGCTGGTATCTGATGGCAATCATCGCACTCCAGGGGCGTTGTCGCCTGTGTCGACAGGTGAGCCATGTGGGCACCGACACCTCGTGAAGCAGGATCGGAGCTGCCACTGAGATCTTCCGGCGGATGAATCTGTCCACCGCCACCATGACACACATCACAATCCTCGGGTCCCTGGTCGTGACAGGTGTAGCAAGAACTGGCTGTGATACCCCCACTGTAGTCGACCCCGTGGCACGTCTGGCATTCAACCAGATCCCAACCGGCTGCAGCAATCGCTTTGGCGTGGTGTTCGTCACTGGAACCGATGATCCAACCCTCTGGATGAGCGCGGGCAGCGGGGCCACTGGGTTGAAGCGGATCGTCGGTCAACTCTGCACATCCAGTCCAATACAGGCATAGACTGGCAATGGCTGCATGCAACAGGTATCGACTTGTCATCCGCTTACAAGCTGCCATGACAATACCCACAGAAGTCGACACCACTGGCAGCCGGCGTGTGGCACGAATAACAGATCGCCGTGTTGTCGTCGTGGAAGTCACCGTCACCGATCTCATCGGCGAAGTCTCGGCTGTGTGTGCTCGGATCGTTGCCGACGCCCGGAATGCGATCCATGTGACACTGGAGACAGGTCGGATCATCACCGCGCGCGTCATGGCACACAGCACAATTCTCGATATCTCGTCGGGCCATCTGCGCATGGCGACCACCGCCGGATCCTACCGCCCCAGCCAATGCCCCCCAATCTGCGCCACCATGCCACACGGGACGGATCCCCTCATCATCTGCCGGATTGTGACACTCGGCGCAGAAATCACCGCCGTCGATTTCGTGGCACGTCAGGCAATCGGTCGACTTCGCACGGGCCTCGATGCCGTGGAGGAAGCGAAAATTCAAACCATGCACTGCGTTGACGGCATTCACAGCACTGCCGTCGAGGAGCGGCGCGAAAGGTGATTGTCGCGCGGCGCCGATGTCGGCGAGCTCGTTCAACTGGCCACCTGCATGGCAGTCTTCGCAGTCTGTGACTGCATGGCAGGGTACACAGGAGTTGTCGGCAAATTGCGCGTCCGGTCCGTGTGTCGTCGTCCAGTCTGCCGTATGGGTTGCCGGCATGAGCAGGCGACGGTCATCGACATGACAACTCTCGCAGTCACGTGGCGCCGCCCCACCATTGTGACAAGACATGCAGTCATCCATCATGGGCAGATAACCTGTTGTTCGGATCGTCTCACTCAGCAGACCCGTATGGCAGGTTTCGCACTCCATCTCCAACTGCTGCGTGTGCAGCATGTGGTTGAAGAAGGTTGCCCTTTCGGCGACAGGATAGTCGAGGCGCACATCACCCTCATCGTGACAATCGAGGCAGAGTGTGGGGCCTGGTAGCAGATGGTCGCTTGCCATCTGCGAGGATTCAACGTCCGCATGACAATCGGCACACTCAAGCCCCTCTTCCTCCACGTGGTACTGATGCGGAAAGGAAGGTTGGGCTGAAACGGTCGACCACTGCAGGGCGGCCAGTGTCGTCAGCGTCCAGCAGAGAGCAACCAGGGAGCGCTGAGCCATCACGAGCGGAATCTCCACGACGCGCGCAGCAACAGTCGCAGATCTGCATCATAGGCTGGATTGCGCATGGCCTGAAGCTGAGCGTCAATACTCAGTTGGCGGCTGGCGCGATAGGTGGCGGCGGCGACGCCGCTGAGTAGATCTTCACGATCGTCCGCGACCCGTTCATACGACGCAATGCCCAACTGACCACGCAACATGAGCTTGTCGGACAGCGAATACAGCAGCGAGCCACTAAGGCCATCACTGCCACCGGCATACCCTTGTGAACGACTATAGCCGAGGGTCAGATGACGGCCAAAACTGGCTGACACGCCAAGTCGCTGGCTGTCATCCGTGTCATAGGTGACGGCTGCCACGTGGGCACCTACAGATAGTTTGTCGTGAACCTGGTAGCGTGCCCGCAGTGTGACCTCGTCGAAACCCTCCGCGGCAAAGACGCTGAGGATAGAGGAAGTAAAGAGGGCTGGTTCGCGGCGCAGCCAGTCAGCACTAAGTGACAGCCGTGGATGAACCGCGACGCGGGCACCGACTTCGGCACGGCGCAGATGTTCACTGACAAGATCCCAGTCGAGACGACCATGCACATTGTGGACGCCGAATCGACGCCGTGCATCGATACCGACCAACTGCCGGTGTACCGACTCTGGCTGGCCGACAAAGCCGGAATACTGACCGGCGGATTTGTAGGGTAGCGGATCACGCTCGCGATCGGCATAGCTGATGGCCACGTCGACACCAGCGAAACGGTCCGTGCTCAGGCGCAGGCCCCACAGGTGGGCGTCCGAGAAAGAGCCGAGCCCCACTTCGCCATACACAGGCACCAGGGCGCCGCCGTGAAGGGTCAGGCGCATTCTGGCGATGCGGTAGTCGGCGCGCACGCCATCCACCTGCCCATAACCGACACCTGCGTACAGGTATTGGCGACCCAGGCGCAGGTCGAGGTGGTCATCCTTGAAACGCAGATACGTACTTACCGGTCGCAGAGCCGGATCATCCCCGGCGCGTTCACTCAGATCGGTTGTCGCACGTAGATAGGTTGTCAGCGACACACGTCTATCGCCCAGATTCGTCACCTTCAGACGCAAGGCAGCGTAGGTACGCAAGTGTGTCACACTGGCTGAGTCCGTCGGACTCGCCTCGTACGCGAGCGCCGATGTTGTCAGGCGGCCATCGATCACCGTCGCATTCGCAGTACCGAGCGTTGCGAACAGGACGGTCAGCAGCATCGGCCATCCCAAGCGGAACGTACATCCCAACAGGGATATACTGCGGGCACGGTTTGCTACGGGCATACGTTTTGTTGAAGGCATAGGCTGTAATAAGACGGAGAGCATGGAAAAAATCAACACCTGCGAGGTCGGTCTCTGAAGAGGGTTCGCAACGGCCCGAAATAATCTCGTCTACTCGAGTTTACTCCGCGCACGTCTCCTGGAACTGCAGGAACGTCTTGTAACCACCTGTCATATTGCGCGCATCCACGCCATTGAGGCGTAGCAGCCGTGTCGCATAGTAGGCTCGCTGGCCGACAAGACAATACACACTGACGGATTGAGTCTGCGGCAATTCCTGCAGTCGCTCACGCAGTTGGTGCAAGGGAATGTTGATAGCCCCTGGCACATGGCCCGCTTCGAATTCATCAGGATCTCTGACATCCAGCAATACGTCGTCCAGTGGCTCATTCCAGAATCGTACCGGTGCATCATCGCGCAGCGCATTGGCGGCGATCATAGCGGCAATGTTGACCGGATCTTTGGCGGCGCCGAACTGTGGTGCGTAGCACAGTTCCACCTCTTCCAGATCGTATACGGTCAATCCCGCTTTTAGCGCCGTGGCGATTACGTCGATGCGTTTGTCCACGCCCTCCCAGCCGACGGCCTGAGCGCCCAGAAGACGACCATCTGGTGCAAACAGCAATTTCAAGTCGATGGGACGCGATCCGGGGTAGTAACCAACGTGGTGACCGGGATGGAGATAGATCTTCTGGTAGGGCATGTCGCAAGCTTGCAGCATGCCCTCATTGGCCCCTGTCGTGGCGACGGTCATCCCAAAAAGTCCACATACGGACGTACCCTGTACGCCGCGGAACTTCGTGGGCCGACCGAAGATACTGTCGGCGGCCACACGGCCCTGGCGATTGGCCGGGCCCGCCAGAGGCATCAAGCACCAGCGTCCGGTGACGATGTGGTGGTTCTCGACGACGTCGCCCACTGCCCAGATCGACGCGTCGTTGGTGCGCAACTGCTCATCAACACGCAGCCCGCCAAGCTCACCCAATTCAAGTCCACAGCTACGCGCCAGTGCTGTTTCTGGGCGCACGCCAATCCCGAGAACGACGAGATCTGCCGTGATGTGATCCGTGTCGGCCTGATCGGTGCCGCTTTGATTTGGCGACTCCGTGTGCACGATGACGCGATCACCGTCGGCTTCGAAGGATGTGACACTCGCCTGCAGTCGAAGATCGACTCCCTCCTCGCGGAGTCGGCAGTGGAGGGGTGTCGCCATCTCCGCATCGAGGGCAGGCATCAAGTGCGGCAGACGTTCAATGAGGGTGACTGAGACCCCTCGTCGAATCAGGTTCTCCGTCATCTCCAGCCCGATAAATCCGCCACCGACGACGACGGCGTGTCGGGCACTCTTGTCTTCGAGCCAGCCACGCAATCGTTGGCTGTCGGGGATCGTGCGTACCGCGAAGATGCCGGGATGGTCGATCCCCGGCAGATCAGGACGGATCGCTGCGGCCCCCGTGGCCAGGACCAACGCGTCGTACGGTTCGTCACGCTCCAGTCCCGTTTCCAGGTTGCGAACGGTGGCGACCTTTCGGTGGCGATCTATGGCGACGACCTCGGTGCGACAATGGATGTCGATGGCAAAGCGATCCGTGAACAGTTCGGGCGTCGCAACCAGCAGGTCCTGCTCGTTGTGGATGACATCGCCTACATAGTAGGGGAGTCCGCAATTTGCGAAGGATACATGCGGACCTCGGTCAAAGACCTGAATGTGCGCCGTTTCCGACAAACGTCTGAGCCGCGCTGCACAGGAGGCACCACCGGCAACACCGCCGACGATGAGGATACGACGGGGTTCGTCCATTCTAGTAGATCAACTCTGTCCAGCGCTGCCCGGCGATGAGTTCGGCTTTGCGTCGCTGCCACTTCTCGGCGGAGCCTGCCATGTCAGCAAAGGCGATATCCAGCTGCGGCAACATGCCTTCGAGACCGGCAATGTATGCGTGCGTATCGTGTTTGAGAACCATGTCCCACACCTCTTCCTGATTCCTTGACAGTTGCTCGTCAAGGGGCACAGGGTCATCCATGTGAGGACGCGGACTGACGGCGGTGAAGGCAGCGAAGGTCTCCTCGTCATAGTAGTTCACGAAGTCATCCTGCTGATCATTCATGTAGGCCAACTCGAGACCGGATTTGGCACCATAAAACAAGCGCACGCGGCCTTCCCAGCCGCCAAGATGTTCGTAGAGATGGCGGACGAAGGCACGGAAGGGGGCAATGCCGGTTCCCAGGCCGATCATCAGCAGATCTGCCGACTTCTCCTCGGGAAGTTTGAAGGGTAATCCGTAGGGACCGGTGACGATGATCTGGTCACCAGGTCGTTGATCGCAAAGAAAGTGCGAGGCAATGCCCTTGTGGCGTTCGCCACTGAACTCATCGACATAGGAACAACGCTTAACGCAGATCTCGATCTGCGTGTTGCTGCCATTTTCACTGGCGTTGGCTGCCCTCGTATTGGCTACGGTGTAGAGACGAAAGTGTTCGCTGTGCCCGAATTCATGGGGCCCCGGCACGACGACGCCGATGCTCTGTCCGATCGTGGTGGCCAGCCCACCGCCTTCGACATCCAGCGTGATGTTGCGTATCTCCGCATCCGACTCTTGAGGTGTGATCCGAACCGATTGATTCACCGTCGCCGTGAGGCGCTGGTCGGAGCTGTAGTCTGCTAGTTTCATCGTGTTATTTCTCCTGCCGGTAGGTCTTTGTCAATTTGTGCCCGCGTCCTGCGATGCGACTCGATGCCGTTCTACGGCACAGGACAGTGAGTTGAGCAGGTGCCCCCATGGGTGCAGCCTGTGCAGTCATCCCGCACCTGCAATACATCTGCGTCACCGACATCGAAGACGCGTGCCCAGACTCGCTGTACAGCGAGCCACACCATCAGGATGGCTGTGACACCGCCAATAGCCGTCGCGAAGGGTGTCAGGTCGATCACTCTAGCCTCCAAGGCCAGCGAAGCCGGTGAATGTCAGCGACAGAATTCCAGCCAACATCAGGGACAGGGCTGTGCCGCGGACGATGCCGGGGACCGTCGCCAGATCGAGTTGTTCGCGTAGCCCTGCCATGATGACGATGGCGATCGTGAAGCCCGCACCGGCGCCCAGGGCGTAGACGAGACACTCGATCAGGTCATATCCCTTGTTCGTCTGAAATAGAGCCAACCCCAGAATGGCACAGTTCGTTGTAATGAGGGGGAGGAAAATCCCCAGAGAGCGGAACAGGGAGGGTGAGAATTTCTTGATGAACATCTCCACCGTCTGCACCGTGGAAGCGATGACGACGATGAAGCAGATCAACTGTAGAAAGGGTGCGTTCACGGCAATCAACAGCGCATGAATCCCATAGGCGCATACCGAGCTGATCAGCATCACGAAGGTGACAGCGCCACCCATACGCGAGGCCGTCGCATACTGGCCGGAGACCCCCAGGAAGGGGCAGATACCGAGGAAGTAGGCGAGGACGAAATTGTTGATCAGGCAGGCATTGATGAAGATGCCACCGAGATTGCCCAGATCCATTAGTCGGCCTCCTGAGGCGCTGCCATCTGTTTGCGACGTCTCTCGCTCCAACTGGCAAACACGAGGAGCCACAGACCGAGGGTGAAGAAACCACCGCCCGGCAGCAGTGTGATGGACCATGTCTGAAATTGCGCTGGGAGGACGGGCACATCGAAGAGTGTGCCCGAACCGAGGATTTCCCGAACGACGCCCAGACACAACAGGGCGAGGGTAAAACCGAGGCCCATACCCGCTGCGTCGAGGACGGAGCGTAGCAGGCCGTTCTTGGATGCGAAAGCCTCCGCCCGGCCAAGAATCATGCAGTTGACGACGATGAGGGCGATGAAGGCACCCAACGCCTTGTGCACATCGAGACTGATCGCCTGGATGACGAAGTCGACGATGGTCACAAAGGTGGCAATGATGAGGATGAAGGTGGCGATGCGAACCTGCTTCGGGATCACATTCCGCAGCAGGGAAACAAGCGAACTCGACATGATCAGCACAAAGGTGGCGGCTAATCCCATGGCAAGAGCGTTCATCGCCGTATTGCTTACGGCCAGGACGGGGCACATCCCCAAGACCTGGACGAAGACCGGATTCTCCCGCCAGAGTCCCTTGATGAAGGCATCCGTGTCCATGCTGTGTTCGTTGTTGGGTATCGTTGTCATCGTTCAGACCCAGATGGCGAGTTGGCGGATTCCGAGTCGATGGGGGCACTAGGCGGCTGCAGAGCATCGGCGGGCGGCTGCAGAGCATCGATCTGCGACCGCACAATGGGCAGATACTCGCCGGCACTCGCCTGGATGATTTCTGCTACGGCAACGGAAGAGATGGTGGCGCCCGTGATGCCATCGATTTCCCAGGCGTTCTGCTTGCGACCGGCTTTCACTGCCACAATCGTGTGCTGCAAGGACTGACCATCGTCGCTCAGGGCCACGTCGAGGGCGGCGAAGTTGGCGAGGAAGTCGCCGTCCTTGATGATCTTGTCACCCAGTCCGGGGGTCTCCTTGCTCTCGAGAACCTCCATGCCGATCACCTGCTGGCGCTGCGGATTGTAGCCGTAGAGGAGGCGGATTACATCCTGAAAGCCCTGTCCTGCTGCCTCGATCGCGACACCGACCAATCGTTGGTCTGCATCGAAGCCGACGAAGACCAGTTGCCCTGAACTGGTGGGCGGTCCGGCCTCGGGCGCGGCCAGTGGCGTCAGTGTCCCCTCGATGATCTGATAGGTGACCTGTTTCGTGGCACCGGGTAACACATTGTACACGGCCCGTGCCAGAGCCTCCGCCTTATTGCGTTCGATCACCGGCAGCGTCCACTGATAGGTGAGGACGATCAGCAGGGAGCAAAGCACGCCCACGCCGCCGAGGGCGCGAATCATATGCCAGCTGTTGGGCAGGACGGGTGCAGGTTGGATGTGAATGGGCGACGTCATGTCGCGGCTCCATCAGCTACGCGCTGGCCATAGGATCTGGGCTGTAAGGCACGATCGATGAGCGGCACACAGGCGTTACCCAGCAGAATCGAATACTGCACGCCTTCCGGCAGACCACCCCAGTAACGAATGACGGTGACCATGGTACCGATCATGACGCCATAGACGACAACACCTCGATGTGTCAGTGGTGCCGTCACCATATCCGTTGCCATGAACACGGCGCCGAGGCACAAGCCCCCTGCAAGCAACATGAACTCGGGACCCGCGTAACGATCAGGGGAGAGTAGATGGAAGCCACTACTCAAGACCGCGACGCTACCAAGAATTGCCACGGGAATGCGCCAGTTGAGCATGTTGCGCATCGCCAGATAGATACCGCCGAGCAGGATGAGGACGGCGCAGGCCTCACCTGTTGATCCGGAGACCAGGCCAAAGGCCAGTTCATGGGTCGGTGTGCCCAGCGCATCGAATTTCATCGCTGCCAGTGGCGTTGCCGATGACATGGCGTCGTAAGTGGGCTGCAGGAAAGGCCATGTCAGGGTCGATCCGGGCACGCTAACGAACCGCTCCGTCGTCAGGGGGGCACTCCAGGTGGTCATGGCGACAGGAAAGGCGCCCTGCAACACGGCGCGTCCCACCAGGGCCGGATTGAAGCTGTTGAAACCGAGACCGCCGAACAGAATCTTGCCCAGGCCGATGGCGATGACGCCTCCTACGGCGGCCATCCACAAGGGCAGCGTCGGTGGCAGCGTGAGTCCCAATAGCAGACCCGTCACGATGGCGGACCAGTCGCCGATCGTCGTGGCCTGTCGATTGAGGCGACACAGGATGTGTTCGGTGAGCACACACGACGAGGTAGCCACTGTCAGCAGCAGCAAGGCGCACAAGCCGTGGCTGAAGATGGCAAATCCGGTGATGGGTACGAGGGCAACCACCACGTGACGAAGAATCTCATCGGTACTGTCGCCTGAGTGCAGATGCGGCGACGTATGAATCTCGAAGGTCGGTCCCTGGTTCACGCTCAGCCTCTCTGCTCGCGGAGGATAGATTTGGACACGCGAAAGTGCTGCACGAGGGGAATGTGCGAGGGACAGACATA
Organism: Gemmatimonadota bacterium; assembly: GCA_018660835.1. Lineage (GTDB taxonomy): Bacteria > Latescibacterota > UBA2968 > UBA8231 > UBA8231 > UBA12574. The sequence continues at coordinate 29,442 of JABJJN010000071.1, read as the reverse complement.
GGAGCAGCAGCCACACTCGAAACAATCCATGAGATGATGTGTCGACGCCATCACCTCATATTGACGATTTCGTGCGAGCAAGCCGAGACGGGATGGGTTGAGGAACATGGGGCACGCGTCGAGACAGTGACCACAACGAATGCAGGGATATTCCTTTTCACCGGTGCCGATGATCTCATGGTCGGTGAACACGAGGATGCCACTGGTACCTTTCGTAATCGGAATGTCGAGACTGGACGCAGCCTGTCCCATCATGGGGCCACCAAGAAAGACGCGCGTCGCCGTCGAACTGAGTCCAACCTGTTCAAGGGCGAATCGCAGGGGTGTGCCAATGGGGATCAGATAGTTCCCAGGTTGGTCTACGCCGGGGCCGGTAATGGTGATGACACGCTCCATGATGCCGCGGCCGTGCGGCAGAAGTCGTCCGATTTCGGCGGTGGTTGCCACATTCTGACTCACCACACCCACATCGATGGGCAGCCCACCCGAAGGCACCTCCCGTTGGAGGAGGGCCTTGATCAGGATCTTCTCAGCGCCCTGAGGATATTTCACCTGGAGGGCCGCCACTTCGAGCGGCAGATCGGCAGGCACAGCGCTGCGAAGTTTCTCGATCGCGTCGGGTTTGTTCGCCTCGATGGCGATGATCGCGCGATCTGCGCCCGAGCCTTTCAACGTGTAACGAACACCACGGATGATGTCATCCACCTGTTCGAGCATGACCCGGTGATCGGTCGTCAGATACGGTTCGCATTCCACGCCATTGATCAGCAAGGTGTCTGCGTGTTTCGGTTCCTGCACGCTCAATTTCACATGCGTGGGGAAGGCGGCGCCGCCCAGGCCGACGACGCCCGCCTGCTGGATACCGGTGATGATCTGCTCGCGTGTTGCCGTCTCCACGTCGATCGGTGTTCCCTCGATGACTTCCTGACCCGAACCCGGGTGCGGGCGCAGGAAGATGGCGCTCACCATCTTGCCCATACTGTTGGGTGCCACGCCGATGCGTTCGACGATGCCTGACGCTGGTGCATGCATGGCGACGGACATGAAACCATCGGGTGCACCGATCATCTGGCCGCGGGCGACTTCCTGACCCTCGCGTATGGTGGGCTTCGCCGGGGCACCGAGATGCTGCGACAGCAGAATCACCATGACCGGTGCGAAGGGGAACTGGCGAATCGCCAGCCCCTTGGTCACGTCCTTATGCTCCGGGGGGTGTATCCCGTGCTGAAAGGACTTGATTTTCACCGTCGCCGTCATCCGTACCCTAGTTGTGTTTCTCGCCACGCTTCACCCACTTGTCCGCATCCTTGAAGGAGCGGTCGGCGGGCAACCCGGGGTGGATTACCTGGGCGGTGCATTTTTCAGCGGCCTTCACCAGATCCGAGTACGGACCGGCCTGCGCATCCTGGATGAAGGCCTTCTTCTCCTGGTTGTAGGCGAATATCTTGCCATTGAGATTCGTGCACTCGTCGCACGAGGTGCACTGGGGTGTGTCAATCCACGGAGCCATGTAGTCACCGCCCCCATTCGACGATGGCGCAGCCTCTGAGGTGGGTGCTGTGGTTGTCGTGACAGGGTCCAGCATAGTGGCTGCGCCCTGTGGACTCCCCATCAACTGCATCAGATTGCTCGTCAGATTCTGCACGACTTCGGCGCGCACCCGTGTTTCGACATCGCCCGCTGGTTCGACCGATCGGTCGAGGCCGGAAAGAGATTTCAGCATGATCCAGAAGTCGAGACGTTCTTCAGCGGAGCGTACCAATGGATCGCCAACGAGGACTCGATTCAGGCGGCGTTTCCGATCGACGGCCCAGATGTAGGCCAACAGCCCCTCACGATCATCGGCGTCCATCTGAATCAGTTCGTGCAATGGGACCATGTTGTCATTCCACGTGTCAGGTGGTGCAACGCGGAAGTGTTTGCGGAATCGTCCCTCTGTGACGGCGAAGTCGACGAAGGTCATGGGCACCTCCATCTTCCTCTCCCGTCCGTCTTCCTCGTAGGTCAACTCGTATGTGGGCCAGTCTTCGTCGATGGCTGGATTCATTTCAAGGTCGAAGCACTCGGCCGGTGTCTTGCCGGCATCCGGGTCGTAGCGGAACAAGGGATACGCACGGGACTCGACAGCCAACTTGGCCTGCCGATGGCCCGCGTCGTCGGCGATCCCGTGTTCGGGCTGACAGGATGTGTAGAGTGAAAACAGGGCGGGGCGTCTGGTCATCAGGCCCTTGACGAAGCCCTCGATCATATGACTTGGGTAGGCTATCGAACCTTGCAGGATGTAGGTCGTGCGATGGGCCATGCCGATCAACCCCATCTCCTTGCGGATCTCCTCCTTGCCCTTCTGGGCCTTGCCATACTGGGCCATATCCGAGATCTGCCCGACGAAGCCCGACGTGCACGCCTGACCGCCCGTATTCGAGTACACCTGCGTGTCGACGACGACGACCTTGATCGGTTTTCCTGACATCATCATGCGCGACAGATTCTGGAAACCGATGTCGAACATGGCGCCGTCACCGCCGAGGGCGACGACGGGCGGGCACAGATGCCATTCCTCATCAGTGAACTGCTCCCAGCTGAAGTAGCGATAGAAGTCGTCGTCTTCAGCGGGAAGTTTGCCTGCCAGTTCTGCTTCCGTGAGACGGATCGTGCGGAACCCATCGGCCATCTTGGACATGTGTCCTTCGAAGATGCCCATGGCGACGGATGCCGAGTCCTGAAACAGATGATTGGCCCAGGGGAAGGGATAGGGGTTGAAGGGATAGGTGCTGCCCCACACGGAGGTGCAGCCCGTGGAGTTGAGCATCCCCATGCGCGAACGACCTGAGCCCGTCGTGCCATCCGTGTATTTCCACAGCAACTGCTTCAAGTCGGTGAGCAGGCCGGTGACACGACGGAACCACTCGGGGTCGATGGGGTCTGTGCCCTTCATCGTTTCCATGCGGCCGGCGACACCGGCGAGGGTCAACTCGGAATCCTTCAACTCCTCCATGATGGAACCAATGGCGCCTGCATCGCTGACATCCATCGTTTCCACCAGGCGCAGCTGGATGTGCTTCTCCATGCGGCCGATCAGGTCCTCGAGATCTGCCGTGTGCTTTTTCACGCGCGGCTGCATCAGGGCTTCGACGGTTCCCGTGAACAGATGCATGACGGTCTTTTCGGAGCAACCCATGCAGGCACCGTCACCTGAAGCGAGGGCGCCATAGACCTCCTTGTCCAACAGAATGGTCTCGAGGGCGCCGATGCCTTCCTCCAGATCGTCGACGCGGATGTACTTCTCCTTCGTCGTGGGTAGATCCATCCAGAAGTCCCACGTCTTCTCCAACTGCTTGACCGAGTCTGCCGTCTGTGGGATCGGACGGAGTGCGTCGTCGTCACAGACTTCGACACACTCCATGCAACCTTTGCACGTGTAGGGGTTGATCGTGATGCTGAGCAAACCACCCGTACCGGGTTGTTTCGTTTCGAGATTCGTGAAGTAGGGACGCGTTGAGGACCATTGGAAATCACCGATCTCGTCACGGAAGTGGGCCATCTCCGTACGTAGTGCTTCACGGTCCGTGTCGGCGGCCTCGTCGATGGTGACCTGCGAGACCTGCTCGATCAGAGCAACAATGTCAGGACTCTTGCCATTCGTCTGCGCCGTGATGCGTTCCCGTAGTTTGCCCTCCATCGTACGTACCGCACGGGGCAGGTGCTGCACATCGTTTCCCGCACTGCGCACGCGGTTCACCGCCGTATCGAAAATCTCACCCAGATCGTTCACCAGACCGGGAATCGCCGTGTCAGGGCAGACGGTGTAACACTTGCCACAAGCGGTGCAGTTTTCAGCGATCCACGTGGGATGTTCGTGGCGAATGCCCGTCATGTTGCGGAAAGTTGCCGAAACGGCCGGCATCCAGCTGAGTCCTGCGAAGGGATCGGCGAGCACGTCGTTGCCTTGTCCCTTGGCATACAGGGCCCCTGTCTGTTCCCAGAAGCGATGGATATCCGTGGATGGCGCAGCAGAGACAGGGAGACGCTTAAGCATGATGGGCAGTGTCTCGATCTGCAGCAGTTGCTGTGTCTCGTCTGCGGCGATGATCTCAGTGGGGATTTCGCAGATTTCGTCGTAACCGCGGCGCACGACACGCAGGTTGTCTTCCACGACGCGAGCACCCTTGCTGCCGAACTTGTGCTGCAACTGCTCCTCGATGGCGGCGAAGAGTTTCTCTTCCGTGAAACCCGCCTGCTCCATCACAGGCGATGCTTTGAAGAAGGCGCCCTGGAAAGCGATGCCCTGCATGCGCAGCTGCAGTTCAGGATCGGATGCTTCTTCACGGGCGATCTTGAAACCATCCACATAGAAGACGCGGATCTTGTTCTGACGGATCGTCTCCTGATACCGTGTGGGAATGTCTGCCCACAGGTCGGCGGCTGATCCGTGATCGGACTGGATGACGAAGATCCCGCCCTCCTTCAAGCCGGCGACGGCATTGGTGTGCTGCATGACCTTGGGGTCGGGCGAGAGCACGACGTCGACGTAGTAGTATTCACAGTTGACGCGAATGGGCTCCGGAGACGCGGACAGATAGTAGGTGGTCGGTTGGCCCTTTTTCTCAGATCCGTATTTCGGATTCGCCTTGATGTGATATCCGAGCAGGTCGAAGAGGGTCATCGCCAGATTCTTACCCGTCGTGATCGCACCCCAGCCGCCGACCGAATGGAAGCGAGCGGTGATGCTGCCAGCAGGCATCAGATTGGGATTTTCACTGCCGCGCAGGGCTAGTTCCTGCACGTGCGGATAGGCATCGACAATCTCTTCCTGGTGCAGGCGCTGTTTGGGCGTTCCCGGATCATCGCGAACAAAGTCGATGGACAGGTAGAAGAGCTTCTTGCGCTTGCCGTCGGGAAGCATGTTTTCGATGGCGGCAATGAGACCTTCGGGCTGCAGGTCGCGGCTGCCCATGCCGAAGGAACCCGAATACAAAGGGGGCGCGTCGGTGAGCCGGGAATAGGTGTCGTGGTCGGCGTAGGGCAGGTTGCCATTTTTGGCACCAGAGGCACCATTCTCCAGGCACTTGGCGAGGGTGGCGCGGATCTCTCGCATCATAGGCAGGTCGACGGCGAGAGGTTGATCGAGTCGCTCAAGGACGGCGACGCCTTTCTTGCCCTTCAGGATGCTACCGAGCAGATCACCGGGGAAGGGACGCCACATGGTCATGTTGACGACACCCACCTTCAACCCGCGTGTGTCGCGCAGATAGTCGGCGACCACTTCGGCGGAGGAGACCATACTGCCCTGGCCGACGATCAGGTATTCGGCGTCCTCGGTGCGATAGGTGCTTACACGTGCATACTCACGCCCCGTCAGTTCATAGAACTCCTGAAATGCCTGGTCCGTGAAGCCCTGGATGTGATCGAAGAAGTACGGGCGCTGGGCGGCGACGGACTGCATATAGCTATCCTGGTTCTGCACGACGCCCGCCATGACGGGGTTGTCCACATCCCATACTTCCGGCACGCGACGACGCGTATCTCCATAGATCATCTTTTGCGCTGGCGTCGGGCATTCGATGATATCGTCAGGACGTCCAAGAAACTCCAGGATGAGCTCGCGCTCTGGAACCATGAGGGATTCGATCAGATGCGTCGTCAGGAATCCATCCTGCGCAATGGCGCCCGGATTCAGCGCTAACTCGGCGATCCTGTGCGTGATGATGTTGAGATCGGCCGCTTCCTGCGCATTCTTGGCAAACAGCTGGAAGAATCCCGTGTCCTCAATGCAGTGATAGTCATCATGGCCAGCATGCACATTGAGACTGGCCTTGGTCATGGCGCGGGCCCCGATGTTGAGCACATAGGTGAGTCGTTTACCTACGGCGGCATAGAGCGACTCGTGCATGTAAGCGATGCCCTGACCGGAGGAGAAGTTGGCGGAGCGCAGGCCACTCATGGACATACCGGCCGTAACGGCGGCGGCTGCATGCTCTCCTTCAGGCTCGACGAAGATCAAAGGTCGGTCGGAGATATTGATGTGACCCGCCGCAACGGCTTCGGCCCAGAATTCACCCATCTGAGTGGATGGTGTGATGGGATAGGCGCCGGCGGCATCCGTCGATTCGCGCTCACAGGCGATCGCCGCAGTGCAGCCGTCCATTGCATCGCGTTTGCCGGGAAATCTGAAGGTATTCTCACTGTTGGCCATGGCGCGTTCTATCTCTTTCCAACCGGGGTTTCTGTCATCAGGTGGCGACCGCTGGTAGCGGTCGCTTGCGCAATACCTTTTGCGCGTCACGTCCTTTTTCAGTGCCCGCATCTGAGAGCCAAACGATGGCCCCCGTCGGGCAGCGTTCGATGGCGATCCGGGCTCTTTCGTGGCTTGTGTCATAGTCGACGACGGGCAGATTGTCGACGATCTCGACCACACCAGGTGCATCCATGGCGCAGCGTCCGCATGTCGTGCAGGCGACTTCGCAGTCGTCGAGTACCTCATCACCCGCGGCCAGAGACCGACAGGCGACCCACAGGCGATGGCTCACCGCGTGTAGTTGAAACAGATCCTTCGGACACACGTCGACACAGTCGCCACAGGCGGTGCAACGGTCAGGATCGACGACGGGCAGATGATGGGGACTCATGTGAATGGCGTCGAAATCGCACACATCGGCGCAGTCACTCAGGCCCAGACAACCCCAGGTGCAACTCTTGCCGCCACCGCCGACCATCGCCGCTGCCCGACACGTGTCCAGACCCTGGTAGTGAGCGCGAGCGCGTGACACATTGATGCCACCAGCGCAGGCGAGTCGAGCGATGACCTTCTCCTGGGTGCCCACATCGACGCCGAGGTAGGTGGCGATCTCATGTCGTCCCTCGTCGCTGCTCACGGTGCACTTTCCTGGGAGTGCGTCGCCACCAACGAGCGCCTCAGACAGCGCGCGACAACCTGGCAGGCCACAGGCGCCGCAGTTGCTGCCGGGCAGCAGATCCTCTACGACGTCGATGCGTGGATCCTCATCGACGTAGAGCTTGCGGTTGATGACAACCAGCACCATCGCCAGAGCGAGGCTGATACCGCCAAGTGTGAGGACCGAGGTGAGCACGATCATGGACTGTCGCGACTCCGGTGCACGGGTGAGAGAGAAGTCAGCAGGGGTTCATTGTCCTGGAGAGTGCAAGCGGCATGCCATCAAAACCCGGGGTCAACCCCGGTCATTTGAAGGGCTTTGCTCTGATTGCAGCCGCCCGCAGATGGCTCGCATCGTGCCATGCATGTCCCAGTGAGCTTTCCGTGCCTCGCCTCGTGCAGCGTACGTCTCAGCTGTATGTCTCAAGGGCCTTGATATAGTTGGCACGCTCGAAGGCACTTGGATCATCGCAGCGAATCTGGCTGAGTCGACCCCGTAGTTCCGTGATGCTGCTGATCTGATGCGCCTCCAGCCATTGCTCCATCTGCCACAGCACGGCGTGCGCGTGATCGATGCCGCGTTCCATCAGGGCCGACGCCATCATCGTGACCTGTGCGCCGACCATGACGGCCTTGATCACGGCCTCGTGGTCATGTATTCCACCCGTATGCGCGAGATGGGCCTTTACGCGACCATGCAGGATGGCGATCCAACGCAGGGGCAGACGTAGATCGAAGGGTGTGGAGAGGACCACGTGCGGATACGGCTCGTTGCGATCCAGGTCGATGTCAGGCTGGTAGAAACGATTGAACAGGACCAGTCCATCGGCGCCCGCTTGATCGAGACGGTGGGCCATGTTGGCCATCGCACTGAAGTACGGACCCAGTTTGACCGCGACGGGTATATCGATCGCCGAGCGGATTTCAGCCAGAATGTCGAGGTAGCGGTCCTCGACGTCCTCTCCCGTCTCTTCCGGATCTGTGGGCAGATGGTAGAGGTTCAATTCAATGGCGTCGGCACCGACCGCTTCCATCTGCCGAGCGTGTTCCGTCCAGCCTCCCGGGGTTGCCCCATTGAGGCTGCCGATGATGGGTATGTCGACGGCTTCTTTCAATTTCTCGATGTGCGCCAGGTACGCGTCGGGCCCCGTCTCGAACTGAGCATGATCGGGGAAATAATCCATGACGTCGCTGTCCTCGGGTCGACGATAATGCGCAGTTGTCAACTCGCCGTGATGGATCTCTTCTTCGAAGAGGGAGAACATGACCACCGCCGCCAGTCCCGCGTCTTCCATTTGGCGGACCTGATGCACGTCTCGCGACAGGGGAGAGGCGGACGCCACTAGTGGGTTGCGCAGAGACAAGCCCAGATAGTCGGTCTGTAGATCCACGAGGGACTCCTTCTACGAGGCTCGAGAGCAATGACCATCGGACAGGTGGCCAGGGCTGGGGCCAATGAGGTCCTAGGGCATGACGAATTCGTGCTCCGGATGCTTTACCGTCAGAACAGGGCAGGGGGCCATTTGAACGATCTTCTCAGCGACGCTGCCGATGAGCGCGTGCTTCAGTCCGCCATGTCCGTGCGTGGCTAACACGATGAGGTCAATCTCCTCATCGCGCGCGTGCTGGACGATCTGCACGTGCGGTGATCCCACGCGCAGACGGGTCACAACCTTCACCGTGTCGAGGGTGGCGTCCGTCGCGCCGATGGTTTCGGCCAGTTGCTGGAGTCCCTTCTCGCCATCTTTCTCGAGTCGCTCGAGGACACTGCTGCCATATTCGGGGAAAGCGACGACGCCGGTCGTCGCCACCCACTGGGCATCGATGACGTGCAACAGGTGCAGGGTTGCACCATAGCTGGCAGCCAACTCACGCGCGTAAGGCAGGGCATGCTCGGCGTATTCGCTCAGATCGACGGGAACGAGGATGCGCTGGATCTGGATCATGTCACCATCTCCTATGCCATCGGGGGTTACACCTTCGGTCGAGCAAATCACCTGCCACATCCAACTGCGGCGGAGCCATCTGGGCGGGGTCTGTTGGTGGCATCGATAGGAGACTTCAAAGCCTCATAGAAAGGGACGCTGAGGTCCCACTGGGGCAGACGGGTCACAGGGCCAGTGGCACTACGGGTGGATCAGTGACAAGCAAAGGTGACGGCAGGCGGTTCAATTACGAGATTCTCTGTCATGGTTGCCCCCAAGTCGTGGCACGATCATTGCCTCTTGTCGTAGACGAGATCAAATCATCGTGCCTCCCGAAAACGCTGACATGAAGAGAGCGATCGACGCCATGACGACTGCCCCCCCTCGAGCCAACCTCGACGCCCAATTGCTGGCGCGTTACGATCGACCGGGACCTCGATACACATCCTATCCGACGGCCGTTGAATTCTCAGAGGATTTCTGTGGTGACGACTACGTGCAGCGCCTGCAGGCACTTTCCGCCGATGATGAGATTTCTCTTTACATCCACGTGCCTTTCTGCGAGCACCGCTGCCATTTCTGTGGCTGCCATGTGATCGCCACCCACCACGAGGAAGTCGCCGCCAAGTATCTGACCTATCTGGAGAAGGAGATCGGACTCGTCGCTGCGACATTGAAACACCGTCCAAAGGTGGTTCAATATCATTGGGGTGGTGGCACACCGACCTATCTGACGCCGGAGCAGATGGTGCATCTGCAGGAGGTGGTCGAGAGCCACTTCGATATCCAGCCGGGTGCGGAAGTGGCGATCGAAATCGACCCGCGCGTGACGACAACGCAACATATCGACACCCTCGTGAATCTCGGATTCAACCGCGTCAGCCTCGGCGTACAAGACTTTGACGCCGATGTCCAGGAAGCGATCGGACGTCATCAGACCGAGCAAGAGACGCGTGAGATGTACGCCTACTGTCGCGACGTTGGGATCGAATCGATCAACATCGATCTGATCTACGGTCTACCCGGACAGACACCGGAATCGTTCCAGCGGACACTGGATGCGGTGATCGAACTGCGACCGGATCGACTCGCCGTCTACTCCTATGCCCATGTGCCCTGGATCCGAGGCAATCAGAAACGCATCGATGAAGCGCTGCTGCCGCAGCGGGATGAGAAATTTGCCCTGTTGGCGAGTGCGATCCGTGCCTTCTGCGATGCCGGTTACGATATGCTCGGCATGGATCACTTCGCCTTGCCAGAAGATGAATTGGCACGGGCTCTGGATGAGCGCAAGCTGCATCGAAATTTCATGGGTTACACCGTGCAGCGATCGGCGACCATGCTTGGTCTTGGTATTTCTGCCATCGGTGAGGCTGCAGGCGCTTATATCCAGAATCAGAAGAAGCTGAGCACGTACTATGCTGACATCGATGCGGCAAAACTTCCTGTGGAAAGAGGCTACGGCACCTCTGCAGACGATCGTCTGCGCAAGCACGTCATCCTCGAACTGATGTGCAATCTCTATCTCGATCGCACCGATGTGGAAACACGTTTTGGCATCGACTTCGCTGCAACCTTCGCTGTTGAACTGGCCGAATTGGAAGCTGGGCCGGTTCAGGATGGCTTCGTCAACATCACGCAGTCGGCGATTGAAGTGACCGAACAAGGGCAACTGTTCGTGCGCAATGTCTGTATGCCTTTCGATCGCTATCTGCGGGAGAAGACACGCGACAAGCCGACTTTCTCGCGCACGGTGTAAGGGCTCGCTCGCGTGCCAGATCTCGCGCACCCAGATCCCGCGCACCCAGGAGAACCCGCCTGGCTGCTTCGCTGGTTGTGGCTCGTCGCCGCGGCATGTCTGTTGATGATCGCCGTCGGCGGCATTGTGCGCCTGACTCACTCAGGGTTGTCGATGACAGACTGGCGGCCCGTCGCGGGGATTCTGCCGCCCTTATCAGCGCAGCAGTGGCAGGTTGAGTTCGCTGCGTATCAGCAGACACCAGAGTATCAGACGGTCAACACGGGTATGAGTCTGGGCGAGTTCCAGGCGATTTACTGGCCAGAGTTTGTGCACCGAATCCTCGGCCGTGTCGTTGGGTTTGTCGTGGCCGTGCCGCTGCTGGTCGGTCTGGTGCGGCGCCGATTTCCCCTCTCCCTGCGACCACATGTGGTTGGCATTGGCCTGCTATTTCTGGCGCAGGGCGTCATGGGCTGGCTTATGGTCAAGAGCGGCCTTGTAGACGATCCCAAGGTCAGTCCCTACAGGCTCGCTCTGCATCTGGCTCTGGCTCTTGGGCTGCTTGCCTGGTGCCTGACCCTCATCTTTCAGCGTCGGTGGCCACCACAGCCAGGGCTGATTCAGCCTCGCCTGCGAATGCTGGCCCATGGCACGATGGCGGCGGTGATCGTACAGATTCTTCTGGGGGCCCTCGTTGCCGGTTATCGCGCCGGACATGCGTCCGACACGTTTCCACTCATGCACAACCGATTGATCCCGGGTGGTATGGGTGTTGACGATCCCTGGCTCGCGAATCTGGTGACCAATCCACTGACCATTCACTTCGAGCACCGCTGGTTTGCCTTTCTCGTGATGGCCCTGGCAACAGCGTTGTTCGTCCACATACGGCGTCAGGGTGGTTCGCCCATCCTGCGCACGGCGGCCATGGCACTTCTGCACATGCTCGTTCTGCAGATTGTGCTGGGTATTGCCACCATTCTGACGAATGTGCCCATATGGCTCGCCTCATTACATCAGGTGGGGGGTGTTCTCGTGTTTGCTCTCACCTGTCTGGTGTTGCAACAGACAAGGCAACGTCCTGATCCTTGAGAAGTCGCGCATCTTGACGCTCTGTTGACGGCACCTGATATTCGGACATTATTGTCCGATTAAGAAGGAGCGACCATGTCAGCGTCTATTACAAGCAATCTTGGTGAGCGCACCACCGCGTGGCGAGCGCCACTGGCGATCCTCGTCGCTGGCTGGCTCCTGTTCGAAACCATCTCCGGTCTGCTCATCCTGTTTCTCCCCTTCAGCTTGGCGCCGCAGTTCGCCGTGATCGTCCATACGGTCGTGGGCTGCCTGTTCCTTCTGCCCTTCGTCATCTACCAGTTCCGCCATTGGTCCAACTACCGTGATGCGGGGTGGACACACGTGAAGCTCACCGGCTATATCGGCCTCGTGGCGGCGAAGATCTGTGTTCTGACGGGCGTGGTGCTGACGATCCAATCTCTGTTCGGTACACGGATCGGTTATGTCTGGGACCTGCTGCACACAATAAGCACCTTCGTTTTGCTCGCAGCTCTTGTTCCACACGTGGTGACTTTGATGCTGCGCGTGTGGGGGGCAGATCTGTTGGCGCCACTGATCGCCGCCCAACGTCGCTGGATCGCCGGCTGTGTCGTGTTTTGTGCGGCAGGACTGCTGGCTGTCGCAGCATGTGTCTGGGCCTACGAACCCGAGCAGATGGTGAACGCCTTCCCCGCAGACTATGACCTCAGCTACGGCGAGGAGCGACCCTTCGCACCAAGTCTGGCAACTACGGCTTCGGGCGGTGCCTATGATCCGCGTTCATTGGCGGGGTCGATGTCCTGCGGTACATCCGGTTGCCATGAAGAGATCGTCGCCGAATGGGAGGTCTCAGCCCATCGCTGGGCTGCGATGGATCCGGCCTTCCAAAAGGTGCAGGAGGTGATGGCGCAACAGAATGGGGCGGCCTCGACGCGCTATTGCGGCGGATGTCATGATCCGATCTCCCTGTTCTCGGGCACCAAGAATCTCTTCACGCCGCATCTGACCGAATTGCGTGGTTACCAGGAGGGCATCTCCTGCATTTCCTGTCACTCCATCCAGGAAACGGATGTGAAGGGCAATGCCAACTATACGCTTGAGCAACCAACACGATACGCCTACGAAGTGGCTGTGCAGGAGGGCGCGGGCGATGGCGCACGATGGACGCGGGACTTCCTCATTCGCTCCTATCCGTGGCAGCATACGGAGTCTCTGAGTCATCGCCTGTTTAAGAGTCCCGAATTCTGTGCTGCCTGCCACAAGCAGTTCATCGACGCTGAGATCAATCAGGTGGGCTGGGTACAATTGCAGAATCAGTATGACAACTGGCGCAAGAGTCGCTGGAATCATCCCGGTGATCCGACAGATACGATCGAGTGTCGCGAATGTCACATGCCACTCATGACCGCTTCGCGAGAGCCCGCTTCAGGTGATGAAGGTGATTACAATCGGTCCGCCGATGACGGCGCCCACCGATCGCATCGGTTCCTCGGTGCCAATCAGTTTATCCCGACGTTGCTGGAACTACCCGGCGCCGAAGAACACGTGGCACTAACGGAGGCTTGGATGCGGGGAGAGATCGATATCCCCGAGATTGGCGACAAGTGGAGCGAGGGGCCGGCGATTCCTATCGAACTTGTGCTGCCTGAGGCGGCCCATCCCGATGAACAGGTTGATCTGGCCGTGCGCATTACCAACAACAAGGCGGGGCACGACTTTCCCACAGGTCCTCTTGATATCATCCAGGCCTGGGTCGAGATAGAGGTGACGGATGACGCGGGTGACGTCGTATTTCAGTCCGGTGTCGTCGACGAAGCCAGATTCATCGAGCCCGGTTCCTTCATCTTCAAGGCGGAGGCCGTCGATCAGTATGGCAATCTCATCGATCGCCACAACTTGTGGGAGATGGTCGGTGTACGATTCAAACGTTCGCTTTTTCCGGGATTCGCTGATCAGGCGGAATACACCTTCGCCTGTCCCGGTGTCGAGTTGCCCGCGGATGTCGCGCAGCAAGAAGTGATCAAACCGATGGAATCCTTCGTCATGCAAGTTCCCCTGGTCGGTGACACGTTGCATGTGAAGGCGGCGCTGAAATACCGTAAGATCGATCAGTATCTGCTCAACTTCCTGATGGGAGAGGAGACGACACTGACGGCGCCTATCACGGTGCTGTCTACGGCGCAGGGCTTGATCCCGGTGCGCGAGCGAACGCCGCAGCCAGTTCGTCTGCGCTTCGATGATCAAAGTGCTGGGGAATAGGCCTGCCGTGCCTTTATGCTGACGACGCGGTGGACACGACGGCGACGACTTCTGGTTCGCACAGGCCTGCTGTGTCTGCTATTGGTCGTCACAAGCGCGGGGATCCTGCTCTGGCGCGGTTCTTCGTCCGACGTGTATGTGCCAGGAGACCCTGTGGAGGGATTGACTGAGACCCTGGCCCGTGACGTGCCCAGTGGGTTACCACAGAGACGATTCGTCGATGCCAGTGTTGAGGCGGGTGTTGTGTTTGATCATTTCCACGGTGTGCGCTCACAGCAACTGCCGGAGGACATGGGATCAGGTGCAGCATGGGCCGATATCGATCTGGATGGTGACGAGGATCTGTATGCCGTCAATGAGGCTGGCCCCCTGACAGATCGAGACAACTGGTCTTCCTCGCCTGCGGCGAATGCGCTGTTTCTCAATCAAGGCGATGGCCACTTTTCGGAAAGGGCTGCCGCCGCGGGCGTAGACCGACGTGGCATGGGTCAGGCTGCCGCTTTCGGCGACGCCGATGCAGATGGTGACGCAGACCTGCTGATCACCGAGTACGGGCGCCACTGGCTCTTTGACAATGAGCTCTTCGATCATGCGACCAGCGACGACAATGCGACCAGCGACGACAATGCGACCAGCGAAACGACGCCGAGATTCAAGGATCGATCGTTGGCAGCGGGTATCTCCACGGAAGACGGCTTCTACGCCGGTGCATCCTGGGCCGATGCCGACGCCGATGGTGATCTGGATCTCTATGTCTGTCGTTACGTCGTCTACAACACAGATCCCATGCTGATGAGCAAGGCATCGCGCCAGTATGACGTGGTCATTCCGGCATCCCTGAATCCATCGACATTCAAACCCGCAGCAAATCTGTTCTATCGCAATCGCGGTGATGGGCGCTTCGATGAGGTCGCGGAGGAAGCGAATATCACCAATGGCAAGGGAAGATCGCTGTCAGCGACATGGGCTGACTTTGATGAGGACGGGCACCTGGATCTGTACGTGGCCAACGATCTGTCTGACAATGTCCTGTACAAAGGCAACGGCGACGGGCGCTTCGAGGACATGAGTCACGCCGCCTGGGTCGCCGACTACCGTGGAGCGATGGGTCTGGCCAGTGGGGATTGGGACAACGACGGCGACACGGACTTGTTTGTTACCCATTGGATCGCGCAGGAGAATGCGCTCTACAGCAATATGGTCGGTGACATGGTCGCTTCGCGAGCGACGGTGGCAACCGATGACGGTAATGTCGCAAGGGCCCGTTTCATGGACGTGGCAGATCAGGTTGGTCTCGGGCAGGTGGCCCTCGATTTCGTCGGCTGGGGGGTGGGCTTCCTCGACTACGATCTCGATGGCCAACTGGATTTACTCGTCGCCAACGGCAGTACCTTTCCGCTTGAGGATGATCCGACACGGCTGACGGCGATGCCGATGCAGTTGTTCTGGAATCGTGGCACACGTCAAGGCTTCTTCGAGGTCGCACAAGGTGTCGAACCGATGCACCCGGCCGTGGCAAGGGGTCTCGCCGTGGCTGACTACGACGCGGATGGTGATGAAGATGCCTTCGTCGTCGTCAACGGCGGGCGTGGACGACTGCTACGCAACGAGCCCGTCGGAACGACCCCTGGCACCTTCCACTGGTTGCAGGTTCGGCTCGATGCGACGGCGGCACAACGCAGTCTGGCCCACGTGCGCATCGTCTATGGTGACCGCAGACAACGTCGCCCTGCGGGTGTGTCTTCTTCCTATTACTCCCAGCACAGTGACCGACGCCATTTCGGTCTTGGATCTGTGGCAGGCGTCGACAGTGTGATCGTCAACTGGTCGGACGAGTCGATAACCATCCTGCTCGATGTTGCGGCAGACCAGATCCTGTCGATTCAACCTCCTGCCACTGAATCCGACCCGCAATCGACCCAACGCACGCCATCGGTTCGCCCGCAATGATCACGATATGCAGATCCATATCTGGCCTGGTCCTGGCTATGCTGCTGGCCAACTGTGATGACGCAACCGAAGTGTCTCAACCACCGGATCAACGGGTCGCCACGGGGGCCAGCCTCACTTCTCCCGCTGAAAGAGAGCGGGTCAAGAATTTCTGGGATCTATACAGAAGGGCGACGGCCAAACGCATTGCGGGAGACCTCGTCGAGGCAACGGCCTTGTTGGACAGTGCTCTCGCATTGGATGCTGAACATCTGGATGCCCTGTACTATGCGGGCAATGTCGCCTACGAACTGGGCCAGTTCACCGTTGCTGAACATCGCTGGCGACAGGAATTGGCTGCCAACGAGCACAGCGCTCGGGCGCACGCGCAGATTGGCATGTTGTATTCCAGTGGGCATTTGGGGGCACCCTTCGACCTGGATGTGTCGAGGCAGCAATTGCAGGCGGCGCACAAGTTGAATCGTGCCGAGACGGGACCGCTCGTGCAACTGGGTACCGTCGCCTTGCTGGAGGGGGATAGGCAAGGCGCCGGCAGGTGGCTGCAGGCTGCAGCAAACACCAATGCCAGATCCGTGGCGGCTGTCTATCTGCTTGGCTACCTTGCTTGGTCAAGAGGCGAGTCGACGCAGATGCAGACATTGTTCGACCAGGCTCTCTTGCTGGCGTCCGGCACGACGGCCGAAGTGAGTGCCTCTGCAGAGGGGCAGACGGCTAGTGGGCGGCCTCTGCTGGAAAGGGGCCGCACGCCGGAACTGGCCGGCTTCTGGCGCCGACTCTCGCCGTTGGCCGGCGGTGCTGATGAGGAATATGCCCGTTTCGATGTCGTCCTCGAAGAATTACGCCGTCGTCTGGTGACTGATGATGCGGCAAACATGGCAGCTACGATTGACACGAACGTATTATCTCGATGAAACAGATGAGGATGGTGCATAGATGAGTGAGACCACGCGGCCTCCCAAGACGTACAAACGCTTCATCGAGCAATACCCAAAGCTAGCCCAGGCGTGGGATCTGATTGCAGCGCAGGGCGCCGATGGGCCTCTGGATGAACGAACACAACGATTGATCAAACTCGGCATCGCCATGGGAGCGATGCGCACGGGGGCGGTGCACTCAGGTGTGCGCAAGGCCAGGGCCATGGGCATCTGTGAAGAGGAGATCGAACAGGTTGTTGCCTTGGCTGCTGGGACCCTTGGCATGCCATCGACGGTGGCCAACTACAGCTGGGTTCGTGAAGTGCTGGACACTGAGGATGAGTGATGATACTTAGTCAGGCATCGAAATACGCGCTGCGTGCAGCGATTCATCTTGCCAAGAATGGCGAGCAACCGCAATTGAGTCGGGACATCGCCGCAGCCATCGACGTGCCCGGGCAATACCTTGCCAAGATTCTGCAAGATCTAGCTCGACATGGTGTGCTTACTTCCGCCAAGGGGCGTGGCGGTGGATTTCGACTGTCCGGATCGGCGAAGGATGTGGAATTGCTGACCGTCGTACGCGCCATCGAGGGGCAAGACTTCGGTGAGGGTTGCGTGTTGGGTCTGCCCGAGTGCAGCCCGCTTGATCCCTGCCCGTTGCATGAGCAATGGGGGGCGATCCGTGATTCCCTGTTGCAGATGCTGGAGAAGACGAGTCTGTCGGATCTTTCCCCTTCGTCCAGACTGCTAGAGTAAGTCTGTCTATTGTCTGATACGCGCGATCCAGGCGCTGGATTGGGGCCAGACCGTACACGGCGGACACGTGGATTGCCACTGCCTCGTGAGCACGGCGCTTGGGTCATGCTCTATGCGCCGCTGCTGACAGCCATCATCGTCTATCGCGTTGACGCAATTCTGGCTGCGCTTCTCGTAGGTCTGGCAACGGCCGCCTTCTTTGCCCAGAACGCACTCGGTCTGCTGCTGCGCGAGCGTGGTGATGCACGCACATGGCGCTGGCTGATTGTCTGTTGCGTGCTCGTGCTCGGCGCAACGATGATCTTGTGGGTAGCGGGACATGGACGTGTGTTGCTACTGGGCGTGCCAGCGATTGTCTTGTTGAGCTGGCAGGGGCTCAAGCGCCGATGGACACGCCGACAGATCGATCACTCCCTGTTGAATGAAATGCTGACCGTTTCCGTACTGGGAATGGGGGCACCTGCGGCTCACATCGTCGCTACACGATCCATCACCCTGGATTCGTGGGTGCTGTGGCTGGCCTTCAGTCTCTATTTTTTTGGCAGTGTGTTATTCGTGAAGATGATGGTAGGTGCTGCTCGTGATGCCTCTCCACCCCCACTGCGCTGGCGTCGAGGTGGGATCAGTCTCATCTACCATCTGCTGATTATGTTGCTGTTGTTGTTCGGTCTCCTCATGCCAGACACAGACACGATGCTTCTTCAGGGTCTGATCGCTTTTCTGCCGGCAATGCTGCGCGCAGGCGTTGGCTGGTGGCAGTTGTCGATGGGACAACCTGCTCTGCGTCGTCTGGGCTTTATGGAACTGGCCGTGGCCATCTGGTTCAGTGCCTGGGTGGGTGTGGGGGGCAGTGGTTGGCTG
Organism: Gemmatimonadota bacterium; assembly: GCA_018660835.1. GTDB lineage: Bacteria > Latescibacterota > UBA2968 > UBA8231 > UBA8231 > UBA12574. The sequence continues at coordinate 11,094 of JABJJN010000071.1, read as the reverse complement.
CCGGGGAGTTCTGGCTGATGCCACCACGAGGAACGAACCACAGTGAATTCCCGCTGGGATTCGTTCATGGGGCGCTTGCTTCGGCGCTGCTGGTCGGCTTCGCGTCTGCCTCCTATATGGCGTCCCATCTGGGATTCGGGTTGCCCATTGCCGCCATGTGGCCGGCGATCGTCCAAATACACGGGCACACGCAGCTCGCAGGATGGTTGGGGCTGTTCATCATGGGGGTCAGTTTGCACGTGTTGCCGCGCCTGAGCGGTGTGCCTCTGGTCGCACCGAGCCTGACCCACGTTGTCTGGATCGCCATGCTCGCGTCCCTGGTGTGGCGAGCCGTGGCACAACCATTGATCCTCATCGGACTCGGTGGGCCTTTCATGGTTGTCGCGATGCTCATGGCTGGTCTGGCTCAGATCCTGGCCGTCTCGTGTTATGTGGGGCTGATGGTCACCTCCCTGCGGGCGAGCCGTATCGATGTGAAGAGCCATCCAAAAATCGGGCCGTTGAGACCGCTATTGCTGCTGAGTATGATCAGCTGGCTGGGGTTTGGCCTGGTCATGGGTGGCGGCACGATCGTGAGTGGTCTGCGTGGATCCGGGTTGATTGCTGCAAACCTGCATCTGTGGGCAGCGGATCTGTTCATTGCCGGCGTTCTGATCCCTGTGGCCTTCACTTTTTCGATTCGGCTCTTCCCGCTGTATCTGCAGATCGAGCCGCTACGCTGGAATCCGACGAGGTTCGCCCTCGCGTATGGATTGCTAACACTCATCGAGTTCGGCTTTCGTGCGTCGGTTCTTGCTATGCCATCGGCTGGTCTATTCGCCAGCAACCTGGCGCTGATGGTGGCACCGGTCTGTGGCATCCTGCGCAGTGGTGCAATTCTTCTCTTCATCTTCTTTCTGGGTCTGCATCGCCGCAGAACACCACAGGGAAAATGGACGCCCGAACAGCATGGTGCTGCGCGCTTTGGGAATTATCCGCCGCTGTTGGTGGCGGCCTATTGCTACTTGGCCGTCGGAGCGCTGCTCCAGGGAATCTCACTGATCGGCCATGTGTGGGGTGCTGATACCTGGTTACAACCTGCAGGTGCCCGACATGCCTTCGCCGCAGGTTTTGGTACCCTGTTGTTGCTGGGGGTCGCACCGCGGATGGTGGCTGGTTTTGTGATGGCACGGGGGCCGGCGCGGCCGCGGTGGGTGGCGCCGACTTTCTGGCTCGCCGTACCCGCAGTGGCGCTGATCACGATCTATCTGGCGCTGCCTGGCGCTGCGGGGCTGCCGCTTCGGGGATTCCTGTTTGGCATCGCGGGGCCTATGCAGTGGATCGCTGTATCTCTGCTGGCGGGTAATCTGTGGATCACCATCCTGCGACCTGCGAAAGCCTGACATAGGCGAGACTTGCGTCAGGGCATCGCACAGGGCACCTTCCGCCCGAGATCCTCTTTTCCTCTGACAGGTTGATAGATCCCTTATGAGCGACGCCAGCGAAGCCCTCGAGTATCACCGTCAGTTCCCGGCGGGGAAACTGGAGGTGACGCCGACGAAACCCTTCCTCACGCAGCGCGACCTGTCTCTAGCCTATTCACCCGGGGTCGCCGAGCCCTGTCGTGAGATCGCCAAAGATCCCGACACAGCGCGACTCTATACAGCGCGTGGCAATCTGGTGGGAGTTGTCACCAATGGCACAGCCGTGCTCGGTCTCGGAAATATCGGGGCCCTCGCCGGCAAGCCGGTGATGGAAGGCAAAGCGATTCTGTTCAAGAGATTCGCTGATGTGGATGCCTTCGACATTGAGCTCGATACTGAGAATGTGGATGAGATCATCCGCGCCGTGCAGTTGATGGCGCCGACCTTTGGTGCAATCAATCTTGAAGACATCGGTGCGCCTGCATGTTTCGCCATCGAAGAGGCGTTGCGCGATTCCATGCCGATTCCAGTCTTTCACGATGATCAACATGGCACAGCGATCGTCAGCGGCGCTGCCATGCTCAATGCGATCGAATTGACGGGCAAGTCCATTGATCAGATCCGCGTTGTCTATACCGGTGCCGGGGCGGCGGGTCTCGCATGTGCTGCTTTTCATGAGACGCTCGGTGTGAAGCCGGAGAATCGGGTCGTCTGCGACAGTCGCGGTGTCATCTACGCCGGTCGTGACAGTGGCATGAACGAATACAAGCAGCGCGTCGCCATTGAGACAGATCTGCGCACGCTTGAAGAGGCGATGGATGGGGCGGATGTGTTCATGGGTCTGTCGGGACCCGGGACGATGACGGCGGCCATGCTCAAGACGATGGCTCCTGACCCGCTTGTCTTCGCCATGGCCAATCCGGACCCTGAGATTCCCTACGATGAGGCCAAGGAAGCCCGGCCAGATGCCATCGTGGCTACGGGTCGCTCGGACTATCCCAATCAGGTGAACAACGTTCTCGCCTTCCCGGCGATCTTCCGTGGCGCCCTCGATGCGCATGCGTCCACCATCAATGAAGAGATGAAAAAGGCTGTCGCTCTCACGCTGGCGGAAATGGTAAGAGAAGAGACACCCGATCAGGTACTGCGTGCCTACGGCATGGATCATCTTCGCTTTGGCCCAGAATACATCCTGCCAAAACCCTTTGATCCGCGTGTGGTGGTACGCGCCGCGCACGCCGTAGCTGCAGCTGCCATCGACAGCGGTGTCGCCGGGCGCGAGATGGATCTGGACGCCTACGCCCGAGAGCTCGAGTTGCGCCTGGGGCAGTCTCGACAGGCAGTGCAAGTTGTGGTGATGCGAGCAGCAACAGACCCCAAACGTATCGTGTTCCCCGGCGGTGATCAGCCAAGGGTCCTGCGCGCATGCAAGATCATTGCTGACGAGGGGATTGCCCACCCCGTCGTTATCGGACCACAGCGGCAGATCGCACAACAACTGGACGAACTCGGTTACGGCGACGACTTCGTCACCATCGTCGATCCAATGGATTTTTCGCAGCGAGAGGCCTACGCGGAAGAGCTCTTTCAATTACGCCAACGCAAAGGGCTCACGCGGGCGGAATCGCGCGAGCTACTGACGCATCGACATTTTCTGGGACCGATGATGGTGCGTATGGGAGATGCAGATGGACTGATCGGTGGTCTCGTCCACAAGTATGCCGATACAGTCCGACCTGCCCTGCAGACGATCGGGCTCGATGCGAAGGCGCGTCTGGTGGCGGGAACCTATATGATGGTATTCAAGAGCGAACTCATGTTCTTCGCAGATCCCGTCATCAACATCGATCCGAGTGCCCAAGAACTGGCAGAGATCGCTCTTTGCACAGCCGAAACAGCAAGAAGTTTCGACGTGGAGCCGCGCGTGGCGATGCTGTCGTTTTCTAATTTTGGCAGCTCGCGTCATCCGCAGGCGGACAAGGTCCGGCAGGCAACGAAAATCGTGCAGCAGCGAGCACCGGATCTGGTAGTGGAAGGCGAGATGCAGGCCGATCTGGCACTGACACCGTCGATGCTGGAAGAGGCCTATCCCTTCGCAGAGCTCAAGGGGCGCGCCAATGTGCTGGTTTTCCCCGATCTGTCATCGGCGAATGTTGCCTACAAGTTGACGCAATGCCTGGCTGGCGCCGAGGCGGTCGGCCCTATCCTGATGGGCTTCGACAAGCCAGTCCATCTGATGCCTTCAAACTCGACGGTCGAGCAGATCGTGCAATTGACGGCAGTCGCCGTCGTCGACGCTCAGCAGAGTTCTGACTAGACTGCGATCGAGTGCTGCAGAGTTTCCGGGAATAGCATGACCTGCAATACCTCGATGATCTGCCGCAACACTTCCAACGGTGCTGCGCCGGCATCGACGGTGCGGATCTTGTCGGTGGGGTAGAATTCGAGCACGGGCGCCGTGGCAGCTTCATATTCCTGAAATCGACGGCGCACAACATCGGGGTTGATGTCGTCCAGTCGATTCTCCTGCAGAGCTCTTTTGTGAATGCGCTCAACCATGGCTTCTTGCGACGCCTGTAGGTGGAGCAGCAGCAGCATATCTACGTTGTCGGCGAGCATTTCCGCCTGATGGGCAGAGCGGGGAATGCCATCCAGGAGCAGGACGTCGCGTTTGATATCGAACTGCCCTGATTTCGCCATGCGTTCCATATGATGGCGCCACAAACGGATCGTCACATCGTCGGGCACCAACTCACCACGGGTCGAATACTCGAGAAACAAACGGCCCAGGTCGCTCTGGTGATCGAGATTGCGGAACATGTCGCCGGACGACACATGCACGAATCCGGGCATCTGCGACAGCACTTTGCCTTGTGTGCCCTTGCCCGATCCTGGTGGCCCCAGGAGGAGGACGGATCGGTAGACGGGTTGTTCGGCGGACATGAACTACTGCTCCTTGTGTACGGGAATGCGACAAAATAGGAAAACCCCGGGGCACAGGCTCGTGCACCGGGGCTTTTCCCTCCGGCTCTTCTCACCAACTCACCACCCGGACCCCTCAGCCGAAAAGCCGGAAGAGCACGGCGAAACAACCCCAGACAAGCGCGAAGGCAGCGGGAAGACCTACATCCATCACCCAGTTGTGCCGCTTATGCACTGACATCACCCAGGCCTCCATCGTTGCCAACGCCATCAGAAGCGTCTTGCCAGTCTCTGCCACAGGGTATGCAACCTGTGTGCCATCGCGACAGCTGTCCATCACACCGGGCGGGTGTCAATTCATCAGGAAAACAGGCAAAACTCAGGGCAAAATGGGGGTCTCGGGAGTCCCAGTGGGGCGTACTCGCCCCATGGCCTGGAGATTCTGCGATGTCCTGAGAAGACGGTCGAGGGGACCGCTGCTATCCGTCTACGGCTACCAATGTCAGGCCGAGTGTCTTCTCGGCAGCCTGGAGACTACTGAGTTCTTCCTCAGACAGACTTGCCGGTTCGCCAGGGACGCTGCTCAAGGCAACGATGCAGCGACCGGTCTGCTTTTCCAGATCTTGAATGGTATCCAATTGCTGGGCTGAAATCTGGGCGACACTGAAAATCACGGGGAAACCTCAGGGAGAAGAGGAGACTTAACTTTCTTCGTCAGCACGCGCCTTATCGAGCTCTGCCTCGATTTTGGCAATCGCCGGAATCAGATCCTCCAGTTCGCGGCGATAGTTCTCTACATCCATCTGCGCCTGACTGCGACGCGCATCGGCACTTTCCTGCAGGATCTCGGTCTGATCGCAGTCGGCTCGCAGACGTTTCTCTTCGTGTATGAGCATACCGCAGTCACGGCGCAATTGCGTCAGCATCTTTGTCGTGTAACCGCGCACGAAGACCGTCGCCACCAGGAGAGCGACACAAGCGGCGGCACCAACTTCCATCATCAGAACAGCTCCTCGGCGGCGCCGTCCTTGTCGACGCGAAATTTCGCCGGCTTGGCGCGCTCGAGGCGTTCCTCTACGGCGGTCAGCTTGGCACGGCCATCCTGGACCTCACCTTCCACCGCCTCGCGTTCTTTCAGCAGGAGCTCGGTCTCAGCCTTGAGCTCTTTGATCTTTGCTTCGACCATCTCGAGGGTCTCTTTGTGATTGTCGATCAGAGACCGGGCATGGGCCGTCTCGCTCATCAGCTGACGGGATCGCTGGCCAAATTCGACCCACATCTTTACGGAAACGCCGAGCAGAGCAATGCCGACGCCGAGAAAGACCCAGATAATCATCGTTGGCGTTGGCCCTGCTGTTTCTTGAGAGTGCCCCAGGAGCCAACCTGGCTGTCAATGGCCGTGCCAGCACTGAGGGTTTCTGTAACAGAACTCAGATCCCCGCCAATGGTCGCCGTCAGTTCTAAATGGTTCTCGGTGGCCGCCGGTAGCTCGGTGCGTCCATCGGCGAGTACAACACGAGTCTGGTGCACCGCATTGTCGAAGACGCCGATCTGACCTGCCGCCATCGGGCCTGTGCACACGGCCCGGAGGGTTGCGATCACGCCAGCGCCACTGCGGCTGCGCTCGGCGGCAGTGCCCGGGCCCATGACCACAGCGTAGCTCAACAGGATTTCGTCATCGGCAACACCCCAGCTTTGGTCGCTGGAGAGAGAGCCATTGGCGAACTCGACACCGCCCTGAAAGAGAGGGCCTCGTCGAAAGGGGCGAGAGTTGCCGGACAACCAGGCCAGGCCTTGTGCAGGCACCGACAGATAGAGGGCAATTCCCGATGCAGGCAGGGCACCGAGTTCAGCAACAATCTCAATCGTGAGCGTATCTCCCACGATCACAGCCAATTCATCGGCGCCCGCGACCCCATCGCTGGTCGTCGCATTGCGCACTGAGAGGGTCTGTGCCGAAAGGGCACTGGTCAGCAGGAGGCTGAGAAGGGTCCATCGCATGCGCTGAAGATAAAATCCATGGCGATCACAGACAACGCCAAATCCATGCAATGTGTAATCCCCAGTCTCCTGCTGGCCAGTGAGAGGACCTGGGGCGCTAGTAGATCTCGGCGCCGCCCTCGTGGCACTCAGTGCAGTTGGTCTCCAGCTCTTCACCATAGATGTCCACAGGATGCTCAAAGACCAACCCCGAAGGGGCGATCGAGTCGGCACCTGGACCCGAGCCCTGTGCAAGAATCGAGTGGCACATAGAGCAGTCTTTGCTGATCTGCTCGCCCGCAGCTGTGGTTAGGTCTGAGCCATGACAGCGGAAGCAGCCGATAGATTCGGAATGGCCCACATGATCGGGATAGTCACGCCACGTGACCTTCATTTCGGGAAAGAGGCTCTGCTGGAAGATTCCCTGAACACTGGCGATCGCGGCATCGAGCATGGACGCCTGGTCCTCGACGACCTCCGGATATTCATCTGCATAGAACGTGCGCAAATGTTCGTCGATGGAGGACAGGGCCTCGGACGTGGTCTCATACTCATCATCCAGACAGGTCACGGCCTCGCGTTTGATGAAAGGCAATCGCCGATCGATCCGCCCATCCGCGATCGCCTGATTGACCAACTTGGTTGGTGAGCGATAGTTGTGACTCGGCCGGTTGTGGCAATCGATACAGTCCATCGTGCGCAGCTCGGAGCCGTCGAGGACCTCCTGATCTACGGGCTCTCCATCGAGCGTCCATTCCTTGGTCTGGCCCAGCTCATCTGTCAGTTTGACCCAGGCGATGTCCAGGCGTCGGTCGTCCGTGGCGGCATAGTCGATGCGATTCGCCTCGGACACATGCCAGTGGATGCCCTCATCCCCCGAGTCATGTGGTCGCGCTGCGCTGCCAGACCTCGAACTTGCGGGACCGCCTACCTTGAGCAGTAGCGAAATGGGATGGGGTGTGTTCTGCTCGTCGCCCAAAAAATGCTGGTTCACCATCATCCGTGCGCCAAAGAACTGATCAGGCCAGTGGCAATGCTCGCAGGTCTCTCGTGCCGGGCGCAGGTTGTGCACAGGTGTCGGGATGGGTCGCGGATATTTCTCGGCCAGAACCGAATAGACCTGGTAGGCACCTGACAACTTCGACTGCACATACCACCCTGCGCCGGCGCCGATATGGCACTCGGCGCAGCTCACATGTGCGTGGGGCGAGGATTGGTAGGCGGTGAACTCAGGGTGCATGACGTGGCAGATTGCGCCGCAGAACTCGACGGACTCTGTCTCCTGATAGGCGTTGTAACTACCTACGGCAGTCGCCATGAGAAAGACACCCGTCACACCCGTGAAAATGGCGACAGCTCTACGATGCCGAGAATTGCGCAGGTCGATGTTGAGTTCGGGCCGGAAGTGGCCGTGTGCGCCACGCTGCAGACGGCGCCGCTCGATCAGCATACCTACTGCGATCAGGACAAGCCCCAAGCAGACGAAAATCGGCAGGACAATGAAGGTCAGTAGACCAAGGTATGCGGTTGTGGCATCAACAAACGCGTCGATCAGCAGTAGCAAGACAATAATGCAGAAGCTGGCGACGGCGACGGCGACGCCGACGACGCTGGTCCAGTTGTAGACACTTTCCGGTAACTGCCGATCCCTCATCACATCCTCCCCGAGTGGTAGTGGCTCACCAGAGTAATAAGAGCAGAATATCCGTTGAGGGGGAGTCCCTGTCAGGATTCTTCTGCCACAGCATAGCCCGTCACATCGGCGCGACTTACCGCCCAGACGGCGAAGAAAAAGGCGGCCCCCGCTTCCAGCAGCAAAACGACAAGAGGGATGACGCTGAAGGTCAGTCCGTCTGCCGGTGAAAGGGGGCGCTCGACGAAGCGTGGTAACTGGCCATCTACCAGAGGTTTCTTGGACAGATAGTTACGCAGATAGAGTTCATGGGGTGAGTCGGGATCCATCGCGTCCTGCTCACGAACGAAGTGTCGTAGCGACTCGCGATAGTCCAATGCCTGTTCGAGGAAGGCCTGGCGTTTGGCCAGGCCCGTACCCAATATGGCCTCGACGCTGTATTGAAAGGCAAAGGCAGGGGACAACAAAATTGATCGTACGAGCCACCTCGTAGCGAGCCACTTTGTCTTTAGGTCGTAAGCAGGCACAACACGACGGTAAACACGAGGGCCACCACAAGACGCAGGGTGCGCAGGTGCGACAGCAGTTCCTTGCGCACGAGATTCGGGATGTGGTTAGCCAAAAAAGGGTCTCTCCCATGTGTTGCAGCAGCGGACAATTCAGTGCGCGCTACGAGGTGCAGCAATGAAAGGAAATGGCGTGAGCAGTGGCGAGACAACAACAGTGGTGACACAAAATGTCGGAGAGCGCTGGCGGGCAGGCTGAGGTCTCCGATGGGCATTGGTTGAAAGTCGTCGGGGTAGGATTTCAAGGCTTCTCTGTTTCCGAAGCCCTCGCTGTGAGACCTACAGAAAGATCCGACGCGATCACGACCCTATAGGTCCACTGAGCACCACGAGACATGAGGACGACGGGATTCTTGAACTGACAGTCGGTCCAGTGCAGATAACCGCCGAGGAAACCAAGACCATATACGCTGTAGTTGGTCCCCAAGTGATTGCGGAATGCCTCGGCGTGCTGCGCCATGGTCTGGTGCAATTCTTCCTGCCGATAGTCGATCGTTTCGAGGCAGATTCCCAGCAATTCTCCCGTGTTTCGCAGGACGCTGTCATGCTTGCTCTGCATAGCGTGCCGGTGATTGATCAGGGTATCCACGAGCGCCTTCATATGAGGCAGATTCTCCACACCCAGCCGATAGTGTAAGCGGCCTAGAATCTTCAGCGCATCAGATGTCGTGCCATAGTCCGCGTAGTCAGTGGATGTTGACCACAGCCCCGTGTCAGGACTCTGGAGCTGCAGCAGGTTGCTGATCCCTCGTTCCAGCACAGGAATGAATTCGTCCTGTCCCTGTTCGATCAACGACATGAGCTCAGTACACATCTTTCCTGCCCAACTGCCTTCGCCTCGCAAGGTCAGATCAGACGTCTGCCTGTAGAAAGCTTCTACATCGACTTTGCCCGCCTCCCCGTCTCCGCCGCTGATCGTCGTGAATGGATACAGTGGCGCCGAACTGAGCGTGTGAAGAATCCCAACGACATATTTTTCGTTGCAGAACTCCTCTGCATCATCAGGGTTCTGTGGATCGGTCATCAGAGGATTATAGAATCGTCCCGTCGTGCGATTCTGCCAGCTCTGCCACCACTGTATCGCCGTTCTGTGGTTTTCGGCTGTGTATCCTGGAACGTGCTCTATGCCCAGCGCATCGACGAGCTGATTGTAGACTGTGGCTGTGGACACCTCGTCCCAGCGTTTCTTGTAATCTCCCGGGTCTGCGACATAGAACCAACGACGCGAGTGTGCATGGCTCTGAATTACCTTCGTCAGCTTCTCCTGCCGAACCTGGTCAGCATAACCGTTGATCCACGCGGGGGTCGCGGCTGGTTTCGCCGGTCTGAAGGCATGGTGTCTTGTTGCGGCAAATTCCTTCAAATTCATCAGTCGGCTCCTGAGTGTCCTGAGAAAACTCCACCAACCCACCACGCAACCTCGAGAAACCGAGGCATCCATGTCTCGCTTCTCTCGCCAGGCGCGAAGCTGCGGCCCCAGTGGGGCACGACCAGCACGCCCTGTCTGAGGGATGGCCTCACCTGAGGCCCTCACAAAGGGTGGCATGGAGGTTGCCACTCCCTTCGTGGGTGAAGGGTGCATCCTTTTGCGGGGACTCGCAATTGGGACGGGAGTGGTGAGGTGGGACGCAGGTTCGGATGGATAGTTGTGCTGGCGATCTGGCTGCCAGGCTTCGCGTCGGGTCAGGAGGACGCCGATTGCCTGATCTGTCACGAAGACGACTCGATCGAGCGGGAAGGAGACTGGCGACCGGGCACGTCCGTCTTCGTAGATCCCGAGGTAATCGCGTCGTCGATGCACGAAGGCATGATGTGTATCGACTGCCACGTTGATGCCACCGACGACCATGACGAGCGCCTGCCGTCGCTGGCGTGTGCCGACTGCCACGACGAGTCGCAGGAGGCCTTCGATTCAGGAATGCACGGTGAGTCGATGGCCGAGGGCAACGAGTTGGCACCCACCTGCGGCGATTGCCACGGCGGTCACGACATCCAGCCCATCGACGATCCCTCCTCGCCGGCGCACCGACGCAACGTTCTTCTTACATGTTCCCGCTGCCACGCGAATGCCGAGTTCATCGAGCGCGCCGAACTGCATCGTGTGTCGCCGCTGGAGGGCTATGAGCAGAGTGTGCATTTCGGCGCAATTGTGGATGGGGAGGAGGGTGCCACATGCACTGATTGCCATGGCGCGCACGGTCTCTTCCGCGCCAGCGATCCTCGATCTGCCATTCACGCGTCGAATATCTCCACCACCTGCGGACAGTGCCACGAAGAAATCCGCCAGGTGTATGACGTGAGTGTCCATGGCGATGCGGTGGCGGAAGGTCTCGATGATGCACCCACGTGCATCGATTGTCACGGTGAGCACGAGATCCGCTCACATGTCGACCCGGCGTCGAGTGTGTACCCGGCGGAGCTCTCAAAGACGACGTGCGTCTGGTGCCACGAGTCGGCGACCATTCAGCGACGTTACGGTCTGGCGGGACACCGCAAGGAAAGCTATGCCGACAGTTATCACGGGTTGGCCGACCAGGCGGGTTCGACGACGGTGGCCAACTGCGCCAGCTGCCATGGCGTGCACGACATT
>JABJJN010000081.1 GCA_018660835.1 Gemmatimonadota bacterium | reverse complement strand
GGCGCCTCGACGGTGGATAACGACTACGTAAGCGGCGACGTTGGCGTCCTCTACGCGGCGCGCATCGGCGCGAGATCTGCGTACATCGGCACCAATTTTTATCTGCGTCCGTTGAACAAGAATGTCCCCTTGCGCCTGAAGGGCGGGGCATTGCGACGCTTCGCCATCACGGTTGGGCTCACCTTCAACAGCCTCGAAGACAGCCGCCGGATCCGGAGCGATCTCTACTACAATTCGGCGCTGATGCTGGGAGCTGGCTACCGCATATCTCAGTACTGGCGGATCGGCGGAGGTGGACTGGTATTCAGAGAGCGCGACCCGGATTCATACCCGTTGACCAACAAGAGACGTACGGCGCTGACGCCCTATGTGGCGCTGTCATTCGACGCTGACCTCGGCCACCAACTCAAGGGCATTGGCGGTCTTTTCGATTTTCTCAAAGGCGACAGATAGATGCACCGACCTTCACTGAGGATGGCAGCAGCACAGGGACGCCGATACGTCCTGGCGACGATTCTCCCTGTTGTGCTCTTCTGGGTGGGCTGCCACAATCCAGATAACTTCGCACTCAATTCGGATGAATCACCCAGCATTGATCGTTTTTTCACTCTGAGCACGACGGGGGATACCACCCTGCCCGCTGATGGTGTTTCAACGGTGGAGTTGGTGGCGCACGTACGCGATGTGAGTCAAGGGTCCGTGGCCATTCTGTTCACCACGACGGCGGGTTCACTACGAGTAGGCACGATTGTACGCAGCGATAGCTTTGGAACGGTCATTGCCATCCGAGCCGACAGTGCCGTGGTGCAGACCGACGCCAACGGCGAAGCCAGGACCGAACTGGTCAGCGATTCGGAGCAGGCGACGGCCCAAGTGCGGGCACGAATCGTCGGCATCAAGCCGACTGTAGACCAGGCTCTGAGAATTCACTTTGCTCAGGTGGTCGACGAGGATGTTCTGGCTTTTGTCGATCCGCCCGATTCGGCTTTCGCCCACGGCCTAGAACTGGTGCCCATCACGGTCCAGATCGCTCCGGAGCTGCGAGGCGACGATCGCCTGGTGCTATTCGCCACAACAGCGGGCATGTTTCCATTCTCCCTCGATGCGAGTCTCGCCCAGATCGTGGATGACGGTCTCGTCCAGGTCGTCAAGGCTGACGCCGACGGGTTCGCCACCGCTCACCTACGTACACCCGAAGAGGCGGGGGACGCGCTGGTGCGGGCAACGGTCCTGTCCTTTCACCAGGAACACCTGATCCGCTTCGTGCCCGCGCCCACCGACAGCATCCTACGCTTTGTCGACGCGCCAGAGATCGCCCCTGCAGACGGCCAATCGGTGAGCCGTTTTTCCGTCGAGATATCCTCTCTGTTGCAGGAGAGCCCGGATCGCACGGTGGAATTCACCACCACGTTGGGTAGTTTTGTGTTCCCCGACAGCAACAGCAACGGTACCACCGTGTCCGTCCTGGCTGACGCCGACGGCATGGCCACGGCAACTCTGCGAAGTCCCACGACGTTCGAGGAGGCCTTCGTTCGGGCCAACGTGAAAGGGTTCACTCAGCAGCGCACACTGCAGTTCGACTGGGCGGGCCCGGATACCATCATCGTCAGCACTGAAGAGAACCGGCTGAGCATGGCGATCACCGAACAGTTGCGGATCGAGGCCGAACTGATCCGCACAGGTGGCCAGGGACAGGTCACAAGGGACCTGGAGGTGACCTTTACGGCGGTTGACAGTGTGGACAAGCCGCTACCCGGTGCCCGCTTTGTCGACGTGACGCGAACCGACATCGTCGGGCAGGCCACTGCGACTCTTGTCTTCGATGATGTCTCGCTGTACGAGGGCGCCGCCTCGATTCTCGTGCAGCCGGCTCGAATTGGTTCGGCGGTGGTGGGCAGGGCGCAGTTGTCGATTCGCTAGCCACGTCGGATGGTCTATCGTGTAAATGAGAGGTGGCAGATGACGGTTGAAGCTGGACTGACAGTCGAAGCCTGGCTCGAAGTGGATGCGGTGAGGGCCGAAGCCGTGCAGACGGCCGTTGCCGAATGGACCTTCGCCGAACAGATGAGCGGTTTCACATCCTACGATGCGGGTGACACGAACGGTCTGCCGACACAAGGTTTCTTCGGCGCAGTCTACGTCGACGGGCACGTTTACTATTCGCCACAGTGTAATAATCTCGGGCGACATGGTCATGCTCTGCGCTACTCGACGTCCAAGGCATTCTACGATGCCTCAGCGTGGGAAGCCTTCGATGCGGGGTCGATCGGTGGGTTGGTCACACGCGGCTACTATGGATGTTTGGCCGACGACCGGTATGTCTACTATGTGCCGCGTACCGACGGCGAGCACCTGCACAGCCGTGTCTTACGCTTTGACCGGAATGCACCCTTTGACCATCTGGATAGTTGGTCGGCCTTTGATGAGGGGACGCCGATTTCGTCTCAGGGGGGTGCCTTCGACGGCCGTTATCTCTACTTCGCACCAGGTTACCACAAGGATTCGGGCCCGAGTGGGAGCATCCTTCGACACGATACGACGGCCGCCTTTGACGAGGCCGCCAGTTGGGTGCGTTTTGATGCGGCCGCCCTGGTCGGTGATCGTTGTCGTTGTTACGATGGCGCCGTATTCGATGGACGATACGTGTATTTTGTGCCCCTGGAAGGCGGCGACGTTTTGCGCTTCGACACGGCGGGAGACTTCAGCGATGCGGTTGCCTGGGAGGCCTTCGACCGACGTTCGTTGAGCGGAATAGACGCCAATGGAGCGAATGTGGGTGCCATCTTTGACGGCCGCTACGTCTATCTGACACCTTACGCACACAGCACGGTCGTCCGTTACGATACGACGACGTCTTTCTCTGACAGCAGCAGTTGGTCCACTTTCAATGCCGCTATGACATCCGCTTTGGACTGCCGTGGCTACGACGGGGCTGCCTTTGACGGTCGTTTCGTCTATTTCATCCCCTTCTGGAAGGGAGGCGACGCAAAGGATGGATTCCACGCTCAATTGCTTCGCTTCGATACGCTGAAGTCCTTCGACGATCCCGCCGCCTGGTGGGCCGCCGACGGAGCAGCTGCTGCACCACCCAATCCGGGGGGCTTCAATGGTGGTGCCTTCGACGGCCGTCATCTATACATGGCTCCATGGCGACAGGATGAACCAACAGGCGATATCCACGCCCATGGCCACGTCCTACGCTATGACACGGCAGGCTCGGACGCACGATACCAGCTGCGGTGGATGGACTGTGGTCACAATGGGGGCCTGGGTGGCTCCCTGCCCGGGCCGGCCTTCGTGCTCAATGTGGGAGAGGTTGCTGTCAACCTGCAGGCACGCGTGCTGCCCGAGGCGGGTCGTCATCACCTGGCGGGTGTGGTCCGTGGCACTACAGCAGAACTGTGGCTCGATGGAACGTGTGTGGCGACAAGATCATTACCGGGCAGTGTTGCCCCTGCAACTGCAGGTGCGACCATCGGCGAACTCGCTGGTGGCGCGTCACCTCTGCAAGGTACGGTGCTCCAGCACCGTGTCAGCGACACGGCGATGAGTCACCAATGGCTGCAGAATGCAACGACCCTCTTGGATGATGAGGATGCTCTGCGCAGCCTGGCAGACTAAGAGGTGCCTGGCGGGGCATTACTCAAGCTGCTCTGATATCGTGACAAAGCAGGCCAAACAATGGGGATATCGATTATGATCGTCGATAGTCATCTACACGTCTGGAGCGGGGATACAGAAACCTTTCCCCTCGCGGAGGGACGATCAATCTCCGAACCAGCGACAGCTGATCTGCTGATCAAGACAATGGATGCCACGGGCGTCGATAAGGCCGTGATCGTGCAGCCTGCACACTACATGTACGACCATCGGTATGTCACCGAATGTCTCCGTGCTCAACCTGACAGATTCGCCGCCGTTGGCCTCGTCGATCAAAAAAAACCTGATGCCATCGATCGACTCGACGAACTACTGGACGCGGGTTTCAATGGACTGCGAATCCATCTTGCCTCGCGTGTGCAAGACCCAGGCGAGTGGGCAACGGCGGATCAGGATGCCCTATGGCGCCGTATGGGCGATGCAGAGAGCAGTTTCTGTGTTTTCGGCCCGTCGAAATATCTGCCAGCCCTGGAGCCGATCATTTCGCGACATCCGGATGTGCGGATCGTTCTCGATCATCTTGGAGGCCCACCGGCTCCGGCAGATGATCCCGAGGGCGCAGGGCTGAACATGGCTCTGGCCATGCGTAAGTATCCGCAGATTTATGTGAAGCTGACTCCCCAAGGGCACAAGTCAGTGGAGGAGTTCCCCCACAAGGATCTGTTCGACCTCTACCGGCGCTACTACGATGCCTTTGGCCCACAGCGACTCATGTGGGGGACCAACTTCCCGGGAGTCTTGAGCACTACGGGCTATGGTCCGGCACTCGAGATGTTCCAAGATTATCTCGATTTCTTCACCGAATCCGAGCGCGCTCGACTTCTTGGGGGGACAGCAAGAGAAGTATGGCCAGAGTTGGCCATCAATGAGGGTGGCCCGAACTGATCCGACGTGGCTCCTATCCGGGCACCCGGAAGGTGGGGAAGTAGCCATAGTTTTTCATAGAAACCGTGTCTCCCGCATGCGCCCAGTCGTGGCCGAGTTCACTGAACAGTTTGCCCTCGCGGAAGGAGGCGTCGATGGCGGCCGTCATGCCTTCAATGGCGATCTCACCTTTCGGCCCTTCACGATGCAGTG
The DNA here is from genome assembly GCA_018660835.1 of Gemmatimonadota bacterium. Classification (GTDB taxonomy): domain Bacteria; phylum Latescibacterota; class UBA2968; order UBA8231; family UBA8231; genus UBA12574. The sequence goes on along the minus strand of JABJJN010000081.1, from coordinate 6,714 downwards.
CCTTGGGCAGATCATGAATGGCTGACGACTCATAGGATCCGCAGGCAATCAGCGTCTGTGTTCGGGCCACTTCCAGTGAACAGTGGGGTGTCGATGCCAATGCATCCGCATCCAAGGGAGCGCCCGCCGCGATCCAGTCGATGGCACCGCCGACGGATCGCTCGTTCTGCTGAGCTTCTGCCTCCTCCACCTCATCACGCCCATCGTGCCAACGCACGCTCAGGCCGCCGTCAAAACCGAGATCCAGTGTTGCCTGATCCGTGTCCAGTCCAAAGGCAGGAGTGCTCTCTGCTTCAGTCGCGTGACTGACGGCGAAACAGATGTCGACTTGCTCCCGCGTTGTGGTCCGCAGGCACACGGTGTCGGCGGCATGAATCGGATTCGCGCGATACAGCTCCGCTGTCACTGTGGCGGGCTGCGCCGCGGACCCGAGGGTGGCACCGGCGAGAAATCCCATAAGATTGACCGAATGAGCAAGCGCGTTGTTGTGTGGACCGTCGAGAATCCATGTGTCACCGGTGGCCAACTCACCAGCCCAGCCATTGCGCGAGAAATAGTCATGGCCTCGGGGCCAACAGCCTAAACCGCGTATCCGTTGTAGTTGACCGAAGCGGCCCTCGACGAGCCAACGCTTGAGTCGGTGCGTCGATGCCTGATACAGATGCTGAAAGCCAACGGCGCAAGCGTTGCCGCTACGATCCCGTGCTGCGATCATGGCATCCACGTCCTGAATGGATCCTGCAGCAGGTTTTTCGACCAGCACATTGACTCCCGCCTCACACGCGGCGATCACCATCGAGCGATGCAGGGGAATACCTGTAGGGATGCATAACAGATCTATATGATCACGTTCAACAGCGAGCAACTTCCGGAGACTGTCATGGATGACAACGCCCGACTTGTTGAGCCCAGCCAGTTCATCAGCAAATGGCTCCTGGTCACTGGGTGGAGCAACCTGTGCCACGTGGATTGCTCGGCCCTCCCCAGCGACGCTCGTCAAGGCACGTCGATGAAATCCTGCGAATCCGCCCATGCCGACAATGGCCACTCGCACTGGCCCGTTCTGATGTCCTCCCACCACTGTCCCCTTAGTTAGTAACTGTCATTGCACGGATTGACCACACTGCTGTGACGGATCAGGCTTCGTATGCGGCTATTCCGAGTTGTCCCGCCAAACGAAGCGTCAGCTCATCAAACTACTCACGGATGACGCCTTCTGTCTGAACTCGATCATAGAGGCCATCAAATTCGGCACTCTCGTCATCTTCCCAGATGTGTGAGTGGAAGCCGCGGATCATGGCTTCTTCTGTTCCCGTGATCGCTGCGGGTGACACATAAGAGGGGCCAAACCACTTGGATCCATCGGGCATCTGCAGCACGCCAATGTGTTTCGGTCGCTCGACGGGTTTCTGCTGGCGGCATCGTTCGACGGCCTCTTCGTCGACCTCGACACCAAGACCTGGACCTTGCGGAACCGGTGACGATCCATTCAGGACCGGTAGCGTCGTGGTTGTGACATCCTCTTCGTACTGATCGTCCAGATTGATCGAGTGTGCTGTATGGGTTGGCAGGACGGCAGCCATGTGCATCGCCATCGCTTTGCCGAGGGTGCCCGATTCATACTGTAGAAGCACTTGCATGTTGGCCTGGGCCAGGCCGAAACCACTCGCCATGGTGTCGAACATGCTTCCAGTCAGCATGAAGATGTCTGCCATCTCATGCTTGTATTCCTGCATGCCTCCCAGGCGCGTGCCGTGCATGATGATGGGCAGGCGCGTCTGACTGCGGATCTGCCGCCATCCCTCGATGTCATCGCGCACGAGAGGATCTTCGATGAAACCGACAATGGGATGGTTGCGCTCCAACTCGGCAACGATGGGAAGAACCGCGCCGAGAGACCGATTGTGATTGAAATCGTAGTGGAGTCGGAAGCCTTCGGGTGCGACGTCGGCGGCAAGTCGCGTCTGTTCGAATACGTCATGATAGGCGCTTGTGTGGATCTTGAAGACCCGATATCCCGCAGCTGCGGCACGCTGGATCTCATCGCGGAAGTGCTCTGGTGAGGCGGGTCGCGTCCAGGCTGCAACCGATACCCAGTCTCTTCGTTTGGGACCGAGCAGTTTCCAAACGGGAACCTCAAGGGCTTTGCCCAGCAGGTCATAGAGGGCCGTATTGATGCCAGGCCCCAGACTCAGGGTGTTATTGATGAAATCGATCGGCCGCTTGCCAATCAGTTCCTTGCCCAGGTCCGCATCAGGATGTGCCCACGGGCGAACACGGGTCTCTCCCCAGCCGACAAGTCCGGCGTCTGTCGCTATCCTGAAGAGGATTCGGTGGTCGATACCATACATGTCCACGCGTCGATTCGCATAACGTGAAGCGAGGCGAGGATAGATGGGGATGACGTCGACATCGGTGATGATCATGGTCTGATTCCTTTCGCGTCAGCGCGAGCGGCAATATTGACATTCATCGGCCTGCTGTCTACCGTGCGGCGTCAGACTGTGAGCAGACCCCAAAGGCTTCCTCGAAAGGCATGCTGTGAAAATTGGACTGTACGCTTCGATGTTTGGCAAAGGAGACAATCCCTTGCCAACGATTGAGAGCTTTATCGATCTCGCTTTTGCGGAGCGTCTCGATGTGATTGATCTGCGCAGCGATGTGGGCTTTAGCGATCACGACTCCTCCTATCTTCTTGATACGAAGATGAGCTGCCTCAACAAGGGCCTCGCCATCGGCTATCTGGCTACGACGGGTCACTTCGTCGGCACCGAGGGTGAACTGAAGACCAAACTCGATACAGTGCGTAGTGATCTTGATGTCGCCGTGAAACTGGGTGCGCCCATGGTGCGTGTGTTCTGTGGCGAGACGCCCGAAGACAAGGGCATCGGTAAGCGCGAGGTTGAGTGCTTTCAGGAGGCTTGTGATGAGGCAGCGCAGCGAGGAATCGCCGTAGGTCTACAGAATCACCCTTGTACCGGAGACGGTGTGCTTCGGCTGTTCGATGAAGTGGAGCGCAGCAACTTCACCTTCATTCTCGATACGGGTCAGTGGGTCGGATCTCCCGGAAGGCATGCAGGAGAGATTCAGCCGGGGCACGATATCTATCAATACATGGAACAGACGGCGCATCTGGCGTCCCACGTACGGGCAAAATTCTACAAGATCGATTCCGGTGCAGAGGAGTGGCTCGACTATCCGCGTATCGTCGACATTCTTGGGGCGGCTGATTTCAATGGCACATTGTCCGTTGTCTTCGAAGGCAAAGACGTCAATGACTGCGACGACCACGAGGTCTTGCGTCTGGCAGCGAAACAGCTGCGGGCACTGGCCAGCTGAAGGAGTCAAGACATGAATCTACCGCCTGAAGATTTCGTCACTGTCACCGAAGACAGAGAGCTCGCTTTCCTCGGCGCTTGCTTCGAGCACGTCGGTGTGCGTGCGGAGCACGCAGCGGTGATGGCGCGCTTGCTGACCAATTCCGATCTACGCGGTGTTCGCAGCCACGGCATTGCCTGGGCACCAGGTTATTGCCGCAAGTTTCGCGATGGCGAGCTCAATACATCTCCGGATATCAGAGTCGTGCACGAGATACCGACGACGACGATCATTGATGGCGACGGTTTTCTCGGTTATGTGCCAACCATGATGGCGACAGAGGCGGCCATCGCCAAGGCAAAACAGGTAGGCATCGGCATGGGCCTGGTTCGCCACATCGGTCACAATGGGGCAGCCGGACACTATACACGTGTATGTCGCGATGCGGGCTGTATCGGTTTCGCCGTCCAGGGCTTTCGCGGTGACGGCAATCGACGCAACCAGGAGTCCAAGCCTCCGTCGACGTATACGGGCTTTCCACCCATGTCCTTCAGTATTCCAGCATCAGAAGAACCAGCGATCGTCCTCGACATGGTGGCTCACGTTGTGTCCGGGTACAATCAGCCCGAGCATGCTGATCTGCCGGAGAGGATCCCAGCGACCTTCTTCAAGGCGATGGGGTTGGTGGCGACGGCGAATCTTCTCGGTGGAGCCCTTACAGGATTCACGCAACCAGAGGGAGATGAGATCGCGGTGAAGTTTCCCGGCGCGACGATGGGTGGCATGGTGTTGGCCATCGATGTGGCATCCATGGTCCCTGAAGATGTGTTCGGTGCGGAGGTCGATCGCTATATCCGTGATGTGTGCGAATCGTTTGCACCGATGCCGGGGCAGGACGAGGTCGTCATGCCCGGGCACGTCGAAGAGCGCATCATGGCCAAGCACCTGGTAGAAGGCATTCGTTATGGCGAGCGCGAGCAGACTGCGGCGCGGCAGATGCACGATGACTGGGGTGTTCCATTGCCCTGGGACGAATAGGAGAGACAATGAGCGAGATACGACGTTTTACGCGCACACCCTACTGCACTGGAGCGGACGACCCTGAGCGCAACGCCGTGCGTGGCACTCTGCAGTTGGGGGAGACTGTTATCATCGAAACGGCAGGCGGACACGACAACGACTACCAGATGCAGGATTCGCTGCAGCCCGGTGCTGTATTCGAAGTACGGGAGCATCGTCATTCACGGCTGGGTCCCTTCGTGATTGAGGGGATCGAAGCAGGTGAGTGGGTGCAGATTGAGATCATAGATATGGAAGTCGGCCCCTACGGCTTCTATCGCAATGGTGGGCCCCTGTGGGGGAGTATGCGCTGCATCGCGCCCGTGCGTGATGGTCTGGTGCATTTTCCACCGGATTTTGTTGTACCCACGAGGCCGATGATCGGCTACGTGCGACTTGAGTCTGTCGCAGGTTACGAGATCGACAGTGGCGGCAATATGGACTTCAACTCCGTTCAGCCTGGTAGCACGCTGCATATTCGGGCGCAGAAGCGCGGTGGGCTCATGACGTTGACGGATGTTCACGCACGCATGGGTGATGGTGAACTTACGGCGACGGGTGTGGAGATCGATTCTGCCATCACGCTGCGCGTAAACCGTTCACCGGGTTTCCCGTGTCATGCCCCCGTTGTGGAGAAGTCGCGCCACATCGAAGCGGAAGAGGAATGGCTCACCAGTGGGCAGGGCGGCAACTGGCAGGAGGCGATCAAGGCGGCCTGGATCGATATGATCGCTTTGATCAGCGACCGCTACGATTGCACCGTCGAGGAAGCGAATCTCATTATCGGGACGATTGCCGACGCTCGTCCCGGTTACTCTGCGGGTGATCTGAACAGACGAGGGCGTGGGGGGCCATCGGGCTACATCACGGTGCAGTTGGCAGTGACCAAACAATTGCAGCGTACGGGGCAACCCTATCAGCCTTAAAGGCTAGCTCCCTGTGGCCAGGCCGGTTGCTGCTTCCGACCAGCGGCTTGCGGCAGTTTCAGGGGCCGCAAGCCTTTGGGCTGACAAGAGTCAGGTCGTCAGATCCGTCGTCAGGGCACTGACCCGTGACGTTAGCTCGGAGACGGCGGCCGTGTAGATGTCGAGCCAATCGGTGAGCGTCGACGCATCTCCTTCAAGAATCTCGTAACGCAATCCTGGCAACATCCAGGATGCATAGCCGCTAAAGGGGTCGGGCGACGCAAACAGCGATCTACTCCATGGCCTGCCTTGTAGACCCGATTCCAGGAGGAAACTCTTCTCCAACTGTAGCAGGGCCTCATTCACGCGCTGCAACTGGTGCGCTTCGCTTTTTCTGCTGACAAAGACGGCGGCTGCCTCTTCATAGTCGGCCGTTGCAGTGGCGAGGGCCTCTATCGCCGCATCCAGGGCCGCCCAATCTCCATCGATCGAATGTTCGTCCGCGAGCAATTGCAGATCGCGTGTGTGCTTGCGTAGATCCGCTGCGTAGCGATCAACGGCGTAGGGCAACAGATCTGCATTGGCCAGGCGCAGAGCCAGCAGTCCGTCCAGGCGGGCAAGGGTTGGTCCGTAGACGAATTCAGGGTCGCAGAAGCGCTCGTAGAAGGCGAAGTCGTCATAACCCGAGTGATACAGCGAGGGACCCCCCATCCCCGTCCACGCGGAGGGAACGCCCACGTGAGTGTAGAAACCGACATGATCTGATCCGCCCCCCAGGTTGCCGACGTTGGGTTCATCGGCGTCTTTGGACGCAGCCAACCAGCGCGCAAAGACACTGCCTCCCGCATCATCTGGATGCTCGACGTCTTGGGTCACATCGACGAGCAACTGTTTCAGGGTCGGTGAGGATGAACCACTCGGTCGCGGACCGGCGACAGCCATATCTGCATTTACATAGGCGACAGCATGGGCGAGGCGCTCACGATGTTCTTCCACAAACTCCGTCGAACCGATGATGCCATATTCTTCTGCATCCCAATGACAGATCGTGATGGATCGACGCGGTGGATGTTTTTTGGCCACTTTTCCAAGTGCCTGCGCCAGAGTGAGCAGCATCGCCGTGCCGCCATTGGGATCGACGGCACCAAAGGTCCAGGCGTCATAGTGTGATCCGAGCAGGATCTCCTGCTCGGGCCAATCAGAGCCTTCGATCGTGCCGCACACATTCACGACACGCACCATCTGACGCGGTTGTTCCACCTGCACGCGCACCGTCAGATCGGCGCCACCGGTGAGTCGATACGCGAAGGGAAGACCTCCCTGCCAGCCCCCCGGGACTGGATCGCCCTGCATGCGTGACAGAATCTCTTCCGCGGCGCCGTAGGGTAGGGGCGTCACGGGAAGGCGTGGCAGTGGCACATCTGCCGTATCG
>JABJJN010000021.1 GCA_018660835.1 Gemmatimonadota bacterium | reverse complement strand
GTATCCCCACCTCATGGTTGAACTTGCCCGGACGGTACCGAGCGAGGTGGAATACTGTCAATCCTATCGCAGCAGCATCAGCTTCTGCGTCGCCACCTGATCGCCAGCGGCGAGCCGGTAGAAATACATCCCCGACGCCAGATCCCGTCCCGCGTCATCTCTGCCATCCCAGTGAAGGGTGTAGCTGCCCGCCTCACGCAGACCACTGATAAGCGTCGCCACACGCTGACCCGACAGATTGAACAGACTCAGCTCCGCATCCCCCGACGTGGGCAGATCGAAGCGGATCGTTGTTTCAGGATTGAAGGGGTTCGGGTAATTCTGGGAGAGCGCGAAGGCATCGGGAATGGCAGCGTCATGATCCTCCAGCACCGCCGTCGCAGGCGCCAGCACTTCGACTCTGCGACTCAGATTGATCCAGTGTTCGCCCAGCGACGTTTCCTGCAGAATCACCACCTCCATGTCGCCATGGTCGCTCTGCCCACCGATCGTCATCGTGTGATCGAGACGATAGGTGCCATCCCCTACTGCCTGGAGGGCCACCGACTCAGGTCCACCGAGACGACTCAGATCCGCCGCAATGGAGGTAATCGTCGCCGTGGGCTCGAACAATGCGGGTCTGACCACGACACTTAGATCAGTCTGTTCACCAGAGATGACTGATGCAGGCGGCGGCGTTTCCCATTCGGTCTTCACCACCGGATACCACTCGCTGCGTCCTTCCAGGACACGGATGGTCTGGTCCGCCGGAATGTCGGTCAGTTCGTCGACCTGACCTGAAGGCCAACGGATCTCCAGACGATCTACCATCGTGGCGTTGGCCAGCCCGAAATGGACGATCCGTTCATTCTGCTCGTATCCCGTGCCGCCCGAAATCTCTCGTATCTGCTGCAGATCTCCGCTGCGGGTTACCAGTCGCGCACCGATGGCGCCGCGGTTGCTCTCGATCCCGACCAGGTCTACTCGCAGCCAATGATTGGCGTTACCCGTGTTATTAAATAGTAAGCGGTACGGAGGACTTGGGTTGCGACCCTGCGAGGCGACCACGTCCAGGAAACCATCCCCATCATAGTCTCCAATAGAGACACTGGTCGAGATGCTCCTCTTGATGCCGGATTGTGATGTCTGATCGACAAAGAGTCCATCGCCATCATTCAGGAAGAGAAAATGGGGTCGAGCCGTCAGCAGATCGAGATCACCGTCATTATCGAAGTCGGCCAGACCTGGACCTCGCAAGTCTCCACTGCCTAAAGCAGACAAACCACTCGCGTCCAGGACATCGAGAAACTGACCATCACCCAGATTCAGCAGCATTTGTGAGCGAAACGAACCGCCACCGCCACCGGCGGCCATGATGATGTCCAGATGACCATCGTTGTTGATATCGCCACTGGCGACATTGTGGGCCTCCCCCTCATCAGCGATGACGCCGCTATTTACTTCTTGAAATCCTCCTTGACCATCGCTGAGGAACAGACGATTTGCATAGTCAAAGGAGGCGACATAAAGATCTGGCCACCCATCGTCGTTGACGTCGGCAGCCAACACACCGCCGTTGGTACCGCCCGCGTCTGGTTGGAACTGTATGTCCAGCCCCATGGAAGCGGTCACGTCCGCAAAGGTGCCATCGCCGTTGTTGTGATAGAGCTTGTTCCGCACCGACGGATCGTCTTCGGTTAGGAACCATCCATCCGATCCTATGTCGATGCCAAATCCAACACCCGCCACATAGAGATCCAGAAACCCATCCCGGTTGTAGTCCAGCCAGATCGCATTGTCAGTAGGCAGCACATCGGTCAAGCCTGCCGCAGACGCCACATCATGAAAAATGCCTCGGTCGTTGCGCAGCAGCAGGTTTTGACTGCGATGGGTTGAAAACCATGCCCCGACAGAGACGAAAATGTCCTGGTCGCCGTCGTTGTCGTAGTCACCCCAGGCAGATCCTGCTCCCTTGAATTTGCTATTGTAGAAGTCGGCCTGAATCTCATCGTTCTGATGGACGAATCGATGATTCCCTTCGTTGTGCCACAGGGCAATCCGGTTGTTGGCCCACTGAGGCAGAAACCCCTCCGGGAGAAAAAGATCCGGTCGGCCATCATTGTCATAGTCACCGAAGGCAACGCCACGGGCAGAGAGCCGAGGGCCCAGAAAGGCTTCGTCTGGCACCTCGGTGAAAAACGGCTGGGCTGTGCTCGGTCCGGCGATCAGGAGGCAGCAGAGAAATACGCTAAAGCTGATTCCGAACGAGACAGAGCGCTTGATAGCTTTGGTCATTGATGGGTTATCCCCTGGTTGATAGACACGTTCGTGGAGACTGCAACCCTCGTGCCAGCGACGTCTCTTGACCCTAATTGTCTATTTTACAATAAATTACAACAACAATTCGTCCGCTCGGTCTGGCGGCCAGCTTTCCGGAAAGTCAGCAGATACTGTCTTGTTATCTGGACACCATCACTTCGCTCATCCTCAAGATCTCAACCACTGGTGAGCGGTCGAAGGACTCTTGATGGTAGGTGGCAGATGAGGGCATGCCTAATGAGAAGCAGAAGGCTATTTCTACTGGGTCTGAGAGCCAAGAAGGCGACTCGTCACCCTTGACGATGTCCGCCTTCTCGGTTAACATGTGTTAGATCAACATGTTACGCGCAATCTCTGCCAAAAGACGCGTCTACTGACCGGTCCTCATGTCCCAGTTCCTGCGCCCTGCGCACATTATCGCACTGATCATCATCGTCGCTGCACTATTTATCCCCCGGATGCAGTCCCCTGTCGAGCGCGATCCAGAGCTCGATATCGAATTGGTGCGTGCCGCAGAGGTTCGCTACCGAGGGATCACCGGCAATTTCGAAGAATTGACACGAGCCTACGCGCTCACAGCATTCACAGATGCAGAGCTTCTCGGTTGGGAGGCACGGCCAAATCCGCAGCAACCCGAGAGTGAAGCCCTGGTCACTTGTCGCTTTCGTGTCAGCGGTGTGCAGACTGACGCCGATACGATCGCTCAAGCTCACGCCCTTCGCGCCAGCGTGGACGGCGAATTGGCCGTGACCTGGCAGCTGAGCACGCTGTCGTCCGTGCAGGTGACACCGGCAGACGACTTTGCACGAGATGCCATCTCCACACTCCGACACACCATCGACGACTACCTGGCAAGCATGGTACTACTCATTGAAGACCTGCCTCTACGCAGCGCCGCAGCAGCGACCGATTCGATCGGCATGGCTCGCCAGGGCGAGATTCTGCTTCGACAGATTCAGGATCGTGGCTGGAGCCAGGTACGTGTTCCGGCAAGGAACATCACAGGCTGGCTACCGGACAGTGTGTTGACGCAAGTGAGTCCACGGTGACCGACTCGGCTCAAATACCCCCGGCGCCAGATTCGCAGGTCATGATCGACATTCGCGATCTGCGGAAGACGTACGACATGGGTGCGACCCAGGTTCATGCGCTGAACAGGGTGACCGTTGCCATTGAGCGCAACGAGTATGTTGCCATCATGGGCCCCTCCGGTTCGGGAAAGTCGACACTGATGAACATCATCGGCTGCCTCGATGTTCCCTCTGAAGGTGAATACCGTTTGAACAGTCAGCTTGTGAGCGAGATGGATGACGATGAGCTGGCGCGTATCCGTAATCAAGAGATCGGTTTCGTCTTCCAGACATTTCACCTCCTGCCGCGCTCTGACGCCCTGCGCAATGTCGAACTGCCGCTGATCTATGCCGGCATGTCGTCGCGCGAGCGTCGCGCCCGTGCCGAAGAAGCCCTCCATGCCGTGGGCTTGGGAGACCGCATGGACCACCGACCCAATGAACTGTCCGGTGGACAACGCCAGCGGGTCGCCGTCGCACGTGCCCTGAGCAATGACCCATCCATCATCCTCGCAGATGAGCCGACGGGAGCACTCGACACGCGCACGGGGCAGGAGATCATGGAACTGTTCTCCCGCCTGCATGAGGCGGGCAATACGATCATCCTCGTCACGCATGAAGAGGATATCGCCGCCTTCGCGCACCGCATTGTTCGCTTCCGCGATGGGGTCATCGAAAAAGATGAAGTGGGTCGCGGCGCCGCGGCGGCAATCCAGCGACAGGAGCAGTCAGGATGAATCACACGAGAAAACTGCTTCTCGGCCTCTTCGTCGGCGGCACGGCCCTCGTCATCTGGATGATGGGAGGCGGCCAGATCGCCGCAGCGGGACCAACGACCCAGGTGCGTCGTGATGATTTTCGCGTCAACCATCTTGAAGCAGGTGAGATTCGCGCCGCGCTGAGTGAAAAAGTGTCGTCTCCTCGTGTTCGTGGAGATCTGAAGATCACGCACTTGTGGCCTGAAGGAGCACGAGTTGAGGTTGGTGATCTCATTCTCCAATTCGATCGCAGCGCCCACGAAGAGTGGGTGAAGGATGCTGCCAGCGAACTTGAAAAAGCCGAAGCCGACCAGGCTCGCTCGCTCGCCCAGATGAAGCGACGATTCGACGATTTGGCCATGCAGGTTCAACGCACGGCGGCGGGCCTTGAATTGGCCCGTATCAGTGTGCAGAAAGCAGAGTATGGAAGCCCCATCGAAAAGGAGGAGCGCAAAATCGCCCTCGACCGGGCGGTCCGTGCTCTGGCACAAGCCAAGACAAATGTTGAGGCGCAGCAGATCATCGATCGCGTCGAGAATGCCAATATCGCCTTGCGCATCGGTCACCGGCAGCAGAATTACGACGACGCCCTCCACGATTACAATCGCCTGACCGTCTATGCTGCGAGTCCGGGGATTGTCGTGTATGAGAAAATTCGCAAACGCGGTGCGGATCGACACGGCAAAGTGATGGAAGGCGATGTCGTTTGGGGCGGCACCAGCTTGCTGTCGCTTCCTGAGCTGGAAGCGATGCAGGTCTATTCACAAGTTGGCGAGATGGATGTCCATCTCGTGCAGGTCGGCCAGGACGTCGAAATACGACTCGAAGCATTTCCTGGGCCGGTCTTTCACGGTGTGGTTTCCGACATCTCCCCCATGGCGAACGAGGTGGAAGAAGCACCTTCAGTTTCCGTCTTTGAAATGGTGATTGATGTGGAGGAGCAGGATGAGCGGCTGGCACCGGGCATGTCGGCGTCGTTACAGATTATTGTCGACAAAGCAGAGGGTGTGCTGCTCCTGCCCCTGAGTTCGGTGTATGGAGACGAAGAGCAGCATTACGCGTATCGACAAGAAGACTCGGGCTTTGAGCGCGTCGCCATAGAAACAGGTGCCGACAATGGTCTTGATGTTGTCGTCGTCGCAGGGCTTGAAGAAGGCGATGCAGTATCCCTTACGAACCTGGGGCAACTGTGACATGTTATATCACATGACCCTCCGACCATTCATCCAGATTGATCTCTCCCGCGTGGCAACCTTATGACAGAGACGCAACCGACCCCGAAAGTTCCCGCACGCAAGCGCCGGACCCTTGCCTTGGTCGTGATGGGCGTTCTTGCCCTCGCTGCCGCAGGTATGGCATCACGCGTATTGCTGGAAGAGGAGTCTGCCGCCGTTGCCTCCTTCCCTGTTCAACAGGGCGAATTCGTCATTACCCTCGAGTTGCGCAATGGTGAACTCGAAGCCGTCGAAGCGGAGCAGATCACCTCGCCACAGGTTCGCGGCCAACTCAAGATCACGCACTTGTTCCCTGAGGGTGAGATTGTAGAGGTCGGTGACCTCATCCTCGAATTCGACAAGGCTGAGTTTGAGCAGAAGGTCACCGAACGAGAGCAGGAGTTGGAGGCGGTGCGCGCCGAACTCGAGAAAACGCTGGCCAATCAGTTCGTAGAGATCGGTCGCCAGGAAGCGGATATCGAAAACAGAACCGCCCAAGTGAGATTGGCAGAGCTACAAGTCGAAAAGATGAAATTTGAGTCTCTCGTCGAACGCGAGGAGGCTCGCCTGAAGGCACTGCAGGATCAGCTCGCACTTACTCAGGCGCAGCGAAAACTCGATGCCCAACTCATCGTCGACCAGGCGGATCGCAAGAAACGCGAACTCGACGTGGCGCAGAAAGAGCGCCGCCTGGATCGAGCGCGTAAGGATCTGGAATCACTGAGTGTGAATGCCGAACGTCCGGGTCTGGTGGTATATGAGAAGATCTGGAAAGGATCGCGGGCAGAGAAGATCCGTGTCGGCGACGAGCCGTGGGGTGGCCAGACATTGATCACCTTGCCCGACCTGTCGACGATGCAGGTGCAGACCTTCGTCAATGAGGTCGATGTGGACAAATTGGAGGTTGGACAGCTGGCACACGTTCGCCTTGATGCACTTCCCGGTCCGCTGTTTGAAGGTAGAATTACGAGCGTCGCTTCCCTGGGCCGAGAGAAGGAAGGGGACAAGAACGTGAAGGTTTTCGATGTGACCGTAGAAATCGCCGCCGAGGACTCACGCTTGAAGCCAGGAATGACGGCGACATCTGAAGTCATCATCGAAACCATTCCTCCCCGTCCCGAAACGGTTGTTGCAGACTCAGGTTCGACACCCGTCGTGCCTGAAGCCCAGGAGGGTGATGTCGCGGCACTCCTGCCTCTGTCGATCCCCATCGATGCAGTTTTCGAGAAAGAGGGTCAGACCCTCGTCTACCGACTTGAGGATGGACAGCCCGTGGAACAGATCGTCGTGCTCGGCAAACGCAATGAGGACTTCGTCGTCGTTGAAGAGGGTTTGGGTATGAATGATCGTGTGACGCTCCTCGATCCGACGTCCACACTGGAAACGGTAGGTGGCGTCGCCGACGCAGGCGGTGACGACGTGACAGAAACCGCCGCCGCCACTCCCTGAGGGAAGCGCCCCACTCCATGGATCTACGCGAGACCTTCGAACTATCCACGGCAGGACTGCTGTCGCACAAGCTGCGTACGGTGCTGACCATGCTCGGCATCATCTTTGGTGTCGGCGCGGTTATCTCCATGCTTTCCATCGGCGAAGGTGCCAAGCAGGAAGCTCTCGATCAGATCAGCCAGATGGGTATCCACAACATCATCGTCCAGCACTGGAATCCAGAGGAGGACGATGGCGTCGAAGAGGAGGATGCTGGGTCCAGCAATCTTTCAGCGGGGCTAACCTGGGCGGATGCGCGCTCGATCGAGATGATCTGTCCCCTGGCCGAACTGGTCACCCCCCAACGTGAACTGAAAACGCGGGCCCACCGCGGCAGCAATTCCTTTCAGACGGTGATCGTCGGCACGACACCGGACTATCTGCAGATCCTGAATGCGCGCATGCAACAGGGCGTATTCCTGACCGAAGAAGATCTGCTTCGGTCGCGACGAGTCTGCGTGCTCGGTTCCGACGCCAAACGTGCCCTCTTCTTCTTTGAAGATCCACTCGGCGAACAGATCAAAGTGCAAAACCAGTGGTTCACCGTCGTTGGCGTTCTCGAGGACAAGGGCGCCGCCGGCGGCAAGATCGGTGGTGTGTTGGAAGTCCGGAACACGGACGAAGACATCTACATCCCCATGACCACGGTTCTACGCCGTTTTCACTGGGAAGCAAATGAGGCGGAACTCACGCAACTGACGGTAAAGGTCTCGGACCCGGAGCGCCTGCAGGAGGCTGCCAACATTGTTCGCGGCATCCTGATGCGTCGGCACCGCGGCGTCGATGATTTCAAGCTTGCCATTCCTGAAGAATTGATGCGACAGAGCCAGCGAACGCAGCAGATCTTCAATATCGTCATGGGCTGTATCGCCGGGATTTCCCTCGTCGTCGGTGGCATCGGCATCATGAATATCATGCTCGCCTCGGTCCTTGAACGGACGCGAGAAATCGGTATCCGACGTGCCCTGGGTGCCAAGCGTTCAGACGTATTAGCGCAGTTCCTGGTCGAGGCTGTCATGGTGAGTCTTCTGGGTGGCATTATCGGGATTCTCCTTGGTTACTCGATGACCACGATCATCACCCTCTATGCTCGTTGGAAAACCATTGTCCAACCCTGGACCATCGTGCTCTCCTTTGGCGTGGCTGCCGGCATTGGCGTCGGCTTCGGCTACTATCCCGCCAGGCAGGCAGCCATGCTGAACCCGATCGACGCGCTCAGATACGAGTAGTCGCTACAGAGCAGCCGGGCTATATGCGAGCAGCCTGGGCGTCCTCGACCAACAATTTCATACGCAGTCCCTCCCGCCCCCAGCGCTCTCGTTCGCGCGGATACCCGAGGGGTGCATTGATGTAGTGTACTCCCTCGATCTGCTTATCCTGCGGAATATGCGTATGTCCATACAGATGCAACCGGCTTCCATAGGATCGGATCTGTCTCTCCAGATGAGGCGTCCCCGCAACCTTTGGCAGATGTTTAAAACGCAGATGCTTCACGTCGGGCAGCAGATCAACACGTGGGCAAAAGTGGGAAAATGTGAGCAAGGCGCCTGTTGAACTCGTCTCAACCTGCGACTCCAGAATCTGCTCATTGAGGGCCGCGAAATGCCGGCAACGAGCCGCGTCGTCAGCAAGCGTCTCGGGCCAACGACAGTAGCGACGATCCGCCCAACGACGTCCGAGTCGACGCATAACCTCGTCTGCTGCATCCACAGCATTCGTCCCCTCACCACCATCGAGTCCGGGTTCATACCAGGACAACAGGGGCACGACACACAGAGCGCCGACTTGCCCCGGCGTCATCTCCACCCCTTCTGCACGACAGATTTCACCAATTGCATCGACACGATCCAGACTGGTCTGCTCCACCACGTCGGTCGCAGCACCCGTAACCCAGAGATCGTGATTGCCTGGCACAAAGAAAATTCGGGCGAACTTGGGTCGCACAGAGGCCAGGGTGGCTTGTAGCAATTCGACCCGGTGGGCCACATCCCCTGCCACCAGTAAGACGTCGTCGACGTAGTCCGCAGCAGAAAGGTCATCGACCAGTGCTCGATTCGCCGGAAAATCTACGTGGAGGTCACCAAGACCAAAGATGCGCAAAGAGTGGTCGCCCTCAAGCGAATGATTGGTGGGGATTGGTTGTCAGTCACGTCCGAGTTTGGAAACCGGTCACGTCCGAGTGGACGTCGGTCACTTCAGGGTAAGGATGCCTGCGTGTCCCTGCCACCTGTACCAATCAGAATCTCAGATAGCGGCATCCGCCACCGGCCGTTGTATCGCTTCTTGGGTTGCAGGAAAGGGATCCCTGTCGTAGATCAAGCTATCGGCCAGGGCATCAACCTTCACCGCTTGCGAAATGAGGAGCCTCGTGACCACTCAAACCTATCGTGCCGCCGTGATTGGCCTGGGACGAATGGGCAGCACCTTCGATGACGAAATCGAGCAGGGCGGTGCCCTCTTCCTTCCCTACTGCCACGCGCCCAGCTACGATGCCCACTCACGTGTCGAACTGGTAGCCGGAGCGGACCCTCATCCCGAGCAACGACAGATCTTCGGCGAACGCTGGGGCATCGACTCGGGACATATGTACGCAGATGTTGCGCAGATGCTGGCAAAGGAAGATCTCGATCTGGTCAGTATCTGCACGACCGCCCGCGTTCGACGCGATATCGCCGTCGCCGTCGCCGCCGCCGGTGTGAGGGGGATGTGGCTGGAGAAACCGGTCTCTCTGTCGCTACAGGAGGCGGACGACATTGTGGCAGCTTGCCAGCAGCATGGCACAGCGACGGCCGTGAACTGTGCCCGACGCTGGAATCCCTTTTTCGGCGAGACCCGCCGTCAGGTTGAAAGTGGCGAGTTGGGCAAGCTTCTGCAGATCACTGCCTACGCGAATTGCGGGTTGTCGCACAATGGCTCGCATGCGATCGATACGATCCGCTATCTCGCTGGTGGCGAAGTGAGTTGGGTCTTCGGTGAGATGGAATCGGATGCTGCGGCCGCCGCCGAAACGGATCTTCAAGGCAATGGGTATCTTGCCTTCGACAATGGGGTTCGCGCCTACCTGCGTGCCCTGCCGACGGGTGTGGCGAGTTGGGAATTCGACGTCCTTGGCACGGAAGGACGCGTCCGGTCTCTGGCAGGTGCCATTGAGTGGGAAAAGTGGATCACCGTTGCCGGTGGCCCACGCCAGCGAGGCTTGCCAGCACGGGTCCCCTTCCCCTGGCCAGCACGCATTCGCGGCATGGGACTCGATATCGTTGACGATCTACTCGGCGCGATTGAGTCGGACACCAAGCCGCGCAGCGATATCAACGATGGCAGAGCGGCACTGGAAGTCGCCATCGCTATGCGCCAGTCACACCGACTTGGCGGTCAGCGTGTCGATCTGCCCCTGGCGGACCGCTCACTGCAGATTGAGTCGGCAGAAATCCGCGACGACAGTGAACCGGCGCGTGTGCGCAGGATGAAGGCGAGTACATAGCGAAGAAATGCTACCCAGTCACCGGCGACACCTGCCTTCACACCTGGAACCTACTATACCTGGCGGTTCAGCAATCGGCTCGCGTTGCCACCAAGGATCGCCGTGGCGTGTTCTGCTGACAGATCCAGTAGAATGCGCGCAACACCAGCGAGGGGCATGAACAGGGGTGTATGCGTGGCGAACAGCAGTCGTTCGCCCAGCCCTGCGGCAATGATCAGTGCGATGCTGTCGACGCCATCCATTTGCGACGTTTCGGCGTAGATGTGGTCGCTCGCAAGGATCGCCCCAGCTCCCGATAGGACGGATCGCCAGGGCGCCCCGCCGATCACGACGGGTAGATCAGGATATTGGTGTGCGAACGCCGTGATCTTGTCGAAAGGAACGTCGGGGACACGCGCCTTGGGGTGGTTGCGGCGTTCGTCCTCGATCCGCATTTGGATACTGAGGATCAGTCCAGCCGCCTGCACCGCCTCAGCACAGGCAGATACGCGTTGGTCGTCGAGAGTGTAACCAGAATACGCCGGTAACAGGCGGACGATGGACACATCGTCGCGCTGTGTCGCTCGAGCCAGTTCGTCCGCCCACGTGGCCAGTGTAGGATCGAGCAGAGGCACCGGCGAGACATCATCGAAGCGATCTGCCGCCTCGTAGACATCGATATTCCCAAGATGCAGATTGTGCCCCCACACAGTACGCAGACTCGACAGGTGGATCTGACCAACACCACAGGCATGGAGACTCTCACGCACTGCGTCGACGTCGCCATCGACAGACAGGGTGTTCCAGTCCCCCGTCCAGGCACACACGTCGATGAGATCTATCGAGTTCATGAGACCACCTCGGTACGGACCCACTCCGGTAAGCGTTTCTGCAGATTGTCCCACAGAATCATTCGCTTTGTCTCCCACGGCAGATTCGCTCCCAGCACCTTGGCCAGGCAAACACCGAAGTGCCGGATGGGTGCATCGGAACCAAACACGACACGACCTGCCCCGAGACGCTCCACGGCCAGTTCTACAACACCCGATTCGGGATCGCCGCCGGAGGTATCGACACAAACGTTAGGAACGTCGACGACGTCCTCGATGCCGCGCGGATTACAGCCATTCAGGTGCGCCATGATGATCTGCGCCTCAGGATGTCGACGGGCCAGATCCGCCACGTCCGCCGGGGTCGACTCCCCTTCCAGATTTCCCGTCGTCTTGCGCCAGGCATGTTGCAGGACAGGCACACGCCAGTGCACGACCCGCTCCAGGATCGGATCGAGCCCCGGATCCGTCGCTCGTCGAGCAACCCACAGTTTCACACCTGCCATGCGTTTCTCCCCGACACAGCGATCGATCTCGTCCGCGGAGGCCACAGGTTCATCTGGGGTCACATAACAGAAGGGAAGAAAGAAACCGTCACTCTCTTCGGCCATTTGCTGCGCGTAGTCGTTGGCCTCGCGACACTCGTCGATCGTCGGATTTCGTGGCACCGTACCGTACAACGAAAACAGAACCACCTGTGTCACACCGGCGCGTTCAGCCGCCCCCCGCAGCAGATTCACATCCTCCGCTGCATCGGCTGGCCGACGTGCTCCGAAGTTCTGCAGTGGGTGTACGTGCGCATCAATGACCGGCCCGCCTGGATCCAGTAGTTGGTGCAAATCGGTAAATGAAGTCTTCAGGTCAGATCCTCGATTCAAGAAATCAGCACGTCCTGCGGAACGGATACGGCAAGCGCCTTGGGACTCGACGTGAGTAGAATGTCTAGCGAATGGAAAACACGACCTCGACCGTCGCGCTCACATCGACACTACCTGGCTCGATGGGTACAGCGGAACTCGCGTCTGAATCAGCACCGCCACGGAAGAAGGAAGGCACGCTGATCGAGCTTTCGCGCATGGACACGACATCGCCAACCTGCACGCCTGCCGCTTCGGCGAGGGTATCAGCGCGTCGACGTGCATCCTCCACCGCCATCGTACGCGCCAGATCCTCAACTGAATCCGGATCGGCGACGGTGAACTGCAGTCCGTAGATCGTATTCGCACCCGAATCGACGGCGACCTGCAACATCTGACCGACCTGATTCAGATCACGCAGGGTCATCTCCACCGTATTGCTTACCCAGAAACCGATCACCGAATCGGGACGATCTTCAGAGAATGCGCGTTGAGGCGAGATCGAGAAGGACCGGGTCTGCAGATCTTCCTCGGCGATTCCCAATGCCTGCAGCGCCGTCAATACGGCCTCTGTGTTTGTGTTGTTTACAGTGACAGCCTCAACGGCGTCGGCGGCAAAGGTCTGGACGCCAACCTGCGCGCTGGCGATATCCGGTTCGACAGCAACCTGTGCGTAACCGACCACTTCGATGCGGTCCTCGCCGACAATACTGTCATCGGGCGAGAACACGTTGTCACCTGTGCATCCCCACAAGAAAAGGGAGGTGAGCACGGACACAGCGAGGAAAGGTCGGTTGGTCGTCCTTCGGGCAAACATACTCTTCATCTCCAGTCAGTCCTGCAGTTCATAGATCACTTCGACACCGGCACTGAAACTCAGATCTCCCACGCTGATCGGGGTGCCACCACGCTCGTCGGCTGTTCGCATCAACATCGCCTTAGGACGATGACCTCCCGCATCCTGCTCGGCGATTCGCAGCACACGTCCGAGGCGCACGTTGTGCAGTCGGGCCAACTGCTCGGCACGGTGCCGAGCATCGGCAACAGCAGCCTCTCTGGCCCGATCCTTCACGTCGCGATCCTCAGACAGGCCGAAACGCAGACCTCGCATCTCGTTGGCACCTGCCTCTATGGCAACGTCAATGACCTGTCCAAGATGGCCAAGGTCACGGATCCTCGCTTGTACGATATTGCGGACGACGAAGACTTCCTGACCTGCCAGTGTTTGATCACCATTGTGTGGAACACGCTGGGTCATGCGATGGACATTCAGTTCCATCGTCTGCACGTCACGATCGGCGATGTGCGCCCCCGCGAGAGCCTTCAGCACACGCGCAACAGCCTCGTTGTTGGCCATCATCGCCTCGGCCACGGTCGTGGCTCGATGCTCAACGCCTAATTGCAGGATGGCAACGTCCGGAGTTACCTGGATGACGCCCTGCCCGTGCACACGAAGATGCCGTCCCTCCAGCACGTCATCGTCTGCGCCAACGCCGACTGCGAGCAGACAGAGCAAACCAGTCAGTAGAGCCAGATGCTTCTTCATGTTGGAAATCCTCGCGCTTGATTCCACCCGAGCCGCAGCCCATGGCGGATAAGTGATATGTGATGTATCTCTACTGGCCACGCCACAACCAATGAAGAGGTTTCGTTCTTGTGTTTCTGATCGTATTTCTCGTACTCGAAACAACATTGTATGGCTATCCCACGTGGCGAGTCTTGTCAGCCGCGCCCTGGTCACCGATGGTGAATGCGATCGTCATCGCCGGTGTCGTGCTCACGGCACTGGCGACACCCGTCTACGTACTGACCATACGTGCGTCGTCCTTGTCACGTGCCGTACGCGAAGCATTGGCCTGGGTCGCCTACATGCTGCTCGCCGTCGCAGGTGTGATTTTTGGTCTGTTTGTCGCACGTGATGCCATCTGGCTCGGAATCTGGTTGCTTGGGTTTGTGGTAGAGGGCTTCGATCTCGTCTTCTTGCCTGCCTCGATTCATTTGCTCAATCTGTCGATTCTTGGTGCAGCCTGTCTACTCACGATCTATGGTGCCATCGGCGCCCATCGCACGCCGCGCGTGCGACATGTGGAAATACCGATCGATGATTTACCCGTGGCGCTGGAGTCACTGCGTATTGTACAACTGACCGATCTACACGTCGGTCCTACGATCAAGCGTCCCTTCGTTTCTCGTGTTGTAGACGCAACCAATGCTCTGCAGCCAGATCTTATCGTCTTCACCGGCGATCTCGCAGATGGAACCGCTACGGGACTCGCTCATGATGTGGCTCCTCTGGCAGATCTTCAATGTCGTTTCGGCCCCTATTTCGTCACGGGAAATCACGAGTACTACTCTGACCCGAGTGGCTGGATGCAAGCTCTGCCAGGCCTTGGCTTCGACGTACTACTTAATGAACACCGAAGTATCGAGTGGGTGTCACCACTCGGAGAGAGGTCGTCACCACTCGCAGAGAGGTCGTCACCCACCACAGGTGGGTCGTCACCATCGCCCGAAGCAGCGAGATTGGTCATCGGCGGCGTGCCCGATCCGAATGGCGCCGAATATGAGGACGCCCTCCCCGGACATCGGCCCGATCCGCAGGCTGTCTTTCGTGATGCGCCAGAGGGCGTGCGCTTGCTGTTGGCACATCAACCACGATCCGGAGTTGATGCAATCGAGGCAACCGGTGCTGCCCTGACACTCAGCGGCCACACGCACGGAGGCCAACTCGGCCTGTGGCGTTATCTGGTCCGCCTTCAGCAACCTGTTGTTTCCGGACTGGCCCGGCGGTGCGGTGCGTGGATCTACGTCAGTCGAGGTGTTGGCTACTGGGGGCCTCCCTGTCGATTGGGCGCCCCATCGGAGATCACCTGCTTGCGACTGGTTCGTGCCTGAGAGGCGCAATCAGGGGGTCGTCAGAGGTGGATCAAGTAGTTCCTGGAGTCGTCGGTGGAAAACTCCCAGCCGTTCCTGCCACACAGCGCCGATCTCTTCCAATTCCTGTTGGCGCGCCTTCAATTGCGTGATCTGTAGAAGCACGACACGCACAGGCGGTGGGGTTTCTAGGTCGTCATAGTCGTCCGAGGCGGGAACAGGCTTCGGAATCGATCCCGAACCTGGCGTCGTGAACTCGCGCATCATCTGCTGATTGCGCTGACGCAGACGGTCGAATTGTTGCGCCACCTGCCACATGTCGGCTGCCAGAACCACATCCCTGTCGAGTCGGACGAGCCATTCCTGAATGCGATCATGCTGTTCCTGGTAGTGGGACACCTGGTCCTGGGCGAGTTGAATCTTCATCTGCAGTTCCATCGGCCCATCGTCGTCGCCGAGACTTAGGCGAGCATCATCACCGGAGAAATCGCGCAAGGGCGAGCGCAGGACTCGCAGACCCAATTCCTGGCGCTCTTCCTGGAATAAGGTCAACTGTTGATAGAGACCCTCATCGAAGGCATCCGTCAGCATGCCTAAGAGACGGCTGATCTGCCAGTCGTAGGCGTCACGAAGATCTTCGTCGAGACTGTCGCTGTGGGCGCGCACCGTATCGAGGGCGATATCGATCGTTTCGAGGCGAACGACGAGTTGATGAGAGGTGATACGTGCCTGCAGCAGGTCGCTGGACTCGGGATCGATCAAGCGCAGGCTGTCCACCTGCGAATCGATGGAATCGGCCTGTGCCAGAAACCGCACGCGTGCCGACATCAACTCATCGGAAACGACATTGAGATGTCGACGCTGCTCCTTGATCTGCGCCAGATCACCGATCTGGGCAAAGGCGGGAGGCAATTGCAGGAGCAGCAGAAAGAAAGGGAAAATCTGTAACAGTCGGTTCATTCGTCGTCGCTGTAGTCGATGCCGTATTTATCCAGTTTGTAGTAGAGAGCACTCGTTTTGATGCCCAGGCGTTCCGCCGCCTGTGTCTTCACGCCTTTTGCTTCCTGCATGGCGCCCTCGATCATCTGTTTCTCGAGTCGTTCCAATCTCTGCGTCATCGGCCCCCCGTCGGCGTTGGCCGCCATGTCCGCAGAGCCTGAATCCGATACTAAGTCGACGTCGAGATCAGGAACCAGTTCCAGCGGCAGATCATTCGAGCCAATCGTGTCGCTGTCGACGAGGACGACGGTGCGCTCAATGATATTCTCAAGTTCGCGCACATTACCAGGCCACGGATACTGTGTCAGGACCTGCATGGCCTCCTCGGTCAGACGCCGCATGGGGACATTGATTTCGCGGCATTTCTTCGCCAAGACGTGCACCACCAGAGCTGGAATGTCATCACGTCGCTGTCGCAGGGGCGGCAGTTGGATCGGGATAACCTCGAGGCGATAGTAGAGATCTTCACGAAACTCATTGTCTGCCACCATTTGCTTCAGCTTACGATTCGTCGCCGCCACAACGCGCACATCGGCTGTCAACGTTTGTTCTCCGCCCACACGATCGAACTCTTTCTCCTGCAGCACGCGCAGGAGATTTACCTGCGTGTCCAGTGGCAGATCGGCGATCTCGTCGAGAAAAATCGTGCCGCCCTGCGCCAGTTCGAAGCGTCCCTTCTTTTGGCGCACGGCGCCGGTGAAGGCTCCCTTCTCATGGCCAAACAGTTCACTTTCCACGAGTTCTCTTGGCAGCGCACCACAGTTGACCCGCACAAAGGGTCCCTCACTGCGATTGCTTTGCCGATGAATCGCGCGAGCGACGAGCTCCTTGCCTGTGCCACTCTCTCCATAGATAAGGACAGATGAATCCGTGGCGCTCACTTTTGACACCGTCGCCAGTACCTGCCGAATGACGTCTGAATCACCGACGATCTCGCCAAATCGATCACCGATCTCTTCCCGCAGATAGCGATTCTCTTCGCCAAGTCGATCCCGTTCATGGCGAGCGCTACGATTTTCCAGGGCCTTCGTAATCTTGATCGGCAGTACTCTCGACAGGCCGTCCTTCACGACAAAGTCGGACGCCCCGATACGCATCGCTTCCACTGCATCCTCAATACTACCGTAGCCGGTGACGACGATGACTTCGGTTCCTGCGTGATCGGCGCGGACCCGCTCCAGCAGCTGGATCCCATCCATCTCGTCCATCTTCAGATCGGTGATCACGAGATCAAAGGCCTGCTCTGCCAGCGTGGCGAGGGCCTCGGTGGCGCTGGCCGCAGTCGCGGCGGTGATACCGAACTCGTGCTCGATGAGATCCACCACCGCCTGCCGTGGGAACTCCTGATCGTCGACGACAAGGATTTGGGTCACGACGAATCCTTCCCGGCGTCCGCTGCCGGTGCCAATGGCAGGATCATGCGAAAGACCGCTCCCTCCCCTTCTGCACTGTCCACTTCGACACGCCCACCATTCTTTTCGGCGGCCTGCTGCACAATGGCGAGACCAAGGCCGGACCCCTTCTGGCGAGTCGTGAAGAACGGTTCAAAGAGATGCTGACGGACGGTCGCGGGGATTCCAGGCCCATCGTCACCGATACGGATCACCACTTGCTCAGCATCAGTGTATGTCGAGGCCCGCAACTGGCCGCCTGTTGGCATCGCCTGAATCGCATTCTTCATGAGGTTGATGAGAGCTCGTTTGATCTGTTCGGCATCAGCACGTGCTTGCAGGCCTTCTTCCAGGCGCTGTTCGTAAGTGACATGGACCGTCTCCATCTCCGGCGACAGCAGGAACGCCGCATCCTCCACGAGACGGGTCACATCGACATTTTCAGGACGCGGTGCCGATGGACGCGCGAAATCCAGAAATTCGGAAATGACATTGCTCAATGTACGGACTTCGCCGATCACCTTCTGAATATGCTGCTTTCGTGGATCGTCGTCCGGTAGATCGTCGGCGATGAGTCCCGCATAGATCTCGATGCCGCTCAGAGGATTGCGCATCTCATGAGCGACACCGCCGAGCATCTGGCGCAATTGCGCATCGCGCGCCAGCACCTTCTGCCGCATCTCCTCCATCGTTTCTGCCAGCATGCCGATCTCGTCGACGGCCTCGATCCGCACGGCGTGTTCCAGATTGCCACGACCGATCTCGCGCGCTGCCGTCACGAGCCGTTTCACAGGCCGTGTAATGTGCCGCGCCATGCCCACCGCCACGAGCAGTGTCACCAGGGCACCGAGCGCAGCAAAGAGGACGACGGAACGCTTGAAACCGAGAATCGCCTGCATATAGCTGGCGCCGATATCTACACCGACGCCAGCGATCACCTTGCCCGTACGGGGATTGATGATCGGTGCGTAGCCCGTCATATGATGGACACCCGTGTCCTCGTCGATGAAGCGCCGTGTGTGCGTCACCTGACCGAGGAAGGCTTCCCTCACCTTGTCCTTGTGAAAGCGATTGTGCAAGACCTCGTGCACGTCACGTCCGATACGAGCACCAGGACGTGTGTCGAGAAGCCCACGTCCGAGAGCGTCGAAGACGTAGACACGACGAGCGCCCAGCGCCTGCAGATCGTGCAGCAGCCGGCCGATCGCGCCATGATATGAGTTCCACGTTTCGTAGCCGGGTCGCAGATATACCAGCACCTCGACCTCGCGGCTCAGACGCGAGGCGATCAACTGTGTTTCTGCCATCAGGTGTGTCGCCAATTGCTGTTCGAGGCTATCGAGTGCCTGGCGATAGAGTGTCCATCCACTGCCGCCGAGCACGACCATGGAGACAGCGACAAAACTCAGCACAAGTCGTCGACTTAGCGTTCCCCGGTGTCTCGAGGCCAAGAGAGTCGCCACGATCAGCCCCCCCGGCCCACGTGCGAGCGCGACTCTATTCCTACACGCGAGCGAAATTCCGCTCGTCCACGAACACCGGGCCGCAGATGAAAGAGGGATCCCGCCAGTGCACCATTCGTGTCGCGATCCTGCCCCCCCGCCGTGGTCACGTAGAGATCCTGTAGATCCGGCCCACCGAAGGTGGCGCAGGAGACCTTCCTTACCGGAAAGTCAATCCGCAGCAGCGGTTCACCACTGGGGCTGTAGCGGACGAGACAGGCACCATCCCATCGTGCACACCACACACACCCTTCTTCATCCACCGTCATGCCGTCCGGTACTCCATCGTCGTGCTGTGAGTCAACGAAGACCGCTCGTCCTGACAGATCCCCCGTGGAAGGATCATACTCGAATCGCGAGATTTTCTTCGTCGGCGAATCGATGAAGAAGAGCTGGTCGTCCGTCGGTGTGAAACCCATACCATTTGAACACCCGACTTCATCCAGCAGTTCCGTGAGACTCGCATCCGGGTCGAGTCGATAGAGTCGCCCTCCGATGCCGGCTGTTGGCATCGTCCCACAATAGACCCGGCCTTGGGGATCGGCGATCACATCGTTGAAACGTGACGCCCGCTCCGGTTCGATTTCTTCGACGAGAATCTCGAGCTCTTCCTGACCACGACGCCAGATACCAATGGCACCGCGATCCATGAACAGCAGCAGCGATCCATCCTGTTGGATCGTGAATCCGCCAATGGCGCCCCCCACCCTCTCGAAGACCCGCTCATTCTTCCCCGACACCGGATCGAAGGCAAACAGCACGCCCGCAGGTATGTCCACCCAGTAGAGCACCTCTTCTTCCGCATGCCACGCAGGCCCCTCGCCTGTCTGGCAGGGCAAGTCGACGACACACCGTGGTTCCATCTCGTGAGAAGAGCTCTCAACAACCGCTGGAGCTGCCTGCTGCCCAGAGGCGATCGGCTCGAGGACAACACCGGGTTCACTCTCGACAGCGACCGTGGGATCTGTCGTAGGTGCTGCCGGCAGCGGCAGATGCTCTTGCCATGTGTGCCAGTAGGAGCCGAGTCGGCGCGAGAAGGCGCGTGGCTTCTCAGCATAGACCTGACGCCCAAGAAAACGACATCCCTCTTGAAGTCGACGCCGACGCGCATAGATCGCACGGATGATCCCCTGTCGCTGCGCGGTATCGAGCATTTGCGTTGGTATCTGCTCGTCAATGGCTTCAGCGAGGACGGCACAGTCGTGATCGAGCCCAAGAAGATCACCCAACTCGTCCAGCTCATCGACGATGGCCTGCATCGGCCCGGGCCATATCGGTTTCAGCAACTGCATATGGTGCCACAGATACTTCACCCGCTTACGCCAGTCATGGAGTGACTTCACCGAGGGGCGCCAACAGCACTCGTCGTATTCAGCGCAGCCCTGGGTGTACATACGTCGAATGCCGTCGTCCAGATCGTCCCAGCCAATATCCTGTAGTGGCCACTCGTCGACCCGAGCATCCGCGTCACGCAGTGTCTCGATCATCCCGGCGAAGACCTGACGATCTTGCTGCTCATAGGCGTCACCGTGTCGTTTGATGAGCCACGCATGCACGGCGCCCGCTGCCGGTGCCAGATCAGTCGGAAGATCTTCATAGACTGTTTCGAGGGTTGCAATCATAACCGTTGCATCGCGCCGTCCGGACAACTCGGCCGCCACCTGGCGGTAGATGTCATTCTCGAGCTCAAAAACGCCGCTCTCAGGCACGCGATCCAGACTCGTGCGAATCAGTCGAAGGAGCCCGCGCAAACGCTTCAGGGAGCGGCGGGCTGCGTGGACGGCTCGCTCAGGCTCACCACCACCGGGTTCCAGACGGCTCACAATACGGGTGAGTTGCTCATGCGCAATCCGGCGGATTGCAGCTTCAACCGTCTCATCCACCTCAAAGCAGTAGGCCATGGCCTCAGGTCGTCTCACGGATGGCGGTAAGTGGCGGGGGAACAACGCTGACCAAGATACCGAGGTGCCAATCAGGTGTCCAGACTCAACCTGCTGTACTTACAGGCACTTGGAGCATCTCAAACGTTGTTCCACTTGGCAAGAATCGTCCCACATGTTATCTGTTGAAGGATGTCGGTGCACGCAACCGCACGCCACGTCGTAGCGGCTGGGACTCCCCTTCAATCATTGAAACAACCCATGAACGCAAAGCTGCCTCTTCGTCCTGTCACGAGACGACCTCTCCTGGTGCTCCTGACTCTGTTTACCGGCCTCGTCGTCAGTTGTGGCGACAACCCGGATGCCGGCGATGTAACGATCACCTTCCATCACACCGTTGCCGACGCCCCCTTGGTCTTCAACAGCGTCGACTACATCAATCCCGCCGGCGAGACCTACAATGTGACACGTCTTGAATACATCCTGACGGATGCCATGCTGGTTCGTGCCAATGGCACCAGCCTTGATCTGCAGAGCGCCGCCTACATCAATGCGGCCGATCCATCAACGACACAGTGGACCAAGAAGGTACCAGGGGGACAATACAGCACCCTCTCCTTCCGCTTCGGCGTGCCCGCTGGAACCCCCTTCGGAGACCTGCCGAATTCAGGGAACTTAAATCAGATGGAGTGGCCCGCACCGATGGGTGGCGGCTACCACTATATGCGGCTGGAAGGACTCGTCGAGGCTGGCTCGGAAGCCTTGTTGTCACATCTGGGGCCATCGCGTGGCACTGACTACTCCTTCGTCGTCGACCTGCCCATCGATCTGTATGTCGATGGCGAGCCGGCCCAGGTGCCAGATCAGGCACCGGGATCCCACCTGCACGTGACGATGGAAGTGGATCAGTGGTGGCAGCCGAATCCCTACACCTTCGCCGGACGCGGCATGATCATGGGCGATGCTGATGCACAGGCGCTGTTGTCTGCCAATGGCGAGAATGTCTTCAGCGTCGTGCCAATTTCCCCAGGGCTGTGAGCAGCAGATCCACCTCGTCTTCCAGCAGATAGAAGGGCAGCGACGCGCGTAGCCCTTCGTGGGAGTGTGGCAGTGGCTTGATGACGATGTTCCACTTTTCGTGCAGCGCCGTTGCCAGATCCTCGCCGCGCCAACCCTGGAGGCCGAAGCTCACGAGCCCCGCCGACGCACCGATCGGCGCCGGCGTGAACAGTTCGGCACCCTCAATCTGCGCCAGGCCCTGTTTCAATCGTGTCGTGAGATCGGTGACGCGCTGCCAGATATTCTCAGTGCCGATGTCGCTGAGCCAGTTGCAGGAGAAAGCCCATGAATGCACCAGCGGCCACGACCACGGGCCAAACTGAAATCGCTCTGCTGACTCGTGTAATTCGTAGGTGTCCGATTTGAAGTCGAGCCACTTCTCGCCGCGACCACCGGCATAGGTGACGCGAATCGAATCGAGCATCTCCTGCCGCACCCAGAGGGCTCCCGCCGCATAGGGGGACATCATCCACTTGTACGACAGAATCCCCGCGTAGTCACAATTCAGATCGCGGATCTTGTAGGGCACGACACCACAGGAATGGGCCAGATCGAGAAAGCTTGCCACACCGGCCTGCCGCGCCACGGCACACTGTGCTTCCACGGGAAAACGATAGCCCAGATCCGTCGTCACGTGACTCAGGGCAAGCAAACGTGTGCGCCCACCCTCGATCGCTGCCTGCGTCGCTGCGACGGCCTCTTCCGGCGATGCCATGAGCGGCACCTTGACGACGTCGACACCAAACAGATCACGCAGATGCAGGCAAGGAAGTAGTAGTGCCGCCTCTTCATCTGCTGAAATGACGATCCGGTCCCCCTGCTGCCAGTCCATGCCGCGTAGCACAGTCTGGAAACCTTCACTCACGCCACGCATGAGAGCCAGTTCGTCTGCTTGTACATCGAAGAACCGGGCGATCGTCTCCATCGACTGTCGTCGTCGCGGATACTCCTCCTGCGGATAGATCACATGCAGTGGTCCACGTGCAAGCAACTCTTCCATCAGACGGATGTGCTCACGCGCCACGGGCTCCGGTGTGATGGAAACGCCACCATTCTGAAACCAGACAAAGTTGGACAACGCCGGAAACTGAGCGCGCGCCGCGGCGATATCGATATCAGTGGACATGCTTACAGTAACCCCCAAAGCTGACGTCGATCTTCGGGCCAATCCGGCCAATTGGGATGTATGTGTTTGAGGGCTTCGAGATCTCGCGTGCGGCCACCCTGCGGATAGTAGTTCCACGCCATGGCGCGACGCGGTCCAGCGGCCGTCTTCACACCCGTTGCGTGCCAGGTGGAGGGCGTCCATACCAACGTCCAGCGTGGATCCAGCACCACCTCCACCTCGTGTGGATGGCGGGCAAAACACAGAGAAGGCGCCTCCTCATGGGTCCCCGTGGCCAACTCTAATTGCAGCAACTCCGCCGCAACTTCATCACGCGATCGATGCTGCGATCCCGGCAAGACGCGCAGTGGCCCATTGCTCGTGTCGTGTCGATCGAGAGCCGTACGAAAGGACACTTGCTGCACGTCCGGTCCCCCATCTGTGTGCCACTGCACCTGCTGCTGCGAATCCGTGCCAATCACATTTGTCGCCGCGCCCAGTCCGACAGCGCCGATGTGGACCGTATCGGTCTGCAGAATCCGTCGAGCCGCGTCGAGTAGCTCTGGCCGTTCCGCCATCTGCAGCAGCGGCTCTCCCACCATCAACCACTGGCAGGCGAGTCGGTTGAAGCCATCGGGAAAAGACATCTCGGCCCAGACCGGTTCGATGTCCTGCTGGGCGCGATCCACTATGCGAATCCCCTCCGCTCCGAGAGGATTGGGAATCAGGAAGAAGCCACTGCGTCGAAAGTGGTCGATCTGATCATCGGTGATGTCCAGGCCATCGGTCATATTCAGAGCCACCTCTGTGGTCGAATGCATCGTGTCGTAACTCCAGTCATGCGGACACGACGGTCATGTCTGCGAGTTTCGCCGCATCGATTTCGACACCAAGCCCTGGTGCCTCGAAGGGATACAGATAGCTGCCCTCGGCGCGCACCCGCTGCTTGGCTGGCGACGTCGTATACAACACGGGTCCCATTGGATCACAAGGCAGATTCACCTGCACAGAAGAGATGCCGACGGCGACCTGCGCACTCACACCCAGAGTCGACTCCTGGTCCGTGCCGATCAGACACTTCATCCCCGCCGCCTCGCCAACCGCCAGAATCCTTTGGATGTGCGTCGGCCCGCCTGCCACACAAGCGACATTGAAAGCGGTGCACGCCGCCAGATCAGCTGCGTCATAGGCTTGTTGCAGTGAGTGGATGTGCCACGTGACAGGCAAATCGACGCGTTGGGTGAACTGCGCCGACACACGCATGTCACGACTCGGTTGCTCGAAATGAAATGGATCGTGATGACGCAGTGCCTCGCCATAACGGAGAGCTTCCTGCCAATCCTTGAAACGCCCGGAAAAATCGATCGATTTAACCTTCAGCGCGTCGCCATGACGACTCTTCATCTCGTTGAGAAACCGGTCATCCAGCTCCGCATCACCGGAGACATAGAAGCGGAACAGATGATGACCGAGGTCGACGAGACGCTGTAAATAGGATGCCGCCTGCTCGAAATCGTCACGCACCTGCCAGCCAAAGATTGGATAGCAGCAATACAGTCGATCCCGGACTTTGCCACCCAGCATCTGATACACCGGCACGCCCTGCACCTTGCCATTCAAATCATAGAGTCCCAGATCGATGGCAGAAGCCACATGCATGTCTGAGATGGATGACGGCCAGGATCGCGATCGCATGAGTTCATTGATCTGATGGATCTGACGCGCATCCTGTCCGACGAGTTGCTCATTGAGGGACTTCGCCAGCGCCGGCACGTCGTCGGAGCGACTGTCAGAGGCCTCACCCCAACCGATCTCCTGTGTCCCCTCCACGTGGATCTTCACCAGCACGTGCCCGGAGACAAAACCGTAGAAACGCGGTGTCTCAATCTGGATCACTTCAATCTGCTGAATTTTCATCTTATCCGTCTCCTGCCTGTGCTCAACCGGGCACGATCACTGGTGA
Source organism: Gemmatimonadota bacterium (assembly GCA_018660835.1). Taxonomy (GTDB): domain Bacteria; phylum Latescibacterota; class UBA2968; order UBA8231; family UBA8231; genus UBA12574. Next base: position 157,432 of record JABJJN010000021.1, on the reverse strand, counting down.
CGGCGTCTCCGCCGCCCACTCGTCACCAGCCAGGGCTCGAGCCAGTGTCATCGACACAGTTGCCGCATGCCAGGCCGTCGCCTCTTCACTGATACAGTAGATCTGGTAACAATAGGCGAGTGTACCAAACCGATCGGCCAGATTTGTGAACTTTCCCGCCTCACACAAGGGCGTCGTGCGTTCGATCGGCGTCACACGCCAGTCGAGATTCGTCGACAGCAACGCTTCATTCACCCGCTCGAGGTCGGCGTGGCGCTCCACGTCAAACCAATCTGCCCCCATCGGATTGAGTTTGTGAGATCGGCTCACCTGGTAGTGCGTATGGAATTCGATGTAAGCCGCTGGGCGCAGAGCCTCGGCGTGTCGCCACAGTGCCGCCGTCTCCTTCGGCACATCATCCTCTCCCGCCAGCAATCTGCCGAAACTGAACATCGGCACCTGCCCGCAGCCATTGGTGCACGACCGACCCTCAGCGGTGCCATCAGGATTTGGCAGTGGAATCAGCACGAAGCGATAACGCTCGAGCAAACGTTTCGACAGGGCACTGCCATCGTTGAGCGCATGGGCAACTGCCAATACAGGTCGCGCCGCAGGCTCAGCGGGCTGCATCGTCGCCCCAATGAGAATCGTGTCGTCGGCGTAGGAACCGTCGGCTCGCGTCGAACTCAGCGACAGCAGCGGCCGATCCTTCTCCGTGACACCGATCTGCTCTATCTCGAAGGGGCCCACCTGTGCCAGCGACTCCATCTCCGACGCGACATCGCCGCCACTGACGTACGGCTTGTTGGCCACATGGACCGCACCTCGCGCCGGCACATCGATATCCAGCTCGACGTGTTCTTCGCTGACAAAGCGCGTTGCCCCCGCACCCATCGGCCACCAACGCTCGTCGCGCAGTATCCAATACGGCGGATCCATGTAGCGGTTACCATTCGTCTCACTGAAGAAGAAGCGCAGACGAATGCGCTGATCCGTGGTGGCCGACGATGTGACGCGCACGTGACACGCATATTCACGGGGTACACCGGCGCCACCAAAGTGTTCCTCCAGCGCCGCCGTAAACCACGGCGACACCGGCTCCGGCTGCGGTGCGATCTCATACACACCATCCACGATACGCACCGGTCCTGCACTACCCGTCTCGAAGTCGGAGTCGAGGGTGATCTGGTGGCTTTCATCGGTGAATCTCATTTGCCACCCCTGCCGCTGGTCAAGACACAGTGCTCACGCAGATTGAGGCGCACCGTCCCCGCCCGTTGGCCACTGATCTCGATCTGACCGGCAGGTTCCCCATCAAAGCGCACGACCCATTCCACCTTGCGGCGCTGCCGACCGGACATTCCATCGCCACGCCAGGGGCCTGATCCGTAGCCGTCGAGGTGGCCGATCTCTGCCCGCACATCACCTGCGAGCAGCTCGTCGGCTTCGCCTAACTCGATGCGTGCCACAACAGGTTCGACCCGTTTCATCTTCACCGCCTGCTCAGTCACCTGTGTCGGCAGATAGCCGTCGTTACGCACGTCGATCGCAATACGCCACACCCCGTCCGAGACCATCTCCACCTCATACACCTCGGCCCGGAGTCGGGGTGCTGCCTGCACATGCGCCATCAGGAAGCGCGTCTCCATGGCACGGGTCTCCTCCAGCAGTTGAGCTGGCGCATTGTTGCGCAGCAGACGCTTCCACCCACCGATCTCGACAGCGCCCAACTGTGGATGCTCGAAGGGCTGCCAGTCGATGAAGCCCTCCCCATCAAGGGTCTCGTCACTCCACTGCAGAAGTGCAGCTTCCACTTCTTCGAGGCCATCCAGATCGCGATTCTTGTTCATCTCGCTGAGTTCCAGATAGTCCCTGCCACTGCGAGCACGCAGATCCCACAACTCGACAGTGAAGGCGATCAGACCGAGATACTCATAACACCAACAACCGAAGTCACCGTGAATCATATACACGTCATCATTCAGCTTGTAGTCGGAGAACAGGACATAACCCGTCTCCTCTACCCCAAGCCGACCAATGTCCCAGATGCGGCGCAGATCCTCCTGCGGCATCTGCTTGTCTGTCTGTGTTGAGGGCGGTCGAATGATCGATTCCATCCCTGTGTGCAGCGAGTGCACACCACAGATATTGGGCCGTGCCGTTACGAAGGCCGCCAGGGCCCGCGTCTCTGGTTCGGACATGGGGTAATCACCCGCCCCGGATTGCTGCGCCTCCGGCTTCCAGTTCGCCCCGAAATTTCTGTTGAAATCGAGCCCCTGTTTTGGCGCAGCGACCCCCACCTCGACGCCGTCATAGTCGTGGATAAGTCCCTCAGGGAAGACGCGATAGTACGTGCCGCCATGATCATGGAAGCGCCGCGGTACCAGCAGGCGCGAGTCCTGCTCCGAGATCTTCCAACCACCCCCAGGATCCTCCATCCGCATCGACAGGATCTCGCCATTGCCATCGATATCTTCCATGTGCAACCCCGGTCGCATCTGCTCACGAGGATACATGCGCGTGCCCGAGCGCACCCAACCAGTGCCTGACAGCACGTGTTCGACGCCATCAGGACTGATCATTGGAATCACGTAGAGTGCCGTCTCGTCGACGAGGCGCGTGATGGTCTCGTCCGTGCCGTATTTCGACAGCACCGTCCAGGCAAAATGCAGCGCCGACATCGACGCAGTGACCTCACTGCCATGGATATTGGCATCCACCAGAAAGCCAGGTTTCTCCAGCGCCGCACCGGGACCGGTGATCGTCAACACCCAGACCTCACGCCCTTCATGACTGGTGCCAATCGACTCGAGATGGGCCACATCGAATTCGCGCTCGAATTGCTCGAGCAATTCCGTCAACTCAGCGTAGCGCAGATAACGATCAAAGGCGGGTGCGTTCATGATACTCCCACGATGTCCAGGCTGGAGGTGGCAGGGTCCCAGGATGGGACATATGATAGGACACACGTCCACTTTTGACAGGCGACCGTCGCCACTGGCCAGCAAACTTGACAGCCCCCCGCCATCGCCGCAGCCTCTGTTCATGAAAACGACTCGCCGCATCATGATAGCCCTCTGTCTTGCGACAGCCCTCGGTCTGGCCCACTGTGCCGTACCTGCAACGCAGACAACGATCACCGAATCGGACTCTGTCAGCACGGGCACTCAACTCTACATCGTCGGTGATGGAGTCCGATTGCGCGCCGGACCGGGCACGAACCACGCGATCGTTGGCAGGCTGAACCGTGGCGATCCAGTCAATGTGTTGTTCGGCAGCGGTGCCTGGTGTGCTCTCGAGACTCAGAACGATACCGTCTGGGTCCACGCCAACCTGGTCGGATCTCAGGACGAAGCGCTGTCGCGCTAGTTCAGAATCGCGCCAGATGCAGCCGCGCTTAGACATGGAAACCCTCCTGATATGCCTTCGTCATGCCGAGCAGGAAACGCCAATCTGGGAGCCGCAGGCTGACGGGGTTCCCAGAGAGCCTGATCCGCCTCTGTCAAAGAAGGGATGTCAGCAGGCTGAGGCAGTTGCCCGTACGTTGCACGGGACCAGGCCATGTCAGGTCTTTGTCAGTAGCGCCGCCCGATCGCAGCAGACGGGAGAGATCATCGCCTCGCATCTTGGGGTCGGTGTCGAAGTGGTCCCCGACCTGGTGGAGGCGTCCATGGGCTTTGGTCCCTGGGCACCTGGGCAGAGAGGCGACGTTCTGGAGAGTTGGATCACCGGTAGCGACCTCAACGCTCAACTTCCAGCAGGCGAAGCTGGCCTGCAGGTCAAAGCGCGTATGGAACGGGCCCTCGGAGCCATCGCGTCTCAATGCCAGGATGCACCCGGTATCGTCGTCGGACACGTCGCCAGCCTCACCGTCGGGATCGGCTCTCTCTGTCAGAATGGGCCGACGTTGTTGGGCAGACCACTGGAGCACGCGACTCCCTTCGAATTCAGACACGGTCACGAGGGTTGGCACGTAGAGTGGCCGGTCCCTGAAGTGGGTAGCCATGATTAATGATCCGTACGATGAGTTCGAGCAACCCTTTCTCGATATGCTCCGCGTAGCCGGTGGGGTACGCACCCCGGCTGTCGAGGCGGCCTTCCGCGCCGTCCCGCGCCACCTGTTCGTCGAGCGTTACTACACCTTTGGCAAACGTCGCAGACTGGTTCACGTCGCCCCCCTGCGGCCCACTCGACACCAACTCCGCAGTATCTATGCCGACGAAGCCCTTGTAAGCCACTTGAATCCGCCCAGTTCCACGTCACAGCCGTCACTCGTTGCAGGCATGCTCGAAGCCCTCAATGTCGAGCGCGGCAATCGGGTCCTGGAAATCGGCGCCGGCACAGGATGGAATGCGGGACTACTTGGCCACCTCGTGGGTCCCAAGGGCCGGGTCGACACCATGGATATTCAATCGAGAATCGCCGCATTGGCTCGGAGCCATCTGAAGTTGGCGAAGGCGCGGAATGTCACCGTTCACAGAGCCGACGCAACGGGTGGCCTCCCGCCCCAAGCGCCTTTCGATCGGATCGTGACGACCGTCGCCGTCCCCGAGATCTTTCCGGCTTGGAGGGATCAGTTGAAGGTCGGTGGCATCCTCGTCGCCACACTGGCCGCCATCCCCGGGGACTGCTACTGCCTCCTCACGCGACTGATTCGCAGGAAAGACCATCTCGCAGGCCATGTCTTCATGCTGCCTGGTTTTATGCTGTTTACGGGTCATCATGGTGTGGAGCCACTATCAAAAAGTGAGCGAGACCGCCTTCTGGAACGCATGCGCGAGGGTGGAAGCAATCGTCCCGCCGCGCCCTGGTCCCTCTGGCGGAAGTATCTACACCAGCATCGCCTGGTAGACATCGTCTTCTTCGCAACACTCGGCGGCATGTCGTGCCACACCATCCGTCCAAACTGGTGGCTGCTTTCCGGTTCCGGACTCGAGGGGAGTTGCCTGATCACGCTGGAGGGCTGCGAGATATTTGGGCCAGCAGATGCATGGGACCGACTGTGCGACCTCTACCGTGAATGGGTGAATCTTGGGGCACCTTCACGCCAGCGCTGCAAGATCGAGATTTGGCCCGCCGCTGCGGATAAGCGAGCACCGCGAGGCGGGTGGCTCGTGCGACGACCTGAGTCGCAGATGCTCGTCCGCTTCGACCAGTGAATCTGGTACCAATGGGCCTCACCTGACGCCGTCGTTACTCCGATCCAGTTTCCGCACTTGGCGACGCACGCGGATATGGGCCCATCTGACTTCATGCCCCATTAAGCCATACTCGATCTTGGCTGCCAGATTGGGATCGTCTGATGTATAGTGCTCGACGAGCCAGTCGCAGATCTGGCGGATCCTGTCCTCATCTTCAAGATCAGACTGCACCTCCAGCATGAAGTCGTGGATATCAATCGCTGGATCGTGGCGCGTGGCATCGTAGAAGCTGCCCATGGACAGACGGGTCAGATTGCCGTCGATGGCCTCGAAGAATCCCGTCTGCGGATCACACTGGGCCAGGGCCAACACCTGGATGAGGGAAGGCTCGAGGCGATCAAGATTCTCCTCCCACCGATCCGTGTCGTAGTCGGAACTATGCTCACGAATAAACTGGATCTTCCGTCGCATTCGTGCGGGCGCCACATCGTAGCCGTCGTGAGCCTCAGGAACGTGCTGCAGAACCGAGTTCGGGAACCGGTGTGTATGCAGAACGTGGAAGAATTGGGCGATTGAGCGGATCGCCACTTCCAGATCGGCGTCGCTCAACCTCGCCAGGACAGCGGGCGTGAGCGCCTGCCCATCACCTTCAGGCATTCGATAGACGGCAAAGAAACCCTTCTCATGAACCTCAAGTGGCTCTGGGACCGTGATCGGCAGGTCCTGACGTCGAATGTATTCCAGAATAGCCGCTTCTTTCAGTAGCCCCTTGCGGGTGCCATTCTTCGGCACCTTCACGACTTGGTCGTTGCCGTAGCGAAGCACCAACCCGCCACCGTGTTGCCCACCGTTGATGAGCTTGAGATCGTCAACGGACAGGTCTGGAGCGTGGGCTCTCAGGAATGCAAACACATTGCTGCGGGAGACACGCCTCGCTTCGCTGAACTCCCGTGGGCGCCCCTGTCCATGTTGGATCGTCGAGAATGCTTGTAGGGACTCCGGGTCATCTGCGGCAATCGCTTGCAGCGCATCGACATCATTGCTGTGAAGAGCACGCTGGATTCTTGCCGTTGTCAGCAGGCGAGCGAAACTCGGTTGTCGATATGAGCGTGCCAACACCAGTTGCGCATCGGTGAGCTTCGCTGCTGATGCAGAAGGGACATCAGGATGAAACGCAGTGAAATCAGCGCCAGCGGCAGTTTCACCGTCGCGGAGAGCGCTGAGCAGGCGTTTGGCTTGGTTCTTGAGATGATCGAGATCAGGTACGACAGGAAGGCGGCGATAGGCCACGGCAGTCCTCCATCGAGAAGCGCCCAAGGTCCGCGTGGAGGGCGAGGAAGGATGCCGGTGAAATCACCGAGATGTAACCGACAGGTGGGCTGAGCCCTTTCCGCGGACCGGTCGCGTCCTGCTGCGCGATCACTCCGATGATCGGAAGGTCGGCACTATCATGTCAAGTTGTTTGAACCTCTCGTGGACCTGTGGGGCCTTGGTGGCATATTCTTGACAGGTCCCCAACGGAGATGAAACATGCCGACGAATCCAGACGCCGCGACCCCATCTGTTGTAATGGAACAAGCCCCTCGCCGAGTGCGAGTGATTTTCAATGACGAGACCATCGCTGACAGCACCAAGGCGCTTGTAATGCTTGAGACTCATCACCCCCCTGTATTCTACTTTCCCATTCATGACGTGCGCATGGATCTACTGGAACCCACCGATCACGGCAGTACGTGACCGTGGAAAGGCGAGGCCAGGTACTGGTCTGTGAGAGTTGGAGACAAAGTGTCGGAGAATGCCGTCTGGGGCTACCCGGAACCCGTCGACCCATGCCCGGACATCGCCGAGTACGTCGCCTTCTATTGGGACCGAGTCGACGCTTGGTTCGACGGCGAAGAGCAGTTGCTTGCGCAGCCTACATGAGTGAAGCCGGATTGACGTCACGAGCATTCTGCCGGTGAACCACCGAATTCTGCTGCGCAACCGTCCATGAGCCTGCTTGCTCTCGGCTTGGTGCTGGTGTCGGCGATCCTGCACGCAGGTTGGAACTTCGTCGGCAAGACCCGCACGCCGACGTCTTCCTTTTTTCTCGTGGCGAATGCCACAGGCTTCTTGCTGCTCAGTCCCCTGTTGATTCTGCACACAGACGTGATGCGCTCGTGGCCACAGGCCGTGTGGTGGGGCCTCGTTCTAACGGGATTCTTCCAGGCCCTCTACTGTACGTCTCTGGCGGCAGCCTACCGATCCGGCGATATATCCATTGCGTACCCGATGGCACGCTCCTCGCCGATCCTGGTGGTCATGGCAACGACCTTCTTGCTGGGACGGGGCGGGCAACTGTCAACCTGGTGCGCCCTCGGCGCGACACTCATCGTCGTCGGCTGTTTCCTGATTCCCATGCGTAGATTCACAGACCTGAGCTTGCGAAACTATTGGAATGCCAGTTGCCTGTTTGCCCTGGTCGCTGCGGTGGGTACCGCAGGATACTCCATCGTCGATGACGAAACACTGCGCTATCTGAGGAATATCAGCGACTGGAGCGCGTCCCTCGTGGAACGCTCCTTATTGTTCGCTTGCTGGCAAGCTCTGTCGTCGACGTGTTGGCTCTTGCTCCAGATCATCAGCAGGCCCGTCAGTCGAAGTTCATTGCGACGCGTGCTCAGAGACGATCGTTGGATTGCCGCCAGTGCCGGCGTGGCCATCTATGTGACCTACGGTCTGGTGCTGGTTGCCATGGCCTTCGCCCAGAATATCAGTTACATCGTCGCCTTCCGGCAGATCAGCATCCCCATCGGCGTGAGCATGGGTGTCCTGTTTCTTGGCGAGTCTCTATCGGGGCCAAAAATCATGGGTGTGCTGGTTCTTCTTGTGGGCCTCGCTTTTGTGGCGTTCGGTTGATCGCATCATGGGCGCTAGAAGACTGATCCTTTCTGCGCCACGGGACCGGAACATCGCCGTCGCCGCCACGTCCAACGATTCAACGGGAGCGGGCGGTTCGTCTGCTTCGGCCTAGGTGACTACGTTTGTGCTGTAAGCGCCCTTTGCAGATTCACGGCCCCCTCTTTCCAGGAGAGTCGCCATGCAGCCACTACCCACCGTGCAGGATGTCATGGACACCAAGGTACCCACCTTGTCGCCATCGACGCCTGTCCTCGACGCGATCGATTTTCTGCTCAAAAACAGGGTCACGGGGGCTCCCGTCGTCGACGCCGACGGCACGCTGTTGGGCATTCTCACAGAAAAAGACTGCCTCCAGTTGGTAGCCCGCTCTGCCGAACCGGAGAACGTGCGCGATCTGGTCGGCGACCTGATGACGACGGAACTGGTAACGATTCCGCCGACGATGGACATCTATTACACGGCAGGCCTGTTCCTGAAGAAGTCCTTCCGGCGTTTTCCCGTCGTCGAGGAGGGCCGTCTCGTTGGGGCTGTTACGCGCTTCGATATCCTGCGCGCCATCCGACAGCCGGCCGTGCGCGACCGCTGGAGCCGCAACAAGGGCTGAACTCTGCCACGGAGGCTTGGTTGTATCGCGTGATCTCTCGGAGCGGATCACGCGATGCAACGGCCGCCCTCTGCGCGGTCAATTCAGGCCGGCGGCGGACCACGATACTCGGCGCAGAATGCCGCGTGGATTGGACCAGATCGTCGACGTCACTCCGCGATAGATAGATTTGTCCCATATCCATCGTCCATGCCTTGTCGCAGAACATTTCGCTGCCGCCGTTACTTCAATGGGGTTACGCACCCTCCTGCCTGCGCAGATCGCCGCCCATCTTCCACACGGACAAGCGCTTGAAGAGGGTGTGCCCCCCCCGGCTGAAAAGCCTCACCTCCACCGCTTCGGGAGAAGTCGGGTAGATCCGCTGCGCCATATAGCGTCGGTCGCCGGCAAACACCTCCAGCACCGAGCGGTCAAGGAAAACCCGCAGTCTGATATGTTCCCCTTGCTTGAAATCAAATGGGGCTGCCTGGATCCTGGTTTCATCTTGATACGTCAGGTCGTCTCGCAGGCTCGCTCTGCGATAGTCAATCTGGATACTTGATGGCTCAGAGGTGAGGGATACGATGGTTTCTTCGCTGCCGTCTGGAGCGCAGCGCACCTTCAGGCCGAATTCGGTGGCGCCCCCGGGTTCCACCTCCAGGCACAACTCCAGACAGTCGCCTCGGGCCCGTGGCACTGGAACCTCTGTGTCGGCTGCAACATCAACATTCACAAGCTGCTCGTGATCCTGTCGCAGAGCTTGTAGTTCGGCGACCGGCTCGTAGCAGAGGGAATTCCCGTCCGCAGCGAGAGAGATCACCACGGGCAGACTCATGACGCCGTGCCAGCCGGACTCCAGGCAGGCACTCATGCTGCGCCCCTCATTCAGGTTGGCGAACAGAATGCGGCGCCCCTTTTCATCCAGCATGGTTCTGGATGCATGTATATTGCCACCTGGCCAGTTGATGCGTTCAAAGGTTTCCGGATAAAACCGGTCGTCCTCGAAACGGCCCAGGTAATACCTGCTCCCACTGGGACGCTGATGACAGAAGTGCAGCAGCATCCACTTCGAACCCATCTTGAAGAAATCGGGACAGGAGCAGTCGTCCTTGGCGTCAGTCCATCGCCTGTCAGACTCATAGAAGGGATGCATGTACTCCCATGCGTCGAAGTCACGCGAGCGGAACAGGTTCTGTGTGTCCCCAGTTCCTGGCGTACCCCGAGTCCCGGTCAGCGCGTAGCACCACTCTCCCTGTTGCCACGCGGTAACGTCGTTGTTGTCCGGAAACAGTCCCGGTCCCTGGACCGGGTGTCGCAGTACAGGATCCCTGGGCTCATCCTGCCAGCTCATGAGATCACCCGCAGGATTGGTGGCGATACAGCTTGCACCGCCCCCATCCGGGTGTGGGTAGATGAGGGTCGGGATCCCGTTGAAGAGAAAGATGTTACCGGTCTGCCCACGGTCGATCGCGTTGGGATGGCCATCCCAATTAACCAGGTCTGCAGAGGAGATGTGAGCCCAGGACTTGTACATGTACCCGTCGGTGCGACGCGGGGGTCCGGATCCCTCCCACGACGTGTACAAGAAGAATAGGTGGTAGCGCCCCTGCCAGAACATGGCGGCGCATGGATCCCATAGCAGACCCTCCGCGGGCAGGTAGTGATAGATCGGACGATCTCTGTCCTGGTTCATCGTGTGACCTCACAGGTCCGCACCCAGTGCGGACAGAATGTCCCATGGGACTGGGACAGCCGACGGAACTGAAGGGTGCCATAGAATAGGAAACTCGATTGCCGTAGTACGCCCCGACTCCAGGCATGATCATCTTGCACGTCGTGGCAAGGCCTCGGTCGTGCCAACTGCGGTTTGGTCAGGCGCAATCATTCTCTTTGTTGCGTCAAACCGAATCATCTGGACAGATGTGGCGGGTGCTTTACGGGGAAAGCAACGGTCAAGGGACTATTATCGTTCGTCAGACCTCAGCCAGGCAAACCCGGAAACGGGAAGCAGACACGTGGGCATCGCGAGGACTGGAACACCTGGACAGTGCAGCTTGCTCTGGACCTTGACTGCCGTCATTTACCCCATACCCTAAGACCCGACGGAACCCATGACTGACAGACGAGACACGGAAACTCTTAGCATCGGCGTGATCGGCTGCAGTTCAGGCAGCCGAGCCGACGTGGTGTTGATGGTCGCTCAGAGCCCCCGCCAGGTCGACAGTCACCGACAGGCCAGGCGCCTGATGCAAGATGGCAATATCATCGAGACGGTGAGAAATAAGATCTGTTACAACGATCCGCAAGTGAGCCGGGACCTGCTCCGCTATGGCCTCGGACTTCCATGAATACGATGCCATGCTCTGGCTTCTCGCGTCGGCGGCAATGCATGTGGTTGCCGAGGTCCGAACGTACCAGGCGATCTGGCCCGGTTGGATCTCGATCGAGAGTACGCCGACGCTGCGCAATGGGATCACTTGCAACATAATCTTGGAGTCGAATGGAATGGTTGAATCGGGGCAGGCAATGCATACAGGGTTTTGGTTCAACCGCATCATCGAATACTGGAACCTGCCGACGGCCGACCTGGTCGTGGATCACGTTCGCCGAGGTAAGGTGCAGGTCGTCCAGATAGGCAACTTCGGCGTCGATTTCTACGGTCTCGCCGACGATCCGGACGTCGTCCGGCAATGGCCGGGGATGCCCGCCCTGGGGATCGAGGAGAATCTCCTACTCGCCGCGAACCTCATCCCCAAGATCCAGGAAGCTGGCGCCCGTGTCGTCGGCCAGTTCTCGATGTGCTGGCACAACGCCGATCACGAAACGGGGAAGGGTCTGTTCGGCAGCTGGGACAGGATCTGGACCCCGGAGTTGCTCGGCGAGTCGCCGGCCGATTCGGCGACGGCGGGCAATTCGCTGGACGCGTCGGGTGCACAGCATCGGAGGCATATCGAAGGTCGCCCGTACTATGTCTACAGCGGCTGCATCTCTAACCCGGTGTGGCTGCAAACGCTAAAGGCCATGGTCCGCAAGGGGATCGACCTGGGGCTCGACGGGTTCAATGCAACCCACAACTTTGAAGGCTTCTGCGGTTGTGGCTACTGCGCAGACATCATCCGGACGCACATGCGTCCGGTCTTCGACGGCGCCGATCTGGACCGCCTCTTCGATGGCGACTACGATGCCGCCGCCGATGCGCGAGAGCCGGCGGCGACGGCACCTGACGAATTGAAGCACCGCTACCTGGCGATCCTCGAACAGGCCGCCGCTCACCGACGCAAGAACGCCTTCGACGAAGTGTTCATCGACTACGGCCGCTCCCTGCGACCGGACCTGCTGGCCGCCCAGTGGTATCACAAGTACGGGATGCGGGTCAACGACGAGCGCGCCGGTCTGCCAGCCGATTTGTGGGGTCGCGGCGAGGATTACATCTGGTACAGTCAGGGACCGCACCGATGGGGCAGTTCCATCGAACAGGGCTACATCGCCGACATGGGACTGAACGCCCGGCACATGCACGTGGCCGGCGGCGGCCGGCCTTTCGTCATCAACAAATACGACTACCGGCGCTGGCGCGTCTGGGCAGGTGAGGCGGCCGCCCACGGAGGCGTTTCTCCCTGTTTTCACGCCGGCCCGCCCAATTTGGAGGGTGAGGAGACCACACGGATCGCACCCGAAGACTATTACGGTCCCATCATCCGCTACCAGCGCTTCGTCGCCGAACACGAGGATCTACTGCACCCGGCAACGCCGATATCTCAAGTCGGGCTCGTTTACCCGCGACGGGCCGAACGCCTGAGCGAAGAGGACTATCTCGATGCGCTGAAACGGATCTCTGAGTGGCTCGAAGACGCGCACGTACTTTACGACCTGCTGTTCGACGACCAGCTGACAGAGCGGGCTGATGAATTCCCGACCCTTATCCTGCCCGACATTCGCCGCCTGGGAGACGCAGAGATCGCGGCCGTAAAACGGCACGTAGATGCAGGCGGCGCCCTGGTCGTCGCCGGTGCCACTGGGACCATGGATGCCGAAGGCGGCAAGCGTGAACAGGATCCGTTGTTTGCCCGGTCCGCCGGCTCCGTGTTCCGGTGGCAGAGCAGCGACTGGCAGCCCGAGTCCACGGTGCTTCGCATGTTGCCGGGCGAGCCGGAGATGCCGGTCTATCCGCACCTACCCGATTCACGCGAAGGTCAGGCGCTGATTGCCAAACTGGAAGATATGTGTGACGGCTTCTGGTTGCGCACCGATGCACCCTGGTCGGTCCGCACCCGCGTCTGGCGTGCTGAGGAAACCGCGGCAATACCCGTGCACTGGATCAACTATCGCCAGGACGAGGACGCCGCGATGGAGACGCCGATCCCCGTGGGGCCTATCCGCGCCGACCTGCTGCTTCCTGACGATACCAGGGTAGATCGTGTCGAGTGGGTTTATCCGGAGATGAAGAAGCCTCTCGTGCTGGCTCATAAAGTCGTGGATGGTCGCGTCAGCTTCGAGATCCCGCGACTCATCGTCTATGGGATCAGCGTCATCCGCCTCAAGTAACCATGCATTCCTATCGGATGGAGGGATTGTCGGTGCCGCGCTCAATTCTGACCCTGCCGTGTGGCGTGACAGTCATGGACTTGGATTCCAGTGGCTCTCATCCGGTCCCCTTGCCTCAATCATCCATCAGCCTTGTTCGATTTCAGAGATGAATTTCAGGCTTTCCTGGATCACGAAATCCTCGGTCAGTTTGATATGGCCACGGTCAGGATAGTGGAGAAACCGGTGGTGGACGTTGCTTTCGGTGAGCGTGGCAGCCATGCGGACGGCCTGGTTGATGGGGATAGAGGTGTCATTGTCAGAATGGAATATCAGCATCGGTTTCGTCTTCTCTGCCTTCACGTGAGTGATGGGTGAGGCCAGAAGCCGGGCGTGGTCCCAGGGAACTCCTGGGGTGATCCAACCGCACCCCCAGTCGAGTTTGAGCAGGTCATAAGCGCCTGATACGCTGATGGCGGCGCGAAAGTCACACGGCTGATCTTCCCAGCCGCCGCTCTTCATGTAGGACTCTTCGCCAAGCGTGGCGGCCAGTGATACCAGGTGGCCACCAGCGGACATGCCCGTTATGAAGACTCGATCCGGATCCAGCCCGTACTCCTGCGCGTGCGCCTGGACCCAGCGAATAGCGCATAGAGTGTCCTGGTAACAGGCCGGCGCCGGGGAACAGGTAACCAGGCGGTAATCGATGGACATGGCGAAGAATCCGAGTTTGGCCCAGTGCTCGACATCGATGGCGATGCCGAGCTGTTTTCGATCGCTGTAGTGCCAGCGCCCGCCGTGGACACCAACAATCACCGGAAACGGGCCAGCACCCACCGGCGTCGCGATGTCGGCGAGCAGTCCCGCGCCGAGGACTTCGCCATAGACGATTGTCTGTACGGTCATGTTCGGTCTTCCTTGCTATGTGGTGGCCGGGATCGGCGTAGAACGGCGGCACGGGGTCGGATGAACTTGCGTCCACTTGTGATCAGGAGGGCTCGCGAAGCAGTCGGATTCCGGGGGCGGCAAAGCGGAAGGCGAGAGGCCAGAAATTGCGATAGCTCACGCGGATGTGTTCGGCGGGCGTCGCCCAACTGCCCCCCTTGAGTACCATCTTGTTGCTCATGAACTTGCCATTGTATTCCTGGATGGTGCCATCATATGGCCGAAAGCCGGGATGAGGCAGATACGCACTGTTCGTCCACTCCCAGACATTGCCGAGCATGTGCTTCATCGGCGCCGCATGCTCCCACTCCACTTCGGTGGGCAGACGCAGATGGGTACCCTCGACCCGGCTGCGCCACAGAGCGTAGGCGGCGGCCTCGAAGTAGCTCACGTGGGAGACGGGCTCGTTGGGATCAAGCTCCTTTTCTCATTTCAGGACACCATAACCTGCGCCACGTAGCACGGCTCATCAACCATACCTGCGAGCAGCATCCCCCCGGAGCCGATTCCCGTCGGAATCAGGCCACTGTGTCAGCGACGGTCTTCTTACGGTTCATGCCCTCACGAACCGTCCATGAGCTTCAACGCCGCCTCGATATTGGCCACTGCTGCCCGTTCTTCCTCAAGAGCCCCCCGCAACAGTCGCCCCAACTCGGCGCGATCCTCGTCGGAGTAGCCACCGGCTCGTCCCACGTCGGCCAGCGAGCGGAACTCTTCCAGGATCGCGTGCTCGCCTTCGTAGTGATCGGCCGCCGCTGCCAGCGGCACCACCGCGTCCGCAAAGATCCCGGACAAGTCCCGTAGATACTCTGCCGCAAACTCCCGCTTGTACGTGAGCATGTTGGCATGATGGTGCGTGATACTGGGAAGGTCAGGTGACTCGAACGCCTCCAGCCACTGCTCATACGCTGCGAATCCCTGCGTCCACTTGTGCTCTCCAAGACGAGTACCGTCGGCGAAGGAGATCGCATTCATCAGCGCCATACGGTGCAGCGCCTTGTTGTCTGCACTCTTCGCCCCATCGAAGACCATGACGTTGAACCAGAACATTGCGGGGTCCACTTCCGCTATCTCGTCGTAACGGACGCTGTAGTCGCCCTGCCAGACAAAGGGATGGCGAATCGAGTAGGTCTCCTGCGCTTCGTCGTAACCGACGATGATGCCCCAGCATGCCCCGTGACCACCAGGATGGTGCTGCTCCCGCTGTTCGACACTCCTCGGACTCCAGACCATCGCCGGGATACCGCGCTCCAGACTCACACGCACCGCATCCCGGGCGTCGTTCATCACCGTCGCCCGATCCTCCTCCGAAGCCTCTTTGGTCGCTTCGTAGATCCGGTACTCCGCCACCTCTTGCAGCACCGTCAGTCCCAGACTCCAGTCGAGGTTGTCGTGAAAGACATCGCCCCCTCCCTCGGCCATCTGAAAATGGAAGAGATGCCCCAGCACACCCTGTATTCGTGCGGGCGTCCACCCGGTCTCGCCGAGGGTCTGCATCACGGGCGCCAGAGAAGATGCGAGCGTCGTTCCACGGTGAGGCTCCGTCGGCACGACATCAACTCCGATCTTGACGGTTGGCTCTTGCTGGAGCATGGCAACACCCGGGTTCGTCGGATCACCGGGGATCTGCTCACCCAGATGGAGGAGAGCAACCTCCAGATACATGATCGCTCCCCTTTCCCACTGCATGACCAGGTCGAGAAGGCGACGTGCTTCCTCTACCTCTGTTGCAGGTGGCGACTCCCCACCCCAGTCCTCTACGATCTCGAGCAGTTGCTGACTCAGTTCGCTCGCCTGCACATAGTGCTCGGAGGCGCGTATCAGTCGTGCACTGACGGCGCCTTCAAAACGACCTGCTGCCTCACGCGTGTACTCGGCAGCGAGTTGTCGTGTGTGCATCAGTTGCCACGCATGTGACTTGGCGGCCGAACCTTCAAACTCACCCCCGTCCAACACATCGAGCCACAGCTGATAGGCATCCAAACCAGTCGCAGCAACTTCACAGCAGTTCTTCGACTCCTCCAGCGTATAGCGCAGTCCCTTGCTGAACTCGACGGCGCGGCGCAGCGTGGTGATCTCTGCAGCACGAGGGTCTGCCGTCGTCCGCTCCGTGAACGCGAAGACATTGAACCATACCCGGCCGAACCCGTCGAAGGGAATCGTGTAGATCGAGTCTGTCTGCACATGGCTGACGTGGTATGACTTGGACGCAGCGTCGTAGCCAACCAGTAGCCCGTAGTCCCAGTCAAGGTCAGCAGTCGGTGAAATGGCAATGGCGGGGATGCCACGGTCAATACTGGCCATCACCGCCTCCCAGGCCTGTTCCTGAGCTGCTGCGAGGGCCTCCTCGTCAGGCTCGGTGTCAGTGCCCGTGTGCAGGTAGGCGCCAGGTGTCGTCCATCCCAGGTCGGCCATCCGGTCGAAGAACTGCCAATAGTCGATATTGCAGTTGTGAGGGTGCCAGGCGGCTCCTTCGACCATGGCGAAGTGGAAGGGATGGCCGAAGGTGGCCGCAACGCGCGCCGCCGACCACTCATCACCGGCGGCACCGAGAGCGGCCACGTAAGAATCGACGAGTGAGCTGAACGACCCGTGGCCGTCCATCGACGTACCTGACCACGAACCCGGAAGCATCTGCTCACCGGCAAAATCACTGTGCGTCGGCACGCGCACATCTTCCAACAGGATCCCGGGCAGCTGCTTGGACATGGTGTCCTCCGCTGTCGCGCTTGAGGAGCGAGTCGTTCCCAGGATCACCAGCGTGAGCGCGACGAGCGCGAACGTACCGATCACGTTGGACAGGGTGATGCGTGCGGATACGGCAGGCGGCGTCAGCAAGCGTCGAACACGGGCGAGCAACGGGCCATCTGTCGCGGCGGCTGCCAGGGCCGGCGTGCGTAGCTCCTCGAGGGTCGCCAGGGCTTGCGCGTAGAGTCGTCTGTCCGTGCGTGCTGCCACCACGTCGTCACAACAGTGCTCCCGCTCGCGGTCCACGGAAGCTGAGATCCACCACACAGCAGGGTGATAGAACAGGGCCGTCTCCACGAGTCGCTGCAGCAGAATGATGAGACCATCGAACCGACGTACATGCTCCAACTCGTGTACCAGGATCGCCTCGAGTTGCGCTGGCGTGAGACCCAGAAGTGTCGCCACAGGAATCAGCACGATGGGACGCAGGACACCCACAACCATCGGCACCGCTGCGACAGATGAAACCATCACCTCTACACTGCGGCGCAGACCTAACTCATGCGCCAATTCGCTCACCCTTGCCTGCCAACTTTCCGGCAGCGGCGAGAGGCCGACGCGACGCAGGCGATGTGTTGTCCAGCAACTGCCTGCCAACCGCGTCGTCATCAACACGACACCGGCAATCCAGAGCAGCACGATCATGGGCACATAGCTACGCAGGGACGCCATGGAAATCGCCGCGACTCCCTCTAGGCTCTCCATGCCGAGGCTCAGATCGGCACGTGTCAGATCAGTCGATGTCACCGGCAGACTCATGAACCCCAACGGCATCAGGCCTGGCTCTGTCGCAGAGATTGGCACGGAACGCGGCGCACCAGGGATCTCTATCGCTGGCGTCGACGGCAAGGCCAGCAAGAAAGTGGCGATGGGAAGCAGCACACACATCGCCAATGCGCCCACACCGAGGGCGTGTCGCACCTGAGAAGATCGCGCCACGGTCCGGGCGGCGTAGAGCAGGACGGCGACGGCCGTCCCCTGCCAGAGGAAGTGCAGAAGGGTCCAGCCCAAAGCGTGGATCGTCGGTTCCGACATGGGCAGTATCATCTTGCATCCTCCTCCGCATCGTCCAGCAATTGGCGGATCTTGGCCAACTCTTCCGGTGACGCTTTTTTGGCAGACAAGGCACCCGCTACAAGACCCGCCGCAGATCCGCCAAAGACCTTCTCCACCAGCTCTCCCGCCAGCGAACGTTGCGTCTCCCGTTGACCGACAGCGGCGGCGTAGATGTGGGCGCGACTCGATTCATCGCGCGACACCAGCCCCTTGCCCGTCATCACCTGTAGTGTCTTGAGGGTCGTTGTGTAGCGGATATCGCGCAGGCGGGTCATCGCATCGTGCACGGCCCTTACTGTGCTGGGCCCGACCTGCCACAGGACATTCAGGATGTCCAGTTCAGCATCTGTCGCTTTGCGCGCGTCGTCTGTAGCCATTTTCCGTCTCTCGATCGTGTTCGAATCCAACTGACGCAGGCAATTATACGACAGTTGTCGTACATGTCAACGATAAACGTCGTACTTCTGTCCGCCGACGCTAAAAAAATTGCACTGGATGGAATCCACAGATGTGGCACAGTAGCTTGTCCTCGTCATCGCCATCACGAAGCACCAGCCGAAGAGACGAAGAACCCGTGAATGTTCTACTGATCATCTCCGAAGACAACGGCCAGCACCTGGGTTGCTATGGCGATCCCAACATTGCGACACCCCACATCGACCGACTTGCATCCGAGGGGGTGCGTTTCGAAAATGCCCACACAACCCAAGCGGTATGTAGTCCGGGTCGGGCGAGCATTTTCACCGGACTCTATCCCCACCAGTGCGGACAGATCGGTCTGGCGACGCACAATTATGCCCAGTATGAGGCGTTCCCGAATCTCTTCAGCCTGCTCAAGGAGCATGGCCTGCGCACCGGCCTGATTGGCAAACTGCATGTCAATCCCGAATCCGATTTCCCCATGGACATGTGGTGGAATGATCCTCAGTTCATCAGCTTCAGCAACCGTGACGTGCGCAAGATGGCCCAGGTCGCTGACGCCTTCATCACCGAGTCTGCAGACCCCTTCTTCCTGACCGTCGCCTATCCGGACGCCCATCTGCCACTGCTACGCCAGCAGTGCGGCATCCCGGAAGTGCCCTATGAAGCCGGTGACGTGACCGTGCTGCCACAGGTTGAGGTAGACTCGCCGCGTCTGCGCCAGCATACAGCCGACTACTACAACTGCATGAGTCGATTGGACACTGCCGTGGGTCTGCTGCTCGATGCGCTCGACCGATCCGGCAAGGCAGAGGATACCCTCGTCATCTTTACGACGGATCACGGTGCTCAGTTCTCCCGGGGCAAGGCATGCTGCTATGAAGGTGGACTGCGCGTCCCCCACATTGTCCGCTGGCCCGGCGTCAGCGCCACTGGCACAGTGCGTGAAGAACTGGTTTCTCACGTCGACATCCTGCCGAGCATCACCGATGCACTGGGATTGCCTACGCCCAAGGGTGCGGGCCGATCACAAGTGCCCTTATGGAAGGGCGAGACCACCAGCCACTGGCGGACGCATGTCTGCGCCGAGTGGACCGGGGCAAATCCTCCCTGCTACTACCCACAACGATCAATCCGTTCGGCGCGCTATAAGCTGATCGTCAACTATCTGGCGGATCGCTCAAACCCTAACGCCATGTTGTATTCAGGCCCTGGTCAGTTGTGGGAACCGGGCGCCACAGTAGAAGAGATCGCAGCAAGCGCAGATCACGTGCAGTCGGCGTATGCAACCTTCCTGAACCCACCAAAGGAAGAGTTGTACGACCTGGACGCCGATCCGTGGGAATTCGACAATCGCATCAACGACACCGCTCTGGCACGGGTGTTAGGTGAACTACGGAGCGAACTGGCCGTCTGGCAGAAACAAACGGATGACCGGATTGTGGATCCCCCGGTGTTGGCACGTCTCACGGCGGAGCATGACGCTCTATCTGCTTCCCACTATGCCGAGAGTGCCTGGGGATCATCGCGTGATTTTGAGTGGACGTACGCAGATTATCTGTATTAGCAGATGATCCGTACAGCTGGTCGATGCGAGTGGCTCGACGAAGTCATCCACCATCTCTGACCAGATCGATCAGTTGTCTGCACGTGTCGGCCAACAGCTTCGCCAACTCGTCGAGATCGGCCGCTACGTCCGTGTCGATGCCCTCCTTCAGGCGGTGCTCAAGAACCTCCGCGCGCTGCGCCAGGCCCGTCGCGCCGACTTCGCGGGCACTACCCCTGAGTGTGTGGACGTGACGGTGGAGGGCCGCTGTGTCCATGTCGCGAAGGGCGCCGCGGGCTGCATCAAGCGTCTGAGGTGCGATCTCCATAAAGAGGGTGACGAATCCCTCGAAGCTGAAGTCAGCATCCATACCAGCCAGTTCCCGTAACTCCTGTAGCGCCGATGGATCGAGGCCGGAGGATTCGATGGGTGGCTCGATGGTCGCCGGGTGTGACAGGTCGGCCTTCGTTTGGACTCTCATGACACGATCGATGGCTTCACGTAAGGCGGCCTTGCGAATTGGCTTGCTCACGAAGTCATCCATCCCCGCCGCCAGGCAGCGTTCCCGATCACCTTGCATGGCGTGGGCGGTCAGGGCGATGATTGGCACCCGCGGCGACCCCTGTTCCTGCTCATAGGCGCGCAACGCTGCCGTCGCATCAAAGCCGTCCATCTCCGGCATCTGTATGTCCATCAAGACCAGGTCGAACGGTTGCTCGTGATATGCCGCCACGGCGATCCGGCCATTCTCCGCCTCGACGATCTCGTGCTGATCGCTGGCCAGCAAGGCGCGGGCGACGCGACGATTCAGTGCATTGTCTTCAGCCAGCAGCACCCGCAGCTGCTGAGGTGCGGTTGGAGCCTGCTCTTCATCCGGGGTGACTTCTGGACGGGTCTCGGGATCCATCTGTGCCGTGTCGAAGGGCAGAACCAGGCGAAAGGTGCTGCCATGACCCGGTGTACTGGTCAGGTCGATGCTCCCTCCCATCATGTGGGCGAGTCGACGACAGATCGACAGTCCGAGTCCCGTGCCACCAAATAAACGCGTTGTCGACGTATCGGCCTGTTGAAAGGGCTCGAAAACTGCCACCTGACGTTCTGGCGGAATGCCGATGCCAGTGTCGGAGACGGCGACGTTCAGTTCCTTTGTGTCCGTGCTGATCTCGGCGACGAGTCGGATACTTCCCTTTTCGGTGAACTTGGTCGCATTCGACAGAAGATTGAGCAGGATCTGTCGCAGGCGTCCTGAGTCACCTTCCAGGCGAGGCGGTAGATGATCGTCCAGGTGAACATCGAACTGCAGACCCCGATCCTGGATTCGAGGTTCGATGGTTCGACAGACCTGCTCGATCACCTCTCGCGGATCGAAGGGCAACACTTCGAGTTCGAGTTGACCGGCCTCAATCTTCGAAAGATCCAGAATGTCGTCGACGACACGGATCAGACCTTCTGATGCTTGCGTCAGCGTCTGGAGGTAACTCGTCTGTTCGTCCGTGAGATCTTCCTCACCCAATACCTGGGCCATCCCGAGGATCGCATTCAAGGGGGTTCTGATCTCGTGACTCGTATTGGCGAGGAAGGCACTCTTGGAGCGATTGGCGACCTCGGCGATCTCCTGTGCCTGCTGCGCCTCCGACTCGGCCATCTCGCGGCGCGAGACCTCATCCTCCAGTGCCTGATTCCGTCGTCGCAGATCCCGCAGGTCTTCGGAGCGACGGAAGGCCTGACTCAGCAGGCCAGCAAAGTGCTTCAGCGATGCGATATCCCGTCGGTCGAAGGCCTCCGGTTCGGTCGAATTGACGGCCAGAGTGCCATGGGAGAAGGGCACATCCACAACACTGCGAACCGCATTATCAAATAACCGTTCAAAGATCTCCCGCTCGTTGAAGGTATCCTCCGTTTGCACGTCGCGGCGATACAGCACGGTTTCCTCCAACCACGACCGCAGGATCACGCGGACACCTTCCGCATCGGTCTCTTGCCAGTTGCCATCGGTCTCCATGCTGTGGGCTCGAACGACGGGCGGCGATACGGTGTCATCCACGTGATTGATCCCACATGCGGAAAAGGGAATCTCCAACTGTTCGAGCGCGATGCGGATGGTGGCCAGGACCCCAGCCAAGTCTCGCTCCTCGCGCATGGCCCAAAGCTGGTCACTGATCTGTTCGGATAACCGCTGCTGCAACTGGTTTCGATAGCTGGCGGTGACATCACGGCCCACAGCATAGATCAGATCGGTCTGCGACTGATACCACGCGGACCAGGCGATACGTGTGTACGTGCCATCACTGCACTGATGGCGCACGTCAATCGATCGGGTCGGCGAACCCCGCTTCTGGCTGGCGACCGCCCGGAGGACTCGTCGCCGATCCTCAGGGTGGACTAGATCCATAAACGCACGCCCCTGCAACTGTTGCTCAGAATAACCCAGCGCCTGCTCGGCAGCGGGGTTGGCACGTCGGATGCTCCCGTCAGGGTGGCCGATGCAGAACAGGTCAACGGCGAGATCGAAATGCTGCCGCAGTAAGACGTCGGGCGCCGGGAGGAGGGGGGAGGTATCACTCATGGGTTTCATCTGCCGAGGGAATGTAAGAATTTGTAGATGCCCAAGCGATGGCAACGCGTCCACGTCTCAATCCTGCTCAAATGAATTGGATGATTCTCAGAAAACAAATGCCGTGCACCTTCCCGTCCTGTATCCCATGGGACTCTCCGTCTATATTGAGGCCAATTCTCACCCGGGGATCCTCTCTTTTGTCCGACGCCCAACTCGACGATGACACCTTCGAAGCCCTGCGGGACTACGTTCGCGACCTCAGCGGCATTCACTTCGACGACAAGAAGCGATACCTGCTCGAAAGCCGATTTCGACGACGCGCCTCCCGCTGCGATGTCGCTACGGGCAAGGCGTATATAGAGCTTCTTCGCAGCGATAGAGGCGCGGCGGAGCGCGAGGCGCTGATCGCCGAAGTGACGACGAACGAAACCAGCTTCTTCCGTCACGGCCGGCAGATGGAGATTCTTAAACAGGTGCTCGGTGAGCAAATCGAGGCTCGTCGCGTGGCTGGTGATCGAAGCTTGTCCGTGTGGTCGGCAGCCTGCTCATCGGGTGAGGAAGCCTACACTGTTGCCATGATGCTGAGCGACTTGGTGGACGACCTCGACCGGTGGGACATCCAGATCCTCGGCACGGATATCAGCGCCGAGCAGATCGAACGGGCGCGGGCCGCCACCTACACCGAGCGCGAGATGCGCAGCCTGTCCGATACATACCACCGCCATGTCGACATCGATGCCGACGGCGGTGGTCGCATGAAAGAGGCCATCCGAGAGCTCGTCCAGTTCGACGTGGCGAACTTGATCCTCGATCCAGCGCAGTGCGGATACTATGACTTCGTCATCTGTCGCAACGCGCTCATCTACTTCGACGCCGCCACTAGGGAGCGTGTTCTGGAAGGGCTCCATCGTGCCCTGCGACCGGGTGGAGGCCTGATCCTGGGTCCGTCTGATTCTCTCCAGGGGGTGGCTGCCCGATTCGCCCGTACGCCCTATTCTACGTACAACTTCTTCAAACGTCCGGATGACGAGATACCGGGATCATCCGGCCCTGCCGCCGACGCAGAACAGGTCGCGGCAGCGCCGGTGTCACCGGCGCCTTCGGCACCCGGCGACCACCCATTGTTTCCACCCGCGGCGTCCCTGCAGGGCCGGATGCTCGCTCTGCGCATGGATCACGGTCTGCAATCACTGGGTCGCGACCTGGACTCGTCCATCGCCAAGGCGCTCGAATGTGTGTTGAAAGTCATGGCGCAACTCAAATCTCTGAGTGAGCAGAATGACCCCGACGCGTCGAGCCGGGCAACGCTGACACGTATGGAACGCCAATTGGATCGAGCCATGTTCCAACTGCAGGTAGGTGATCGCGGACAACAGCGGGTGGAGGCCCTGAGGGCACTACTACAGGAACTGATTGACCGGGAGATCACGCCGCAGCAGGACCCTGTCGACCTGGGTGTGCAGACCAGTCGTTTCGATCCGACGATTCTAAACGAAGAAGAGTCAATGGGGATCGAAGGTGATGATCGACATCTGTCGCAGGATGAAATCGACGCACTTTTCGACTGAACACCGATCAGGCGCGCAATGCCCGCAGGATGGCACCTGGCACCAGACTCAGCGGACACTCAACATCGACGGTCCCGGCCTGGACAGCAGCACGAGGCATTCCGTAGATCGCTGAGGAATCCTGATCTTGGGCGATCACGTGGGCACCTTGACTCTTGAGCCGTTGGGCCCCCAGACAGCCGTCTGTTCCCATGCCCGTCAGAATAACTGCCACGGTCTGACTCACCGTGATCCTTGTGCAGCACGGCATCGCGCGCATTGGCCAGTAGGTTCAGTAGGACCTCTTCCACCGAAAAAGCGTTTGCCCGGACGGTTGGCAGATCCTGCGCCAGATCGACAGCCAGTTCGATACCAGCCGTGCGCAATTGCACGCCCAGCAGATCGACCGCGGCTCGTGCCACATCGTTGATGTCGGTGCTGGACGTCTCTGGTTTGCCCGCATCACGAGCGAAGACGCGGACGTGGTTGATGATGTGGATCATACGATCCGCCTGGTCGACGATCTTCTGAGAGCGTTCGGCGATCGTCGTCGCCGACAGATCCCAGTCGCGCGCCACGGCCAGAACCATGTGTTCAGCCATCCCCCTGACGCCGGCCAGGGGTTGATTGAGTTCGTGTGCGATACCTGCCGCCATCTCACCCAGGGAGCGGAGGCGATCGGAACGCATGGCGAGCGCCTTTTGATCTTCTAAAGTGTCCAGCGCCTGACGATGCTGTGCCTCGACCTCTCGACGCTGACTGATGTCGAGCCAGGAACCGACGATCTCCTGCCCACTCCCCTTCCCGTCATGGTCTCTTCGGATGACAACCATCTCGTCCTGAATCCAGCACCAGTGGCCCTCCCGGTGTCGAAGGCGATACTCGACGCTACGCTGGCCACTGGCGATCATCCCTGCGGTATCGTCGAAATAGCGATCCGCATCCTCTGGGTGGAGTCGGGACGCCCAAAGGCCTGGGTCAGAAATCAGCTCATGGGCATCGTAACCGATGTGTGCTCGCACGTTGGCGCTGAGGAACGTAAAGGGGAAGCCACTCTCCAGGCGACAGCTGTAGATGATCGCGGGTCCCGAGGCCAGCAGATGCAGCAGTCGTTGCTGTGCCTTCTGCTCGACGGCACGGGCGATTCGTCGCTCCTCAAGCGTGTGCATCAGCTGTCGATTTGTATTGGCCAGCTCTGCCGTGCTGGCCTCAACCGTCGCCTCCAGACCATCGCGGGCCAACCGCAAATCCTGTTGCTGTACGACATGAGTCAAGGTCACAGCTCCCTGATTGGCCAGCATCATCAGGCGCGGAAACTCAGTCTGGCTGATGGGTCGATTGGTGACGTAGTTATCGACAGCCAGAACACCCAGAATGCGGCCTGCGTAGCACATCGGTACGAGAGCATTGTGATGAATATCTCCTTCGACACTCTGCCGCCCTTCCCCATCCAGATCCTCACTGAGAAAATGGTCCAGATCGCCACGCACGATCCGGGCGATTTCGGTGTCGTCCTCCTCTTGCTCGGGGAACAGATCGAAGCACGTTTCGGAGATGGGGACGATCTGTCCTTCAGTATCCACACCGACGACACCGCGCACGAGTCGCGCCTCTTCATCCTTGAGGAAAACGCCCGCTCGATCATATCCGAGGTGTGAGGTCGCCACTTCTACCATCCGCCGGGCGACGTCGACCTCGTTGCCACCGCTGAGATCGAGACTGCCACCATGCAGGGCCAGCAGCTTTTCGTCGATTTGGCCCAGATGCGCCATGGATCGTTCGATGGCACTCAGATCGGCGGCACGTCGCGCCAGGGCAATCAGACCGATGGCAAGATCCATCTCACCATCGGCGGGCAGGCTGTCGCAGGTGACTTCGACGAGATCCTGTCCACACGGAATCAGGGCAGCGACACCACCCTTCGCGTCTTCGGCGTCACAGCGCAGGCAGTGTCCGTCGACCACCACCCGACGATAATCTTCGCTGGGACTCAGCGTCGTGCGGGTGACAGGGCGCGGCAGGAACACGGTTCGGATTGACTTGGTCGCGCCGATATCCAGCCACACCGTCAGGCGTCGAAGGACGAGACCAGCCGCGGCCAATTGCTCCATCGCCGTGGTCGCCTGGGCGGGCAGATCGGCACTGGCACGCATCTTCAGCGCCAGTTTCATCACCTGGGTAGCGGCAGACAACACAGCTAGGCGACGCCGAGGATCCAGGCAAAGGACCCCATTTGGGTGTTTACTAAACAGACCTGAAGAACTCTCATTCGCATCTGCAGTCCTCGTGATTTCGCTGGAAACGCAACCACGACTCGATCGGAAAGAAGAAGCCAAGCATCTCTCAGCGCCCAGCGTGGCGATGAGCACACATGTGACGGTCCCGCCGGCGAGGCAAGCCCGAGGCCGTCACGGGTGGCGGCCAATACACTGAGGAAACTAAACACAGGACGGACATGATGCAGCAGCAGGAGATGACGCAGTATCCGCCGAGCCCAGCGGCAGGTGACATATCCCATTGTGGACTCCACTGCGCATGCCATGCTCGGAGATGAGCAGCGGTGTCTCAATTGGCAATTTGTGCTGAGTTTCTTGACAACCCTTGCTGACAACTGGTGCCCGGCTTGTTGTCGGGGAGCTGAAAGCAGATCCTTTACCATTGATAAGAGATCGAGATCAATAGAGTTATGTGATTCCTTATAGTGTCAGCATGGAATTTGCGTGGGGGAAGCAGACAATCCATTTCTGGAGTCCGATAGAATGCAACAACACCTTCGACGCGTTGACCGTCCAGGGCTGGGGGCCGACGCCTTCGGGGTGAACATCGCCCCCTTCACGTATGTGCCGGCCCGGTGTACAGGGAGGGTCCTGTGTTAGGACGACTCGTGGACCGATGGGGCGTTGGCCGAGCGACAATTCTCATCAGCCTGGGTTGTATCGTCGCTTCGGTTCTGATCACTCTGGTACTGGTCCTGTTCACGGGGCACCCCCACTACGCCTTCGAACTGAAGATTGCCTTCGTTTGCTCCCTCCTGGTCGCCCCCCCAGTGGTGTTGTCCTACGCGCGTATGTATGTGCGTCTCACACAAAGCCACGAAGCGTTGACGGCCGAACTGTCTCTACGATTGCGCGCCGAGCAGAGCACGCGCCACGTCGAGGATCGTCTGCTTGAGTTTATTGAGAACGCGGACGAAGCCTTCTTCATGTCAACTCCAGACATGACATCCTTCGAATATGTCAGCCGGGCGTACGAGACCATTTGGGGGCGCTCGCGAGAATCGCTGGTCAATGCGCCCGCCCGATGGCTGCGGACGATCCATCGGGAAGACCGGCGACGGGTCACTCGGATCGTGCGACAGACCGCCCAGGACCCCTCTGAGTTCGAGTATCGTATCCTTCGACCCGATCATTCAATTCGGTGGATTCGCAGTCGCCTGATCTGCCTCCGCGATGCGAACGGGAAACATGTCCGAACCGTCGGTTTTTCTGAAGACATGACGGATCGACGCAAGGCAGAGATGGAGTTGCGGTCACAGCGCGCGGCCGGCATCAGAAGTGACCGTCTCCGATCACTCGGCGAAATGTCAGCGGGCATGGCGCACGAATTAAATCAGCCCCTCGTTGGCGTGCGCGGAATTGTCGAACACATCCTCATCGGACTGGGGCGGGGATGGGACATGCAGGGGCCAGAGCTTGAGGCACGATTGAGCAAAGTGCTCGAGCAGGCGGATCGGATGGTCCATATCATTGATCACGTGCGTCTCTTCGCCCGTGAGGCAGGGCAACCGGAGACACGATGTATCGAGATCAATGATGTTTGTGAATCGGCAGTGAGTCTGCTGCGAGCTCAGTTCGCGTCGAAAAGCATTCGGATTCATTCTGATCTCAGCGGGAATCTCCCTGCCGTCGTCGCGAACCCTTATTCCCTCGAAGAGGTGATCATCAATCTGCTGAACAATGCGCGGGACAGCACGGAAGAACGCGGCGATCTGCATGGCGAGTGGCCCGCGATAGAACTCACGACCGGTGTCGAGCACGACGGGGCAGGTACGCTGGTGCGTGTGGAGGTGTGTGATCACGGAGTTGGAATCAGCAAGGAGGGGGCGGGCCGAATTTTCGACGCGTTCTACACAACAAAAGATCCTGAGCGAGGAACGGGATTGGGCCTGTCCGTATCCAAGACAATCGTCGAGGAAATTGGCGGCCAGCTGGAGTTGCATTCCGCCGGGCCCAACACCGGTGCGCGAGCCGTGATCCGACTTCCCGCTGCCGCCTCAGACGAGGCCATGGTACCGTGACGACCCGTCCACCAGGCTCCTATCTGTCCTGTGAGGACCCTCCGATTCTCAAGGCGTAAATAGATGTGGCAGCCTAATCCCTTCAGCCTTCCCCTAGCTCATGGCCGCCCTCGTCTGTGCGGCGCTGCTGCCCTATATCTGGAGGCGAAGGTCCAATCCCGGCGCGGCGTGTGCCAGAAGCTCTTTCTTGGCAATGATTGACTAGCAACTATTGCTAACATCGAGTCCACCTCTCTGTTAGTTGAACCTTGCAGGTTGGTCAGACAGCCGTGCCCGGGCAGCACACCGACGCTGGATCCGCTGGCATGGCTGTTGCACTATCTCTGTGGCCGCTCCCAAACGTTTTCACCACCGAGTCGCACGGAGTCCTACATGTCCGTATATCCCCGAGCGTTCAGAGTGCTTCTCATGAGCTGGTGTATCTGCCGGCCCGCCATCGGCCAGACCGAGCCGACATCACTTGAAGATCTGCTCGACTTACAGATCAGTACAGCCGCCATGCACGAGCAATCGACTCGGGAGGCGCCCGCGTCGGTGACCGTCATTACCGCCGCCGATATCGAACAACGGGGCTACGTGACACTGGCCGATGCCCTGCGGGACACGCGAAGCTTCTACCTCTCCGACGACCGCAACTACCTCGCCGTCGGCGTGCGTGGATTTGGACGTCCAGCGGACTACAACAACCGGGTCCTCGTTCTCATCAACGGCGCACCGATGAATGAAGCGATCTGGGGTAGCGTCGCCGTGGGGGCGGACTTCGGCCTCAGCATGCTTGCTGTGGATCGCATCGAGATCGTTCGGGGACCGGGCTCGGCCCTCTACGGAACCAACGCCATGTTTGCCGTCATCAACATCCTGACGAAGAGTGGCCACCAGCAGGATGGCCTCGTCGTGGACGCCGGGCTTGGCAACGACGGTGCCAAGGAGGGTCGTGCGGCGTGGGGCCGATCCTATGACAATGGACTCGATCTGGCGATCGCCGGGCAGTGGTCTGACACGGATGGTGCCGATCACTACTACGCCGAGTCTGATGATCCGGAGACCAATGATGGCCTCGCTGTCGGGCGCGATTGGGAGCGGAACTACGGCCTGACAGGAAAAGCGACGATTGGCCGACTTCAGATTCAAGGACATGTCACCTCGCGGGAAACAGGTGTCCCCACAGGTGCCTACGAGACCGACTTCAATGGCGCCACAGAGACACACGACGAATTTCAAACCGTGGAGGCCCGTTATCGGCGCGATCTTGGACCTGCTGCCCAGTTCGAGCTAAGTGCGGCGTACTTTCATTACCACTACAAGGGGATGTGGTTTTACGACGAGTTCCCCTTTCTGGACGAATCCCACAACAACTCGGTATACAGTGAGGTCCGTTATCAACGCGATCTTAGACCCGAGAACCGGTTGATTGTGGGTGCCGAAATCCAGCGTCACTACAATTCCGAATACCGCGCCTGGGATGCCGAGGCAACCTACTTCGACGGCGGGCTGCCCTTTACCGTCGTGTCTGCCTACGCTCAGGACGAGCAGCAATTGCTGTCGAATTTGGCCTTGACTCTCGGCGTGCGTGCCGACCATTACTCCCACGTCGGTTTGACCATCAACCCCAGAGCGGCTCTGGTGTACCATCCGAGATCGCGACAGACGTTCAAGCTGCTGTATGGCCAAGCATTCCGAGCGCCGGGGATGTACGAATTGGATTACGCCGACGAAATCAGTGGATTCATCCCCAACCCCGATCTTCGTCCCGAGAGGATTCGCACGACAGAAGTCATCTGGGAGTACCAGATCACTCAACATGCGCAGAGCGTCGTTTCCGTGTATCAGCACCGCATGCGCCGATTGATCGATCAGTTCTATGATGAGGCGGACGAGACCATCCAGCATCGCAATGTGAGCCACGTGGGTGGCCGCGGCATAGAGATTGGCCTGCAGGGCGCACTGACGGCCGATATCACGGGCTACGCCAGCTATTCCCTCCAGCGTTCCGAGGACGAGGCGACGGACGTACGCCTGACCAACTATCCATCGCATCTGTACAAGGCGGGGCTCTTCGTGCCACTGATCGGACCCCTTCAACTGCAGGGACGGCTACACTACGAGAGCTCTCGTCGAACGGTGCAGAATACGATGACTGACGATTTCCTACGGACAGACATCGGGCTCTTGCTGGCCACGACCCATCGACTGTCAGGTCGTGTGACGGCCCGGCTCGAAGTGAACAACGTCTTCGACGTCGACTATTCAGCACCTGGAGGCGTCGAACTGGCCCAGGCGGCCATCCAGCAGGACGGCCGGCAGGTTTTTCTCCGCCTCGAGATACGGGACTGATCTGGAATCGTGAAGCGTCGGTTGGAAAGAGAGAGAAAGGTGTGCCCTGCGACTCGAGGGGTCCTGCGACGATTAATCGTCTGGGTCATACTCGTCGGCGGATTGGCTGTGCACGGGCAGACGTCAGACCCGATGCCATGGTCGGTCACGGCTCAGTGGAAAACGCTGGCGAAGGTAATGACCTTCGAGCGTCATCTCGTGGCGGCGGGCGATACGGTCATGGTAGGGATTATCTACCAGGGGAAGGTCCGAGAATCCGACCTCGTGCGACAGCAATTGACGCAAGCGATCGATGCGCTGCCCAATGTCGGCGGATTGGCCTACGATCACGTCACCATCGACATTGAAGACGTCGGAACGCTCGCCACACAATTGCGCCAGTCACGCGTCGACGTCCTCTATATCGCCCCTGTGAGAGCCCTGGATGTAGCCGACATTGCCGCGATTTGCCACAACATGGGTCACATCACCCTCACAGGAGTACCACGTTATGTCGCGAAGGGAGTCGCCATCGGTATGGACATGAAAGGCGATAGCCTCGAGTTGCTCGTGAATCGCCGAGCGATCCGGCAGGCCAGCGCCGATCTGAGCTCCCGAGTCCTGGCCCTGGCACGGATCGTGGACTAGTGGAGATAGCAGTAACGCTCTCACCCATCCGCTGGAATCTGCCCGTACGGGTGAAGCTGATCGTGCTGGTCGGATTCCTACTGGCGGCGATCTCCGGGTTCATTTACTTCTACTTCCCCGCTCGCCTGGAGCATCAGGCACGCCAACACCTGGAAGACAAAGCTTCCAGCATCGTCGGGATGACGGCGTACACACTCGTGCCGGCCATGTTGTTCGACGACTCCCGCACGGCGGCCGAAGTAATCCAGGGCGCCCGCGTCGTTCCAGACCTCGTCTACCTGCGTGTGTTCACCGACACGGGAGAGCCCTTCGCCAATTTCGGCAGCAACGACGAACCCAATCTTCACCAGCTGGTCGTGCCCGTGCGCCATCAAGGACGGACACTAGGACGCGTTGAGGCGGGCTTTGCCGTCACAAGTGTCACCGAAAGCGTTGAGCGAAGCCGCCGCGCTGCCGCCGGGATCAGCCTGCTCGTCTTCTTCGTCGGGTGCGGCCTCGTCTACGCCATCGGCAGTCTGGTCACTGCGCCTCTGCGCGAGATCGTCGCCGCCGCTCTTCGGATCGACTCTGGCGATTTAACACAGCGTGCCCAGGTGCGGTCCGGCGATGAGGTGGGCCGTCTCGCGACCACCTTCAATGACATGGTCGACTCGGTCGAGGAACGAACCGAAAGACTGCATCTCGAGATCACCGAACGTCATCGCGTCGAGTCGGCTCTGCGTGAGAGTGAAAACGCCAAACGTGCCTTGCTGAACGCCATCCCCGACTACATGCTACGCGTCGATACTCAGGGAACCCTCCTAGAGGCGCGCGGTGCCCAAAGCGACTTCGAACTGACGCCGCGTGAACTGCTACAGAAGAAACTCACCGATGTGCTGCCACGTTCGGCTTCCAAAATCGCCATGGCGGCGATCCATCGAGTGCTCACCGAACGGCAGATGGTCACCGTGGAGATGCGCTTGCCTTTCGACCGAGGGCTCCGTCACTACGAGACACGGATAGTGCCTGTGGCGAACGATCAGGTGCTGGCCATCGTCCGCAACATCACCGACCAGAAACTCGCCGAACGCCGCCTCGCCGAGCAGCAGACGTTGTCAATGCGATCCGATCGACTCCGATCTCTCGGCGAGATGGCCGCGGGCATCGCCCACGAACTCAATCAGCCGCTGGTCGGAGTGCGGGGTCTGGCGGAGCACACATTGATCGCCATGGAGCGGGGGTGGGATGAAACGGAGGAGACCCAACGCGGTCGCCTGAACGAGATCGTCAAGCAGACGGATCGTATGTCACATACGATCGAACATGTACGCATGTTTGCCCGCGAGGCGGGTAATGCTCGAGAGGAGGATATCTCGCTGAATAACGTGGCCAAGGCGGCCAGTGATCTTCTGGGAACGCAGTTCTCCTCCCACGGTTTGGTGCTCCAGACCGAGTTGGACGACGATCTGCCGCTTATCAGGGGCAATGAATTTTCGCTGGAAGAAGCCGTGCTAAACCTGCTGACCAATGCTCGAGATGCCGTCTCGTCAACTCAGGATCCGGACAGAGCCACAATCATGTTGCGCACGTTACGAACCCGCTCCGGTCAAGCTCGCGTGGAAGTCGTCGACAAGGGATGCGGAATCCCGCCGGATATCCTCGACCAGATCTGGCAGCCCTTTTTCACGACGAAGGATCCGGACAAGGGTACGGGCCTCGGTCTGGCGATCACGCGAACGATCCTGGAGCAATTCGGCGGCTTCGTTCAGGTCGACTCGGCCGTTGGCGAGGGTACCTGTATAAGTGCGGAATTCTCACCAGTGGCTCCTGAACCTGCATAGACGGGACACCGAAAAATCTGGGCTCGACGCCGACCTTGGCAACTGTTGTCGACAACAAGTGCCAAGCTGATGGATAAAAGCCATCCCAAAATGACCGAATTCGCCCGGAACCTCCCCCGGATCTGCAAAAACAATATCATTTGTGCAAACCGGCACGGCGATTGCATCTAAGAAATCGAGCCATGCCTTACAGAGAAGCCGGTTCTGAACGAGAACTGGCTCTATCCTGCTTTGGTGGAAATCGTGATCGAATACCTCCTCGTATCCGTTATCCCGCAACGGGCCTTGCCATGGCTGATCATCCCCATGCTTTTGATGGCAAGTTCTACACCCCACCAGGCAGAGGATGACCTACATCTTGCGGAGTGGAGCCTGGAGGATCTGGTCACCACGCCGGTCAGCCTTGCCTCCCGCAGCGAAGAGGCGCTCTTCGACGTGTCGGCTGCTGTAGCGGTTGTCACCGGTGAGGAATTGCGTCGTTCCGGTGTGACGAGTGTCGCTGAAGCACTGCGACTGGTACCGGGTATGCAGGTGGCACGCCTCGACGCCAGTAAGTGGGCCATCAGCGTGCGCGGATCCAACAGTCGATTCACCAACAACATGCTTGTTCAGATCGACGGACGCAGTGTCTATACACCCGTGTTTTCGGGCGTCTACTGGGAGGTCCAGGATCTGCTGCTCGATAATGTGGAGCAGATCGAGGTCATCCGCGGCCCCGGTGCGACGCTGTGGGGCGCCAACGCCTTTTTCGGCGTCGTCAACATCATTACCAAGTCTGCTGCCAAGACCCGTGGTACACTGGTCACAGCCGGGGGAGGTTCGGAAGAGCGCGCATTTGGCGCCGTACGAGGCGGTAGGCGTCTTGGAGAGCACGGCGACATCCGTCTCTATGCCCGCTTCTTCGATCGGGACCAGCAGGTAGACCTGGCCGGCGACCCTTCGGGAGACGAATGGCGTGGCGCACGAGGTGGTCTACGCGCGGACTGGACCCTGCCATCGGATGACCATCTGATGGTCCAGGCGGCGATCTACGAGACGGATCTGCACAATGGCCTGACAGCGTTCTTGCTGGAGCCGCCTTACGCCATAGACGCGGAAGACGACGTCGATATCGATGGGGGTCACGTTCTGGGTCGCTGGGAACGTCGCTTCTCGGCGACCCACGACATGGCCTTGCAGGTCTATTTCGACCGCACGCGCCATCGGGAACTCTACCTTCGCCAGCGGCACCACACCTTCGATGTCGACTTTCAGCACCGTTCTTCTCCGGGACCACGACACGAACTGATCTGGGGCTCGGGCTTGCGCTTCGTGGACGCCAACTTGGATTCCACCTTCATGTTGTCCTTCGACTCGAGCCAAGACCGATTCACCTACTACAACGCCTTCGCCCAGGACGACATCTCCCTTCGGGACGGCCGTGTGCATCTGACCCTGGGTGGCAAGGTCGAACACAACCCCTTCACCGGTCTGGAATTGCAGCCCAATGCCAGGGTCCGGTGGGCACCTCGAGACCGGCAATCGCTGTGGGCCGCCGTGTCGCGTGCAGTGCGTACTCCCGCCCGTGTCGAGACGGATGTCGAATTGGTGATGGGAAGTCTGACCCATGAGCAGGACGAGGACGTGCCCATCTTCGTCGTTGGCGCTGGCTCGGAAGATCTTTGCTCACAGAAGGTGATAGCGATTGAGGCCGGCTACCGACTCCGACCCATTCCTCGCCTGTTCATCGACATCGCAACGTTTGTCCAGTATATCGATGACATCGTAGAAGTGAATCTTGGCACCCCGGTGCGTCTCACCGACCCTGATCGATTGATTTTGCCAACCTTGCTGAACAACCGTGGCCAGGGACGCAGTGCAGGTGCCGAGGTACTGGTTGATTGGGAAGCTCGCCGCGGTTGGCTCGTGCAGGGAACCTACTCCTATCTGAACATGAGGCGGAACGATGCGCCGTCGGTCGGTTTCACCGACCGCTCGCCACATCA
Source organism: Gemmatimonadota bacterium (assembly GCA_018660835.1). Classification (GTDB taxonomy): domain Bacteria; phylum Latescibacterota; class UBA2968; order UBA8231; family UBA8231; genus UBA12574. Next base: position 122,422 of record JABJJN010000021.1, on the reverse strand, counting down.
TCTGCAGCTTCGATCGCGTTCGACCTTGGCTGAGTGGTGGACACTGGATGCGACGGCGCGTTATGTGGCCGAACGCGCCCAACAGGCCATCGACGGATACCTGACATTAGACGCTCGGCTCGCCTGGAGGAGTGGCCATGGCGTCGAGATCTCCGTGGTCGGTCAGAATCTGCTCGCTGCCGAGCACCAGGAGGGAATCACGCAAATCGTCCTCCATCGCACCGCTCAGATTCAACGTGGTGTCTACGGACAGATCCGCTGGGAGCGCTAGGGCACGACCGGCAGCCATCATGCGACCTTTCATCCAGCATATCTTCCTGACCACGCTGCTGACCGCGGTGCTTGCCGGAGGTGTGGGCGCTCAACGTCCGACGGAACACCAGATCAAGGCGGCCGTGGTGCTCAAATTCGGCCGCTTCGTCGAGTGGCCCGCCGGCACCTTCGCCGACAGCAGCAGTCCGATGACGATCGCCGTCCTTGGCAGAGATGCCATCGGCCAATTGCTGGAAGAGATGATCCCAGATCTGACGGGCAACATCAGACCCGTGCAGGTTGTGCGCGTCGAACGGCTCGAGGATCTGCCCACGTGCCACATCCTCTTCATCAGTGCCTCAGAGAACCGGCGGCTTGCGGGCATCCTTGCAACGCTTGGAGACCGCTCGGTGCTGACCGTTGGTGATATGGAGTGGTTCGCACGTGGCGGCGGCATGATCCGTTTGCGATTCGATGACGAGCGGATGCGGATGCGGGTCAATCTGAAGGCCGCCCGAGACGCAGACTTGAGGATCAGTTCACGCCTTCTGCACTTGGCTGAGATTGTCGGAGAGCAGGACCGATGAGGAATCTCTCGATCCGGTGGAAGCTTGTCCTCATCATCGGACTGGTCAGCAATGTTACCGTGCTGCTCGCATGTGCCACTCTCGTCGTCTTCGACTGGAATGCCTCTAGGGATGCCATGGTGGAACGAATGACGACACTGGCGGGGGTCGTCGGCAACAACAGTGTGGCTTCGCTGGAATTCGGCGATGCCCGGACGGCCCGGGAGATCCTGGCCGAGTTGGAGACGGAACCGAATATCAAGACAGCGGCCATTTACGGTGCTGATCGTCGTGTCCTGGCCTTCTACCAGCAGGGCGGAGGACAACTTGCACCGACTTCACCTGAACCGGAAGGATACCGATTCGAGGAAGAGTTCCTCATCGTATTCCGGCCGGTCATCTACCGGGAAAAGCAGGTCGGAACGATCCATCTGAGTTCGGATCTGCGCGAATTGGACGAGCGCCTTGGGCGTTATGTCGCCGTTGTCGGCGCCGTCGTCGTCGGCGCCAGTGTCGTATCGTTGCTTTTGGCCATCCTGTTACAGGGGGTGATCTCACGACCGATCACACGACTGGCCGATGTCGCCCAAGCCGTATCCCGCCACCAGAATTACGCCTTGCGCGCCGAGCCCCATGGGCAAGACGAGTTAGGAAAGATGATCGCCGGCTTCAACGATATGCTCGAGCAGATTCAGTCTCGCGATAGCGAATTGCAGGGCACTCGCGACCAGCTTCAGCAGCGCGCCGAGCAGCTCCAGCAGGAACTGAGTGAGCGTCTGCGGGCCGAAGAGGCCCGCGAGAACGCCGAACGCGAACTGGAAGCGCAACGCACGCTGAGTCTGCGTGCTGATCGCCTGCGATCTCTCGGTGAGATGGCTGCCGGGATCGCCCATGAGCTGAATCAGCCACTGATGGGGGTTCGGGGTCTGGCCGAGCACATGCTGATCGCCATGGAGCGGGAGTGGACGATGGACGAGGAACACATTCGCGATCGGCTGGAACGCATCGTCGAGCAATCTGACAGGATGGTCCACATCATTGATCACGTGCGGCGCTTCGCCGGTGAGGCGGGTCGATCGGACGTGGCCCCGATCCAGGTCGATGGTATCGTCGAGTCGGCCGTGTCATTACTGGGTGCTCAGTTCAAGGCGCACGGACTCGACCTGGCGATCGAGTCTGCGGGAAATCTGCCGCCAGTTTTGGCCAATGCCTTCTCACTTGAGGAAGTGGTGATCAACCTGCTGAGCAATTCCCGTGATGCCGTGGAGAGCCGTTCCGCCGCAGATGGAAGGCAGGGACGTGTGGTGGTGCGAACGAGTAGCCCCGATTCCACGCAGGTCTGCATCGAAGTGGAAGACAATGGTTCGGGAATCCCTGAATCGATTATTGCCAAAGTGTTCGATCCGTTCTTTACGACGAAGGATCCGGACAAGGGTACGGGGCTGGGACTGGCGATTTCCCGTACGATCGTGGAGGAGTCCGACGGTCAGCTGATCCTTGAATCAACACCGGACCAGGGGACCCGGGCGACGGTCGTGTTGCCCATCGCTGAGATCGTCCGTGTCTGATTTCAAATTCCTTTCAATAATTCCTACTCTATATCGTATGATTCCTGCAGAGTGGCCCCGGAGGCTCATGCTCTGGCTGGTGATCGCCCTACTGGGATTCTCAACCAGCCAGACAATGGCGGAAACGATCAACCTGATCGGGCTCAGCCTCGAGGAGTTGATGGATATTCCGGTCAATCTGGTCTCGCGGAAGCAGGAGCGCCTTGGCCAGGCACCCGCCGCCGTCGCCGTCATCACCGGTGAAGAGCTGCGCAGATCCGGCGCGCAGACCATTACCGAGGCCCTGCGGCTGGTGCCCGGCATGCAGGTCGCCCGCATCGACGCCAACAAATGGGCCGTCGGATCACGAGGCTTCAACTCCCGCTTCGCCAACAAACTGCTGGTTCTCGTCGACGGTCGGAATGTCTACTCGCCTTTCTTCTCGGGTGTCTTCTGGGAAGATCACGACCTGGTCCTGGAGGACATCGAGCGCATCGAGGTGACCCGTGGACCGGGTGCCACGTTGTGGGGCGCCAATGCCGTCGATGGCGTGATTAACGTGGTCACCCGAAGCGCCGTGGACACTCAGGGCTTGCTTGCGCAGGTCGGCGGTGGCAAGGAAGAGCGTGCCACGGCTTCCGTCCGCTACGGGGCACGCGCCGCAGACCGTCTCTACTATAGAGTCTTCGCAAAACTCGCAGATCGCGACGAATTCCGCACCCAGACGGGTCGTTCGTCCAACGATGCCTGGCGGCAAGGATTGGGCGGTTTTCGTGCCGATTGGGACCACGACCGTGATCGGGTCATGGTACAGGGCGCCTTCTACACTGGCAGCAAGGACTATCGCGGCGAGTCGGTCGCAAGGAATCCACCCTATTCGCTGGTGACCCTGAGTGAGATCGAGACGTCAGGAGGACACGTGCTGGCGCATTGGGTGCGGCAGCAGCTCGACGGCTCCGAGCTCGCCTTGCAGACCTACATCGACTGGACGCGTCGCCTCGAGAGTCTCGAGGAGCGGCGGCTCACCTTCGACATCGACCTTCAGCACCGCCTGCAGATCGGTAGCATCTATGAGCTGGCCTGGGGTGGTGCATTTCGAACCACCGGAGACCGCATCACGAAGGAGAGCTTCGCCTTCAGACTCGCCCCGTCACGCCGCCGCCTGAACCTCTACAGTGCCTTTGTCCAAGGTGAAGTTGACCTCGTGCCTGGCCAGCTGAGTCTGACGACGGGTACCAAATTCGAACACAACGGTTTCACGGGCCTGGAGATTCAGCCCAGTGCTCGCGTGCGCTGGACACCAGGTGTGCGACAGACCCTTTGGGCCTCCGTCTCGCGCGCCGTACGCACACCATCGCGTACCGATGCAGACGCCCATTTCGTCGTGGGCGTGGTGGCACCCACGATGGAATTTCTCGGACTTCCCGCGCCAGCAGAAGGAACTCCGCCCACCTTCCTCGAGCTCAGTGGAAGTCCTGATTTCGAGGCGGAGACGGTTCGCGCCCTCGAGGCAGGCTACCGCGGCGGGTTGAGCGACCGGTGGCTGATCGATGTCTCCCTGTTTCGAAATCAATACGCCAGGCTCGCCGACGCCACGATCGGTGGTGTCACCGTCGCGGCGGGATCCGACCCCTATGCCGTGCTTCCCCTGCAGACGGTCAATGGCATCAGCGGCACCACCTGGGGAGTTGAGGCTGCGGTGGATGGCAATCTGACATCCTGGTGGCGGATACGCGCCGGCTACACTCGACTTGAACTCGACTTTAGCAGCGACTCGGGCGCCTTCCTCGACCAGCTACGGCTCGACGCCACCACACCGACACACCAGCTCACACTGCACTCCAGCATGGACTGGCGATCTGTCTGGGAGTTGGACGGTGGATTGCGGTATGTCGACGAGCTGTCTGGCCTCGGCGTTGGCGAGTATGTCGAGTTGGACGCCCGCATCGGTCGGTCACTGGGTTCGCACTACGACGTAGCTCTCATAGGCCGCAATCTGCTTGCGGGCCACCACCAGGAGTTCGCACCCACCGTCCTCTCGGCTCAGTCCGTAGAGATTGAGCGGGCTCTCTTCGTCATCATGACGGTTCGTCGATAGGCGCCCGAATCTGGCCCCGATAACTGGGCCAGATCGGCGGCCTGGCTTGTGTGCGAGCCACCCAACGGCATATTCCTCAGGAGAATAGTCCCTCCCTGGATCCAGATGACGGACGAAACAGCCGTGGATGAAGGCATGGGTGAGATCGAAGCACTTCGAGACAGACTTGCCCTCATCGAGTCAGCGAGGGAGCGCGACACGTGTTATCGCGAGGCGTTGCGCCAGTTGCGCCGTATGGTGACGCTGATCAAGCACGGCGATACGCCGGAGGAGATCGTCGAAGCCCTCGGCGAGTGCCTGTCGACGGCACAGATTGACTACGCCGGGTACGGTGTCAATCTGATCGAAGAGGACTCTGGCGAGATCCAACTCACCCAACACACGCACGAACCTGATGGTGGCGTCTTTCATCGCGTCAGCATCCTGCGGGCCCCCGATATTGTGACGACGTGGTGGCGTGAGGGCCGCACGGTCTATCGCAAGGACCTGCTCAACGATGATCCCTACGACGAATTGAAGGATTTGGCGACGACGGAGCCAGCGCAAAGGCGGTCGGTCATCGACATACCGTTCTCAGGCGGAACACTGGGCGTCAACAGTTTGCGCGCCGACGCTTTCACCGATACGGACCTCGAGTTCCTGCAAGATCTTGCCGGAGTACTCACGGCAGCGACACAACGATGGCACGACCTGCGGCAGTTCAAGAACGCAACACCCTCTTATCCCAACAGCTGGCCGAAGACCACCAACGCGCGGAGCAGATGGGGCGAGTCAACGACGCCCTGGCAGAGGAGGAGCGTCTGCTGGAGGCATTCCACGAGACCGGAAAGACTTTGCTGGGGTCCCTCGACCTGGAGAACATCCTCGACACGTTGTCCCTGCAAGTGATCCAGGCTGGCATCTTCCGCAGCGTCATGGTTGCTCTCGTCGACAATGATCGACGAACTGTACGGGTCACCCGAAGTTTTACACGCCAGCAAGACGAGAGCGGCGAATGGCGTCGGGCGCAGCCGGGTACCGATGCGAACGGGATCGAATACGATTTCGACGACGACAATGTGACTGCTCAGGTGGCGCGCACGGGTCGCATGGCGGTGATCGATGGCTGGAGCAAACGCTTCGATCAACGTTTCAGCCCGCCGAACATGCCGGCCAAGACGTCGTACTTCATACCCATTGTCCACAACACTCGGACAGTCGCTGTCCTGGCCACCGCCAGCGAGCCCGAGGAGCGAGAGGAGATGCTGCGCAAGATCGACGTTCTGGGGCCATTCTTCGATCTGTTTGCTATCGCCCTGCACCATGCAGATTTGTATCACAACCTACAGGAGCGCGAGCGGGAGCTGCGTGAATCCCAGAAGATCGAGATCATGGGTGAGTTGACGGCGGGCATCGCCCACAACTTCAACAACCTTCTTCAGGGGATCATCGGCAATCTGGACTTTGCGCTCGAAACACCAGGTGAAGCGCCACTGTTGATCGGCAAGGCCCTGGAGTCAACCGAATCGCTCGCCGAGATGCTCCGCCAGCTGATGTCCTATTCACGCAAGGGCCTGGCGCCTGAGCGTGTGCCGATGAGGCTGAGAACCGTCGTCGATTCGGTGACCCGAGTCTGTCGCAGTACTTTCGATCGTCGCATAGTCATCGGTACACACATCGCCGACGATCTGCCCGCCATCGATGGCAACGCGGGACAGTTGGAACAGGTACTGCTGAATCTTTGTGTGAACGCCAGAGACGGGCTCGCCGAGGTCACGGGGCGTACTCCCAGGATTGACATCGGTGTCACGGCGGAGCATGTCGACGAGCAGGAGATGGTGCTTCTTCAGGTGCGGGATAACGGCATCGGCATCGAGCCCGCGGTGCAGGCTCGGATGTTCGATCCCTTCTTCACGACGAAGGAGGTGGGCCGCGGCACCGGTCTTGGGCTTTCCAGTGTGCACGGTAGTGTCAGTCACCACGGGGGCTGGATCGCCTGCGAGAGCAAACCCGGAGAAGGCACAACATTCGGCGTGTATCTACATCCCGCTGAAGTTGCGCGGACCACGGTGCCCGCCGGCTTTCCCCTTTCGGCGTCGATAGGATCGGGCAAGATTCTTCTGATAGAGGATGAGGAAAGCGTGCGCTACGTGGCTGAGCGCACCTTGGTGCGCCATGGCTACACGGTGTTGTTAGCGATCGACGGTGAGCAGGGCCTGCAGATGCTTGCAGACCAAGGCGACCAGGTCGACCTCGTGTTGCTCGATCTATGGTTGCCGAAGCTGTCGGGTCACGAAGTCCTCGAACGCATGGAGGAGCCTTGTCCTCCCGTCGTGCTGTTCACTGGCTTTGCCGCTCCCGGAAACGTCAGTGAGCGTGTGGTAGCGACGTTGGAGAAGCCTGCCTCTCCAGCTGCCCTCGTCGATTGCGTTGCCAGGGTCCTCGAGGAGCACAAGCCAAAGCGATCTTGACGCCTGCGGGCGAGGCCGTGAGTGGGCAACAGAACTTTGGCAGACGTGGCGTCGTTATTTCTCTTCGTCGAAACCAATCAACTCAATAGAGTCGAGTAGCTGTTTGGGATTGGCCAGGTCGATCGGCAACAGAACATTCGTCTTGGCCCTCGCCAGACCCCGCAGCCGTCGGAGGTATTTCTCCGCCAGTTGCAGTCGCACCGACGACTCACCACCCGGTCCACTGATCGAAGCGGCGATCTTGCCGATGGACTTAGCCGTCGCCTGAGCGATGGAACGAACCTCCTCGGCCTGCCCCTGGGCCTCGTTGATCATGCGCTGCATCTCACCTTCGGAGCGATTGATCAGATCCTGTCGCTTGCCTTCGGATGTATTGATTCGGCTTTGCTTGTCACCCTCAGACCCGGCGACGATGGCACGGCGATTTCGCTCTGCTGTGACCTGCTTTTCCATCGCTTCCTTCACCGTAGGCGGTGGTGACAGATTCTTGATCTCGTAACGGTGCACGCGAATTCCCCACATCTCACCTGACTTCTCGAGGACCTCTACCACCTTGGCCGAGATCAGATCACGTTCTTCGAAGGTGCGGTCCAATTCCAGGGTACCGATCACGGAGCGCGTCGTCGTCTGCGCCAACTGTGTGGCGGCAAAGGAATAACTGGTGACACCGTAGCTTGCCTTCGCAGGGTCGGTGACGGACATGTAGATGACGCCATCGACCTCGACCTGTACCTCGTCCCGTGTAAAGCACTCCTGGGGCGGGACATCGACGGTTTCTTCCTTGAGATCTCGAATGAAGGCCACTTTGTCGATGAACGGAATCAGTGCGTGAAAGCCAGGTTTCAGCGTGCGAGTGTATTTCCCCAGGCGTTCCACGATGTACGCCTGCTGCGTCGGTACGAGTCGAATCGAACGGAAAAACTTGATCACCAAGACCAGGAAGAGGATGCCCCAGATGACGAGATTGAAGATGCTTTCGACGGATGACATATCAGGCCCTCCCCTTCTGCGTCGGCACCCCGTCCGCTACATCCGATAGACCTTCGAAAAACCCCTTGATCTTTGCCAATTCCAGGGGCACCACAGAGACGCTGGCTTCCTGCGTGATATCGGTGAGTGTGTCGATGTACTCTTCCACCAACTGCATCTTCAGTGCCGCCGATCCGCCTTCCTGCTGCACCGCAGCCGCAATCAAGCGTGTGCCCTCGGCCGTCGCATCTGCGACGATGGAGATCGCTTCGGCACGTCCCTTGGCGACGTTGATACGTCGTTGTTTTTCACCTTCTGAGAGATTGATGTCCTCCTGACGCTCACCTTCAGAAACATTGATGGTCGCCTCCTTCTCAGCCGAAGCCCTGACGATTTCGGCACGTTTTTCGCGCTCTGCCTCCATCTGCCTCTCAAGCGTGTGTACGACGTTGTCTGAAGGCGTGATATTTCTCAGTTCGTAGCGCAGGACTTTGATCCCCCATGGATCGGAGGCCTTGTCGATCTCTCTTACGATCGTCTCGTTCAAGGTTTCACGCTCGTAGAAGGACTGGCCAAGGGTGAGCTTGCCGATCTCGGAACGCATCGTCGTCTGAGCAAGATTGATCCCGGCTCGCTTGTAGTCCTCTATGCCATAGCTGGCCTGTTTGGGATCGAGCACCTGCAGGTAGACGAGACCATCCACCTCGACCTGGATATTATCGCGTGTGATGCAGCCCTGGCTGGGTATGTCGATCACCTGCTCGCGAGTTTCATGGCGATAGGCGATCCGGTCGAAAAACGGAATGAGAAAATGAAATCCAGGATCCAGGACCACCCGGAACTTACCCAATCGTTCGATGACCACCGCCTCGCGCATAGGAACGATGACGAAGGTCTTGAGAAGGATGAACAGCACGATCAGTACGAGGATCGTGAAGAGGGTCAGCAAGGACATGGTCAGCTCCTGGGTATGGACTTCTCTTCCTGGGGATCGGCCGCCTCAACGACCCACACGAGATTCTCTCGGAAGGCGAGCGTCGCCTTGCCTCCCGCTTCAATGGTGCCGTCGTAGCAGATGGCTTCCCATGGTGCGCCGCGATAGTGAATCCGCCCCTGCCTCTCGGGTGTGATGGTCTCCACTACTTCGACAATCGTGCCATATGCATCCACATCTTCATCCGTCGATTGAACTTCCGACTCGCCGCCGACAAGACGCTGGAAGAATCCCCGTAGCGTCACTAACAGGACGACACAGACGATGAACCAGGTAGTGAGGGAAGAGGTCCAGGTGTCGATCCAGCCCCACCAGATGAGGGCAGCAACAATCAGTGCACCGCCGCCGAGGAAGCCGAGTACCATCCCGGGCAGGATGAGTTCAAGGAGAATCAGTACAACCCCGGCGATGATCCATGTCGTCAGCATGAGGACCTCAGGATGGGAACACTGGCTGCACTCGTCAATCTGCTAAACGAATCCACCCGCCGCCTACGCCCTGATCCTGACGATTGCCGGTGACACGACACGCTCGTAGTCGGTGTACGACATCTGGATGAGATCGATGTGGCTGCCGGCATTGAAGGCGATCTCTTCGTCTTCGCGCAGCAACGCATCGACGAACACCGGCATATCGTAGAGCTGGCCGAAGGGCGGCATCGCACCCACCTCACACTCGGGGAACAGGCCACCGAATTCCTCCTCCGTGGCGAGTTCAGCGGACTCGGCTCCGACAGCTTCCCGTAGACGCTCCAGGTCGACCTTGCTCGACGCCGTGATCACGGCCATCGCCATGCTCCCGTCGATCTTCACCATCACCGTCTTCGCCAGTTCCTTGCCACGAATGTGGGTTGTCGCGGCGATCTCCTGTGCAGTGAACTCCGGCGAATGGCGAATGATGATGTAGCGGATCCGTGCCTCGTCCAGACACTGACGCACTCGTTCACCCGGCATGTCATCCTCCTCGCGTTGTAGCCCTGCAGCCCGACGATCGTTGTGCAACGAGCCACTTCCTTTAACTAGCGCAAATCGCCGTTGTCACGCACATCAGCTACCGGGCCCGTTCACGCGATGTCTGCAAGGCGCCGATTGATCCGGTCACGCATGCGTAGCAACCAGACAGCATCGCGCGGATAACCTGTCATAGTGATTGGCTCGTCGAGGCCTCGCTCCAGCAATTTCACCGTGCGATCCCGCCCTTGCCGCTTTTCCAGTAGCTGCAGAGCACGTTGATCCTGCAGTGCTTCGCGGAAGACCTCGCCACGAATCGAGTCGATGGGTCCTTCCGGGCCAGGATACACGAGATAGGCATCCCCTGCGGGAAAATTCCCACCTGCGTCGGTTTCGCGAAAGGGATCCAGAGCGCGTGTGGAGAACTGGCTGTACCAGAAATTGAAACCCCAATGCAGAAAACCGGCCAGGTCATATCGATACAGTTGCGTCCCGAGAATCCGATTGCGTGAGGACGGCATGCAGTAGAACCGATTCGACACACCCTGCCATTGAGACACGCAGTAGTAGGTCCACAACTGTTTGATACCACGCTCGACGAAGGGTTCGATGTGATTGCTCGCCGGGATGGGATGCTGCACAAGACCGTCGTCGTAATACTCCACGTTGGACAATGCGTCGATGAAGGGGAAACCCGACAGATGCGTGTGCATGATCTTGGCAGCGGCGGCGAAGGACGCCAGATGGTCCGCGTGGGGTTCGTCCGAGACGTGGAAGAAACAGCGTTTGCGCAGACCTTTCCTGTCGATGTAGCGCACCAGAGCCGGCAAGAATTGGTCGAGGAACGCCCGATAACGTGGCCCTCCGGCACGGTCCTTCCAACCGAAGATCTTCTTCGGTTTGCCCTTGTCCGTAGCAACGATCTTCGGACAGTGTGCCGCCCCCCACTGAGTGAATAGGTGCGACATCTCGAAGAAACGCACACCTGCCGTATCCGCCATGCGTACCCACCGATCCAGTCGAGCAAAATCGAAGGCATATTGATCTTTGGCCACAAGACGCACATCGACGAGCTGCACCGTGGGTCGCTCACCTCCCACCTGGGTATCCAGAGGCGGCGTGAACAATGGCGTCAACAGCATATTGATGCCGTGATCGACGGCGCTGCGTACAAATTGCTCAACACGCCGCCAGTGAGCCGGACTCCATACATCGTCCTGGTAGTGCGTGGCGATGCAGTCCGTATGAAACCAGCTCGTGTGCTTGAGTTGCTGTGCCGGTAGCGTAGCAGGCAGCACGTCGAGACTGAATGTGCCCGCAGCCTCCTTGCGTCCACCCCTTGTCAGTACCAACTCGATCTCGTGGATACCTGCTTTGGCACGGGTCGGCACGCGCACCGTGACCCAGATCGATCGCCACTGGCCCGGGGGCACCGGCAGTCTCTCCTCTGCCGGGTACAGAGGATCCGGAAACAGTCCCGGTGTTGTCCGCAGGACGTGGTCGTCAACCTGGGCGCCATGAAACTCGCCCGGCACGAGCCCCACCGTACGCAGCTGGATGTAGCGCTGCAAATCCGAGTTGACCTCCACCTGCAGATCTCTCAGCATGGACGCCGACCGGTAGGCCAGTTGGAACGAAAAAACCTCGCCGCGCAGGCAGCTGCCACGTCGATACGCTGCGTCCTGCAGATCCTCGTCTGCGAAGACCTTGGTCAAAGAGCTCAGAAGGCGGGTCTGGAGTGCTGCTGCCATAGTTATCTACCTCTTCTGTGCTGTGGATTCGGAGAGTCGAAGCGGCAACGGCCACCCCGATTTAGCGCTGATCTGGTTCAAGTCCGACGCACGAAGGGAAGGTACATCAGCGAAAACAGGATCAGGAAGGTCATCGATGCGGCGACAACAAACAGCCAGTGCGGATACTGTTGAATGAAGGCGATTTGCTTCGGAGCTGATAGAGTGAAAAAATAGTTGGTACCGAGAAACAGGTTGAGGGGTGTGACAACCAAAGCGTAGACATGAACGGCGACATAGCTGCGCAGCACGGCCCGGATCGGTGGTCTGTAGTGGCGGCCGAAGGTGAGATAAAAGCCGATACCAACCAGCGCGATATGCGTCACGAAGTAGCGGATCTCGGCGATCGTCCGAATGGCTCCGGACTCCGAGATCGCCGGCAGACAGACGGCGAGCAGGGCGCCAACGACACCGGGGAAGTACGAGAGCTCGGCGAAACGCTTGTTATTCGTGGTGAGGGCCACGAACATGACGAAGACAGAAATATCGCACAGGTGCAGGGGCAGATTCCTGACGAGGGCAACGTCGGCGACGATATGTCGGTAACCGAACCAGCACACCTCATTGACCAGCACGAGGGCGAAGACCGCTACCTTGAAGAACCTGTGCCAGCGGCAGGTCAATGGCAGCCGTCTCATATTGATACAGCCGATGACGAACAGGACGGTCACGCCGAGCCAGAACAGATGGCGGATCGAGAACAGCTCCATCTGCTTCGCCTTCAGAAGACCTGCGAGAATGTGATATAGATGGCCGTGCGCCCGGAGGAGGAGCCATAGTCGGCACGAACGATGGTGCTCTGCCAATGGTAGCGGAGGCCGACGCCGTTGCCCCGCCGCCATCCACCGTTGTCTGGCAATTCATCACGCGCAAAGATCTGACCGAAATCGGCGAAGGCCGAGAGGCCCAGATACATCTGCTGGCGCTTCCACAGCGACACACCCCGCCAGCGCAACTCACCATTCAGGAGCATGCGCGCTTCGCCCCGTTCTCTGGCACTGGCAGCACCGCGGACCGTACTGCTTCCCCCCATATCCAGCTCCTCGTAGAATGGCAGGCTTCCGAGAGTCCAGTCGACATTCAGCCTGTGGGCCAGAACCAGACCTGGTACGAGGGGCTGAAAGTGCCGGTGACTGAAGCTGAGCGTGGTGCCATGGTAATCGCCACCGCCGCCGACGCCGAAGTCGACGAGCAATTCCTCCAGCACGCCGGACGTGGCATTGTTGTAGTTGTCACGGCTATCGTATCTCAGTGAACCGTGGACCTGCGCGAAGAATCCCCCATCGGCGCCGAGGGGGGCGAGATCTGCGAGAACGCTGCCGGTGGATGAATTCGGTGTGATATCATTGCGGCTTAGACGCCCCCCCACGCGTACGCGCCATGGGAGTCGCAGCGCACCAATCCATTTGATCCTGAACTCGGGAAAAGCCTGCCTGAAGGTCTTCTGGTCTTTCGAGTAAGAATCAGCTTCTTCGTCGCTAAGATTACCATAGTAATTGGCGAAATCTTCCTTCTGGTACACGAGTTCTGCCTCGAGGCGCTGCCCGGGCCAGAATTGCGGGGCGTCCACGAGTAGCCGATGCACCCACTTGCCCCCCGTCGTTATGAAGGCCTGGGCGCTGTACTTTCGCCGATAGGGTACACTCGTCCCGTCGTATTCGAAGTGGTTGACCCGAAGACCATATCCGGTGCCGTCGTCAGAGCTGAAGTTGACCAGCGGGATGCCGGTGGTCCGTGAGCCGGACAACTCGTGAGCCTTCTGAGCGTCGCACGGGCTCGTACCGGCGGCGACGACTAATACAGTGATCGTGAGCACAAACTGTCGCATAGGTCGTCACTCGGCCATGACTTTCTCCAGGACGTGATCCCGGCGGTCTGCGTAGGTAATCTACAGGCTGTACTGTGGAATCTTGAGCAGTTCCCCGCCTCTGAGTGCAGACTCGTGAGCGACGATGCCACTCACCGTCATGTTCAGCGACTGAGCAATGTCCACCAGAGGCGTACGCTCCTGCAGAAGGGCTTCGACGAATTCACTCATCAGTTGGCCATGAGAGCCGCCGTGACCGCCGGCATCGACACCAGGGGGCAGGGGCGGTCGCGTGATGACGGGGGGCGGTTCATCGTCGGGCTGGCCACTTTTGAAGTCACCGTAGAAAGTCCCCTTCTCGGTGCGTAGCCGTCCCATCTCACCGCCGACGCCGGGCGTATCCCAACTCACCCCCATGCGAGCCATGCCACCCTCGCTGGTACGGAACATCGCGATCTCTGTGCCGAAGGGATTGCCGAAGTGATTGTTCTGAGCCTGCAGATGTTCGATGGGGCTGGGGTAGCCCATACAGGAGACCTCGGTAAAGCTGCCACCCGTGACGCCGACGTAATAGGCATTGGAGTGGGTGGGATACCACTGTGGCGGCAGTCCCGTGCGCCAGGCCCCATGCGCTGCAAGAGGTGTGCCGAAGTAGTGCCAGTACTCCCCTTCGGCGTAGATCACTTTGCCCAGCGCACCGGAGCGGTACATCTCCCGCATGCGATAGAGATCATCGTGAAAGTAGGAGGTCTCGAACATCATGTATTGCCGGTCCGACCCTCGATAAGCCTGGTAGAGAGCGTCCGCATCTTCGAGGGAGCCGAACACTGCTGGTACGGCGGAGGCCACGTGCTTGCCGGCCTTCAAAGCAGCAATGGCCAGCCGTGCGTGGCTCGGTGCATCCGTGGCGATGAAAACCGCCTCCAGCGTATCATCGCCGATCAGATCCTCGCACGATTCATAGGTGGTCTCGCAACGGCACGCAGTGGCCAGCGCCGCCCGCTTGTCAGGATCGAGATCTGCCACAGCAGCGACGATCACGTTCGGGTGATGCTGAAAGTGGAAAGCCGCCCCGAAGCCGCACACGCCCTGCCCGGCGATGCCAATGCGAATCTTGCGGTCGGAAACGGGCTGCCATTCACCTGCCGCCTCGGTGTCCGTCTCGGCGGGCTCGAAGCCCTGGATGGGCGTCGTGTCTTCGGTTGTTGGGCTCATCTGTTCTTTCCTTCGCTTGTGATCGTTTTCTGCCTCGTCGGTTGGCGAGATTCCCTACGAAGAAGTCGACGCTGCATTGCGCACCACCTCACTCCAGTCGTCCCAGAGACCCGGCCCCTCCACGCGAGGTTCCGGTGGTGGTGCCGCTGGACCGAGTTCGAGTCCGTATTCATTCCTCACATTCGGCGGCGGTGACGCCTGCCGCCCCCGGACATACCGACCCGCGTAGGCCCTCTCATACACCGACTTCTTGTACGCGTCATACAGAATCATCTGGCGGATCTGTGGACTGTAGTTCGGCGTGGCCGAGTGATACATCCGTCCGTGCCACAGAACCACGTCCCCCTCGTCGCCGTGGAACTCAACCGGTTCGATGTCGGCGAGCGCGTCCTTGAGACCTGGAGGCTTTGGCAACTCGAAGGCGGCGACGCCGCTGTCGGGATGGGGAGGGTGCAGGGCTGTGTAGCAGGCGATATCAGCGGAACTCGGTTCGGCTTCGTAGAGCAGACGGTGGCTCCCGGGGAAGAGGGCGATGCCCCCCCCACTCTTGGGCACCATGTCGATGTAGCCGCTCACCACCATATGCATCGGCTCAGGATCGATATGCGCACCCTTTCGTGCGGCGTCGGCCAGTGAAGGCGATGGATTCTTGCGCTCTTTTGGCAACACGCAGTAGGCCCCCCGCAGTTCCTTACCACCCCAGACCGGCCAGCCTCGCAGACGGCTGCCGCGCGGATCGGGATCGGCCACAGTAGACGTAACCTCCGGTGTCACGACCTCACCTTCCCCGAGCAGCTGCTCGAACCAGGGAAAGACACGGCGCGGTAGCAGGTCGATCATCTGCTCATCGCCAGACAGCTCACGCAGTCGCCAGCCGTGGTCGCCGGTGCGATCATTCATACCATCGGGGGTACTCTGACGGTCCGACTCCGGCAGACCGCCCAGCCAGGTGCTGGGGTCATCTCGACGCAGATGACTGGAGGTGTTTCCTGCCCACAGTCTGTCCCGGGCGGCGGCGCACAGCGCGGGGTCGAGAACTCTTCTCTTCACAAGAAAACCGTCTCGCACGAAGCGTCGGATCTCGTCTGCAGTGAGGGCTTCCAGGATGTCCATCTAGCCAGGACTCTTTCTTGATTGATGAGGAGCTGTGGCTGAGAGACTGAACAATACGACAGGTTGGCGTGCGCGTCCTGACAACTCGCCTTCGGCTGCTCGCAAGACAAGCGCGATAGGCCAGCCAAATCGAAGCTGCGATCTGAGTGGTGCGGGTCACGCGCTCGTGACCCGAAGGTTGGAGTGACCCTTAGCGTCCCGGGGAGGGTTTGCTCGCGAGACCACTCAGCAGGTCGGCTGGAGATAAAGAATTCCACACGCCTGAGTCCACCGCCGTATTCCATGACGGCGTCTTCTCAGCCAGCCAGGAATCCTCGAATCCGGGTGCTGCGAAGAGCGCCCAGTGCTGTCTGGGGTGTCGCCAATCGAGGAGGCGGAAGCGGAGGCCGGCACTCATCGACATCTGTAGCATCGTCTCCAGCCGGAACGTGACGCAGCCCGGGTAGACCCAGCCGCTGCCGACGAAGTCTACTGCACCGCCAATGAATGTTGCCACCAGGGCGCCGCTGTCACTCAGATGCGCAGAGACCTCCTTGAGCCACTGCTCCAGGAGGTCGCGACCGCAATGACTGAAGATCGACTGGGCGACGGCGAAGTCGAACACCTCGTCATCACCGAGATTCGCTGCCGAATCCGCATACAAGAACCGCGGCTCCTTGATGCGGATCTGGTCCTCCCCTACTTCGCGCGCGATTCCCTCTTTCACAAGCCATTCATTCGGCTCGATACCGACGTAATTCCCCTTGTTCAGGTACGGGATCAGCAGACGCCATTGCGCAGAGAGCCACAACCGATATCAAGCAGCGAGTGGTGCTGGCGCAGTCCGAGCGTCGTGAGCAGCCCGAAGGACATGGCCGAGACCAGATCGTAGTCCTCTGCGGGGCCGATGAAGGCTCGGTAGTGCTGACTACCCGGTGCCAGATGCAGGCCGAGATCCTCGTATGTCTGTCCGGGGTTCATGATGCAATCCTGGCGGGAGCCATTTAAGCAGGGGTCTTGCAGTAGCTTGCGTATATGACCTATATCGGCAGATCACCTCACGATCTGAAGATGCTGCCACTCTCCGATGCAAGATCGGCGCTGAGCGCCACTCAGTGGCGTCCGTCGCCAGGCAACGACACCTTCGGCGGCCCACCTGCCGGCTGCTCTCGCATATTTCCAGAGGAAAGTCAGGTTATTGCCGCCAAGTAGCTGCGATTGGCTTGGAAATTGCATTACTTGACTGTATGGATGTTGAGGTCGGACAGACCTGGCAAGGTGGGAGGGACGTAGGATAATGCTGCTTACGCTGATTCGCCGTGAGATCGTCGGTAACGTCCTCAGTTTCCGCTTTCTCGTCACATTCCTCCTGTTTTTCGGTCTGGTGCTTGTCAGTGTCTTTGTGATGACGACTGACTACCAGGATCGGTCTCGTGCTTACGAGGCCAGTCTTGCTGGGCATCGGGAATCCCTCGACAAGATCGGCGCTGCCGGTGATGCCAATCAGGTAGCCGATGAACTCTTCCTCAATCAAGGTATCTACGGCGATCGACGACCACAGGATCTGGGCGTCTTCGTCGACGGGCTGGCAGCAGTGGTGCCGACGCAGGTACACACGGCTCAATTCAATGCCAGAACAATCGACGAACAGCGCTATCGGAACCCGGTTCTCGCTCTCTTCGACAGCCCGGATCTCGGTTACGTCGTAAATATTGTCGTCAGCCTGCTGGCGCTCATGTTCGTCTTCGATGCCATCTGCGGGGAGAAGGAGCGAGGCACGCTCAAGATCGTCCTCGCCAACGCTGTTCCACGCGATTCAATCATCCTGGGAAAGTGGATCGGCGGTTTCGTCTCTCTGACGGCTCCATTTCTTGTCTCATTGGCTGCCGAATCGGCTACGTGCATCTGATTGGTGCGATCACACTTGACGGTGAGTCACTGGCACGCATCGGTTGGTTCGTCGTGGTGTCTCTTCTCTACATCTCCCTCTTCTTCACACTCGGATTACTGATCTCCACACTCACGCATCGTGCCTCAACGGCCTTGATCGTATCTCTCTTCGTGTGGATCTGCTGGATCCTCGTGATTCCAAATCTGGCGCCCGTCATCGCCAGGATCGCGTATCCGGTGCCTTCCGCACAGAAGATCACGGCCGAGAAGATGGCTGTGGATCAGGAGACGCAGCTGAAACTGCAGCGGATCTCTCAGCAGACACTCAGCTATGGCGACGAGGGCAGGCGACTCCAGGAGGAAATCACCCAGGAAGGTGAAGCACGGCAGGAGAAACTCGACCGCTTCTATCGAGAGGAGTTCGCCACGCAGACATCTGTGAGCAAGACCCTCTCGCGTCTGTCACCGGCGGCCAGCTATCGCTATGCCACGACAGAGCTGGCGGCGACGGGGATCTCCAGTTTCATCGCCTTCCGGCAGGCGCACGAGCGCTTCGAAGAGGAGTTCGACGATTTCGCCGACGGAGTGAACGAACAGCGCAACAATCAAGGTCGTCTTCCCGATGGCTGGTACGAAGCGGATCAACTGCCTCAGTTTCACATCATCGAGTCACGCCTGGATGACACGATCAATGGACTCTCGATCGATCTGCTGCTCTTGCTGGTCTACAACGTCCTCTTCTTTATGGGGTCGTATCTCTTTTTTCTGCGCTACGACGTGACGTGAGAGGGATTCGGGTATGCTGAGTCTACTGATTCGTAAGGAGCTTCTCGACCACCTGCGCAGCCTGCGCTTCGCCATGGCCTGCATCATCTGCCCCGTCGTGGTGCTCTCGAGTGTTTTCGTCCTCGCCCGTGATTTCCGCGATGCCAGCTTCGACTATCGCACCAATCAGTTGATGCACGCCGATCAACTGCAGGAGACAAGGTTTCCACACGAACTGACAACGAACGGTGTGTTCGTCGACACACCATTGAATCCGATGAAGGTCTTCTTCAGCGGTGTCGACGATGCTCACACGTCGACGGTGCGTGTCAGCGCCATGGCGGCACCGGAGCGCCAGGCAAATCTGGAGATGAATCCCGTCAGTCTGCTTTTTCCCGTGATGGATCTGACCTTTGTTGCCGGGATCATCATGAGCCTGCTGGCGATCGCTTTCTCCTACGACGCGTTCTCAGGCGAGAAAGACCTGGGCACTCTCAAGGTCGTGCTGTCCTATTCGGTGCCTCGCGATCTGCTGCTGCTTGCCAAATGGATTGGCGGATGTGTCGCTCTGCTGACGCCATTCCTCATGTCGATTCTACTTGGACTGGTGGTGACGCTGCTGTTCCCGCAGATCGACCTGAGGAGTAGTGACTGGGCCTCACTGGGGCTGGCACTACTTGGGGCCCTCGTCTATCTGTCCACGATCTATGCACTCGGGTTGCTCGTATCGGCACGAACCCACCTGCCCTCCACATCGATCACGGTGCTATTGCTGATCTGGGTCGTCATGGTCCTCGTTCTGCCAAATCTTGCGCCCCACGTTGCCCGTATCGCGGTGGAGACACCCACCATGCAGGCCGTAGAGTCTGAGAAAGCCCGCCTGAAACAGGAGGAACAGGGAAAGTTCATCCGTGAGTGGCAGGCATATATCGGACCCGCCCAGGAAGCGGATACGCCGGTCAGTGAGATGGTCGCCACTTACCAGAAACTCGAGAGTGCCATGACGGCGACGGTCAACGAGCGCCGACGCAAGATTGACGCCGACTTCCAACGTCGTATGGACGAGCAGATCGATCTGACTCGCACCCTGGCAAAGGTCTCGCCAGCGGCCCTGTTCGCGATCTCTGTGTGTGATTTTGCCGGTACAGGTGTAAGGGAAACATCTCATCAACGAGCATCCCTCGATCGCTACGCCACAACGTGGGCTGAATACGCCTACTCAAAATTCGATCCGGCGATCTACGAGGGAGACGCGCAACTTGAGATCGAGGATTATCCACGTTATGACTACGAGCAGATGCCCTTCGATGAGCGTTTTGCGCAGACGTCGATGGACATGCTGATCCTGGTCTTATGGAACATTTCCTTCCTGCTGGCTGCCTGGGTGTCAGTGACCCGATATGATGTGCAATGAGGATGGAGGGGGCTGAAGATGCTCTTTAGGAAGCGCATTGGCAGGCAGCAATTGCTGGTACTGTTCATCGCCACACTTCTGGTCAGCGCCGGTTGTGGTCCCGACATCGACGACCATATTGACGCCCTGTCAGGTCCCGCGTCGGAAGATGCCAAGATGGCCCTGTCCCTGGCACGCCAGGATGCGATCGAGCCACTACTCGAGGCCTTCGGTGATCCGAATCGTGGACCCGATGCTCGCAGTCAAATGGCCGATGCCCTTTATCGACTGTATCTGCGCGAGAAGACTCCCGAGATTCTTGCGGCTCTGCAGGGCGCACTCGACGATCCAGAAGTCATCGTGCGGCGGACGGTCGTTCGTTGTCTGGGCGATCTCGAAACCAGCAAGGCGACGAGTCTGATCATCAACAGACTACCCCACGAGTCCGACGATGGGGTACGTCAGGAAATTCTCGTGACACTGGGTGTGATCAGTCTTCGGGCGCGCGATCGTACGCGTGGAATATCCAATCAGGGCTTTGATCGCCAGTGGTCTGCCGATCATTTTGAGGTCGAAGATCGGCAGAAATTGCTCGACGAACTCGTGGCGATGCGTGATGCGACGCTAGCCGATTCATTGCGTGACAATGTCGTGGAATGGCTGGAGGGAATCGCCGACGCAGGTGCCTCGCAGGCTCGGGAATATGTGCTCACTGCAGACATGGCTACAGCTGAGCAATTGATGACAGACGCCCTGGAACTACTGCCCGACAGCAAGAATATCAATCAGCTCGTCGGCAAGTTTCACTATGACAATGGCGAGATCGAGCGGGGTCTTGAGATTCTCGAGGCCAATGGCGATGTACTGCATCTGCCACAACTTCCTCGTGCACCAGATATCGATGGCCATGAGGACAGACACGTGTGGGATGGGGCCGTGGAGATCTCCCGGTTCTATGAGAATGTCTCACGCCTTCGACCCGTGGAGACGACGCCTGCGACTCGGGCTCGTCTGGGGCGCGTGAAGCAGACCCTGTTTCTACTCGTAGAAGGCCAGGAGCCAAGGACAGACAATCTACATGCCCAGGCGACCGTACGTGACGAGAACGCCTGGCAGGACGAGTGTGTTGAGGTCTTCTTCGATGCCAATCGGGACGGACGCAGCTTTCATCAGATCGTCATCAATCATCTTGGCACCATCTTCGACCAGTACAGCGACGGCAGTGGGCCACAAGGCGACATCGATTGGAATGCTGATATCGAACATGCTGTATACGTAAGCGAAACAGGTTGGACGCTGGAGATGGCTCTGCCGATGAGTCAGTTGACCGAATCCAGGGATCCGCTGTCGGGGCAGGTCTGGGGCTTCAACCTTGCACGCATCCGCATCACCAATTCCTCCGAATATGGCCAGTGGGTTCCGACATATGGATCTGCCCTACGCCCCGATCGATTCGGTTTTCTCATCATCGATTGAGTGCGGGCTTTGCCGACGGGACAATCAACTCTTAGGCCATCAGAAGTTGAAGATCATGTTCCCTTCGAAACCATAGATCCCATCGAGGAAGACCCACAGACAGGCTGTGGTGAACTCGCCCAGGATCAGTCCGAGAAAAAATGGCTGCAGCGCCCGATAGACGGCGATCCCGCCATATCTGAGCACGACACTCTTGATCATCCAGGCGAGGAAGATCGACAACCAGCCGTAGTAGACGATGGTGTAGGTGTTGGCAATCGGGAAACCGATCGGGTGCAGGGGCCACCATATGAATCGATGGCGCAGGAACAATAGCGTTCCCATCACGGCTGCACCGATGCCAGTGAAGCCGAGGCGCGGCAGAAACGGCTCAGGGGCGCCATGCACGGACTTCATGTATTCAAAGGGCCAACGCGGCGCACCACCGTAGTACCAACTGTGCAGATTGATCCCCCCGTATGTGTAGGCCATTTCCATCGTGAACCATACGGAGCCTGCAATACCCACCACAACGGCGATCGCCATCGCCAGCGGCATCAGCCGATAACGCCCGGATCCCTCTTCGTCCGTCGTCAATTTCAGCGAGTGGATGACAGCATTCATCATATTCGCCGCCGTCTCACCGATCCAGACGGTGCTCAGGCCCAAACCTGTCATGTTCTTGAGACCGAGGACCTCCGGGCCAAAGCCGCGGGTAATGAAGGCCTGCGGTACCATCGGCGTCTGACAGCTTGGCAAGCCGGCTTCCGCAACGACACGTGACAATCCGATGAATGCGCCCAGGGCACCGGTGAGCAGCAGGAAGGCGACGTACGGGGACAGACCGGACGCAGTGAGCCAGGCGAGCAGGAACAGATACCCCATGGCAAGGCCACCAAAGGCAAGGCGCGGTGACAGCACCTCACGACCATCAATTGCCTGCTGACCGCGAGCCTGACGCCACAGTCCACGGATATGACTGCGCGCCGTCCACAGGAGAAATAGCACAAAGACCATCATCCCGCCGGCGGACTGATGCAAAATAGATGGCGCTCCCCCACCCGAATTCCAAACATCCCCTGTGCCGATTTGGATACCGAGACGTGCGAAGATCAAGGTCTGGAGCACGCCGATGGCGAAGAAGAACCAGACGCTGAAGGCGACGTTCAGCGGCATCAGATAGGCGAGACCGAGGACGGGCAGATTCAGCCGCACTGGCACCGTGACCAACCCGGGCAACAGGGCCATCGTGCCACTGAGGGGAAGTTTCTGAAAAGCGTCGGAGTAGTTGCCGAGAGAATTCCACGAATGAATGAGGAGAGGGATGGCGAACCCCATCCACATCACCCTGTTCGTGAACAAGCGTGCCACGAGCGATCGCTCACCCTCAGACCCCTTCGCTGGCTCTTCTACCATAGCCAGTGGCAGTCGCGTCAAAGGAAATACGAGACGCTCATTCTCCACCCACTGACCGCGCAGGATGACTCCGATACAGAACAGCGTCCAGTAGAAGACGAGGATGAAGCTGATCCACGTGACCAGCGGGCGCACCCACGATTCCCAGGGGATCACTTGTCCCTTGGGCAGGCCTTCGTAGAACAGACGGATCGCCTGCGTGTCATCGGGCGTGAGCCAACGACTCAAATACGGAACAAAAAGTGAATTCCAATCGTTCTCTGGTGTCGCATAGTAGACGGCGCCTGTGATGACAGAAAGAAAAGTGCCGGCGAATCCCGTCGTCACCACGACGGAACCGACGAGCATCATCACATAGATGGTGATCAACTCGGGTCGCGTAAAGGCACCCCGATCACCGAGCCAGCGCAGAATGGGTTGCAGCACGACCGTCACTAGAAACAACAGGAAGATGGCGATGATGGGGATCGCATTGGACGTCAACTGGGAGCCCTTCACCACCAGAATTGCCCAGGGACTCAGGACACTGATCGCAGCGACCAGGCACGTGCCGAATAGAAGTGATCGAGCAGTCACTCCTCGCTGGACGGAGTCTTCTGTCTCCTTCACGAGCTAGCCAGCTGCCTGCCGACGAGGCGCCCACTGGTCATCGCCCACGCGATATGAAGTCCATGTCCCCACAGAATCTGACCGCCAAGTCCATTCTGACCGATTGCGTATAACCCGTCAATCGGTTCGCCCTGCCTGCTAAGAGCACGGAACTGTTCGTCGATTGCGACACCACCCTCTGTGGTTGTGAAATATGACTTCGCCGGTCCAAGCAACACCCAGCGCTTGCCGCGCAAATGTGCCAGCACGCCCGTGTCTCCGCGCTCGACATTCACCTCGTCAACGCTCTGGCGGACCCTCTTCTCCGATAGACCTCGCCGCCGAGCAACCTCTTCCAATGTTCCAGAGACGGCAACATCGGGGCGCAGACGCAGATAATCCTGCACATAGGCATAGGCGATTTTTGGCGCCGTCGAAACGAAATGCGGCCACTCACCATAGCGTGCCTGTAGCGCCTCATCCAATAGCATGTAACAACGCTTCTGTGGCTGGTCGGCGATCGCAATTTCCCGTTCTGGCGTCTGGCGCTCATCGCAGAATCGTCGTCCCTCTTCGTTCAACAGAATGGCCCCATCTTCAAACAGCGCATCTTCCGGATGCTGCCAGGTGACCAGCAATCGCCGTACGAATGCGGCCATCAGCGGTTTTGGTATCAGAGGCAACAGACGCCCCATGACACGTAACAGTGGACCTCGACTTGGTAACAGTTGCTGGAAGGTGCGTTTGCTCTGGGGAGGAACGAAGCGCAACTCCGGGCCATACGTGATTTCCATGTTCAGCAATTGTGCGCCCGCCGCCTCGCACAACAGATGGCCGGCGCCCGTCGAATTTGGGTTGATGCCCTCTACGCGACTGAAGCGCTCACCCTTAAAACGCGCAATCAATTCAGCTGAATTCGTATAATCCCCGGCGGCCATGACGACGCCCGCTCTGGCCCGAAAGGTTCGACGTTCACCATCGACAAGGGCAACAACGCCCTGGACACGATCTTCCTCGCGCACGATCTGGGTCACCTCGGCGTCACAGACAATTCGTCCGCCGTGGCTGACCAACTTCGACTGCAACGCGGCGATATAGGCCTTGGCCCCGGGCACGACATTGTGCATCCGCGGCACACGATTAGGAGGTTCGGGGCTTGGCCCGTGGAAAGTCAGCCCCATAGCCTCGAGCCATTCCATCGTTGCCGCTGCCTGAGACAGAAAGAAACGCCGCAGGGACTCGTTGTTGCATGCCTCAATACTTGCCGGTGCGAATTGGCCCGCATCGACAGCGTGATCGTCCAGTGTATCTGAGATATTCTGCTGCCGTTGCAACCGAGTCTGGTTTGCTGTGAACGATCCAACCGCGATTCCCGTCGTGCCTCCCAGCACAGACTCGCGCTCGAGGAGGACCGTCGACACTCCATGCTCGGCTGCCGATGCGGCGGCGGCCAGTCCGCTCCCCCCTCCACCTACAACAACGACATCGTATTCGGCATAGTGCCCGACGTCCACGCCGACTTGCCCTTTCGACTCGGCATCGCCTGCACGCCATTGTCCTGCAGTCACACGACGATCGTCACATGGCTGATCGCACCAGCGCGTCCATGCCCATTGACGGCCCGCGACTCGAGTCGATTCTCGCCACTGTGCACAGGGATCTCGAAATGGGCGGGACGTTCTTCCCAGGCACCACCATCAAGACGAATCTCGAAGTGCGCGAGATTTGGCGTCTCCGTATCGAAGTCGACGATGAGAGTATCGCCATCTGCCTGCAGATGCATATGCGTCCTGTGCAGATCCCAGTGAAAATCACCCACGCGATCCGTTTGGCGCGAGAAGTGCGGCAAGGGCAGCGTTTTTTCGTCATGCCACCACAGATACCCGTCATAGTGGTAGGATCCCTGTCCATGCTCGGGCTCCCCTGGCTCTAGCGTCACCGTTTCATCATTGCGCAGGCTGATCATGAAGCGCTCCCACAGGGGGATGCGCGTCGCCACACTGAAACGGTCCTTGGTCTCGGAAGGAGGTTTGGGACTCACCTCGACGTCATCGAAATCGTCGTGCACATACGCCAGATGTGCCTCGAGGGCACTGAGAGGGATGCCATCTCGCTCGAAGTGATAGGTGAATTTCGTCTTGTCATTGCTGTCACCACCAGGGTCCATCGTCACCCATTTGCCGTAGTCATTTGACCAGACTTCGGTGATACAGTGGGCCTGCATGATCTGCGTGCGTGCATAGAAACCAAGAGCTGCGCAGCACTGGGTGAAGACCGTCGCATAGTGCGTGCACATTCCCAAAGCCAGTTGCTGAGATGCCAGCTCGAGAATAACCGGTGCGTCCCAGGGTGGCACATAGGACAGAGGCCCCATATTCCAGCCATCCTCCCACTGCTCACGGACCCACTGTCGCAGCAGCACCAATGCTTCGAATTCCGTCTTCGCCGCGCCTACGACGATGTCGAGGGACCAACGCTCGCGCAGAATCTTGCCGCGCACATCATCTGTCGCCATATGAGCGAAGCGAAACGAGCTACGTACAAGTGGCGTATTGCCGGCATGCTCAGCAATCGTCCAACGGGGTACCTCAGCGCTGTCTGAATCCACTCGCAGGGTCACGCCGCGAACCACGGGCGTCACCGATGGATCCGTCGTGCTCAACAGCAGACGCCATTGACCAAAACGTGAGCCGTCGGTCTCAGTCTCTTGTTGTGGTGTCCACGCACTCCACGTAGCCGGATCGTAGGCGGGTGTGGTGCCCTGTCGCCATTCAACCACACATGACGTGTTTGCTGGGAGATCTGCATCCATGGCCAAGTCGATTTCCGTCACGCGGCCCACAGCAGCGATCGATTGCTGCGCCGCAATCGCCAACAGATCGACCGGTGCAGAGATGACCTCGCCCTCTTCCACATGCTGGTCAAGCCATAATCTGACGACATACTCCCCGTCGCCGCGATCATTCTCACCGATCTCGTCACTGCGCCAGGTTTGCCCTGCATCGTCACTGACGGCACTGCGATCAGGGAGAAAACCATTCTCCATCAGTAAACGCCACTCACCATCTCCCTCAGCACGGAAAACCACATCGTTCTCCCCTTCGCGCAGGTGTTCAACGGGCAGGGGGATACGCTTCCACGCACCCGACCAGTATTCCGGTTCGGCCAAGGAGATCTCGACAGCGTGGCCATTCAGGTCGATACGCAGTGTAGATGCGTCGGCAGGACCGCCGATGTAAGGACAAAGGTGGGCACTTTCGAGAGCAGAGCCGATACTGTTGACGACCAGCGTCTTGCGCGCCCAACGTGTGGACGTCACCAATTCACGATTTCGCGTATTCGTGCGCCCCATCTCGTCACGCAGGGTCACACCCCGTCGCAAACGCAGACAGTCACCCTCTCGCTCAACACCACGTCGCGTCGCTTCAGCGTCGAAGTGCTGTGCCCTGTGCCATTGGCGTTCACCGTGATGTGACATAACTGACAAGCTCCTGGAGGGGCGGGTGAAAGTTCAAATCGGTGCACAAACGACCAGTCAACGCACCAATCGCCGGAAGGACTCTTCCTGCACCTGATTCTCGATGCGGTCGGCGAGATTACCTCGCCGTACCCCCTCTGCAAGCAGCGCAAAGGTTTCCGTCACGACACGTTCTGTATGGTCGAGGGCGGTGACATCTTCATGACCACAATTGAAGAAAAAGCCCGTCGACAAGATCAATCCGCGGCGCGCATTCTCCTGCACGAAGATTGTCGATACGAGCCGGGCCTGCTCTTCATCCGCGCAGTCGAAGCGAATCCCGGGATGCGCGTCCACACCTACGCAGCTTGCAGCCAGACCACTGCTGGCAGCGGCCCGATCAATCCGGGCCCGAAAGTCACTGCCCAGTCTCTCGAACACAGCCGGTGCGTCACGTCGTTCAAGCTCTCCAATCGTCGCGATCGCCGCGGCAATACCCACATTGTCATCCCAATAGGCACTGGAAATGAACATCTGTTCCGATGTGGCCATAATGTCGCCGCGCCCTACAACGGCTGCCATGGGGTAACCATTCGAAATGGCCTTGGCAAAGACAGACAGATCTGGTGTCACGCCCGTGACTTCCTGCACGCCTCCTAGGGAGACGCGCCAACCGCATGATACTTCGTCGAAGATCAGCACAACACCATGGCGATCGGCCAGTTCACGCACACCTTCCAGATAGCCTTCTGGCGGCATCTCGGTGCGCATGGGTTCCATGATGATACACGCCACGTCGCCGTCGCTGGCCTTGAGCTGATCCTCCAGCTTGTTCAGATCGCCATACTCGAAGGGCTCGATCGTTCCCTCCAGTGCCCTGGGAACGCCAATGGGCTCGATGCCGTTGAACAGGTGTCCCTGCAGACCTTCACTACCCAGATTCGCCGCCAGATACCAGTCATGCCAACCGTGATAACCACAGAACAGGACCTTATCGCGGCCCGTGAAGCCACGAGCAATGCGCACGGCCATCGTACATGCCTCGCCGCCCCCCTTGCAGTAGCGGACCATCTCTGCAGAGGGGATCAGCCGCACAAGGGTCTCGGCCAGAGCCAGCGAGTTTTCGTGTACGATGCTATACACGGACCCCTTGTCGATCTGCTCCTTCACTGCCGCATCGACAACGTCATCTGCATAACCGAGAATGATGGGGCCCACAGCACTCATCCAGTCGACGTACTCATTGCCATCCACGTCCCAGATCCGGCACCCCTTGGCCCTCTCGGCGTAGATCGGGCTCACACCCATAGCTCCCCGTGTCGGTCGCCGACTGATCAGTTGTGTCGTGCCAGGGATCAATTTCCGCGCGCGTTCGTAGATCTCAAGGGAGCGGGCGACAGAGTGTGCTGTGGTGGGTGTGCTTGTCATCGATTGCCTCGTCGGAACAAAGTCAGGGGTCTCAAGCGTCGTTATGTGCTGCGGGCCCTGGTGTGGCCGGGTAGCGACCGTCTTCATCCAGGGGGTACAACTGCCGACCCGTATTCGAATAGACTAGATTCCATTCGCTGTGCACACAAGGCTCAGACACCATGTGAACGGCACCCGCCCACGACTCGAAACCGGCGCGGAAGTGAGCGGCCGATTTCACGGCAATCGTCGACATCTCGCGTGGATTGAGCTTCAGCGTGCGCGCGAAGGCCGTACAGAAGGGTTGTTCACGTTGCGATACGAGCACAACGTGGACGCCATCCTGTTCGATATGTGCTGAGGGCCCCATCCAGCCTTCCAGGCCCTCGTACATAGGGCCATCGTAACGAAACTTCCCCTCGGACGAGACAGCGACTACCTGCGCTTTCATCAACACAGGTTCGCCCTGCATAGGAGAAGACTTGGCGCCGACGGCAAGTTCGATCTGCGCCCCCTCCCCCGCTTCCAGGCATTGGGCGACGGCCTCCTGGTCGACGATGTAGAGAACGCACGCATCCCTAAGGCCGCGCTCAAGGAACGTCCTTAGCACTCCCGTACTATCGCCTGGGGAACCACCGCCCGTATTGTCATCACGGTCTGCCAGCACCAGTGGACGAGGTGGATGATCTCCGAGTTGATCCAGCGTCATCGCCGTCGTGAATCTTGGAAAATGCCACTCGGCCCGTCGCGCCCAGATCCATTCACCCAGTTCGTCCGCCAAGCGCTGCGCCAGATCAACGTCGTCATCGGTCACCACATAGACAGACGCCCCCAGACAGGGCACATCGGCGAGCGGAAAGCACGTGGCAATCGAGGCGCAGACCACACCGGGTAGCGCTTCGATGCGATGCAATTGCGCGATCGCCTCTGACATCGGTTGGTGTGCCGTCACCTGGTTCATCCCCCAGAGCATGGGAATGCGGTGCACCGCCATCGTCGGCCTCAGTCCCTCATGGACGATCCGCATCAGAACATCTGCACACTCACGACCTCGTTCGGCCATGTCGATCTCCGGATATGTCTCGCGGCCGATCAGCACGTCTGCCGCGTCGATCATCTCCTGAGACATATTCGTATGGATATCTAGCTGTGCGAGAAGCGGCACGTCGTCACCAACCACGTCACGCACCGCTCGCAGGACATGACTCTCCGTATCATCGATACCCTCCACCGCCATCGATCCGTGCAGTTCCAGCAGCACGCCGTCCACGGATCCGGCCTGACGTAGTTCGGCGAGCAACTCTGCGAGAATTTCATCGAAGAGCACTCGTGGTGTGCGACCACTCGGATGCGGTTCGGCGAAGTAGGTAGGGACGAGCTCAAAACCGTGAACTGCCGCGCCCTCGATAAAGCCACCGATCGGTGTATTGGTACCGGTAAAGGTGTCGATGATCGCCTGCCCCCGTTGTAAGCCACCCAGTCGATCCTCATAGTCTTGCCGGGTCGTGGGAACGGGAGTGAAGGTGCTGGTTTCGTGGCTGATCGCACCGATAGCAACACGCATGAAGTCGGCTCCAATTGGATGGATGTAGCTGGGCTCAACGGCTCGAGTATACAGTCCCCTCTCTGGTGGCGACAGATCAGGTGACGCAACCGATGCGAGCCCCTACCATATGCGCTCAAACCAGACCTGGAGGTGGGCGTGTTCTTCGAAGGTATTGAGAAGTTCCGACAGCGATTGATCGATGGGGAGAACCTGTGTGGGATCAGTGTCTATACGACCGACCCACAGGTAACAGAAGCCATCGCCGACAGTGTCGACTTTGTCTGGATCGATCTGGAACATGCCGCCATGGGGATCGAGGCTTTGCGCGGCCATCTGCTGGCTGCACGCGCGGCGTTGTGCCGTCGTTGTGCGCACGGCGAGCTCCGACATCGCCTCGATCAAGCCGATTCTCGATGCCGGCGCACCAGGCATCGTCGTCCCGCAGGTCGCCTCCGCCGAGGAGGTCCAGCATGTCGTCGACGCCTGCCGTTACCCGCCTCAGGGCCAGCGCGGCTTCGGCCCCTTCGTCCCCACTGACTATGGTCGCAAAGAGGCCGGTTACGTTGAACGGGCCAATCGCGCTGTCTTCGTCGCCGTCATGATCGAACGCAAAGAGGCGGTGGATGCCATCGACGAAATTGTCGCCATCGACGGCCTGGATTCCATCGTCATCGGTCCCATGGATCTGTCTGGATCCATGAACGTACTGGGCCAGGCAGATCACCCGGACGTTGTCGCCGCTATGGAAAAAGCGATCGCTGCAGCGAAGACGAAGAATATGCCCGTCGGTTCCGGCATGCCCGCCGATCCTGCCTTCGCCAGCAAACAGGCGGCGCGTGGGATTCAGTGGATGCAGGTTGGCGTAGACCTCTCATATCTGGCAAGCAGCGTCGACGCGACGATGAAATCCCTTGGCGAGGCTCTCCGTGACGCCTGATTTTCTGCCTCTGCAGAGGGTGGATCGTCGCGCATGAAGCGATACGCTGAGGCGGATCTTCGCCAGGTTGGCATGGACCTTCTGGCCGCGTGTGACACCCCGTCTTCTGAAGCACAACTCGTCGTCGATCATCTTGTCGAAGCGAGTCTCATGGGGATCGATTCACACGGCGTCGTGCGCTACGTCATGTATGTCGAAGAGTGTCTGCAACAGCGCATCCGGCCCGGGGCGCCAATCACCATCGAACGAGAGACACCGGGGCTGCTGGTCGTTGATGGTGGCAACAACTTCGGTCAGGTCGGTGCCTACCGCATGGTGGAGGAGGTGCAACGCAAGGTGGTCGACACGGGAATCGCCTTCGCCGTAAGCCGGCGCTGCCATCATGTAGGCAGACTCGGCGCCTACCCTCAGAAACTCGCCGAGGCGGGTCTCTTCGCCTTCGCCGTTGCCAACAGTCATGCTGCCGGCCACTTCGTCGTTCCCTGGGGGGGCCGTGAAGGTCGTCTGGCGACAAATCCCCTCGCCTGGGCAGCGCCCGCCAAGGATCATCCGGTGCTGCTTGATATGTCAACAAGCATGACACCCGAGGGCAAGGTGCGCACGGCGCTACATGCAGGCGAGCAAGTCCCTGAAGGTTCGATCATCGACGCGCAGGGCCAGCCGACGACAGACCCTGCCGAATTCTACGGCCCACCACGGGGGGCGATCCTGCCCTTCGGCAGCGATCTCGGTTATCGGGGCTTTGGCCTGGCGCTCCTGGTGGAAATCCTCGGCAGCACCATCGCCGGCGAGGAACTGACAGACAGTTTTCGCTATGTGAATGGCTTTGGCCTGCTCGCCATCGACGCCGGTGGCCTGGCGGGCGATCGCCAGCGCTTTGCGAGCCTCGTCGATGCCCTGTCAGCGTATATGACGGATACCCCTCCTGCTCCGGGACATGAGGAAGTCATCATGCCGGGCACCCGCGAGTTCCGCCGCCTCGAAGAACGTCGTGTCACCGGCATCCCCCTCGCCGACGAAAGCGTGCGCCAGATCATCGACGTCGGCGCCCGCGTCGGCGTGCATGTTGAGCTGACGCCTCAGCGGTAGCGCTCTTCGAACACGGAAACGGCGGTGCGTACGGTGGTCAGCGCCATGTCGACTCTGCCATCGAAGGTGCCAAACATCCCCATCTCGGTGCCAAATGCCAGGCCATATTCACGAGAACAGTAGTCCATCAGATTGAAACCCTCGCCTCTGCGTGTCGCGTCGAGCCAGAAAACGGCCTGTTCGGACATGTCGAACCACTTTGACGGCGCATCTTCCTCCGTCGCCAGGGCCGCACCGGACGCGGCGATCGCCTGGATCGTCGCAGTTGCCGCCTTCTGCTCCCAGATCTGACTCTCTGGATCGGGCTGGGTCCGTGCCGAAAGCCAGAATCGATCATCCATCCCCGCTGACTCGTGCAGGTCAAAACTGATCCCCGGTCGCACCTCATCCAGCAATTGCCGCGTCACACGCGGCTCAACGGGTGCCCATGCCGTATCGTGAAATCGATTGATGTGCAGAATCTCGCCCTCAAGGGAGACGATCAGCGTATAGGCGCGATCGAAGAGATTCGTTCCTTCCACCCCGATCTGCCCCGCAGGCTGATACACCCGCCTGCCAAGCAAGGGAGCCAGGATCTCCGGTTGATCTCGATAGATGGCTCGCATCCGACCGTAGCCGTAGCCCTGCGGGTTCTTACGCTTCGGCCCCGCCCGGAACTTGGTCTCACCATCTTCGACGACCTCTCCCTTCGTCTCGGGCCGGGCGCTGGCGTAGCCGTAATCGCCAATCAGCACGAGGAGGAAGTCGTCGTCCTCGAACAGGATATCCCCCGTGCTACGCATGAGTTCCTCCAACTCATCGAAATCGTCGAAGGAGGGCAACTCACCCAACCCCAGACTCAAGGCATGGGCAAACCCATCGTGTCCCACAGGATCCCGTGTGGGCACGACAAACACCTGATGCTCCGTATCCAGTTCGTCGATCAATTGCACAGCCGCCGAAACACCGGCGTGCTCGGTAGAGTGACTACCGGCGGTGATAAAGACACCCGGCGTCTTGTCGCCACCCCCCCGAGCGACCACGATGGGTGCCCCATCGACGGTATTGCCCAGCGTCGTGACATCCTGCGACCGGCGCAGAACATCCGCCAGCAAATCATCATAGGTCTCATAGATCGTCGCCATCTCGTCTCCTTTTCAAGCCAGCCGTTGCATGCAAGCCGATGCAGTATTTGCCGAGATCTGAAATTCTGCCTGGCCAATCTCCGATTGGCCCAAGCCATCTGAATGACAACGCCGTAGTCTGGCGTTGCTTGTCAGATGGCCGTCCATCCCCCATCGACCAGTAACGTGTGGCCCGTGATCATCGCCGCCGCATCGCTTGCCAGAAAGACGACGGCACCGACAATATCCTCCGGTTGCCCCACACGCCCCTTGGGAATCCGCTTCAATAGATCCTCTCGCATGACAGGATCATCGAAGGTCGCTTGGGTCAGAGGTGTGAGGATGAAGGTAGGTCCTATGGCATTCACATTGATATCGTGCTCGGCCCATTCCAGCGCCAGGACCCGTGTCAGATTGACGACGCCGGCCTTGCTGGAGCAATAAGCCGCACGTTTGTAGTAACCGACGACGCCATTGATCGACGCCATGTTGACGATGCGCCCACCGCCATGATCGCGCATATGTCGGCCACATCGCTGCGACAAGAAGAACAGGCCCTTGAGATTCACGTCCTGCACCTGATCCCAGTCCTGCTCCGTCAGATCAAAGGCATCCGCAGGAATATTGACCCCCGCATTGTTCACGAGGATATCAATTCCACCGAGGCCCTCGATCGCGTCTGCGACAAAGGTGTCGATGCTGTCGGTCTGCGGTAGTGCCAATGGCAGCGGCACGGCCTTTTGGCCATTCAACTCGATCGCCTCGCAGACTTCCTGCAGCGAGTCGAGTCGATCCGGTAGTTCGCTCAAGGCCACGTCAGCGCCCGCTTCAGACAAGGCGATGGCCACGGCACGTCCGATACCAGAACCGGCCCCCGTGACGACGGCCCGTTTCCCATCCACTCGCAAACTCGGTAAGACGTTTGTCACCTGGACTGCTCCTCGCCTCGAACCTTCACATCCAGCAGACGCTCCCACACCTTGATCATTGCCACCTTCGCCTCCTCGCCAAATCCTTCCGCCAGGGCCATGCGATAGGTCTGCATCGCCCCCGATGCGACCGGCATCGGTGCATGTTGTTCATTGGCTCGTTCAAATAGTGTGGTCATGTCTTTATAGGCGCTGGCCATAGGATAGCCCTGATCGTATCGCCCCAGTAAAGCGCGTTGGGAGTGATAGTCAAAGCCAAAACTCTGTCCCGACCCGGTGGAGACCACCCGACAGACCTTCTCTGGATCCAGACCGAGTCGCACCGCCAGAGGCAACATCTCCGCCATCGCCGCAATGGAGATGTTGTAGAGGACATTGTTCGTCATCTTCATCAGCTGTCCTGCACCAGACGGACCCATATGCAGAACCAGTTCACCCAGCACATCAAACAAGGGCTCGCACTCGGCGAAGGCCTGCTCATCGCCACCAACCATGATCGTCAGCGTCCCCTCTGCTGCCCGCGTCTCCATGCCACTAACCGGCGCATCGAGCAGCGCGATAGAGGACGCCTGCAGCCGCGTCGCCATCTCCTGTGTCTTGTCGGGATGGGTCGTACCGCAGTCGATGACGATGGACGCCGGTGCCAGCACTGACACAAGCCCCTCAGGGCCGAACAGAACCTGCTCGACGACCTGCACATCGGGCAGTGACAGAATCACCCGTTTGCAGGATCGACCGAGGCTCGCCACATTCTCTGCCACCACGGCGCCGTCATCTACCAGTTTCTGACGAGCATCGGGGTGAATGTCATAGACCTGTAGATCCACATCGTTGGCCAATAAGCGTGCGGCCATGCCACTGCCCATCGAGCCCAGTCCTATGAAACCGACCGTTGTTTCCTGATCTTCGATCACGCTTTGATCCTCCATGCTGATACTCTACACACTGGCCCCGGGCCAAGAAATTCGATGAGCAAGAGTCGCATTCGCCAGCTCGACACCGACGCCCTCGATGATGACCAGCGTCGCGTATACGACACGATCGTCGCCAGCCGTGGAAATGCTCACGGCCCCTTTCGCATCTGGCTCCACAGCCCGGAGATGGCCGACCTCGCTCAGCAGCTGGGAGAATACGTTCGCTACCGTTCGCGGCTGGAACCCCGTTTCAGTGAACTCGCCATCCTCGTTACATCTCGTGCCTGGGATTGTCAGACCGAATGGTCACTACACGAACCACACGCCATCGAAGCAGGTCTGGCACCGGAACTGGTCGAGGCGGTTCGCCTCTCCCAGTATCCAGAATTCGAGCGTGAAGACGAACAGAGCATCTACGACTTCGCCGCTGAGCTGGTCTACAATCGCTTCGTCCAGGAACGCACATTTGCCAATGCCGTCGACATCATCGGCGATGCAGGTGTGGTCGATCTCACGGGACTGGTCGGCTACTACTCGATGGTCGCCATGACCCTGAATGCATTTCAGGTCCCTCTGCCAGAAGGCACAAAACCCCTGCTCGTCGACTGTCCCACCTTTCGCTGATCCTGCTCTCTATCCCGCAGGCAGACCGGCGATCAGTTCGTCAGACGTGACGGAATATTTTCCAAACATCTCGAGGATCTTCACTGCCCCCCGCGTCTGCCACAACTCGGCGTGGGTCTCAGATGACTCCATGCCCGTCGTACAGTCGCGAACAAGGACGATATCGTATCCTCGACGGGACATATCGAGGGTACCGTAGTCGCGGTGCAAGATGCAGGCATTCGTATTGAAGCCCGCATAGATGAGTGTCATCACCCCTTCTTGCTTGCACCACTGATGCAGTTCCTCGCCTGTGGCAATGACAGGCTCATCGCCAAGGGGCTGGACATCGGGATGCAAGCCCTTCTTCGCCCGAATCCCCTCACGTTCTGCATCTCTCGGCTCCTGTGGCAACGCGTAGGCGGCGAACTCGCCCTGTCGTCGGCGGAACTCCGCTGGCGGCCAGGACGCCTCGTCAGGCCAGGTCTGTTTGTCCCAGCCCTCCAGCTGTAGCCAGTTCGGGTGCCCTTCTGCCTGTTCCGGAGACGGTGCGTGCACCAGCTGAATCCCTGCGCCACGACAGGCTTTAACCAATGGCAACAGATTCTGCTGGATGATCTTCTCCGACCGCGCATGCGTGTCCTGCAAGTAGTGGCGATCCCACACGTCCAGTAGCACCACAGCGACTTGTGAGAGGGGCAGATCCCAGTCGAGGTGCGCTGTGGTCGTATTCGCCTCGATCCAATCGACACCTGGATCGACGTGCCAGCGATGGTATTGGGCATGTACTTTCCAGCACTTCGCGTCGGTCATGGTGTCTGTTTCATGGGGTCTGGCTTTCACCTTGTTGCAAGTCAATGGCACGAGCAATCATCGCTTCCGCTTCGCGCGCGTCAAAGGGCTTCTGCAGGGACAGATCGAATGACTCGAGACGAGGATCCTGCGGTGCGAGGGACCAACCCGTCATCAACACCGTCGTCAGATCGCAGTCGAGTTTGGCCTGGCGAGCAACCTCGTCACCTGTGAGTCCTGGGATACCCAGATCGAGAATGGCGACGCCGTATCTGCCCGACCGCAGTCGTTCGAGTGCCAAATCGCCACGATCGATGACATCAGGGTGATACCCTAGACGACGAACACAATCCTCCAGGACCATCGCCACGATTCCTTCGTCCTCGGCGATCAGAATCCGACGACCTGCGTGCTCATCGGGAACGGCCTCTACCGTGGTGATCTCTACAGGCGGTGGCCCGTCCCATGCAGGAATGCGTATACGAAAGGTCGTGCCCGCCCCAGGTTGGCTGTCGACGGAAACATCGCCACCCCAGTCACGGATCGCACGATAGGCTGTGGCCAGTCCCAATCCTGATCCCACATCAACCTTGGTCGTAAAAAAAGGCTCGAAGATCCGTCGTTGCACGGCCT
The DNA here is from genome assembly GCA_018660835.1 of Gemmatimonadota bacterium. Lineage (GTDB taxonomy): Bacteria > Latescibacterota > UBA2968 > UBA8231 > UBA8231 > UBA12574. The sequence goes on along the minus strand of JABJJN010000021.1, from coordinate 85,775 downwards.
CATCCATCCCGGCACCATCGTCGCTGACGGTGATGAGCAAGGACGACTCATCCGCAGCGAGCGTGGAGAGTGACAACTGCCCCCCTGCTGGCATGGCATCGACACTATTGAAGATCAGATTGACAAAAATGTCGTGCAGTCCCGTGGGATCTGCCTTGGCCAATGGCACAATCCCCAGATCCGTCTGCAGATCGATGATCACACCACGGCGAACCGCCTCGTCCTGCCAGCGCGATCGCGCCGCCTCTACTGCCTCCAGAAGTACTGCATTGACATCTACCGCCTGCGTCGGCTCCGCATGATCACTTCTGCCTGAGCGACTTAGTCTTGCCACCAGGTCCTGCGCTCTTTGGGCAGCAGCAACGATGATATCTGCGTCACGTCTCAAGTCCGAGGACTCGCCGTCGCGCAGGCGTTGCGCGGGAGCCATAATGCCGATCAAGATGTTGTTGAGATTGTGGCTGATACCCGATGCCAGTTCATGCGCTGCACCCAATCTCTGCGCCCGCACGCGCTCTTCCTCTGCTTCTTTGCGCAATGTCAGATCGTGCAGAACGATCAGATCACCACGACGCTCGCCGCGGCGATCGTGAACCGGCGACTGCAGCACTTCATAGGTCCGGCGCTCGTCGCCGTCGCCAACGACCAGTTCCTGCTCCGCGTCCAGATTGCCGAGTGTCACCTCTGGCACTGTCGAAAGCAGATCGCGGCCGATAAGTTCACCTGCATTTCGCCGAAGAATCTTCTCGGCGGCGCGATTGACATCGATGATGAGACCATTGATCCCAATGACGATGACCCCCTCCCACAAACCCTCGACAACCATGTCGCGTGCCACGGGCACAACGTCAAGAAAGTGCAACCGCAACAGACCAAAAGCGACGGCGATACTCACCAGGGAGAAAGCGAAGGGCGTCAGGTCCAGATGCGGGAAGGGACTCAGTCCCGACAGATAGATCGCATTTGCGATCCACGGTGCCAATGTGCCAACGAGGACGAAAAATGCCTGTGCTTTGTAGAGAAAGGGGGACCGCAGGATCACCGGCACAAGCATGAAGGTGCCGAGTAGCATCATGACATAGGCGTAGGCCGTGTGGATCCAGAAGAACGTGCCATACTGCCATTCGACCAGAATCGAACCACCGACATCTATCTGATTCGCCCCCACCCGCAGATACGGATAGATCTCACTTCCCCAGGCAAGAAAGATCACCATCGCAGGTTCGATGAAGAGCAGGGCGATCAGCCAGCGTGGCAGCCAACGTCCACGCCCGGTGAACTGGATAGTGAAGACAAACCACAAGACCGGGACCACCGGTATGAAGATGTATTCGACATTCGCCCACAGCATCTGGGCCGGCAGATTGCTGCACGAGAGCTCGAAGGCATAGGCCAAATTCCAGCCGGAGATTGCCGCAAACAGGCCCGTCGCCGCCATCGAGCCTGTTGATCGCCGACGACGAAAGACGAAGGCAGTCAGCACCAGACAGGCGAAGGACGTGATCAGCAGGAAGGGAGTGTAGGGCGTGAACTGCCAGTCCATCTCAGGCAGACTCCCCTGCCCTCAGCAGATCAGCCGTGGTGATCGTGTAGCCGACGCCTACTTCGACGTCACGAGCCGTGGCGTCCGTTATGCTGAACTCATCCACCGTATCCGCCATTTCAATCGCCGTCGTCGCGTCTCTCACGAGCACCACATCGTAGCCGCGCCCTGCCATGGCTCGCATACCGTAGTCACGATGCAAAACACACATGTTGGCGGCAAAACCAACGTAGAACAGTGTGTGCACCTGACGAGCACTCAGCAGACGATGGAGTTGATCTCCATCGAAGATGACCTGATCGCCCTCAGCGGGCTCCACTTCCTCGATCACTCCGCGCTCGACGATGATGCGCTCAAACTCCTCATCACGGTCATCCTGTGGACGTGCCAGATCAGCATAATCACCGGTCTTGGCACGAAACTCACTTGGCGGCCACAGATCGGCTGGTGCCGACGGACGCCGTGGTCCAGCCTCCTCAGGGACCAGATGGGCATAGCGAGGTTCACAACTCGGACTGGGTGCGTGAATAACCTGCCCGCCACGATCAGAGAAAGCGCGCATGAGTGGCGCAATGCGTTCTCGCGTGATCTGCGCCCCTCGCGCCAGATGTGTTGTGATATAGTGCTCGCTCCAGACATCCACGAGAATCAGCGCCGTATGCGCCGCCGGCAGACGCCAGTGCAACTGCCGCCGATGGAAGCGACTCTCCGTCATCTGTGACAATCGTGGCAGGTGGTAGAAATCCACATGCAGATCCCAGATGTGACTCATACGGATTTTCCCACACTCTCTCGACCGACTCTACAACGCCAGAAGCTCATTGTGCGCCTCGATCCGCCGTGACCGGCTGTAGTGATAGACTGAGAGATTTTCGGCGACCTGAATAGGTTCACGAATCAGCAGCTCCGCCCAGCTGTCGCGATGAAAGGCGATGAAGGCCAGCTGCAATCCCTGAATCAGATCTTCGAAAGCCAGCGATGCATCTACGACCAGAACAGGACCCGTATCTGGCTGCGTGAAGCCTTCATCATCATTGGCGTTGACTGTTTTCACCGGATACTCAAGAGTGATCTGGTAGGGTTCATCCTCGTAGTGTGTCCGCGCCACGACGACCCGGTTGTCCAACACGGCCTGCGCTGACCCGGCTCGATCGAGCAAATCAGCCTTGGCGTGGGTCACATCGATGCGGGCGCTCTCGTAGACATCTGCCGTGCGACAGACCTGCCGCTCTGGCTGCATGCCCAATTCGGGTGGATGAAAGGGTATCTGCTTACCAGCGATCTCGTAGGTCTTGATGCCGATCGCTTCGCCGTCATCGCTCAGGACCTGGATGAAATCTGCATTCGGTTGTGGCCAGATGTTCTTTTCAGCACCGACGGCTTCCGTCTTGCAGCTGTTACCCAGGGCAAATTGACGCTGACGTCCATCCGCACGCACCGTGCAGAGACAGTCGAGGGGCATGCGAGCATTGTTGGTCGGATAGGGTGGCGGCACGGTGACGGTGCCGAGTGGCAACTTACTCGTGTCGATTCTCCACCAAAGGAAGGAGCGCGCAAAGTCGATGGCCTGAGTGTCGACAACCTTCGTCATACCGTCGTAAATCCACCGTCTACCATCAGCGTCGTCCCTGTTACATAGGCTGACGCATCCGATGCGAGGAACACAACCGCGCCTTTGATATCGTCGTTCTCAAGCATCCGGCCCACGGGCACCCGCTTCTTGTAGCTGTCGACAAAAGGACCAGGCTGGTCGTTGTAGTAACCCCCCGGGCAGATACAATTCGCTCTGACGCCCTGCTTGCCATAGTAGTTGGCCAGATAACGCGTGAAGTTGATCATCCCCGCCTTCACAAAGGTGTAGTCCGGTGGCTGCTTCATGTCGGTCCCCTCGTACAGAGAAGGATCATTGGCGACAACACCATAGATGCTGGAAATGTTGATGATCGAACCACTACCCCGCGCCGCCATGGCTGGCAGGAAGGCCTTCGACATGGCGAAGAGCCCGACCATATTGCCCGACGCACTGAACTCCCAATACTCGGGTGTCTGCTCTTCAAAACTTCCACCTCGAGCGACAACGGCACTATTCACCAATACATCAACATCACCGAAGCGTTCGTGCACCTGCTCACCCAGTCGCTGAATCGAGTCGGCGTCGGTGATGTCCACGGTCATGGCATGCGCATCGTAGCCCTTGTCCGTCAGTCCCTTGGCGAATTTCTCATTGGCCTCGAGGGAACGAGATGCACAGATCACCGTCGCCCCCGCCTCCGCCAGACCTTCGCTCAGACTACTGCCGAACTGCGGACCCGAGCCACCTGTGACGACGGCGACGCGGCCCTGCAAGGAGAAACGGTCGAGAATTCCCATCACTCACCTTTCAGTATTGGTCGTTTCAGTGTTGATCACGCCGTGGCAGAATCGGCTGTGCTTTCAGTTCACGGATCAGATCGACGAGGCCATCCACAGCCGCTTCCAACCATGCCTCGCCTTTTTCAGGTGTCGCTTTGCTTGCATCCCCCATCACACCACTCGCCGTCTGCGAACTCCAGTAGGGCACGAGTCGTGCACCCGAACCTTGAGGATGCGTACCTGCAAGAAGATCGGTGCGGAAGCTGTCCTGCATGGGCGAGCGTTCGTCCACGGCCTTGTCCATCTCGACCAGCTCTGGTCTGAGGGCCAGATACAGGGCCGTCTCGTATTCGCCACCATGCGATGTGCCACCATAGTCGGAATCTCGCAACTCGGCACCCGCTGTCTTTGCTTTGCGCAGATCCCAATGACTCACTGACGCACAATACGTCTTTCCTTCGTTGGCGAGCACCGTCAATCGTGCCGCCAGATCCAGGGGGGACGCATTGGACCCGTGACCATTGACGATCAGAATGCGCTCAAAACCGTGATGCGACAGACTCGTGCAGACATCCCGCACATATTTGATGAACGTATCCCACTCGATCGTCAGCGTGCCGTGGAAGTCCATGTGATGGGGACTGTAGCCGTGGGGAATCGCTGGCGCCAATACCGCCTCGTCAGCGATGCGCGCCACGGCGCGCTCACAGATTCCCGTGCACAACACGACATCTGTGTCTACGGGCAGGTGCGGACCATGATCCTCATAGGTCGCCACGGGCAGCACCGCCACCTTGCCCGCCTGGGCGGCGTCACGGATCTCATTCCAGATCATCTCAGCGAAACGGTATTTTGCCATATCATCAACTCTCAGTCGATTTCCAAGAAGGCGAGGAAACTAACACATCCCCTTGGGGAGTGCGATGTATGGCAGCATGCATGACCGGCCCTCACGCCTTGTCCACTTTCTACCGGTTGTGCCCAGGCCGGGCGAGACACATTGACGGGCCTACCTGCAGCAACGCTTCTTCACGACGTATGGAGTCCCAACGTTCCCACCCACCCACGGACCAATGGCAGCCCATCATGCCCGAACGAACATTCGCTCTGCGAGCTGTCCCTGGCTTCTACGCCAGCTCCCCTGGAATCCAGATCGCTGCCCAGATCAGCGACACCGCCACCGATGCGGACCTGCAATTCCTGCAACAACTCGGTGTCGAGTGGGTCATGGTGGGGATTGCCGACAATGCAAACCAGCATGTCGACCATTACAAGGCACTTGTGCAGCGTGTCGCCGCATATGACCTGGCGATCTATCGCATCTCCGACCAGCGCGTCCACAATGTACCAGAGATTACGCTCAATCTACCCGGACGTGACGAAAAGGTCGAAGATCTGTGTCAATTCATCCGCAATATCGGCGCCGCCGGTATCCACTATCACACGTACGCTCACATGGGCAATGGCATCTGGAGCAGCGGTCGCACGCAAGGACGGGGTGGCATGGATGCACGACGTCTCGACATCAACGATGCCACCGGTCGCTGGGATCAGGCCACCTACGAAGGCGGTGGCCTGACCCACGGGCGCGAATACACTGAAGAGGAGCTGTGGGCGAATTACGAATACATGATTCGACGTGTCGCGCCCGTCGCTGAAGAGGCGGGCGTCTTCGTCGGCATTCATCCCGATGACCCCCCTGTCTATCCTCTGGGCGGCATCCCGCGGTGCATGTTCGGCAACTTCGCCGGCTACAAGCAGGCGATGGATATCGCTGACAGTCCGAACATCGGCGTCTGTCTCTGTGTCGGCTGCTGGCTCGAAGGCGGCAAGCAGGGCATGGGAGGCAGTGTCGAGGAGGCCATTGCCTACTTCGGCTCTCGCAGCAAGCTTTTCAAGATCCATTTCCGCAATGTCAGCAATCCCATGCCGGAACCGTGGTCAGAGACACTGATGGACGATGGCTATCAGGATATGCATCTGGTCATGCGAGCTCTACGGGAAGTCGAATTCGATGGCGCCATCATTCCCGACCACATCCCTGCTCTACATGGCGGCCACAATGCAGGTGTCGCCTATTCCATCGCCTACATGCGCGCCTTGGTGCAAGCGGTGAACAACGAACATGGGGGGCCGAAATGACGCTGCGCTTTGGTGTCATCGGCACGAGTTGGATGAACACCTTTCACATGCGGACGATCAACAGCCACGACCGGGCCAATGTGCACGCCATCTGCGGTCGTGATGCCGGCAAGGCAGCCAAGGTCGCCGCCGAGAATGACGTACCGCATGTACACACGGACTATGGCGAGCTCATCGACCGTGGAGATCTCGATGCCGTCGTCATCGGCACACCCGACCATCTGCACCACGAGATGGTGCTGCGCGCCGCCGCGGCAGGCCTGCACGTGGTCTGCGAGAAACCACTGGCCCAGTCTCTCGAGCAGGCACGGGAAATGGCGCAGGCCGTCGAGTCAGCGGGCCGCAATGGCATGACCTTCTACACCTATGGCTGGCTCCCCCACTACCAGCGACTCAAGCAACTGAGTCAGGAGTACGTCGGTCGGATTCTATCGGCTGACTTCAAATACCTGACGCCCGGTGTCCCTGAAGACTCGGCGTATGATTGGCATTACGATCCTCGTCTGGGAACCGGCATCCTCGGCAATCTTGCCTCCCATGTCATCTATCTCGCTGGGGCCATCGTGGGCGATATCGAATCCGTCGCCGCCATGACAGCGGTTCAATTCAATCGACTTGGTGAGACGAACGCCGACGTAGAGCAACTTCCTGATTCCGTCACGATGGTGGTCCGCTACGCCGGTGGTGCACTCGGGTCGATCCAAGCCGGCTATAGCGTCGCCCCAGGCGGCCAGGAGCAGCTGGTAACCATCCATGGGGAGGAAGGCACGCTGCAGGCCTCGCTCGATGACCCTGGTGGTATTCAGCTACGCGGTGGCAGGTCAGGCGACGACCTGGCCCTGATCGCCGGCACCGATGATCTGTGGGACGGGATCGACCTGTCGCAGGATCAACAGGAACGCTTCATCGAGTACTACACGTCTCGTCCTGTGGGTATTCGGCGATTCATTGACGACATTCACTCTGATACGCCTTCAAGACCAAGTCTGCAGGACGGTGTGCGCGTTCAGGCTGTGCTGGAGGCTGCGAGGCTCTCCGCGCAAACGGGTCGGACCCAAGACGTAGTCCAGATCAACTGAGGGTTACTATCTTGATGGCCTGACGCGCAAACTCGAGGATGGGAATCAAGCATGGCCGCACACCCGCAGATCCGCTTGTCTGACGAACAGATGGCGGCATATCAGACCGAGGGCTTCGTCGTGGTAGAAGATCTGCTACCTCCGGAGCAGGTTGTAGCTCTGCGACAACGAATCGTCGACTACACACATGGCGGTCGAGAGCCCGGCGGCATCAAGATTCAGGTAGAGCCACGGGTAACGCGGGGAGAGCTGAGCGTCGATCATCCCGGCGATGGGATCCGCAAGATTGATCAACTCGTCGAAGAGGACGATCTATTTCGAGATCTCGGCTTGCACGACAACATCGTCGGCATCATCGAGCAACTTCTTGGACCCGATCTCAAAATGTTCCGTAATGCGCTGTTGCTGAAGCCGCCGCGCGTGGGGTCGCAGAAGGGCATGCATCAGGACTCACCCTACTGGCCGATTCAACCGATGGAGCTGTGCTCCTGTTGGTTCGCGCTGGATGATGCAACAGCCGAAAATGGCTGCATGGCGGCGATCCCGGGTGGTCATATGGCAGGCCACCTGCCACATGTGCGAGTGACGGATGACTTCGTCGTCGATGAAAGCGCCTATGAGCCTGACACGGCGGTCATGGCGCCCGTACGAGCAGGAGGAGGAATGTTTTTTCACTCTCTGGTCCCTCACGCGACGACACCGAATCAGTCGGACAACTGGCGCCGGGCCATCGCTCTCTCCTACATGTCGGCGCGATCCCGCTATACGGGGGAAGGTGCCCCACCCACCTACTTTCCGATTCGCGGACGATCCTTCCCGGGGTGTGTGAGATAACGCGTCCCAATGTCGCTGAAAAATTGCCCCATCTCCCGGCGGTGGCATTCGACCTGCTCACCCGTGCAGCCGTAAGCGCGACGTCCGTATTCTTCTGTCTCCTCGCCCAGGATCTGTCCCACGAAACCGGTATAGCTGAATCCATAGATCGTGGCGGCAATCGCGAGAAAAGCCTGCTCAACAGCTGCGGCGTCCCCATCCCAGCCAACATCCCTTAGTCCCTCCAGATAACCCGTCAGGATCGAGTCGGCCAGATAGCCCGCTTCGTCCATGCGCCCACGGAAGAACCAGTGGATACTGCTGCCCAGAAGGCGAGCCGGATCATCAGCCAACGTCGCCAACCCCACACACTCCCAGTCGATGGCGACCGTCTGTTGCGGATACTGCGGCGCGTCGTAGAGATTGCGGCCACTCGTGTCACCGTGACCGAGACTCAGTGGCACCGATGCGTGAACTTCACTCACCAGTTGCTCACGACGTGACCACAGATGCAGCAAGGCCGTGGTCGTGTCTTCACTGTAGACGGCGAGCACACGCGGGTCCGTTCGGTGCGCCTCGAGACGTTCGAGACCATCTCCACACCACTCGAGATATCGGTGCCACTGATCGCGGAAGAGGAAGTCTGCGTCGGGTACCTTGTTCTCGACCACATAGTGGCCATTGAACTGACCAAGATGCCGGGCGGCCAAGCCATATCGCTCGATAGACCAATTCTCCGACCACAGATCCCCTACATCTTCGAGCCACAGACCGCACTCAGTGGGCGATGCCCAGTCGATGTCGAGACACCGAGCAGCACGTAGACCCGTTTCCACGCCACCGAGCAGGTCACTCTCATAGAGCAGGACCTCCCGTTTCCAAATGGGGTCAGTCGCAGCGCGGAGGGTTCCATCTTTGGTGATATTCCGATAGATCTTGTGGAATACACTGACCTGGCCGCCACCTGACACGCTCTCCACATCGAGCACCACGCGATGCACGTCAGATCGACTCGTACCACTCGTGATCGGCGTGGCAACGCAGGCACGGACCCTTATCGTCGGATCACCGGAGACTTCGCGTGCAACCCGCTGCAGGACAGCGGACTCAAACTCTGGGGCGGTGTCGATCACGGGTATCCTGAACTTGGGGGGATTCAGCAGGTGTAGACCACTTGGCCGCGCTACAGGTGCCAGTCAACCAGGTATCTGTCAACGTCGCGATCGGGTTTGTTCAATGTCAATGTCTCTCGCGTCGCCCCCTCGCGATGCCGCCCGTCTTGCACTTGCTGACCCGCTCTCTCAGGGCAACCTCATTACATTTCGCCAGCGGTACATCTCGTGAAGCCGATCCCAGACAGGCACCCTCCATCTGGAGTTCCCATGCCAAGAGCACCCTTCAACGCATTCACATTTCCCTATCGCAATACACGGGATGGGGACGTCGAATACGCCCTTCTGAAAAGGTCAGATGCCGGAATCTGGCACGGTGCCTCCGGTGGTGGCGAAGATGACGAGACACCGCTCGAGGCAGCGAAACGGGAGACCTTCGAGGAAGCAGGCATTGCGCCCGACTCGCCCTTCCTCCAGTTGGATACGATCTCACCCGTTCCCGTCGTCGGCTTCCGTGATAGCCATCTGTGGGGGGAAGACGTGTATGTGATCCCGCAATACTACTTCGCCGCTCTGACTGAGCTGAGTGACCTCGTGCTGTCGCGCGAACACACGGAATCTCGCTGGTTCAGCTACGAGGTTGCCTATCCACTGCTGAATTTCGACAGCGACCAAACGGCACTGTGGGAACTAAATCAGCGCTTGCGCGGGCGTGGTCCGCGAGAATAGGGGGCTTAAGATCCCCGGTTCACGCATCGACACTCATTTCAGCATGAGAAGAAATGTGATCGACCCCACGACATAGGCCGTACTTCCCCCCAGCACGAGCCAACCGAGACGTCGATCCTTTTTCAGCACATACCACATGTAGATCCCGGACAAGGGAAACATGATCATCGCCAGACTGGCGAGATCAACGAGTATTCCCCACATAAGGAAACGTAGCCCACCGCTGAATCCGTGAAAGTGGTGGAGTCGATCCAGGATTCGAGCGAAACCACCTGCCTCAACAGTGAGCGTCACCTGCTCATCCCCTGGACGCACATTCAACTTCTCATAGCTACCCGGACGACCAAAGTCGAAGGTCCAGAGCCCGTCTTCACTTCGATGTCGCTTGCTCAGTCGACCATGTAACCCCAATTCGCGGGCAAGCTCCCGTGCCCACACATCCGCATTGTCTTGGGTGACAGGTGTTGTCGTTTGTCCGGCGACCACGGAGGTCACGACGGACGTCGTCTTCTCCGAATCTGACCCCGGAAACCAGTCATGATGCAGGATGACGAACCCGGAGAAGGCATACATGAAGATCAATGCCGCCAGGCCAAGGCCAGTAAACAGATGAATTGTGCGAATCAGTCGATACATCTTAGCCGACCAGATACAGCATGAAGAGGACAGAGCCACCCGATCCGAGGCCGAGAAGCCACCAACCCGCACGCCGTTCGCCTGCGCGCCCCCACCAGAAGTAGATCCCGCTGATCACGGTGAAAATCACTGCCCAGATCGAGATCTCCGAATACAGGCCCCACGTATTTGCCCAGGCTGAATTCGGAATACCAGTCAGGCCGTGCAGGCTCAGGATCACACTCAGCACACCTGTGCGGGTCTCAGTCACCTGCACTACACCCGTGCTCTGGTGCAGAATCAGACGGTAGGTCTTCCCCGGTCGATCGAGGCGAAACTGCAACTGATCAGGCTGTGGATGACTCAGTTGCCAGAATGGCACCCTGCCGATCAAATCAAGGCGATCACGGACTGCCTCTGCCAGAGCCTGATCCGTCTCAGCAACGGGAACTGTGATCGTCTGCTCCCACTGGATATCCTCACCACTCGCCCGCACCTTGTGATTGAAACAGATGGCACTCACGCCATACATCACCAGGTAGGCGGCGCACAGCAAGCTCGCATAGATGTGGATATCCAGCAGGAGTTTCTTCATTGCCGCGGCGCCCTCAGCTCTGCCGCTGGCCCGTGTCGATGCGATTGCCATCGGGATCAGCGAAGATGAAATCGCGCAGACCGTATTCCTGATCTCGCAGGCCTTTGACGATTCTTACGCCATTCGCCTCGAGATGCTCGTAGAGACGATGGGCGTCTTCGACAATCAGATGCAACACATTCTGCGTTGTCGCATTGTGCTCCGCGCACAACGACAGATGGATCTGTGCTTTGTCTCGAACGAGAATCGCAAAACCAACGGGATCGCCATTCTCGAAGGTCTTTTCCATACCGAGAATACGGCAATAGAAATCGAGGGCCCGATCCATGTCGCTGACACGAACCGTGGGCGCCGTGCGTCCAAAGGTCACACCATGATCACTCATGGTGAACCTCGAGTCGGTTTGGCAATGATGCTGTGCGATGGGTGGGATCATACTCGGACATAGCGCCTCTCCTCGCCCCTTTGGCTCGGGCATTTCACATCACGCTGCGCACCAATGGCAGTGCATTGGCATCGTTTGTGACGTGCTGGGATTGACGGGGCAGTGCCCGCTTGATGGCAGACAAAGTGGTCAACAGCGCATCTCCCGGCAAATCGATCACTGCAGCGAGCCAGGTCATCCCACCATGAGCAAATGCACTCCGCGTAGAACCCAGATCACGCCGATTCCTGATGCGACCCATCGGGTCATGGCGAGGAATCTGCGATCGCTGAGATGATCCAGCACAAGACGCCCGAGGTAGCTGCCAACAGGTGCAACCGCTACAAGCCCGGGAATCAGCCAGGGGCTGAAGGGCATCGATTCGGCAGCAATAGACTCCCTCGATACGGCCAGAATGGAGCCGAATAGAATGGAGCTGAAGTAGGCGATCTTCAACAGATGGCTGAAGGTCTGCGTCACGGCCTTCGTGGCAATGGTGCTGAAGCGATCCAGCCGGGCACCAAGGAAGAACACATCCAATGCAGGTCCTGATGCGCCGGCCATCACCTGCGCGCCCAGAACGACGGCTCCACAGGCTGTGCCTGTAGCAAAGCCATTGATGTTGAGGCGCTCTCCAAGTCCGCGAAATCTGGCCACGAGCGGCAGGCAACCAAGCGCGACGAAGGCCAGTCCCTTGCTCGGCGCCCAGGCCAGATACGTAAACAACGCATACGCCAGGACCGCTCCGAGAAGGTAGCGAGGCAGAAATCGCCAGTTCACTGATCTGCGATGGATGACAGCGCGACTTCCATTCGACGACAGTTGCACACAACCGTGTAGCACCATCGCCCATTCCAGCGGTAGAAACAGGAGAAGGATTCCCATCAGAATCATCCCGCCGCCCATGCCCAACATGCCAGAGATCGTGCTCGTTACCAGTACTGCCATCGCAAGCGGAATGCTGTCCATCACTTCGACTCCATATCAGGGGTGGTGCACAAAGATGGCACAGCGGCAACCGATACAGAATGGAATTGATCGACTACATTTAAGTAGAAAGGAGACTATATCATGCTTGAAAACTTCGCCGCCCTGGACGCCATCGACCGCTACCACACGACGGCCGCTGCAGGCACAGCTCTGCGGATCAGTCAGTCGGCGATCAGCAAGAGAGTCGCCGCTCTTGAGGCGCGAATGGGGATCACCGTTGTCGAACGCCGTGGCCGAGGCATCGAGATCACGCAAGCAGGCCGACGTCTGCTGGTTCGCGTGCGACCACTTCTGGCTGAATTGCGGGATATTGTCAGTGCTGTCCACGACGAGGATGGTGGACTGGGCAAATTACCTATCGGCGTATCAGAGTCCGTCTTGTACTGCTGGGGGGCTGACGTGCTGAAACAAGCCAGTGTGGGGGTGTCAGGCCTGCAACTCGAGATTCACACGCATCGAAGCCCCGTCGTCGTCGATCGCGTCCGTTCCGGTGAGTATCTACTCGGCCTCTGCGCCGGCATTGCCGAGTCGGCGCCGGATCTGGCGATACGGCCGGTGCTTCACGAACCCATGGTGCTGATTCCGTCGGGGCTCAAACCCCTGCAAAAGACCAAGGGTCTTGCGGTCATCACGATCGAGGAACACGCTGCGACGTGGCAAAGCATTCATCGAAGCGTCAAGACCGCGGGGCTGCAGGTGGAGTCAACGGTCGAATCCTTTGCCGCCATCGCTCGTATGGCGACAAGCGGATTTGGCCACGGCCTCGTGCCCAAAGGCGTTGCTACGGCGATGGGACTGAAGCCGAAGGACTACAAGGTGCTGAAGATGACACGCCCCGTGAGCGTCGTGGGCAGGGCCACGTATGTCTCCCGACCGAAGGTGGCCGCTTTCATCGACAGCATTGAGACGGGAGCCCAGTCACTGCAAAAGATCTGACCATGTGAAGACCTAGGCACTTTCCAGCGATAGATGCGTCTCATCGTCGCCTGTGACTCGGAAACCATGCCGCACATAGAAAGCCACCGCCCGTGGATTCACCTTCATACACTGCAGCCACACCGGCAATTGCAGCCCTCTTGCCCGATCCAGCACCATCGCCAGACAGTGTCCGCCAATACCCATGCCCTGCCGCTGTGGATGGATAAACAGTTGATTGAGTTTGAGATATGCGTGCTCCACGACGACAGCGATGACGCCAATCGGCATTGAATTCCACATGACAATCTGGAACTCCTGCTCAGCAAATCGGCGCTCGTGCTGGCGCCGTTGATCCGCGTCATCCCAGGCCTTTGCCTGTTCGATATAGCCACGGAAAGCCGCTTTTTTCACTTCATAGGCAAAATCAGAGTCGGCAGGAGTCGCCTTCCGGAGTGTGGGCGACGACTCGAGGTGAAACTCGAATCGATCTGGCCACAACTTGCCATCGGGGCCCCGTCCAGCGGGAAGCTCCTCAGCGCATTGGAAGCCGAGACGCTCGAGGACATTCAGCGATCGTAGATTCGCCTGTGAGACCTGTGCCGTTAGCAGTGCAAGTCCCGCTTCGGCGAAGGCAAAACGCACGAGCCTGGTCATCCCCTCAGTAGCGAACCCCGCTCCCAAATGCTCGGGATGCAGTTCATATCCGATATCGGCTCGCCCTTCTTCACCAGACCGACGCACACCACCGGAGCCAATCAATTGGCCCGTATCGAGCCGTTCAAAGGCTAATTGCCAGCGTCTGCGTGGCCGTTCAGTCTGCCAGCCAATGAATCGCTCGATCAGTTCGACCGTATGACTGCGCTCGAAGCCATCTTCTGCGTAATGCTCCAGATAGCGCGAATCACAGCGCCACATGTGTGTTTCATGCACATCACTCTCGACGTATTCCCGCAGACGCAGCCTCTGTGTAAACAGCTTCATGATGTTGCTCGTGCCCTGTGGGTTGTCAATGGGCCATCCCTTGCGAGCGCGGCCCCGAGGTAGCTTACTGTATCGTCGGCAGCGTGGTCATTGGTACTGTATGCGAACCTGGAGAGCTATCTATTGCCACAAGATGCAAGCATTCACATCTCGGTTCAGCAAGTAAAGGTTCATGGCCGTGGAGCGATCCTGCTCACGGGACCGTCCAGTTGTGGCAAGGGCGAGTTGGCCACCTCGCTGTGTGGATTCCTGTCGCTTCCTGAAGAGCATCACATATCGATGGGCGACGTCCTTCGGTCGACGATTCAGGCAGCACGAATCGATGCCACCACAAGAGACATGTTGCGTGATCAGTGTGGGATCGATGAGCAGACGTCGGTCCTCGAGCCATCAAGGAATTCCCCTGAATTAATCGCCAAGGTTCAGCGCTATCTCGATGGCAGCGAGGCAGCCCCGCCATCGCAGTTAGATTGGCTCGAACACTGTGTTACCGCAGGATTGTTGATTCCCGACGACTGGGCAGAGCGAATCATTGAGGCGCAACTGCGCAGCAATGTCGCCATTCACGACTCGATCTTCATCCTGGATGGCTACCCTCGCACCCGCGGCGCCGCTGAGAGCCTGCTGCGCTTGTTCAACGATCTCGGCATTGACGTGATCAAGGTGTTGCATCTGTCGATCACCAAAGCGGAGATGAAATCTCGCGCTCAGGGACGCGGCCGGCCCGATGATACGGATGATGCACTCGATCTGCGTTACGAGTTCTACATCGAGCACGTGCAGCCCTGTATCGACTATCTCAAGGAGTGCCTCGGAACCGAACGTGTCGCTTTGGTCGATGCCCACCAACCGGCGTATGCGACGTCTGGATCTCTCGACCTGGATCGCTCCATCCGGGCCGTCACGGTGAGTGCCCTTGAGGCCCTTGGACTGCCGCGCTACCTGCTTGATCTCGACGAGAATACATAGGCAAGCGACGGTAGATGTGGATCAACTACTGATCGACGTTCGACTGCAGCGTGAGGCAGTTCCCTCTTTCGAACAATACCCCTTTGCCCTGGATGTGATTCGGTCTCTTCACGAGATCCGCCTGCATTCTGGTGTCACCTTTTTCGTCGGCGAGAATGGCAGCGGGAAATCGACGCTCCTCGAGGCCATTGCTGTTGCATGGGGACTGAATCCAGAGGGAGGCAGCCGGCATCTGCAGTTCGACACACGCCAGTCTCATTCAACGCTACACGAGTATCTGACCCTGTCCCGAGGCGTGCGGCGAGCACGAGATGCCTTTTTTCTGCGTGCCGAGAGTTTCTTCAATGTCGCATCGGAAATAGAGCGCCTGGACGAAGAGGACTTGCCGGCGCCTCGCATAGGCCCCGCATACGGACCCCAGGCACTGCATGAGCAGTCACATGGTGAGTCGTTCCTCTCCTTGCTCATGAATCGCTTCCGGGGAGGCGGGCTCTACATCCTCGACGAGCCTGAGGCCGCCCTTTCCCCATCTCGACAGATGGCTGCCCTCGCCCGCATCCATGATCTGGTCGGCGGCGGGGCGCAATTCATCATCGCCACACACTCACCTATTCTCATGGCTTTTCCGGGCGCTCGGATCTATCAACTGGCAGAGGACGGCATAGCTGAGGTCGAGTACACCGAGACTGAGCACTACACGATCACAAAGTCGTTTCTGAATGACCATGAGCGGATGTTAGCACGACTCCTCGACGATGACTAGCCGCAGCACCCGTCCAAACGGGTCCTTCCACTCGCTTCAGGTCAATCTTGATCGCCGCCGGCGGCTCAGATACTCCAGGGCAGCCCAAGCGGTCGCCATCACCCCCAGAGCAGCGACACCTCCGACCAGGAAGGAACCTGCCGCGGCGGACACGATACCCATCACGGGTGCAGCAAGAAAAGCAGCCTTAACCCAGAGAGGAATCAGGGGTTTCCTGTTGACCTCAGGCTCAGGCCGCGTCGCTACCTCGGATTCAGGTGTCGTCATCGCTGTAACCTATTGAAACCCGTCAACCTATTGAAACCTGTCTACTCGAGTGAATTTGGCCGAAATCGGCCCGGGGGTGGCACAGAACGTGGATATATGTTAAACTCTTTCTTCTTCCCCCTCTTCATGTACAGAAGAGAGTATCCTTCGTACCGAAGAGAGCATCGGCAAACGGTCAAGGAGTGATTGCCACATGAATTACGAAAGCTGGACGGACGAAGATGTCAGTCTGCAGACGTACTTTCAAGAGATCGGAAACTCACAGCCGCTGTCCAGAGAGAAAGAAGCCGAGTTAGCCGAGCGAATCGCAGCCGGCGACGGGCGAGCACGCGAAGAGCTCGCAGAGGCCAATCTCCTGTTTGTCGTAACCGTAGCAAAGAAGTATCGCAACCGCGGAATGTCCTTTTCAGAGTTGATCAGTGCGGGAAATGTCGGTCTGATGACGGCAGTTGACCGTTTCGACGCAACTCGAGGATTCAAGTTCATTTCGTATGCAGTGTGGTGGATTCGCCAATCCATTCAGCAAGCCCTGGCCGAAGATAGCCGCACTGTTCGCCTCCCGATCAACCGTATCAGCCTCCTGCACAAAATCGCCCGCACTCGCCAGCAGTTGGGTGACGCAAAAGAAGGTGAGCCCCGCGACGAAGAGATCGCCGCCGCCCTCGATTTGTCGATCTCAGAGGTGCGGGACACGATGCTGAGTGGTCGCCGTGCAGTCTCCCTCGATCGCGCCGTATTCGATGAGGATGAAGACTCCACACTACTCAAGCGTCTTGCAGATGATGAGCAGGAGCAGCCTGACGAAACCATCACCCGCTCCTCCAGCCAGAAGCAGCTGGAGATGGTGCTCAATGATCTAGACGAACGTGAGCACTCGATTGTGCAGTCCTACTTCGGCCTCGATGGCTCAGAGCCAATGACGTTGGAGCAAATCGGCAATCGTATGGGTCTCACCCGTGAGCGAATCCGTCAGTTGAAGGAGCGCGCCTTCAGTAAGTTGCGCCATCCCTCACGACGAGATGCCCTGCGTTCGCTCGAGGGGTAACAAAACACAGCAGTACAGTGACCATTACATGTCCGGTTCGGTGCGACGCACTGAACCGGACATTTTCTTTTTAGCCTGGTGTCCCCCATCCGCCTCCCGCGGGCGTCTCCATACCGAACACATCCCCAGGCCGAACATCACAGGCGTCGATGCCCTCGATGGACTCGATCGTGCCATCGACGCGCTCGACCCAGTCACGGCCCACCTGACCTGACTCTCCCCCGTCTACGCCGAAGGGGGGCACACGCCGATGACCTCCGAGGACCGTGACCGTCATGTCCTCGAAGAATCGCAGCCGCCGTGTGACACCGTCACCACCCACGTGACGGCCACGTCCACCCGAACCGCGACGGATCGAAAACTCCTCCACGCGAACGGGAAATCTCCACTCCAGGACCTCTGGATCCGTCATCCGCGTGTTGGTCATGTGTGTCTGGATGGCACTGGTACCGTCAAAGTCGGGGCCCGCACCGGTACCACCGCAGATCGTCTCGTAATTCTGCAGTCGCTCATTCCCCCAAACGAAATTGTTCATCGTCGCCTGTGAGCCGGCGATCACCCCGAGTGCCCCGAACAGCGCATTGCACATGGCCTGGCTGACTTCGGTGTTGCCAGCGATGACGGCGGCAGGATAGGCAGCGTTGATCATCGACCCCTCCGGCGCGATGATCTGCAGCGGCTTGAAGCAGCCCTGGTTCAGCGGAATCTGAGCCCCTACCAGTGTGCGGAAGACGTAGAGAACGACGGCGTGGCAGACGGCGAGGGGCGCATTGAAGTTGAGTTCATCCTTGGGCGACGTTCCTGTAAAGTCAATCATCGCACTGCGGTGACGCTGATCGACTCGAATCGTGACCTGGATCTGGGCACCACTGTCGAGTTCATAACAATAGGTGCCATCCTTCAATGCTGAGATCACACGGCGGACGCATTCCTCCGCATTGTCCTGAACGTGACTCATGTACGCAGCAACGACCGAACGGCCAAATTGGGTGATCATCTTGCGGACCTCAACGACACCCGTCTCGTTCGCCGCGACCTGTGCCGCGAGATCAGCCATATTGTCATCGATGTTTCTACAGGGATACGTACCCGATGCGAGCAGCACTCGTGTCTCTTTTTCGAGGAAACGTCCCTCGTCAACCAACTTGAAATTGTTGATCAGCACGCCTTCTTCGTCGATATGCCGACTGTCCGGAGGAGCTGAACCCGGTGTTCGTCCCCCGACGTCGGCATGATGCCCGCGCGAGCCGACATAGAACAGCACCTCAGAAGTCTCCTCGTCCCAGACGGGCGTAATCACTGTGATGTCCGGTAGATGCGTGCCGCCATTGAAGGGGGCATTCAGCACGAAGACATCCCCCGCTTTCATCCTCTCCTGATTGAGGCGAATGATGGTTCGAACGGACTCACTCATCGAGCCGAGATGCACTGGAACATGGGGGGCATTGGCAACGAGGGCACCCGTGTGATCGAAGAGTGCACAGGAGAAGTCCAGGCGTTCCTTGATATTGACCGAATACGCCGTGTTGGCCAGCGTCGCCCCCATCTGCTCAGCAATCGACATAAAGAGATTGTTGAACACCTCGAGCATGATGGGGTCTGCCTTTGTCCCCACCGCCGCATGACGATTCAGCGGCACCGTCCGCTGCAAAATCAGATGACCATATCGATTCAGTCTCGCTTGCCAGCCCACTTCCAGGACCGTCGTAGCCGTCGCCTCGCGGATGATCGCCGGTCCATCCACGACCTGACCGGAGTGCATGGTGTCACGATCGAACAAGGGCACCCGTTGGCGACGCCCATTGATCCACATGGACACAACCTCAAGCGGTTCGCCTGGGCCATCAACGGCCTCAATCGGTTGATCGGACACCTGAGCGGCGCCGCCGACAACCTCCACACTGAGCGCCTCAATCACCAAGACACGCTCTCCTGCCGAAAAACCATACCGCGATCTATGCGCCGCATCGAAGCGCTCACGCATCTGCCTCTGGGTGCCAAATTCGACCTCCAGAGGTAGTAGTGACCCGGCGTAGCGCAGGTGAGCCCGTCGCTCTACACGGATAGCCTCTGCAGCGATACCCTGGCTTCTAACCTCATCACGAGCTTGAACGACCATCTGCTCCAGCACCTGCGTAGCAGCGTCGGTTTCGTCAATGTCGCCTTCGAATTGCCGTTCACGCAGCGCGCGGACCTCAGCGAGTCCCATTCCATACGCTGACAGGACCCCCGCCAGCGGATGCAGGAAGACAGTCTCCATACCCAGGGCGTCAGCCACGAGACATGCATGTTGGCCGCCAGCGCCACCAAAACAGTTGAGTGTGTATTGGGTCACGTCATAGCCACGTTGCACGCTGATCTTCTTGATCGCATTCGCCATGTTCTCCACTGCAATCCGTAGGAAACCTTCGGCCACTTGCTCGGGACTCATGAGCGCATTCCCTGTCTCGGTGGCAATCTGAGCCGCCAGACGGTGGAACTTCTCGACAACGACATCGCCATCGATCGGCTCGTTGGCCTGTGGCCCGAAGACTCTGGGAAAGTGGCTGGCATTCAGCTTACCCAACATCACATTGCAGTCCGTCACAGTCAGGGGCCCATTGCGACGATAGCAGGCAGGCCCCGGATCTGCCCCGGCTGATTCGGGGCCGACCTGAAAGCGCCCATCCTGAAAGCTCAGGATCGAACCACCCCCGGCGGCGACGGTGTGGATATTCATCATCGGCGCCCGCATGCGCACGCCGGCCACTTGGGTCTCAAAACTCCGTTCATAAGCACCGGCGTAGTGACAGACATCCGTTGATGTCCCACCCATGTCGAAACCGATCAGTCTGTCGTAGCCAGCCAATGCCCCCGTCTTGACCATTCCCACGACGCCGCCAGCGGGGCCCGAAAGAATTGCGTCCTTGCCCTGAAAGAGAGCCGCATCGGTCAGTCCGCCATTCGATTGCATGAACATCAAGCGCTCGCAGCCGCCGCGGTCAGCAGCCAACGCACTACGTACCTGATTCACGTAACGACGCAAGATGGGACTCAGGTAGGCGTCGACAACGGTTGTGTCGCCGCGAGAGACCAGCTTCATCAGTGGCGACACGAGATGACTCGTGGAGATCTGTCCGAACCCAGCGTCCTGCGCCAAATCGGCGACGCGTTCTTCGTGCACGGGATTGCGATAGCCATGCATGAAGGCAATGGCCACACTATCGATGCCATCTGCTTTCGCCCGGGCCAAAGTGATCCGCACCGCATCCTCGTCGAGAGGGGTGACCACATGTCCATGTTGGTTGAGACGCTCCGGGATCTCGGCGACGCGCTCGTAGAGCAACTCTGGCAGAGTGATATTGAGATCAAAGAGCCGCGGACGATTCTGGTAGCCGATCCTGAGCAGATCACCAAAACCCGCTGTGATCAGAAGCAGGGTGCGATCCCCCTTGCGTTCGAGCAGGGCATTCGTCGCCACCGTCGTCCCCATCTTGACGGCTTCGATCGTACCCGCTCGAATCGCGTCACCCTCTGCCACCCCAAGAAGATCTCTGATGCCCTGAACGGCAGCGTCCTGATACTGTTCGGGATTCTCAGACAGCAATTTGCAGGTCTGGATTCTGCCATCTGGAGACCGACCGACGACATCCGTAAAGGTGCCACCGCGATCAACCCAGAATTGCCACATTGGATTGATCTCCACTGGGGGCGAACTATTACTCACGCTCGGCACGAGGAGTCTTCACGTAGTATGCGCCTTCGGAGATCCTAAGTGGGCAAGTCTGGCGGGCCAGCATACCCAATGCTCTCCCAACCAGCCACATCTCCGCCCTTTTCCCGATAGAGAGCAGGATATAGGCGCAACGATCGATCCTCGAAAGGCAATTCGATACGTCGCCCTCCCTCAGCAGCGGAGCGCACAAAGGCCATGGCCACTTCCAAAGCATGGGCGTAGTCAGCCCCACTCGAGGGTGGGTCCTCGTCTGTCTCGTGGGCATGAATTAATGACTCGATGCGGCCGCTGAACATCTGATTCTCGGGTGGAGGGCCCTCCAGAAACTCCGGAAACACGGGACTCAGACTGGCCCCTTTGCCTTGCAACAACACCGGCTGTGGCGAGGACAGAAAAACCCGCCCCTCCTCGCCTTCGACGGCCAGAAAACTACTCGGACGATTCTGTTTTTCCGGGGGCGCCGGGATGTCGCATTCGATTCCACCAGACAACCCGACGCGGCCATAGGCGGGACAGTCCTTCTCTACATCGGGCCCGTGAGGATAGGCAACGTATCGCGGGATGGGATCCAGGGTGTGACCTTCGACCCAGTCGACGTCCATTCCCGTCACCATACGCAGCGCCGAAAGCTGCACACATCCGCCTCCCGACACTTCCACCGGCAGACCGACGGGAATGGTCGCGCCCGTCAACGCCCCGATATTCCCTGCCTTGATCCAGTCAATGACCTGCGGCATGTACGGTGTGATCCAGCGCGACTGCCCACACCCGAACAACGTGCCCCGCTCACGACAGACACGGACGATCTCATCTGCATGGGACAACTCAACAGCCAGCGGCTTCTCGCAGGAGACAACGCGCACACCCGCCTCGGCACAGGCGAGAACGATTGGACGATTCTGGCCGACGGGAACAATGGCCGAGACGATATCGGGTACTTCCTGAGCAAAAAGATCTTCAACCGAGTCGAACACAGCCTTGGCGCCGAAGTGATCGGCAAAGGCTTGTCGGCGGTCTTTTGCCTGATCCACAAGTGCGATGATCTCGCAATCGGGATGGGCAGCGTAGGCCTGCATGTAGAAGCGTCCCCACGTGCCCGCTCCTCCGACAACGGCGACTCTGTATTTGGCCACGGGCAAGCTCCGGTCACGGCATCAGCAGTGCAATCGATCGAGCCACAAAACTACTCAATTGAACAATTGAAGCACATGCCAAATCCACGCCAACCTTCACTGCGCTGCGCAGAGCCTTGATCGGAGCGGGAGACGCGTACGGTCTTCACTTTGCGCTTCTATATCCGGAGGTATATCAGTGCCTCAGGGAGGGCTTCAACACCCGGCACAACGGCAGGATCACGAGCACACTCACAGCGATCACTTTAAGGGCCACACTCACCCCGTACAGATCGCTGACCACACCAAAGAGAATCGGTGATATGGCGCCCGCGCCGATCCCCAAGGTGTAATAGAGTCCGTAGGCTCGCGCCTGCCTTGCGCCATCGACGAAATCGCCGACTGTGCCATACAGCACCGAAGAGGTGCCATTGAGCGCGATGCCAAATACTGGCAGTGCGATCAGAGCTTGCTGCAAGGGCAGGACGATGATCGCCGCCATGAGTCCAGCAGTTGCCAACTCAGTGAGAATTACCGTGCGCAGGATACCTACTCTCTCGGCGACGAAGCCGCAGACCAGCTTGCCTGCCGCACCACCGGCGAAGACAAGAGCCAGGGCAAAGCCAAGCGTCTCCATAGCGGCCCCCTTGTCGATTAACAGAAAGGGCACAAAGGTGAGGAACCCCATGCGGACGCCGCTGTCGATCATGCCGATCGCAGCAAGCGTCGAATAGCCACGCGAATCAGTAATCCCCCAACCTGAACTCGTAGCCGACGGTGTGTCTTGAGGCCGAGTCTCTACCGATGAGGAGGGGACAACGGCTCTGTGTTGCGTCGACTTGGGAAGGAGGAGGAACACGAAGAACGCGGCGACCACGGCGAAAAGTCCGTAACCAATCGTACTACTTGGCCAGCCATAGGCAGCCGCTGCAGCGGCCACTGCGGCGGGAGCCGCAACTTTTCCCAGATCACCGGTGAAGTTGTAGGTCCCAAGGGCGGCACGGCGTTTGGCACCTGCATAGGCGCGTGAAATGAGACTGGACACAAGAGGATGTTGTGTGCCGCCACCAAGGCCGGCGATCGCTAGGAACAGGAGAAGACTCAGAAAACCATCCGCCCATCCCAACAGAATGAAACCGACACCGGCAACCACGGTTCCCCAAGCCAGGATGGCACGCTCGCCGTAGCGTTCGGCAAGGATGCCGGCGGGAACCTGAAAGGCCGCCATCGTCCCCGACATGACCATCTTGAGAGCGCCCACTTCCGCATGGTTCAGGGCGAAAGCCGCAGCCCACAAGGGTAGCAATACATAGACACAATCGGTGAAGCCGTCGTGAACGAAGTGAGCAAAGCCACCGACGGTGAGAATTCTCCGCCGGGGATTCGAACCGTCACTGTCTCCGTTTGGATCGCTATCTGGCATGTTCCCTAACCTAGGCATAGCGGCAGCTTCGTGTCAGAACGCCGACTCGACGTCACGTTCTTTTAATGGCCGAGGTCTTACTTCAGGATTGAGCCCTACCATGGTCTCTACCATATCTTGCCCCACAGCCGAGACGATGACTACTACCCTGCCAGGATCGACAACACCAGAGCCCACCGTGTCCGACACGCCCACCGTTACAGAGCCTGCAACAGAGACTGAAGCAAACAACGAGCAGGTCGCCGAGCATCATACACAGACGCGTCGCCAGACCCTGGCTGCCATGGCGTCCTATGAGACGCTCGAGAGCAAGACAAAGGCTGCGAATCCGGCTCGACGCCACAAGACATGGCAGGAGAGTGTCTTCGAGTGGATCGGTGCCGATGAAGGGGCCCAGGATGCCTATCGGCTCCTTCTGTTACGTCTTGATCGCTATCAGGACGTCCTCATGCATCGCCGACTCTGCCGTTCCGGCGGCGACTATCGCAGTGTGATGCGAGGCCTGGCCGCCCTTGCTCACCATCATCACAAGTGGATTCGACAACCAGAAGGCTGGACGTCACAGGTCGAGCACAATGGCAAACCGCAACGGGTCGATCAGTTCTCCTCCCTTGCACGCCATCTGCTGGCAAAGTACGACGTGCCAACCTTCCTGGATGAGGCGTGGTTTGCTGATCACAGCGACGAGGCACTGCAACAGCAGCAGTGGTTTATCTCGGTCGGTTCGGGTGGCAGTGTCCGCGATCTGGATACCCCCGTGCACCTCACGCGGCGGATGGCGCATGAGTTCATGCTGCGCAACAATCGCGAGTCCATTGCCCACAACCTTCGTTGGGTCCAGGTGCTGGGGATGGGTGGTGATCAGGTCACGGCACGCGCGGTACAGAGCACTCGGCTTGGGCGACACCTGGATCACGACGAGTTCTGGAACACGGTGGTGCTCTTTCTCGCCAGCAATCCGATGATCGACCCAACCCTCGTGGGCCCTGTGATCGACTACGTCCACCACATGCGCTTCGCGCCTCGTCGCATCGTCAGAGAAGGTGGCGGCGTTGATGAGGCTCCTCCGCCGCAACCTGATTTCACGATGAAGGGGCGCAGTGCGACGAAGTTGCTGCGCCAGGTGGAGGCCTGGCATGGTCACCTTGCACGTGTCAGTGACGTCGTCTTCCAAAGCTGGCAGACCTGTGGTCTGCGTCCTTACGAATTAGAGGACGAGACACCAGAGGTGGGCAAGGTTCGCTGGACCGTCCAAGAACTAAAATCCAGCTGGGAACTGGCAGCGGAGGGCACAGCTATGGGACACTGCGTTGTGTCCTACTCCGACCAGTGTGCCGATGGCCAAACGTCCATTTGGTCTATTGGACTTCAAGGTGAGCAGGACGAGGAGCGCGAGGGAATTCTGACCGTCGCGGTGGATCCGCAGAAGAGAGCTGTCACTCAGGCTCGCGGCAAATACAACATGCTGCCGAATCAGGCACCCCGTTCAGCACAGGCGCAGAAGGCGGCAAGTGCAGGATACATGGAGAAGATCAACCGCTCCGCCTACATCCTGCAACGTTGGTGTGAGTATGACCGACTGCGCCGTGAAGATTGATGGCACCATGTGGCGGACACACAATGTGCAGGCGGAATCTCGACCTCCTGAAGGTACCGAACGTAGGGTTCGCCCTATAGACGTGATTGAGACTTCCGCAACGCTAGAGGCTCGACCAATACGTAGCCTTCACAAAGAGCACATTCGTGCCGGCATCGCTGAAGGTGTTACCCAGATTACTCAGAGGCCGAAGCCGCGGCCTGCCAGACCGGTCGCCGCGGTTCTGAGACCAGACCAGAAACAACGTGCTGCCCGGACGATACTCCCAGCGCAGCACGAGGTTGCTTCGCAGCGAACGACGACGAAAATCGGGATTGCTCTCAGGCTCTGTGACTTGCGTGAACTGATATGAGTTGGCTTGTGCCAGCTCCTTGAAATGCTTGAAATCGCCCACCGTGACAAAGGGCTGGACGTTCGCCTCCAGGCTCAGTCGTGGACTGAGAATGATGTTGGCACGCGTCGTGAAGTCGAGGGTCTTGCTTCCGAGTTCACCGTAGATGTAGTGATCGGTTGCACCGTCTTCATCATCATCGACGTTGCTGATCCACTGGGCATCAGCGTGGTTCCAGCTATAACTCGGCCTCAGACGCACCTCAAGCGACGTGCTGGGCCGCAGCGTCAGTCCACCTCTGAGACTGCGCGTTGAACTGCCCGCGCTGTCCGTGCTCCAGCTGAAGTTCACCCAGCCACTGGTTGGCGCACGCCAGTCGCTCTCGACTGAGACCCAGTAACTGTCGGATGCCGGCGTGGCGATCAGCGGACCGCCTCGTGTATCGCGATCGTCGCTGGCACCATACCGGTGTGTGTAACCGCCACCAAAGCCCCAATAATTCAGGAGCTGCCCCCAGCCACCCGCCTCAACTGCATCTTCAAGGACGACATCGTCGAAGTTGGAGCGACGCCAGCGCTCCAACCATAAGTCGCTTGTGCGGAAGATCTTCCACGGCTCTCTGTTATCTAACTCGAGCTCGAGTCTTGGGTGATAGACATCGGCACGCCGCAGAAAGCCCGTGTCGTTGATGTCGAAATCGGGAGAAAAGGCCTGCACACCGAGCTCCGCCTGCCAGCGCCCCGTACGTTTCCCCCACTCAACATCAGCCCCCCAACCGGTGCCGACACCTGTCTGGCTGCCAGCGACCTGGCCGGCGAATTCGTAGTCGTTGTCGTG
Organism: Gemmatimonadota bacterium; assembly: GCA_018660835.1. Classification (GTDB taxonomy): domain Bacteria; phylum Latescibacterota; class UBA2968; order UBA8231; family UBA8231; genus UBA12574. Next base: position 59,423 of record JABJJN010000021.1, on the reverse strand, counting down.
GGTGTTCAGCTTCCAGTCCACACCACCCGACCAGGCATCGTTGCCGCGCCCACGCTGCAGTGACGTCGCCAGCAGACCAACATGAGAGTTACGTAGTACGTCTCGGATGAGGCGCGCTGTGAGGTAATTGCTCCGTGGCTCGATCAGCGCGTCGCGCTCGACACCGGCCGAATCGATGCGCGCGTGCTCCTGGGCCGTCACAGCCTCCATCAGTCCGAAGGAGGTACGCCCCAGCGTTCTACCGGTGAGCTTTACGGCACCAAGGACCGTCGTCGACTCGGGACGATGGCTCTCATTCCAGCCCGTGGGTCCAGACAGGTGGCCCGGCTGCCGCCCAACCCTTCGCGAGTAGAACAGGTTGATCGGCGTGCGAAACATCTGCGCCCCTTGGACGAAGAAGGGCCGCCGCTCCGACTGAAAGGTTTCGAAGACGGTAAGATTGAGCTCCGCCGGGTCCGCCTCGACCTGTCCGAAGTCGGGGTTGATGGTGGCGCTGATCGTAGCACTACGACCGAGCCCGTAGCGTAGATCTGCACCGACGCGACTGGACAGGTCGGTGTCGCGGCTGCCTCCTGGATAGTGGATGCCGCGACCGACTGAATAGGGCAGCAGCTCAAGGGCACGGGGCGGTGAGATGCCCTCAAGACCCTCGAGGTGACCAAAGCGGGACACCCAGCCTCGCGCGTTGCGTGGCACGCGAACCCAATAGGCAGTCTCATGCTTGCGTTGGATATAACGCACGAGGTTGACGCCCCAGGTGTGCCGCTTGGCAGCGTGAAATCGCAGGGCTTGGTAGGGAATCCGCCACTCGGCGCTCAGACCTTCCGCGTGGCTGGCGACCTGACCTTCCCACACGGCATCCCAGTTGACGTCAAAGCTGTCGCCGTTCTTGGTGACCTGGCCATCTCGCTGCACACCCGCCGCGGACAGCTCGAACATGTTGGCGCTCTGGTGGTCGTGATGTGTGTCGATCTCGATCCGGAACCGATCGGCGGCGTGGGTCCGGTCGCGGCGTGTCAGGTCATCGACGATTTGCGCCGGATCGCTGTAGTGCAAGACCATGGCCACGTAGAAAGCGTCGTCATCATAGGCGAATTGCACGACGGTCTTTTCAGTGGCCGGCTCGCCGTCATCGGGATTGGCTTGGGTGAAGCCGGAGAACGAAGGGGCGCGGGCCCAGATGTCGTCGTCGAGACGACCATCGATACGTGGAGCAGCCGCCGTGATGCGTACCGCTCGCATGCTCTTGCTCGGATCGATGTCGGCCGGAGCATGGGCGTGAGTCAGGCTGGGCAACCCGAGAAGCAACACGAGACCCGTGAGACTGGCGACACGAGACACTTTAGATAGAAGACTCAACGGTAGTCGGTCCTTTTGAGAACGCAGGAGCGAGAGCCAGAAGAATGATCGCCCGCATGGATCAATGTCAAGCAACGAAGGTATGGGCCCTCCCGCCTGCTCACGGCTCGAGCTCATCGGCACGTCTTGCTCCCCGCTCATGCAGACACGTCCGGTGCATTCGATGCGTCGATGTGTTGATTGAGCAACTCCACCACATCCTGCAAACCGCGCCGCTGTGCCAGGTCAAGTGGCGTGTCACCATTGGCGTCGTCCAGCGTCGGGTCCGCGCCGGCCGCCAGCAGCCGCGCCAAGCTGTCGATGTTCCCGACGGCATGATGCAGCGGTGTCGTGTCTCGGTTTCCAGATGCCCGCATGTTCACGTCCGCTCCCGCGTCGATCAGCAGCTGCACAGACTGCGGGTTGCCCGCCACCCAGTGCAGGGTACCTCGGCCGTCGACAGCACTCGCGTTGCCACCGTTGTCGAGCATCAGTGCCAGGCAGGCCGACTCCTGGTTACCCCAGGCGGCGGCGAGCACGGCTTGGTCGGTGACCAGTGCGCCGTGCTCAATGAGTATCCGGCACGTCCCGGTGTCGTCGCGTCGGGCGGCCTCTTTCAAGGGGGCATTCAGGTTCGGGTCGGCCCCTGACTGTAGCAACAGCCTGAGGGTGTCGCGGCTTCTGACCCGGACGGCAAAGTCGATGGGCGTTTTGCCATCCCCGAGACGTTGGTTGGCTCGAGCTGGATCGTTCCGGAGGAGCTCGCCCAGTCGCGCCTCATCATTAAGAGCGGCGGCGGTGCATACATCGACCTCGACACCACGTGCGATCAGAGCCTCGACAAGCACACGACCGGCGCCGCGCATGCCGTCACGGGCATTCCTATTCAGCTGCTGTGCCCCCGCCTGCATCAGCGTGTACCCCTGGTCGTCTGTGCTCGACGACAAGTCGGGGGTATCGTCCACCATAGAGATGACCCGATCCGTCATCCCGCAAAGGACCATCAGCCAGGGAGTCGCCGGAGCGCCATACTCCGCCAGCAGGTCGAAGTGATTGATGCGGTCGTGGCTGGCAGCCGTCGACAGTGCCGCAATGCCCTGCTCGCCCGTCGCGTCCGCGCCCGCCTCCAGCAGCAGTCGCAGCTTCACCGGGTCGTCCTTGCTGGGGTCGGTCTGGCGCGCGCTGCCGATCCAGGCGGCGATGACGATCGACGTGCAGCAGCCCTGGTTTTCGTTGTAGCCCATGGCATCAGGATCGGCGCCATACTCGAGTAGAAGTCGGATGGCCTCGACGCCCTTCGGTGGTTCGCTGCGCGGCAGATCGAGGAGATTATTCGCTGCAAGATGAATGGCTGTCGAACTGTGAACCGTCAGTGATTCCCGCAAGGCAGCGTCGAGCGCCTCGCCTCGGAGTCCCACGACCTTGTCGTTGGCCCGAGCCTCAGTCAGCGCCGGATTCGCGTCGAGAATGGCGCGCAGCGCGTCCAGATCTCGCTCGCGGAAGGCATCGAAGTAGGCGACCAACTCGTCGTGGGAAAAGGCGGCGTTGGCCGACCGCACTTGAGCCGTGTTGGCGATGTGGCTCTCGAGCGCCTCGATCACGTCCTGCGCGCCGTCGCGCCGCGCCAGGTCCAGCGGTGTGTCGCCGTTGTCGTCACCCAACGTTGGATCCGCTCCGACAGCCAACAGCCGGGTCGTACTGTCGATATTCCCGATGGCATGGTGCAGTGGCGTGCTGTCTCTGTTTCCGGATGCCCGCATATTCACGTCTGCCCCGGCATCGATTAGCAACTGCACAGACTGCGGATTCTCTGCGGCTACCCAGTGCAAGGTTCCCCGGCCGTCGTTGGCACTCGGGTTCGCACCGTTGGCAAGCACCAGTTCCAGACAGGCAGGATCCTGGTTGCGCCAAGCGGCACTCAACATGACCCGGTCATTGACCGGCGCGCCGTGTTCGATCAGTAGCCGGCAACACTCGACGTCGTCCATGCGGGTCGCTCGAACGATGGCCTCCTCATCCGCATCCGCTCCGGCTTCAAGTAACAGCGCCAACGTATTGCTGCTGCCAGCAAGCACAGCCAGGTGAACAGCTGTCCTGCCGTCGACCGTGCGTTGACGAATCTGCTCTGGATCGGCCTGCAAGATCAGTTGCAGCAACTCGACGTCGTCCAGAGCCGACGCGGTGAAGACGTCGACCTCAGCTCCGCGTTCGATCAGGGCGACGGCCATTCGCCGGCCCTCCGTCTGTTCCGGCCCTTCATCGTATTGCATGCGCATCACCGCACCTTGCACCAGCAAGTAGCCCTCTTCGTTCTGGCGTGACAACCACGCAGGATCCTCGTCGACGAGGGCCAGCACGCGATCGGTCAGCCCGGCACGCACCAACATCCAGGGCGACGCCTGGGCGCCGTATTCGACGAGCAGATCGAAGTGGTTGATTCGATCGTGGCTGGCCGCCGTCGACAAGGCGGCGATACCCTGATCACCGCTCGCGTCTGCCCCCGCCTCCAACAGCAGTCGCAGCTTCTCCGGATCGTTCTTGTCGGGATCGGCGCCGCCGATCCAGGCAGCAATGACGATTGCCGTGCAGTGACCGGTGTTTTCGTTGAAGCCGACAGCATCAGGGTCGGCTCCGTACCCCAGCAACAGCTGGATGGCCTCGGCGCCGCGTGGCGGTTCGGTGCGCGGTAGGTCGAGGCGGTTATTGGCCGCCAGGTGAATGATGGTGGAGCTGCGAACCGTCAGTGGCTCGCGTAAGGCGGCGGCCAGACTCTCGCCACGGAGGTTGGCGACCTTGTCATTGATGCGGGTTTCAGTGAGCGCCGAGTTCGCCTGCAGACAGGTGCGCATGGCGTCGAGGTCGCGCTCTATGAAGGCAGTGAACCAGGTAGCCAGTTCATCGTGCGAGAACGCGTCGTTGGCATGTACGATTGCCAGCGCTGCCTCGACGCGAGGTCTGAGCATTGCCACCACCTCCTGGGCGCCATCTCTCTCGGCCAGATCCAGTGGTGTGTCACCGTTGGCGTCGGCCAGCGTCGGATCAGCGCCGGCCGCTAACAAACGTTGCGTACTGTCGGCATTGTTCGCAGCATGGTGCAGCGGCGTCGTCAGGGTTCCTCCTGGTGTCCGCATGTTGACGTCAGCCCCCGCATCGATCAGCAGCTGCACCGACTGTGGACTGGCCGCCACCCAGTGTAGGGGACCCCGGATGTCCGCGGCGTTGGGATTCCCGCCATTGGCCAGCACCAGTTCCAGGCAATCCGGATCCTGGTTGCGCCAGGCCGCCGCCAGTGTCACCTCGTCGGTGACCTGTGCTCCGTGTTCTATCAACAGCCGGCAGGCAACCGTGTAATCCATTCGCGCCGCCCATCGCAGCGCTTCCGTGTCAGCCTCAACCCCTGCCTCCAGCATTACGCGCAGCGCGTCATTGCTGCGCGCCTGCACCGCCATGTTCACGGCTGTGTTGCCGTCCTTCATCTGCTGGTGGGCTTGCTCAAGGTCAGCCTGGAGCAGCGACTGCAATCGCTCGACATCGTTCATGGCGGCAGCGCTGAATGCGTCGACCTCGGCGCCGCGCTCGATCATCGCGCCAGCCATCCGTCGTCCCGCTTCCGGCAGTCGTTCGAACCCGTCTGCCTTCATGCGTTTGGCAGCGGCCTGCAACAACGTGTAGCCATCATCGTCGGTTTGCGACAGGAGCGCTGGGTCCTCATCAATAAGAGCCACGACACGATCGCTCAGCCCGGCCTTCACCAGCATCCACGGCGACGCCTGCGCGCCGAACTCCTGTAGCAGGTCAAAGCGTTCTGTATTGTCGTGGCTGGCGCACGTCGACAGCGCCTCGACGCCTTGTTCGCCAGACACATCCGCCCCGGCTTCCAGCAGCAACTGCATCGTTTCGATGCCACCGTCCCAGCTGGCGATGACGATCGGCGCGCAGTGACCGTTGTTCCCGTCGAAGCCGATGGCATCTGGATCCGCGCCGTATTCTAGCAACAGGCGAATGACGTCATCCCCTCTTCGGTGCCCAGCCTGACGATCGTGATAGCTGAAAGACGCCTGATGAATCGCCGTCAGGGTGCGGTCTGTCAGGGGTTGATGCAGGGCATCAACAAAGGCCTCGCCGCGCAGGCTCATGGCCCCTTCATTGACCCGCGCTTCGGTGAGTGCAGGGTTTGCTTGGAGACACTGGCGCAGATTGTCGAGATCCCGATCGCGAACAGCGGCGAAGTAGGCAATCAGTTCTTCTCGGGAAAACGCCGCATTGGCATCCGAACTTGGCACGGAGTCGGCGTTCGCGTTGACATGGGCGACGTGGCTCTTCAGAGCTCGCCAACTCGAGAAGCCGTACTCGCGAGCAATGACGAGTTGCGCCTCCCCTGCGGTGATTTTGTCGGATGCTGCATCGCCGGCATCGAGATCAGTCAGTCGCGAAACATGGGCCCGCAACCGTCCGCTAGCTGCCGCATCACCTTGCTGGAAGGCTTTGCGCAGATCTTGAGCCTGGTACTTGAGATGATCGAGGTTGGGGCGAGACGGAAGCTGCTGCTGTGGGTCTGGGGTCGGCATACGACCCTCCTCTCATCGAGCCGCCTGGTGTCCGCGAAAAACAGGCTTGAAAGAAGGGTGTATGAAAGATGTGGTGGTGCAGTCGGTGGACTTCTGCCCTTTACGCGGACTCGAACGCGCCCGGAGCGCGTGTAGCCCGACGATAGGCCTCGTCGAAGGCAGAGTCAACCGAAACCTGGCACCACACATCACGCCTTTTTCAGGAACAGACAGTCCTTGCGCGCCACCTGCAGCGGCGTCTTGCCTGCTCGGTTTGGCAATCGCGCGTTCGCACCCAAAACGATCAGCAAACCGGGCCTACCACTTGCGGCCCGACCTGCCAGCGAAGACTTTTCAAGTCGCACTTCTTCTCACATGGCAACGGAGCAGCGCCAGATGACGTATTCCAAGACCGAGCCCGTACTGCTCGACGACGAGCAGGTACGCAGCTATATCACCGACGGCTACATCAAGCTCGACTATTCGGTACCCGCCGAGGTTCACGAGGCGATTGCCGTCAAACTCGACCGCATGCTGGAGCTCGGTCCGAATCTCGGCAACAATGTGCTCCCTCACGCGCCGGAGTTCCGGCACATTCTCAACGCCCCGGAGGTCCGGGGTGCGCTCATCAGCCTGCTGGGATCAGATTACATCGAGCATCCGCACCGGTATTGCCACAATATGGCGCCTTTCGACGAGGCGCCCGAGGACATCGTTGAGGCCGTGGGCAAGCGCGCTCACCAGGACTCGTACACGCCGATGGCGCGTCCTCGCCAGCACTACCCGCGATACGCCCGCATCATCTACTACCCACGTGATACACCGGTCCTGCACGGGCCGACCCATGTCACGCCGGGCACACAGTTCAACAAAAGAGTCACCGAGGAGGATCGGGCCACCGCGATGCCGATGGAGGGTCCCGCTGGTTCTTTGTGGATCACCCACTTCGACGTTGTCCACGCCGCCGGCGTCAACCTCTCTGACGCCACGAGACACATGATCAAGTTCATCTACATCCGCCGCACGGAGCCCCAGACCCCGTCATGGAACTGTGACAGCGAACGCTGGCAGAATCCCGGCACAGTGGAGGCAACCTATGACAACGAAGTCGCCTGGTCGCACATGTGGGACTGGATGTGCGGCAAGTCTGATCGGTGCGAGAGCTTTCGGTCGGCTGCTGCCAATGATGCCGATGTAACCGAACTGATCGGCGCTCTGAGCGACGACGACGTTCATGGTTCGCTGGCGGCGATCCGCCAACTGGCGGTGCCCAAACCTGCCGCAGCAGGCGAAGCCGTGTCCGCGTTGGCCGAGTTGCTCAACAAAGACCACCAGGCGGTGCGCGCCGCGGCGACCTACGCCCTTGCCACGATCGGCGAGGCCGCCATCGACCCTCTGATCGCGCGAGTGAAAGAGGCGGGAGCTGCCGGCTGGGAAGACGGTGCCCAGGCGATGTGGAATGAGGGAACGGTGCATTTGTTGGACGAGGCTCACGCCCTGGCCGGCATGGGTGCGCCGGCGGTTCCCGCACTGATCGACCTGCTCGACTCGCCAGACGAATGGACACGCATCAACGCCGCCTTCGCCCTGGGAGAGATGGAGTCAGCTGCGGCTGAAGCGGTGCCGGCCCTGACCCGCTGTCTCGATGATGATTCGCACCGCGTCGTGCGCACCGCGCTGGATTCGCTCGGGACCATCGGCGAGAATAGCGACCAGTATCTTCCACGCATGCGTCGCTTCCTCGTCGAGACCCAGACCTCATGGGATGAGGTCCTCACGGGCAAACGGGCTTGGTCAGCACGTGACCAGGTGCGCCTCAATGCGGCGACGGCGATGGCACGCCTCGGACCTGCAGCCGCGTCGGCGGAGGGCGAGTTGATCCATGCCCTCGAGGACCCGTGCGGATATGTCGGACTGCTAGCTACGGATGCCCTGCAGCACCTGGGTTCGGAGACGGCGAATCAAGCCGTGATGGATCTGGTCATGGCGCAGCGTTGGGATTCCTCGCTCTACCCGGAGAGGCCCTGGTGACTGTCCAGCCAGACTTTCTCCAATGACACCTTTTCACAACGGGAGCATTTGATGGCCATGTCGCCCATGGGCTCCATTGAGTCCTTTCTGGATTCCACCCCGCTGCTGACAGAGCCCACCGCCCTGCGCTCGCGCGCCAATGAACTGGGCTATCTGTTCTTCCCAGGTCTGTTGGCGACGGAGCCGATTCTCAGCGTGCGACGACAGATCCTGGAGATCTGCCAGAACCATGGTTGGATTCAGCCGGACACGAACATCGACGCGGGGATCGCCGTCGATGACGATGTCATCATCGAGTCCACAGGTGATCCGCGGTGGCAGGCGTTCTACAACGACGCGCAGAGATTGCGTGACTTCCACGCCCTGGCACTGAGCCAGCCCATCCTCGACACGCTCGCCGTCCTCTTCGGCGAACCGGTCCTCGCCCACCCACGCAACATCCTGCGAGTCATCTTTCCTCGTTCGGCGACGTACACCACGCCGCCGCATCAGGATCATTTCTACATCGGTGGCAGTCGCGACACATGGACCGGATGGTTCCCACTCGGCGACTGCAGCATAGAATTGGGGAGTCTGGCGATGGTGCCGGGCTCGCACTTGACGGGCTTCCACGATGTGCATGAGGCGAAGGGCGCTGGGGGTCGCGCGGTAGATGTTGACGCAGACAGTACGTGGGTTGGCGGCGATTTCGCCTGTGGCGATGTGCTGTTCCTACACAGTCTCGCTATTCATCAGGGACGTCCCAATGAAACGGACCGTCTGCGTCTTTCCTGCGACTTCCGCTACCAGCCGCGCAGCCATGAAGTACGCAGCGATTCGCTCACCCCCCACATGAATTGGCTCACGTGGGATGAAGTCTACGCGGGCTGGCGCCCCGACGATCCGTTGCGCTCCTATTGGGAGGCGTGGGATCTCGCAGTCGTGGATCGTCAAAGCTGAGGGCGGGCTGCATTCCTGCAACCCGCCCCAAGGTGGTAGAGTACCTGATCGTGCCAGACCCGATCGTGCCGGGGAGCCGGCTACTCGACTGTCGAAGTCTGCTCTCTCGCCTGCTCTTGGGCAATGACGGCCGCCACTTCTGACACATTGGCAACCCAGACCTCGTTCGCCGGATCGGCCGCGTAGGCGAGGAGCTCTCTCAGCATACCCAACCTAGTTCCCCAGCGTCCTTCCTCGCGAACACTGTGTCCAGCCAGGACCAGCCAGTTCTCATTGCGCTTTGCCCCCTCGATCATCCGGCGTACCCGAGAGAAATCCTCGCCATCCATGCGCATGGACATGACCTGTGCCGGGTCGAAATGGTCAGGCGCATTTGAGGTCTCATCCAACCAGCGCCTGCCTGTCTGAAAGATCTCTGCAACGAGCGGAACGTAGCTTCGCGTCTCGGTGCCGCGACCGACGAAGGTCTGGCCACAGGGATAGGCGTAGCTCGTAGGGCGAACGCCGACATATTCTTCGATTTCATCATTCGCCTGTTCGATCTCTTTACGTATCCGATCCAGATCGTAGTGCTCTAGAGCGACGCCCTCGTAGCGTGTCCAGACGAAGTTTCCCGTGCATGGATGACCCATCGAGTGATTGCCAATTTCGTGACCGGAGGCGATGGCTGCCTTCCACTGATCCAGGATGGCGGGCAGACTGTCGGGCTGCACGTAGAACGTTGCTTTCACATTGAAAGAATCAAGCAAAGGGACAGCGAGACTCATCTGACTTCGGCGGCCATCATCGAAGGTCAGGCTGACGGCTACTTTGGCGCCATTAGGCCATGGGAATCCTGAAGGATCCCTGTGCCGACTCACGGGCCGGTCTTCCGGCTTTTGTGCGAAGGTCGGCGCGGCGAGGGCCAGGAAGACCAAGGTCAGGATGAGGGTTGTTAGTTGCTGAGTTGGGCGAACGCTGAAAGTCACCGATTCTGAAATCGTCGACATGTCTGTTGGTCCTCTCGTGGGACAGGAAGGTCAACGTGCAGCTGTTTCTCGTCGATTTGAAACATCAGCCAGAGAGGGGAATCAGTCCAGTCTGGCAAAGATTTTCGAGCGCCATATCTGTCGTGTGTCAGCCATTGGCATCATCGGGAACGCGACCTGTATAGGTTGCGCGTGGACGGATCAGTGGCTCGCCGTACTGCTCGGTCGCATCTTTTCGTCCAACCTCCGAATACTGTGGCCCGGTACAGCGCTCCCGGCTGCCCTAGCGGACAGATGACTCGATCCCGTCGTAGTCAGGCCCTATCCAGGCCAGGGCGTGTCGTTTCTGACATACCGGCCGTCGGAGAAAGCCGAGAAGAAGTGCGGAACAAACGGATGGACAACCTGCTCCGCTGACTCGTCGCTCTGCAGACTGGTCTGCGCCGCGTACGTCATCTGCTCGCTGCCGTGAACCAGCACGTGGTACCACGCCTGGTAGCGATTGGGCTGACTGCGATTGGAGAAATACCAATCGTCGTCGGCCTGACAGGTCCGATCGAAGGCGACGACGACGCCACGGTAGCCGTATTTCCGGTGTTCGACGAGTTGGCCCGGCACGAACAGGGGCGCTGCTGTATCCGCTGACGGCTTTTCGTCAGCGTGATCTTCGTGCCCTTGAACTTCATCGCCTTGAACTTCGTCGCCATGATAGCGGTGAACGAGTTCCCTGACTTGCTGCAACTGCTCTTCGTCAGGTGGTTCAGAAAGTTCTAGCAGTCGGTCCTCGAGAGACGAACCGAAGGCGACGAGAGCCTTTGCGACGGCGCGTTGCACCCGTTCTGAGTCATCGTCGATCAAGCGCAATAGATGGGGAAGTTGCTCAACGTCAGACACTGGCCTGCCCTTCCTGAACAAGAGACTGATCTCATGGATCGACAAACCAACAGTACAGGGCCAGCATGACAAGTAGGGTCAGTGCCGTTGACGTGCTCAACTAACTCACTTCGCAGGCTTTCAACGAGATCGGCATGGCTACTCGCACGGTCTTAGAGCCCACCGTGACATTTGTCGCTCCGCGCCGTCGGTGAGAGGAGCGAGCGGGCATGACGTCTCCTCTATCACGCGAACACCACAAGAGGACCCAGTGACTCGACGCAGTTCAGTCGAGGCACGCCAGCTATACGATTCACCAAACAAACAAAGACCAGCAGGAACAAAGAGACGTAAGCCCCGAGCCCTCTCATCGACGTCGCGGAGCGACTGGGGTAGTCCTCCGCCCTACCGTCCGTAAACAGCCTGAATACAAGCCCTGATATACCCCGTCGCCAACGCGTGTCCGGCCCTCGACAGCGCATCATCTCCCGGAATCTGCGGCGTGTGGTCCATCATGAAGGGGCCCTCGAATCCGACATCCTTGTAGATCTGCATCGCCTTGAGCATGTCCACATCCCCTTCGTCGCAGAAGACCTCTTCAAAATACTTGCCGGTCCCTTTCACATTACGAAAGTGGACGTAGACGATTCGGCCCTGCGAGCCGATGCGTCGAATCCCTTCATACACATCGTCATGTTCCATCTCGGTAACGCACCCCTGACAGAACAACATGGCATTGGACTGACTCGGAGCGAGGGCAAAGATGCGCTCGTATTGATCCAGGGTAGACACGATGCGCGCTGCACCACCCATCGCCTCTGGAATCGGCGGATCATCTGGATGCAGGGCCATGCGGACACCGCATTCCTCGGCCACGGGAATCACCCGCGTCAGGAAGTATTCGATATTCGCCCACATGCTCGCTTCATCGATCTGCTTGCCCGGATACTGCTTCGGCTCGCGCTGCCATTCCTCATAGTCGAAGGTGGAGTATTTCGCGCCACCGCGACCCGTGGCTGACGTCGTCCGAAAGTTGCCGATCGGTTTGAAGTTATAGCCGAGAGTAGGCACACCTGCATCGCCCATGGCACGCAACATATCGCACCACTGTTCAATCCTTGCATCGCGCTCAGGTAGAGCCAGGGTGATCTCATCAGGACCCGATGTGGCAATATTCGTGAAGCGCAGACCGTGATTCTCTGCTTGCTTACGCGTCTGCTTGAGATAGTCTGCCATCTCGGCACGTGTCGTCAGATCCCCTTGGTGGCCGAAGGGTGGCGGATAGATTGTCAGATCATCGACACCAATGGCGCGATAGAACGCCAGGTTTTCGTCATTGAGGTGCGCGTGGTTCAGTTGATCCTGAATTCTCATTGGCTTCGCTCTTTGTCACCCTTCATCCAACTCATGCCTTCGCCACGCACGAGGAATGATCGTTCATCCCACCACCCTGGACGTTCGACGGGAATACGTCCCTCTTCCACGGCGACATCCAGCGGGTTTGCTCTGGTCTGCAGTGGCAGCTGTACGCGCTCATGTACTCTGGCCGATTCGTACACAGCCATCATGATCTCTAGAGCTGCCTTGCCTTTTTGGCCGCTGCCGCGATAGTCCTCGACCTTATCCTCGATCCACTCACAGATGCCATAGGCCTGATGCACAAAGGCATTACCATAGCCGGAGTCGTCCTTGTCGGGTGGATCAAATACCTGCCACCCCGCTTTGTCCTCGTTCATGTATTTCAGCGTGTTCCCCTGCACATCCATCATGCCCTTCGTTCCATACAGCAGGGCACCCACCATGTATTTGCCCGACAATTCATTCTCAATGACACCCGTCGCACCATTGGCATAGCCGATGAGTCCGCAGCATCTGTCTTCGACGCGATGGCCGAAAATGTGATGGTCCGTCTTGCGTTCGACCGATCCCATCACCCACTCGGCAGGACAGTCACTCATTGCATATGCCTGAAAATCGATCCCATGAGTTCCCGTATTCATCATGCCGGCCCTGACACCTGTCCACAGACGTTCCACTTCACCGATCGCTCCATCTGCGATCAATCGCCGAGCTTCGGTCCAGGATGAGAAGAAGCGGCGCTGATGACCGATCGCCAGCTTCACTTCATTGCGCTTACAGGCAACGATCATCGCGTCCCCTTCACCGAGGGAGATCGCCATGGGCTTTTCCGTCAGGATCACCTTCGGACGATACGCGGCGGCAGCGACGGTCATCTCCGCGTGTTGCGGATCCCAGGAGCAGATACTGACGATGTCGAGATTCTCCTTCTCCATCATCTCCCGATAGTCGAGATAGGTCGCCTTCACGTCGAAGTCAGCCGCATATGAGGCCAATGCTTCCGGATGGGAGTCAGCACATGCGACAATCTCTGTGTGCTCACATTCGGCCCAACCGCGACCGTGCTCCCGCGCAATGCGCCCTGAGGCGATCACTCCCACACGATATTTTGCAGCCATCAAAAATCCCCTTCCCGATTGATTAACATTTCAGTCACGTGCATCTGATCAGAATCGGGTGTCCTCGAAGTCGATAAACGACGTCGACACCCCACATTCATTTGCGTGTTCTTCGAGATACTCGCGATGCTCGTCACTGACGATGATGCCCAGTTCCTTCGAATCTTTCTCCCACGCCCATTCCATCCCACCCGCCAATTCTGCCCGTTCCATGCCTGGCAACGGTTTCGTCGCCCGTGCTTCACCGATGTAACGATCCATCTCCGCCTTGAAGTAGTCCACATCAGCGAAGTGTGCCACATCCCATGCTGTTAAATGCGACCCCTGATTGGACTCCCAACGACTGACAGGGTGCTGCACTTCGGGTCGGTAGATCCCGGCGAGGATGCCGCCAAGGCTCACAATCACCGTGCCAATACCCAACCCTTTGAACACGGCACCCGGTGTGTGTTCCATGTTGTGATCGGATGCAGACACCATGTTGCCACCCATGTCCAGTACCAGAGGTGGCTGCTTGTCTGCAGGAATGGCATAGCTGATCGGCGAACTACCAGCAGCGCTCGTCACCATTCCCTCCGGGTTAGGGTGAAATCGATGTGACGAGGTGGCCATACCAATACAATCATGCTCCAACGCCATACGTGACCACTTACCGGCCGAGCCGAAGTGATAGTGGTTGTACGTGGTCACCGATCCGACGCCGAATTCTTTTGCTTTTGCGATAGCCATCGTCATGCCGCGGAAACACGCGACGTGGCCCAGGCCACCGTCGCCGTCAATCACTGCAGCGGCCCCGTGGTCTCGCTCGATCTGAACCTGCGGGCGGGGATTCACCACCCCCGCGCGAATCTGGCCCAGGTATTCGGTGAGTTTCTTGGTGCCATGGCTGTAGACACTGCGTGCATCGTTGGCGACGAGCAATCCGGCGATCAGCTCTGCCGATTCCTCGTCCATCTCGACGGACAACAGCATGTCATTGACGATCTTTTCCAGATACGCCGCCGGCACTCGAAGTCCATGCTCCGGCGGATAGTTGCGGAACTTTGCCAATCTCTTGTCTTCCCTTTGGTGTCTTTGATTTGTGTTGTGTTGCGCTCTGCTAACGATGCGATCGCAGCGGATTGTCACGACGGAAAGCTCGTGCCCTCCCCGCCTTGCGCACAGTCAGCCAGGTTCGATAGGGTGAACCGCCTTCTCCCGCGCTGGCAAAATCACACAGACGCACCTTGCGACCATCGGTGCCTTGCGCTGTCAGCATGACCATAGCGGGAGCACCGAAACGCTCCTGCTTGGCCGAGCGCAATCGCAGATCGGTCGCATCCAGAGCAGGCACATCCTCTGGGTCCATGTCGTTGTAGCGGCGATCGTAGGTCAACAGCACGGGCCCGCGATACAGGCTGACCAGCCCCTTGCTCTCCTGTTCGCCGACCCACCAGTGCGGACGCATATCGAAACGAATCTCGACGATGTCGCCCTTGCGCCAGCGTCTTTGCAGGGTCAGATAGGAGCCGGCATCGACACCGCCAATCTTGTTGCCATTCACAAACACTCGTGTGCGCTCGGACCAATAGGGAATCCGCAGGGCGAGGGAAAACTCGCAGACTCTCTCGGGTTGCACTCGGAGTCTCACGGTCCCCTCGGCAGGGTAGGCCGTCTCCTGCACGAGCGCGACGGACGTACCGTCGACCTGTGTCTTCATCGTCCCCGGCCCATACCAATTGAGAACCAGACCGCCTTCCTCCTGCATGAGACCCCAATCTGACAGCATACCCAAAATCCGTGGTCCATTCACGCTGCAGCAATTGAGTTCGGGGCCTCCTTCACGCGACTGAAAGACGATGTCGTGCGCACTCGCCTTGCGCACACCATCCATAGGCGTGTTGTACGTCACCCAGCGACCCGAGGCAGAATGCAGGCCGATGCCGGAGTTCACTGTCGACAGTTCGAGTTCATCCGCCACCAGAGAAGACCCCGTCAGACGCAGCATATCAATTGACATGGCAGCCCAGGCGATGGTGCAGCAGGTCTCAATGGCGCCCTGATGATAGGGATTCCCCTGTGCCTTCTCCGCCGAGGTGAAGCCACCATTGTTGTGGCGATCGGTCTCGACAATACTCCACCACAGATGTTCGAAGGCCTTGCGACCCGCCGTGTCTCCGTCGAGCCAATGCAGCTCAAGCATCCCCTGGATTGGATGCAGACTCTCCCATCGCGGCTTGGGGCCCTCGAAGAAGGGCACGCCCTTCAGCCCTCCCTGTAGATAGTCTCCGGCGAGAGGCGCACCGTCAGGGGCACATGCGGCAAACTCATCCTGAATCTGCCGAGCCAACTCGAGATACGCCGTTTTTCCCGTCTCTCGATAGAGCAGACACAGCGAGTGGATGGGGGCCAGATTCATCTCCGTCGAACCGGTATCAACAAGACGCTTGCCACGGCGCTTTTGGCCGAGAAACTTCGAGCACAACAGATCGCCGATCTTGCGGGCGCATCGAAGGGCCGCCTTGTCACCACTGTCCTCATGCCACAGCAGCAGTCCCAGCATGATGTGATAGTGGCCCCAGGCGTCCCAGGTGCCTCCTGGTTTGCCGCGCACGTTGCGGCCGCGCCCGGTAAGACGATTGTCACGCTCCCATGGCCCCAGATAGCCATCGTCGTCCTGCAAGGTCACCAGCTCTGACACGAAGCTCGCAGTACGCTGGCGCAGAGAATCATCTGCCGTGAGCCGCAGGATCTGCACGCAGCAGGTGACATACTTGCCGGCAAACTCTCCCGCCCAGGCGACCTTGTCTCGACGCGGCAGTCTGTCGCGGTCTCGGAAGATGTCCAGCATCGCCGGGTTTGCCTCAGGAGCAGGAAGCAGCCACTGCTGTGTCACAGCGGAAAGATAGTCGGCGACCGGCCCCTGAAGATCGAACTCCACATGCGGCACTCGATCGTAGACAGGTTTCAGCGTTTGCTTCGCTTTGGGCATCAGTCTCTCCCAGCCAGGTGCAGGCTGTCTCTGACGAAATTGTTTGAAGGAGGCTCAGGATAGCTATCGTGACGTCAAGATAGCTTCACACTCTAGGGGGTCAACTGCACCGAACACGTGCGTCAGCGGTCGACGTGTTCTATCATTCGCGCATGATTCGCACACCCACCGACAGCGACTGGCAGCAGTGGAACCGTGATGGCGTCCTCCCCTTGGATGATGCCATCGGCGGCGATGAGCTGGAGCATTTGCGCGCGGCCTTCACGCGCTGTGCCGATGAAGCCAAGTCCGGCTGGCTTGCAGGAGTCAAAGCGGGCACCAGACCGGCCGCGTTCTTTGATCTGCCTGATCCGATGGCCCTCGACGACCAGTTTCTAGAGCTGGTGGATCATCCAGCCTACTACGGCTATCTCTCTGCCTTTTCAAAGGAGCGCGTCACCTTCCTCTTCGCACAATTCCGCACGGTTCCGGCGGCGCCCCTCAGCTATGTTGGCTGGCATTATGATGTACCTCGAGAGACCAACCCACTGCACATGAAGGTGCAGATTTATCTCGATGACACGACACCCGATGATGGTGCCTTCGGCTATGTTCCGGGAAGCCATCTCGAAAATGCGGGCCCCTACCCGCTGGTGCGCGATCCGGACAGCATGCCCGGCCACCGCGTTTATGGTGGCCATGCGGGATCGGCCATTCTCTTCAACAGCTACGGTATGCATACGTCGATGGTGAATCGTTCTGGCCGCGCAAGACGCTCGATCATCCTCATCTATGAGGTCTTCAACGAAGCCATCTTTTCCCCGGAGCAATACCAGCGGTTCGCCGATCGATTAACCACGCCAGAGCGCCGGCAGCTGTTCCGTCTGGAGCGTCGCCCATGAGCGAACGCGTCCCCGTCATCGACGGCCATCTGCATGTGTTTGCGAAACAGAGCGAGGAGTTCCCTCGCGAGATCAAAGAGAATCTGCCGGCAGACCGTGAAGCGACGGCCGAGACCCTGATGCAGCGCATGCAGTCGAATGCCATCGATGGTGCTGTTCTGGTAGAGATTGGGGGCACGTCGATCGAGACGCATGCCTATCTGTTGCACTGCCTGGCGGCTCATCCAGATCGCTTTCGCGGTATAGGTCTTGTGCCTCCACAGGAACCGGATCCTGCTCAGCATCTGACTCGTCTCGTCGATGCCAGTGAGGGTCGCATCATTGGTGTGCGGATAAGTAGCCTGGGCGGCCCGGAGGATCCCATGGCCCCTGTTGATATCCGCGCTCTGCCTGTGTATCCGATCTGGGAACACGCCGCCCGCCATGATCTGGTCATCTGGTTGTATCCGCGAGCCGTCGACGCCCACGTTGTGCCGCACCTATTCGAAGCCTTCCCCCAGGTCCGTGTCGTCTTCAATCACCTGATGGTTTGCCCTGGACCAAAATTCTGGTACGATGAAAAAGGCAGACCTCAGGCAGAGGTGCCGATGCCGCCGGAGACCCGCTATTCCACCATGGGACTGAAGATCGGTCGCATTCTCGCCAACACACGAGGCACCTACCCCTATGAGAATGTCTGCGTCCACATCTCGGGCCAGTATGCCTTCAGCAAACAACGATATCCCTATCGCGACCTGGCTGGTTGGCACGACAGTCTGTATCGGGTCTTTACAGCACGACGCTTGATGTGGGCCACTGATTTCCCCTGGATCGACACTGATCCTGGCTACGGTCGGTCGGTTGGACTGCCGACCGAATTGATGCCCTATCTCGCAGAGCAGGAGCAGCGACAACTCATGGGCGGCACGGCCTCTGAGTTTCTGCGTTTCACCCCGCCACCCATCAGCTAGCCCTTTGGCCTGACGAGGAGCCAGATGTCCACCGACAAGTCAGCACGTCCCGACGAAGAGGCACGGCGCGAGTTCTGGACCTTTCACATGGAGCGGAGTGCCGAACTTCTGCAGGCGATGCAGCAACAGCCTACTGAGGAATCAGGGGAAGGTTTCGCGTCGATCCCTGAAGCGGCGACTGCTGCGGGCGTGGAAATGTGGTTCTCGGAGTCGAAGATTGCGGGAGACCTCGAACGGATTTTCTACATCCGCGAGAGCCTGATTCCCGATCTGATGGCGATTGGTCGTGACATGAACGATCGCGGCTGGATCCTCAAGATCGAGGATGGCTATCGCACGCAGGAGATGCAGACGCAACTGGGACGTAAACCGGCCGTCTTCGACATGATCGTTCGCACTTGCCAGTGGGAGTCCGGTGGCGAAAAGCCAACACTGGATCTCATCAAGCGGCGATCCACGTGCCTTGTCGCCAACTATCCCAATGTGGGCACCCACACAATGGGCGCCGCTGTCGACATCTCTGTCTTCGATCGGACCGATGGCGCGGAGATCTCGCGCGGCAAGCCCTATCTCGAGATGAGCGAAGTGACGCCCATGGACTCACCCTTTGTCAGTGCGCAGGAACAACAGAATCGCGCCGACATCACAGCCATGATGGAAGCTCATGGCTTCCTCCATTATCCCGGTGAATTCTGGCACTACAACAAGGGTGATTCTCTCTATCACCTGGTGACCAAATCAGGCGAAGCGGCCCCCTACGGTCCCGTCCATTGGGATCCGCAGACAAATGCCGTCACCGCCTTTGATGATGTCAGTTCACCTCTGACACCGCCAGATCTGCTGGCGACACTTCTCGATGAAGCCCTGGCCCGCATCGGCAGCGATTCCCCATGAGTTCTGCCTATCCCCCCATTCCCGCTGCACTGGAAGGGTCGGCACTGGTTGCCGAATATGCCGCCAGAACCGCTGGCTCGGCACGTCTGGCCACGCGAGCGCGCTCGATGTTTCCCAGTGGCATCACGCACGATGCCCGCTATATCGAACCCCACGGGATCTACGTGACCCACGCCGAGGGCTCGCACAAGTGGGATGTGGATGGCAACGAATATGTCGACTATCCGGGAGGACACGGCGCCCTGATTCATGGCCACAGCCATCCTGACATCGTTCAGGCTGTGCAGGAGCAGATCGGCAAGGGCGTACACTACGGTGCCAGCTCTGAGCTGGAACTGGAATGGGCCGACTGCATTCAGAAACTGGTGCCGGGAGCAGAAAGAATTCGCTTTACGAATTCCGGCACCGAATCAACACAGCTTGCGCTGCGTCTGGCCCGAGCGGCGACGGGACGATCTAAAGTCGTGCGGCTCATGGGCCACTTCCACGGCTGGCATGATCACGCGGCGTCCGGTTTTCTTGGGCAATACGACGGCTCCGCCGCTCGAGGCGTTCCCGATGCCGTCGCTCGCGAGGTGATCCTGGTTCCCCCGGGGGATGTAGCGGCTGCCGCAGAAGCCCTCGATGAGGATATCGCCGCTGTCATCCTCGAACCGACGGGATCGATTTGGGGCCAAGTGCCCGTGACCCCCGACTATGTGCGCCGTCTGCGAGAATTGACCGCAGCAAACGGCACTCTGCTCATCTTCGATGAGGTGATCAGCGGCTTTCGTTGTGCCCCCGGTGGCGCCCAGCAGGCACTGGGGGTCACAGCCGACCTTGTGGCTCTTGGCAAGATTGTCGCCGGTGGCCTGGCCGGTGCGGCCGTTGCCGGTCGCGCGGATGTCTTCGCCGCCATGGATTTCCGCCAGGCCGCGGCGGCGCAGGTCGAGAAGGTCTTTCACATGGGCACCTACAATGCGGCGCCCGCCACCTGTGCAGCGGGTATCGCCTGCCTGCGCCTGGTCGATTCGACCGATGCCTGCCAGCAGGCGATCAACTACGGTGACGGACTTATAGAGGCGTTGAATCAGGTGTTTGCCGAAGAAGGTGTCGCGTGGGTCTCCTATGGCACCTTTGGAGGCTTCCACGTCTTCCTCAATCCAGAGGGCATCGACACGAACCGGCATAGGATTGAGGCGGGGCAATACGATCGCGCCACCCTCAAGGCCCCCGTTCCCGCGGCGATCTCGCTGAAACTGAGAATCGGCATGCTCCTGCATGGGGTCGATATCCAGGGCTGGCCGGGAGCACCTGTTTCTGCTGCCCATACCGAAGCCGATCGCGATCAGACGGTTCATGCCTTCCGCCAGACCATCCACGCCTTGCGCCAGGAAGGCGACTTGCCGTAACCCGGAGCCCTGCCATGCCAAAGATTCTTTCAGAAACCGCCATCACCCAATACAAACAAGATGGCTTCTACTACCCTCTTCCTGTTCTTGACGCACAGGAGGTAGCTGCTTGTCGCGGCGAGTTGGAGAGCTTCGAGGCCTCCCGTGGCGAACCCATCGGCGGTGCTTTGCGAAACAAGTCGCACCTGCTGTTCAAGTGGATCGACGATCTGATCCGCAATGACAAGATCCTCGACGCGATGGAAGATCTGATCGGCCCCGACCTTCTGTGTTGGAACACCCTCTTCTGGGTCAAAGAGGCAGGAAGTCAGAGCTTCGTCTCCTGGCACCAGGATCTGCGTTACTGGGGTCTGGACACGCATGATCTGATCACGGTCTGGATCGCCCTGTCGCCGGCAACAACTGAGAGTGGCTGTATGCGGGTCTTGCCCAAGAGCCACATCGGCGATCTGCTGCCGCATGCAGATGAGTATCAGGCGGACAACATGTTGACACGTGGTCAGGAAATCTCCGTTGAGGTGGATGAGTCCCTCGCCATCGAAATGCCTTTACAGCCTGGCGAGGCATCTCTGCACAATGGTCGCCTTGCACACGCATCCAGTGCCAACAACTCATCTGATCGACGCATCGGGCTGTCACTGCACTATGCACCGACAGCGACCAAGCAAGTCGTCGGCGAGTGGGACTCTGCTGCACTGGTTCGAGGCGAGGATCACTTCGGCCACTTCACACACACACCACGCATCACGAAGGATTTTGATCCGGCGGCGGTCGAATTCCATGAACGCGCCAGCTCCGCTGTGCGCGATGTCTTGTTCACCGGGGCAGAGAAGGTCCGCAAGACGTTGTAGGGCCATGTAGTGTCGTGCCCTGGGCAGTAAGATCTGAGCTGAGCTGAGCTGAGAATGGTCTACCCTGAGAGGAGACCGACGATCGATGTCAATCCGCCGTAGAAATCGATATGTCCAGCTCAGTCTGCTGGCTTCGCTGCTGCTGCATCTACTGGTCCTTTGGCTCTACCAGGACTGGCAGGCAGACCAGATCGTGCAGGACCTGCAGCCGCTCCGGTTTGACCAGACCCCGTCTACCAGCACAGAGCGTTTCGAGGCACGCCCACGCACTGCCGTGCCCGCCGTCGTCATGGAGCAGTTGCGCCTCGCCGAGCTTCTGGAGCTGCCGACTCCAGATCGGAACATACCGCTACCCTCCCTTGCGCCAGACGCCGTTACGCCGATCGTTCCCGACGAGCTGACCGATGAACTGAGGCCCGAGTTTCAGCCCGGCGACACCGCCAGCTACAGCAGCACACTGCAGGATCTCTACCGCACCGGCAACCTCGAACTCGGAGACGGTCGGCTGCATGTTCTGCCTCTTGTCGACGTCGACTCCGAGGCTGGACAGCGTCGGAATCACGCGGAGCAGATTATCGCCCAGGCAATCGAGGCGATGGGTGGATTGAAGAATCTGCAAGCGATCTGCGACAAGAAGATCCGTCGAGAAATCTGGGACAATTCCTCCAGTACCTGGGTCCCCAACGGCACACTGTATTATCGCCGTGGGCTGCAATACCTGGAGGACTACCAACGAGACGACGGCTCTCGAATCGAGGCGCGCGGCTTTGACGGACGGCGGAGCTGGTCTATTCGCTATGGTCTGCACAGGCCACCACGCGACGAGCGACACAACGCCGATCGTTGGGACTTCCTGACGCGATTTCGTGGTGACGGCATCATCGCCGAATACGTTGGGCAGCGGCAGGTGCAGGGCAAGGTGGTGGAGGCGATTCGAATCATCGACACGAAATACAACCGCCAGCGACTCGCCTACTTCAACGTCCGCAATCATCTCCTCAGTTCAGAGACCGAGAATGGCACCACGACGCACTATGTCGAGTACCGACAGACGGGCGACGTACTCACTCCCTTTGAGATCGCGGTGGCGCGGCCGTGTTTTGGGTGCATCTCCAGATATCGATGGCATACGGAGCTGAATCTCAATCTGACACCAGATCTGTTAGCCATGCCACCGCCAATCACCTGGGATCCGGAGATGGTGCACAAGGCCATCTTCGAACACGCCGACGTCCCCGAAGCCGGCCCCACCTCACTGAGACTTCGCCTCGAACCGCTGACGATCAGTATCAACCCGGCAACCGGTGGGCCCTATATGAACGGGATCGACTCCTACCAGCTGAGCGAGTTCATGACCCGAAAACTGCGTCAGGCGGGCGTCCTGGCCAACGACGGTGCTCTGGAGGACGGTAGCGCCGACTTCCGCGCCTTGTGGAATGTGGACGAGTTTTTTGGCAGACGACGAGCAACGATCAGATTCACCGTGGTCGTGCAGGATGGCAGACTCGATGGTGGCCAGTGGGTCGGCCGTATCGAATACAGTTGGAAACCCCAGGGCGCCGCCGTCGACGACCGCCATGCTGACGGTCTCACCTACCTCGTGATCTCACAGATCTCCGCCGGAATGGCGCAATTGGGACAGGTCGCCGTCCCCCAGGAATCGCCCTAGCCAACCCGGGCGTCGAGCCTGCCGATCCACCTTTGCCGTTCTCCCAAACACCGGCGTGTTGCTCGAGTTCGCGGGGTCGACTCGGTTGATGTCGTAGGTGCATGGCGCCGCCCATACCCTCTGCCCAATCATCTGCAGGACTCAGAGACGGCGAAGCCGGCTCGCCAACCCGGTTGACCCACAGTCAGCAGTGATCCACCGTAAACCGAAGGCGCCCAGCACCGCAGACACCAACCGAGTCGGACCAGCCGCTTGCAGCACCACCCCTGCCACCCGATACTGTTGACCATCAAAATCCAAACAGGAGCCGTCACAAGATGAAATTAAAGGTCTACCAGTCCTACTGGGGTAGCAGCGCCCTGCCCTATGGCAGCGACACCGAGTGGAGCATGGAAGAGAAACTGGCCAAGATTGCCGAGGCCGGTTTCGATGGCGTCGAGTATCTGATGGAGGATGCGGACAATCGCAAGGCGATGACGCCGCTGTGTGACAAATATGGCCTCGACCGCTCCAACATCGTGTTCCCGTGGAAACCGGAAGAGTTCGCCGCCGACATCGCCGCAGCCAAGGACGGCGGTGCGAGCCATATCAACCTGCAGCCCATGCCGATTACCCGCACTGTCGCCGAAGCAGTCCCTTACATCGTTCGTTGCCACGACATGGCAGCGGCCGCCGGCTATGAGCTGTTCTTCGAGACCCACCGTGATCGCACGACGACGGACATGTATTTCACCCTCGATCTGATCGATGCGATTCCGGACATGCGCCTGTGCGGCGATCTGTCACACTTTCTTGTGGGCCGCGAATTCTCCGGCCCACCGATCTCCGAGCAGAATCAGAAATACATGGAGCAGATTCTTGAACGCTGTGGTGCCTTCCACGGCCGTGTCGCCTCGCGCGAACAGGTACAAGTCTCCATCAGCTTCCCCCACAACCAAGTCTGGTTCGACCTCTTCGCCGGTTGGTGGGAACACGGCATGCGTCACGCTCGTGCCAGCGCCGGCGCCGATGATGTCTTCCACTTCGTCGTCGAATTGGGGCCACCGACCTATGCGATTCAGGGCGCCAAGGGTGAGGAATTGTCGGATCGCTGGGAAGAAGCGATTATGATCAAGGATCGCGTGCAGGAGATTTGGGCGGCCCTGGACGCGGAAGGTTAGGACCTTTCACTGATACCCAGGCCGCATCATTCACCAATCAGCTTCATGAGCCGATCAGCTTCGTCAGCAAATCAGCCCGAGTTCACATCAGGAGAACGACAACGTGTCCGCAGCAGAAGGTTCCTTCACACCCGAGATGAAGCAGAGCTACGATGACAAGGGTTTTCTCGTCGTCGAGCGTCTGTTTTCCGAAGAAGAGTTGGCTGGGGTTCGTCAGCAGATCGATGCACTGGTTGCCGATCCTGACAATCCTCCCCAGGGCGTCACGGTCGGACGCGAGGGTGACACAAATCCAGAGACAAAGGGCACCGGTGAAATCCGCGGCGCGGCCTTCATGGTGCGCTATGTCCCCTATTTCCAGGAATTCGCCCGCACGCCGAAACTTCTCGAGTGTGTGCGCGGCCTTTTGGGCCCACGGGTCAAGGTCTTCCGCGACCAGATGCTGCTCAAGCCGCCGGGAGGCCAGGCGAAACCCCTGCACCAGGACCAGAGCTATTTCCAGGTGACCCCGGAAGATGATCTCGTCACCGCCTGGATCGCCCTCGACGAGGCAACGCTGGATAATGGTTGCATGACATATGTGCCGGGCTCACACAAGCACGGCATCTTTCCCATTGGCAACGACCCAGAGCGTCCCGTGCATCACATACCGGACACGGGGGATCTCGATTTGCCTGATCCCGTACACTGCCCCGTGCCGGTCGGTTCACTCATCTTCCATCATGGTTGCTCCTTGCACGCGAGCGCCGACAACAACTCCGCTTCGTGGCGCAAGGCGCTGATCTTTCATTTTGCCACATCGGATTCGTCTTCAGCGCGCGACGAGCTCAATGAGCAAGTATCGCTGGAGATCGATTGATGTCAGACAACACACTGTCCCAGATTGGCCAAATCGCGATCACCGTTCGTGACGTAGAGGCAGCAGCAGACTTCTACGAGCACAAACTTGGGATGCAGCTGCTGTTCAAAGCGCCTCCTGGGCTGGCCTTCTTCGCAAATGGCTCTGTCCGCCTCATGCTCAGTTCACCCGAGGTGGGCGAATTCTCACCGGCCTCGTCGATCGTCTACTACAAGGTCGACGACATCGACACCGGCACGAACCAGTTGCGTGAACGCGGCGTCAGGATCACCAGTGAACCACGTATGATCACCAAGATGCCCGACCACGAACTGTGGATGGCGTTCTTCGAAGATCTCGATGGCAATCCATTGGCTCTGATGGAGGAGCGACGGTAGGCTGGCCAAACACCTGTCACGACGACGCCTGTCACGGCAACGCCTGCCACGACAGGTGCCCGGCTCTACCGCCTATTGCTCGACCTGCCCCATGGCGACGTCCAATTCCGCCCCCTTCTTCCCTTCCTGTATCGCCGTCAGCCCCGCCGTGAACACCTGCAAGCGGGCCTGCGTCTGGGACATGGCCGACTCCTTGTGAGCTTCAAGGGTTTCGACGATCTCCTGCATACTTCGTTCAGTCGCCAGATACTTCACCCCCTCGCACAGCATCGCATCATCTATGTCCTGTGCCAGTGGTGCGAGTGTAGGCAAACCTGCTCGTCGTGCCAGATCAGACAGATCGACGAGCAGATTTGTCAACATATCGAGATTCAGCGTTGAGGCAGGTGCCACCCTTAAGTGTGCCTGCAGATCCTCTATCGAGGCCCCGGAAGGTTCAGTGACACGACTGAAGTCGACCTGGTAAACTGCGCTGAGTTTGTGCGCCACGATCTGTGGATTGTCGCCAGCACAGATCGCCACGACTCCCTCGAGGATAACCAGCTGGCGATTTTCGAGATGCTGAAGGATGGCACGTATGCGTGTCTTGAGAAAGTCTGCCAGCAGGGCCGGTTCCGTACCGTCCACGAGGAGTCGTAACCCCTCTTGAATGAACGGGTCCGTCGCAGCCTTGGCCGCAACCTCCAGGGACATGATCCCATTGGCCCGCGCTCGTGCTGACAGTTCGTGGATCAGTTCATGCACTTCACTCAGGCTCAGCAGCGATAGAGATCGAGAAATGACGCGAGCAAGGGCCGGCTCAAGATCAAGTTCCTCATCCTCTGGTGGCGTTGTGTCGCTACTAAGGGGCCAGGTGATCGCTTCATCCCTGGCAAGGAGACGGACCTGAGTGAGAATACGCTCCTGGACAGCAAGTATCTCAGCCTCGGGCGGATCGACGAAGGCCATCTCCTCCGTAATGAAGCGACTCACTCTCGCCGACATGACCGTGAGCATTCGCCGTTTGACGTCGTCCGTGGTCAGCTTGAGGGCCGTGACCAGGTCTTTCTGGTCCGTTTCGCGCAGGAGGCGCTGAGTATCTGCACTGGAAAGCGCGGCGAGTTGCGCAAACTCGAGTTCAACGGCGGCAGCCAGAGCGGGCCATTCACGAAATCCGTATTCTCGCGCCAGAACGTGCTGAGCCTCCATCAACGTGACATCGTCGACGGCAGAATCCGGCTTCAGGCGAGGTAGCCCCTCGCGAATCTGATCGATGGTGGATGGGTCGCCGTCTTGCAGTGCCTTGTGGAACTGCTTGGCCTCCTGCTTGAGGTGGCGCAAGGACGGCTGGTGCGGAAGATCACGGCTGGACATAGAGTCCCCTCTTTCGTGGCGCCCGATGTCCGCTGCATCTAGGCAGAAAGAAGGTGACGATGTGGGTGGTGCGAGTGGAGGTGGCCTGTGGCCTTTCCGCGGACGTAGCAGCGCCCTCCAGCGCCATGGTTGTAATGTAGTAAGCGAATCGTTGCGCGGCTACCGACGTCAAACTCTCGTGCCACCGCCCTTGCGTCCCGTCCGCTGGCGAGTGAATCAGCACCATATCTTCGATCAGGTGTGGAACTCCACCCCGATCCAGCGCCAGCCTCTCCATCCCGAAGGTCAATTGATGCGCTCAGAGAAGATCCGCTTCACCAACTCCGCCGGCCTCTTACTCGGAGCACGTCTCGACTTACCTCCCGACAAACCGCACGCCTTTGCTTTGTTTGCCCACTGCTTCACGTGCAGCAAGGATCTGAAAGCCGTCGCTCACATCAGCGATGCACTGACCAAACATGGTATCGGCGTATTACGCTTCGATTTCACCGGCCTGGGCGAGAGCGAGGGTGACTTTGCTGATACGAACTTTACAACGGACGTAGACGATCTGGTCTGCGCCGCCGGCTACCTGACTGAGCACGATGCTGCGCCGAGCATTCTCATAGGCCATTCGCTGGGTGGTGCGGCGGTCCTTGAAGCTGCCACCAGGATCAAGTCGGCGCAGGCAGTGGTCACCATCGGCGCACCTGCTGATCCGGCTCATGTCACCTCCCTGTTCGCGGCGGCGCACGACAGAATCGAGTCAGAAGGGGTCTCTACCGTGTCGCTCGCCGGGCGCCCCTTCAAGATCAAGAAACAGTTTGTTGATAATCTCAGATCTCAGACGCTGACGAGGACAATCCGGGACCTGACCCAGGCACTGCTCATCTTCCACTCGCCGCAGGACGAAATCGTCGGTCTTGAGCACGCGACAACCATTTACACAACAGCAAGTCACCCGAAGAGTTTCATCTCGCTGGATGGGGCCGATCACCTGCTGACCAACGAAGATGACGCACGCTACGTGGGCGACCTCATTGCTAACTGGGCGGATCGATATGTCGACAGCCTTCAGGCACCCGCGATAGATGCAGACGGGGGAGCCCAGTGGCTGACTGCCGAGATTGGGCGGGAAGGTTTCGGAACCCAGATTCGTTCGGGTCGACACGGTCTCTTAGCGGATGAACCCATCTCAGTCGGTGGCCGCGACGACGGGCCTTCTCCCTACGACTTCCTGAATGCCGCACTAGGCAGCTGCACTGCCATGACTCTGAGGATGTATGCCGATCACAAGAAGTGGCCACTTGAGGGCGTCGAGGTGCGCCTGCGGCACGACAAGATCCACGCCAGTGATTGCGCCGAATGCGAGTCGACAACGGGGAAAGTTGATCGGATCGAACGGCACCTCGTGCTGCGTGGCGATCTCACGGACGAACAGCGATCAAGACTGATCGAAATCGCCGATCGATGCCCTGTGCATCGGACCCTGCATGGAGAAGTTCAGGTCTTAACCCAGTTGCAACCTGAATAGCGCTACTCACTTGGTGATGTATCCCACGCAGTAACGTTCGTTATCCCACCCGGTACTGTTCGACAACATCCATGTTGAGGGTCACGCCGAGTCCGGGTCCAGTAGGTACATCAAAGTGCCCATCCTTCAGCCCCAGTCCTTCGTTGAGGACATCGGCCACGCGCACAAAAGGCAACTCGTCACACGGCAACGTCGCATTGGGGATCGTCGCCTGCAGGTGGACGGAGTAGGCTGCTTTCACGCCCATACACAGGCCGCCCAGTTGCACCCAGCATGGCACATCAGCCGCTGCCGCAACGCCAGCGGCATGGCGAATTTCGAGAGCTGACCCACTCAGATTAACGTAGTCAATACACTCCATTTTGAGCGCATTCAGAACCATGGACGCCGATTGCGCGTGTAGGGCAATGGGAATGAAGGTCTTCTCGCGCAGCATGCGAAACCATTCATAGTGCGTCTTGAGCACGGGATTTTCGAAATTGTGCACCGTGCCGAATGGCTCCAATTCGTGCGCCAATCTTGCCGCAACGTGCACTTCCCGAAATTTCTGATTCGGATCCAATCCCACACTGTAGTCGGCCCCCACGGCCTCCTTCATGAGTCGCACGGTCTCGACGACATTCCACGGTCGTGCTTTGAGTTTGTGATTGGTGAATCCCAGGCGCGCCCCCACTTCCGCTTCTGCTGCAGTTTCTGCCGGCTCCATGGGCCTCGACCAATAGGAGACGGGCACCTTGTCGCGCACCTGCTCACCGAAGAATCGGTGCAGTGGCAAGCCGGCCGCCTGCGCCGTGATATCCAGCAGGGCGCACTCGAAGGGATCTTCCTGTGTGAAAGGATCAACCGCCAACGGATCGCTACCGATCAGCCGCCGCTTCGCTTCTTCAAAATCGGACACAAAGCCGTGGGCTTCTCCGAGACCGACGAGTCCTTCATCGGTGAGCACACGACACAATGTGAGATCGAAGATCTTCGGCGCATACTTGGCGATCGCAGCAATCGGTGGGATATCAACCTGAAAAAGTTCGATGTCGCGGATCTTCATTGCATGTCTCCCGTCAGAGTGGCTTCGTGACACATTCGTATCTCGGTCTCTCGGCAATCACCCACTTCGGCAACGTCTGGCCATCGCCACTGTAGAAATGGGCGTTCTGTGCCCTGGGTCAAGCCGGACCGATCGAAACAGACTCATCGGCTGCACGATATGTGTGCGCACATTGAAGGATATGTGTGCGCACCGACGGTTCACTATACTTCGTCCCCTCGGAACTTCGACACGCAACGAGCAAATGCAGGAGCCTACAATGGGCGGTGTATTCTTCGATCTGGGGCGACCCGTTATCGGTGGTTGGATGGGTGGCAGTTGGACAACTCACGATGATGTGCGGGGAGTCGACATTGTGTGGGGTGGCGAGTTTGGCCAGGAGGGGTCAATTCTCTTCGGCGCCGACGTCGATACGGGTGAAATCATCGAGCGACACTGGATTCCAGGCCGCGAATTCACCTGCGACGTGGATCCACGCAATGGCACTCTCTTTGTCCACACCTACCATGGATTGTACGAATACGGTCACGTGTTGCAGTCTTGGACACCAACCGATGGCATGCGTCATCACGGCTTCCCCTCCATGAGTCACCAGCGCTTTTACCATGGGTGTATCGGGCCAGATGGCGTCCTCTGGATCGGCACGCACCCGGGCTCGAACCTGGTCAGCTTCAATGTTGAGACAGACACCTGGACTGACCATGGCGTGCAGGCACCCGAACCACATCTGGCCAACCAGCAGATCTGGTGCAATCCCCAGTATGTCGCCGCTACAGGTGAAGTCGTCTGTAACATCCAGCGAGATCCAGGGGGGCGCGTCGCCTACGACCCCGCGACAGACAAGACGCGAGTCCTGTATACGGCGGGTGATCAAGAACTCGGAACACCTGCCCATGCCTCGGGTGAGAATGACCCGCCGCGCGCAGAACTGGCAGTCGGTGTCACGCGGCAGGTCACAGGCACGTTCCGCCAGGAAGCCTGTGTCTACACAGTGGATGGCGAAGAGCGCACGATCGACTACAAACCAACCGTCGCCACAGACATCTGTGGATTGCATCGCGGCCCCAATGGCGATATCTACGGCGCCACGATCATCTCCATGCACATCTTTCGTTACGACCCAGCCGAACAATACCTACAGGATCTGGGCAAGGTGGGTTGGGGCGGCGGCGAGATCTACGACGTGATCACATGCGGTGAAAAAGTCTATATGGGTAGCTACGGTGGCGGTTACTTCGCCGCCTACGACCCGACGAAATCGTGGAATCCGATGCCCGAACACAGTGGCGAACACGAGGACGCGAACCCACGAAACTTTGGCCAACTGGGCGATCAGATGAATCGCCCCTTCGAATACACCGTCGGCCCCGATGGCCGCATCTACATCGGCTGCCGGGCGAACTATCACGTGTCTGGTGGGGGTCTGGCTGTGTTCGATCCCAAGACCCAAGAGCGAATCGTGCATCGCGACGAGGACCAATCAGTGCAGTCCGTCGCGTCAGATGACAACTGGGTCTATGGTGGCACGAGCATCCGCGGAGGGCGCGGTTGTATCGAAACGACGACGGAAGCGAAGCTGTTCGTGTTCTCACCCAGCGAGAATCGGCGCGTCTTCGAGTGCATCCCCCACTGGGGCGCCATCACCATCGGCAATCTCGCCTGCAGCCCCATCACCGGTTACGTCTACGGATCAACCGACAATGGCGTCATCTTCGCCTTCTGTCCAAAGCGTCGACGCGTCGTCTGGCGTTGGGAAATGAACAGCACAGGCACCCCGCTGATGGGGATCCCTGAAGCCCACGGCATCATCCACCTGACCTGTGGCAGAGACGGCGACATCTACGGCACGACGCAGCAAGAGGTCTTCAAGATCGACGTCACAACAGACACCGTCGTCTACCTCGACAAGGCGCCCATCCCTGACCTCTACCAGATCATCGAGGGACCCGAAGATGGCGTGTTCTACCTGGGCGCACGCGGCCACCTGCTAGAGTACCACGTGAGGGAAACTCCACACTTCAGATAGCAATTAGCGAATGAGGGCGATCTTGCGAACACCTTGCCATGTCGGCGCCGATGTCTGCACGAAGTAGATGCCACTAGCAACGCCTTGTCCGGCATCATTGCGACCATCCCAGGTGACGCGATGGATCCCTGCTTGCCATGTGGCACCAGCACTCAGGTCGCGGACCTGCTGGCCCAGAACATTGTAGATCTTCAGGCTCAGCACTGTCTCCTCGGGCAAGCCGAAGCGAATCTGCACGCTGCTGTTGAAAGGATTGGGTGCCGCCGGATAGAGGAAAGCTGACTCAGGTCGCGCCGCGGCAATCTTGCTGGCCACGCCGGCCTCGTTGAGCTCGACAGATGTCAGCTCGACATGGTCGATCACATCCTGGTACGCCATCGATGCACGTAGATGCAACTGCGCCAGGGCTGCCCGACCGGTCGTGCCGGAGGCATCGGCGAAGGCAAAATGCCACTCACTATCAGCGGATGTTGCAGCAATCTGCGCCTGCGGTAAACTCGCCCCCGGCTCGATGCTGATCACTTCAAGTTCCTCCGCATCGATTTGCAGTCTGAATTCACCTGACAGGACGCCGTCTGCCTGATCGATGTTGAGGGGCACCATGAAAGTACCATCTACCTGCTGCGCTGGCTCCGACAGGAAGACCGCCCTCTCTCCAGTGACGGCCGCCGCGTCCGTGGCGGGTAGTTGCTGTACCAGGCCCTTTTCAAAACGAAGAACCCACGCCGCGTCGTGAGCGGAGACCGACTCAGATGTTGGTGCATCGCCATTGCCCGTCACCTCACCTATTTCAACAGCGAAGGATTCAAGGGGCTCGACGCCGATCGCATGACGAAGGATGGCCTGGGCGTCTTCGGCATCAACAAAACGATCCGCCGTAACATCCCCCATCACATCATCATAGGTCGCACGCAGTCGGAGTCGACGGGGGTTATTCACATCTACCTGAAATCGATAGACACCCAGTTGTCGCAGGTCTGCCACTATAACCGTATCCGCATCAGCATCCTCGAGACGCAGGTCGAAGCCTGCGGGCAGACCATCGGGATTCGTCCACTCCCACTCGAAACTGCCCTCCGCCAGACTCGTTTCAACGACGAACAGCCAGGACTGCTCATCCCAGTCGGCGTCGCGAATGTCGAAGGTGTAGCGCGCTGGACGATCGGGCCAATAGGCTGACTCGAGATCCTCCGGATCGCCGTGGGGAAAATACACATAGACAAAGGCGGGACTGAGCACGGGCAGATCACGCGCATCGTATCTGTCGTAACGCCTCGATGCCTCAGGCTTCACGCCGGCTCGATTGCTGATATCCTGGATCGAAACATTGACCGGTCCCTCTGGAGCCTCGAAGGTTCCCGTACCACGAACCGCAAATTCCACATACCAGTTGTCCGCGGCGATACGAGCCGCTGCCAGCGGCCGACTCACTCCCGATTCAGCTTCTATCGGAGGCAATACCAGCGTGAGATTCACATTCGGATTCAGCTGCTCAATCCAGAATCCACGCCATGCAGGAATCCGTCCACCTGTGTCGGACGAGATGGGAACATACGCCTGCTCCTCCCAATCCCAGAGATAGGCGTAGGCATCAACTGCACCTCGACCTGCCACCTCCGAGAAAGGGAACTCCCGGCCTTGACCATTGCGCAGCCGGGCGTCAGCGAAATCGATATCGAAGAGAAAGGGATTGGCGATCTGGTTGAAGCCTCCACCTGCCGGGCTCACCTGCAGAGGGATCTCATAGTTGTCTGCACTCGACACGGGTGTCCCATCAACCGTCACCGTATCACCTAGAACCTCGCCATTCTCTTCCACCGACCACCATTGGATCAACCAGTAGCCGAGGCCCGGTACAAAATCTGGCGGATCGCCGGCGATTCCTTCGTCCTCCTTGTAGTAGACGTAGTCATCGCGTGTTGCATCCCATCGCACCAGGCGCCACCAGAAACCCCACGGATCTTCCCCCAGTCCGGGAAAATCATCCCCCAGCACTGCGTCTGGATCCCCATTCACTGGGACGATGGGTACACCTCCGAATAGATACTCGCCCCAAGGCAATCCCCCCTGAGCAACGGCAACGTTGCCAGATCGTGATGCCTGCGCCGTGCCGCCATAGACGCCCAGGTTGATTCGATTGCCATTTGGCGCAGTCTCGGCTCCAACCGCGTCACGCGGGTGCCCTGCATCGATGGCGGGACTGCTGACGTCATCGGCAACAAATCCGCCGGATGTCCACCGACCTGCCTGGCTCTTCAGGTGCAGATCCCATTGGGCCGCATCGGTGGCCGTGTCGACGAACTGTGGATCCAGGGAGATACTTCCCTCGGCGGCACCTGTCGCCGTCCGCCATTCAGCCATGGTGGCATACGTCGTTCCCGTAATGGAACCGACATTACCTCCGTCACGGACGTCGATGTTGTTGTAGGCAAGCAATGCAAAGATTGCCCCGAGTTCCCTATCGAGATGATACCCCGTAGCCACATCATGAAAGATGTTGTTGCGGATGACATGACCATCGCCGGCGTTGTTGTTGCCTGGCCCGCGGAAATAGATACCCCGGTCAAACCCAACGATGGTGTTGTTGATCAGTGTATCTGCGTCGGCCTTCTTGTCGACGAAGATACCGCGAGTCCCACCAGCTCCCATGAGAATGAGATTGTTGCGCAGACTGGCGAAGTCTGCGTCCTCCGAAATTCGGATACCGACGGGGTTCGTGTGAATGCGATTGTCGTAGATGCGGGTGTTGCTCGACTTATGAATCCGCAGTCCTCCCACATTGTTGCCGGTCGCATCGAAGATGGTGCAATTGCGTATCGTCGTGTGATCAGCGGTGACGATATTTATCCCCCACTTGTTTGTCGATTCAATCGCCAGCCCATCGACGATGGTGTAGGCAGCCTTGATGATGATGCCCATCTTGTTGTTCGATGCTTGGAGAAGCGGCGACTGTCCTGGGGCATCTATTGTGATGTTGTAGGTGGCATCCGTCGTGTTGTTAAGCGTCGGCGTTCCCTGGTAGCTGGAGCTATCCAGGATGCGGACGATGTACGCCGCCTCAGCGTTGACGAGATTGTTTGGGATCTCGTTGACGGCACGGACAATTGAATTCCAGGGCTGGCCAGGATCGTTGGCAACGCCATTGTTGCTTCCCGATGCGGCAACATAGTGGATGATCGTGTCCAGATTTGTCGTTTCAACGCGAATCGGCCCGTCCGTCGTCTCATTGCCGTAATTGTCGCGGGCCCAGATCTGAGCGGCATAGGTCGTGTTCCTTGTCAGACCCGAGATGGTCGTCGTCGACGTGGAGATCGAGGCCAGTGTCTCGTCCTGGCCCGTTGACCATTGAATGGCAGATCCCGAACGCGCTTCGACATCTGCCGCACTCGTCCCATACCAGATCGAATACGCGTCGAAGCGTGTCTCGCTTGTGGCGGCTGTCCAGGACAGTCGCGCTCTGCTCGAGAAGGCCTCTGCCAAGGCCAGATCAGCCAGCCCCTGAGGGGCCAGATTGTCTACGGTCACAGCAAGAACGGCGGGCGTCTCCTGATCGTTGGAACCGTCGTTGGCAGTCACCTGCAACCAGGCCTGGCCGTCAATCCGTCCTACATCGGGACCACTGTTCCAGCGAAAGGTGACGGTGTTGCTCCCAGCCACTGTGGGAATTGCGGACAGTTGGTAGGTCGCTGCATTGTCGATCGTCGGCGATCCCTGCGTCGCCGTGACCGGCCCCGCCAGTGTCGCTGCCGAAAACGGGCCTGCTTCGGCGGTGGCCCATGCGAGACGAACCTGTGATTCTGTGCCGGAGGGATGGCTGATTTCGATCGACACCTCATGCTGTCCCAACCCCTCTGTGACAGCAACGACGCCATTGAACGCTCCTGAGGGGAAGGTAGGTCCTGCGGTTCCTGTGCGTGATGCCTGCGCCGTGCCTCCGTAGGCCCCCAGATTCACACGACCGCCATTGGGATCTGTCTCATCACCAACAGCCGCCGTCGCATCGCCCGCATCGATTCCCGGAGAATGACTGCCGTCAGCGATCCACGCACCGTCGTGATAGCTGCCCTCCGTGGACTGCAGGTGGAGATCATTCGGTGTGTCTACAAAGAGAGGATCCGTGCCAACCGAGTGCAGATCGGCATTTGTCACGGATTGCCAATTGCCAAGATCAGAGATCGTCGTGTTGTCCAGTGTGGCGAATGTGGCGCCCGCCGGAGCGAAGAGCAGATTGAAGTCGGACGTCGTATTTGGTGGGAGTGTGCCGGGATTGCCTTCACGCCTGACATGTATGACAGTGCCGCCGCTGGCTGCAGCGACAACGTTGTGCAGGAACTGATTGTTCTCCCCGGGCTCGTCCTTCTTTTTCCCATTGTTGCCGATGTGAATTTCGATGGCGTTGTGCCAGAGACTGTTGTGCAGGATCTGATTCTCGGCGGCTTCTTTATATAGCCACAGCCCCCTGACCTCATTGTCGAAGATCCGATTGTTGCGGATGACGTTGTTGTCTGCCTGATCGAATAACACAATGCCGACCCGATTGTCCGTCAGATCGTTGTCGACGACGAGATTGTTCTGCCCGCCTTGTATGTAGATACCCGCCGTGTTCGCCTGCCGTGTGCCGCGAATGACACAGCCGCGAATCGTGTGGTGGTCCGACCACTCTATATGCACACCTGGCCTCTTGTTGCCACCCTCCAGAACCAGTCCTTCGAGGATGACCCCAGATGACGCCAGTATCACAGCCGCTTTCTTGTTCTTGTCCGACCGCAGTATGGGGAACTGACCACTCGCTGCGCGGATAGTCAATGAACCACCCTCGCGAATTCTCACATCGACGGTGGCTGTCTCTTCGTACGTCTCACTATCCTGAAACTCGAGTATGTAGGGCTCGTTCAGGCGATTGGGCAGTTCACCAAGGGCCCCGACGAGACTCTCGACATCGCCACTGCCATCTTGAAGGATGGAGATCGTTGTTTGTGCCGCCACTGGCTTACAGAGCAGCACAGCGACGACGACAATCAGGAAATATCGAATGATCCAGCGCATCGATCGTCTCACTCTAGTGCGAACGGACTCATCTGGAAGAAGCGATGACCGCTCGATTCGGAAGATGGCTGGGGAGATACTCGACTGAGGGGATCAGTCGAGTTGGTTGGAGCGTTTTGCTGCCTGCACCGTGTTGAATAGCAACATCGTAATCGTCCAGGGGCCAACGCCACCGGGAACAGGCGTGATCGCCGACGCGACTTCCTTCACCGCATCAAAATCGACATCACCAACGAGTCGGTAGCCACGTTTGCGACTGGCGTCCTCTACTTGATTGACGCCAACATCAATCACGACGACACCCTCTTTGACCATATCCGCCGTTACTGTGTTGCGGAAGCCCGTGACCACGACCAGAACATCCGCCTGACGGGTGTGATACGCCAGATCCGTCGTGCCGGTGTGACACAAGGTGACGGTCGCATTGGCGCCCGTTGCTTTCATCGTCAGCATATTCGCCAGTGGTTTGCCCACAAGACTGCTGCGACCTACGATGACCACATGTTTTCCTGCCACATCGATGCCACTACGCTGCAGGATTTGCTGCACTCCGTGTGGCGTGCAGGGCAGAAATCCCTCTTGCCCACGCATCAATCGACCGAGGTTTACCGGATGTAGGCCGTCGGCGTCCTTGTCTGGGTCAACCGCATTCAGGACAGCCTCTTCGTCCAGATCGCCCGGTAAAGGCAATTGTACCAGAATTCCGTGGACCCCAGGATCGGCGTTGAGTCGTTCGATCTCGGCGATCAACTCCACTTGTGGTAGATCGGCATCAAACTTCGACTCTTGAGAGTGAATGCCGACCTCTGCTGCTGCCTTGCGTTTGCCGCGCACATAAGACATGGAAGCGGGATCATCGCCTACGATCACCACTGCCAGTCCCGGCACAACACCGTGTTTGGATTGCAACTCAGCAACTTCCGCTTGCAGTTCAGCACGTGCGGTTTTTGCTAACTCGTTTCCGTCCAGAATCTTTGCGGTCATTGAACGCTCTACTTGCCCTTCGAGCCCGGATCGGCACTCGGCGTGAGTTGATCTTTGCCGACAACGCTGCGCAGGGCATCAGGTATGCGAATCGATCCATCGGCTTGCTGATAGTTCTCCATGATGGCGATGATCATGCGCCCCATGGCACACCCCGTATCATTCACGGTGTGACAGAATTGCAGACTTCCGCCACCTTTCGGCCGATAACGAATGTTCATTCGGCGCGCCTGGTAGTCGGTGGTGTTCGTGTCGGTCATCACTTCCATGTAGGCCCCCGTACCTGGCATCCACACTTCACCGTCCCGTTGTCTGTGGCTGGCCAGATAGCCTGCATCGCCCCCGCACTTGTCGACCATGCGATAGGGCAACTGTAGTTCCTGCAGGAGCCACTCATTGATCTGTCCAAATTCCTGATAGATGTCCTCGGACTGATCAGGGGCACACACAGCATTCATCTCCATCTTGTCGAACTGATGGAGTCGTTTGATACCGCGAACATCCTTCCCCCAGGAACCGGCTTCAGAGCGAAAGCAAGTGGTGAAGGCGAAGATCTTCACCGGCAACTCGACTTCCTGCAGTGTACGGTCCATGAAGTATGAGAAGTTCGATGGTTCGGATGAGCCCACGAGGAACAGCTGCGTGGAATCTTCAACGTTCTCAGTCTCGATGGCGTAGACCTGATCCCGCCCTTCGGGAAAATGAGACGTGCCATAGAGCGTCCGTTCGCGCACCAGCAGCGGCGGCACCATCATTTCGTAGCCACGCCGGATGAGCTCATTCGTGAGCATTTGCTGCAGTCCATATTGCAGGAGGGCCACGTCGCCCTTCAGATAAGTGAAGCGAGAGCCGGACACCTGTGACGCCTGCAGTGTGTCCACACCATGCAGCGGTGTCAGTTCGTGATGCTCCTTGGGAGCAAACTCACCGTCGGCGTGCAGAGGATGAGCAGGCATCGATGCGGCGCTGTGCTCGCCCTTGCCGAGTTGATCTGCGGGCAGATAACCGCTGCCCGGCAACCACACCCCCTCTTCGACATTGTCCGGCTCGCCCGCACCTTCCGGCATCTCGTCATGCGGGTAATTCGGAAACCAATCGAGAATCTGCTGCCACTGCTCACCCACCTGCCCGAGGGCGGTCTCCAGCTCCCTACCTTTTTCGCGTAGCTGCTGGCCTTTCTCGCGGGCTGCGTCTGGATCGGTACGGCCCAGCTGTGCCAGTTCCTTCTTTCCCGCATTGAGACCATCGATCTCCTGCTGTAACTCACGCCGCTTCGCATCGAGCTCGAGAAAGCGATCGACATTGGCCAACTCGGGGTCGACTCCACGCCGGGCGATGGCCTGGCGCAATTGGTCTGGATTCTGGCGGATCTGCTTGACGTCAATCATGGGGCAATTGTTGGCTCACTGGACGGTAGTGATCGGGGTCTTCTCTCTATATCCAAAAAACGAGGTTGCTGCCCACAATCGCAACCGCTCTTGTCACCAGCCTCGATCGTTTCTTTGTTCCCCCCATGACAACAGCCGTGATTTGGGATTGTGACGGGGTCCTCGTCGACAGTGAAAAACTCAGCTGCTCTGCCTGGCTTCCCGTGCTGCGTCGACGCGGCATCGAAGTTGAGTTGGCCGATATCGAAGTCTTTATCGGACGGTCGGATCCGGCCGTTCTGGAGCACTACCGTCACCAGGGCCATCCGCTCACAGACGACATTCTTCTGGAGCGCGAGCAGGAATACTATGCCGCCGCCGAAGACACACTGGGCAGTTTCGACGGACTGCAGCAGGTCCTCGCCGACTTACACGCCGCCCAGACGCCCATTGCTGTCGCCTCCTCTGGTGGCCCGGAGCGCATCCGCTTTTCCATTGAGAAAGTCGGGATTGCGCACTATTTCGAGGTGATCTGCAGTGCCGCCGAGGTGGCTAATGGCAAACCTGCACCCGATCTGTTTTTGCTGGCTGCACAGCGCTTGGGAATCCCACCTGCGGACTGTCTGGTGATCGAGGATTCGGTCCCCGGAGTCGAGGCGGCCGTCGCAGCCGGTATGCGGCCTATCGGCTTCACCTCTTCGCACGCGGCGCAGGTGCTCGAAAGTGCAGGTGCGCACACCACTTTCAGTGCCTATGCAGAATTACCACAGATTCTGAAGTCTGTATCGTAACATCCATAAAAACAATCACTTTTGATCAACATCGAAGGATCGCTTTAATGCGAGGCCGACGATTTCCTCAAGTTCGGCCGAGACCGTCCGATCATAGGAATGGATCTGTGAGGTCTGCCAGGGCCAAGCAGATCCAGATTTCTTGGGGCTCCCCGCCGGGTTGCTGCTGACCGGCGGGGACTTTTTTGTCTGCTCCGGCGACTGGGTCAGTCCCTGACCCAGTGGCGAAACAGGGTCTGAACCGGCGCATCGAGCCCCTCGAAAACAGCCCGATCCACGGCGGGCACCTGATTGTCTTTCCGTCCCGGCTCGTCCACCATCCGGCGACGCTCATCTGAACCGGCCATCAGGACGTCCAGATTCAACCACCAGGGCGCCCAGCGAATCGCCAGTCCGATTCGTGCCTCTTCTGATGTGTTGGCAGGCGCCGCATGCCACATGCGGCTGTCCATGACCATCACCGATCCCGCTTTGCCCGTCATCTGCTTCGCATCCGGATGATCATCGAACTCGCCCATACCGTACCCTCCGGTGGGATTGTTTGGCTCACGGTGACTGCCGGGTACGATGAAGGTGGCGCCATTGCCATGGGTAAAGTCGGTGAGCATCCAGATGGAGGTCAGATGCATGACGGCGTCCGGATACGGCGCATCCAAGTGGCCCGCATTGTGTTGATTGAAAGGCCAGTCGGCGTGCCACTTGAGCTTCGTCGCGCCAGGTAGTGCGACGATCGTGGAGGTATAAGAGACCCGCACATGCTCACCCAGCAGCGCCTGAGTCAAGCCGAGCAATCGGGGTTCTACCAGATAAGGAACGAAGCACTGAGTCTGGTTGATCAGCCCGGAAACGGCGCCCCGTCCCGCGGGTACATTGGCAATGTCGTGACCGACGGCGGCGGCGGTGACCTGCTCGCACACTTGCCCCACTTCGTCGGTGGGTATGACTGATTCGAGCATCGTGAAGCCCTGATTGATCACCTCTTGCCGATGGACGTCCACTGCGCTCAAGGCGTTACCCACCCCCCCGCTGCTTGTAGGACGGTTCCCTGAGGCCGGGCGGTGACCCAGCCAACGATGGCCTTCACCAACTGCCTTTCCTCTGCCTGCAGAGACACACGACCTCGCCACTCACCATCCTGCTTATGCATGCCAGTTTCCTCAAGATCGACGACAACGAAATCAGCAGACATTTCCCGGCCCCGATTTTCGCCTGCTGCGATCTGTGTCGGTTGGCCCATTGTCAGCAAGGCGATATGGGCGGTACTGGGTCGTAACGTGGCGGGATTAGGTTGGAATCTCACGTCCGCTGACTCACCATCCCAGTGCAGACTCAGAACCCCACTGCTGTCCTGCACCGCCGGCAGAGGTGACCCTTCGAACCAGCCACGCCATGGATGGCCATCGACGACAAAACCCGGCGTATAGACCGTAGGGTGACCCCAGACATTTGCGTAACGACGTTGACGGCGTGTGAAGTCGGAATGACTGAATGGATCCGTCCAGCCGAGCCGATTCCAGTAGTCAACATGGAAGGCAATGGGCACCACGTTCTCCCAGAGCTGCTCATTCTCCTTCCAGTTCCCCAACCAGCTCTCAGCAGGTGGGCAACTGCTGCAACCCTGTGATGTATACAGTTCGACCAGTTGCACGTGAGTTGCCGGGCTGACGAAAGTGATGTCTCGAGCGTCTGCGGCCCTCGGATCGTCGCCGCCCAGGATGTCGGCACCCAGATCGTGCACCCTCAGCGCGCCGCCACCTAGGACGCAGGCGGACAGGCACAGCGCGAGGATGGACAGACGCCGCATCATCCACTCAGTCTGCGGTCGAGTTCGTTTTCGTAGTCGCCAAGGACACGCGCGTATACCTCATCACTCATGAACCCTGTGACCTTGAAGGACAGATTGTTGCGGTATCGACCGGCGGCGATATACATGCGGCTATCGCGCCCGGCGGCACGCTCCCACAAGGAGTGCTCCTGCGGCAGCACATGTTCGAGAGGCTCACGACTGCCATCACCTCGTTTCTGAAAGAGCGTGATCAGATGCGGTGAGTTTCGATCTCGACCATGCATCAGACTCCCCGCATCGAAGCCATCGACAACCAGGCGCTGGGCTCTGCGGCCATCCCGGCGCCGAGGGTCGCTGCCGCCGTCAACCATCATCGACAGATGGCCACTGAGTGTGACCAGGGCACGTCGAGGCGCGATCAAATCAACGCGCGAGTTACACAACACGACGAGGTAGCGCTGAAAAAGCCCCCCGCGTGCGTGCAAAACCAGATCGTTGATGACCTCTACATCGGTCTTGTCGTAGATATCACGGGTCTGGCTGATGAAGTATTCGGCCAGAGCGACAGGTAGCAACTTACGCAGATCGGCAGGCGTGAGGACTTCTGCGCGGCTGCGACCCGTCCTCAGTTCGGCAGCAGCCTGGGCATTGTCGAGGTCATCGTAGAACTCACGCCGGAACTGGATCTTCGTCGGATCATCCGGGTTCTCGATCACCTGGACCACGCCCTGCTTCTGCGACAGTCGAATCAAGTCGGAGTGGAAGAGGACAATCTTCTCCAGAGAAGGTGCAAAACGACGCACTTCTCTTGTCTCCGAAATGACTTTGGCCCCCTTCACTTCATGGCCTTCAGCCAGATGGAAGGGCTCCGTCCATAGTCCACAGTCATGCATAAAGCCGCCAAGAAAAATCTCGACGAGTTCCTCACGGAACAACTCGAAGCGATGCGCCTCCCGTTCTTCTTCCGTCAGCTCCCCCGCCGTGGACGGATCGAGAGAAAGATCGGCGAGGATCTGCGACATATCTGCCTGATCGAAGTATCTGGTCAGGGCCTGCTCGTCGCCGTCGCGCAGGCCAAGGGACGACGCCATCTCGGTTGCGAAGGCCGCCACGGACAGAGCGTGTCGCACCGTGTCTTTGTCGAGCTGAAACTTGAGGATCAGATCCATCACCAGTGTGTTGCCCTGCAGATATTCATCGAGGGCCTTTTTTACCGATCCATGAAAGTCGGCAAAGGATCTCTCGAACTGCCGCAGGCTGGCATCTGTATCTGGCTTGCGTAGATCGGCAACGGAGAAGTCAGCACTGCCAAGGGCACGTTGTACTGACTCGGCTCGTCGCGCCACGGTCATTGCCGCCTCGCCTACGGCTTTCGAGTATTCACTGGCGCGCTTCTCCCGATCTTTCTGATCGGGAACGACTTCTGGCTTTGCGTCGATTTCGTCGGGTGGCGGCACTTCTGTACCCGTATTGGGGTCGCCGCGTACAAAGCGGACATCGACATAGGTCGTTTCACTGCGCGAGGGATTGCGCGACTCCATCCATTCCAGATGCTTGAGATTCAGCGGTGTCACCCGCGTGATGTAGACGCCACCACCTGGCCCTGGCACATCTTCGGCGGGGCAGACATTCAGATCACTCTCACGATCTTCGATCTCTCGGAGAATATCCCGGACCCGCGTTGTGCTCATACTGACGGTCTGTGAGCGATTCACTCCGGTGCCTCTACCAACGCCGGCGGCGCGGCGATCTCTTCCGAGGTCTGCTCCCAAAGCACCGCCTCAGCTTCTGCGTCAGCAGCCATCTGGCGAAAAATGTAGAAGACAGTGACACAGATCAGCATCGCCATGCCGACAGCGATACGCGGCTGACCACGACGCAGATTGTGCAGCACGAGCAAGGCGAGAATGCCCAACCCTACCGCCACCAGAGGATTGGCGATGAGATAATTTGTCAGATCCAACATCCAGCAATTCTTCCTGACATCAGTCGCCTGCTGTGTTTTTGAACGTCGAGGCCTTCAGCACGGTTTGTGTCTCATAGATCGACCCACCCTTTAGCGACGTCGGTAGAGCAAGTTGCACGGGTACTTGCTCGACACGCACGCGCTGACTCGGTTCGCCACGCAGAAACGACTTGGTGAACCCTTCCCAAT
Source organism: Gemmatimonadota bacterium (assembly GCA_018660835.1). Classification (GTDB taxonomy): domain Bacteria; phylum Latescibacterota; class UBA2968; order UBA8231; family UBA8231; genus UBA12574. The sequence continues at coordinate 16,181 of JABJJN010000021.1, read as the reverse complement.
CAGTGCCCAGCAAGGGCCACGAATCGCCAGATGCGTATTGGAACAACAGCAGACGTCGTGGATCAGGCGACCGATTCGGCAGTGATCCGTGCAGAGCGCGTACGTGGTGGATGGAGATGCCTCCAGCGGCGAGTTCAACCTTCTCTGCAGCACTGTCGTCAAAGTCGGGATCCGTCACGGCGCCCACAAAGTGTCCGTCCTGGTGATGGTCGAGAACCGGCCCTTTGTGTGACCCCGGCATCACCATCAGACATCCATTTTCTTCTGACATGGCGTCGATACAGATGCCGACGGCCAGTAGATCGTCGTTGCTGTGAGGATAAAACGCCCAGTCCTGATGCCATTCTACAGGAGAGCCGAAACCACCGGACTTCATGTTCAGCTTGTTGCCATTGTAGCGGACCGCTTCGGTGCCCACCAGCCGCGAGACAATGTCGAGAACCTTGTCGTTGCGCAGAGCCGCCTCGTAGACGGGATGACTCGTTACCGGACTCTTGAGTCGGCGCAACTTCGGCATCTCAGGTGTATGATCGGGTTCCAGATCATACTCCGCCGTGTGCTGTGTCACCTCGCGGGACTTCTCGACAAATTCGTCCGTCACCCGTTGCAACTCGGCAACTTCCTGGGCTGAGAACACCCCCTCGACGCCGAGATATCCCTTGTCCTGGTAGTGATCGATCTGTTGCTGACTCAACATGGCACTCGGTTCTCCTGGAGACAGGCGCTCTTCGAACGCACGATCCGGCATTACTATTTGAGAGAAATCAGTTCCTGGCGAGGTGCAGACAGACGATCACTGAAACCATCACTGAAGACCAGCCCCTGCCCACCCCAGTCGGGCATGTAACCGATAGAGTAGCAGAAATATAGAGTTCGTCTCGGACGGCTGGAAACGTTGACCGTCGATCCGTGCGTGAGAGCTTCTGTAAAGATGATGGCATCCCCCGCCTTCGCCGGAACCGCTTGTAGTGGCGGATTGTCTTCAGGTTCCGGTCCCCACGGCTTGGCAAAGTTGCTCTTGTGGGCTCCTGGGATGACGGCGAAACAGCCATCCTCTTCATCGCAGTCCAGCATGGGGAACACAACCTTCGTCAACGTGGAAACCATCTGTCCGCCGCGACAATGGTACTGACACTTGGGAATGATCGGTGTTCCGTGCATGTGCAGGCGCGTCACTCCCCCACCCCAGCGATAGATCGTGTACGTGTGATTGAGACGATAGGGGCCGCCCGTGATCGTCTCGACTGCATCCAGAATTGGGGGCACGTCCATGAACGGCAGGAAGGCATCATCGCCTTCGATGATGTTCGAGATATACAGATTCTCCGGACTGCGATCCTGGCCCAGCTGCAGAGGTGTGGGATAGTCAGATTCAGCCATCGATTCGTAGCGGTCGAGGGCGGTATTGGCTGCTGCCAGCATGTCTGTACTGACCACCTGATCCATGACCAGATAACCTTGGAGATCGAAGAGATACTTCTGTTCGTCATTCATGTGTTGGGCCTTTTGTCATTGCTTCATTCTTCATTGAGGGGCCACAATGCCGATGCCAGGACTTGCGTCCATTTGAGCAAGGTCTCGTCGCGATTCGAAGCGGCCACTACCTGCAGGCCAATGGGCAAGTGTCCAACCTGTCCTGCGGGGATACTGACGGCGGGCAACCCTGCATGTGTCCACGGCAAATTCATCACAGGATCTCCCGTGGACTCAAGGCCTGCAGGTGCAGGGCCCGTCGCCGCAGGGCACGCCCAGGCATCGATGCCGTGCTCTGTCATCTGCGCTTCCAGTCGTTGCCGCAGGTCGCTGCGGCCAGCTCGACCGGCAGCAAGCTGCTGCGCTGACACCTGTCGGCCACGCTGCAGGAGTTCCCGTGTCCGGGGGCGATAGTCATCGAGATACTGGTCCATCCACAGCGCGTGTTCCGCTGCCATCTCCGCTGCCTGCATGTGGCTGTGACGCAGATTGATGGGCTCGATGTCTTCTAGTACACCATCGATCTCACGTATTTCGATCCCAACCTGTTGCAACTGCGACAACTGTCTTTCAAAGGCATCTCTCGCCTCAGCAGAGGCCTGATCGAGGTAGGCCCCCATAGGGACCCCCAGCAAGGGTCTCCCTCGCCTGTCGACATCCGGCGACCAGCCATCGACAATGACCGACGCCGCCCGTTCCATCAAGGTAGCATCAGGCGCAAATAACCCGATCGTGTCGACGGACGCCGAGCAGAGCAGCAGACCATCCGTGGCAATGCGCCCGTACGTTGGCTTGAAGCCGAAGACTCCACAGAAGGCGGCAGGACGAATCACGGAACCGACGGTCTGTGTTCCCAATGCAATCTGACAGTAACCGGCGGCGACGGCAGCAGCCGAGCCACTGGAAGAGCCTCCGGGTGTATGCCCTGCATCGTGGGGATTTGTCGTCGGGCCGGGCTCGAAATATGCGAACTCCGTTGTCACGGTTTTGCCCAGCACAACGGCCCCCGCTGTCCGCAGGAGGCGTACGCAGGAGGCTTCAGCGCCACGAAACAAAGATGACGGCAGTTGCGTCCCAGCCTCCGTCGGTAAGCCATCCACGTGCAGAATGTCTTTCACACCAACCAGGCACCCCGCCAAAGGCCCGTCTGTCGGCCCCTGTTGCGCCTGGGCCATTACTCTGCTCCTGCGCTCAGTTTCCGGCAGCAGCGCCTGCAACACAGGTTCGCGGGCATCTACCAGATCCAATCGGAGAATCAGATCCTCATGAATTTCTGGGTTCATACCACCGGCCCACGTCGATAGGAGATGCAGTGATTACACAGAGGGGTAAAGAAGCTGAGTTCGGTCAGCTGCGGGCTCGACGTCTCGCAGCTTGAGAATACGTGCTTCGAATTCTGGCTCATTGAGGGCAATCGCGGTGCGACGCAACAAGGGCAGAAAGTGGCTATAGTCGAATGGCTCGATCTGCGGATGCAGCCACTCGCTGTCGATCGCTGTATCGACCAAGAAGCGAACCCCCTTTCTGAGCGATCTCCCCCCGGGACCCTCATGCTGCCACAGATCTGCCCCGAAGTGAGCAGCCAATGTCGCCAGGTCGCAGAAACCAAGCAGATTCATCACACAGTAGCTGAGGGATTTCGTGCGCTGCAATTCTTGTGGCTGCGACCCGTCGGGATCGATTTGAGAATCGATCCGTGCTGCAGCGGCAGCTGCGATGCGTTGTCCCGTTTGCCGATCATCTAGAAAGGCCGCCAGCGCCAGCACCTGGACGTCGTACCACGTCCCGTGGTGATCTGGTTTGGCCGCTTCTTCGCGGCCCACCTCGCTCTGTGTGAGCCAGGAGAGGAAGGCTTTGCACCACTGTCGAAGTTGGTCGTCGTCGTCCGAAGACCAGGCCGTTGAAGCAGCAATCAGTGCCACCGCATCGAGTACGCTGGGCAATTGAGCCGTGTCGATGATGCCGGCACTGCTCCCTTCGCAGACACCGGGAATCGCCTGGGCAAATTGCAGGTGCGGATTCATCCGCGTCGACGGATCGACGAACCACGTGCGCACGAGCCGTGCCAGGTGCTGGGCGAAGCGTTCGTGGTCGCTCAGGTAATAAGCGAGTCCGAGGGTATTGGACGTGCTGATGAGACCGGCAAGTGCCTCGCGGTCGGCCTTCTCGCGATCGAGGTTGGCTTCCCCGTCTTTGCGAACAAAGGGCAGACCATCCTTTGCCTCCGGATCCGGCCACCAGTAGGGGCTGTGACTGACATAGTCGTGCTCGTCGCCACTGGGTGATGCGACTTCCTTGTCGACAACACTGAAAGGCCCTGCTCCCATGGCCAACTCAGCATCCTCCAACAGCTGTCGATCTGCCGCCTCCAACGCCTCATCCACCTCAATAACCCGACTGCGGGTGTGTGGCAACTGCTGCGGATCGAGCAAGAAGACGCGTGGGTGCTGATTCGGTTCAGCGTCACTCACCCGTTGGCCTTTGCCCAGGTGCGCAGATGCTTCTTGAATGACTTGTCAATTTGCGTACGAATCGTCTTTACATCGTCGAAACGATCGCCAAAGACCGATAGCATGTAACCACCGCCGATCTGCTCAGGACAGGAAAACATCTCTTGCCCAGGTTCTGCCGCTTCGAGCCAATTCTCCAGGACGCGGTCGACGAAGACCATGAAATCGACGAACTCGGGGGTCAACTTGCCCTTGGCGTTCAGTGCCGGTACCTGAGCGTGGTGGCCATTAAATGGGCGGAAGTGGAATTGATTTGCCAACCGCATGAGATCTGTGCGTTCCGCAAGTCGATCCCAGTAGGGTGGTGACAGATGCTTAACCACCGCAGGATGGGAGAAATCCCACGTCATCTTCAATGGTTTGCCTTCAGCCTGCTCATAACCTTCAGCCAGGGCGTACGTCTTCTCCGGGGTCTCCGTGCAGGTATCCCGATGGACCTCGATGGAGACATCGAGATCGATCTGGGCCCCCACGTCTATGACCTTGCGCGCAACCTCGACTGCAAGCGCTGTCGGCGTATCGTGATCGAGCATCTGCACATTGCAGACTCGCGCGCCATGCTCCTTTACTGCCGTCAGCTTGGGCTCGGCGTCATCCACGCCCTCCATGTCGGTGGTACAGGCGAAGATCAATCCGCTATCCTCGACCTGCTGCTTGCTGAGCATATGGACGCGGCCCAGGAATCCGTCGAATCCTGCCTTGCGGATTTTCTTCAGCTTCTTGTCGACGGACCATTCCTTCTTGCCGCCATATCCGCCCAGTGTGCCAATGCTGCACATGTGGCGAATCTTTGGCTTTTTCGGACTCTTCTTTGTCATGTGTCGTCTACTCCATCAGGGATCGTCGGGGATGACTGCGTGATTGAAGTATCCTACTACAGGATCTCAACTTAGCGTGGCTGTTGATCGCCGACAACCAGCTCCGAAAAAGCTTGACCCCCCCCAGGGGCTCCAATACATTGTCGCGGCTTTTTCGCCACACGGCGATGACCGTGACCAACGAATAAACTCTAACTCTGTGCCCGAGGAGTTGCCTGTTGGGTCGCTTGCTTTCATTGATCGTCCTCCTCTTCGGAACCTGGCTGTTGTGGTCAGGGATCTATCAGCCGCTGACGATCGGGTTCGGTGTCGTTTCCTGTCTATTCGTGGCCTGGTTATCGGCGCGAATGGGAATCGCTGACGAAGAAGGCACTCCGATCCATCTTGTCCCCCGACTCATTCTGTATGTCCCCTGGCTGGTCTGGGCCATCGTCAAGTCGAATATCGATGTCGCGCGGAGAATCCTTCGACCGAGTCTGCCCATCTCTCCACGCCTGGTCAAAATCAAGGCATCACAACAGAATGATCTGGGTCGCGTCGTGTATGCCAATTCAATCACGCTGACACCCGGTACTGTCACCGTCGATATCGAAGGCGACGAACTGACGATCCATGCGTTAACGGCGGAAGCGGAAGCTGATCTGCTTACGGGCGAGATGGATCGTCGCGTGACCAACCTGCAAGGCGCGGGAGGCTGAGTCAGCATGTTCGCCGCCACGATGGCCGCCGTATTGGTCACGATGATCCTCGCTCTTGGTCGGGCCGTGCTCGGTCCCACGACGTACGATCGCATCCTTGGCGTCAATATGGCAGGTACCAAGACGGTGCTACTCATCGCCGTGCTGGGTTTTCTGACAGGTCGCCCTGAATTCCTCGACTTAGCACTGATCTATGTGTTCCTCAACTTCATCGGTACCATGGCCGTGCTGAAGTTCATCGAATACGGTGATCTGGCGCGCAGCACCGAGGATGCGGACTGATGGACCCTGTGTCCGCTATCAACAGCATGAGCCCGATCGATGCTCTGAGCTGGGTCATGCTGATGCTGGGATCTCTCTTCTGCATCATTGGTGGCATCGGTTTACACCGCCTGCCAGACTTCTTCAGCCGTCTGCACGGCGCCGGCATCACCGACACCCTTGGCGCGGGGCTGATCCTTTTCGGTCTGATGCTGCAAGCGGGATGGACCTTGGTCACGGTGAAGCTGCTGTTCATTCTCGCCATTCTGTGGCTGACGAGCCCGACATCGACCCATGCCATCGCCAAAGCGGCGCGTATGTCTGGCCAGGATCCATTGGTGGACGAAGGGGCTGCTTCAGCCCAGGGCGGCGCATGATGATCGAGATGGTAGACATCATCGACCTTACGCTGCTGCTCTTCCTCGCAGTTCTCGCCATCACGATCGCGCGTCTGCGCAACCTGTTTGCCGTCGTCATCGTCTCCGGTTTCTACAGCCTCGTTTCGGCGGGTCTGTTCACGGTGCTCGACGCTGTCGATGTGGCCTTTACTGAGGCAGCCGTGGGAGCTGGTATTTCAACGGTCATCATGCTCGCCACCCTGCTGATCGTGGGGACCGATGAGAAACCGTCAAAGCGGCCCATTGTCTGGCCGCTGCTAGCTGTCGTCGTCACAGGTGGCTTTCTGGTCTTTGGCACACTCGACATGCCCCGCTACGGAGACGCCCAGGCGCCGGTCCACCAACATGTCGCGCCGCGCTATATCCAAGCCTCGGGTGACGAGATCGGGGTACCAAACATCGTCACCTCCGTGCTGGCCAGCTATCGCGGCTATGACACGCTGGGTGAGACCTGCGTCATCTTCACGGCCGGCGTCGCGGTACTCCTGCTGATCGGCCAGGCTTTGCGCTTCCGCCAGAAAGAAGGCGAAGCATGAGCAACCAACCGATCCTGCGGGTCATCGCCAAGATGTTCATTCCTTTTCTCATGCTCTTTGCCCTGTATGTGCAGTTTCACGGTGATTTTGGCCCGGGCGGAGGTTTTCAGGCGGGTGTCATTTTCGCCGCCGCCTTGGTTCTCTACGCCTTGATCTTCGGGACTGAACAAGCCAAACGCGTTGTCCACCCACGGGCGCTGCAGTTGCTTGTTGCATGCGGCATTCTGCTCTATGCCGGGACCGGTGTCGCCGGCATCGTGTTGGGTGGTAACTTCCTCGACTACGGCGCCCTGGATCACCATAACCCAGTACACGGCCAACACCTCGGCATTCTGCTGGTTGAGCTTGGTGTGGGGATCACGGTGACCACTGTGATGACGTCGACATTCTTCATCTTCTCCGCTCGTAAGAAGTCATGACGCCTGGCCTCATCAACTACTGGGTTGTCGTGTTTCTGATGATGACAGGTTTCTATGTCGTCATGTCGACGAGCAATCTGGTGAAGAAAATGGTGGGCCTGACACTATTCCAGACCTCCGTCTTCATCCTCTATATCACGATGGGCAAGGTTTCAGGTGGCACAGCGCCGATTCTGACGGCACCGGGCACGGCGTATTCCAACCCCCTGCCTCACGTACTGATCCTGACAGCGATTGTCGTGGGTATTGCCACAACGGCTGTTGGCATGGCGTTGATCATTCGTATCAAAGAGGCCTACGGCACGATCGAGGATGATGAAATTCTGCTGGCGGATCAGACATGAATTTGATCAGCCAGCATTTGCCGATTCTACAGATCATTGTGCCCATGGTTGCTGCGCCCCTGTGCATCATTCTGCGGCGCCGCCAACTCGTTTGGATCCTCGCCGTCGTCGTCGCATGGGCCTGCCTGGCCATGGCAGGCGGTCTGATGTTGCAAGTATTGTCTCACGGCCCAATATCCTATCACCTCGGCGGTTGGGAACCACCCTGGGGGATTGAGTATCGTGTCGATGCGGTCAATGCTTTCGTACTGATCCTTGTATCGCTGATAGGGGCCGTGGTTCTGCTGTATGCTCCTGCCAGTATCGAAGCCGAATTGCCCGAGGCACGAGCGAGTCTGTTCTACACGGCCTATTTGCTGTGTCTCACGGGCCTGATGGGGATGACCATCACGGGAGACGCGTTCAATGTCTTCGTCTTTCTCGAGATATCGTCTCTGTCGATGTATGCCTTGATCGGGATGGGAACCGATCGACGCGCGCTGACGGCGTCTTTCCAGTACCTGATCGTGGGGACCATTGGAGCGACGTTCTTCGTCATCGGTATCGGTCTTCTCTACATGATGACGGGCACCCTGAACATGGTAGACCTTGCCGAACGCCTGCAGCCGGTCATGCATACACGCACCGTGCTGGCAGCCTTCGCCTTCCTCACGGTCGGACTGAGCCTGAAGTTGGCTCTGTTTCCGCTGCATCTGTGGCTGCCGAACGCCTACACCTACGCACCATCCGTGGTGACTGCCTTCGTGGCCGCGACGGCGACGAAGGTCTCCGTATACGTCTTCCTGCGATTCTTCTACGGGATCTTCGGCCGCGAATACGCCTTTGACACGCTGCATATCGAGTATTTCCTCGTGCCACTGGGCTTGCTCGGCGTCTTTGTCGCCTCGACGGTCGCCGTGTTCCAGACAAACCTGAAGCGCTTGCTTGCCTACTCATCGATTGCCCAGGTTGGCTACATGGTCGTAGGGATCGGCCTGGTATCAGTCACTGGCCTCACGGCGACGCTCGTGCATCTGTTCAACCACGCCGTCATGAAGGGCGCTCTGTTTCTTGCCCTCGGTTGTATCGTGATGCGTCTCGGCACGGTGGAATTATCTGAGCTGCGCGGCATTGGCAAGCGCATGCCCGTCACGATGGCCGCCTTCGTGTTCGGCGGCCTGAGCCTGATCGGCGTGCCATTGACCGTCGGCTTCATCAGCAAATGGTATCTCGTCAGCGCCGCCCTCGAGCGTGGCTGGTGGCCTGTGGCAGTTTTGATCCTTCTGGGCTCCCTGCTTGCTGTCGCATATATCTGGAAGATTGTCGAAACAGCTTACTTCCACGACCCGGAAGGCAAAGCGGCGCAGGCCACCGAAGCACCTTTGGCCATGCTGATCCCCACGTGGATTCTGATCGGCGCCACACTCTACTTCGGTGCGACAGCCACTTTCACTGCGGGTCTTGCACGAGCCGGCGCTGAAGCCCTGATGGGAGGCCTGGCAAGATGACGCCACACACGGCTCTGCTGGTTTCCCTGCTGTTGCCAATCGCCTTCGGACCGATCATCGCCCTGTGCGGATCTCGCCCGAATCTGCGCGATTCACTCACGATCATTGCAGGTCTGCTGACCTTTGGCACGGTTTGTACTCTGGTGCCGACAGTACAGACCGGTGGTGTCGCCGAGTTGAACGTGCTGGAATTCGTGCCGGGCCTCTCACTGAGCTTCCACGTTGAGCCGCTGGGGATGATTTTCGCCCTCGTTGCTTCCGGCTTGTGGATCGTCACATCGCTGTATGGCTTCGGCTACATGCGAGGGCATCACGAAGTCGATCAGACACGGTTCTTCTTCTTTTTTGCCGTCGCCATTACGGCAGCCCTCGGTGTCGCCTACGCACGCAACCTGCTGACACTGTTCGTGTTCTACGAGGTGTTGACCCTGTCGACCTATCCGCTGGTGACACACGCGCGCACGGCGGACGCTCTGCGGGGTGGCCGTATTTACCTGGGCATCCTGATCAGCACGTCTGTTGCATTTCTCTTGCTGGCAGTCATCTGGACGTATGTAGCAACGGGCACGCTTGATTTCACTCCAGGAGGCATTCTCGCCGGCAATGTCGAGGGCAATTCCCTCTACATCCTGCTCGCTCTATTCGCTTTTGGTACGGGCAAAGCTGCGCTGATGCCTTTCCATCGCTGGTTGCCAGCAGCCATGGTGGCACCAACACCGGTCAGTGCCCTGCTGCACGCAGTAGCGGTCGTGAAAGCCGGTGTCTTCACGATCCTCAAAGTCATCGTCTACATCTTCGGGATTGATTTGCTGGCAGATACAGGCGCCAGTGTCTGGCTCATGTATGTGGCGGGTGGCACCGTGGTGATCTCTTCGTTGATCGCGATGACGAAGGACAATCTGAAGGCTCGGCTGGCTTACTCTACGGTGAGCCAATTGTCCTACATCGTCCTCGGCGCCGCCCTGGCCACGGAGTGGGGTATCATCGGTGGTGGCATGCACATCGTCATGCATGCCTTCGGCAAGATTACCTTGTTCTTCTGCGCCGGCGCCATCAATGTCGCCCTACACAAGACGGAAATCAGTGATATGGTCGGCATTGGCAAACAGATGCCTTTCACCATGATCGCCTTCTTCATCGGTGCCCTCAGCGTCATTGGCGTGCCGCCCCTGGGTGGTTCGTGGAGCAAGTGGTATCTGGCGCTGGGAGCCGTCGAATCCGGTCACCTCATCTTCGTCGCTGTGCTGATGATCAGTTCACTGCTGAACATCATGTATCTGATTCCCATCCCCATCCGAGCGTTTTTCCCCGGCGTGTTGCGGGCCCCAGCTTCGGCGGGTGCCGCCGCCACGGATCATGGACACGTGCAGGCCGATCACGGTGAGGGAATCCATGAGGCCCCTGTTCTGATGGTTGGCCCACTGATGTTCACGGCCCTCGGTTGTATCGTGCTGTTTTTCTACGCGGAGCCCGTCTTCCGGCTCCTGGCGCCGATCGTTGGCAAGTAGACTTCAGGAGCGACCCATGACTGACGAACAACAGCAGACAGACGAAACGCAGACACCGTGGATCGAACGCGGTTCAAGTCTGACCCTGCTCTATCGACTGCTCATCGTGATCTGCCTGGGTCTGCTGATTCCTGACGTCCTCGATCTGCTTCACATCGGCTATCACAAACACATCCACTACAGTGCCGAAGGCTGGTTCGCCTTCTATTCGATCTTCGGTTTCATCGCCTATTCCCTCATCGTGGGCGCTGGCTTCATCTGGCGTCGCGTTGTCATGCGCGACGAGGACTACTATGCCTGAGCACATGCCACCTGGCACGCTGCTCATCCTCGGCGCCCTGCTGGTACCGTTGCTGCGCGGTCACCTGCGCTCGGCGTGGATGCTGGCTTTGCCCCTGGTAAGTTTCGCGCACCTGCTCAGCCTTGGGCACGGGTCCTACGGCGAGATCCAGTTGTTCGACTACCATCTGACCCTCGCCCGGATCGACAAGCTCAGCCTCGTCTGGGGCTACATCTTCCACTTGGCGGCCTTCCTCTGTGCACTGTATTCGGTACACGTGAAGGATCCGATTCAGCATGTGGCAGGCTTTATCTACGCTGGGTCAGCTATCGCTGGAGCTTTTGCCGGTGACCTGATCACGCTCTTCGTCTGCTGGGAGTTGACGGCTGTCTCTTCCGTGTTCCTGATCTGGGCTCGCCATACGGATCGCTCGTACAAGGCGGGTATGCGATATCTGGTGATTCAGGTGGGATCCGGTGTGATCCTGCTGGCAGGCGTATTGATCCACTACGGCGACACAGGCTCCCTCGCCTTCGTACACCTGGGCGACTTGAGTTTCACGGACAATCTGGGGCCGACACTGATCTTCATCGCCTTTGGCATCAAGTGCGCCTTCCCCTTCCTGCACAACTGGCTGCAGGATGCCTACCCGGAAGCCACCGCAACGGGCACCGTATTCTTGTCAGCCTTCACGACGAAGTTGTCGGTCTATGCACTGGCTCGAGGATTCGCCGGCACTGACATTCTGATACCGATCGGCGCCGTGATGATGGCCTTTCCCGTCTTCTTCGCCGTGATCGAGAACGATCTGCGCAAAGTGCTGGCCTACAGCTTGAACAATCAGTTGGGCTTCATGGTCGTCGGTGTCGGTGTTGGCACAACGATGGCGATCAATGGCGCTGCCAGTCACGCCTTCGCCCACATCCTCTACAAGGCACTGTTGTTCATGTCCATGGGGGCGATCTTGCACCGTGTGGGCACGACCAAGGCATCCGAGCTCGGCATGCTCTATCGATCGATGCCGTGGACGACCTTCTTCTGCGTTATCGGCGCCCTGTCGATCTCCGCCTTCCCTCTGTTCAGCGGCTTTGTCACCAAGTCCATGACCCTGACCGCTGTTGCAAATGAGGGCTGGGACCTGACCTGGTTTGTCATGATCTTTGCCTCCGCCGGTGTGCTCCACCATTCAGGGATCAAGATCCCCTTCTACGGATTCTTCGGCCACCACGACAGCGGTATCCGCTGCAAGGAAGCACCACTGAACATGCTGCTGGCGATGGGCATCACAGCATTCCTTTGCGTCGGCATCGGAGTCTTCCCCGCGCCACTCTACAGTATCCTGCCCTACCCCGTTGAGTTCGAGCCCTACACGGCAAGCCATGTGGTCACGCAGCTACAACTGCTCGTGTTCGCTCTGCTGGCCTTCGCGGTCCTCGCCCGACGCCACTGGGAGACACCGGAAGTGCCGTGCACGAACCTCGACTCAGATGTGTTGTATCGGAAGTGGATTCCCGCTCTGATCAGGACATTCAATGGCATCGCCGGTCCGGCTCGCGACGACTTCATTGCCGGTGGCAAGCGATTGGCCGCCAACTGCATCGGCTATGCAAAATCATACCATGGCCCCACAGGCGTTTTCGCGCGCACGTGGCTGACCAGTACTGGAGTGCTACTGATCGTCACGCTGTTATCGGCCTATCTGCTGTTTGTCTATCGCGGCAGCTTCTGATCAGGCTGCAAGAGAGCCCTGCCGAGTCGTGAGATTACGCGACGATGCCAAGTTCGCGAAGGATGCGCTCCACAATCTGCCCAGGAGTGGCATCGATACTGATGGTCAGTGCTTGCTCTGGCGTCTCGAGGGTGTCGAACTGACTCTGGAGAAGCGAGGGCGGCATATAACGATGGACTCGGTCGCGAAGTCGTGAACCAATGAGCTCTGCCGACCCGTTCAGGTGTACAAATCTTATGTCTTGTGGCCTGTCTCCAACCAGCAGATGTCTGTAGCTGGCGCGCAGGGCCGAGCAGGCGAGTAGGCAGCTTGTGCCCGCATCAAGGTGGGTACCCAGTTCGTCGGCCAGACGCTGGAGCCAGGGCTTGCGGTCGTCATCCGTCAGGGGTGTGCCCTGAGCCATCTTTTCAACGTTCTTCTGTGGATGGAAATCATCGCCATCGAGGAATGGCCAGTCGAGGCGCTCAGAGAGCATCTGCCCCACCGTCGACTTCCCACTTCCCGTGACCCCCATCAATACGAGGGCAATGGGCAAACGAGATCCAGTCACGACAGACGTCCCAGACTCACAGCTCTGAGGATATCCAGACTCCCGACGATTCCGACGAGGGTCGATCCATCAAGAATCACGACGCGATGGATGTCGTGATCGACCATTGTGGCGGCCAGCTCCTTGACAGAGGTATTGGGGCCCGCCGAGACAACATGCACTGACATGATATCTCCAACCGTCAGATCACGACCGTCGTCCTGCCATTCGTCGAGTTCACTGATGGAACCCGAAGTGCGCGCATGGTAGTGAGAGCGCTCTTCCTCCGCCTGCTCATCCTCGACACGGACGAGATCTCGCGTCGAGACGACACCAACAAGTTCCCCCTCACCATCCAACACGGGGAGTCCGGTGATGGCGTTTGTCTGTAGCAGGAGCACCAACTGGTGCAGTGACAGATCATGGCGTGCAGTGACGACATCGGGATTCATTATGTCGTGGGCAGTCAAACTCATGAAAACCACCTCTCGAGGTCGAGAAACCGGAAGGGACTTGACAGAGGACACCCAAAAGAGTGCATTGTACGGACGCTAACTTGTTGTTGCTTAAGGACATGCGCACGGTTGAAAAAAGTTCAAAAATCGACAAAACAGTCATCGGATGGATAAGAAAAGAGCAAATATACTCGTCGTCGATGACGAGGAAACCGTCCGGCGAACGTGCGCCGCCCTGTTGAACAAAATGGGGCATGATGCGACCCCTGCGTCAAGTGCCGATGCTGCCATCGCCCTCGTTCGACAGAAAACCTTCGACGTTGTCCTCACGGACATCCGCATGCCTGGCATGACGGGGGACAAATTGATCGAGCGACTGCAGGAGGAGCAACCGGACATCGTCGCTCTCATCATGACTGGTTACCCTTCGGTAGATCTTGCCGTCGACGCTGTGCAGAAGGGTGTGTATCAGTTCCTGACCAAACCCTTTCGCATGTCCGATCTGCGCCTGGCCGTTGCCCGCGCCCTGGAGCGCCATCAGGATCAGGAACGTCGCGCTCATACGAGTTTTGCCCAGGCTTTGTTCGAAAAAGAACGTGATCTCGGTGATGATTTCGATATGCATACGGCGATCGATGAATTGCTCGAGAGTTCGCGCACCGACGCGCCTCAAAGTAGTGCAGAACAAGCAGGCGTCGAAGCTCGAGAGACTCCGGCCACGACACAAGCTACCTCCACAAGCAGCGATGGCGATCTGCGCCCTCTTTACGTTGTCGTCTGCGAGCCAGTGCCGTCCGACAAAAACACACTGCGCACGTCACCAAGTTACCACCACTTTCGCACGATCTACGCCGCGCACAAGGTAATGAATCAGCAGCTTCAGCAGCGCGAGATCAAAGCCGAAGTCAAACTGGTGATGGCCGGTCATAGTGCCGACATCCCACGGCACTTCCGTCGCCACGCGGAAGACATTTGCTGCGTCGTATTCGGCCCCAATGCGCCACGGCTTACGGAGGGCATGGTGCGAATGACGGCCAATGGTGGCAGGCGACGACAGGTCGTTGTCTGCCATAATCCAGATCAAGCCAATTTCAGTTGGGATGATCTGGAGGAATTGTCTACCCGGATGGAAATATGGGGCACCCGCGGCAATGCCGATGGCGATGACGTGCGCCTCTTTTGGACGAGATACTTCACGCAGGAGTTAATGCCCCTCGTAGACGCGTCTGTTGCAGAGAGCGACGAGGAAGATCATCCCGCGACGCCAGAAGAGGTGCGCACCCGATTGGCTCGCGACCACAAGGCCGTGGAGATGTTACCTGGATTTCCACATGTCTGTCGTCAGGTCATCGACGCGATCGATGTCGGCAAGCGTTTCAATGACGTCGCACAAATTCTCGAGGTGGACGGTGCCCTGCAAGCATCAATACTGCGAACGGCGAATCTGGCACGATATGGAGCCAGAAACCGGATTGAAACCGTTGCAACAGCCTTGTCCATGATCGGTATGGACGAAACGCGAAAGATCATTGTCGGTCGGGCAATGGCAGAACTCATGGGAAAAGTCGACCAGGCCGGCTTTGACAGTCGAGAGTTCTTCCTACACGCCGTCAGTGTCGGTTACCTGGTGCAGCTGCTAAGCCTCAACATGGACGATCCGACGCCACGTCATCGCGAACTCATTGACAGCCTTCGGATTCCACCCGAGGTCCAGGGCGCTTTGCGTCGACTGGAACTGTGGACACAGTTTCAAGTTGACGACGAACTCGACACATTCGGACTGGGTGTATTGCATGACACGGGCAAGATCCTCAATGCCGTCTGTTATCCTGATGTCATCCCACTGATCATGGCTGAAATCGAGTCACAGGAATGGCGCGATGTACTCGCGGCGGAGAGAACTGTTGTTGGTGAGCTCGAGCATCCTGGTGCAGGTGGAGCCTTGCTGGAGCGATGGGAGCTATTCCCGGAGTACGTCGAGCCGATCGCTGGGCATCATCGAATAAATGACGAATCATCTGCAACCACAGTCCTGGTGGCTCTGGCCAACGGCCTGGCCAAGATGCGCTTCCCCTTTCCTCAGTCTCTCAAAGAAACTGGCGACACCGAGTCAGAAGATTCAAAAGATGACTCAGAGAATCCCCTGCTGTCTACATTTGCCGACATCTGCAAGAGCTTCGGCGATGCGCGCAATGACCTGGAAGTTTCTGATGAAGAGCGCGAGACGGGCATACTCGAGCCGGAGAACGTCGAAGCCGTGCTTGCTACAGCGCGCCGTGTGAGTGCGGAGCACGAAACGGCTGTTGCTGACTTTTTCACAGCTCTTGCAGAGCAGTCGCCCGAGTTCCCTGCCGTGTTGAAGCATGTGGGTACGAGCACCCAGGACCTGGCGGCGTTGATGCTGACCCTTGATGACTTCGTCGGAGAATTGGTACAAGGACTGTTGCACGGAGTGCGACTGAAGACCTGACCTGCGTGACGCCTGTTTTAGGCCGTCAACTAATTGTAGGCCGTCAGCGCCGCCTGATCTGACGCAGGTAGCTCCAGCACAACGCACGACCCTTCAGCTCGTCGCCTCGCATACAGCTGACCGGCATGTGCTTCCGCAATCGATCGGCAAACGCTCAGCCCGAGCCCAGTTCCTTTGCCATGCCCCTTGGTCGTAAAGAAGGGTTCAAAAACCCGCTCACGAAGTGGCTCAGGGATCCCCGGGCCATTGTCGACGACCTCGATCAG
>JABJJN010000022.1 GCA_018660835.1 Gemmatimonadota bacterium | reverse complement strand
TCGAGTTGGGACCACCAGTAGTTGATGGCGAGACTCAGCACCAGCATCGGGCGGAACATGGCCATCTCAGCATCGCGAGAGAAGCGCGTTCGATCGGTGAAGAATCCGACAGGATCCTCAAGGGATCGGATGTGAGGATTCTCCGTGATCGCGTGGACATCATCATAATGCCAGCCATTGCCAAAGCTGTTGGCATAGGCCATCGACACGACGAGCAGGATGAGACCAAGAGCCGTGGACGGCCGTTGCCACTGCAAGCCTGACACTATCGGCCTCCCGCGCCTAGTTGCTCAAGGCGCTGATTCACACGACGGTAGTTCCCGTGACGAGTTTTCAACTCATTGAAAACTCGCCGCGCCTCCGTAGCGTGCTGGATACTCTCCTTGGATGGTTGCTGTGAGAGAGCGAACAAGACCTCTCCAAGATTGTAGCAGGAGGGTGAGTCCGTCGGGTCGATCTGACACGCCTGTCGGTAAGCGGCGGCAGCCTGTGGTAGGAGTGCAGCCCGCGCATAAGTATTGCCCAGATCATAGAACGCACGACCATTCGTTGGTTCTAGCCTGGTGACCTCAGACCTCAGCGGAATAGCCTCGGCAAACCTGCCAGAATCAAAATAGAGCAGTGCAAGATTTGAGTAGGCATCAGCGTAGTTCGGATGTGCGGCAATGGCTCTTTCATACACTGCGACTGCCCGCTTCTTGTCATTCGCTTTCAGATACGCGTTGCCGAGATTCACCAGTGCTTCACGATGGGTCTCATCGTATTGCAGAATCAACTCATACTGCCGTACAGCTCGATCCAGAAGCTCACCGTTGATGGGTGTGGCTTCGATCGCCTGCTCGTAGTAGATACTCGCCAGATTGGCCCGGGCCGAGAGCAGACTCTGATCGAGTGAGATGGCTTGCTCAAATTGCACCTGCGCCGCCAGTAGCTGTCCGTCATCGCGCAGGGCCTTCCCAAGGTGGACACGGCCTCGTGAACTGAAGGGTGCAAGTCGCACAGCATCCGACCAGAGAGTTTGTTCTGTTGCCCACACTTGATTGCGTTGAATGGTCAGGGCGATCAAACACACAAACAATAGCAGAACCGGTCGCTGCAGACGCGGCTGTCGCATGACGAGAGCTGCGAACGCAGCAAAAAGCCCCGCACCGGCAAGATAGATTCTATGCTCATTCACCAAGACATTCAGTGGCACAGCACTCGCTGGCAGCGCGACCAGCAAGGGCCACAACAACCACCAGGTCAGCTTGCCCCGACATCTCAACACCAATACAACCAGAGAGATGGCGAAGATCATCGCCGCCCATACGGCCCCTTGCGACCACACGCCTTCGTTGAAAGCCGGATCGACACTCTGGTGAACGGGCATCAGCAGCAGTTGCAGGTAGTAGGCTACGGCCTTCCACTGGGTAGCCAACTGTGCCCACGTGTCGCGCACCGGCACCGCTCGCGACGTCGGCAGAAGCTCAGCAAATGCCAGAATCGCCATGTATCCCACCAGCAAGACCATATAGGGCAACACTCGGCGCAGACGCGTCGTGACTGTGCCACCGGGCCATGCGAGTAACAGCATGGGTAGAGCCGCTCCAGTTGCTTTGCTCAACAGGCTTGCAGCAAAGCTACCAAAAGAGCCGAGCAGTCGTGGTTGGTGTCGCAGGCCAAGCCATAGGGCAAGCAGCATGAACATCGCTGCGAGAGATTCGGACCGCGAACTCACGTAATTGACCGGTTCGCTCCCCACCGGATGGACAGCAAACATCACAGCGGCCAAAGCTCCGATGCGCCAGTCAGATATGCCCTCTACACAGACGACAACTCGCCAGAACAGCAGCACGCACACCAGATGGAGCAAGACATTCGTCACATGGAAACCGACAGCTTTGCTCCCATGGATGGCGTAGTCGAAGGCGTAACTCGTCAGAACAATGGGCCGATACATACTCTTGTCAGCATCGGCGGAGAAATGCCGTGTCTGCGTGAAGAAGGAGGGAATCGTCTCGACATCACGAATGGAGGTGTTGTTGACGAGAGAATGGAAGTCGTCATAGTGAAACGCACCGCCCAGAGAGTTTCCGTAGGTCAGAATGACAGCAGCCACGAGTAATCCGGCAATCTGTTTCGAAGTCACCGTTCACTCCCCGCGCTGATCCTGCGCAAAGCCTCTTGAGCCCTCGCCCCTGCGCCGAGTTCGATCGCACGTTGCAGCAAGGTTGACGCCTCTGCCAGATCACCTCTTGCTGCGACGATTTCACCCAACCCTGTGAGCGGTACCCACCGAGTCGAATCGATCTCGATCGACGCCTGCCAGTGTGTGAATGCGGCAAGGGTATCCTTCTGCGCCAGGGCGAGACGGCCCATGTAGTCGTGGGCGACAGCACTTGGCGACATTTCCAGGGAGGTGTTCAGCGCCTCTCGCGCTGCACTTGTCTGCCGAGATCGCATCAGACTCTCACCGAGATTTGCCAGGATGACCGCCTTCTGCACAACTGTCGCATCCACGGACAGTGCCAGTCGATAAGCATCGACGGCTTCCTCCACTCGCCCCTGTGCGCTCAGCGCATTTCCTAGTCCATTCGCCGGCTCTGGACGCTCACCGAGTAGGCGAAGGGCCTCTCGATAGGCTTGCTCGGCGTTCACTGGATCAGACATAGCGAGAAGCAGTTGGCCATAGTTGCTCCAAAGACCCCCATTGTTCCCATCCAGTTCGAGGGCTCTCTCAAAGCTCTTCACCGACGCTTGCAGGTTACCAGACTCCTGGTAGGCGACAGCAAGGTTATGATGAATCTCTTCCATTTCCGGTGAGTGCTCGAGAGCGCTTTGATAGTGATGGATCGCCTCTGCGACCCGCCCCGCCTCGTGTTGTACAACGGCAAGGTTATTGTAGGCATCGCCGCGCTCAGCATCGATGCTCAAGGCTCGACGGTATGCCGCGATGGCCCGCTCAACCTCCCCAGCCTCTTGCAGTGCCTTACCCAGATTCACTATCGCCGTATAGGAACGTGCACCGCGCGATACCGCATCTTGCCACAAACTCAATGGCGTTGCCCAAACCTGGTTGCGTTGCACCGTGAGAAGAGTCAACAAGACCAGTGTAAGAATGGTGCCACCACGCAGGCGTAGATCAAGCAGACTGGGCGAGGCGATGCACAGTGCGGCCAGGACCAAGTATACCCGGCGCTCATTGACCAGAATATTGAGAGGGACCACGGAGGTCGGCAGCAGGACACAGGCACCAACAAGCAGCGAGAATGTCAACTGCGGCCATGTTCGCCGACCGCGCAAGGAGACGAAGAGGATGGTCAGGATGAGGCCCAAACCAAATACGACGACCGGTGAGACGCGATCACTGACGGAAAAGGCATGATCAACACTCAGATGAGACGGCAGGGCAAGCAGCGACAGATAGTAGGCCGGCGCCTTCACCTGTGTCAGAAACTGTGACAGCGAGTCACGAACCTGCTCTGTCCCACCGCTGCCAAGAAAGTCCGTCCAAAAGAGCATGTAGAGATAGAGCCCACCGATCAGCCAGTAAGGGCCGTGCCTCACCGCCATCTGCCTCATAGACACACGCTCGCGCGGGTTCCACAAGTCGATCAATGGCAGAATTGCGAGCAGAACGATCGCCGTCTCCTTGCTCAGCAGTGCCAGGACCAAGGTCAAGCGGGCACCGACCGAAATGGATTCGTTCGATGGTTTCCGCGTGTGGAGATAGAGAGTCAGCAAAAAGAACAGGGCCATCAGCGTCTCGGAGCGACTGCTGACGTAGTTGACGGGTTCAGTCAAGGCGGGATGCAACGCAAACAGAGCTGCCGCGATCCACGCTGCCTGTGGATGCCCCTGAGCCTGTGGACACCCCTCCCGATCGTACATCGGCGCAAGCCCCGAGGACGCCAGACACCACACGAGGAGACTACACAGCGCATGCAGAAGGACGTTGACTACGTGGAAGCCGGTCGAGTTCAGTTCGTGTATCGTGTAGTTCAACGCGTACGTCACCAGCAACAAGGGGCGATACATTCCCTTGCCCTCGTCGCCGGAGAATGCTGAGATGTCGACGAAGAAATTCGGTATTTCCGAAAGCTTCTGAATCGATGCGTTGCGGACGATGCTATGCTCATCGTCATAGTGAAAGGAACCACTCACACTGTTGCCGTAGGCAAGCAGGACCAATCCTATCAGGATCACCGGGCGCCACGGTTTCCCCAGCATCTGCATCAGCCCCCACCCCGCTTGCGGAGCAGATTCGACTGCCTCTTGGCAGCAACCGCTTCCATATGCAGGTCCATCTGCACAAGGGCTACGGCGAGATTGTCCCAGGCATCGACGAAATCAGGTTCTATTTCTACCGCTCGTCGATACTGTTCAGAGGCGGCAGAGTAGTTCTTCAGCATGAACAAGGCGTTGCCATAGTTAAGGCGAGAGATTGCCCTCGCTGGTTCCAGCGCGACGGCGCGCTCGTGATGCGGCAATGCCTCGAGAGCACGATCAAGCTCCTGATACATGCTGCCAAGATTGTCGTGAAAATCCGCTTCGTCCGGCATCAGCTGCAGTGCTTGGCGAAAGGCCTCCGCACTCGCCTCGAACGCTCGTTGGCGAGCTTCTACACTTGTCGCTGCCATCCCTACAGCTCGCTCAGTCTGAGCCAACTGCGACCACACAGAGGCTGAGTCAGACTGTACGCGCGTAGCCTCTCGCGCCACACTCCTCGCCTTTCTCGCGTCGCCCTGCCGTAGATGCGCCTCGCTCAGGGCGACATACCCCGCCACGAAACTCGAATCACGAGCCAGCGCCGCCTCGAAGGCGTCGATGGACGCGATATCGTCGCCCTGACGCTGATATTCAAAACCGAGCATGATGAAAGGTCGGGCCATTCCTGGTCCCTTGCGCGCCGCATCCTGCCAGAGCGCTTCACTTGAGGCCCACACTTCCCCTCTCTGCAATGCGAGCAGAGCCATAAGAGGCAGTGCCAGTAAGACACCACGTCGTGCCCTCGAATCAGTTCTTACCACCGAGGCGAGGCCCAGGGCGAAGGCGACACCAGCCAGATACAGTCGATGCTCATTCACGAGAACGTTGAGAGGCACAAGCGACGCGGGGGCGAGGGCGGCCAGAAACCACAATACGAGAAACAGAGACCACTTCTTTCTCTGTGATTCCTGTGACCCATCTGCCAGAGCAAACCAAAGAGCGAGGGCCGCCAGGCTCAGGATGACAGCGGCCGCAGCGGCGGCAAAGGGGTCGAAGACCGAGTCAGAGATGAGGAACTGATGGTCGACACTTAACCCGCGTGGTACGACCAGAAGGTGCAGGTAGTAGGCCAGTGCCTTGACCTGCGTCCACCACTGCTCTGCGTACGATCTGACGGGTGTCACGACAGTTGCTTTGGCGATGATCGAGCGAGTTTGCAGCAGGTAGACTGTGGCGACACCCCAAAACGCCAAGTGCTCACGCCACCGTCGGCGCAGACTCTCGCGTTCGATCAACAGATCGTTTATCAGCAAGATCGGCAACAACACGATCGCCGCTGACTTCGCGCACAGGCCTGCTGTGAAGCTGAGCAGCGCACCAAGATGCAACCAGCGCCGCGATTCATTTGCCGCGCTGCTCTTTTTCAGGTGCAGAAGCAGAGCTACGAGGACGGCCAACACTGCCATGCTCTCGGAGCGACTGCTCACGTAATAGACGACTTCACTGTGAATGGGGTGAAGGGCAAAGAGCCAGGATGCAACCCAGCCCATAGCAGTGGAAGCGAGTAAACGTCGCGCCAGAAACCCTACCGTCACCGCTGTCAGCAGATGCAGCACGACGTTGAGCACGTGATAACTCCACGGCGCCAGTTGTGACACAGCATGATTGATGGCATAACTGCTAAGTACCATCGGCCGATACATCATTAAAGACGCATCCGCGGAGAACTTTGTCGGATCTGCAAAGAAAGATGGCACGTTTTCGAGAGAGCGGATGTGAGGGTTCTCGTAGATACTGTGACCGTCATCGAATTGAAATGGAAACTCGAGACTCTGTCCGTAGATGGCGAACAAGACGACGGCCAAGCCGATAATTTGCGTGCGATGTGTTGAGATGCTCATTGCGCCTCGTCGACCAGACCCGACAGTTGCGCCTTGACTCGTACTGCGATGGCCGGGTCACCATCCCACACCACCAGAAAGTGCTCATAAGCACTTCGTGCCCCACTCAGCTGTCCTTGCTTGCGCAGCAGATTCCCCAGGTTCAGCCACGCGGGCGCGTAATCTTGCTGGTAACCGACGGCGCGACGAAGCATCTCGATCGCCTGCGCCGTCTGTCCCTGCATATCGAGGGCACCACTGAGATTGTAAAGAATACGAGCCGAGTCCGGTCGTCGTTTCAGACCTTCCTCAAGCGCTGACTGTGCCAGAGCCGGTTCACCCCGCTGCAGGTGCAGGGTACCAAGATTGTTCCATCCCTCGAAGTGATCGGGCGCAATGTGCGTCGCCTGGCGATAGAGATGCAGAGCTCGTTGGGTGTCGCCGGCGAGGGCCCGAAGTGATCCGAGATTGATCAGGGCCTCAGGATAAGACGGGAGAATCACCAGGGCTGCCTTGTAGAGATCCTCTGCCTCTGCCTGTTGTCCACGCTGGCGAAGAACATTCCCCAGGTTGTTCAGCGCAGGGGCATGGTCGGGTGAGCGTGCCAGGGCCGTGCGCAAGTGCACTTCCGCGCCCGTGAGATCTCCTTGTTGTCGCTTCTGAATCCCGAGGCGAACATGAGCACGCACACTGCCATAACGTGCGGCCTCTTCCCAAATCAGGCGCTCAGAGGCCCAGACTTGATTGCGACCAACACACAGCACGCTCATGACCACGAGTCCGATCATGGCAACGCGGTGCGGGCGCCCCTGCAGCCACGTACGAGCCCCGACGGCAACGAGGATGGCCACACCGGCCAGAGCCGGATAAAGACGATGCTCACTAACCAGCACATTCAGCGGTACCACAATAGTCGGCAACAGTCCAAGCAGAGGCCATGCCATCAGAACGACCAGTGGTCGATCGCGAAAGTGACGGGAAATCAACCATAGGACACTCGCTAACAGACCGAGTGACGCGATCACTGCCCCATCTGCCCAACTGGCTGCCAGGCTGAAAGCATGCTCAATCGTGAGCCCAACGGGCACCAGAGCAATCTTCAGATAATAGCTGAG
Source organism: Gemmatimonadota bacterium (assembly GCA_018660835.1). GTDB lineage: Bacteria > Latescibacterota > UBA2968 > UBA8231 > UBA8231 > UBA12574. The sequence continues at coordinate 41,913 of JABJJN010000022.1, read as the reverse complement.
AGCCTTTGCCTGCGTCAGCAACTGGATAGATGGCTCGCGGACAGGGGTTTCGAACAATGCTTCCTGCCACAGGTGTTTCACACCGATGACGTACCCTGCCCCAACCAGCGCGAAGGGCAACCAGCGCCGCCACGACTGAGCCAGGCGACCACGCGACCATTCGTGCAGCAACAGAACCGGTAAGGCCAACATGGCCGTCACTTTGCAACCCAGGCCCAGTGCAAACAAGGCCAGTGACAACCCGAGCAACCTGCCGCGCCCGGCAGCTGCCAGATACACCAGAATGCTGGCGAGACAGAACATCAACGCGAGCGATTCAGAGCGACTGCTGATGTAGTTGACGGTTTCCGTCGCCAATGGGTGCAGACCGAAAATCAAAGCGGCTGTCCAGTGCGCCGTGCGATCCGCCGTCAGACGCCAGGCGAGCAAACCAACAAGAATGGTACAACCCACATGAAGCAACAGGTTGAATAAATGCCAACCGCGAGGATCCAGACCACCTGCGGCGTAGTTGGCGACATAGCTGGTCAGCACAACAGGCCGATACATGCCACTGCCGGGATTGCGTGAAAACACTGACGGATCAGTGACAATTCTGCCCCAATCGATGGGCTGGCGAATGTTTGGATTCCCCGTGATCGAGTGCTCATCATCAAAGTGGAAGGGTCCATCGATCACACCGATGAACACGACACTCACAGTGAGCCCAACCCAGAGCGAAACAACCAGCGGCGCCCTCACAGAGTTTGTAGCCGCCGCGATAGATTCAGAAAGTGATTGCGGGCGGCGTGTTGCTCGCGCACAGCCATCACCTGACCGTGAACGCGGCTACGCTCTGCCGGGTCACAGACTCGATCCAATTGCTGAGCCAGCGCCGCCACATCACCCACGCCAGTTGTCCAACCGAGAGCCTGACTTTCGATCAGACGTTGCGCCGTGCCTTGTGGCAAACTAGCCAACACCGGGCGACCATGCGCAATATAGTCGTAGAGTTTTCCTGGCACTGCGTAGGCATACCGATCGGAAGATAGAGAAAGGAATGCAACGTCCGTCGACAGCAATTTCACACCCACTTCCTGTGCCGGAAGATATCCTCCGTACGTAACACAAGCGGGCAGCGAACCTGACAAAGTTGCTCGTCGATGCGGCGTATCCGGCCCATAGATCACAATCTCAAGACGCTCACCAACACTGGGACGATCCCGCATCAGTCGCTGCGCTGCACGCGCCAGTATATCGACACCCTGAGTGGCGGAAATTGCCCCTATATAGACAATCCTGATTTTCTCTTGTGCTGTATATGCAGGAATTGTTTCGGGTGCTTCCCAGTAGCCATTCTCCGTCAAATGCAGGCGCGCCGGATCGAGTCCGGAGGCGACAAAATCTTCGCCGACTGTATCTGTCGCGACGGATACAAGATCTGCTCTTGCGAGGAATCTCTGCTGCCATCGATTGGCCAGACGCCGCCGAACACCGGTTGCCAGTCCGAGATACTCATCGCGAAAGTCCAGGACCAGTTTCGCCCCCGTCGCCTCGGCGATGCGCAAGGCAACGATCTGGTTGGTCACGGGTGGATAGATGCCGCACACGACATCTTCCGGCCCCTTCACGACCTGCATAGCTGAGCGTACGGCGGGGCGAATCCAATTTACGTACGGGCAGGCGATCAACCCGGCTCGCGACAACAATTCGCCCGTCAAGTACCACGGCAAGGCCTTGGGACGCAGCACGTGTGGGCCATCTGTTGGTAGAGTTCCGGGATCCTCGACGAACGTCCCCAGCGCCGTTGACATGTTCCCGTGCGCGACGACGGTGACATCGCAACCTCCCTGTTGTAGCAGATTCGCAAACTGATAGCGACGATACGTCCGCGACAAGGGCGGATATTGACATGAGATGAAGCAGACCTTCTTCACCCGCCGCGCTCCGTTCGCAATTGTCCCAACCGCAAGCGCGCGAAGTCGACATACGTATCATACGCATCGTGTCTCGACAGATGCGCAACGGTCTCTTCATAAGCTGTCACAGCGAGGCGCGACTTCTGCATGCGATCGGCGAGGCGGGCAAGATTGTACCAGGCTCCACCTACGGGATCATCTGTGTGTATCCAGAACATCGAATCCCTGACTGCGTGCTGATACTGATCCAACGCCTCGACCTCTCTACCCTGTGCCTCAAGGGCCTGGCCAAGATTGTTCCTTGCCTCTGCAAAGCGCGGGTTGATCTTGAGGGTCTGCATATAGTTCAAAATGGCATCGTCCACGCGTCCCTCGGCGTAGGAGAGGTTGCCCAGATTGTGATAAACGCCTTCCAAAGACGGCTGGATTCTACTCGCTCGTTCGTAGGCATCGCGAGCTGCCTGATTGTCCCCAGCGTCTCTAGCCAGATCTCCGGCGATCACCCAGCCCTCGGCAAACTCGGGGTCGAGTCGTAGGCCGACCTCCAGATGAGTTCGTGCAGCCTTGGGGTCTTGAGCTCGTCGATGGGCCAGGGCAAGATTCACCCGAGCGCGAGCCGACAGTTGATGCTTCTGTGCCGCATCTGACCATAGAGAAATCTCACTTGCCCAGACGGAATTGCGTTGCACCGTCAGGATGAGAAGAGACGAAATCAGGCCGACGCCAATCCAACTCACCTGGCGTCCGCGGCAGGAGTGCAAACGTTGCCATGCCCACACGGCCAGCAGGACCAACCCCGCGCTGGCCAAATACACGCGCCGTTCGGCAACGAAGATGTTGAGTGGCAAAACACTGTAGGGCAGCATACACACACCAAACCAGATCGCCGCCAATCCGGGAACAGTGAGTCGATGGCGGAGGCTGAGCACGACGACAGACATGACAACGGCAATCGCCATCAGAACCGGGACGTCTGTGGGTGAGCCGATGCTAAAGGGATGTTCGACTGTCAGGCGCGTGGGAGAGATGAACATCCACAGGTAGTAGACGAGAGCCTTTACCTGTGTCCAGATCTCAGCGGCGAGTGAACGAGGAAAGACCTCTGATGAATGGCGCAAGAACCGTGTTCCCCAGAGAATGCCGAGATAAACAACAGATAGAACAGCGATCCCCAGGTAGTCTCGTGGGTTGGATTCTCGTCGCTCTCTATTCCCCGCCTTACGCCGCGACTCCGACTCTAACCCCGACCCCGACTCCGACTCAGGCGCCCACCCCCTCAGCATCACGAGCATCGGCAGCAGGGTGATCGCGACGGATTTTACCAACAATGCCGCGGCATATGCACCCTCCAGCCAACGTGATCGGTATCGCAACGCGCCCACAGCAGCGAGGAAAAAAAACAGAGCCACAAGCGCATCCGACCGTGCACTGATATAGTTGACGGCCTCAGTGTGAATCGGATGCAGAAGGAAAAGAAGTGCCGCCAGAGACGCTCCAACTCCCGTGCCTAACAAGACGAAGAACAGTGCGCCGAAGGCGGCGGCGGCGGCTGTGTGAATGAGAAGATTTGTCACTCGAAAGGCCGTCGCATTCTGCCCCCAGAGCGAATAATCAAGAGCGAATGTCGTCAGCAAGAGAGGACGATACATAAACCCGCGCGCCTGTCCCGAGAAGGTCGACGGGTCGACGAAATAGGTTGGTATCCAACCCAGAGAGCGGATGTGAGGATTGTATTGCACGGAATGCAGATCATCATAGTGGAATGGTCCGGAAAGGCTATTGCCAAAGGCGATTCCACCCACCACTGCCAGGATCAGGAGCCGCCGCTTCACCTACTCCCCCCCTGTGCAGCGCGAGAGGCCAATGATTCGAGACGCTTGCGCGCAATCTGGCGGCCCGCCTCGTTGGCATCGCGACTCAGTGCCTGGTAGATATCCCGTGCCTCCTGCCATTGCTGCAAGCGCTCGTGAGCAGCGGCCAGCAGCAGCCAGGTACCCTGTTCGCTGACGATAGACAACGAGTGCTTCAGGTATTTGATCGCAGACTCCACATCGCCCGCAACCATCGCCGCCAATCCCCGGCGACGGGCTGCCGCCGCTTGGGTGTCATGCTCCTGTGATGAAATTGCCTGTATCCCGGCGAGCGCCTCAAGGGAGGGTGCGTACGTGGGCTCGAGCCTGAGGGCCTCATCGTACGCGGCAGCAGCAGCGTCGAACAGTCCAAGCCGAAGCAAAGCGGCACCGCGATTGTTGTGCAGAGCCAGACGATCGGCCGCACTCAGATGATCTGGGTTCACCCGCAACGCAGCATCATACTGGTCAAGTGCCAGGCGGTTATCACCGGCTTGGAAGTGTGTGTCTCCAACGAACAGGTGGGCTCTTGGCATGTGTGGTCCCTTCTCGAGGGCATCCTGCCACAGTTCGGACGTATCCGCCCAGACCGCCGTGCGCTGCAACGACAACAGGACCATGACCGCCAGAATCCCTTTGCCGACACGCCGCACACCAACTCCTGAAAGCGCAGCCAACCTGACCACCAGAGCGGCAAATGCCAGACTCACCAGATAGAGGCGGTGCTCATTGACCAACACATTGAGGGGAACAATGAGGGTTGGCGCCAGAACCACGCTACCCCATGCTAACCACCAGCGACTGCGCCGGCACGCGCCGGCACGAAGCAATACGACCAACGCGCTGGCGAGAGCAATGACACTCGCCCAGACGGTCAGATCTTCGAAACGCCCCAGACTGAATTGATGTTCGACGCTCAGTCCCCAGGGAAGGGTCAGGAGATGCACGTAGTAGATCAGTGCTTTCACTTGCGTCAGCAGCTGCGTCCCCATGGAACGCACCGGCGACTGCAAGACGGAGGTCGACAGAAGTGCTCGGATCACCCAGAGATAACCGACCGTCACGGCGACAAATGGCCAGAGTCGACGCCATCGGGTCTCCCACGAATCGCGAATAAACCACGATTCGTATAACCACAATAGTGGCACAAGAGTGATGGCAACGGATTTACACATCAGAGCCAAGAGAAAGCTCAATGCTGAGGGCCAGACACTTCCCCCTGGCCGGCGCACATACGCCAAAAATGCAGCAAGCATGAAGAACGAACACATCGATTCGGAGCGACTACTGATGTAGGCCACGGTCTCGACATTCACTGGATGCACCGCGACAAGTGCCGCCGCCCCCCAGGCGCTGAACCTGTCTGGGGAAAACCTCCTGAGCACGAAAAATGCCAGTAGCACCACGCCCATGTGCAACATCAGATTGACTGCCGTGAACCAGCCGGGTGTTAGGCCAAATACCACATAGGTCAATGCATAGGAAAGCATGATGAGAGGACGAAACATGCCCCCGAATGACAAACCTGAGAATGTCCCTGGATCTGTAAAAAGCGTCGGGATCAGCGATAAGGAACGGATGTGCGGGTTGTCGACAATCGAGTGCAGATCGTCGTAGTGAAAAACCCCGTTCAGGCTACGACCGTGAGCGATCAGGCACAGTACGAACAGAGCGCCTATCTCAAGGAGTGTGATAGGAGAACGAGTAACACGCAGACTTCGGGTGCCATTCTGGCCGAGTCCGTCACGTACCATGGTCGGATGAACCGGATGCTGACTACCGCTCACTCTTTGGCCTGTTTTTGCGCCAGAACCCGAAAGGCGCCCCCGTAGTCGTACAGACCGAGCAAGAACAACAGGCTCTGCATCCAGACGCGGCGACGCCAGACCCATCGCCGCGAGCCTGAAGACGTCGTCGCCAGCGGCGATAGCACGCGAGCCACGACGCCACGAATCGACTGCATCTCGTCACCCGAGTGCGCCCGATACGCAGCGATCATGTCACCAAATCTCATGGGATAGGAACCGACTTCCTCCAACCCCTGTTCCTGATACCAGCCAAGCAACTGCTTCAGTGTCAGAGAATCACGATAGAGGACGGCATACTTGTCGAACAATCTTGCATCCCACGACGAAGGGATGCCCTCACGCCGGAAACTCGTGCCTCGACGCCAGTCCAGGTAGCGTCGCGCCAGACGTATTCTCTCGTCGATATCATCCCCTGCCACTCGATCCAGCCAGTCGCACTCGAGATTGTAGAGGAAGTGGCCGAAGCTGTTGTAGAGGAACGTGCACAGGTATCCGTCTGGCTTCACCATCCGGCACAGATTATCAAAGGCCTGCCGCATTCGCGGTGTGTGATGGATGCATCCCAGACTCGACACATAGTCGAATGTTCCATCGGCAAACACCTTGTCATCCAGCACGGAGGCATGGCGGAACTCGACGTTCTCGATCCCTGCCTCCTTTGCTCTGTTGCGTGCAGACTCTAGAGACCCATCGCTGGTATCAATCCCAATGACCTTCTCAGGCCCGAGGCTCGCGAGAAACATGGTCTCCTCGCCGGTACCACAGCCGCCATCGAGAATGATCTTTCCCTGGAAGAACGTTGTTGGATCGATGCCGAGTAGACGATAGATCAACAAGCGGTGATTCTCGTAGCTGGCCTTGTGCTGAGGATCGAGAGACGGATAGCGCAACTGGGAATACATCTGCCGGGTCAATCGCTCGCGCTCCGCCTCATCGTCGCGCAGGGACCGTTCGTCGCCACTGCTTTCCATATGCCCCATCCTTAGCGCTGACCTCCCCCGATGATTTCGCCAAGACTGCGACCAAGTGATCGCAGATTCTTACGTCCCAGGCGTAGCAATCTCGACGTACCTGCACGCACTCCCGCATCTACGACTTCTTCGCGCAGAACCCGTCGCAACCGGGCAATCTCGAATCGCCGTACTTCCCGCTGCCAGGCCTTTTCTCCTGCGAGGGAGCCCAGTATCTCGCACGTAGTGGAGAGACTGTGCATGATCTGATCTCGACGTTCAGCGGGTAGTAACTGCAGGGCGCCATCCAGGTCGCAGCAGACAGGCGACAGCGACTTGATTGTGGCGCTTTCAGTATCTACTTCCAGTGTGACGAGGAGCGATTCATTCGCAGTGCCGCGAAATTGCAATCCCTGATCTGGATAGTCCGGGAATAGAAAATTCCCCAGGCTATAGCAGATCACACCGCGTCCATAAGACTCCACCGGTTGAATCACGTGTGGATGATGGCCGACAACGACACGCACACCTGCATCGATCAGTTGTCGTGCAAACTGAACATTCTGCGGTGGAGGTACCCGGATATACTCTTTTCCCCAATGGAGCGACACGATCAGTGCATCAACCGCCCCCCGTGCCGCCGCTACAGCGGCCAGTACTCGCGCCTGATTCAGTTCGGCGACCCCTGCTCGGTCTGCAGAGGACGGATAGGCGCCTACCCACGGATCAGAAGAAGCGAAGGCAAGCCAGCCGATCTTCATACCATGGCATTGAGTGATCCAGCAGGAGGAAGCCTCAGCGTCATCCTGCCCCGCACCTATCACACCGATACCACGGGCCCGCAGAGACTGTCTGCCTTGCAGCAATGCCGGCAGCCCACGATCAGTGCTGTGATTGTTCGCCAGGCTGACCACATCAATCCCCCACTCTGACAGCAGTGCCAGGCTGCCTTCGTCGCAGTCGATGACATACTCCTCCGGATAGACCGACTCCCCTTGTCGCCCGATGGCACAGTCAAAGCTGAGAAAGCGTTGATCTGCATCTGCAAACAGCGCCTGGACAGATCCTGTCCGACGGGTCAGTTCGCCAACAGGAATCCCGTCCAGGCTACCCCCAAGGGCCGTGTCCCCGGCGAAAGCCAGTTGCACAGATCTACTCATTGTCGATGAATCGTCGATGAAACAACTCCACTGTCACCAGCGCTTGTAGCAGAAAAATTACCGGCCAACCGTGATCGATCATGCCTGTCAGGCGCCGCAGACCATCGCCATCGATGATCCCTCTTGAGAACGTGCGCTCATCCTCGGCCACGTCTAGTAGGGCGCGGCGGAAACCTGCATGCCGGCGAAAGTGCCGATTCAGGTCGGCCCGATGGCTCAGGTCCACCTTGCCACCCGTGGCACGCAGCATCAGCATAGTACTGGCCTGTTGAATCGGCAATCGTTCGAAGAGTCGATCCATGGCTCCCTTATCGCAGTTGAGTGGCCGCCCCGTCTTTGCCCAAGATACGGCTGCTACCCCTGGTGCCGCTCGCGAAACAATGGCTCGTGCGAACCTCGCTCCCTCCTTGAAGTGGGGCGGAATCCGGCGATAGAGGTCGACGAGTCGTCGGCTGGTGCCTGGATAGGCATAATCGACATATTGACGCTGCACATTGGGCAATGCCACGGAGTAACGATTGCTGCGATTCTGAAAGGAGAAGGACTGCACTTGATTGGTCAGCGAGGACGCGTCCAGGGCTGGTAATTGATCATCGATACTGCGACGATTGGCTTGCTCGTAGTCGTCGTAGAATGCCGGTGAAAACACACGTCGCACCAGATCGGGCCGACATCGCCTCCACAACCGATTAATCGCCTGTCGTGTTTCAGACGGACTCACGACACGGCGCTCGGGTAACAGGAGGAATGTGTCGCCGAAAAGCACGTCCATCAGGTAGCCATCCAGCACGATCTGCGGCGCTTCATCGGATGCCATCGACTGAACCAGTGGGAGAAACCAGAACTGGTGGCTGTGTATGTTGCCCTGGGCAATGGCGTCGCCGTCAGCGAGCATGGAGGAATAGTCGAATTGCAGCGGATCATACTCGTGCCATTGAGCCCGGCATTCGGTAGCCAGTTGGCGGGCAATTCGCGCCTCTGCCGAATACCAACTGCAGTGGTGGACGGGTACGGCGTCACGACTCTCGGCGGCAAAGGCTAGTAGTGTTCGTGAATCGAGCCCGCCGGAAAGAGGGACGGTTAAACGCTCAAATCTGTTGAGGTGATCCTGCACGCTGTGGCGATACGCATCGATGGCCTCGTCTACAAGATCATCGAAGCTCTCTGCAGGGTTCTCGTTCTCGAAGTTAAGACGCCAATAACGCCGCTCATCTATGGGGCCTGAACCAATCGAGACACAACTGGCGGCGGGCAACAGGCGCACACCGTCCAGCAGACTCCGATCGCATCCGATGTAGCCAAAATTGAACATCTCCATCAGCGCCAGTTGGTTGACTCGCGGCGAAAAACCGGCGAGCCGACTGATGGAGTCCATGCGCGTTGAAAACGCCACGTAGTCTTCGGACACATACCAATACAGATGTCGTGCACCAAGACGAGAACTCACCAGAGTCACCCCTGCAGCTTCGATGGCGACGAAATTGAAGTCACCTTCGACGCCGTCCAGACTTGCTGCCCCGTGGCGATGCCACAGCGCCCTCAAAAGATCGGCGTCGGACGCACCCGCCTGCTCGACACCCGCTTCGGCAGCGACATGCGCACGATTCACGACATACCCATCGAGGACAAGACAACCTTCTCCGGCGTCACTGGCCAGAGGCGATTGCGTGCCAAATTGCCAGGAGTGGATGCCCACATTCTCGGCTGCATCGACGTAGCGCCCCTCCACCTGCCAACGGCCAATGCCTTCCTCGTGCACCATCCGCGACAGGGCCTGAGTCGCTCCCTCCGCCGATGGACGCCGCCGGACGTATCCGCACAGAGCAGGCATGAGTCAGCGAGCCAGACCGATGGCGCGGTCCCAAGTCTGGCGCATGCTGTCTCCCCGCACCCTCAGGTCACGCATGGGACGCCAACTGAGTCCCTGCCCACCCCGCAGCCAACGAGCCGCTGCTCGCCACCCACAACGACTCGCATAACGCAAGCAGAGCTCAATGGGCGGCTCGATCCGTTGCGGATTCACCTGATGGCGCTGGCGAAGGGCTCGTTCGACTCCCGTGCGAATACGATCACAGCTATCCGCCGCCGCGAGACTGATGCAACACTCTCTGGAGAGCCCTTTCTTCACCGCCGCCGTCTCTACACCCGGTACCAGTGCCTCAATCTCGGCGGTTGCCGCCTCGTCTCCACTGAGGAAGACGACGGGGAGTTCAAACTCGCCGGCGATCCCGACGATGAGGCCAATCTCACCGATCTCTGTATGAGCCTTCTCAGCCTCATACAGAGACACGCGCTCGAGTCGCCTCCTGCTGTATGTGTGGCGCAGGTGGCCACCTGAGGCTCCAGCCATGGCGTGCTGGCCGATAATCACGACCGCATCATAGCTGGCATCGAGTTGGGTCAGCCAACTGTCGCGGCGGCCACCATGTAGCAACTGTGCCGGACTCGCCAACGCCTCAGCAGCAAGCGTATCTCCAGGGCCATGGTTGTCGAGTACCAGAACGTGGGTTGCCCCCGCTGCAACAGCACCTTCGACAGCAGCATTGACTTCACCAATCCAGAGCGCTGACCAGACGCGACGCAACTCGACATCCTGGGGCCGGCTCGAGTCGCGCACGTCAAAACCGGAAACCCCACTCACCCCCTCCATATCAGTGACCAGATAGACCTTCACGTAGCACACTCCGCCCGAAACCAGGTAGCGAATTCGCTGTACGTGGCGACCCAGCAGTCGTCCCTGAGGTCTGCCAACGCTTCAAAGACGGGTACCATGTCAATCCGAGACACATCCTTTGGGTCGAGATAGATGTTGGTAATGCCACCGCTCGCATCAGCCGTCCTCAGTCTCTGCGCCAGGACCTCGCCAAAGTCCTGTAGATGCCAACCACCGTGGGCATACAGACCGTGCCAGGTATCAAGGGAACTGAGGGGGTGCTGCGGACAGGTGGAGACCGGAATCTCAACGACGTCTCCCTCCATCACAGGCACACCCAGTTGGCGACCACGGGTCGCCAACATGGACGTCGAGTAGGAGAGCCCAAGTTCATTCAGGATCGGATAGAGAGGCCGGGGGTCAACATTACCAAAATGCGGTGCGCGAAAACCAGCCAAATCTACCCCAAGCGTACCCTGGACGGCTTGCTGGCATTGAGCGATTTCCGCAGCCTTCTCCTGAATGCTCAGCGTCTCCCAGCGACGCGGATTGAGATCATCACGTCGTGACACGAAACGCCCGGGAACATTGACAAGCTCAGGGTGGGAATAGGAGTGATTGACCAACTCGTGCCCCGCTTCAAGCACCGCGCGATGTTCATCAGGATAGTCTTCGACCCAGCGTCCCACGACGGCGAAACTCGCCTTGCCCTGCATCGAAGCCAGTTGCTCTACGAGCTGTGGCAGCACATCGGCATCTTCAGGGAAGTCCACATCAAAAGAGAGTAGCAAACACGATCGTCGCCCATTCCATGTTGGCGTACCATCGAAAGCCGCTTCGAGTCGACCTGTGAAAGCTCCCGAACACAGATGGCTGAGCAATTGCGCAGCTCGCCCCCCCTGCCGCATGATACGGACCCGCAACCCCGTCGGCTCGGTCGTGTCAGACATCAGGCGATCTCCGACAAAGGGGTCATCTCCGACAATCGACCTGTGGGACCATCGACATAGAGTCTGAACCACAACTCGAGGCACAGGAGGCTCCAAACCTGCTGCGACTGCCGACTTGCATGTGCCCCCCAGTGGTCCAGCAGCCTGGTGACAGCTTGAGGCTGGAACAGCCCACGAGATGCAACCCGCTCCGGCGCCAGGACTCGACGAATCGATGACTCCACTCCATGTCGCGTCCACTGGGCAAAGGGCACTGCCAGCCCCTGCTTACGTCTCTTCGTCGTCGCTTCGGGCAACAGGGGGGCGAGAGCTTTCTTCAGTACGACCTTCTCTTCTCCCGCGTCGACCTTCAACCGATGGGGCAACCACATGACATATTCGACAAGCCGGTGATCGAGGAAAGGCGTGCGTGCCTCCAGAGAAACCGCCATCGACATACGATCCGTCCGTGCCAGCATGCACTCAGGCAGCCGCAGTCGTTGTTCACAGAACATCAGCGTCTCAAGATCGTTGCCGCGCGGCGCCTCGGCTGCGATCTGTTCATAGAGTCTGAGCGCTGCACCCGTCGGTGGGATAGAGCGCACCTGCCTCAGCTCCTCGTCCTCAAAGGCTGAGACCCAGGACAAGGCGCGCCCCGGCACCGACTGCATTGACATGTTCAGGGCACGACTCACAGCGTGCCCCGGTGCAATCTGCTGCCCCGCTGCTGCAAGCAAAGAGCGCAGTGGACTCGGCAGGTACTGTAGGCGCTGAATACTGCGGTCTCTTACGTAGCGCGTGTATCCACCAAAAAGTTCGTCAGCCCCCTCACCGGTGAGCACGACCTTCACATGCTCACGTGCCAACTGCGAAACTTGGTGCGTAGGCACGATAATGGGATCGGCAAAAGGCTCGTCAAAGTGATGCAGAAGATTGGGGAGTGAATCCACACGATCGGCGGTACAGTCGACCTCGCGATGATTCGTCCCACAGTGATCGGAGACGGCTCTAGCGTGCGCTCGCTCGTCGACGCGCGCATCTTCGCTGAAACCGATTGAAAAGGTCTGCACAGATTCATCCATGTGTTGCGCCATCAAAGCAACAACACCACTTGAGTCGAGTCCCCCACTCAAGAATGCACCGAAGGGCACATCGCTCATCAAGCGCAGACGCACAGCGTCACTCAGGAGCTCACGCACATCATCAGCCGCTTCCTGCGCGCCAACGTCTCTGCCTGCTGGAGGTGATCGCCATGGTTCCCAGTAAGACCATTCATGAATCTTGTTACCACCTGCTTCGATCCCAAGGGCCGTGCCTGGAGATAGCCGCCGAATCCCCTTGAACATCGTCCATGGAGAAGGCAGATATCGTAGACTCAGATAGAGTTCGAGTGCCTCCTCATCGACCTCCACCGAGTCGATGGCGGCAAGAATCGCCTTGATCTCCGAGCCGAAGTAGACTCGGTTCTCATGTCTTGCGTAGAAAAGTGGTTTGATCCCCACTCGGTCCCGCGCCAACAGCCACCGATTGGACCGCGTGTCCTGGATGGCGAAAGCAAACATTCCATTGAGGTGGTTGAGCATCTGGTCCCCGTGCTCTTCATACAGATGAACGAGAACCTCCGAGTCAGCCTGACTGGCCATTGTGTGGCCTGCCGCCTGCAAGTCTTGGCGTAACTGAACGTGGTTGTAGATCTCACCGTTGAAGACAACACGTACTGCGCCGTCTTCGCTGACAATGGGTTGCTGACCGCCTGCGACATCGATAATTGAGAGTCGACAATTCGACATGCCACCACCTGCATCAACGTGGACACCGAGTTCATCCGGTCCACGATGCTCGATCTGACGTGCCATAGCTGACACAAGCACGCGAGCCTCTTCGAGCCTTTGATCTCTCAGATCATCGCCAGATCGATGACCTAACGTGGCAAAGCCACAGATTCCGCACATACCTATGCCTGCGCCTGTGGAGAGGGAACCTGCAGCCGAAAAAATTGATAGGGTCTCACAAAATGAGAGACCTGACCTCGCAGCGATGGTGTGTGATACCTCGGTGGTAGATTCACGTCGAGCAGATCAAAACCGACGCTGGCGAACAATCTCTCCCACCATGCACGACCATGCACCTGCGGTAGTCGACTGGCACGAAAGTGCTCGTTGAGCAAGTGCAGGTAACCAGAAACAGACACGATCGCCACACTTCCGGGCCGCAGCACACGCAGCAATTCGTCGGCAGCTCTATCGATGTCCTTGACGTAATAGAGGCACTGGAAGGAAGTGGCGAAGTCGAAAGACGCATCAGCAAAGGGCAGCGCATCGGCGACACTGACCGCTGCCGGCACGACGCCCCTGCGCGGGTCGCAGCCAAAAGCCCGGTTTCGATAGGATTCGGCGTAACGCATCACTCCACATCCGACATCGAGGGATAGACCCGCAGCGGGAGAATCACGATGGATCAACTCCCCCACCCAGTCGACAAAGCTCTTCTTCATCAGAACCCATCCCGATCTTGAAACAACCACCGCTACAGAGGAAGGATCAATTCACGAATTTCGTGTGGCAATACAACTCGCAGCCTTGGGCCAGGCGGAGCCCCCATGCATGGGACACAACTCAGCGTCGCTCGACGTCAACCACCGGTCACTCTGCGAGAGTGATGAGGATATCGTATCGGGACTTGTTGTTAGGCCGCCCGTCTCGCATCCCTTCCATCGTCACACAGGTGGCCCCGGGCAGAAGCCGTCGCTTGAAATAGCTTGGCCCATAGGCCTGGTAAACGACTCGGCCACTGGCAGTAGCCATCCATGTCTTGAGGCGCAGGGCCCAATTCAAAACTGGGTATAGCGGCCTAGGCACCTTGGCCAGATAGGAACGCTCGTAGTGCATTCGGCCTGGGTGTAACACGTCACCGAAGAGTGCCTTCCCCCCGGGGCGCAGTAGACGCTGCACCTCCGCCACAACCGTCTCGGCGCTTGCCCGATCTAGATGGAAGAACATGCCATAGCAAAGAACCCGATCAAAGCTGGCATCCGGAAAGGGCTGTGCAACGGCATTGGCCTGTAGAAACCCCCGAGCCTGAGGTAGGTCCTCCTCCTGAGCCAGGACAGCCCCTTTCTCGAGCAAGACCTTCGTCAGGTCTGTGCCGATGGCACCAGCTGTCCGCTTGCCCAGCAATCTCGTCATCACACCATAGCCGCAGGCTATGTCCAAGACATCGTGGTCAGCATCCAGGTCGAGAGATTGTTCAATATGACCGAACAAACGCTTGAATAGCCCATCATAGTCTTCGCCATCGGCGGGGTGATATCCCAGGGCACGCATGAAAGAGCCCGCCGTATTCCGCCGCGCCCGCGCATCATAAAAGTTGGCCCAATACTGGGCGGATTTCTCATTTGTCATCGTTGCGATTCTCCTATCATCACCACTCTTGCAGACCACGGGCGAGAAAAGTGAAGACCATCGCCAACGGGCCGTAGCTGGCAACCGACGGTAGTTGCCAAAAAAAATCGAGGTTCTCCGTCATCAGCACATGCTCGGCTCTGGGATCGAAATCGAATCGTCGCACCCGGCCCCCCCGTCAGCCTTTGCCCGCAGAAGCGACTTCAAACAGGACATACGATTCGTCACGATAGAGCAACTTCAGATGGCGCTTGCGGAATTCTTCGTGGTAGGGATCCATGAAATACTGCGGAAAGCCGAAACTTTCACGGCCGGGTGGAATACGGATCATGCGAACCACATGCGTAATCCCAAGTTCATCGAAACGACGGCGAAGATCCTTTGCCGTTTCGTAGTCTTCGTATTCGATCACCCTCTGATGTGGATGGTCCCACAGATACGGTCGTTCGCAGTAGAATCCCTTGACGATTCCCTGTAGCAAGATCCTGGAGTCTTCAGGCAGATTCTGATTGACATGCCGAAACACACGATAGTTCGACTCCCTTTGCGTCAGAAAGACTTCCTCTGACTCGCGTCCCAGGGCGACGGGCAGGCTGGACTTGGTCATCTCAAAGAGCCAGACCGAGTTCATCACCACAGTACAGGCAATGACCCCAATGAAAGCGTAGCGTAGCCAGCGCCATGGGTGTTCAGCCAACCGCAAGGCGCCATATCCGGCCAGAATGCTCAAGCTGGCGAACAGAACCAAACCGTAGCGTGGATTCAGGTGCAGCGCTCGAATCAACACAAAGTGGTACGTAAGGCAGAAGCCCAGGAACCACAGATGCTGACGCCGTAGATAGAGAATGCCCACAGGAACCAAAGCCAGGAAATACGGACCGATAAGCTTTTGCGCACCCGCCGCCTGGAAGGTCCACTTCCACAGGAATATTTCCGATGACCGTCGCACAACCCAATCCAGCGTCGGAACCAGCGCGCTAAAAGCCTGTAACAAGGTAGCGTCCGGATTTCGTTCATTGCCCGACAGAATGACCGGTGCTTGTCCGAAGGGCAGCCCACCGAACCAACCATTCATCAAGGGCCACATGGGATTGCCGGATGCCAAATAGGCTCGCAGATACCAGGGGGCCAGCAGCAACAGGGCGATCCCGGCATATTGACTTGTCGCCACCAGCGCCTGACGCCAGCCGCTGGTACGCCAACTGAGAACGCCGATCATACTCGTGCCGATCAGCAAAGTCGGCAGCCCCTGATGCTTGACGCCAATGGCGATGCCCGTGAGCAGAGCTGCCAGAAGCAAGCTGGACCGGTCCTGTCGTCGACACCAAGCGAAAAGCGCACTGAATGCACAGAACTGAAAGAAGCAGAGCCCCACATCGATGTAGCCCTGGCTCGCAAAAATCGTGACGACAGGACACATGGCAAAGATAACGGCAGCCCACACGCCAGTGGCACGCCCAAAGAGCTGCCGCCCGAGAGCGTACACTGCAATACAGGTCGAGACGCCAAGAAACCAGTGAATCAATTGCGCCAGGACGGGGCCATGGAGAGCCAACCCGACGACGTAGAGAAGGCCCAAATAACCAGGGTACAGAGCACCGGTTATCGTCTGCTCAAAGCTGAGGAAGTGACTCTGCAGATAGATGCGTGGCAGGGCGAGTTGGTACGCCAGCGGGTCTGTTGCTCCATGGGTCGGCGCCATGGCACGGACACCACCCAACACCAGGACCAGCGCCATACTCACAAGCAACCACGTCTGTGGTGAGCGCAGGCTCTGCGCCAGATCCGGCATGGGGCGACGCGGTATCTTGAGCTGCCGGTGATACAGACCTACCCCACCCCACAACAAGAGCGCACCGTAGATCAGATTCTCGTAGAGCAGATGACTCAAGCCGAGAATCAGCATCATCACCATCAGGAGACCGAATCCGAGGCAAACGGACAGACTCCACTCCTGTGCGGTGCTGTCAGGTCGGAAACCGATCCAGGCGAGAAGTTTCCTTCCCGTTGCCGCTGCAGCGGCGCCCAGAAGCAGGGCGATGGCGAGTGAGCTCAGCATGGCAAATCTTGCCTCAACCGCCTATGCCCACGACTTGCTTGAGCAAATCGACAAAACCAAGGGTTGTAAAAAAGTGGTAGAAGATGGCGGCAGACCAAAGCAGCCCAATCACCCCCAGCCATGCGGGGCGGCGATCACCATTTTCGGCCGTACCGTTGTCCTCTGTCAGCGCACTACGGCGCACGTTGTCGGAACTGTCCACCATGGTTACCTACCCACACGCCCCTGGCGGAACCAGGCTTCCAACATCAGCAGCGCCCAGAGTTGCTGACTCAAGTCCCGTTCTCCGCGCAAATGCCGGTCAACCATACCGGTGACTTCAGCGGGTTCGAACAAACCTCTGCTGGCCACTGCCTGTGAACTCAATAGCTCCTGCATCCACGGCTTCAGATCCGTCTTCAACCAACTCGCCAGAGGTACTGCAAAACCGTGCTTGGGTCGCTGCAGAATCTCTGCCGGGACGTAGCGCTCGGCGACACGACGCAGTAGTCTCTTCGTCGACCGCAGATCGTATTTGTGGTGCACCGACACACCTGCCATGAATTCGATGACTTCGTGATCTAAGAGGGGTGAGCGAACCTCAAGCGAGCAGGCCATACTCATGCGATCTACCTTCACGAGGATATCGTCTGTGAGATAGGTCATCAGATCGAACCACAACATGCCCTGTCCATCCGCGTCGAACGCAGCCTGCTCGTAGGCGGCATAGCTTCCTCCCTCTTGCTCACGATCAGCACCCAGCGCGCCTGCAAATCCCGTTGAATACAAGGATCGCCGGGTACTGTCCGGAAAGAAAAAGGCCCATGATGTCTGCGGTGTCTCGCGCACCGTGGCAGCATATTCCAGGAAGCGCTTAAGTTTTTTTCGACGACTGTGGCCGAAATACATAGCCGGTTCGTGCAGTCGCCTACCACCCGCATCGAGCAGACGATGCAGCAAGCCGGGAAGGCGATTGAACATGTTGGCCCAGCGCCGTGCCTGGTAGCGCCTATAGCCGCCAAACACCTCATCACCCCCATCGCCGCTGAGGGCAACGGTCACCTGTTGACGTGTCATTTCGGCGACACGAAACGTGGGAATCGCAGACGAATCGGCGAAGGGCTCACCAAAATGACTCACCATCCTCGGGACCAGATCTGCAACACCATAGTCGCTGACGAAGTCTGTATGCTGCGTGCCGAGGTAGCGGGCAAATTCGCTCGCCTGACTCACCTCGTCGAAACTGGGATCACCAAAACCAACGGTGAAGGTCTGCACGTTCCCCGTCCCCACCTTCTGCATCATCGCCACAATCAGTGAGGAATCGACCCCACCGCTGAGAAATGCGCCAAGTGGCACATCTGCTTCTAAACGCAGCCGAACAGCCTCACACAATTTCTCGTCTAGTTCGTCTACCAGATCTTGCTCAGAACGGCGGTCCTGCTCACCGGAGCGATAATCAACATGCCAGTAACGACGCTGTTGAAGTTGTCCATCCTGGTATATTGCCACCGTTGCCGGGGGCAGTTTTTTGACAGCCAGGTAAGGGGTCCGTGGGTGTGGGACAAATAGATACGTCAGGTATTCATCGACGGCGACATGATCGAGTTCAGAATCGATAGCGGGATCCAACATCAACGCAGTCAGTTCCGAAGCGAATGAAATACCGGCCGAGGTTTGCGCATAGAAGAGTGGCTTCTTTCCCAGCCGGTCACGTGCCAGAATCAGTGTACGTTGCGTGGTGTCCCACAGCGCAATGGCGAACATACCGCGCAACTGTTCGACAAAGTTATCTCCACATTCCTCGTACAGATGCACGATCACCTCGGTATCAGACTGTGTCTTGAACTGGTGACCACTGTTGACCAAACGGGTCCGCAACTCCCGATAGTTGTAGATCTCTCCATTGAAGACCAACTGGATCGTGCCGGTTTCATTGGACATGGGTTGGGCACCGGTCTCCAGATCGATGACTTGCAGCCGACGCATACCCAATCCCACTTGAGGTCCCGTGTGAAACCCTTCAGCGTCGGGCCCTCTATGGGTGATCGCATCGCACATCCGATGCACCAGTTCGTGGTTGCCCGGACGGCGAGGATCGATGTGGACACTACCTACGATGCCACACATGCGCGCCGTTCCATCAATTGTTCATAGAGGGTACGTATGGCCGTCGCTGTTCCCTGCCACGTGAGCCCCTTCTCCAGCAACCGCTGACGCGCCTGCTTACCCATCCTGTCGCGTCTGTTGTCGTCGTCAATCAGGGCCCGCAAGGCCTCAGCCAAAGCGACCGGATCACTCGGCGGCACGAGCAGACCCGTCTGCTCGTGCTCGATCAACTCTCCAGTCCCACCCACGTCGGTTGCGACTGTGGCCCTGCCACTGGCATGCGCTTCAAGCACCACATTTGGACGTCCCTCTGACAGACTCGACAGGACCAGCAGATCGCTGGCAGCCATCCACTTGGGCACGTCATCGGAGGAACAGGCACCGACAAACTTCACTCGCTCCGAGAGCCCCAGATGCTCGACGCAGTGCTCTAGCGCCGCGCGCTCCGGACCATCTCCGACGAGTACGAGCAAAAGACGCTCATTGTCTATCTGAGAAACGGCTTGCAGAAGAACATCCAGACCCTTGACCGGTACGAGCATGCCTACAAAGAGGCAGATGATTGCTTCTGCAGGTAGTTGCAATTCGTGCCGAGAAGCCAGACGATCCTTGGGGAGAAAGCGATCGCTCACACCGTTGGCAACAACATGGGTCTTGGCACCCACACCGTGCTCGGCGAGCCGTCCGGCGATCTGCTCGCTGACGGCAGTGATGGTGTCGGCACGAGACACGAGCCAGCGATTCATGTGGCGACCTATGGAGTGGTCTGAGAGCATCATGTCGCTGCCGCGAACGCTGAGCAAAATGGGACGGCGGTGTCCACGATTGGCCAGCCAAGCAACAGCAGCTGTGATCGTCCACTGACAGTGGTACAGATCACAGGTTCGTCCCCACCTTCGAGCGGCGCATGCAAAAGCCAGCAGAAACAGGGGAACTTGAAGTCGCGCCAGCCAGCTGCTGCGAAGGTTGGTTGGGATGCCGCCACCATAGGCCACAGCCTGCAAACCAGGCAGAAAATAGCGAAAGCGGCGCACCTCTATACCGTCCACCGTTTCGACGCGAGCAATCCCCTTCTCGTGAGGAGCCACCACAGTGACCTGAGTCCCACCCGCTACGAGCGCGCGGGCCATCTCAAGCACAAATGCGCCGAACAGATCTCCCTGAAATCGCGGGAACCCCGTCGTCAGAATGCAGACATGCATGAACGTGATCTACTTGCTCTCTTCCATATCGTAGAGCATGGCAAACAGGAGAAACTGAAGTCCCATCAGAACCATGAGTGCACACACAACAGCTCGTGGACCACTCACGCCCACGCCCTCCATCTGCTGATAGATCAAGAAGCCGCCAAAAACCACGCCCAGCGGCAGGAACAGCAGTCCGAAGAGATAGAAAAACAAAAGCGGGTGAAAATCGCGCACGAGGTAGCGGAAGATGATGCGCCAGAAGAAATCTCGAATCAGCATCGGCGTGACCTTCATCGCGTATCGCACCCCCTTGATCTGCGACTGCCGCTCACCCTCTAGATAAATGGCGCGTCGGGGTACATCGATGACCCGCAAGCCGTAGGCATTGAGCCGCACGAGGAAGTCCATGGGATAACCATATCCCTTCCAGGCGGAATCCCAGTCGACCAAATCGATGGCGCGGCGTGTGATCGCCGTAAATCCATCGACGACATCGAAGATCTTGTAGTAGCCGCTGGCCATCTTGGTCATGAAAGAGATCATGGCATTGGGGAGCATGCGCGACCACGGCATGTCATCCAACCCGTCATCGGGCATCAGAAAACGATTGCCTTTGCTGTAATCGGCATTCCCTTCCACCAATGGATCCAACAAGGCCGGGATCTGTTCCATCGGCATTTGATGATCGCCACCCGTGACGACGCAAAGATCACACTGATCGACGCTCGCTCGCTGATATCCGGTAATGATCCCCTGCCCCACGCCCTGATTGGTCTCGTGATCGACCAGAGTGATGCGCGGATCCTTGGCGGCACGTTCGCGCACCACATCGGCCGTCGAATCAGTACTGCAATCGTTGACGACATAGACCACGTCTATGATGTCGGGTATGGCATCCAGTGTTGGGCCGATCAGCCGCTCCTCATTGTACGCGGGGATGGTCAACCCAATCTTGTTGTCTCGATACACTTACGGTCTCCCTACCTAGGCTCGTTAGTCGAGGTCATCCAACTCGATCGCGACACCGCCGCCCTGCAGGGACCGCGTTGCTGCTTCAAGTATTCTGACAACCTTCAGACCATTGCGACCGTCTGTCAGGGGACGTTTCCCGGACAGAACGCTCTCGACAAAGTGGCTGCACTCACGTTTCAAGGGTTCGACAAAGTCGATTTTCGGTATCAGAACATCACCTGCACGCTGGGTCAGCTGGAACTTCCCGAAGGAGTCGAACTCCCCAAGTGAATCATCCAACTGCTCGCGATCGATCCCCTTGTCAAAAACCTGGATCTTGCCCTCCGTGCTGGCATCGTCGTAAACGACCATCTTGCGACTCCCCACGACGGTCATGCGTCGTACCTTGCCCGGATCGAGCCAGCTCACATGGATGTGAACGGCGACGCCATCGGCAAATTCCAGGTCGACGTAGACGACATCTTCCACACCGGCCTGCAGGTAGGTGTAGCCCCTGGCAGCAACCCGTACGGGGTCTCTCTTGAGCCAGCGCAAGGCGATGGAAATATCATGGGGTGCCAGGTTCCACAGTGCATTCACATCGTGTCGCACGACGCCAAGATTCAGGCGCTGCGAATAGATGTAGTAGACCTGCCCCAACTCACGCGCCTCGATCAGATTCTCTACATATTCGACAGCTGCGTTGAATTCGAAGGTATGTCCGACCATCAGCTGGACACCGCGTTTCTCGGCCTCGGCGATGAGGCGCTCACACTCCTTCGATGTGCGAGCCAAGGGTTTCTCGACAAATACACTGCGCCCTGACTCTAACACGCGAAGAGCCAGTTCGTAGTGCGTGTCAGCTGGCGTCGACACGACGACGGCGTCGACTCTGCTGTCACTCAAGACATCGTCGACACTGTCCGTCAGCTGTACACCGGGATGTTGCCGGCCTACCGACTCACGGCGTGCTGCGTCACGATCGCAGACCATCAGCAGATCGCAATCTTCTGTGGAGGCCAGATTGCGCACGAGATTTGGCCCCCAGTATCCTACACCGACCACTGCTGTACCTATTCCCATGTTTCCACCTAACGACGTGTGGCGGCGAGAATCACACCCCGCCCCCAAGGCCAACGAGCGAACAACTCGTCAAAGCGCAACGCACCTGCCACGGCACCGACGAGAACAGGATTCCGAGCTGCGCGTGTGTCGCGACGCCCTTCCCGTTGTTCTGGTGTCATCGAAGCCGTCCGTCGCAGCCAGGGGCCAAACAGCACACTGTGATAGATGCGCCCCAGCGGAAAGCCCCATACACGTACGCTCTGAATGTCAAAGCCAGCCTGTCGAAACAGATCGGCGAATTCCTCTCGGCCATAGCGTTTCACGTGCCCTGCCCAAGCATCGGCGTCGTCCCACAATTTCTGATTCAATGGGACGCTGGCAACACAGGGGGCACCCGGTTTTAACACTCTCGCCAGCTCAGCAATCGCACCAACATCTCCGCCATCGCCAGGTTTGACGTGTTCGATGACTTCACCACACACGGCCCCGTCGAAGACGGCATCATCAAAAGGCAGACGCGTGACCGATCCCTGTTGCACGTTGATTCGACTCTCATTGCCATAACGTGAGATCTTGTGGCGTACCATGGTGACAAATTCGCTCGAGTGCTCGAGGGCATCTACACGGAAACCACACTTGGCCAGTTCAAAGGCCAGACTTCCAGATCCGCACCCTGCATCCAGCACACGTCCATCGCTCAGGAGTGGTTCGAAGAGCCGCATGAGGAGACGCTCGCGAAACAGGTGCACGGGGCCACGTATTTCGGTCTCTCCCCAAGGGGTTGGTTCGATCATCTGTTCACTCATGCCGAGATCTCGACTTGCTGCAGCAGGCGTTGCCCAATGGCTGCGGGTGTGCCGTGGGCCAAGAATGCCTGATGGCCTGCGGCGGCAACGCGATCTGCCAACATGGGATCTACGTGCAGGCGACGAATCGCTTCTGCCAGCGCCTTCCCATCCCCGGCAGGACAGAGCAAGGCGGATTCGCCGTCACTGAGCATCTCCCGGATCGCTGGTGAATCGCGCGTGACCACCGGGCGGCCGACGGCAAGTGCATCGAAGACTTTGTAGGGAATCACACGAGCCGCCTTTGGTGTCGTGCCAAAGACACCGAGACAGATGTCAGCTCGACCGATGTGTTCACACAGCTGTGTCGTCGACTGCCATTCGCTGACGAAGCGCACGCGGCCACCCAGCTGCAGTGATCGTGCCTGTAGCGAGTCAAGTTGCTCGCCGCAGCCAATGAGGGTAAAGTCGATCTCTTCATGCTGTAGCTCGGCCGCTGCGTCAACGATGGTGTCGATGCCGTGAAGTGGCACGTACGTCCCGAAAAACAAGACCCGAAGTGGTTCCCCCGCCTTACGGATGGGCGCTTGCAGGGGCCGAAATTGTTCGTCGTCCTCCCCCACGAAGGAACGCACGAAGCGATCGCGATCGATTCCAAATAGCTGGGCATAGTGATCGCCATGCTCATCGGTATCCACGAGCACGACATCTGCGGCGCGAAATGCTGCCGCGTCCAGCCACCGCAACAGGCGCGCCGGCAAGCTTGTTGCGCTGGCAGCTCGACGATCGCCTATGGCTGTATCGAAGAGGGAGATAAATGAGATCAACACAATCTTTCGCCGCCGTCCAATCAATAGACGCGCGAGCAGTACATCGATGTAGCCGGGATAGCCGATCAGCACCCAGTCGTGCGCCGGTGCTCGCGCGTACTTGGCCGTGAGGGACAAGACACCCCAGATCATACGGGCTGCTGTACGCAGCAATCGGCCCGGCGTGGCACGCTCGAATAACTCGTGCACAAAGCGACCCCATACCTCGGCGCGACACTCGATGACGGTCACCCCTGCCTGCCGCAAGCCCTGGCGCAAGACGCGATTGACCGGATAGCCTTCGGCTGTGGTGTAGGAACCAAACAGGCAAACGGTCATCCATTCCACCCACCATCAGTCATCACTCACAGCCTCCTCAGTACGCTCAAATCGCAACTGCGCGATCTGCTCCGCGAGCAGGCCCATCATGAAAATCACAACAGACGTGGTGAAGAGGAGCATCGACATGTTCGTGAAGCGATGTTCCAATTGAAATGTGTAACCGTAGTAGCCCAACCCCATAAGAAACAGGTAGACACTGACAGGGAGGAAAATCTTCATTGGCGCAAAGAGCATGCAGATCTTGGCGATGACCATGAGAAACTTGGTCCCATCCGATATCAGTTTGATCTTGCTCTTGCCCGTGCGCTTGGCTGCCTCGATCGGTTCATACAGAACGCTGTGGCCAGCGCGCATCAGGCATAGCGTGATCGTTGTCGGATAGGAGAATCCGTTGGGCAGCAAACCGGCGAATCGTCTCGCCACGTCCCGTCGAATCGCGCGGAATCCAGAAGTGAGGTCGAGAATACGGCGACCAGTTACGTAGGAAGCCAGTCCGTTATACAGCGCATTTGCAAGCGAACGATGCAAGCCAGCCTGAGACCCCCTACCCCGTGCTCCGACGACCATATCGTAGCGACTACACGCCGCGAAGAATTCAGGCACCTGACCTGGATCATGCTGGCCGTCCGCATCCATGAACACGAGGATACGTCCACGCGCGTGGCGAATACCCGTCTTGACTGCAGCGCCATTGCCAATGTTGTAAGGGTGCTGAACGACCCGCACGCCTCCACCGGCACTGCGCGCTTGCTGCGCTGTGTCATCGGTGGAGCCATCGTCAATCACAAGAATCTCGTAATGGCCAAGCAGAGCAGCCTCTTCATTCAGCCGCTGGCACAATGCACCTACAACGCGTGCGATCACCCCATCCTCATTGTAAGCAGGTAGAATGACACTCAACTCGAGAGGGGCCGAATTCACGAGTAACTCCCTTTGGTCAGATACTCCCTGGCCTCAAGGATCGGCGGCAAAGAGAGGCAATTCGCGACGCAGTTGCGCCTCGAGTCGCTGATGACACGCGGCGCACACACTGACCAGATGTTCGAGCTTGTTCGCCTCCACGTTGCTGTGGAAGCGTCTGTAGGGAATCTTGTGGTGGACATGGAGACGTTGCCCCATCTCCTTTTCCGTAACGCCGCACTCCTGACAACGACACTCATCGCGGTAACGGGCCTCCCGGGCCTGGATCTGCCAGTTCCCTCCTCGACGACGGCGTGCTTTGCCATGGTCCAGGCGAACGGCGAAGGATTCCTCCGTCCGAGCCCACGCTTGGCGACAGGTTGTATCGCAATAATGCAGAGCGACACCTGT
Organism: Gemmatimonadota bacterium; assembly: GCA_018660835.1. Lineage (GTDB taxonomy): Bacteria > Latescibacterota > UBA2968 > UBA8231 > UBA8231 > UBA12574. The sequence goes on along the minus strand of JABJJN010000022.1, from coordinate 16,667 downwards.
ATCCTGTAACCACGCAGACAGACGCACTTTTGCACCACAGTGGGCACACAGTGCGGACCGCCCTTGGGTTTCGGACTGCGCTGACGATGCCTCAGCCGCTGCCAATGGCAGACACAACTGGGCAACGACACCCGATTCCTGCTCCATAAAGTCCCCAATGCCAGTTGCCGCCAGCCAAGAGGATACTTGGAGAGTTATTCAATTGTGGGGATACAACTAGAGGACGCGGGCGCAATAACTATGCGAAATACGCAACCCCGGGAGAGGGCGTGATCCGGTGTCCATAGGGGGGCATGATCACGCGCCAATATACTGAAAAGGCTGAAGATATGTCAAGATCACATGAGCCCACGGCGCCCCCCTAAAAACCACTGTCTTGGATGATAAGATCAACATCAAACGTGTCGCGTACGGTGAGAGCTTGAGCCACGACGGCGACGCGACGGGGCCGGCCGTCGGCGGGACTGATCAATTGTGCCACAGCAAGCCCATCCAGAGTTGATCCCTCTGCGGTGATTTCACCCGCCGTTGTGGCAAATCGCACGACGGTTCCATCCTTCACCGGATTGGTTCCCTGCAACACGGTCGCCCACACTTCCGCCGTGGACGAATCTTCGGCGGACAACTGTGTCGGGTAGGCAGACAACACGACCGACAGCGTCGACTCCTCACTGTCGGTGGGTGCGACGGAAAAGGCGCAACCCGACAGCAAGGCCAGACCAATGATCAGACTAATCAGACGCATAGTGGTCACCGGTAGTCCGCGTAAGCGAATTGAGGCGGAACCCACGAAAAGTGCTGGGACATGTTGTCGAGCAGATTCGATACCAGGTCATCGAGAGCCCCCTCATGGACCTGACGGATTTCGGCGGCGGATCGAGCGACTGTGATATCACGCCGATCGGCCGGCAGCAGGCGCACGCGCTTGCGCAGACGTCCCTCTCCCTCAATCAGCTGTGACAGTGCTTCCATCTCCGTTCTGGCGGAGGATGAAAACCACATCACTCGGTATCGCAGCCCGACTTTTACCTCCGTCTCCGGTATTTCGAAAACGTATGGCACACGAGCCCCGGAAAAACGCTCCACATCGTAGTGTGTTAGCGCACCTGAGATGATCACATCCACATCCAGCTTGCGAGCGATATCGCTTAATTGATGCGGACTCAGTGCGCCGCGATAAGGAATTCCAGCGTAGCGAGTCAGATCAACAACCTCGAGACTGTCATGAGGATCCAACTCCTCACGCAAGCGATCGACAATGCGCTCACCTGCGGCGTATTCCTCAAATCCCTCAAACTCAACGATGGCCAGTCGCAGCACCGAGTCGGGCTCGTAGACTCGTTTTGGTGGCACGGGCGGAGCATAGACGGTTGCCCGAGAGGCGAAGCGTCGCCGCGGGCTGAGGAATCCATGAGTGCGGATGCCAAAAGTGAACTGGGATGGCACAGGATGATCGAGGAAACCAATCTCCTGGTTGAATTCGAGTTCAATCCCTCTTGCCATCTGCACGCGCACACCAACCTTCAGGATATTTGCCGCCCGTGATGTCGCACCGAGCGCTACCCGAGCCTGGTATTCTGAGTTGAAACTGATCCAGCGATTTGTTCGACCGACTTCAACTCCGAGGCCGTAGACCAACTGCGTCTCTACAGCGACGTTGCCGGGTTTGAACAGACCACCATTCACATAGATCGAAGCACGCCGGAAGTGAACGTCGAGCAGACCGTTGAGCCCCATATCGAGACCACCACTGCTGAACTGACGGATTCCACCGATGCCGTCGAGGGCGTGCTCGCCTTTGTACCCCAGGGGCAACCCAAGGAGCAACTGAAAGGCCGTGTGTGTGCCGGCACGAATACGTCCAGGTTTCGACCACTTGATGCCAACCACCGGATCACCGGAGCCATATTTGTTCAGGCCCCCCGCACCATCCATGAGGAAGGGCAGCATGACGGACAGATCCATCGCGTCACTGAAGCCATACGCCAGTCCATAGTAACCGGTGTAGATCGTGCCATTGCCCAAATCGGGAATAACGACGGACGCCGAACGATTCTGTACACGGAGACGAAAGCGCCCCTTGCCCATGGGTTCGGCGCTGCCAACAAGATCAAGGCCCTGGCCAGCAGGGATTGTGATAGCAGAATTCGTTGGCAACTGCAACAATGCCAGATCCTGCGCATCACTGTCAGTTGCCAGGCAACAGATCAGTGGAATCAGCAGGGCCGTGCATCGCACCATGTTTCGTAGGATTAGCACCAGTCGTCCTAGTTCCCCGAGGGCGACTGCAACTCAACAGCCAATTCGCTGATGCGCTGCAGCAGTTGACCCGGATCCTGATAGCGGTAGTCGCGGTCAACGAATCTTACTTGTGCCGCCGCGTTGTTCGGATCGTTTCGCTCAATGGCGCCGTAGGTGCCAATCTGGAAATACGCCTCAGCCAGCATCAGTCTCAGATGACGCTCGTCAACATTGTCGTGCCCGAGAAAACGACCGGATGCATCCACTCGTGTGGCGGAGTTGTATTCCGGATCTGTCTCCAGAGCTTGCGATGAATACTGCGCCGCGTCACCAAAATCTCGTAGCGCCAACGCCACGCCGGCCCAACCGGCCCAGGCGTCTGCATTCTGCCGATCCAGCTGTGTCGCCTGCGCAAAGGCTTGCTCAGCGGAGCTGAGATCCTGCAGCTGAAAGAAAGACCAACCGATGCCCGACTGTGCTTCAGATTTCACCTGATTCTTCACACCTTCCACCCCTTCGAAGGCATCTGCCTGTTCAAGGGTCTTTGTGAAGAAGTCGATGGCACCCTGGTGGTCGGATTCGTTGTAGATGTTCCAGTCGATCGGTAGGCGATCAAGAAGTCGGTCTTCCCGCTTCTGAATCTCTCCTGGTCCTATGCCTGTGCCACCACCGCAGGAGCAAAGTAGGGCGAGGCAGGCGATGGGAAGCAGGTTCATAAAAGGTCGCGACCGGATCATTTTCTGAGTCATTCCTTGGCTCCGATACTTGAGCAACGTCATGGTCTACTTGAGCAACGTCATGGGACGCGTCTGCTGAATACCTGAGGGCAACAGGGTCAGGCGGTAGAAATACGTCCCACTACCTACTGTCCGGCCCATTGCATCACGGCCATCCCACAGGATCTGGTGGATGCCGGGCTGCATTCCCTCATCGAGCAAGAGACGTACCCGTTGCCCCGCCGTGTTGTAGATCACGAGCCGCACCCTTGATTTCTCAGATACCAGACCGGGCCCAGGCACGGCAAAGGGAATCGTCGTCTCAGGGTTGAAGGGATTTGGGAAATTCTCTCCCAATCGCGCGTGGCGCGGCAGAATCTGGTCTGCATCTATTTCGACAAAGAGGGTCGACTTGTTCGATGCCTGATCCTGCACGCGAATCTCGACAACAGGCGAACTCATTCGATCGACACTGGCCGAACTGAGTTCGAAGACGATGACGTCATCATCTATTGTGACGGGCAGCAATTCGCCATGAAGGCGGGCCTCGATGGAGACCGGATCAATCCCGGAACCACCGTCCGTCATCTGCACCTGCAAGCGACCTGGGGACCTCTGCAGAATCTTGATCTGCGGAATCGTGAAGTCTGCGGCGACCTGATATTGGCCAAATTGAGCGATCTCGGCTGTCGCGGCATGGGCATCAGCCTTGTGCAGACGACCTATCCACTGCCAGCGATCGGGGCCAAGTGAACGATAGAGCCCCAATCCATCTGCAACGCCATCAATGGCCACTTGCGCTGGCGCTGCCAGCTGTGCGTGCGCCGGCAGAAGATTAAAGAGTAGTGTCGGAATCAGTTCGGATTCACGCGCACCGGTTACACCGACGATTCGAGCCGATCCGTCCCGTTCAGGGCGCCGACTTTGAAGTGTCACCGTTGTGCTGGTGCCATAGGCAGGATCGGCGACAACCTCTACCGGGCCATGACGCAAGGCCATCACTTTGCCAGCGGACAACTGCCCCACCGCAATCGATTCCTGCGCATTAACACTTGATCCCAGCGCCGTGAGTGCTGTCGCACGAAGCGTGACGGTCCCCGTTGCATCCTGACGAACTCGATAGGCGCCACCCCAGATCAATACCCCACTGTTCAGGTCTTCCTCTACCTGACTCACAGCGACGGTACTATCTCCTTCGAAGGTGACGACAACGGTAGGACTGGACGCCAGTTCAGTACGGGCGATGACGAAGAAATTCAGATACTGCGGATTGATCGGATTCGGGACAACGCGCATCTCCATGGTCGAGTCGTTGATTGGCTCGACGACATTCACGATCAACTCGCCAGACGCAAGAAACCCTCCACCTAGATCGACACGCAGAGACAATGTGTCGGCACCGAGGCTATTTCCCAAGGCCGTGACGCGCAGTAGATGCGGACTCACCGGATCGATCACAGGTGCCGTCAGACGCTGACCGGAGACCGACCAATTCGTTGTCGCCGGAGAGACCCCTTGCGGCAGAAAATCATTGAGGACGATGGACGAATCGATGTCGCCCGCCTCCAGAACAAGATCTGGAAATGGCTCAAGCGGCTGCGTCGCAAGATCTGGATCTTGCGAGATGATTCGCACCGTGTCCCTGCCACTTACATTCAGCGCCGTGTCGCGGGCGACGAAGACGACTTCTGTCTCGGTAATGTCACCAGACAGAGCGAAGACTGAACTATTGTTGTTGATCTGAATCAAGATCGCCCCCTCCCCCGAACCGATGTCGGAGAAGGCCCACTGGATGACGGAATCCGGATGCGCGATTCGATCGACGATGAAATCGTTCAATACGATGGTCTGCGAAGACTGGCCGGCGATAAAAACGATATCAGGTAACGATCTGAGATCGAGACGTTCACTCTCGCCAAAGTATCTGATCGTCGTCGTGGCAACTTCCGATCGCCCGAGCGAGTCTATCGCCGAGATCCGAATCGTATCGAGACCTGAGGTCTCGCTGAAGACGCTCAGATCCTGGCGGAACCCATCTTCGTCACTTGCATCTGTGCGGCGCTGGATGATGGCGGCCCCCAACTGGCCCGGGTCGGCTACCTCGAAACGAACCGACCCCTTAGAGACCGACGGTGACACGAGGAGGTGATCGAGCAGATCAGCAACGGTCACCAGCTGCCCCACGGGCGCTTCAAGATCTGGCAAAGGAGTAAGGGAGAAAGCACCCCCTGCACCCACGCCACCACTGCGAATCGTAACCAGCATCGTGTCCTGTGCCGAAATCCCACTTGGGTCCTGCACCTGGAAGATGACGACCTCATTGCCGAACTCAGCATTCTGATCGACGAGGAAGGTCACGATGTGAGTCAACGGATCGATCGAGACACGCAGGTTGTCTTCGTTGAAGGTCGACAATGCACGCCAGTCCATCTGCACATCTGTATTGTTGTCGTCGTAGTAGTAGTTGTCCAGATCGAGGGATCGATCTTCGTCGCTCAGGTCGAGAATCAGGTCTGGGATTCCACCCACTACGGGGCGACCATCGGAGACGTAGATACGCAGCGTGAGTTGGTCGGACTGATCTCCTGGGTCAGAGACCGTGAGATTGATCTCTTCATAACCGACGAAATCCTGCTGCGCGATCACCGTCAGAATGCGTTGCTCATCAACACCCAGGGCATTCTCCGTCACACCGGGGAGCGACCACCTGAGCTCTGCGTCATCATTGTCCGGGTCCTCGACAAATTCGTCCAGCGACTCCATCTGTGACCCATTGCGCGGGAGGTCAATCTTTGTCTGTGATGGAAAGACCTCGGGCGGCAACGCCTCTGATGAGACGAAAAACAGCGTGACCGTGTCATTCAGATTCACTGGATCAACAGGATCATCGACGAAGAAACGTATGCGCCCCGTACCAGCGAAGGTCGGATCTCCTATCACATTGATCATGAGATCACCAGCTACACGTGTCGTATCGACACGAAAATGCTCTTCTGGATCGTCGGACCAACGTAGAATCAGAGAATCCAAGGGCGTGTCGGGATCTTCGACGAACTCGTCCCAGCGATAGCTCTTGGTGCCGCCGCGACTGATGCGTGGGTTGATCTCGCTATCACCCGTCAGCAGAAAACGCGGTGCGTCGGGTACCTCCTCGACGAGGACGATGACACGAAGCGAATCTTCCGCCCCCTGTAGATCCTGCACACGAACTTTGAGCGAATCGATCCCACCAAAGTCAGTCGCCGACCACACGAGCAGGTCATGCGTCGCTTCATCGTCCGTGCCGCGCACATTTGCCTGGGTCACAGGTTGCGTGGAACTCGTCACGGCATAGCGCAGTTGTTGATCCGGGTCATCGACATCTGGATCAATAACCAGCAGGTCTAGATCAATACCACGAAAGGCGCGTGTAATGGAAGGATTGAGCGTGCCACGGGCATAGACGAAACGATCTTCCAGAATCCGGACCGTATCACGCTTCACGCCCAAAGAATCAGCTTCGATGTCGAAGACGGGCGGATTGTTGACGACAATGTCGGAGAATTCAGTCGCCGTCAGCGGCGCACGCCCTGCGATCCGCGGTGGCTCTGTTGCCGTCCACTTGATGCGTTGCAGGCCGCGCCAACCCTCAACTGGAATAATGACGACGCGATTGCTCTCAGGGCGGATTTCGATACTCAAGCTCTCAGGCTCGGCCGGTTCGAAACTCCACGTGATGTCGTCAACGGATGCCAGCGTATTGAGCACATAGTCGTTCAAGGAACCAATCTGGACACTATCAGACTGGCCCGGTGTCAGAATGACGTCTGGAATATCCCGTAATTCGATACCCGTGACAGTGATCTCCATGCCCTGCGTCGTGCGGTAGCGGGCCTCCGAGACGCCATCGGAAAGAACCAGCCGGGTCTCTCTGATCGGATTGTCGTCGATGTCCAGGGCGCCATTCTCGATAGGCTTCAAACACAAGAGTGAGAATGTCGCGATCACGCCGGTTCCCGTGCGCTCGCGATCTCCCCCCAGGCCGATGACAGCGCCATAGTCGAGTTGCTGACCATTGAGTTGCGCCGCGACAGGATCGGACTCGGGCAGCACGGAGTTCGACACTTCGACCCCCCCGGCAAACAGCGGTCCCTGACGGAAAGGCTGCACGCCAGCAACGCCGGGAATGCCAAAGTCTCTTACCTCGAAGAACTCACGGTCCGGGATAGAGATGAAGAAACTACTGCCGGCAGATGACACCCCTTGAAGATCAGCGAGGACCTCGATCTCGATCGTCTGGCCCACTTGCGCGACAATACGAGTCTGCCCTGTGCCAACCTCGCGCAGCCTGAGGGTCTGGGCCTGGGCGACCGTCGCCAATGCAAACACGAGGATCAGCGCCGCAGGAAGTAGGGTCTTTAGCTGGTGTCTCACGATTTCTTCGTCCACCATGGCCTTGGCCATGAGATCATCGAGCGGGAAGCGGTAAAAAAAGCACGGAACTCCGGTTTTCTCATTGCAAATTGCGTGCCCGTGTTGCGGCGGATGATGCCAGACCTCTCAGATCCTTTGCTGAGTTCACAAAACACCGATAAACCTCACTCCCCCAGTTAGATAAGACACCTGAGATCGCCTACGGTTCCCGCCTGGGGCGGGATATGGTCCTCCTGCAAAGATACCATGCAAAGGGGAAACCCATTCCCTTTTCCTCATCAGAGAACGAAAAAGGCGTCGCGAACATTCGTTCGCGACGCCTTCCTCATGATTTCTGCATCAGGTGAGAGTGGGTGTCCCCAGGGGCCGCGGAGCGGGCCCCCAGGGATCCACAGTCACATGACCAGTTACTTGACGAGCGTCATCTTCCGGATCTGGTTGAAGTCACCGGCTTCCAGGTTGTAGAAGTAAACACCTGAAGCAACCGAGCGACCCATCTGATCCTGACCGTCCCACTCCAGAGCATAGGTCCCGGCCTTCATCCGATTGTCGACCAACGTGCGGACCGTCTGGCCCAGCTGGTTGTAGATGCGCAACTGAACGTCCCGTGCTGTTGGGATGTCGAAGCGAATCTCCGTCGACGGGTTGAAGGGGTTCGGGTAGTTCTGGTGCAGAGCAGCCACGGAGGGCAGCGCTGGTGCCTTCTCTACCGTCATGGGAATGCCGAAGTGAGCACTATTCACCACCACGCCGTTGGCAACCTCGATGACACCCGGTTCATCCGCCAAAGCCATAAAGCGGACGGTTACCAGATCTGCGTCACCACTTGCCGACCAGTCACCACCGATGCGGCCAGAGGCCACTTCGACGACGCCTGATTCAAGGCGGCGGAAGAAGAGCGAGCCCGCAGCGTTGCCGTCAAAGACGTCACCCTGCGCGACAGCCTGATCGGCAGCCAGAGGCTTGACCTTCTCAGGATCATACGTCAGCACCAACCCGAAGGCGGCTACATCAGTCATGTCCTCGAGACGGGCAGTCACCTCAAACACCCGACCTGGCCACCAGGCCTCGACCTCGTTGATCCCTTCAACCTTGACAATGGCTGAGCTGTTGTCGCCACCACTGGTGATCAACTTGAACACCGGTGGGGCACCAAAGCCGTCATTACCAAAGTTCTTCGTCACGAAGCCGAGATCGATGGAGTTGATCACTCCATCGTTGTTGATATCGGCATCGCGGACGAAACCAGGATCAGCTGTGGTCTCGTTCCAGACGCTGAAGATCAGGTTGGCGTCAGCGATATCGACCTGGTTGTCGTTCGTCGCGTCACCACCTCGGAGCAAACCGAGAGCGGTAGCGGGCGAAAGATTACCCAGAGCGTCAGAGCCAAAGGTCGGCTCAATCGCCAGTGTCAACCCATTGAACAGCGTCAGCGTGTCGCTACGGCCTGTCACGTACCCAGGAGCCTTCACGGCGATCTCGTAGACCCCCGGTGGGATCTGGGTGAGCGTGAAGGTACCGAAAGCGTCAGTGCTAACATTTACCGAGTCCTCGAGAGCGCCGGAGGAACCACCACCAGTAAACACTGGGCTGATGTCATTGATCCCAATGTAGTCCTGGTCGGTGATATCCTGCGTCGACCCGATCAGACGCAAGTGCGCGTCCATGGTCTCGGCATAGTCGGAACGGCCCTCAAGTGGCACAGTGACGATAAGGCGAGCCCTCGGAGTGAGGATCACATTACCCTCGCGAGCCGGTGAAGCCAGCTCGGTCGTGCCACGGTAGAAGGCGCTCTTGCGGCCGGACTCCAGGCTCCACTGCAACACTGTGTCCAGCGGTGCGCCGCCGGAATAATTGTTGACGAGAAGCTTGAAGCTACCAACCACCTGTGAGCTATCGAACGGCGTTGCCACGCGACCCACGACCTCTCCGAGGAGTGAGAACTCGACGAAGTTGAGCTTGAGCCACTGATCGGTACCAAGTGTGGTATCGTTCTGGGCAATCGTGCTCGGCGTCTGGAACGCACCGTTGGAATCCGCAAAGACCTGGAATCCATTGGCGGCGTTGTCGTCGAAATCGAGGACCGTGAAGTGACTACGTGGCACATTCAGGTGATACGCCATCTGGTCAACAGATGTCCCCTGTGAGTTCGCCAACAGCTGGAACTCGAGTGTGTCGCCTGAGCTGGCAGTAAAGGAGCTCGGACTCAACTCGATGCTGTAGAGCGGATCAGTACCCTCAACACGCAGGGCACCAGGGGCTTTCGACAACACTGCCTGCTGCGACCTGGAACCCAGACCAGAGGCGACGGAGTCGACCTGGCCATTCACATACACCGGTGTGGCGTGGTGCGTTGTGAAGGGATCCATGCTGCCGGCGATGAAGATGTCGAATTCCGTCGGCGTACCAGTGATACCGAAGGATGTCGTCTTCGTATCCCAGTTGAAGGAATTCTTACCACTCTCGCGAATCGTTGTGACATGCGCGGTTGTGGTATCCGTACCGGTAATACTATTGATCAGAATGACGTCCGTAGCACCACCGACACCTCTCATGTTCGTCTCCAGTTGCGTCAGGGTGCTGTACTTACCCTTCGGCGCTGCATAGAGACGCAAGTAGGCATCGTCGGTACCCGTTCCATCGTCGATCAGGAACGAATCCCACTCGAGCTTGACCACGTCACCGTTGACGAGCAACTGATCGCCAGCGGGCGGCGTACGCATGATCACACGTGGCGTCTGTGACGCTGGTGTCTCTTGCGAACCGAGCAGCAGGATTGCACCACCAGCCTGCACACGCGTGTTGCCGAGCGTGTCAGCGAGTACGGCGTAGATCCAAGCCGTGTCGTTGACTGCGCCATGCTGATACGCATGTGGAGAATAACTACCAGCGGTGTGATTCTGCTTGTAGACGCGGGGCAACTCACCAGGCGGTGCCTTGAAGTCCCAGACGAACTGATCTGCGGCTCCTTCGTCATCCTCGCGGATGCTACCGTCGATGAGAATGGCACTACCAGCATTGGCCCCACTCGTGGCGACAAGTGTCGTCGAGTCACGACCGGAGTAGTCGAAGGTATTCGGGTCTATTCCGGTATAGTAGAGGCTGATGATTGCATTGCCATCGAGATCCTGATCAGAGCGACCTCGCTGCCACTCGATGGTGTAGTCGAACTGACGGGTGGTATTGATCTTCTTCACTGTCCCCGACAACGGCGCCGTGAATTCGAAAGCCGGCGAGTGGCGGACGGACAACGGGAAGGTCGAGGCACCGACGGAGAAAGAATCACCGTCAGCGACCACCGCATACACCGTGTAACTACCCTGGGCAATAATCGAATCACCTGTGCTACCTTGGGCGGTGACATCGAAATCAAACTGCGTGTCCTCGTCCGTGCGCAGAGTATCGGACAGCTGGATCGGGGTCGCCCCGGTCAAGCTGATGTCCAGGTTGGGAGATGTTCCCGTGACAACAACGTCAGTCGCGGCCAGGTTGCTCGTCGTGGAGAAGAAGAGACGAGCCTGCGCGTTGTCGTTGTAGTCGACGAGTGAGAACTTGATCAGGAACGGATTGGTCTTGTCCAGATCGTCGAACTCACCTGTATCAACTGTGTCAACAGCGACGGGCGACACCGACTTGACCAGCGGTACGTGGCGGATGCGCAAGGCACCGTCACTGACCGCGAAGACAGGCGGATTGCTACCGTCGTCGGCGACGACATATACATAGTAGAGACCGTCACGCGACTTCGTGATCGGCGCGTAGTTGTAAGCGTTCTGTAGCGTCACACCTGGATCATCCCAGGCATAGAGCTGAACATTGCTCGAAGACGTGCCCTCAACAAAGTCACCGGTACCAGCTGGGGTAGCGGTAGCTGCGGTGAAGGCGTCGTTCTCGTCGACGATCAGCGTTCCGAAGGTGCGAATATCGCGCACATTCGACAGACCGTTGTCAGCATAGGTGTAGAGTTCGGTCTTGAGTGTGTCAGGAGCAACCGGAATGACGGTTGTACCAACGTTGTCATCTTCATCGAACAGGACGTAACGAATATTGAACGTCTCGCTCGCGAAGGCGCCATTGTCGGTCGTCGTCGCATTCGGCTCAACCACATCTACGACTGGCGCGATATTGTCCGCGACGATCGAGATGTTAGCACCCATCTGGAAGAAACTACCCATCGGGATGCGTCGAGCCGAAGTGGCTGCGGCGACTGGCGTCGGGTTTGGAACGGTGGACCAGACAGCGACCACAGCAGCAGTCGGCACATTCGTAATGATGCCCTGAACGGTACCCGGTGAAGGCGTGCCAACACCGGTAAAGGCAGTACCGACACCCGTAAGGGTGACCGTCTGACTCGCGCTATCGGCCGCAGTTGCAGCACCGGCAAACACACTCGCCACCGCTGAGGAACTACTGGCAACGACGAACAGATTCGTGGAGGAGTCACTGCCGAGGACATTGAGCTTGGTGAGCAGACCCACCTTGTCTCCGTCATCACCCCACTCTGCGAAGCCGTTGGCCCCGTCGTCGTCAATCTGCCCTTCCCAGACACCGTTGTCGTTCTGCGCCTGGTTCTGGCTGATCGCTCCCTTGAAGACGGCACCGGCTAGACCCGGCGCCAGAGAGCTGACGTTCATCGAAGTTGCATCGATTCGCTGCCATTGCCCCGTCAGGAAACCACCTGGTGCGTTGGACTGACCAGGCTGCGAAGCACCGATACCGGAACCATCGGTATTACCAGCAGCTGAGATCAACACCATGCGCTTCGTCAGCGACGTGGCACCACCGCTGAACAATGGCGGGTTCGCCGGTGTGTAGCTCAAGCGGTAAACGTTGGCGCCATTCGGAATGGAGACATCATCGAATGTCACCTGACGGCCGATGACCTTGAAGTATGGAAGCGGTGCAATACTACCAACCTCGCCGGTGGCATAACCACGACCAGGTGTGTGACCTGAGATAGTTCCTCTCAGATTGGTCATAGCACCGCTGGCGGCACCGACAGTTCCACCTGTACTCGCGGAACCACCAACGAATGTCATGTAGACATTGGCGTCGCCATCGCGCATGGACAACACAGGTGCGAACACCTGGTTATGTGCACGCGAATTTGTCCGCACAACACCCCCAAATAGACCCTCAGATGCGGGGAATCCATCAGACGAACCGTTGTGCTGTGAGGCCACCACCTGCGGCAGTTCCCACTCAGTCCCGTTGAAACGTGAGTAGAAAATACTCGTGCTTATTCGTGGCGTGCCGGCGATATTGCGCGCAGAAGTCAGCTCATTGCCGCCGATACTCTGGCCAGCCGAGAAAGCGATATGAATATCGGCTCCATCGGGCTTGCGCGGATCGATTACGACAGCGACGCGATCGACATACTGCCAATGACTCTCGATCACATAGCTCGTGCTCGCCTGGAACAGTGGCGTGGTTGCAGCCGTGCCAAGACCAGCGCCCGTGGGGAAAGCAAAGTTCGTCGTTCCCCAGGAGCTACCTGCACCGGCTGTACCATTATAATCGGCCTGAGCATAGGCGATATTCTCATCTTCGCCGCCCAGTGCAGTCGCATCTGTATGCTTCCAGAAGGAGTAGACGCGGTCCGGTGTTCGGGACTTGTCCACAACGACGGTTGGGAAGAGATGGACGATGCCATCCTTACCACCGGCCGCCGCACCCCTCGGGAGAGCGTCGTCAGGAGCACCTGTGGTGAGACCCACATTCGTCGTGTGATCGGAATCAAATGCACCGACCGTTGCACCGGCAGCACTCTGATCCCAACCAAACTGTGACAGGTCATCCCAGCTGGTGGCCGCAACTTGCTTGTGTTGTACAGCGTCTGGCCCAGGAGCGAACCAGACCACATGCAGGATGTCATCGTCACCAACTGCGATATCGGGAGACAGACCAAGGGACGCGTCTGGATCCAGACGTACCCCACCCGTGCTACCCACTGTACCAGCTGAGCCGACGAGTACCTGCTGAGCACTACCCAACTTCAGACTGTCGGCGTCCATTTTGGCGAGCATGATGTCGCCAACGCCTGCCGCAGCTGCAAGTATACCGAAACTGGTGCCGTGAATGGCACGCTGATAGACGATAAAAATGTCATCTGTCTGCGTGATCGCCATACGCGGGAAGGCGGAGTTACGACCTGGAAAGTCCACCGTTCCGTTGCCGACGGTGCTGGTGTCGTTGATGACCACCGCATTGTCAGCCGGCAACCACGAGCTACCACCGTCATTCGAGTAGTTGAAGTAGATATTGTTGTGAGTGCGAATTCCGCGACTGTCCAGACGTGCGTCGATGGTTCCGGCGCCTGCTCCATCTGGATCACCTGGTGCCATCATGCCGTCGGCGGAGAAGTTCATCGCGTACACGACGCGCGGGTTTCCCTTGCTGTCGACGATGAGGTCGATAGTCGAGAAAGCCGATGTCATCGATGTATTCGGGGTCAGCATATCAAAACGCAACGAACCCGACACGGAGATCGTATCAAGGAACGAGGACCCACCGTCTAGGCTCTTCGCATAGACAACACCATATACCGGCGTACTGCCTGGAATCGTAGGATCCACAACGCCACGCCGTTGAACCCAGGCACGATGAATGACGCCATTGACGTCGATCTTCATAGCCTGATCCATATAACCTGCTGTCGCCGGTGTCGAGAAGAAGGGCACACTACGCTCCATCTTCTGAAAATTACCGACTACTGGAAAATCGAAGTTTGCAGCCTCATTAAGGTCAACTTGAATCGTGACCTCTTTTTCGGTCACGAAGCTGACTGCGCTCGAGCTATCCGACACTGAAAAACCGGTCGGGGTGTTATTCTCATAGATCGGCTGGGCAAGCACGTGGCTCCCCAATCCCATCACAAGAACGCCGAGCATCGCGCTGCAAATCATGCGCTTAAAGCTCATTGTCTGTTACTCCTTCCATGGACACAACTTTGTGCGACTGAAAGCGAAGCAGTCCAACCGGTGGCAGTGATGTCCCTATCATCTGCAGGTCCGGCCGTATCACAAACTCAGAATTCCCTCTCCGCCCCCACGGACGGGAACTCCGCTATTTCTGGATGAGTCATCTCGTGTGAGTGATTCTCACTACCACTGAGACAGTCATCGTACCTAATATTCACTACATCGATCGTGATTACAGCTACATCACATACTTCAAACTAATTGCTGGGGAACGATGGAAACCGGGGTAAAGCGATTAGATCCCGCGGTTCCTTAGTTCAAACTATCGGCACCCACTCGTGCGAACTTCAGGATTATTTTTCCGACCAACTACGTCGATCCCGTGGCCGGTATTCACCCTCGTTGCCATTCTTGGCTTGATCTTCCTCAATGCGTGCAGGTCCCCTCCCCCGAGGGGTGATAGACGCCTCCGGCGTCCGGACGAGTGCGTGTACCTCTGGTTTGCGAAGTCTAACAACCTTCTACTGTTGCCGATTCTTCCAAGCCAAACTATCTTGTGAAGGTTTGGCCCGTTCGGCTTCGCAGTTAGAAAACTGTGGAGCCGGCACCGAAGTGCCGGCTCCGCTCCGCTTTCAGACAAAAGTTGTGCCCCGTGTGGTGCAGTGTGGTTTGGGCGGCATCAACATGGCCACCTGGTATTGCGGGGGAAGTGGTCACGACCGTTGCCACCGCTGTCCAGGGACGAAACAATTTGTCAGCAGCAGTTGAGCAAGGCGTGTGCCAACAACGTAGTATCAGAAACAACCTGAGAAAAACCAACACTTTACAGCGGTTTCCCACGAAAACGCGTGGGCGCCGCGGCCGGAAGATGTTACCCCGGACAAGCAAACTGTTTACCCTGCCATAGCAAAAGGGAGTACCAATACGTGCCCAATCTGAGATCCGCCAAGAAAAGCATTCGCAAGAATCTCGTTCGTCGTGATCGCAACAAGCACGTCACGTCGACGATGCGCAATGCGATCAAGCAAGTACGTGAGGCCACAGACGCCAGCGGCGGCCAGGAGGCTCTCGCCAAAGCTGTCTCCGTCATCGACCGCTCACAGAAGAAGGGCGTGATCCACAAGAACACGGCCTCTCGCTATAAGTCGCGACTCACTCACTTTGTCCGTGGGTTGAGCTGAGCACCGGCTCTGGCCATCGCAGTCCCGCGACACAGTTTAAAGGGGCCCGTTCCGTCTGCGTGATGGAGCGGGCTTTTCTGTATCTATGCCCTTTCGTAGCCTGACGAAAGCTCCCTGCACCACGAGTGCCCTCGTCTTCGTCATCGTCTGCCTCGCCAATCTGCAGGCATTGCAGACAGAGGAGTTTCACTACGATGACGGGCACTCCCTCGTACGCAATCAGAGCCTGAGTGACCTGAGTAACCTCCCAGGATTCTTCGTTTCCGGGGACATGTTCGGCGAGAATCCGGACGATCTCATGTATCGGCCCCTCGTTCTGGTTGCCAATAGCCTGAATTTGGCCCTGGGTGGGATGAGACCCGGCTCATTTGTGGCTGCCAACGTCCTGATTCACGGACTGACCGCTGCCTGTGTCACCTGGTGGCTGACGTTACTGATACCTCGAGCGTCACCGCTGATTCTGGGCCTCCTCTTCGGCTTGCATCCCCTGCAAAGTGAGACCATTCACTACATCTCAGCTCGAGCTGAATCGCTCTCGGGGCTGTTCATGATGCTTTCGCTGGCCACTTTTGTGCATTACCAGAGGCGGCAGGAAATCACCGGCTCCCCGCACCTCTTTTGGGGAGTGGCGTCGCTGGGAAGTTTTGTCCTTGGCCTGCTCTGCAAGGCGACGGCCATTGTCACGCCCGCCTTGATCTTGCTCAGTCTCCTGACTGAATCGAAGGCGTCTGGATCGAGCTCGTCTGGGTTGAAAAAAACCCATGACCTTCGATCGATCTCACGCCTCCTCCTCCCCTATGCTCTCATATCTATACTCTATCTGATTCTACACCAACACTTTACGTATTCAATCTCTGACAACTCACTAAGGTCACATAGCGAGCAGCTATTGACTCAGTCAAAGGCACTCGTCCACTACCTGACGAACACAATCATGCCGATCAGATTGAGTATTCTGCCCCAGTTCAGTCCCAGTGGCCACCTGAAACTGACTGTGGTGGCGAGCATTGTCGCTGTGATAAGTCTTGCTGTTGTTGCTTGGAAGAGTCGTCGGACCCTCCCCTTGTTCGCAGGGCTGGGCTGGTTCGTCGCCTGCCTGAGTCCAACATTGGTTGTGCCCTTGAATGTGCTCGTCAACGATCATCGAACCTATGTCGCCCTGACTGGTATCATTTGGGTCGTCGGTGTGTTGACAC
>JABJJN010000052.1 GCA_018660835.1 Gemmatimonadota bacterium | reverse complement strand
GGGGGGGGCGGACCCTTTCTCACGAAGGCGAACCTGGGCCTGCAGTTGCCGCACACTCCATCCCTGCTCTCGGGTCTGGACAACCAGATTCTGTCGATCCTCGTCTTGTTCCAGTGTAATCAGCACACGGCAGTGACTCCATGTCAGTCCTGACCATGTGGTCAAATTTGGAAGTCGCTGGTAAAACAGACGCGCCCGATAGAGAGTTCGTGGCAATAGACGGAGGCGCTTGGCCAGCGAAGCAACGCTCCCTTGTCCGTAGGCTGCCCTATCACCCAGCTGTTCATGGAGAAGTCGGCCCAGTTCCCAGTAGGCCCTGACTTTACGCTCTCCAGAGCCGGTTTCGGTCGAGATCGTTGTCGCCGCCAGGGCCAGATTTGGACTCACGTCGTCGGCCACTTAGCTGTCCTGTTCCGCAGGGCCCATCAAGGCGAGGTGGATGACCTTGAGCAGGCGATCTGTGGCGATCGGTTTGCGCAGGACACCCGCCACTTTCTGGCCCGTCTGCTTGAATTCTGTGCTCGCCGATTCTGTGCAGACGACCACCTTCACCTCTGGGTCCAATTGCTGCAGCTTCGCCAGAACGGCTTCACCCGGTACGTCTTCCAGCACCATGTCGAGGATGACAATGGCAATTTCCCGTTTTTTTTCGAGAAACAGCTGCAGTCCGGAGATCCCTGCATCTGCCTCGAAGACCTCAAATCCGTAATATGCCAGATTGCGACTGAGGGTCTTGCGAGCGATGGTTGAGTCATCGATCAACAGAACTGCCTGTTTGCCTCCCTGGGTTGCAAGGACCTTGCTGATATCAACGTTGAGTTTGCCCATGGATCCTTGGCCCGCCATGACCGGCTACCGTGGTGGGAAGTCACCAGCGGCTGCACCCGGAGTCGGTGGCTCAATCTGCTACCTGACAGCGCCATGGGCAAGCTCGATGGTTGGGCAACCCATGAAGCGACGAAGACCGTAGATTAGTAGAATGACGACAATCGCCGACCCACCCTTGTCTACTCTCGCCGACGATGTCGTTCAGCATCTGCGCAGTTCGCTGGCCAAGGATCGCAAGTCTGCCACTCGCCGCGACCACTTTGTCAGTCTCGCTCTTGCTGTACGAGACCGCCTGATCGATCGCTGGATTCAGACGCAGTCCGGATACTACGACGCCGACGCACGTCGCGTCTACTACCTGTCTTTGGAGTTCCTGACGGGTCGCATGTTGTCCAATGCCTTGGTCAACCTGCAGATCAACGATGAGGCCGCCCAGGCAATGCGCGCCTTTGACAGTGAGCTCTCGGCGCTATGCAACGAGGAAGCCGAACCGGGTCTAGGCAATGGCGGCCTGGGGCGATTAGCAGCCTGCTTTCTTGATTCGGCTGCGACCTTGGAGTTACCCGTCTATGGCTATGGACTGCGCTACGAATACGGTATGTTCCACCAGCGCATCTTCGACGGATTCCAGGTAGAGGCACCCGACAATTGGCTGCGCTATGGGAATCCCTGGGAGATCCCGCGACCCGAGTATCTGTATCCGGTCCGCTTCTACGGCCGCGTCGAAGAGGGTACCGATGCGCGTGGCCGACCGCGCTTCAGCTGGGTAGGGGGCGAACAGGTCCTGGCACTGGCCTACGACACGCCCGTCCCGGGATACGGCAATGGTACGGTCAATACCTTGCGTCTGTGGTCTGCTAAATCAACCCGCGAATTTGATTTGGAACACTTCAACTACGGCGACTACGAACGCGCTGTTGAAGACAAGAATCGCACAGAGACGCTGACGAGAATTCTCTACCCAAACGACAATTTCTTCGTCGGCCGCGAACTTCGTTTGAAGCAGCAATACTTTCTCGTGTGCGCGACTCTGCAGGATGCGCTGCGTCGTTGGCTCAAGCATCACAGCAATTTTTCTGGCTTCGCCGACAAGCATGTGTTCCATCTCAATGACACCCACCCTGCCCTTGCCGTGGCCGAGCTCATGCGCATTCTCGTCGACGAGGCCGCCCTGCACTGGGACGAGGCGTGGGATATCTGCCAGAACTGTTTCGCCTATACGAACCACACGATCCTGCCTGAAGCGATGGAGAAGTGGCGCGTCGCGCTACTCGAGCAAGTCCTGCCACGACACATGCAGATCATTTTCGAGATCAACCAACGCTTTCTCGAGCGCGTGGCTGTACGCTTCCCTGGTGATGAAGATCGCCTGCGCAGAATGTCAGTGATCGAAGAGGGCGACGAGCAGAGGGTACAGATGGCCCATCTGGCGATTATCGGCAGTCGCGCTGTGAATGGGGTCGCTGAATTGCATAGTCGCATCCTACGGCAGGAGTTGTTTTCAGACTTTGAGCAGATGTGGCCGGAGCGTTTCCAAAATGTCACCAACGGTGTGACACAACGACGCTGGTTGTTGCAGTGTAATCCGCAATTGGCGAATCTGATCACAAGTCGCATCGGCAACGACTGGGTGACCGATTTGCCACGACTGGAGCAGCTGGAAGCCTCCGTTGATGACGAGCAGTTCCGCCATGCGTGGCGGCAGATCAAGCGAGATAATAAGGTGGCCCTGGCTTCGTATATCGCCACACACAATCGCCTGCATGTAAGTGCAGACTCGCTCTTCGATTGCCAGGTCAAACGCATTCACGAGTACAAACGCCAACTACTCAACATCCTGCACGTACTCACATTGTATCGTCGACTGAAGGCGGAAGATGGCGGAGACCCGCCCGTGCGCCGGACCGTCATCCTCGCAGGGAAGGCCGCACCGGCATATTACACCGCGAAGATGGTGATCAAACTCGCCCACTGCGTCGCCGATCTGGTGAATGCCGATCCCGAGGTCTCGCGTCATCTACGCGTGGTGTTTTTGAGCAACTACGATGTGGGTCTCGCCGAACGGATCTTCCCCGCAGCGGATCTGTCCGAACAGATCTCGACGGCAGGTATGGAAGCATCCGGTACGGGAAATATGAAGTTCGCCCTCAATGGCGCCCTGACGATCGGAACCATGGATGGCGCCAATGTCGAGATGGCTGAACAGATCGGCGCGGAGAATATGTTCATCTTCGGTCTCGATGCAGAGCAGGTGCAGCAACGACGGGAAGATTATGATCCAGGAAGTTTGTACGACGGACATCGACCGTTGCGCGCCGTCGTCGACATGATCGCCAGTGGTGAGCTGTGTCCGGCGCGACCGGATGTGTTCGAACCGCTCGTCGAGTCGTTGCTGCACAAGGGCGACCCTTTCATGGTTCTGGCTGACTACGATGCGTATCTGGAGGCCCAGCAGCGTGTGGATGTTGCCTTCCGCGACGCAGATGCCTGGTCACGCACATCCATCCTCAATTGCGCCAGAATGGGCAAGTTTTCCGCCGACCGCTCAGTGGCTGAGTACGCACGCAATATCTGGCAAGTTGAGTCGATACCAAACCCTCATAGCCGATGACTTGCTGATCGACGACGGGGGCGTCGTCGATCCATCTTACACTCACGGTGCTTTACCAGTTCAGGAAGGGCCTGTCCATGCGTCTTGCCGTCGCCATCGGAAGTATGGCTTTCGTGTTTGCCGGTTGCTCGGGATCGATCACATCGAGCACGGAGATGGTCTTCGATCCACCAGAGGTAGTTGATGATGACCCTGTCGAGACCGTCGATGCATCCTTCACTCAGGTACGCGCACGTATCTTCGCGCCAAGCTGCGCTCTGAGCGGATGTCATGGTGATTTCGAATTTCCACGACTGTCTGGTTCCCAGACGTATGCGGGGATCGTCGGGGTCGCTTCCAGCTCCGGTCAGCCTCTGATCGATCCTGGAAACCCATCCTCAAGTTATCTGTATCTGAAAGTTACCGGTGCCAGTAGCATTCAGGGCAGTCAAATGCCCCGAGGCGCTCCCGAATTGTCAGCGGAACTGACAGAACTGCTGCGCTTGTGGATCGAGGAGGGTGCCCTCAATGACTGAGGCGAAAAGCTTCCTGCAACGTTGGAGTTTTCTGGTGTGCCTTGCCGCTATCACGGCGACAGCAGATGCGGCAGAATGGCACGTGGATGGCAAGGCCGCGAACAATGTCACCTTCACATCTGAAGTGGTCACCTTCAGCTTCGAGGGCACCAACGACAAGGTCGATGGATTCCTCTACTGGGAGGGACCGGGTTTGTTTGAGGGAAAACCACAGTTGCTGTTTCAAGTCGAGGTCGGTGCCTTCGACACGGGCATCGGCAAACGCGATAGCGACATGCGGGATGTATTGCGAGCCGACAAACATCCACTCAGCACCTACAAGGGAACGATTGTCGGCCACGAAGTGATCACCGACAGCAGCGGCGTGCCGACGGGCCAACACCACGTTCGTACCCGCGGCACACTGAGTCTTGCCGGTGTCGAGCGGTCTGTCGATGTCGATGGGATGGTGGCTATTGGCGACAGCACGGCCACTCTTCAGGCCAACTTCAATTTTCGCCTCGCTGAATTTGAGATCGAAGCGCCGAGTCTGGCGGCCTTCGTCAAGGTGAGCGAGCAAATTGATATCGCCGTCGAACTGTCCCTCAAACGCATAAAATAGGAGCAGAGACATGAGATTTCAGGTGAGAGTCCACATCCTGTTCCTGGCGCTGGTTTTCTGTGTCAGCGGGACCTGGGCACAACCCTCGTGGCAGGCATCTGAGACGACGATTGACCTACCTGTCGAAGTACTCAGTGCTGTGCAAATGGCAAACCTGCCCACGACGACCACTCTGGGACAGGGGGACTTCTTTTACGAGATTGCGCATCGATTCCACCCGACCGTCGATGAAGGCTATGATGCAAATTTCGGCCTCGATGGGCCCGTCAGTATGCGCACGGCCGTCAGTTATGGTCTGGCTGATCAATGGATGCTGACCATCGGACGCAGCAACGTCCTGGACAACCTCGACGTCACCTCGAAGTGGCGCTTCTATGAGCGCGATAGTGCATCCTTGCCGCTGGCGCTGGCCCTGTCGTTGGGCTTGGCACTCAACTCAGATATCCCAGCCATCGTCGATCGTGGCGCGACAGATGCCGACAACTTTCAATTCTTCGCCCAGGCGATAGCCAACACAGTAATGATGGATGGGCGACTCGGTCTGGGATTGGTCCCATCCTATGTGCACAACAGCTCGGTCTTTGCCGTTGATCGACAGCATACGGTCACATTGGGTACATATGCTCGTTTTGAACTGAATCCCATGTGGGGAGTGTTTGTAGAGTATTCCCCCGCTCTGGAGGGCTACCAGGGAATTCTTTTGCCGGGCGAGACAGGTCGATCTCACGACTCATTGGCATTGGGCGCGGCCTTGTCCACCGGTGGACATGATTTCTATCTATTTGTCACGAACAACACGCGACTCAATACCACGCAATATCTGGTCGGTGCACCAACGGACGCAGCGCCGAAGAACTGGCATCTGGGATTTGGGATCACTCGACACTTGTAGTCTTCCGCAGACAGTTACCGGTAGAGAGGGAGGTACCGAGGTTTTCGGTGCCTCCCTTTCTCTTTTCATCACAGACCCGCCATGAGAGTCCGTGGGTTTGCGTGACGGCGCTCCTCGGCCCTTCTTCACACCCACCCGGCGCTTGCTTAACCGGGCTGCGCTTAGCCGCCGACTACACGTTTCGAAAACATCGGAGATCCTCACTATGTCGCCTCGTCGTGCTCCTCTGCTGCACATCGACACAACTGTACCACCACCTCGTTGGGCCTTGCTGCAGCGACACCTGCTCGATACACAAGTCGACGCCTGTCACGCCTTCTTCGATAAGTACTTTGATCCATACACGGGCCATCTGTTGTGCGTTCCCCGGTGGGGCGGAGACGATGGGCCCGATGACGCTGCCGAAAATCAACTGAACTGGACCCTGCTACATGCGCTGGGCGCACCCGACGAGATTCTCGATCTATTTCGGGTCGGCTTCGAGGGGCACATCGATCAATACACGAAGGCACGTACTGTCGAAGTTCCCCTGGCACGCGAAGGGATGTACTACAAGGAGTTTCCCGTCAGCCTCGATTGGTTTCATCACGGCGAGGGATACTCTGCCTACTTCCTCTACGGCCTGTCTGATCCGTACGACGACAACTATGAACGTCGTTTCCGTCGGTGGGCGGCGATGTACGATGGGTCGGATGAGGCGACACCAAACTACGATCCGAATCACCGGGTGATCCGCTCCATGTTCAATGGCAGTCGCGGACCTCTGATGCGTAAGGCGACGGGTCTGGATTGGGCGGGCGATCCCATTGAGATCGAGGGCAGATTTGGTCCCGGCCACGGTGAGCGCAACTTCGCTGAGATGCTCGCTCACTTTGAGGAGTACACGGATGTCGTCGGTGATTGCCCGCTGAATCTGGAGGCGACCCATCTGGGACTGGTCGCGTATCTGATCACTGGAGATGACAAGCATCGCGACTGGGTCATCGACTACGTCGATGCGTGGATGCAGCGGACGGACGACAATGGCGGCATCATCCCGTCCAATATCGGCCTCGATGGTACGATTGGCGGCGCTGCAGATGGCAACTGGTGGGGGGGTTGTTATGGATGGGGATTCACCGTCACTGTGCCCCAGACGGGTGCCCTCGCCAATCGGCCCGCCTGCTATTCGCGTGCCCACTATGGCTTCGGCCACGGCCTGCTGCTGACGGGACAACAGTCCTATGTGGACACCTGGCGCGGTGTGCTCGATAAAGTGAATGAGCACGCCAAGCAGGTAGACGGCGAGACGGTCTATCCACACATGCACGGTGCCGACGGCTGGTATGATTTTCGTCCGCATCCATTTTCCAAAGGTGCCAGCGATATTTGGTACTGGTCACAGAAAGCATCGGATCGCGAACGCGTCGCCGGCGACCCCTGGGTGCAGTTTCTCGCTGGCGAAAATCCCGACTACGCTGAAGCTGAATTGGAACGCGGCATTGAACAGGTACGGAGTCGGATGCAGAAGATGGCGGAGGACGAGACCGCACCGGATACGCGGTTGTCGGATGATATGAATGGCATCAACCCCGCCATCACTGAACCCCTCGTGCGCACCATGCTTGGCGGGATTCCCGTGGGCCGCTCAGCGCACACTCTTCATTGCCGCCTGCGCTACTTCGACCTCGACGAGCGGCGCGCTGGGGTGCCACCGGACGTTGCAGCGCTGGTGGAGCAGATGACTGATGATTCGGTCACCGTGCAGTTGGTGAACCTTGATCCTGTGAGTTCCCGTCGAGTGGTCGTTCAAGGCGGTGCGTATGCAGAGCATGAGCTGCAGCGAGTCACGGTGGGCGATCAGACGGTAGACGTGCCTGGTGATGGAACCCACTTCACCGTCGAACTGGCTCCCGGAGCTGGCCAACGTTTGCACATTGCACAGAAGCGCTTCGCCCGCCAACCAACCTTCGCCTTCCCCTGGGATCGGTAAGCACCACGACAGGTAAGATCACGCGACCCATCCACAAGCGCGCCTGTCGATTCCGTCAAAGGTAGATCATGGCGCCCAACATTCTCTTCATCCTTGTCGATCAGCATCGAGGGGATTGCCTGCCCGCCTATGGCAATCCTGATCTTCGCACGCCACATCTGGATGCCCTCGGTGATGACGGCGTTGTCTATGATCGGGCGTATTGCGTATACCCCGTGTGCACACCGTCTCGCTACAGTCTTCTCAGCGGACTGCACGTGCATCAGCATATGGGATGGTCCAACCACTGCACACTGCCAGCCGGTCTGCCTACGTGGCCGGGACTGCTACGCGACCATGGTTACCAGACGTGTGTGACAGGCAAGATGCATCTGGCACCCACCTATCTGGATGTTGGTTTCGAGCGGATGCAGTTGGCCGAGCAGAATGGGCCGGGCCGATACGATGACGACTATCACCGTTGGTTGCGGCAACATGGCGTCGTTGATGCGACAGATCTGATCGATCAGGAGCGAGAGTATCGTCAGCACGCCGAAACACACTACTGGGAAACGTGTGGAGCCGAACGCTCCAATCTCGACGAGGCACACCATTCGACCACCTGGATCGCAGACCGAGGGCTCGAGACGTTGCAAGGGTGGAAACCTGGTGGTGGTCAGGCGCTGATGATGAGCTTCATCAAACCACATCATCCATTCGATCCGCCGGCGCCCTGGGACCGCATGTATGATGCACAACAGCTGCAGATGCCTCCTGGTTGGACTGAGCAGATCGATGCAGATGATCTGGCCTTCCAAGGCGGATACTTCCCTCATGAGGAACTGACTCCTGAGCACGTCCGCCGTGTCGCTGCCTATTACTATGCGACCATCTCCCAGATCGATCATCATGTGGGACGATGCGTCCAACTGCTGAAGCAGCAGGGCCTGTATGACGAAACCCTCATCATCTACCATGCCGACCACGGGGAATACCTTGGCTATCGTCACTTGTTGCTAAAAGGGAATCACATGTACGAACCCCTGATGCGGGTACCCCTGGTGCTCAAGTGGCCGCAGCAGTACAAGGCGGGACAACGCAGCAGCGAGCTGGTTTGCGGCATCGATCTGGCGCCGACGATTCTGGCGGCAACAGGAATTGACGCACCCCAGAGTTGGCCCGGGCTCGATCTGGCAGCGCCGAACACACGAGACGTGGTCTTTGCTGAAGTGGGTAGGGGCCGGCAATACATGGCGCGAGACAAACGTTTCAAGCTGTTATTGAGTCAGCAAGAGCGGCAATCTCGTTTCTTTGACCTCGACAACGATCCACTGGAACAGATCAACCTGTTTGGTCACAAAGATTATGTGCAGGCCCAGCACCGTCTTGAGCTTGCTCTGTGGCAATGGTTGGCCTTCGACACACCCACTCCCGTTCATCTCGACCTGGCGGCGCCCACCGTAGGGTCAGTGGACAGGGCCGACGCGGCTCAGTGGCGGGACAACTACGACTACTTCGCCGGGCAGATGCAGCAACAACGCGAATCTTAGCCAGAAAAGGTTCTGGGAGTTGTTTGATGACGACCCTTCTTGCTATGAAGCAATGACCAGCGTCGCGACACCGAGCACCAGCGGGATCCCATCGACACACATGGCGTAGCGTAGACGAGAGCTATCGGGCACCAGTGATACGGCACAGATCGCCGTTCCAACAAAGGCCATGGTGAAACAGTGGTGAATCTGAGCTGAGAACACGCGTTGCATTGTGAGCAACGGCGCCAGACCCAATAAGACCGAACAGATGGCGATCCCATACCGCGTCTTGTTTGCACCCAGTACGACAGGCACCGTAACGATTCCACGCCCGGCGTCGGCGCCCTGATCTCTCAAATCGAAGAGGGTGACATTGCCCATCAGCAGGGCGAACAGCATGCCCGCCAGGATATTGAGTCGCACAGGATCGACACCCTGAGTCGACCAGAGGCAGGGAATCCCAATCGTCGACACGATGAGCGCCCCCGAAACGAAGAAGGGTTTGATCCCCGGTAGTTCGCGCAGACAGCGGCGCCCACGCCAGCGCCATCCGTAAACCAAGCAGGGCAGTGCACCGAACCCGACCAACCAGCGCACCGCATCAGGTGCAAGGGTCCAGCTCCAGGCAAACACGCCGAGAGCGAGCACCACTGGCAACACGCCACGTGATGGTCGATCCTTGTCGATCCAACCATCAGCACGATAGATGAGAAGGGTGGACGCCGCGACCAACGCAGCGGGTGCCATCAAAAGGGGCAGCCCCAAGGCATGGCTGCTGAATAATTCCAGACCCGCCGCCGCCGCCGCGACCCAGAGGTGGGTGTCAACCAAGTGCCGCTCGACGTGCTGCATCATTCGGTGATAAGTCACTTGTTCATGACCCAACTACCGAACCAGGCCGGACCAATGCGAGCGACTCGAAAAGTTCGTTGTGCCACTAAGGTGGCGCCCAGCGAGCATGCCACGGCCGGAAGGTCATGTGGGGGGTGCACGTCGCTACCCGTCCACTGCGAGAAGAGGTGCATAGGCAGATCATGGTAGAGGGTCTGCCAGAAAGAGCCAGCCGTTGCAGTTTCTGTGCCTGGTGAAACCGGAGCAAAGTCGGCCAACACGAGAAGACCACCCGGCCTCAGGTGCGTCAGGAGAGAGGCCAGAACCCGTGGCATCGATTGCTGACAGAAGGTGTTGAGAAAGAAGTGAACCACGACGGCATCATACATTTTGTGTGTAGGCAGGGCACGTGCGTCGCCCAGATGGAACTGAACGTGTCCTTCATGTTTGCTGCGATGCAGTCGCCGGTGTGCACGACGCAGCATGGCGGGCGACGAGTCCAGGATGTGACAGCGGACCCCTCGACGAACCGGCTCAAGACACTCCGCCGCAGCGCCGGCGCCGACAAAGAGCGCTGCTTCGCCGGCAGAAATGTGAGAGACCCCCCAGTGTTTGCAGGCACCAATGGCACCACCAGAATACAGCGTCGCCAGACCATCGTATGCTGTGGCCAGAACTGTTCCATAGGTGTCGGGTTGCGCGCCCGCAGAGACGGGAAAAGTGCTTTCCATGTGGATGAAGATCGCTCCTCGTTTGCGTGCCCACCAGAAGCTGTCGTGGTTGGACGTGGCCACTATCATTGTACTTCGAATGCGCGTCATGGGGTCGTGCACTGGAGAGGGACAACGAGATGAGTTATCAGGTAAGTGATACACAGGTAAGAGACTTCCAACGCGACGGCTATTTGTTGGTACCCGATCTCTACAATGCGCAGGAAATGGACCTGCTGTTGCAGGTGGCCAAGTCCGATATGGAAAAGACAGAGAATGTCGGCGGCCCCGTCGATGCTGACGGCCGCGTCAGCAAATTGTGGCTGACATCGGACACCGACCGCGACGACATCTACAATGCCGTGTGCCACGGCCGTCGCCTCGTGGACGCCATGGAACGACTGATGGAAGACGAAGTCTATCTATATCACTACAAAATGATGGTGAAAGAGCCGCGGGTTGGCGGTGCCTGGGAATGGCATCAGGACTATGGATACTGGTACAATAACGGCTGCCTGTACCCGGACATGGCCAGTTGCATGATTGCCGTTGATCGGGCCTACGAGGAAAATGGCTGTCTGCAGGTGCTGCGAGGCTCGCACAAACTCGGACGGATCGAGCACGGCAAGACGGGCACACAGACCGGTGCCGATCGTGAGCGAGTCGAACTCGCACAGAATCACCTCGAGCACGTCTACTGCGAAATGGCGCCAGGAAGTGCCCTGTTTTTTCACGCCAATTTGCTTCATGCCTCTGCCCCCAACGACTCACCGGATCCCCGCTGGGCCTTGATCTGCTGCTACAACACTCGCCACAATCCGTGTCAGGATCGCCCGGGGCATCCAAGCTATCGTCCCCTCGAGAAGTGGGATGACGATCGGGTCCTGGCTCTTGGACGTCATCATCTAGAGCAACTCGCTGGCGAGTGAAGCCTTAAGCGATCTGCGCAATCGAGACGTCGAAGGATGAGAAACACAGAAACCACCCACCCAGGTGAGTCATGATGAATTGCCGTCGGATATTGCTCTTGATTGCCGCCATCGCCCTTGGCCTGGCCGCCATTCAACCCTCGCTGGCGCAGAGGGGTGGGGGTCGTTCTGGTGATCGCGAGCAACGTAGTCCGGAAGAGGTGCAGAAGGCTCGCGAGGAAGCCCGGGCGAAGATGTTCGAGGTCTTGCAGATCGAGCAGCCACAGCAGGTGTTGGTTGCTGCTCTGCTGGATTCGCTGGAGATGGAGAGGCAACAGATCATGGAGGATGCTCGCAGTGGCCCGCGAGATCCCGAGGTATTTCGCATGATCCGTCAGGACATGGAAGATCTCGCCAAGGTTTACGACGAGCGACTGCTGGAGGTTCTCGGAGAAGAGACGTTCAAGCTCTACGCGACCTATCGTGATGCCGTACGTGCCGCAAGGGGCGAAGGTAGAGGGCGTCGAGGTCGTAGTGGAGGCGGGCGGCGAGGCGGCGATCGGTAGTGCCTCTGCCCGTCACTGAGCATCGGGAGGGTCGTCTCGCACGTAGCGGATGTGCCACAGCACCTGCCAGGTCTTGCCGTCATCGTCAGAGCGTTCCCAGTGCCACTGTAAGTGGTCTTCAGCAATATCGTACCAGACCATCCGCTGTAAGAAATCGACTCCGTCGCGTGACGCTTGTCGCCGCAGGATCATACGGTCCTGTTGCCATGTGCCGGTGAAATCGAGATAACCACCCTGGTTGTCTACCCAGGTCTGCTTCCACATGCCAGAGTGCGCGTCAAATGAGGCCACACTCATACCGACCAATGGCGTGCCGGGCTGGCCATCGAATCGTTCAACGATGACACACCCATCCAGCTCGGCAGTCACAGAGTTGGTACCTTGGCTATCATCGCCCCAGGACACATTCCATTGACCAAGCCAGAAGTCGAATTGCCGAGCTTGCTCCGACTGGCAAGGTCGTGGCGGCGCTTCTTGCTGAGCGGAAGTTGCGACGGCACCGAGAAGTAGAAATACACACCAGTGAATTCTCATGGGGAAATCCCTCCTGCTGTTTAAGCCACTCGACTAGCCGCCGGCACGCTTGACCTGAAACCCACGAGCAGTCAGCTCTTGCACGAGCGTGTCCCGGTGCTCGCCTTGAATCTCGATGATGCCATCCTTCACCGTACCGCCGGCACCGCACCGAGCCTTCAGCTCTTTGGCCAGTTTCTGCAATTCGTCGCTCGCCAGGGGCACACCTGTTACAACACTGACTCCTTTGCCCTTGCGACCTTTGGTTTCGCGAGCAACCCGTACAACACCATCGCCTTTGGTGCTGCTTCCGATGTTGCGATGGCCACTGCATGCGCTGGTTGATTTGCCACAGGTGGGACAGGTCCGCCCTGCGTCAGAGGAGTAGACGAGTGTGCTGTTCGAATCTCGTTTCCGTTGCTTCACTTCAACCTCCTCGTAGTCAATGAGCCCTTGCCACAGACCCTAGTTACGAACCGGTCCCTGTAGGACACGGTTATAGAGATCGGCGAAATCGGCACTGGCGTCGTCTTCCCTCGTGACCACATGAACCCCCGCCGACCATCCGGGCCCGTGGTGCACGGAGGTGGTTCCCAGCTGCGCCACATGAACACGACTGCCATCAGGGTAGTGAATCGTATTGATCAGTCTGGGTGTCGGGTGGGCGTATGTCTGGCCTTCTGCTACGGTAGCCAACTTGTCGTCTGCTACTCGATACTGCGCGACGGCTTCCTCGTTCACAGTAACACCCAGACCCGGGCCATTGGGAACCGGTTGATAACCTCCCTGAACCCGGATGGGATCGGCAAGCAGGTGATCCGTGTAGAGATTGACGCAACTGATCGTCGGCCACGTAGCGTGACTCAGTACCGCACCCAGGTGCGCTGCCCATGTGGTGGTGAGTCCGTTGCCCACAAGCTGTAGCCAGAAGGGCATCGCCGCACCTGCCGCCTGGGCTCCATCCTGCAGGACCTTGTGGGCCCCGCCGTTGATGACAAACCCATCGCAGACCTCTTCGCGAAGGGCTGTCAGAAATGGTGGGCTACCGAAATGCATGGCAATCGGCCGCGGCACCGCTCGACGTATCTGTCGATTGCCAAGCACGTCCTTTTGAGGAATCGGTGTCTCGAACATGGCGACGCGTTCATACGCTGACAGGCGCGTGAGGATAGGGATAGCTGTTGCCGCGTTGTCCAGTGTGCCGTTGGGATCCATGTCGATTCGAAAGTGAGCCGGCGTGGCATCGCTGACCGCCTCAATCTGAGCAATGACGTCCCACCAGGGTCTGGGCTTTGTCTTGAGGCTGGTGTATCCCGCAGCGACACCTGCGGCAGCTTCTGCTGCCCAGTCTTCGGGCGTGCTGTGTGAACACCACCAGGAAATGGGCGTCGCGTCGCGCACTTTCTTGCCGAGCAAACAATGCGCTGGTACTCCCATGGCTTTGCCGACTACGTCGAAGAGCGCCATCTGCAACCCGGCGCCAATGGAATCATCAAAGAGCAGATCCGCCGCACGTGAACCAATCGCTTGAGCAACGATCGCGTCTGTCACACGCTGGTGTGTGTAATGGGGAACCGTCTCACCCCAGCCGACGTGGCCCGTATCGGTTGTGACTCGACACAGCTCAAGCAGTGACCAATTGTAGACGGTTCGGCGCGTAATCCGTTGCTGACGTTGTGTGAAGGGGACGTCGACGAGGATGCGCTCAATGTCGACGATTCTCATGGATTGTCGTCCAATGTCATGGTCCTGTGCGTTGGAAATAGAGGCGGTCCGCCGTCTCCCCAAGAATCCACTGGCGGTCTTCTGCAGAAAAGAAAGGGATCATGTCTCGCATGATCAGATACTCGTAGAAGTTGGCCCAAAGAAGCCGTTGTGGTCCGAAGCTGTCGTACAAACGGCGCAGATAAGGCCACACATCGTTGAATGGCAATGGCTGCTTTGACTGATTGTGCAGCGAGGTCCTGACGTAGACATTGGGCAATCGCTGCAATCCAACGAGCAGATCGATGCCCTCCTCGTCCGGTCGAGTGATATCGATCAGTGCCATATGATCAACCACAACAGCGACACCGGGATGGCGTTCGGCCATACGTTCAAGCTGGGGTATCTGCTGGGGTCTCAGAAAGACATTGAAGACGCATTTCAATTGTGCCGCCCTGTGCCACAGTGCATCACAGACTGGATCATCGAGCCATTCCACATCCGTGTCATAGACCGGACTCAGCCGCAGCCCTGCAAGACCACCGTCGGTGACGAGTTCTTCGAGACGATCGGCATTCTGTTCAGATTCCTGTGGTGCGAACAGGCGGTGGCCAACCAAGAGCCCAACACCGGCAAAGCGATCTGGCCAGGTCTTCACGCAGTGAACCGTGTAGTCGTTGTTGCTGCCATAGTAACAGACATGGCTGATGACAGTGCGGTCAACACTGTGATCTTGCATGCTCGCAAGCAGATCGTAACCCGATTGCTCCCGCTGCGGAAAACCATTGGGACAGGTTGCCACTTCCTGTACCAGAGGAAATTTCTCATCCCCGAGTACCCAGGCGTGCTCCGCCGCATTCACGATCATGCGTCGATCCAATCGGTCAGCCGCGGCATCAGTGGACGCCCACCGCGCGCCAATGGTAGGCCCGCAAGACCACAACGATTGTTCCAGTGATCGATGGCACCCGCCGTCTTGTATTCGTTGATGATCGCATTGCGGCTGTGGGGCGTGTAGTTATGGCCGGCGCGATGAATCACCATAACGTGGATGATGACGACATCCCCCGCCGCGACTTTGCACACGACCGCTTCTGAGTCGTCGACATCTTCCTGGATCAGCGTTGACGCACCCTCGGCAGTTGGTAGTGCCTGCAAATGGCTGTTCGGAATGACTTCCGTCGCTCCCGCTTCGAAGTCTGTCGGGTCGAGATAGGTGATCGCCGCTGCCAACTCCGGCTTGGAGTGCAGCTCATAGGGCCAATCCTGGTGCCACCCCTGCGTCGATTCAAATCCTGGCGGCTTGTTGCGCACCTTGCCATTGTGGAAATCGATGTCAGGGCCAAAGCAATCGACGAGGGCGCCGACAATTCCAGGTTCGGTCACGTGATCTATCCAGAAATCCCCGGCCATTACCTGATCCATCATTCCCACGACATTCTTTGGGTTGAATTCGTCAGGCACATAACCTTCTGGTGGATCCATGTAGCTGTAGGACATGTTCGCCGGACGATTCTCCGTTTGCGTGACAAGCTGGTGGTATTCGTCGCGCAAACGTTGGAGTACGTCGCCGTGGTAGAAGCCGGGCAGGTGCAGATAGCCATCCTGTTGAAAAGAAGCCTTCTGCTCACGGCTTAGGGTCAACAAGCCGTCACTCGTCATTTCACGATCCTCAGTTAATGGAATAGCGTTCTAGTACTTTGCGATCAATTTCGATGCCAAGACCCGGTGCTTCTGGGACTGACACGAAACCATCCGTTGCCAGAATGGGTTCGCACGCCAATTCCGTGCGTAGACCATTCTCCGTCATGTCGAATTCGAACAGACTTGGTTGTGGGCAAAGTCCTTCTGGATCATCAGGTATGGTCGCCTGCCAATGCGCCGTGGCGGCGAGTCGAATCGCCGTGCCCCACATATGGGGAAGTACGCGCAATCCGTGGGCCTGCGCGAGAGCCTCAATGCGTTGGCATTCGGTGAAGCCGCCAGCGATGGAAATGTCCGGCTGAACGATATCAAAGGCCCGCTGGGAGATGAGATCCCGATACGCCGACAAACCCTGAAGTTGCTCACCTCCTGCGATCCGCAGACCTGGCAGCGCCAGGCGCACCTCGATGTTTCCGGCGACATCGTTCTTTGCGACAGGCTCTTCATACCAGTACGGGTCATAGTCGGCCAAACGTCGCCCAACATCGATGGCCGTGCCTACATCGTAACCGCAGTTGGCATCCACGGCGAATAGTATTTGATCGCCCACAGCCTGGCGGATGGCTGCTACGTTGGTGACATCGTAGTGTCGACCCAGGCCCACCTTCATCTTGATCGCACCAAATCCCGCATCGACGTAGCCTTGTGCCTCGTCCGTGAGCGCTTTCGTATTATGGGGTCGCTGTCGACGAAACAGGCCACTGGCATAGGCGGGGATCTTCAGCCGCGACGCACCGCCGAGCAATTGATAGATCGGACGTCCGACGGCTTTACCTTGTAAGTCCCAAAGCGCGATATCCACAGCACTGATCGCTGCCACATTGCCCCATCCCTGGTCTGCCAGATCAACCCAGATTCTGCGTGAATCAAAGGGATCGCGACCGAACAAATGCGCTTTGATCGCATCAACTGCTATTGCCGCTGTACCTTCCCCCCAGCCAACGAGCCCATTGTCGGTATGGATTTCAATGACGTGGGCCGTGCGCTCATGTACCCATTGGCGTGAATTGGCAAAGGGCTCCTGCAGCGGGTAGCTGAGATGGTGGCAGTGGACATCCGTTATTTTCATCGTCCTTCAGACCTAAGTAGTAAGTTTGCAGGCGTGGGGAAAGTAAACGTTCCCACCCACACGCGCGTCGAACAACAGATCATCATCAGGGGAAGTCCTGCCGTCATGTCTCATGTGAGGAGTTGGCCGTGTTCCTGACCCTTCTTGGTCGTGAACTTCGCTCGCATCTATTGACCTATCGCTTCGCCTTGTCATCGGGACTGCTCTTTCTGCTGCTCGTTGGCTCGGCGACGATTCTGGGAGTCAACTATGATCGCCGGCTGGATGCGTTCACTGAGGCGCAGTCAGCTCGCGAGCAAAAGCTGGCTGAGTCCACCGACTTCCGCACACTTCAGTGGCAGGGGACACAGCAGGAGAAACCACCCAATCCATTATCGGTGTTTACGGTGGGTCTGGAGCGGGAGTTGTCACGCTCGGTGAAGATTGCCGTCAGGGACGAGCCGACCTTGGGGCGCAGCAAATTCTCCAATCCACTGTTCGTGCTGTTTCCCGCACCTGATTTCCTCTACATCGTCAACATTGTCGGCTCCTTGCTGGCCATCTTGTTTGCTTTCAATGCGATCTCGGGTGATCACGAGGATGGCACACTGCGTCTGGTCATGTCTCATCCAGTTCCAAGACACATGGTGTTGCTGGCGAAGTGGGCCGGTGGCTTTTTGGCACTGCTTGTACCTCTACTGGCAAGTACGCTCATGGGACTGCTGGTCGCATCGACGACGACGTCCTTTGTCCTGCGTGGGGCAGACACATCGGCCTTCATCGGCATGTTGCTCGTTGCCACACTCTATCTGTCCATGTTTTTCACCCTCGCCCTTTCTGTCTCAGTACTGACCCGGCGCTCTTCTACTTCTCTCGTCATCTGTTTCTTAATTTGGGTGCTGTGGGTATTGGCCGTGCCGAATGTGGCACCCATTGTGGCGCGGGCCATCATCCCCGTCCCGTCGGCGGGAGCCATCGCCTCAGAACGGACCGCCATCCGTCGTGCTGCCTTCGCTGGGATGCGGCGACGTGGGTTGGATCGAGATCAGCGTGATGCGTTGCGCGAGGAAGCCGAACTGCGTCAGGCGAAAGAGACGGATGCGCTGATGTCGGACTTTGCCCGCCGCCTGCAGGCGCAGGTAGAGGCCAGTACGACCATGGCGCGACTGTCGCCATCGGCCAGTTATGTCTACGCCACCGCGTCCCTGGCCGGTTCTGGTCTGGCAGAGTTTTCAGCCCTGCGTGTCTACATCGATCGTTATCGAGTTGAGTTTGCCGAGGCGCTGGAACGCATCCAATCGGATCGCCGACGTTCGGTAGAGGGCATACAGGATCGCGAAGAGCGAGATGAGATCATGGAGGCACCAATCGATCCTGACGACTTGCCTGTCTTCGCGCCGCCGCGCATTCCCCTCGCGCAGATCGCCGCCGATGGGCAGATCGACATCCTTCTGCTGGTGATACTCAATGGCACTTTCTTCTTGCTCGCTTACTTGGGATTCCTGCGCTATGATCTTGCCTCCTGAAACCGCCACGCCAGTGTCAGAGCTTGAGAGATTCCAATGCTGCGGGCGCTGATCCTCAAGGAGTGGCTCGTCAGCCTGTTGGAGTTTCGTTTCCTCGTATGTGCCAGTCTGTGCATCGTGCTGGGGATCGTCAGTGTTTTTGTTTTGCGGGCAGATCTGACCTCCCGCCGAGCTGAATTCACACACAATCAGAGTGAGTATCGCGATCAGGCGCGAGAATATGGCTCCTATCGCCAACTGCAGCGGCAAGGAATGCGCGTTGACCGGCCGCCGCAGAGCTTCCAGGTACTGTTTTATGGTGTAGAGAAGACGTTGGACCGCACCGCCGTGGTCACCGACGACTTCATGCCTGGATTTGCAGGCGATCTGAATACGAATCCTGCGGTACTACTGTTTCCGGTCGCCGACATGCTGTTCATCGTCGCCGTGGTACTGAGTCTACTGGCCTTTTTTATCTCCTACGACTCAGTCGCCGGTGAGCGTGAGACGGGAACTCTGATGCTCCTGCTCTCCTTTCCGGTACCACGTGATCTCGTCATCCTCGCCAAGTGGATCGGTGGCTATTTTTCGCTGGCGCTGCCATTCATTGTCGCCCTGGTGACAGGTGCGTTGTTGATCTCCACCTCTTCGGCAATACCCTTCACCGCGACGGACTGGCAGGCTTTTGCCATGGCCGGTGTGGTGTCCTTGCTACTGTTGGCTGTCATGTTTTCTATCGGTCTATTGGTGTCTGTGCGCGCCAAAACGTCCTCGACGGCGATTCTTACGCTCCTGTCCCTCTGGGTCCTGCTGGCCTTGGTCATCCCCAATATGGGACCCTACCTGGCCGAATGGGTGGCACCCGTGCCCGACGTGGGACAGGTTGAGCGGGAGATTGCGCTGCGCAGCAAGCAGATCTCCGATCAGTATCAGACGGACTGGGGTTCGATGCGGCGTCGCGTTCGCGGCATGAGTCGCGAGGAGCGTAGCGCGTTCTTTCGGAAGATTCGCGAACAACGAGATGAGTTGCAACGTGAAGTCAACAAAGCCACGTCGGAGGTGGTTCGAGATTTCGAGATTCAGTTGCGGCGTCAGACCGACATTGCACGACAACTCACGCGCATCTCACCAGTTGCCTCGTACGTCTATGCCAGTACAGATGTGGGCGCGACAGGCGTGCGCCACGAGGAACGGCTGATCAACACACTACGCAATTTCCAGCATCAGTTTGTGCGTTTCGTCGCAGAGCAGACAGGCGAGGGTGCGTCTGCGTTTGGTGGCAGCGACGATGATTACGATATCGACGCGATGCCGAACTTCTCCTACACCGCCGAAGGGCTCGGCGAGCGCTTTGAATCTCGGATGGTCGACACGCTGTTGTTGCTGTTGTTCGCCGTCCTGTTTTTCATGGCCGCCTTTGTTTCCTTCCTCAGATCTGACGTGAATTAAGGCGGGGCTTCTCAGTCGATGATCTTCTCGACCTCTTCCACAAGTCGTGCTCCCAACTGATCATCGAGAATGACGAAGGCCTGAACATTTTCGCCTTTGAGCAATTGCACATCCTGTGGCGTAAATTGTTCGGAAACCACAACGGCCGGCGTATCGATGCGCGCGTCTCGGCGTAGTCGTCTCAA
This sequence comes from Gemmatimonadota bacterium, assembly GCA_018660835.1. Taxonomy (GTDB): domain Bacteria; phylum Latescibacterota; class UBA2968; order UBA8231; family UBA8231; genus UBA12574. The sequence continues at coordinate 15,602 of JABJJN010000052.1, read as the reverse complement.
TGCCTCGCCACGACCGGCATCGGCCTGGTCGAGATTGGCGACGATGAGATCTGCTGCGCTTTCCTGCATCATTTGCTTTGCCCGCGCGTATGAACTGGCAATCTTGACGCGGAACTGCTTGCCCAGCAGGCTGAGTGAGATCGCCTGTGAGAAATTGGAATCATCGATGAGGAGGATGGAGGCTTTGCCTTTCGGCTTGGCGACGTCCGTTTCCTCAATGCCGAGGGCCTTGTGAATGGTATCCCGCAAGCGCTCGCGGTTGAAGGGTTTCACCAGATAACCGGCCGGGGAGATTCCCTGGGCGCGAGCAACCGTCGCTTTGTCTGTGTGGGCCGTGAGAAACACGACAGGTGTGTCGTTTCGATCGCCGATGATCTGCGCCGCTTCGACCCCGTCGCGCTTGCCCTGCAGGCTGATGTCCATCAGGATAAGGTCCGGTCGCGTCTCGGCGGCCTTGGCAACGGCTTCGTTGGCGAACTGGGCAGTGCCGACCACGTCAAAACCAAGTTTTGTCAGGGTCTGCTCTATGTCGCGGGCCACAACAGCCTCGTCCTCGACAACGAGAATCTTCTTTTTCGCCATCAGGCAGTCACCGGGAAACTGATGGAAAGGCTGGTGCCACCGACGCGATCGAGAGACAGCGTACCGTGCAGCTGCTTGGTCAGATCCGCAACGAGACGGAGTCCGAGGGTCTGTGCAGAGTGGATGGCATCGAGCTCGAGAGGGATCCCCACGCCATCATCATAGGCGCGCAAGGTCACCATACCTGTGGACAAACTCGACAGCTCAACGCCAATGGTCCCCGATCGACCCTCGGGGAAGGCATACTTGAGGCAGTTCGACAGTAACTCATGGACGAGTAGGCCACAGTGTATTCCAGTGTCGACGTCGACAACCTGATGGGTCACGTCGATTCGAAGGTTGATGCGCTGGCGGTCGGTGCCGTATGAAGACAGGACATTTTCTGCTAGGGTACCAATGTACTCACCACAGTCGATATGGCCCAGGTCTGGAGATTCGTAGAGACATTCATGGATAAAGGCCATCGCTTCGATCTGCGAGCGTGAATCGGCAAAGCTCTGCTGGGCGGCCTCGTCCTGGATACTATTTGCCCTGAGGCTCAGCAGACTCGACACAACTTGAAGGTTGTTCTTCACGCGGTGGTGGACCTCTTTCAGCAGGACGTCCTTTTCTGCTAGTGAACTCTCCAGATCTGTCTCTGCACGTTTGCGCTCGGCGATCTCACGTTCGAGATCACGATTGTGTTCCTCCAGTACACGAAGATCATCGACGCGACGAAATCCTTCCTCCAAGCCTTCGGCAAGATAAACCAGCCAGTCCACCTGATCTTCTGAGAACGCATTCGGTTCATCAGAATTCAGTGCGAGGGTTCCGTGTGAAAAAGGAATGTCTACGACTGATCGAGGCGACTCGCCGTAGAACCCACGGATTGTATCACGCTCGTTGAATTCGTCTTCCTTCTCCAGATCTCGGCGATAGACCGGTTTGCCACCCCGCCAGATTCTTTCGATCAGCGGCTGTGGGCCAACGTCAAGGGCCTGCCAATCGCCACCCTCAATATTGTGGGAGCGAAACTGGTCGCCATCAATGAGATTGATACCGCAATTGATATGGCGAATTCCCAGACTCTTGAGACTCTGACGCACAACCGCCATCACCTGCTCGATATCCGTCGTGCCGCGCATCTTCCACACCTGCTCTCGCAGGTTGCCACGTACCTCCATAGCCCTTAACTGGGCCAATCTTCGGAAACCGTCCTCCAGCAGATCGGCCATCTCTTGCAGTAACTCGACGTGCTCCTCGCTGAAGGCATGCGGCTCGCGACTGGAGGCTGCTAGTGTCCCCTGGGCAAAGGGAACATCGATGATGCACGCCACATCTGGAAATATCTTGCTTTCGCCATAAGGATCGTCGTGATGCAGATCACGACGATAGACGATTTCACCTTGCTTCCAGAAATCGTACACGGTAGCAGCACCGACGCTTTGCAGTCGATGCCATTCACCTTGGGGATTCATCGAATGGCTTGTAACCTCAGGCGGGTCAGGGAAGGTCTCCACCACATTGACGCCACAGTAGAGCAGCGGAATGTCCAGATCGATCAGTCCCTGCCGAATGGTCGCCAATAGACCCGCCATGTCGTCGGAGCTACGCATTCGCCACAAGGCCTTGCGCACTTCCCCCGTGACTCTCCGACGGATGGTCATGGCGTGTACGTCTCCTGTATACACGATGCTGTCAATCCGTGGGCTACTTTCGAAGACGGTGAGCGAAGCGTTGACGAAATTTCGCGACCTTGGGGCCCACCACCATCGTGCAATAGGACTGGCCTGGATTGCGTTGGTAATACGAGTGATGGTATGGCTCGGCAGGCCAGAATCTTGCCAAGGGCTCTATAGTAGTGACAATCGGTTGATCGAAAATCGCTGTATCGGTGAGTTGTTTGATCATTTGCGTCGATGCAGCCGTCTGTGTGTCTGTTGAAGTAAAGATCGCTGATCGGTATTGGGGACCCACATCGTTTCCTTGCCGGTCGACGGTGGTCGGATCGTGGATGCCGAAGAAGATCTCGAGAATCTCGTCAAAAGATATCGTCTCTGCTTCGTATTCCACCCGGACGACTTCAGCGTGTCCCGTCGTACCCATACAGACGGCCTCATAACTTGGCTCGTCTACGTGCCCACCTGCGTAACCGGACGTCACAGTCCGAACACCTTCTACCTGCTCGTAAGCCGCTTCCAGACACCAGAAGCAACCCCCCCCAAGTACAGCTGATTCGATCGTCACTTAGCTGAGATCTCCTATGTCGTAGCTATATAGATGGGAACCACTACCGAAGTAGATCCTGCCGGCGAGGATATCTCCACCACAGTGAATGGGCACCGGTGACTCACTCACCTTTTGTAGGTGATAGTCAGGGGCACCGCAAATCCTGGCGATGCAGTGGTGGAAGAGCAGGAACGTCGTGCCTGTCTCCGGATCGGTGAGGAAAAGACGTGGGCCCTGGTGATAGGCGGACTCGCCGAGGCTGTCTGTGGTGGCATGCTCCAACAGAACTGAACGAGCTTCGATGTCGTAGACGAAGAAACGTGTCTTGTCAGCAATTCCATAGAGGAGTCCCTCTGAGTTGAGGGCGAGGTCTGTATACTCTCTGACACGATCGAGCACGGGAGCATGCCACGTCACCTGCATCGTGTTGAGGTCGAGCTCAAAGAGCTCGGCAAGCTGGGCCCTGGCCTCGCCTCCCGTACCGGGAGCGACGGTCGAGCCGCCTAATGCCCGATTCTCGTCGAGGGCAACAAGACTCATGACCGAATGATTGGGCAACCATTCATGGTGCTCCCGGAGCACTTGCTTTTGCTCCTGTCGATCCCAGAGCAGAATGCCACCGCCTGTGAGGCCATACCCAGGGGTTCCACCAAGGACAAGATGTCGACCATTGGGGTGGGCCAACAGCGCATGTGGTCGATTGATCGAGGGTGCACTGGCGGCGAGAAACCTCGGGTTTGTGTCGATCTGCTCCGGTTCGGTGTCAACCCAGGTTGCGAAAGGATTCCACTCCAGGAGAAAACCTCCCGTGTAGCCGCCAACGAAATATCTGTCCCCTTGGCGGGCGACGGTGTTCCACTGACCATGGGAGGCACGATTCGTCCAGGCCCCGGTAGGCGGATCAAACTGGAAGAAGCGCATCGGGAACGCCGTGCCACCACAGATGGTATCATTCGGGGCAGCGGCGACGCCCATCAGATGCGCGCCCTCGCTGGTATACTCGAAGTGATTCTCCCAACGTTGTGCGGTCGCGGGATCTTCGACGATCAGTTCCCCTTCGACCGTGTCGCAGAGGACCAGTTGCCGACCGGAAGGGAAGGTGCGGTGGAACAAGGCTTGGCTGGACGTGACGATGGGTTTGGCGTCGCGGCTGGAATGACCGCCCACTTCTTGTCGCTGTCCTTCGTATAACTGCAGCCAGTTGCTTTGGTCCTGCTCGGAGGAATCGGCCAAAGCGTAAACACGTCCATCTTGATCTCGCTCAACGAAGGCAGTCGCCCCCTCGACACGCTCATCGTCGGACAGAAGTGGCTCCGTGGCGCCTGTGCCGGGGTCGAAGGCGATGAGTTGGGTCGCCGTATTGCCGATGGCGAAGTAGATCCATCCTCTGTCGTCGGCGGCAATGAAACGTTGGTATTGCGGCCAGTTCTGCTTGTAGACGTGGCCGAAGTCCGTGAATTCCCGTGTCGCCGGATTGAACCGAACCAGACCACTGTCTGGGTAGCTGATGGACCAGATGCAACCGTCGTCGTCCTCGGTCATACCCATGGACATCTTTGGTGCCGTCTCATGGCAGAACGTGAAGGATCTGGAGTGGGGATCAAACTCGACAAAGTGACTGTTGAAGTGGGTGTAGTAGCGATTGCCAGACGAGAGAACGGATGCGTAGGGACAGTCGTGACCAGGCTCGAAAGGGATGGGTACTTCGTCGGTCTCGCCCGTGATCGCGTCAACAACGAGGCATGCATACCCGCCGCGGTGATCAAAAAGCCAGATCAAGACAACATCACGACCCTTGCCGTCACTGGTTGCGACGATACCTCGGTGATTGCTGACAGGTGTCGCCACACCATGATCTTTGTATGGATGTGTTATTTGCAGCCGGTCCTGCCAATCTATCAACGGTGAGTGAAGGGACGACGCACGAGGTCTGTGCGTTGGGTGATTGTTTGGCGGCGGCCACTGCCGCTATACTCAGACTTTGTTTGGTGCCGACCTTTGGGCTTTCGACTGTAGTAACAGAGAATCTATTGAATGGGAGAGCAATGGTGAAAACCTATCGTGTAGCCATCGTGGGTCTGGGCAGAATGGGATCGACCATTGACGACGAAGGGCATACCACATTGCCGTACTCCGTGGCATCGGCGACGACGGCGTCGTCCCGTTTGGAATTGGTCGCAGGCTGCGACCTGGTCGCCGAGAAGCGGGAACGGTTTACTGATCGATGGGGTGTGAAAGCGGTCTATGAGGATATGCGCAAGATGGTAGAGGCGGAACGTCCGGATCTGGTCGCCGTGTGCACCCGCGCCGCCGGCACAGACCAACGGGAAGCTCCCGCCGCCGACTATCGTGTAGACCTGCATGCAGACCTGACCGTCGAGATAGCCAATTTGGGTGTTCCCATGTTGTATGTGGAGAAGGCAATGGCCTGTTCGATGCGTCGAGCCGATGAGATTCGGGTCGCGATAGAGGCAAACGACTGCGCCCTGAATACGGGGGTGTTGCGTCGCTTTGACAACCGTTATGAGCCCCTTCGCGATGTGGTGCTTGGAGGACGGATCGGTGAAGTGAAGGTGGCCGTTCACTATGCTCCCTCCAGCCTGCTGCATGGACACATCCATTCCATGGACACCGTGTCCTGGCTTCTTGGTGACCCTGGGATTGATCAGGTTCGGGGGCAGTTTGATGACGCGGACTACGTCATTGAGGGCAACCACGTACCCTTTGACCCGCGGGCAACGTATCAACTCAGATTCGATGGGGGTGTCGATGCCTGGTCCCTACCCGCTGCCTATTGGGAATTTGAAATCCTGGGCACCAAGGGCAGCATTCGTTCCTTCAACAATGGCACGAGTTCGCAGTTGAGGCTCGCAACAGAGGGTGGTGGCTGGGATGAGGTGCCATTGGCACCTGTGACACCTACCAGTACGGTCGTGAGTTGCCTGGAAGACCTCGTCGATTCCTTTGAAGCGGGGCGAAGAACGCGGGGACATGTAGAGATCACGCATCAGATCACCCAGGCGTGTCTCGCCGTCGCTGAGAGTCATCGTCAAAGTGGTCGGTGGATGGAGCCAGCCGAAGTCGATCCGGATCTCTACGTCTTTCACATATAACGGGGAGCGGCCCGTCACCGAGGGTGACGCGCCGCATTCTCTTGGGACCTGGGAGGCGATGATCGAGCACCCGGAGGTGAGGTTAGTCTGCGCGGGAGCGGAGCTCCTCATAATGAGATGGGTGCCGCAGTTTCCCGAAAGCTCGTTCCTTTAGCTGGCGAATTCTCTCGCGGGTGAGACTCATCCGATCTCCGATCTGCTCTAGTGTCATCGGTTCAGATCCGTCGAGGCCGAAATAGAGCTGAATGATCTCGTGCTCCCGCTCGTCCAGTCCTGTCAGGACTCTCTGGAGTTGCCGTTGGCTCGACATACGTGTCACGGTCTCGTCAGGCGAATCAGCTTCCTCATCCGCGAGACGCTTCATGAGAGTCGAACCTTCGTCTTCGTCGAAGGCAGCGCGGTCAAGGGATACCGAGCGGCGTCCATTGAGCATCGTGTCCCGTACTTCCGCCACAGGAACCTCGAGGACCTTGGCGATTTCGACATCATCCGCCTCCCCCTCATTGGTATTGCCAAGCTGCTGGGCGGTGCGTGCGATCTTGCGCAAGAGATTCAGCCGATTGAGAGGTAGCCGAACTGTGCGACTATCCTCTGCCAATGCTTGCTGAATGGCCTGACGAATCCACCAGACTGCATAGGAGATGAACTTAAAGCCGCGTGTTGCGTCGAAACGGTCGACTGCGGTCATGAGACCGAGGTTGCCGGCGCTGATCAACTCAGAGAAGGACAGGCCACGATTGCGGTATTGTTTAGCGACGGTAACAACAAATAGAAGGTTGGCTTCTGCCAATTCCTCACGGGCGCGATTGTCTCCGTCTGCGATGCGGTCCGCTAGCTCAGCTTCCTTAGCCCGGGACAAGGGCGTCGAACTGGCGATCTCACTGAAGTACGCGTGCAGACTGACATCATCGTCGGTCCAGCTTTCGTAGTTCACTCAGCATTTGCTCCTTGTGCTACGGTGGGGTGGGTTACGACCTGCTGGTAGAGACCCAAGGATTTGCAAATGTAAAGGATTTTTTCGACGAAACCTACCAGCACTTTTGTAGAAGCCGTCCTCCAATTTCTCTCCAGCATGCTCTCACTTTCGCTGGCTCGGGTGTTGTTCGCATACCCAATCCCAAACGACTCTCGGTAAGCAACCAGTGGACTGCCATAGAGTTGCGGCTCCTGTGACATCGTCGTTGTGGATCTTCAGAGTCGTCACCTGCGGGAGGCCAGCGAAGTGACATGCTCCCCACCGAAGCTGCACCAGTCTGGTGTTAGTATGCAGGCATAGGTCCCTCACATGCCGACGGCTAACCCATATCGGTTGGGAAACCCTATCCCAGGCTTGGAGTCGAAGATGCTGGACCGATAGCTCATAGGCTCCCTATGCTCAAACAGGGTATTTTTCGCTAATAGTCGTACGAAAGCTGATTCTGGTTGGCATAGGATAGGCAGCGGGCCTCCAGTATCATACCGGGAGTCGGGCGGGCACTCCGTTGACGGAGAGTATAGAGGCGAGCTCGTCAAGACACTGGCTGCTGACTCATCCTCCTGTACATTTCGCGTCGCGGGGGGGGTTGGGCAAGGCAGCGCTGTATACTCGTACGGGATGTTTTTCGCTTATACGTGGGCTTATTGAGTCACTTCCTCCTCTAATGCGTGCATCAGAAAGGGTGCCACGAAACGGCGATTTCGTCTTCGACCAGTGATCTCACGAAGCAAGCCCAGGCCGACAAGCCGTTGCACAACAATATTCGCATTGGCGAAGTTGCGGTTGCAGAGGTTGGCAGCAGACTCAATACTGAGCAACGGTTGTCCAGGCAGAGCGCCAAGAATCGCCATGGCAATGTGGCGCTGATTGGGTAATTCCTCGCTGACCTTGCGACGTGTCTGAGCGAGCCACGCGGTCACTCGGTTTATCAGTTCCGCTGCCTCGGAGCAGGACTGCTCTATGCTCTTGGCGAAGACGGAGATCCACGTCTCAAACGAACCATGCTCCCGAAGCATCTGCAATTGCCCGAAATGTTGCGCCGTGTTTTTCGTCCACAACAGGGAGGGGCGTAACAGAACAGCACTGGAGTGAGCGTCTTCGTCAGCGAGGGAATTCACGAGGAGGATTCTCGCGATCCTGCCACTACCGTCCAGAAAAGGCTGTAGGGACTCAGCCTGGTAGTAGGAGAGTGCCGCATGGACCACTCGTGGCCAGTCCGACGCCTGCTTGAGGAATTCGGACAGACTACCTACGTGCTGGTGCAACTGCTCCGGAGCTGGGGGGACATAGGGAGCGTCCTGCGCCGTGCTCCCCTTGGGGCCCAGCCATATCAGCGAGGTGCGGAGTCTACCAGCTTCGCCGTCCCGCCCGCGGACATTGCGGTAGAGGCTTTGGTGCAGGGCTTCCAGATCCTGTTTCGATGCCTGCGGTCTGTTCAGGAGCACAGATGCATGCTGCGATGCCAGCCGCAGTGCTCCCGTGTTACTGCGCAACTCATTTACGCGACCATCGAGTTCCCACCAGAGAAGATCACTGAGCGGAAAGTGCCCCCCCTCGAGGCGAGCCGAGGCGGCCGCTTCTTGTAGGGCCGCGAGTCGCAGGAGATCTCGTGGCCAGTCCGTCCCCTCGAGCAAGCCCTGTAGACGCCCGAGAGACCGCTCCGCATCCATAACCAGCCTCCACTGAGAGGGGCTCAGAGAGAGATCCGGCTTCGGAGGCAGCGAGGTAGGCTCGAAGGTAAGAACACCTGGCTGCCGTTGCAGAAGGCGTCCGCTTCGGGGTGAAACCGACGAAAACATGCCACCAACTTACTCTCGTTTGGCTCATTTAGCAATAATAATGACGCCCGTTCCCCTGAGGTCGCCTATAGATTGACCTTCTTGAACTGAGGAAGCCATTTCTGATTCTTCTTGAACATCTCTCTGACCATCTTGCGGATTTCGGCCAAGGACAGTTTGGCCGCTGTCAGAGGGTCGTGGGCAATCGCCTGGTAAACGAGCTCCGCGTCCCCCTTGAGGCATCCGTCAACGGCCATCATCTCAATCTGTGCGCTCAATCCTGTCAACATCGCCACCGACGCGGGCAGTGATCCGACTCGTACTGGTTCCAGTCCCTTGCTGCTGGCCAGCACGGGCACCTCAACGCAGGAACCGGTGGGAAGATTGTCGATCAAGCCATCGTTGGCGACGTTGCCATTAAAGCGATACAGATCTCCGCCCATGTAGGCGTTGATGATGGACGCTGCATATTCATGCCCGCGGCGAAGATCTATCTGATCCTGGTTGATCCAATCCCGCACACTCTTTTGCCAGCCGCCGCCCTCGCGGGCCTGATAGGCCTTGAGAATGTAGGCGTATTGGCCCGGATTCCATCCCGTTCCGTCCCTGCAGTATTTCCGGACAAGATCCGGGCGCTTTCGAAACCACCAGTTGTATTCGGAATTGTGTCCACTCGACTCGGTAACATAATAGCCGAGGGCGAGGAACATTTCATTCCGCACCTGCTCATGGTTGTAAACGGCCTTGTCTTGCATCGTACGCTTGAGGCGGGGATAGAGATCTCGGCCCTTGTGTTCGAGTTTCAGATACCAGGCCATGTGATTGATGCCAGCACAGGTATACTCCATCGATCCCGGCTTCAGCTTCAACCAACCTTCAATCATTGACGCTGTTCCCTGCACACTGTGACACAATCCGGTGAGCTGGATCGAGGTCTCCCTGTTCATGGCGTGGCAGAGCATGGCCATGGGATTCGTGTAGTTCAGCATCATTGCCCGCGGACACAGCTGCTCCATATCACGGGCGATGGCCACCATCTCTGGAATCGTGCGCAGAGCTCGGAAGATGCCGCTGGGACCACGTGTATCACCCACATTGGTATCGATTCCGTACTTCTTTGGGATCAGGATATCATGCTGCCAGACACTCGTGCTCCCGGATAAAATGGTGACACAGACGGCGTGGGCTCCCTTTAGAGCCTGTCGACGGTCCGTCGTAGCCGTGACCGTCGCTTTGTATCCGCCCTGGTCGACGATCTTCTGACATGCGCGCTTGGCGAAATCCAGACGCTGCTTGTTGATGTCAACGAGGGCGATCTCTGCATCGCTGAGCAGGTCGAATGTGAGCAGATCGCGAACAAGTCCCCGGGTGAAGCCGAAACTACCGGCACCGATGAAGACAACCTTAGCCATGGTGTATATGCTTCCGAAAAAAGGCGTGGAATAAAGGTTTTACGTCGTTTTCGTTTCTTTCACAGCTGGCGGATCCCAACGCACGACACCCATGTGGTACCGCATGTGCGCGCTAACTTGTTTCGCATAATACGCAGTGACGATGGTGCCATCCGCGATCTGGGCACTCGATGGGTAGCCACAATCCGCTGGCAGATCCAGGTCGACCAGAACACGCGGCTCCAGCCAGGTCTCGCCCTCATCAGGGCTGATCCTGACCGCCACACCAAGTAGACCTTCGTTGCGCAGACCATACGACAACAACAGTCGGCCGTCGGCCAGTTTTGTCAGATGAGCCGGATGTTGGCGCGGCAGGCTGACGGGTCCCCGATCCGTCCAGGTGCGACCATCATCTTCGGAGCCAAACAGTTGCACATGGCCATCGGTGAAGGTCCGACATGCAGCCAGCCAACGACGGTCCCCCAGATACAGAAGATCTGTCTCGTTGTAATCATCCGCACCGATGACACAGGCGTCGCCCCAGGTGCGGCCATCGTCGGTGGAACGCAGGAACCACGACGTGTTCTTCTTATCCTCTGGCGACGCGGAATAGAAGGAGACCCCCAGTTGCTGGTCGGCAGCAACGATATCACCAAAGGGAATGAACCAGCGCTCCCCGTCAGGTAGTTCCACCGAGTCCTCGCGCACCCAGTTTCGTCCACCGTCAGACGAGCGACAGACCCTCGGTGCCAGAACTTCGCGTTTCTTGAACGCGAACTCCGGATCCTCCACACCAGGAGCCAGCACAGGCGTCCAACCCGAGGAGATGACAAGTAGGTCGCCGTCGCCCGCACAACCGGCTGCCACATTCATGCGATTGCCTGGCGGTTCTCCAGGCGCAGCGGCCCCACGTTTTGTCCATTTGTGGCCACCATCTTCGCTCGCCCAGGCTTCCACATCTCCCTCCCAGCGACCGTGCACGGGTTGATTGAAAATCGCTACAACCAAATCACCATTGGACATCTGTGTCATATTTGGCCAGGCGCAGACGCCGTCGATTGCGATGTACCGTTCCATGTCAGATTCCCAGACCCATCTGTGCGCCACTGCGCGCGTGATTTCCGGCTAATTGCTTCCATACAGCGAGGTATTTCTGCAGATGCTCCCGACCTGGCCGTTGGCTCTCTCGGCTGAGCAGCTCTCGAACGCTCTGTTGTTCCGCTTCGTACTGTTGGCTGTCGAAGAATCCACCAAAATGGGCGACACGAAGCCAGAGCAGATATGTTGTGATCGCATCACACTCGTTGTAGGCGACGATCTGATCGATTCTGCCTGCCTGCCACAGATCCAGCACATCAGATCCAGCGACGTCCATTTTGCCCGGGATCCCACTGGCGACGGCCAGTTCATGTAGGGACGGCCTGCCGCGGCTGCGGCCAGCCAGGACCTCCTGCAGATCCACGTGCCAATCACCATTGGGCAAAAAGTAATCGACCCCCTCCCAGGGCTTGTCGGGGCGACGGGCGAAATCGGCTGCCTGAACACCGAGGGCTACACCACGTTGCAGCAGGATTCGAAGATCCGCGCCACCCGAATTGTAGCCTACCAGTTGCGGTTGTGTGCGCCCCACTCCTTCAAGAAATCGCTGAATGAGTTCCGCCTCTGGCAGGGCCTGTGTTCCGGCCGCATCGGCAGCGGGCAAAGAGGTCAGTTGTAAACGCACCTCGTCCTTTTCTTCAGCACGGGTGACGACCGACACCGACACAACGCGACACAGAATGGTCTTCAGATAGGGCCGCGGCTCCTGCTCTGTGGCTCCGCCTCGTTCAAACATGGCGTCGATGACGTCTGTTTCATCGATGTCGTCGGCGAATCCGTATACGGCACGCCCTGTTGCCGGATCCGGAATCCATTCGGCATCGAAGGCCCAAACCTGGGGCTTCATGGTCTTGAACAAGGAGTTTTCCTTCGATCTGACAGATCGGATGGGTTACGAGAGTTTGTCGGGTGGTCATCACCCGAAGGAGCGCAGGGAATCTATGACCGCTGAGTGACCAATGGAAGAGTGGCGATTTCGTTTGCGGTTGGGTCCGCCGTGCCCCTAATTACACACGTCTGGTCTTGTCATTATGTCCAGATCAGTCTGGCCGGCATCCCCTGTCTCCACCCCTGATCCTCTCCCGACCACCAGTGCCGGCCGGCGAAAGGCCCCCATGTCTGTAGTCACCGGCGTTCTAGCGACGGCTGTCATCGTACTGGTTCTGTGCAACATCTATCAATTCCTGGTACAGCGCTCCGCTCTGCGTATTGCAGAGATCCTCTATGTCATGGCCGGCAACGTTCGCGCCAAAGCACAAGAGGTCCGTCGCGACGGCAAAGATGTTGAGATCATCGAGGCACATCTGTTCGACATGGCGACCTCAGCTCGTAGCATTCTGCGAGCCCTCGGTCGTTCAGAAGATTCACTTGGACCCGACCCTGCACTGACGGTCGGTACCAATGGGAATCGTATGTCTTCCGATTCTTTGTTGCGACTGGCGGATAACATCTTCTTCGCCGTGAGCGAGGAGAATCCGGGCGCACCCTGGGACGACATCCAGATGCAGGCACTAGAGCGCTTCCGTTCGAAGGAACCGAATATGGAACCTGAAGCGGCGCGCAAGATCGTAACGGTCGTTGCCCATCGATTCCAAAAAGAAACCAATGGCAAGAAGCCATTGGCCATGGCACATAGCTAAGCGCTGAAACCAAGGACTGGGCTCAACGCCGACAGGCGTTGCCCCGTTGCGGTACGCCTAGTCCAGGTCCAGCGGCAACCAGAGGTTGTGGGCCGTCAACCACAGACCCGCCGTGACCCGTTGCTCCTGGGCCACTTGTTGCCAGTGCTGTGTATAGACAGCCAGTTGTGCTCGGTATTGATCCAGCATCGCTGCGACTGATCGCGTGGCGGGTGAGCCAGCTTGATCCGTCGACAGAACCTGCGTCTTGTAATCCACCAGCTGCCATCCATGTCTTGTCCTAAAGACAAGGTCGATCACACCTCGTTCCACACTCAGTATTTCATTGTGAGATGTTCTGGCATAAGGAACCTCGGCATGTACCTGTGTCGAAGCCTGTACCTGCGTCCAGAGGTCCGATGCTGCCCAACCCGTCACGGCATCGATGGCATGGGGCAGCAGGTGCGGCGGCTGCCCAAGCTGTGCAAGTTGAGCCAAAGCCAAAGCCTCTACGGCAGACACGTCGTTGGGCGCCAGATGCCCACGGACGCATAACTCAAGAAGTCGATGCACGACGACCCCGAAGTCTTGACCGTGTCCTGCATCGATGTCCTGCGCCGGACCTCGCCCCTCCACGTCTCGAACCGCGCCTTGTTTCCATGTCGGCTGACGGATCTCCGCCCACCGCTGTTGACGCTGCCGTCGAGACGCAGCGATGTCGACGCCGGCATCTACTGACTCGGCAAGAGTGATCGTTGAGTCTGAAGGAATGGGCAGGTCGTCTACGTCACGAAGCCCGACCTGCAGATCCTTCCACGGTCCAGCGTGAGTGGGTCCCTGACCGACAATGAGAACGGCTGCAGCTCTCGTCGCCGCCACATAAACCAACCGTAGTTGCTCTGCCGCCAGGTAGCGCGCCTCGATCTGTGCGTCCTGAGGCCAACCGTCAGGCTCGGCTATGACCCATTGTCTGTGTCCACTCCCAGCCGTGACTGCCATCGACAGATACGGCTCGTCACCAAGACGCGACACATGCAGGTCGACACCATGCTGATCTGCGCTGCTGTCCGTCGGATCAGCGAGGAAGACGACCTTCGCTTCCAGCCCTTTGGCTTGATGCAGGTTCATCACGCGAACGACATCTTGTCGTCCAATCTCCAGTGTCATCTCCTCCATGCGAAATTCTCCACCCTCCAACAGGTCGCGCAACTCATCGGTGATCTGGACCCAGCCCAGTCCGCGACGCGACTGCCAATCACGAACCATGGATAGGAGACGGAGCACGTTGCCAGCACGAGCAGATCCGCCCTCCTCGGCCGCAGCTGCCGCCAACAATCCCGTTTCATCAACGAAACGCTCAAGTGCCGCCGCCGGTGGCAGCGATTCTAGATCCTCACGCAGACGGTGGAATCTGGTCACGACCTCCTGCAATTGTTGCCGCAGTGACGCGTCGATCTGAGTGGGAACTTCGGCGTCGAGTCGGAAGGACCAACCCGCTTGTCTCAAGGCGTAGAGCTCGTCGTCGCCGAACCCGAAAAGCAGGCCCCTCATGGTGGCAACCAGGGCGACCGTGTCATCGGTGCGCAGCACGACCTCCAGCGCATCAACAATCGCTTTCAACTCTCCAGAGGCGCGCAGACTCCCGGCACCGGTGATATCGTAGGCAATGCCATGCTGTTCCAGTGCCCGCCCGTAGCTGGACAACCAGCGCCGCGTCCGCGTCAGGATCATGAAGTCGCCCGGTTGGGCCGATACACCCAGGACGGAATCCGCCCCATTGAGTTGGGTTTTCCCGGCGACAGCTGCAGCGATGAAACGAGCAATCCTGTCCGCTTCTTCTTCAACCAACTGCTGGCGACCACGTCGTTGGGGGTCACTCTTGAGCCGATAGACGCCGCCGCCTGCCACATCAGATCGCTGCGCCTGCATGCGCTGGAAGTGGGTCTGGAATCGCAGGTCCTGTGCTTCGAAGAGACCTTCGAAGGTATCATTCGTCCACCGAGCCAGTGTGGGTTGGGAACGAAAGCTCGCCGTCAATTCGATACACGCACCGTCGCCAGCTTCTATTCGCTGCCGCATGTGTCTGAAGACGTCGACATCTGCACGTCGAAATCGATAGATCGATTGCTTCTCGTCGCCAACGAGAAACAGACTGCCTGGGCGCGGTGTCTGCTGCTGCCAGGATGGATCTTCCCGATCTTCTCCCGTCAGATACAACAGAATCTGCGCCTGGAGAGGATCGGTATCCTGGAATTCATCGACGAAGACGGTCTGATAACGTCCCTGTAGTTTTCGTCGAATGTCTGTATGGTCGCGCAGCAAGGCGGCCGACGTCTCCATCAGATCGTTGAACGTCAACATCGCTTGCTGCCGCCGGTGCTGCCGATAGAAATCCATGGCTTCATCGACAAATTCAGCAGCCAGGGTATAGACAAACCGACGCCACGCAGACAGCGCGGGCTGAATGATCTGCGTCCGTAACGCCTTCACTAGATCATCCCGCAGAGAGCGTGCCAATGTTTGCTGCGCGCTGCCCGGTGCGCCCCACCGTTTGAGGGTTACCTGTGTTGCGACGGACGAATCGAAACTCCGCAGAACAAAGGCACGTTCCGCATCTGTCTGTGGGCAGGAGTAGGCGAAACGGTGCTGCAGACGCCTGACGGTGCCCATCAGTTTATCGGGTTGATCGGGTAGCTTCTCGGGGATTTGTGCTGCGACTTGCTCGACGAATTCTCGCAGCTGATCTGTGGGAGTTTGCAGATCCGGCTGAGATTGCTCGGTGGGTTTGAGGGGCAGGTCACTGTATTGGCAGCGAGACAGAAAGAACTGGTAGAATT
>JABJJN010000023.1 GCA_018660835.1 Gemmatimonadota bacterium | reverse complement strand
GGAGGACCATAGACGTGGCTGCGATAGACACCGGCCCGCTGGCGCCGCGGATCGTCGTCGTCGACGTCAAGGAAATCCAATAACAACTGTTGGCTGCGTCGTCGCTGCGGATACTCAAGGCCGCCATTGTTGACGCCATAGTCATGATCGTCCCAGGTGCCGATCACCGGACAGGTGGCTACGAGGCGAGCATAATCAGGTCTCGCTGCTTGCAGTGAATAGATCGCGCGCATGAGATCCATATCCTCTGTGTCGGCATACACGATGTCTCCTGTCCAGATCCACAGATCCGGATCTGCGGCGACAATCGGCTCCCACAGGGGTTGATCGGCATTGTGTTTACTGCACGATCCGAAGGCGATTCGCAACAGCGCCGTATCAGCGGTCCCATCGCTGTGCGTCTGTGTCGCCAGAGATAGAACGACAATGGCTCCCAGGAGGCTGCTGAGAATATGTCGTTGACGCATAAATCCTCTACCGTGCAAAAGCGCGAGCGACGAAGTCGCCGAGTCCGACGGCGCACAGGCACAGGACCAAGTGGCCCCCAACGTGAGCGAGGGCGGCGAAGGTCAACCCCGCCCGTGTCATGGACAATGTTTCGAAGGCAAAGGCTGAAAAAGTTGTAAAACCGCCGAGGACACCGACAAAGAGGAAAAGTCGCAGCATCGGTGCAAGGCTGACCTGTCGAGCGTCGATCCAGCCTCCTAAGGCGCCGATCACAAGACAACCGACGACATTGACCGCCAGGGTGCCATACGGGATCTGACCGGCGGGGAGGAGTCGCTGAACCCATGAACCCACACAATAGCGTCCAATGGCGCCGATGAATCCACCCAGTCCAACCCACAACAATTGCATCAAAGGAGCCTTCCTTCTGAAATCGGAGTTGTAAAGGGTAGTATAGGAAGTGGGAATGGGCCTTTCGTCAACGGCCAAGATTGGTGAACTTGTTGTGTTACAGTGGTATGCCCACCTCTGTCGAAGATGAGGAATGACGACAGAAACCGACATAAGCGCAGATAGCGATGAAGAGGCGCAACAGAATTTTGCCCTCTTGATTCAACAAGACGGCAAGACGGAGACGACACTGGCGAAGTTCGTCACCTTGCTGATGAGCTATCGCTACGGACTGACCGTCGAGACGGCTGGAGATTTCATCCAGGCGGCAACGGTTATTCGTCGTCATGGGCGACGGATTCGTTGCGTCTTCGTGATTCAGGAGAAGGGCATCTCTGCGCGCACAACGGTGCCAGCTTTGAGTCTCGCTGGAACGATCCCCCTGTTTCTCCTGTTCCCCGGACATGTGTGTAACGACATGGAAACTGCCATCGACGCGATGGAGGGAGTGCATCTGTGTCGATGGGAGCTGGCCTTTGCCAGTGGCGATGAATCCCTGCAGCGCTCGATCGGTGAGGCGATGGCCGGTATCGACGTGTCCGCCCTGGTTCTTGAGGACGGTGATCTGGAGAAGAAGGTCAAGGATCGTCTCGAGCGCCTCGATACACTACCGACCTTGCCGGCCGTCGTGCTTCACATCATGCGGATCATATCCGATCCCAAGGCGACGATGGCGCAACTGGAAGAATTGCTGATGCGCGATTCGGCGATTGTGCTGAAAGTCATGCAGGTCGCGAACTCGCCGTATTTCATGGGCACATCGCGCGCCGGCCAACGTTGGACGCTGCAAGAGGCCGTCGTGCGCCTTGGCGTGAAGAAGGTGGGCGCCATCGCTCAGCAGATCGTGCTCATCAATACCTTTGTGAGCCCTGAAGATTCCGAATTCGATATCGAACGCTTCTGGCAGCACTCTATGGCGACGGCTATGATCGCTGATCGCTTACTGGAGGAAGAAGGCGTCACTCCACCTGAAGAGATCGAATTCAACGATTACTGGATGGCTGCCCTGCTACACGATTGCGGCAAGGTCGTGCAAGGTTTCTTCTTCAGCGACTACTTCGAGCGGATTCTGCGCACGATGGACGAGAAGACCGATTTTTCTCAGGCCGAAGAGGAACTCGGCGGTGCCATCACCCACGAGTGGATTGGCGAACTGCTGCTGAAAAAATCCGACATGCCCACCCATATCACACGTGCCGTTGGTCTGCACCACACCCTCGGAGAGCGCACCGCGCCACTGACTGGGCTCGTGCATATTGCCGATAACATGGCAAAGGAAATGGGACTCGGGTTGCGTGAAGAGGAACCAGCCAACTATGACCGGGACGTGCTCAAGATGTTTGGTATGAAACGGGAATCGGCGCGCAAGGTGGTCAGCGATCTGTCGAGCATGGTGAAAACGGAAGTGCGGCGCCTACTCAAGGAATGCATGGGCTGATGTCGGTGCCGTCCCTGCCACCCACGTGGTGGGTGTTGGCCGGTGCCATCGTGTTCGCCGCTGGCCGCTGGTTGCAGTTGACGCAAAGACGTCGCGTCAGCCAGAGCCAACGCGATGAGGCGCAACGGCATGGTGAAGGCCTGCTGGCAACGCTAGAAGAAATCGCCGGTCGCGAGGGCGTGACGCCCGATCATCTCCCGGCTGATCTTTCGGCAGCCTCGGGCTGGGTCTATCGTCGTGTGCCGACGCTGACCGTCGATCGTCGCCTGATCGTGCTACATGAGGATGCGCCGCGACAGATTCTGACACGATTTCCTGGTGAAGAAGAGGCGCGCACCATCGTGTTCGCTGATGGCCGTGTCGATGTATTCACGGAAAGCGCCTTTGGGCAGCTTATCGTGGGGGATGACGTTCTGCGTGAACGTCTGAAATTGCCCCCTATCGAACCAGATCTCATTCCCGCGAACCCTGCAGATGGCTGACGACGAACAGCAACGCAGAATCTGCCGCACTTGCGGCGAGGCCTTCGAGTATCCGGGCCATAAGAGTCGCGCAACACGTGCCCTCTGCGAGCGTTGTATTGAGATTCCCGACTCGACGGCTCGTGTGTTGCGGATTCTACGTCGGCGTGTAGATCAATTGACGCGACAAGTGGAGAAGTTGTCAGCAGAGGATCCGGCGGCGGAGGATCCTGCATGAGTGCTGATGGCGGTGGCCGCCGTCAATTCTTCCGGCAACTCGTCGACCGCACGTTGGGCCAGGCTGCTGACTATGTCGGTGACCGGGTAGATGGACTGGTCGGTCGTGAGCGCCAGCGATTGCGACCGCCCGGAGCGATCGCCGAAGTTAACTTTCTCGATACGTGTTATCGCTGTGGCAACTGCGTCGACGTGTGTCCCGCCAAGGCGATTCAGCACGCCAAGGATGAGTCGGACGAACTCAATGGCACACCGGTTATCTTCGCTGACAGTCAGCCCTGCCTGGTGTGCGATGGTCTCGAGTGTATGTCAGCCTGTCCTTCGGGAGCACTGCAGATCACGCCACGGGCGCAGATCCGCATGGGTCTTGCCCATATCGACCACGAGCCCTGTCTACGGACATCGGGTGAATTGTGTACCGAGTGTGTCGATACGTGCCCGGAAGGTGAGCGCGCCCTGCGCTTTGATGCACAGGGCGCCGTGGAGGTGATCGCCGAGGGTTGTATCGGTTGTGGCGTGTGCCAGTGGCGATGTCCTTCGCAACCCAAGGCGATTGTCGTCCTGCCGCGTTAAGCGAGTTTGCTCACCGCATCTCGTACCATGTTGCCAACCTGTAAACCGAAGGGACACGCCGTCTCGGCATCGCGAAAGTCGACGCCGTCGACCTGACGAGCGGCGACGGGCATCTGCGCGAACAGATCTCGCGCATAGCGGCGCTTGCCGTATTCATCGTGATACATTTTCAGACGCATCAAATCGGCAACAGCTGTGCCCGCTGCGACGCGGCTCTCGCAGATGTGGGCGCAGCCGCGGCAATGCAGATGGTTGGTCTCGATGGCGTATTCCTGCAGGTCCTGGCGCTCGAGATAACCAACACCCCGGCGCAGTCGTGCGGCAGCGCCATTGTCCTTCACCTGCTGGACATTGACCATTTCAGAGCAGATCGCACTGATTCGTTCATCTTCCCACACGACTTTCAGCGCTGCCTGATGACGGGTATACCCTTCCCATGCTGGCACCGTTACGTCAGTGGGTTGGCGGCCACCCTGTGTCTTCATAGCGATCAGTCCAATGCCTGCCTCGGCGCAAGCATCCATGGCCTTCTGCAGACGGGGATCATCCATATTGCGGAAGCTGTATTTGAACATGATCGTGTCGACGAAGCCCACCTGTGGAGCTCGCTCGAGGACGTCGATCATCCGACCATGATGAGAAGAAAAGCCGAAGTAACGGATCTTCCCCTCCTTCTTGAGTTTCTCCTGGCATGCCTTCATCTCATCGTCGAGACGATCGGGATCGCCAAGATTGTGCAAGAAGTATGTATCCACGTAGTCTGTTTGCAGACTCTCAAGACTGCCGTTGAGCGCGCTTGTGAAAGATTCCACCGCATGATTGCCACACTTGGTCACCAGATAGACGTCTTTGCGGTTGCCATGTTTGGCGAAATACTTACCAATCTCCTTTTCGCTGTTGCCACCGGCGTAGCTCTGTGCCGTGTCCCAATACGTAATGCCTTCTCTGGCGATTGAGCGCAGGGCAATCGGTGTCAGGTTGAAGGCGGTGCCAGCGGCCAGTACAGATACCCTGGCTCCCGTCGTGCCAAGATTCGCCGTCGGCACGGGTCCCGATGCAGCGTCGAGCACGCCCGGCGCGAGAGCGACTGCACCGGCAGCGCCTGCGGTGGCGAGAAAATCGCGCCTGCTGACGGTGGTCTCAGTCTGGTCTTTGTCGCGATGATCGGTCTTCATGGGGCTCTCCTGGCGTAGTGATCAGAAAATTGGATCAAGAGATCAAGATTCGGGCGACTCGATGTGCAGCAATGTCGGAAGGTCGGCCACTGCAGGTTCACCTTTCGATTTGCAGCCACACTGGCTACTGCCACATCCAGCCGTTGCTGATGCCTTCGGCTGGGACTGTGGCGTCGCTTGGCTCAGCGAGGTGATACTGGCCATTGCCGACGTGGCGACGGCACCGAATGTCGGCGCGGGGCCAGCCCCGACGATGGCGGCACGGGTGGCACTGTCTGCTTCAATCAGACTCAGCAGCAGCGTGCGATCTGTCGATCGGGTCTCACCTACAGCGGTGACGCGAATCGCACGTTCGTCGCGGACAGGGCATTCATACTCACAGATTCCGCAGCCGATACACAGTTCCGGATCGACATAGGGTTGCCGTAGACGCAAGGTCTCTGCATAACGCGTCGTCACTTCGACTTCGCGTGAGTAGATCGCCTTGGGTGACGTGGGGCACACCTCTTCACATACGACGCAGGGTGTGTCCATCGCCCACGGTAGACAGCGGCCGCGGTCGTAGAACGCAGTGCCTGTCTTGACGACACCCAGGTCGGTGAATTCACGCAGGCCCAGCTTCTGTTCAATCGAAATCTTCTGGATCGCTCCCGTGGGACAAACCTGCCCACAGAGGGTGCAATTCAACTCGCAGTATCCCATGCGCATGTTCATCACCGGCGTCCACACACCCTCGATCCCGGATTCGAGCATCGCTGGCTGCAAGACATTCGTCGGACACACGCGAATACACTGATCACACTTGATGCAGCGCTCGAGGAATTCCGGTTCCGCCACAGACCCCGGTGGGCGAATGACCTCTTTGGCGAAGTTCTTGTCGAGATCGCCGGAGCGGCGGGCGAAGGGATACATGAAGACGCCAAGAAGCCCGGCAAACACAGCGCGTCGCCGACTCAGATCGGGCCACGCCACCTCATGCTTGAGAGGCGCGACGAACTCGAAACTCAGTGCATCATGCGGGCAGTCATCGATGCAGTTGAAGCAGACGAAGCATTCTGACTTGCGCAGATTCGTGTGCGGATCGGATGCGCCCTCGCAGCGCTGCAGGCAGAGATCGCAGTCGACGCAGGAATGTGGATCGCGCTCGATACGAAACAGACTGAAACGCGACAGAATCCCCAGGGTCGCACCAAGAGGGCATACGACGCGGCAGAAGAAGCGGGGGATCACAAGATTCATGGAGACAAAGAACACGAGCAGCAGTCCCACGACCCACGCCATCTGATGCATGTGTGGTCGCACGTAGATCCACTCGGAGGGCATATCTATCGCAGGAAGCACGGCGACGGTGAAGGAGCGGAAGAGCAGGCAGATGGGATCCAGCAGGCCCACCTGCAGGCTGCCAAAAGCGGCCATCGCCAACATCCAGAAAAGGATGTAGTACTTCAGGGCATACAGCTTCTCGTAGCGATTGCTCTCGATGCGTTCTTTGGCATTGCGGCGATTGAACAGCCAACCCGTGAACTGATGCAGAATGCCGTAGGGACAGATCCAATTGCAGAAGAAGCGACCCAGCAACAGCGTTGGCAGCAGCAGGACGAGTGACCAGGCAAGGCCTTGGTAGATGCTGTGTGTCGTCAGGGCCGTGGCAATGGCGACGAGGGGATCCACCTCCAGAAATAGCGAGACGGGGTATCCCTTCAGGTAGCCGAATTGCGTCACGAAGGCGAAGAACAGGAACAACCCCATAAAGAAGATCTGGGCAACAACACGGGCCTGTGTGATCCTCATGCGGGCGCCACCTGAGCAGCCTTCGCACTGCCCGTGCCACTGGCGGCCATCGTTGCGTCAGCGGCCATTCTAGGTTGTGACCTCGCGCCAGACTTGCTCTTTCCACTTCGTGCTGCCCAGGTCGCGTGCTGCCGCGCGATGCAGATACTCGAGTTTTTCCGGGTCACGACCAAGCAAGCCGTAGCCGAAGGTGTCGACGGCGACCATATCCGTGCCGACCACAACCGTATCGCCGCGGGCGACGTCGCCGAGACTGCCACCGGTGGGGCCATTGCGCATGAGCATCCGCGTTGCGTCGAGTACGACGAGGGTCGGTTTGATCATGTGCGGGAAGTCGGAGACGATGCCATGGATGCGCTGATGAAATTGATTTCGTCGACCGCCCAGCAAGCCATACCAATTCTTCATGGTCATCGACGCGGAACACAGATTGTGATCTTTCAACGGCGCGATACCGATGACCTTCGTCGCTTTTTCGAAGGGCTCTGTGAACATGGGCCACGTGGACAGGACTTCGCCATCGATTTTCAAGGGATGGAAGGCACTCTTGCGTGGCAGAACTAAATCCGCCCCGATCTCTCCCGCTGCAGCAGTGAGGCCACTTTTGAAGAAACATCCTTCCGGTTGATTGATCGGATTGTCGGCAACGAGGATCTGCTTGGCACCTGCGTCCCGACAGGCTCTGGCAACGGCCTTGAAAATACCGGGATGGGTCGTGGCACCCAGAGCAGCGGGTCGATCAAAGGCGACATTCGGTTTCAGCAGCACCACGTCACCGCGCTGCACGAATTGCTCGATGCCGCCCATCGCTCCCAGCGCTGCCCGCACCAAAGCGTCTGGTTCGCTACCGCGCGCAATGGCCATGGTGACGGCGCTGGCGGGTCTGTCGACGGCGAAGGATGGCAGGGTGACGGCATCCGCGTTGAGAACGTCGCGGAAGTAACGGTCACCACGTCGTGGATCAAACAATTGCCATGCGCCCAAGCCGGCGCCAGCGGCGACGAGCCCTGTCGTTGTGAGTCGTTTGACGAACTCACGGCGACTCAGATCCTCACTCATCCATTTCTCCACTGCTAATGACATCAATTGTCCGTCCATGGATCATCGACGGCAGCCATTGTGCAGCGATCATCCGGGCCAGATCTGGATCTTCCAGCAATACGGCTCCCGCAACGCTCGTCGCGCCACTGAGCACGACGTCGTAGTAGCCGTCCATATCCCCGAAGAGGGCGATCCCATCGCCCTGCGTCGTTTCCGAGATCTGCGCGTCGAAGTCTCCAAGGTAGCCACGATAGCCCTCAACCACATTGTCTACGGCCTGCGCTGAGGGCTGCAGGGATAGAAAGAGGGTGACCTGCTGGCCATCGATCAGATAGTCGGCTGTCCACGTCTCGGTCAGGAAGGGCAGGGACAAGCCGTCGCGTACCATGTATTGCAGGCTGCCCGGGATTCTTCCTTCGCGGGGCAGCGAATCCATGCCAGGCACCGGCTTGCCATGATCTGGAATCCGCGCGGTCAGGCCCGCGGCCATCTGCTGTGCCGAACGCGCCATCGCCTCATCGGCAGTCGATGCGAGGATCTGCACATAGAATCCTCCCTGCCAGAAAAAAAAGCTCGCACCCGACTGGTAGCCACCTCTTCCCAGCTTGACGCTCGGCGCTGCGGGATCGAGTTCGACGGCATAGATACCGAAAGCGCGAGCTGGCGTGCCCATTTCATACAGAAAGACGTCGACAAAATTGCCTGATGCATCGGTCAAGGAGGCGCAATCGAGACCGACCACATCGTAGGCCAGATACTGTTCCGCGCGGCCGTTGATCTTCACGTATAGATCAGCGGCGTCGAAGGATTCGATCTCACCCATCCGTTCCCACCCGGATACCCGCAACTGGTTCAGCCAGCTAATCGGGCCCTGCAGCGCTGTGGCTGCAGTCGCCGTCGTGGTGGGGGAAGGGATGACGATCGTGTTTGCAGGAGTCCTGCCGGCGGCAGGAGCTGCCAGGGCCGCTGGATCGAGACCAAACAAGCTTTCATCGTAGGTCTGCCCAGACAGATAGATGGCCGTTCCGATGGCACCCAGAGAGAGCACGAGGGCAATCGAGATGCCTCGTTCAAAAGAGGAAATATGCGTGCGGACAAAGCCGCGATTTCCTGCATGTAGGGTCATCGACTCTCCTGCAAACTGCGAATGTGACCATGACGACTCTCTGAATATATAGACTGCCCCTGACGGGAGAAGATTCGGTTGGTTTATCAGCGGACATGAGTGTCCGATGATCAGCAAAAATTCCGTGGCGCACCTGACTGGCGGCGACTATGTTCTACGCCGATCTCCCGGATCGCCGAGAGTATCGTCCCCCGGACACACCGGGGACCGTGGTTGCAGTCGCCTTCCGCTCTACTGAGTATCGATCGATCCAGTCTGACGCAAGCGTTCTGCACCCGTATCAACCACCCAACCTCACAGTCGAGGAAAGGTTACGTACCATGGCAGATCGCCAGACCGGAACAGTCAAGTGGTTCAACGACGCGAAGGGCTTTGGATTTATCCAGACCGAGAGCGGCGACGTCTTCGTCCATCACACCGCTATCCAGTCCGAGGGTTTCCGCTCCCTCGCAGAGGGTCAGCAGGTTGAGTTCGACCTCGTCCAGGGCCAAAAAGGCCCAGCCGCCGAGAAAGTCACGCCCGTCTAGAACGTCCGGTACCGCTTTGCGGAGAGCGGCGGGTGCATCCCGCCGCTCTCTTTTTTTTTGCCACAGCACCTACAGCCAGGAGTCGCATGAAGGTATCGGTCAGCAATCTTGCCGGTGAAGCCACCGAAGAGGATCTACGCCAGTTGTTCGAGTTGTTTGGTTCCGTCACGTCCGTGACGATGCATCGTTCCGGTGCTCGTTGCATCGTGGATATGCCAAGTCGCGCGGCCGCGAAGGAAGCGATCACTGGACTGGCAGGTCAGGAGCTACTTGGCCACGAGATGGAAGTCGAGGTGGCAAGAGAACCGGGCAAAGGTGGGGCAGCCGGTGGCGCCCGCGGCGGTCGACGACGAAAGCGACGATGACTGGTGGTCGCTCCTTCAGCGACCTCAAATCCTTCGCACTCATGCAGCACCAGACCCCGGCATCCATCGATTCGATCAAACACTGATCTTCGCCATGCCTGGGCGAGATGATCTGGTTGCCCATCCAGTTCTGGTTTCGGCAGGTTGAACCCAACCCCACACGCCGTATACTTGATGGCTGATTGTCAGACACTTCAGGAGAGCAGATGCCCTACTTCGTTTACGTATCCCTCAGCAACGAGGATCGTCTCAACGTCTACTCGTTGGATCCCGAGACGGGTGCCCTCGATTCACACGCCATCGTCGCTGTCGGTAATGGTCCCGGCCCCATGTGTGTCGATCCACTCCGACGGTTTCTCTATGTCGGTCTCCGCGGTGGTCGCCAAGCGGCTGCCTTTCGCCTCGATAAGGGCAGTGGTCGCCTGGCCCCTCTGGGCGCTGCACCCCTGGAGTCGGATCCCGTTTTTATCTCCACCGACACGACAGGTCGTTTCCTGTTCAGTTCCTACTATCGCAATGGCATGGTCGCCGTCCACCCCATTCGCCGCGATGGTTCGGTCGGCACACCGGCGATTCAGACGGTAAAGACCGCCGATCACGCCCATTCGATTCAGGTGGATGGCTCCAACCGCTTCGTGTTTGTGCCGCACACATTGTCACCGAATGTGGTCGCTCAATTTCGTTTCGACGAGAAGACGGGGCGTCTGTCATCGAATCCGGTTGAGCCACGGCTCGCCTTTCCTGAGTTACAGGGGCCGAGACACTTCACATTCCATCCGGCGATGGACATGGTGTATTTCGTCAACGAGAACGGCTCGAGCATCACAGCGTGCAATTTCGACACCGAACAAGGGACCCTGACGCCCTTCCAGACGATCTCTACCCTGCCCGATGGTTTTGAGGGGGAGAATGCATGCGCCGAGATTCGGATTTCACCTACCGCCGAATACGTCTATGCTTCGAACCGAGGCCACGATTCGATCGCCGCTTTTTCTGTCGATGGCTCGACAGGAGCGCTCGAACTCATCAGCCACACTCCGACAGAGGCGGGGCCCCGTTCCTTCGACATCGATCCGGATGGCGCGTATCTGATCGTCGCCGGGCAGAATTCCGGCAACCTGGCTACCTATCGGATCGACGATGAAACAGGTCACCTGACGCCGCTGCAGACGCTCGAGGTCGGCGGTGGTCCTATATGGGTGATGGCGCTCGATCTGGGCTAAATCGTCCGCACATGCATCCTGTACGGCCCACTGGAACCAGCTTCCGGTGGGCCGCTGTCGTTCTGGCCAGACGCTGACTTAACAGACTGTTTCAGCAGTGGTGATTTTCCTCACCAAGGGAAATGGGTGAATCTGCCGATAGAAAGGGTAGAAGCAGGGCCGATACGGTTCCCACGACCGTCGACCATGCCGATGTCACCCCCTTTGGAGAATCATCATGGGTCTGCTCATTCCTGTCGCTATCGTCCTCGTCACGGCCACTGTGATCGCAGCCGTGATCACCGGACATCGCCTTGGCCAGCAGCGCAAGGACGTCTTTCAGCTGGAAACCGCGGCGGGACACCTGCAGCGCCAGCTCAATGAGATGGAGCAGGAGAAACGGCAGACCGATGGCAGGATTCGCGCCCTGCGGCGACTGCGGGAGGAGAAGATGATGACCCTCGAGTCACTCTATGCGGAACTGAAGCAGCTCAAGACGGATGATCCCAAGGAGGTCGGTGTGAGTGCCGGTCTGGCTCCGCGCGCACTGGAGACGGCCGCAGCCTGAGCTCCATCAGACTGTGCAGATAGGGGATTCGGCTTAGGTCGGGTCCCTTTTTTCGTTCTATCTCGTCGAAATCCGGGGAATTTCCTTGACCCGGTTCGAGGGGATATCTACACATATGTGCAGTAATGACATACACTCATCTACATACTCATTCATCGTTTTCGTTTCACGCCGGCGTCTCCAGTGTCCATGACATCGTGGGGAGAGCGAGGGACCTGGGGATGCCGGCCGTGGGACTTACCGACACCGATCGTATGTCGGGGCTCATTCTGCACTATGAGGCCTGCCATAGCGCCGGGATTCGCCCCATTCTCGGCGTCGAACTGACCGAACCGCGATTGGGTGAGATCCTGGCCGCTGAGGCCCGCACTGGCAGCCACGGTGCGGGCACCGGCCATCACAGCGGGCGACATCCCGCCACCGCCGTCGATGCGGCCGAACTGGCCCCACGTGCCGATGGTGCCGGTAGTTACCGGCGCGAACGACTCGTTCTGCTGGCCCGAAATGCCGCTGGCTATGCCGAATTGTGTGACGTGGTCACGCAGCGCCATCTCATGGCGGATCAATTCAAATTCGAAGATGTCTTCTCGCGCGAGTGGCCAAATCTGTATCTACTGACGGCGTCCCCGGGGCTGCTTGGGACATTGGCGGCGACGCCGAATCGCCAGCGCCTGTATGGGGAGCTGGTCCATCACAGTGCCGACAGCCGTCGTCGCAGCCGACAATTGGAAGCCGTCGCCGGTGCGCTCGGTGTGCCACTGGTGGCCAGCAATGACTGCTACTTCCTCGATCACGACGATGCCTCGACGCATGAGATCCTTACCGCCATCGGTCTCAACTCGACGGTGTCGCGATTGCGTCCGGGGGAATGCGCGCCCCCGGACGCCACCTTCCGCTCAGCCGCCGAAATGCAAAACGCCTTCGATTCCCATCCTGCTGCCTTCGCCAATAGCATGCGGCTAGCGGAGGAGTGCGGCGACATCAAACTCGATCTTGGCAAGTGGATCATGCCTCGTGTCGATGTGCCCACAGGGTACACGCCGGAGAGCTATCTGGCCGAACTGGCGTGGGCCGGCTGCGAACGCCACTATGCGGGCAAACCCGAGGCGGCGCGGGCACGGAGCATTCAGCAGATGGAGCTGGAGACGATCGCAAAACTCGGGTATCCGTCCTATTTCCTGATTGTGAAAGAGATCCGCGACTGGGCGAACGAGCGCTTTGCCACGGGCTATCGTCAACCTACCGATTGCACGATCCTGCGTGGCAGCGCCGCCAACAGTCTGACCTTCTACAACATCGGGGTCAGCGATCTGGATCCGATTCGCTACGATCTGTATTTCCAGCGTTTCCTCAACGAAGATCGCGCCTCACCACCCGACGCCGATCTCGACTTCGGCTGGGACGAGCGCGACGACGTACACCGCTTCGTCACCGACCGTTGGGGCCAGGAGCGTGTCGCAGTCACGTGCACGACTGTCCACTTCCGTGAGCGCGCCGCCTTTCGCGAAACGGCGAAGGTCTTTGGCTACAGCGATGATCAAGTGACACAGATTCTCTCCAGCCATCGCTCACAAACGCAACGCATCGAGGACGACGAGATCCGTCGCCTGTGGAGTCAGGCGGGAAAGATTCTTGGCAAGCCGCGCCATCTCGGTCAGCATCCCGGCGGGCTGTTGATCACCAATGAACCCATGCGTCATCACGTCGCCTGCGAACGCTCCGGTGGCGAAAAGGATCGCATCGTCACGCAGGTCGACATGCACAATGGCATTGACGAACTCGGTCTGATCAAGTTCGACATCCTCGGCAATGGGTCGCTGTCGGTCCTGCGGGATGCGCTGGCTCAACTCGAAGAGCAAGGTGCCGCCGACCCTCAGGTGTGGGATCTGGAGAAGTGCTACGCCGACGAGGCCGTCAAGGATGTGATCCGCAAGGGGCGAACGAAGGGCATTTTCTACATAGAGAGCCCCGCACAGACGCGATTAAACAAGAAATCGCAAGCGGAGACCTTCGAGGAAATCACCGTCACCTCAAGTCTCGTTCGACCTGCCGGTGCCAGCTACACGGCCACCTTCGTCGAGCGCGAGCGCAAACGTAAGCAGGGCATTCGCGACTGGGACTTCGTGCATCCCTCGCTGGAACCGATCCTGCATGAGACTCACGATGTGTGCGCCTTTCAGGAGGATGTCACCAAGATCTGCCATCAGGTTGCCGGTCTCACCTACGCCCAGGCAGACAAGATTCGCAAGATGATGAACTCGCATCACGAGGGCGCACCGAAGGAGACGGTCTGGCAAGAGGCCGAACGTGCCTTCCTCGAAGGCTGCCAGCGACACAGTGGCCTCACCGTCGAGCAGGCGACGGAGGTCTGGGAACGTGTGAGTTCCTTCACTGGGTTCAGTTTCTGTAAATCGCATTCGGCGACCTATGCGCAGCTCTCTTTTCAGTGCACCTACCTAAAAGCACACTACCCAGCTCAATTCCTGGCTGCTGTGATCAGCAACGGCCACGGCTTCTATCGTCGCGATGTCTATCTGAACGAAGCGCGTCGCTGGGGATGTCGCATTCTGCCCATGGACATCAATGATTCACGGGTGAAATACACCGGCCGTGATCGGCTGATCCGACCCGGCTTGATGCACGTGCGATCGATCAGCAGCGCGTCCCTGCAGGCGATCGACGACGAACGCGCCCAGACAGGGCCCTTTCGCGATCTCGTCGACTTCACCGAACGATTGGCAGGTCGGGTCCACAAGGCGCACATGGAGCGCCTGATTCTCGTGGGTGCCTTCGATCGATTTGGGCTGAGCCAGCCGCAGAGCCTGTGGCTGCTCAACGACGTCCACGCTGCAACCCGCGGCGCCGACTCGAGCAACGCCCGCGCCGGCAGCGATGCACTCGCCAGCGGCTCACTGTTCGCCGGCACAGGCGTGATGGAATCCCTGTCTCGCCGCGTGCCCGAAGGGATCCTGCGAGACTACAATCTCGCCCAACGCTGCCTCAACGAACTCGACCTGCTCGGCTATATGTTGTCAGGAGACATTCTCGAAATTCTCGATCTGCATCCCGCCGCAAAGGGAACGGTGCCCATGCGCGCCGTCGCCGAGCACGCTGGTCAGCGGATCAAGGTCTTCGGGCGTCAGGTGACGGAGCGGATGCACCGTGTGCAGCGCACGGGGGAGCCCATGATGTTCCTCACGCTCGAGGATCGCTCAGAGACGATCGATGTCATTCTCTGGCCCGACATCTACGAGCGCTATGCCGACGTGGTGCTTGGTGACGGGCCCTTCGAGGTCGTGGGACGCGTCGAAGAAGACTGGGGCACCTTCTCCCTTGTTGCCGAGCAGGTGCGGGCAGTGGATTGGTCGCCCAATGTCGTCGATCTTGAGGTGGCATCGAAACGCTTGGCTGCCAGCTTCGGACTGGGCTATGAGTACGCAGACGTGAACGTGGGTGTGGCGGCGTAGCTGAAACTCAACAGGAGGTGATCTCATGTACACCACGGCGAGCACATTCAAGCTCAAACCCGGCTGTTATGCTGAGTATAAGAAAGCACACGACGAACTCTGGCCAGAGTTGGCCCAGTCCTTTCGCCAACACGACATCTCTATGGTCATCCACTACTACGAGGACCGGCTCTTTCTCTTCGCCACGGCACCCTCAGAACAGCACATGGAGGACAGTCATCCAAAGGAGATCGGTGCCAAGTGGCACGCCTATATGGCAACACTGATGGTGACCGACGAGAGCGGCGAATCCATCGTCGAAGATCTCGAGCAGGCCTTCGCTTTTGGGGCCTTTGCGTAAGGCATTCCTGCGACATGTCCCCTCGTCCCTCGCGACCGCTGCCCGCCCCTGCCTGGGCTGTCCTTGAAGTCGAAGATTTCGCCGCCCAGTCGATCGCCGCCCTGCAACCCGCCCTGCGTGACACAGCGTTTGCCGTGATTCAACAGCGCGGCGACCACCACAAATCGGCGATCTACGCCGTGAGCCAAAAGGCACACGACGTCGGGGCGCGTGCGGGAATGCCCGTTTTTGTCATGCGGCGGAAGTTTGGCCGTCGTGTGAGTGTGCTGCGACGTGATGCCGCCGCCGAGGCAGAATGCTGGGAGGCCCTCGAAAAAGCTCTGACTCGCTGGTCGCCGGCCGTCGACCTCGATCTCACACGGGATCTGTTCACGGCCGTCATCAATCTGGCTGGCACGCCTGCTGCCCGGTTGTGGGAGGGAGAGCAACTCGGTCAACAGCTGCTCCAGCACGTGCAGCGGCGCTGCCATCTCCAAGCCAATGTGGGTGTCGCCGCCAGTCGCCTGGCAGCGCGACTGGTCGTGCGCGAGCCAAGTTCGGGTGTTGGCGTCTGTGCCGCCGAGGAAGAGATCCAACTCCTGCGTCGCATGGCGACAGAAGATCTGCCCGGTCTGCGTTCATCATGTCGCGAGCGTGCCGCCCTCTATGGCCTCGACTACGTCGATCAGTTGCTGCAACTCGATCGAACAGATCTCATTCGACATTTCGGACGGGATGACGGATTGTGTCTGTATGGACTGGTACGGGGGATGGAGGCGGCCCCCCGAACAGATTCGGCGCGTGGAATTTCTGCGGCGGAAACCATTCTGGAAGAGGATCTCAACGACGACGTGGCCCTGCGTCAGGCCCTTCATCTGACGGTAGACAAGACCTGTCACACTTTGCGCAGCACCGGACAGGTCGCTCAGGCCCTGACGCTACGCCTCACGTACACGGACAATCGCAGTCGGCAGAAAACGGCACTTCTACCGTCATCCAGCAACGACTATGGAACGCTCTGCCGCTTGGCAGATCGTCTGTTCGATACGTTGCATACACGTCGAGTGGCGCTCAAAGTGTTTGCTCTTCGCGCGGGTCGCACGACGCCCTCGACGGGTCAGGGCGATCTGTTTGCGGGTGTCACCGAACAGCGCAGCGAGCGCCTCGGCGAGGCGATCACCGCGATTCGCCAACGCATGGGTTTTGACGCGGTGGGTACGGCCCGCGATCGGTTGCCAACCGGGTAAGCCACCGGTGCCCACGGTACAGATCAAACCCCTTGTCCATCGCACATCAAAGCGGTTATTCTAGGGGTAGGTGCTTGATTCCACTCGAGGTAACCGATGTCCCTCCTGCGCCCGCTGTTCGTGGTCTTTCTTCTGCATCTGCCCCTGTGTGCGTCGACGACGCTTGAACTCGTCGCGGGCGGCGGACGGGGTGACGGCTCGCCGGCGACAGATGTGTCCATCCTGCCGCGCGCCGTACTGGCTGGTGACGACGGCACGCTACTGATCGCCGATGAGCTGTTCAATCGTATCCGGCGAGTCGACACTGATGGTCGCCTCGTTTCCATCGTGGGCAATGGGGGATACGGACTGGGAGCAGAGGGGTTGCCCGCTCTGGCCACCCCACTCGGCATCGTACAGGATCTCGCCCGCGCCCCGAGTGGGCGTCTATTCTTCGTCGACCTTCTAAGTCACAGCATCCGCTACATCGATGATGATGGCAGCGCGCGCACCTTTGCCACCGCTGAGGCACCGCTTTTTGCCTCTGTGCCTGGTCGCTTTTCCCCACATTCGCTGGCCATAGACGCTGCTGCTCGTCTTCACGTCGCTGACCGTGGGACGAATGTTGTGTGGCAGATCGATGCAGACGGCAAGGGACGGCGAGCAGCAGGCAATGGCCACCGTGGCTTCGCTGGCGATTCGGGTCCCTCCGCGTTGGCGCAGTTGGCCGATCCTCGAGCTGTCGACGTCGGACATGGTGCGATCTGGATCGCCGATACGGCAAACCGGCGGGTACGAGTCGTATCGCCCTCCGGGCGAATCTGGACCGTCGCCGGAGATGGTAGTGAAGATCCACTGCAGGAGCTCCTTGCCCCCTCCGTGGCGACGGGTATCAAGCCAATCGATCTGGTCAGCCGCGCCGCCGATGGAATCTACATCCTCGACGAACTGGGTAACCAGGTCTTACGCCTTGACGGGGTCGACTTCGATCTTGCGGATCCTGCTCAACACGCAACTCTGAGCTGCGTCGCCCGTTTTGATGCAGAGACCGGGCCCATCGCGATCTCTGTCGATGCTCAGGGGTACCTTCTGGTGGCCGATCACAAAGGACGACGGGTCTTGCGCGTCGATCCATCGCTGGATGGCTCGATATTACCTCAATCTGTGATCGCAGGAAATGGGACGCCACGTGCCTCCGGCGACGGGGGAGATGCACGAAATGCATCTCTCTTCCGACCCTCAGACGCCGTCTCATCACAGCTCGGTTCGATCTATCTCGCAGACAGGGGCAATCGGCTGCTGCGAAGAATCGAACAGAGTGGAACGATTTCGACACCTGAGATCCCCGCTTCTCTGCAAGATCCCATGGCGGTGGTCCTCGATTCCCAGGGGCGACTTGTGGTCCTGGATGGGAAGAGTCGGCGGCTCTGGCGCCGTGATCTGACAGGACGATGGGATGTTTTGCTCGATTCGACGGGCGCTTTTGGTCTCGTGGATCCAACGGCTCTGGCCGTCGATCGAGAAGGATACGTGCTCGTCGCCGATGCCGGGCGTCGGATCGTGGCTCGTGTCAGCGATGGTGCGCTGGTCGCCGTCGCAGGAAATGGGGGGACTCGCCCTCTCGGCGACGGCGGGCTGGCGACTTCGACTGCCCTGTTGCGCCCGGTTGATGTAGACGTGGATGACCATGGCGTGTGGATCGTCGATGCGGAGACCCACACGCTCTATCGACGCACAGAAGATGGTCTGCTGCGCCGATGGATAGGCACGGGCGCGGCAGGGATCGGGTCTCACGGGTCGCAGGCACGTTTCGCCGCCTTGCATGACCCGACTCGCGTCGCCGCAGACGGTTTGGGTGGCGCCTACGTCATCGATTCAGGCAATCGTCGATTGGTGCACGTAGATGCCAGTGGAGTTCTGCGAGTCATCGACACACAAGGACATCTTCAGCACGCCTCGAATCTGACTCGACTGCAGACGGGTGAGATCCTCGTGACCGATGATGTTGCTCATCGGCTGCTGAAATTGCGCCATGACATCGATGTCGCGCCTCTTGCTGAACGACTGCAGCTGATGGACGATAACTTCTCGGTACGAACCATTGGTGAACTGCCCGTCGACTACGGCACGCAAGTGTTGGTAGCTGGTACTGGAGAATCGGCAAGAATCCTCGTCTCCTACGCCTCGGGCGTCGTCGAGATTTCGGCAGACGGAGCTCGCAACCAATTGCTGTCAGCATCCCCCAGTGGTGCACTGGCGGCGGTGACCGTACCCCAGTTGGGTCGGGTTCTGGCCCGCGTCACCCCGTCTCGTCTGGGACGATCGAAACCTCTCGCATTGATTCGCTATGGCGCTGGTGTTGCAGATCAGAATTTCGACCTCGATGACCACTTTGATGGGGCGCAGGCGATGGTCGTCGATGCGGCAGGGCACCTCTACCTGTACCGCGACGATGGGAGTATCCTGCGCCTCGCCGCCGAGGGGCTCTTGAACATTCCCGGTTTCGCTTCCTGGGTGCCGGGACGTTCAGTCGGAGATGGCGCGCTGCAAGTGTGGGCGCGGATCAGGTCCGGCGCCGTCGCCCTCGCCGCCGCTGAAGGTGGTGTGATTGCTGCTGCCGCATCCAACGGCGAGATCTGGTGGCTGCAAGACCAGGATGGCGATGGGAACATCGATGAGCGAAAGGTCATGGGGCGACTGCCCCAGCGGCCAACGGCGGTAGCCATCCTAAGCGGTCGTGTTTATGCCAGCACGGCGTCACGAGTGTATCGACTGACCGGCAATGACCGACTTGAAATCGTGGCCCAGGGATTTGCGCCACGGCTATTGAGCATGACGGTCTTCAACGGCCGGTTGCTCGTGCTGGAGGGATCCGCAACCGAGTCACGACTCCTCGAACTGTCAGACGCTCGTGGACGCTTGCAGGCGTGGCCTGAGGTCGTCGATTTTGGTGCCGCCCTTCTCGGCAATTCTGTGTCGCGGCCGATGTTGCTGCGTAACGACGGCACTCGCCCCGTGCGGATTCGCTCCTCCCACCTGGCTACAGCCTCGGAGCTGATAGAAATCGCACCTGGAGGGAGCTTTGCCACGCAGGTCACTGCAGAGCCAGATCGGCCGGGCGCAGCAAACGGCCAGATCGTATGGGTGGGCGAGGCTGGGGAGACACTCCTGACGACGCCTACACGTATGTTTGGCCGCGCACCCCGCCTCGTCATCTCGGGCGATCTGAACTACGGCATCGCCTGGATCGGTGCACCCACACGCCGCTCGATCGAATTGCTTAACGAGGGTGACGTCACCTTGACGATCGAATCATTCGATCTACCAGCGGTCGTCTCTATCAACGATGAGCCTGCCCTGCCCTTTGCTCTCGAACCTGGACAACGCCTTGGGTTGAGTCTGTCCTATGCTCCAGCCAGCGTGGACGTCCTGGAGGGCTCCTTTGGGATCGTGACAGACAATCCGTCACAGCCCCAGGTCGAAGTGACCATGACAGGTCAGGGGGGGCGAGGACTACTCAGTATCGACGGAGTAGAAGAGGGGATCGACTTCGGTTCAGTCGCCGTTGGTGATCGCCGCCGCTTGCGTTTGATCCTGCGCAACGACGGCGACATCGATCTGCGCATTGGGCAGATTGTCGCCGGATCGCAGCGACTGGTGATTACTCCACGCGAGCTCACCGTTCAAGCCGGGGGGCAAGCGCACGTAGATGTCGACTTCCTTCCTCTCGTGCATGGAGAACTGAAGGGGTATCTCAGCCTGTTCACGGACGATCCGACGCGGCCGCAGCGGGCCATCTCCTATCACGGGCGGGGGATCTCTGACGACATAGAAATCTCCACGACGAGCCATGATTTTGGCGCGACCCCGGCCGGTACGACGACACGCTTACAGATCGAAGTGACCAATCATCGATCGACTCGGCTTCGGTTGACATCGGTGCGCACCAGCGGTCGAGCCTTTCGGGTGCTGAGTCGACCCGCTGCCATCGCGGCGGGGGAACGTGGTGTCATCGAGATTGGCTTCAGCCCTGGCGCCGGTGTCGTTCACGGCACGGTGAGAATTTTGACTGACGCACCGCAAGCACCCGAACTGACAGTCTCCCTGCAGGGCAGACCCATGACTGCGACTGCCCTGAGGCTCGACATGCCAGAGACTCCAGTTGCCCTGTGGCCTGAAGATGAGATCCTTCTTCCCGTGCACCTGGCCGGCGTGCAAGGCTTGCGAGGTGTGGTTTTCACTCTTGAGGGTGTGCCCTCGAGCCTGCGATATACAGGAGCCGACACGCCATCGGGTAGTCTGTTGCACATGGGCGACGCACCCCTCGTAGTGGCTCTGCGCCACGAGGATCAACTGCGCATCGGTCTATCGATGCTTGGTGAGCACGCGGCTGAAGGCGATGGGCTCGCTGCGGTCTTGCGTTTCAGTCTGAGTTCGGATTCAGCAGATGATCTTGCCGTTCCGATCGCCGCGACGATCGACGTAGAAGTGCGTAACACCACCGGTGATGCCGATTTGCTTGCGACGGGCATGCGGTGGCCACACATCGAACGTCGAGGTGATCTTGATGGCAATGGCTCACTTGAAGTCGCCGATGTCCAGCTCCTGCTTCATGCGATCTGGGACAGAAGCCACATTGACCGGATCGAAGCGTATGATCTGAACGATGATGGACGGCTTTCTCGCGATGATATCGATGCCCTGCTTCTCCGTCTGCCGGTAGGTGAGGCGTCCCGGTCTGTTGCACTGTTGGACGGGAGGCCCACGCAGGCCTCTTTGGCACCGGCTCATCCGAATCCTTTCAATGCCGAAACGGTTCTGCTCGTTGAGTTGCCACACGAGGCGGCTGTACGGCTGGAAATTCACAATACCGTGGGCCAGCGAGTTCGAACGATTGTCGGCAGTGTGCTACCGGCGGGGCGGCATCGAATCGTGTGGAATGGCCGGAATGATGACGGCCACAGTGTCCGCACGGGTGTGTATTTCGCTTCTTTGCAGGCGGCTGATGTCCATGTGG
Organism: Gemmatimonadota bacterium; assembly: GCA_018660835.1. Classification (GTDB taxonomy): domain Bacteria; phylum Latescibacterota; class UBA2968; order UBA8231; family UBA8231; genus UBA12574. Next base: position 9,559 of record JABJJN010000023.1, on the reverse strand, counting down.
TGCGTAGACTTCTGTTGCTGCGTTAGGATGGACGCCTCGAGTACCGGCTTTCCCTTTCCGGACTGGTTGACCGGAGGCCCTGCTGCAGGATACATTCGGTTTTCGTCGCATTCTTGAGCGGCCGACCACTACTCCTACCGAATTCGCGTGACGTCAAAACTCTCCCCAACGCCAGCGATCCGTCAGGCCCTGCCTTGTCCTGTACGCTCGGGTCGTAGACTCAAGCCGCTGGCATTGACTGTCCTGCTCGCTGGCGCCGGCTGCCAGGGACCGAGCATACCTGCAGAAACCGAGACGATCGCACCCGGTGTATGGCATCATGCCGTCCATCTGATTGATGGGCCATGGGCCTTGCACGTCGTCGAGGTTGATCTGCCTGCCGCGCGTCGAGCCGGTATCCGCCTGCAATCGGCCCGCGCCCCTCTCGGCGACATCGGTCTTGAAAAGACGAGTGTGCTGGGCCGCAAAGCCCTGGTGGCGATCAACGGTGATTTCTGGCACAGCCAACCCGTGCATTCAGCGGGGATTCAAGTGCGCGACGGCGAACTACTGGAGATGCCAGGATCACTTTCTGCCTTCGCCATCGGCAGCGACGGGAATCTCTTTATCGATGTCTTTGACCTGGATGTGGGTCTCGTGACGGCGTCTGGTCGGTCCTTGTCCATCTCGCATGTAAACCGCGATCCACGTGGGCCGGATGGTCTCACCTACTTCAATCATCACGCTCAAGCCTGGACAGACACGGTGCATGCCGACGTCGGTTTTGTGCTGCAGGCAATTGATCCGGGTGGATGGCGCGACACAGATACCGTGCGAGCAAGAGTCCTGCAGGTGCGCAGACATCGCTGGCCCCTCAAACTTGCACCTGGACAGTGGCTGGTGGCCGGTGGCGCCAATTTCGCCCGCGAAGTCGTCACACCTGGTGACACAGTAAGGTTATTTCAGAGATTTCCACCGGCCTCGAGTGGGTTGCGTGAAGCGATCGGTGGCGGGCCACGCATTGTGCGCAATGGGGTCGTGTCCATTGAGCACGAAGCCGAGAATCTGGATAAAACCTTCGCCATGGATCGACATCCACGTACAGCGCTTGGCGTCTCTGCCAATGGCAAGACCTTGTTCCTTGTCACAGTCGACGGGCGTCAGCCAGGATACAGTGTCGGTATGAGTCTGGAAGAGCTTGCCGCTTTCATGACGACGAAGTTGTCCCTGTTCACGAAGTCGCGCGCCAATTCGGCGCAGGCTCTGAATCTCGATGGTGGAGGCTCGACGACAATGGTCGTGCGCAACCATGTCGTGAATCGTCCATCCGACCCGACGGGTGAGAGTGCCGTGGCCAACGCGCTGCTCGTGGTGGCAAATGATGACGACAGATAGAACACGCATCAGTTAGAAAGAGGAAGAATGCCACGTTTCAGCGCCGCTGATCTACGCCGCCTCGGTCAGGATCTATTTACCTGTGTCGGTGTGCCAAGCGACGAAGCAGCACTCGTTGCCGATCATATGGTCGAATCAGGCCTGCTTGGCCATGACTCGCACTCCGTGCTCAGATTTCCCCAATACACAGACATGGTCCGTTCCGGCAAGGTGGTACCCGGGGCGTCACTGGAAATCCTGCGTGAGCATGACAGTGTCGTGCAGGTCAATGGCAACTGGAATTATGGCCCTGTGACGGCGACGCGAGCGACGGAACTTGCGATCGAACGAGTGAAGGATCGGGCGATGAGCATCGTCACTGTTCGTGGCTGCAATCATGTCGCTCGCTTGGGTCGCTTTGTTCATATGGTCGCCGAGCACGAACATCTCATCGGCTTGATGTGCGCCAATGGTCACGGTGCTGACCTGGCGGTGGCGCCCTTCGGTGGCCGTGAGCGCCGTCTGCCGACCAATCCCATCGCCTTTGGCATACCAACACGTCGCGATTGGCCTATCGTCCTCGATATGACCACAAGCATGACATCGGGTGGAGCCCTGCGTGAGTATCGCAACCGCAACGAGCCCGCGCCCGAAGGCAGTGTCGTCGACGGTCACGGACGTCTCACGACGAATGTGGAGGACTACTACAACGAACCTCTCGGAGCGATGCTGCCCTTGGGATTTCCCCTCGTGGGCCACAAGGGAACGGGTTTGGCGATTGTCATCGACATTCTTGCCGGTGCGCTGTCGGGGGCTGGTTGTAGCAAGGCCGATCCTCCTGAATCGGGAAATGCCCTTTTCCTGGCGATTCTTGATATTCGCGCCTTCCGCGAGTTGGATGACTTTCACGCGGAAGTAGACCAGTTCATAGACTTTCTCAAGTCGAGCGAACCGATGGAGGGCTTCTCTCAGGTGATGCTCCCTGGCGAGAATTCCCATCGGATTCGCACCGAACGAGAACAACACGGACTGGACGTGGACGACACGGCGTGGGAGCAGATCACGACGATGGCCGGCGAATTGGGTGTCGAACTGCCCATTCCTGTGTAAACCGAATCATATGACTGAAATACGAAAGAGATCCCCATGGCAAAGTTGAAGGTCGGTGTCGTCGGACTTGGCGGCATTGGCAACAATCACGCACGCTGCTACACGGCCAATGCGCACACGGATGTGGTCGCCGTGTGTGATATCAACAAGGAACGTGCCGACAAGGCGGCCGCTGCATATGGTGCGCAGGTGTTCTACAGCATCCGCTCGATGCTGAAGAGCGATATCAAACTCGATGGCTGCAGCATGTGCACGGCTGGCGTCGAGAATGGCGGCGACCACTACCAGGCAACGATGGAGTTGCTTAGGGCCGGGATCCCCGTGCTGGGTGAAAAGCCGATCTCCAACGATATCTCCAAGGCGCGACGGATGGTCAAGCTCGCCAAGGACAAGAGGATCCGCTATGGCGTCAATCTCAATCACCGTTTCACGCCCGCCGCGGTACGAGCCAAGAAGTGGATGGACGAGGGACGACTCGGCGAGTTGAACATCGTCAATATGACCATGTGGATTAGCAACCCGAATGAGTCCTCGCCCTGGTTCCACATCCGGGCGCTGCACCCTCACTCTCTGGACGTGATGCGCTACTTCGCCGGTGATGTCGATCGTGTGCAGGCCTTCTTCAAGAAGGGGAAGGGCCGCAAGATCTGGTCAAATGTGCAGGCGAATCTGCAGTTCAAGAATGGCGTCATCGGTCACCTTACGGGTTCCTATGACGCGGGGGGAAGCTATGGTCTGGAGACGTGTGAACTCGTCGGTTCCGAAGGCCGTGTCGTCATCAATGAGGCCTGCGAAAAGCTTAGTTACTTCCCACGGTTCTCAAAGGAAGTTGAGACCTACGACCATCTGGGTGGCATGATGGGCTTCCCGGATACCTTCCCATCGCGGATTGCTGCCTGGGTCGACGACCTGCGCAAGAAGACACCACCAAGCAAAGTGGACGCGAAGGCGGAGGATGCCCTCAAGGTGCAGTTGGTGATCGAGAGCATCATCAAGTCGTGGGAGACGGGAAAGGTGATCAAGGTCCCGCAGGCGTAACCTGGCAAAGGCACGGCGTATGCTCTACACGATCGGTCACCGCCTCAACTATCTGCAGACCTTTCGAAAGATGGCAGGGGTGGTGGACGGCACCCACAACAAGGGCAAGGGTGGCTTCGCGGTTCGTTCGATCGACGAGGCACGGCAACTGGCACACGAGCACTTCCCCGACAAGGACATGGCGATTTTCGGTATCTATGCCGACTGGGAGACTGACACGGTCGCCGTCGCGGACGGCTGGTGGCACAACCTCAGCAAGGCGGCGCCCATCGTCATGCTGAGTCCTGCCGGTGACGCGATCGAGTGGCCTGTGGGTTCCGACGAGGCGCCCGAACTGTGCCGCGCATGACGCGCAACGGGTAATGGCTGAGCCGCCTAAATATCGTGTCGGTCTGATCGGCGCCGGTCGTGCCGGCCCCTCGCGGGCACGAGGGTTCGACGCGCACCCTCTTTGCAAGGTGGTCGCCATCGCCGACACCGATCCTGCAAATCTCGACCTGACGGCGACACGATTTGGCGCTGCCCCCTATGACAATTACGAGAGCATGCTTTCTCGTGAGGCACTCGATATCGTCCTGGCAGTGTTGCCCGTGCGGCCCAATGCGGATGCCGTCGTTGCAGCTGCTGAGACCGGTGCGAGAGCGATTTTCTGCGAAAAACCGCTGACGGCATCACTCGCCGATGCGGATCGCATGGTCGACGCCTGTGCTACGCGCGACATCCCCCTCGGATGTGGTGTCATGGTTTCTTCCCATCCCGATTACAGTCGCGCCTACCAGATGGTCGCTGATGGCGAAATCGGTGACCTGCGGCGCATCGATAACTATGACAGCAATGGTCAGGGCGGCTGTCACGGACTGAATCTGACCCGCAAGTTTGCGCAGAAGTCACCCGTGGATGAGGTCATCGGTTGGGTGACGGGAGATCCTCACAGTGATCACGAAGAGCCCTACGATGACGCGGCGACTGGTTTTGGCGAAGTGGGTGGTTATCTGCGTTTCGCCAATGGCGTCGAGTCCTTCCACAGCACCGGTGGACGTGGCCTGACGGGCATGACCATCCTCGGCACGGGAGGGATGCTGGTGAATGAGAACAACACCGCCCTCGGCCTGCGTCTGTTCCAGGCACGCGAAGGCATCGACCGCTGTGGCGTGGCAGATTTTGTGCCCATCGACGCCGATTTTCACCCGAGCTCCACCGAGCCAGGAGGCTACGATGAGGAGGGTTGGCTCGACTGTGGCGACGTAATGCGGGCGATCGTCACAGACACAGTTCGCGTGCTCGAAGAGGGAGGAGATCTCGAGATCTCAACAGGGGACGACCTGCGCCATGCGTTGGAGATGTGCGTCGCGCTGCGCGAGTCACATCGTCGAGGGCGTGTGCCGCTCCGCTTGCCTCTGGAAGACCGCTCACTGACGATGTATCCCGAGCGATCTCGCTGGCACTACAAGAAGCAGATCCTCGGCGAGCAGACCTACATGGAGCAGATGCGCGGGCAAAAGCGCGACTAGCTCGATCCAACTAGCTGCCTACAACCATCCCGCATCCCGCACGAGTTTTTCTACCTCCGCCTTCTCTGCGTCCGGTAGTTCGGCACCATCGCCATTCATGCCGCCCTTGAGACCGACCAGACTCTGCAGATGCTTGATCACCAGGGCGATATAGGATTTCTCCCGCTGACGGATTTGCTCGATGCGAACCATCGTCCAGTAGTCGGCGTCGGGTACGAAGGAGCCATCGAGAATTCGCTTGAGCAATGCGAGCGGTTTGTCCGGGAAGGCATCGACAATCCCCGACGACATGCCACGCGCCGCACCGACGCCGTGATAGGCGGGCATCCACCAGCCGGCGGTGCCGCATAGCCAAGCACTGCGATCGTGTCCCAGGCGTTCCACCATTTCGGCGTAGTTCAGCAACATGCCGTTGTTTGCCAACTTTACTGCAGGGATCTGGTAGGCATCGAAGAGTCGTTCAATGATGGCAACAGGCATGGGTTGCTCGGGGCGTGGATAGAGGACAGGCCACACGCCGTGGTCGCGGAGTACGGGAATTACCTGATTGAAGTAGTCGAACTGCTCTTCGGGATCATCTGCTCCAGAGGGCATGAGCATGGCCCAACTGACGCCGACTTCAGCCAGGGCGGGCGTAACCTCCTTCACCCGTTCAAGGGTGCGGCCCAATCCTGTACCGAGGCAGATCGCGGATCCCGCCTCCCGTGCCACCTGCCCGATGGCCGTGAGCAATTCTATCTGTTGGTCGGGTGTCAGACGGTCGTGTTCACCGACGCCACCGGCAAAGACGCCGGTCGTGACGCCATGTTCAAAAAGGAACTGGGCATTGGACACGTTAGCAGCAATGTCCAACTGACCGACTGCCTGCCAGATCGTGGTGGGGACGGCAACAACATGTTCGCTGAGCCCCTGACGGGTCGAATCGAAATCCATGGGAACGCGCTCTTTCTGCAACAGGAAGTGGCTGGATGGCGCTCGCAGGTTGCACCGATCAGATCGGCTTGATCCGTGGCGATGGGCCACCTGTGTCGTCAATTCGTGGAAACCTGAAGCGCCACCCTCGTCCTGGCAAATATCAAATCCGAGCAGGACAGGTTGCGTCCAGGTCACTGATGGTCGAAATCCTATCCAATGGAGACGGGACGGACCGAGATGGGATACCAGATGACAAAGATGAAGATGATTCAGGCCTTGCTGCTCATGTTGGCGACGATGCCGTTGGCCGCCCTCGAGACGCCGGAAGAGCTTCTGGCGTTGAAGTTGAAGACGCAGTTGCTGACGCAGACGACGGGCACGATGACAGGAGAAGGTGTCGCCTGGCACGCGGCGTGGCGCTCAACCGACTTCGTGCGATTCGCCCGTCAGACGCATGATGTCGCCTACCTCGAGGCCGGGGCGCAATACTTCGACGCATTGATCGCCAAGCTGCACACGTCGCCCGACGGTTGGCGTGGCTGGGTTGGGCCCTTCATATACGACGAGTCCGTCGTAGGAGACGTCCACGTAGGGGACGCGATCCTCGTGAATCCCATGCTGGAATGGGTCGAGAATGTCAGGGCGTTGCCACCGCATTTGCGCCAACCTCTCGACGATCGCGCCACGCAATACATCGAATTGGCCGAGCACATCTGCTCAAAGTGGCTCGATCGCGGTACCTGGTGGGAGAGTGGACACGCTGGTGGTTACATCACGTGGGATCAATTTCTCTCGCCAGACGATCTCGATCAGTTCCAACAGCGCGATGACGTCCGCACCGCCCGACTTGGGCTGCAATTCAACAAGCAGCAGAGCATGGGGATCGTCCACTTGCGGCTTTATCGTCTCACGGGGGGCGAGGAACATCGTCGTAAGGCGCAGCTCATCTTTCAGCATGCCCGCTCCCGTCTCACCTTGTTTGAAGGCCACTATACGTGGAACTATTGGGAGCCACTCTATCCAGGTGACGTGGTCGACGCAGACGGCGCGCAGCTGAATCTATGGGTCGCCACCCACCCGGGTCGGAACTATCAGAATGGCGAAGTCAGTGAATTCGTCGAAGCCTTCCATAGTGGCATCGTTTTCAGCGTCGCAGACATGCGTCGTCTGGTGCGGACGAATTGGCGCATGTGGAATGGTGACCGCCAAGATCCAGCCTTCGCTAATTCAGATGTCGCTGTGACACAGGCGGCAGACCCATCCTATCAGTTTCCTGACCGCAGCGGACAGGGCAGAGCGGGGGCGCTGTGGGGGGCGCTTGTCGAGTTCGATTCGACCCTTGCCGCCGTCTCACACAGGGAGGCGACGAACACGACCTTCCAGCGGCGCTACGATCTGCCCATAACGGAGTTCGACTGGCCTCACACCCCATCGAAATACTTCAGCATGGTGAGTGTTCTGCCACCGTCCGCGGCACATGGCGAGAAACGCTACCTCGTGAGCAAGGCGCGCATACCAGGAAATCTTCGGATTGTGCTCACAGATGGGACGGGTGAACGGGAATTGATCGAGATCTACGCCGGCCTTACGCCCGGTGGTGTCGACGGTCGCGAGGGGGTTCTGGTTCGCGAGTGGGAAGGGGACACCGAACCCGGTGCGTATCGGATGAGGTGGATCTTCACCGACGAACAGAACCTCACGGAGGTCCGCGACTATCCACTCTCAGTGACGGACTCACAATAACGCGAAGATCGTCAGCTCGTGATGAGGGTTATGGGGCAAGGCGCCGAAATGTCGAGACCCAGACATCACCACGGCGGGAGCCATTGGTGTGCACAAAGTGATCGGCCATGCTCAGGCCGTGTTCCTGGAAAGACTCGATGTAGGCCGGTGTCAGCAACCAGGGCGGTCCCGCTTCGAGAGACCGTGGCTCATCTGAGACAATGGCGATGACGAGCAGTCTTCCCTCGGCGCCGACGAGATCAACGATTCTCTGTGTCGTCTCCTGTTCATATTGCGGTGGAAGAGACTGTATCGTGTAGATCTCAAGGACGAAATCGAATCGACGCGACCACGCTGCTGGCGGTTCGAAGAGATCGGCGACGAGCCACTCAACGGCTGCATCCGGGAACCGTCGCCGGCAGTGACCGATGGCGGATTCGGACACGTCGAAGGCCGTGACCTGAAATCCACGCGATGCGAGTTCGACGGCGTCGTCTCCCATCCCACAGCCGATCACAAGTGCCCTCTGGCCATCGCCCTTCAGGTCGTGGCGACTCAGCCACTGCTGAAAGCTCGGGTGGGTCTCCATATTCGCCCAGGGTACGCCGTCGCCATCTGGCTCGGTGTCTCGATAGAGGGGCTCAAACCACGACGTGGGATCGTCGTCTCTGGACGCTCGTTCGCTGGCGTTTCGATCATTCATAGATCATTCCTTGATATTGGGGCAGCAAGTTCCGCATGGACTCCATTCAGTGCAATGTCGGGCAAACTTCCGTGTCATCACTTGACGTGGTTTCGCCCTATGCACCACCTTGGGGACCGGCGTCGGGAGGGCGCCTCCCGGTCTGCGGAAAGGGTTGAGGCCACCTCCTTCAGTCGCACCATCACATCCACTTCTCTTCCGCCCTGTCGCAGACCCGGGTCTCACCGCCATGTGCGGAGAAGAGAGGTCTGTATGTATCGCGTCCTTCCCGAAAACCCGTCTCTCGAAGCGTTGCAGAAACAAGCCCGCGACTTGCAGCGGTCTGCAGCTGCGGGCGACGATTCTTGTCGTGATACCCTACGCCAGCTGGATCAGTTCCGACGTTTGCCTGGCGACATGCTGCCCACAGAGGTGAAACTGACTCAGGCGCAATTCGCCCTGGCCCTCGACTACGGATTTCGTAGTTGGCAGGAACTGCGCGATTTCGTGACGTGGAATCCACCCCGTACCGTCGTCACCGAAGGACAGATCCAGCGGATTTCCTATCGCCCCGAGCGGATCGCTGAACATCTGGCGGAGCAACCGCTCTTTACGCACACCGATCTGACATGGCGGCAGCACACCATCCATCAATTCCACAATGAATCCATGTGTCTGCAGGCCCTCGACGGCTTACGCGCTTCGCGCCTAGTGGACGTGGACGACCAATCGATGTGCATCGTTGTCGAGAGCGCCGGCGATGTGATCGACACGGCCGATGTGGCTGCAGCCGACGAAAGCCTGGTTGCCCTCGCGCAGATGCATCGTCACATGATGGCAAATACACCTGCTCTGCGACCGGTCTGGCACACGGAGGTTACCGAAACCTGGTATTTCTCGACCTATTCACCACGTCGGCTCGAGGATCTGCGCCAAACCAACTTTGCCGACGTGCTGGATGCACAGGACTGGTTGGTCCGCATTGGTGAGACGGCGAAGGTCGGGTTCTGTCACCGTCAGATCGGTGGCAATCGAGTTCGTCGTCATGATGGCGAGATCGAGTTTCACGGCTTTGACTGCGCGCATTTGCGCCAGACGATGGCTGACGTGGAAGATCTGCTGCGTCCCATCGCGGTGCGACAGCGTGTTGATCTCAAGTGGTGGATTTCAGCCTGGGAACGATATGCTCAGGCACATGGCGAGCTGACGCAGGCAGATCTACATGTAT
>JABJJN010000011.1 GCA_018660835.1 Gemmatimonadota bacterium | reverse complement strand
TCGGCGTCTGACAACACATCATTTCGTACCTCAACAGCCCCTCGAAACAGATGACCCTGTGCAAAAGGTGGCGATACGACGTTTCGCGCCATCCTCCGATTCGATGTATCCAGAATGACAAAGTCCTCGCGGGGTACCCTGACGAAGAATCTGAGACCGGACGCTGCCTGAGAACCAAGATCTGCTCGAACGTCGATGGTCACAGTGTCACCAGGAGCAGCCATGACTTCTATGGCATCCGTCGTCTGTTGTGCCAGTCGCAGGACTTGACCGTGCGCCCAGATGGGAACCAATAGCGCCAGAAGGAGTGCCCAGCGGGTGAACCTTGGCAGCTGTAGGGGCATGAGTTTCTTACCGTCGTTTGTTGCTGTCTGCACATTTTCTAACCGGTGTCAACGGACACCCTCTGTTCCAACTATCGGCGTGAATCCCTTGAACTTGAGAATTTCTTTCAGAGAGGATCGCACCAACTCGTCGATTTATGTCGGGGATGCCGAATATGTCGAGGTGAAATCGGCAGTGTGTTCAGAACAAGTGGCCCAGGCCAATCGACAGCTGCCACGGCTGAGATGCCTGCAATCCATGGGCGATATCCGCACGCAGGACAGGTGCATCGTAGACAGTTGGCAGGCCCAAGCGCAGGCCGGCACCGATCGTCGATACCCAGGTCTGCCGATTGAATCCGGGTGTCCAGGCACTGCCCGTATCAGCAAAGAAGGCTGCACCTACGACTAGCTTTGGGTGTTGCCAGAAAACGGGCCGTGCCTCGATGCCTGCCAGAATGCGTCTGCTGCCGTCGAAGCGACGGGGGGCATAGCCCCGCAGGCCGGAGTCGATGCCGAGCAATAGCTGCGACCCACGATCCTCTGTTCGGTGCAATGCGTGATAGGAGATTCTGGCTGCGAGCACGTGTCGTTTCGCAAGGCGCACATAGCTGCTGCCCGAGGCGCTGGTAATCAGATGCCAGGTTTCGCGGTCACGGAATCGCGTACTGATTGACAGCGAGCCAAAGAAGAAGCCATTCGTTGTGATCTGACCTCGCGGTGCCAGCAGCAGCGCCACAATGGGGTAGTTCCGATCCGAGCCAAGCGCACGCGTCGAAAGGCCTGCTTGCACTGTGAGCCAACCGCCAGTCTGCAGATCCTCGATATGCCCCAGACCGCGGATGAATTGTCGGCGAACATACACCGGTTGCCAGAGCGTCAGCGATAGGCTCGGGATCACGCGGTGGCGTGGTGCCGGTTCATACTCATACGGGGCGTGAGTCGCGAAGTTCCGATCGCTGATGCCAAGTCGTATCCCTGGCCGCACTTTCCAGCGGCCACTGCTGTGCGATTGGACGATCCACAGGGCTGATCCGGTAAACTCATCATCATAACGGGCGAGCAGATCACCTGACTGATACAAGCGTTGGCGTTGCCTGTCCTGTGTCACAGATACACCGTAGGCCCAGCGTGTGTCGAGGGCATGAAAGGGCTTGGACAGCGACAGGGACAAGTCTCGACTCTCGCTGCCGGCATATCCGGCGCTGACCCGAAGCGCGTGTCGTGTCGCCGCCAAACGCGGCTCACGATAGGAAGCGCTGATCCGATCGCCGCTGATCGCATCGTGGAAGTAGGTCACCTGAGCGATCTGACCGCGGCCGAGAAAATTGTAGTCGAGGGCGACGAGTCCATAGGAGAGCTCCTCTGCGTCGCCGTCGAGTAAGGGCGACAGGGCACGTGCATGACGCTCTACCGCTTCGACAATGGCATGCGCCGGCACCTCACGATCCGGGCCTGCAGCATGTGGATCCCGCCCAGAGATGGCTTCGATTCGCAGTCGCACGTCTCCGAGAAACAACAGTCGGCGTAGATTTCGTTCAGTTTCTGTCACGCAGTCTGCATCGATCGTGTCGCCGATGGCGAAGAGCAACTCCCGCCGTACGATGTCATCGTGGGTGCGAGTCGTGCCGCGAATCTCGATCGTTTTGATGAGCCACCGTGCAGACGACTCGTCGGCCATCAGGCAGTCGCCGGTGAGCAGTTGCAGTACGACAAGCCACGCCCACCACCTGGATGGGAGGAGGCCCGTCGACACGGCCAGTGTGCTGGACGAGAGAGGTTGGTTGGCTACCTTGAGCGACAAATGGGGCCGGATGCATCCGGTGACCCGGAGCTGCCGACCTCGAAGGAAAGCGAATGCCATGTCAGCGACGGACACAGAGCAAGAGAGAATGAAGGGCGTCTTCGGTCTGTTGCCGACGCCGTACAAAACGGATCTCGAAATCGACACCCAGGATCTGCGGTCGTTGGCGGACTTCTGTTGCCGGTCGGGTCAGCATGGCATTGTGTGGCCGGTCATGGTGGGAGAATTCTATTTCCTGGGAGAGGGTGAGCGTATCGCCGCTCTCGATGAAGTGCTGGATGTCGTGGCCGGTCGTGTGCCCGTTGTCTTCGGTTGCTCAGGTGTGTCGGTGCCGCAGGTTGTTGAATTCGCCCGTGCCGCGGGCCGCGCAGGTGCCGACTCCGTGATCGCCATGGCACCGACGCAAACAAATCAGGATGTCGCCATCGATATGTATCACCGTCTCGGAGATGCCTTCGATGGTCCGATAATGTTACAGAATGCAGGGGGGTATGCTCCACTCACGGGTGAGCAGATTGCGACGCTTGTCGAGACCGTACCTCATATCGATTACATCAAGGAGGAGCGCCAACCCGGTCCCCGGCATATTGCTGAAGTCAGAGATCTGGTGGGAGACAAGGTAAAGACGATCTTCGGCGGCGCCGGTGGTCGATTCCTGCCGGACGAGATGCGGCGTGGCGCCGATGGCTGTATGCCGGCCTGCGAATTTGGCGATATCCTGGCGCGTTTCTACGACCTGTGGTGGGATGGCGATGAGAATGCCGCACGCGCCCTCCATCGTCGTTTGCTGCCTCTGATCAACCTGGAGAATCATGCGTTCTTCCGCTACATCCTGCAGCTGCGAGGTGCGATGTCATCTATGACGGTGCGGGCACCGGGACCCACCTTAGATGCCGCCGACTGCGAGGAAATTTCCATCCTTCTGCAGGCGCTGGACGCAGAGGATGTATGCGCCGACTACCCCTTTTCTGACCAGGTGTAGAAGCGCGTGGCCATCGACGAACGAAGCACCTGGGTTGTAATGAACGATGGTGTTCGTCTCGATACGACTGTGTGTACGCCAGCGGGCGAAGTGCCCGAGGGAGGATGGCCCACGGTGCTGCTGGTCCACGGCCACGGAGACACAGCCTGCAAGGCCAGTTGCCTGCCACGTGCCAGACGACTGGCTGCGCGCGGCTACATGAGTGTAGCCTATTCCGTTCGTGGCCAGGGCGCCTCAGAGGGGCTGTGTTTTCACATGGGCCCGAGAGAGTTGTTCGACCTGCAGGACGTCATCGATTGGATCTTCGAGCAGTTGCCGGCACACGCGGAACGTCTCGCCGTCGCAGGGTCGTCACAAGGCGGGTGGCACAGCTACATGGCCGCCGCCCATCATCCGCGTGTGGCGACGATCGTGCCAGAAAACATCTTTACCGACTACGCTGAGTTTGGCGTGATGAATGGCTGTCTCAATCGCTGGTTCTTTGCCCGTACTATGCGGCGTCAAATTCTGAGTGCGGGATTTCAGGATCTGGCCCGTACATGGGCCTTGTCTGGCGAGTGGGATTTGCTGCGGGCGTGGCTTTCAGATCGCTCGCCGGAACTCTTCGTCGAGCGCATCCGTTGTCCCGTTTTCATTCTGCATGGCTGGCACGATGTGGGCATGCCGCCCAATCAGGCCCTCAGCATGTATGACAAACTGTGCGTGCCGAAGAAACTCTATCTGGGAGGCGGTGGGCACGATGGCCAGGATGATCCTGCGGCGCAGGCACTGCGTGAATCTCTGGTGGATCGTTGGCTCGACCATTGGTTGAAGGGTGAAGAGAATGGCATTATGGACGAAGCACCTGTCACCTGCGCTGTTCGTCCCGGTTGGGACCATGTCGAGCTTGCATCTGCTGATGCCGATACAACGGTGCACACCTGGTTCCTGCAGCGGTCGGCACCCCTGGAAAATGGGCATCTCTGCGGCGCTTCACCTACGTCGACGGCGGCGCCTTCCAACATCGCCAATACACCCATCGACACGACGTACGATCTAAGTGCGGCCCTGCACGATGACATGTCAGGTGTGGCGGCGGCATTGATGCGGCAGGAGTGTATCTTCGATTCAGAGCCGCTGACGCACGACATGATCGTGGCCGGTGCGCCTCGATTCAACCTGCATCTGCTACCCAATCGACCCGCTGTGCAGATTCATTGTGAACTATATGACGTCGCGCCAGATGATGAGGAAAACGACCATGGACGCCTGATCAGTCGTGGACATCAGGGGACACACGTCGCTGCAGCGGGCACACATACGCAATTTGAGTTTGATGGCGCAGCCATTTATTACCGCCTGGCCGTCGGGCATCGCTTGCGGCTGGTTGTCAGCAACTACAACACAACCTTCGCCTATCCCTTTTTTCACAATAGTTGTGCCAGGCTTTTTCACGAGGCAGATCGGTCGTCCAGTGTCCAGATCCCTGTGCGAGAAGTCTGACGCACAGGATTCCCGGTGAGTTGATTTTCGATGGTAGAGTTTTCCGCTCCGCGCCCGGCGCGCCTCGACGAGTTTGCCGAAGCGATGGCCTTTACCGATCGCGTCTTTCGACCCGGCCAGCGCGGCCGGCGAATCGTACAGAGCCAGTATCCGCATGCCTATCGCCAGACTGCCTCCTTTGCGCGTCGGTTGCTGTTGCTGCGAGATGGAGAGGCAGATGGGCAGTTGGTAGGGTGCCTGGGGATCCATCCCATGGAGCTGCGCCTTGGTGAGTCCACTGTTTCGGCGGCGGGAATTGGCATCGTCGGCGCGGATCCGCAGCGGCGTGGCGAAGGTATCATGAGTCTGCTCCTCGTGGCTGCACTGAGGCGTATGCAGACGGCGGGACACGCGATCAGTATCTTGGGCGGCGATCGTCAGCGCTACGGCTGGTTTGGTTGGGAGAATGGCGGAGTACGGCGACGCTATCTGTTGACCCGTCGCATGCTGGGGGAGCCAAGCAAGACAGAACGCCAGCTAAGGCTAACTCGCTTTGATCCGGATCTTGCGTCGATTCGACGCAAGATACACCGTCTCAGCTCAGAGAAAGCCTACGGCGTTGCCCATTCTGCCGCAGATGTGGCGCCGCTCTTGGATCGTGTAGGGCGCGAGACCTGGATTGTGGAAGACGCAGATCGCTTCGCCTGTATCTGCCTCGGTGGCCCGAATCGTCAGAATCGACCCTATGAACGTGTCGATGCGGTTTTCGGAGACCGGGAGCTTATCGTCTCTGGGCTCAGGTGTTTGATGGCGCAATTTCGCCGTGAGCAGTTGTGGGCGCTGGGGGGGCCAGATCCCGAGGACGCCGCGATTTTTGAGCCCGTCTCTGCTTCTTGGGTCACGGAGGATGATGGCATGATTCGCATCCTCGATCTGCCGCGCTTGGTCAAGCAACTGGCCCCAGAGATCACACGCCTGTGTCGTCTGACCGGGACGCGGGCGCCTGATCTGCAGATTCAGTTGAGTGATCTGGGACAGACTGCAACGCTCAGTGGTGGCAGTGGCAAGTCACGTATCTGCAAGATGACGAGTCTACAGGCAGTGCAGCTGCTATTTGGCGCACGACCGCTGCTCACCACAGGCCTTGTCGACCTGCTGCCGAGGACAGTGATCGGTCCGTGGTCAGCGATCCTGCCCCTGCCTCTGCATGTGCCCGCGATTCATCACATCTGAGAGGGCTTCGCCTGAGCCGAGAATGGTTGCGGATCTTGGGGCTCCGGGGTTATGTTTCAGCATCTATGCAATCAGACCCAACTACAGCGTCTACAAGGAGTTATTCCGATATGCGATTGATCGACTCGCGCGGCTGGCTGGCTATTCTCTTTGCCGCCATTGCTCTGACCCTTCCTCAAGCCGCTCAGGCAGATGTTAGCACCTTCATCGGTTCTGTCAGCTTTGATGAAGAGGCGGATTTGGATAACAGCCTCGGTGTCGGACTCCGATGGGGGAAGTCGAGTGGCATCTTTGGTGGTGAAACATCCCTGATGATTGCTCGCCCCGAACGCACATCGGCGGGAGAATCGGTGACGGCCATTTTCTACGAGGGGCGAATTCTCGTGAATATCCCCGTGGGACAGGTGATGCCCTTTGTCGGCGTGGGATTCGGCGCAATTACGACAACATCTGCCGACGTTCCCTCCGATTCAGACGCTGCAGCCGCTGAAGCCCTGGAAGCGATCGCAGATTTGCAGACAAACTCCGCCTTCTCCTACGGCGCTGGTGTTCGCTACGCCCTGAGTGACCGGATGGATGCACGTTTTGACGTGCGTCAATACCAGGTGTTGTCCGTGCAGAGTCTGGTTCAAGGGCAGATCGAGGCCGAGACGGGGATTGAGTTGCCTGCATCCGTTAAGGAGAAGACCGTGCAACACAGCGAGCTGAGTGTCGGTGTCGTCATCCGCTTCTAAGAAGCGATCCGCTTCTCTGCGACCGTAGTTTCCCCGCATAGCGAAGCCAAGAGGCACAAATGGGAGCCTTGCTGATTCCACTGCAGGCGCTTGGGCAATACGCTGAGGCCTTTGTTGCCGACTCGTGGCGGCTGCTTCGCTTCTCGTTGGGGTCGCTTACGGCTCTGAGCCGGTTCCTCGGCCGCCAGGGATTCCGTGCCGCTGCCCGGGTGACGATGCAGCAGGTCTATTTCACCGGCCTGGAGGCACTGCCCTTTCTCGCTCTGTTGTCGTTGCTGCTTGGGTCAACGGTCATCGTGCAAGCCTTGCCGCAATTGCAGGATGTGGGGGCGACGGGTCTGGTGGGCAAAATCCTGGTGATCGTCATCGTGCGAGAATTGGGGCCGATTGTCACTGCCATGGTTGTCATCACACGCTCCGGCACAGCCATGGCGGCCGAGATGGCGACCAATCGCATTACTGGCCAAGTCGAGGCGCTGGAGGCGATGGGGATCGATGTCTTTCACTATCTGATCGCACCACGAGTTCTGGGTTCCATGATCGCGGTTTTCTGTATGGTCGTCGTTTTCGATGTGGTGGCTCTTATTGGCGGCTTTCTCGTCGCCAGCATTCGTCTGACAATGCCCTTCTCGATGTATCTGCAGACGATCGTTGAAACTCTTGAACCCCTCGACCTGTACATCAGTCTCAGCAAGGGTATCCTCTTTGGCCTCGTGATCAGCTTGTTTTCCTGCTATCACGGCCTGCGTGCCACACGCGCCCCTTTTGAGGTTCCTATGGTTGCACGGTCTGGCGTGATACAAGCCATGTTCTTCGTCTTTGTCTCAAGCGCTGTCATCTCGGCGCTTTTCTACTGGATCTGATGGTGGTTACGAACGAGCCTCTTCTACGATTCCGCGATGTGACCCTTGAAGTCGATGGTCGACGATTCCTAGATGGCGCGCATCTAAGTGTCAGCAAAGGTGAATCGGTCGTGGTGGCCGGTCTGCCTGCGAGCGGCAAGTCTTTCGTTTTGCGCCTGCTGTTGGGCCTTCCAGGGATGGATGAATTGCAGGTTGTCCGCCATGGCGAGGTGATGTTGGATGGTCAGGATGTGTTTGAGCTGAATGGGGCAGACTTGCAGCGCTTGCGACGGCGCGTGGGTTTCGTGATGCGCGGCGGCGGGCTCATCGAGAATATGGACATTCGTCGCAATGTGACGTTGCCCATCCAATACCACTTTCGCGACAACCTGCCCGATGGCCAGTTGGCGGATAGGCGGTGCAGCCAGTTGCTGGACACCTTCGGTCTCAATCACCTGGGCGTCCCTGGATTGCGCCCCGTGGCGCTGAATGCGGAACAGCGAGTGTATGTTTCTCTTGCTCGGGCTTTCATGGTAGAGCCCTTTCTGTTGTTACTCGATGACATTGCAACGGGATTGCCACCCGTTCTGGCAAAGAGATTGTGTCAGCATGTATATGGTATGCCACCCGAATTCGACGATGTCTTGCCTGACGCGGCAACAGGTGAGTTGACCCGCGTCGTCACAACCGCCGATCTGCTGGGGTACGTCGAGTATGGTGACCGTTTTGTGTTGTTGGATGAAGGGCAGTTGATTGATCTGGGCGATCGGCTTGCCGTTGAGAGTAGTGCTGACTCAAGGCTGGCTCGGTTTCTTGGAACGCACACACCTGAGGTGACCCCGAATGGCTGATGGCGGCACCAGGCGACTCCACGAAAGCTCCCTTGGACAGGTTCTGGTGGGCCTTTTCGTGCTGATTGTGTGCGGTGGCTTTGGTTGGTTGCTGATTGAATTGCGCAGTGGTCCGGAACGTTATGCGCTCATCGCTGAATTCGACACGATGGGAAATATCTCCGAAGCGACGAAGGTCAAGCTGCGTGGTTTTACGGTTGGCCGTGTCGACGGCATTCAGTTTGCCCCGGATCCTGACCCGGGAGAACCATATTTCCTCGTTGAGATCGGCGTGGAGAAGGGGGTTCCGGTGCCGCAGGGAACGATCGCCGAGATCCGCGGTTCCGGTCTCGTGGGGGAGGCCTACGTCGAACTGCTGGCCCCGGCGGAGCCCACAACGGGTGCGCTGGCACCTGGTAGTCATCTGACTGGACGATCAGACGCGAGCATGAAGACGCTGATCACCAGTCTTACGGAAGCTGCGACCAAGTTGGGGGGCGCCGGGGCTGCCTTGCGTGATGCACAGTTCGGCGACAAGATGGCCAGACTGAATGACGATGTGTCGCGACTGGTCGATCAGATGACCCTCGTCTCCGGTAGTGCTGATACACTACTGCGTGCGAGCCATACGCTGGTGACGCAATTGCAGCCGACTTTGCAGCATTCGTTGGATGGTCTCGATCAGAGCTTGGCCCACGTCACGCTCCTGCTTTCCAGGTCAGACACACTGCTGGCTGAGTCCGACGATGATATAAGGAAGACACTACGTGCCCTGCTGCAGGTCGCAGAGCATCTGGATCACGTGTTGGGTAGAATCGATACGCTGACCGCCAGCAAGCAGGGGCAAATCGACTCAACCCTGAGTAATCTGCATGAGACGTCAGAGTCCATTCGAGCACTGAGCGCTCGGCCTCTGCGGGTATTCAGCGGAACGGGTGAGGGGCAGGTGCTCCGTGATGAATTCGACGTGCTCACAGGTTCTGCCAACGACGCAGACACGCTCACCACGGCCGAGGCTGAGGTGAGCGATCCGTGAACGCGAATGGGCAGCATGGGGCGATTCGCCGACTTCGGCAACAACTCGTCGAGGCACGTCGGCAGCGTCGCAGCGAGCTGGTCGATGTGATCGCCCAGGGTGTGCGCGAACTAGGTGGCAGGGGCTATCGCTGCTGTCTGGTGGACTATCAGAGTTTTCGTACCGCCTGTTACGTGCGGGTCATCGGTTTTGAGCATGATCGGATCAAGGCAGAGGTTGAATTCCCCATCTGTCCCGGCTTGCGATCAGTGCAGTGGCTGCCTCTATCGCATCTGGCGGACTACGACGAAACAGAACCTGAACACCTGCGTCACATTTACAACGACCTCGGTAGCTTTTTGAAGCGTCGTGATGCGTCTCTCGCCCGTCAGCGACCGCGCCTGTGCGGAGGACCAGCGTTGGTGACGAAAGATCGTGCGCCGCGTCGACCGACGGGATCGGGGCCATTGGCCGTATGGTGGGGGGTGGCGGGTGTTCTATTCACATGCAGTCTCGTATTGTTCATCGCAACAACCTGAATGGCAATCGTCGTGTGTGCCTTGGGAGACGTCACGTGAGTCAAGATTCCAGCTCGACCCCAGCAGGTTCCAGCAATTCTTCAGATCAGTCCTGCACTTTTGTCCGCCATGACGGATCGCGCTGCTCTGGAGAAATCGAAGCCGGGGGCTCTGTGTGTTTTTGGCATGATGCGGATGCTGACAAGGAAGGCGATGACATTCGAGCACGACTTGAGCAGTGGGCAGGAACGGATGAATCAATGGAGGGATTTGTTCTGCGTTATGCATCTCTACAGGGCGTGAAGTTGGCTTCACAGCGTGGACGCGTGCTGCGTGGAGCCAATCTATTTCGTGCCAATCTTGCCGGCGCGCATCTATTCAATGTCGACTTGCAGGGCGCGGACATGCTGAAGGCGAATCTCGCTGGCGCGAATATGAACGAAGCAAAACTGCAGGGCGTGGATCTGCTCGGTGCCACACTGGATGGTACACGACTTGAGCGGGTGCAGTGGGGGGATGCCAGCGTCAACGAACAGGCTGCTCGAGAGTCCCTGAGCGCTGGCCGCAAAAAGGATGCCCTGGAGAAGTTTGAGGAAGCTGAGGAGGTGTATCGAACCCTGCGCCAGGCCTACGATGGGGCGGGACGGTTTGAACAGGCAGGGGTGTTTTTTCGACGGGAGATGACGATGCGTCGCATGCTCCTGCCCATGTGGTCGTTGGACCGTCTTTGGTCGAAGTTGGTAGATACATTCTGCGCTTATGGTGAGAGTCCTCCCCGTGTCATCGTGTCAGCAACGCTGATCAATTTGATCGTCGCTGTCATTTTCTGGCTCGTCGGGATCAATGGCCCTGACGTGGGACTCAACAGGGAGGATGGAAGGATCGGAATCGATCTTGGCGCGAGTGTGATGAACAATGTGCTGTCGTATTTTCATTGCGTCTACTACAGTGTGGTCACCTTTACGACACTAGGCTACGGTGAGATGACGCCTCCGACACTGCTAACGAGAAACCTTGCGGCGGGCCATGCCTTCATGGGGGCCTTCATGATGGCCAT
Organism: Gemmatimonadota bacterium; assembly: GCA_018660835.1. Lineage (GTDB taxonomy): Bacteria > Latescibacterota > UBA2968 > UBA8231 > UBA8231 > UBA12574. The sequence goes on along the minus strand of JABJJN010000011.1, from coordinate 202,267 downwards.
GTTCGTGGCCGTCTTTGGAAAGAAGATGACCCGTGGCTGAAAGATACCGATGCCTTGTCGGCTTTTGCTTGCTGTCTCTATTGAATCTTCCGACAACTGGCACGGCGCAGCAGCTTGATGAGGCGCAGCAGGCGTTTCAGCAGGGCTACGCCTTCCAAATCGGAATGGATGGTAAGAAAGTCGATCCCGATCTGGCCCTGCGATACTATGCGCAGGCGCTGCGACTCCAACCGCAGTTCTATGAAGCTCATGCAAATGCCGGGCAAATCTACTACGAGCGGCGCAAATACAAGCGGGCAAAACAACACTTCAGTGAAGCGATTCGACTCGCTCGCAGTCGCGAGGATATCTCTGCCTCCGAAGAAGCGGGGCTTTGCAGCAACCTCGGGAGCTGTTACTTCCAGGCGGGCGAACTAAGCGAGGCGGAGCGCTGGATCCGCGGAGCCATTGCTCTCGATCCGGCACTGGTCGAAGCTCACTACAACCTGATCAATCTCTTGCTGCGGCAGGATCGAGTCGACGAAGCGCGTAGTTATTTGTCTGAGGCACAGCGTTCGGCACCGAGCGATCGCTACGGGATCTTTATTGGGCGGCTGCAGACGCAGGATAGCTATGCCTCGTGGAATCCCCTGTGGCTGAAGGTGGTGATCGGCATTGCCGCCGTTGGCGTGATCGCCTTGCTCGTGATGCGTGCCGTCGGCACGGCACGGTCGACGCGTTCCTGAGTTTTCAGCAGGAGTCCTTGACGATGAGAGAACACACAGTCTACACTTGACCCTATATCGTGGCGAGACGACTCGGTGTCGTGACGATGACTACACAGACGTACGGTTTCACGGTGTCCGGCATCGCTGACGCGATGCGGGAAGAATAGGGAAGGCGGTTCAAAGCCGCCGCGGCCCCGCCACTGTGACCGGTTTGAGACATCCACTTTGCCTTGTGTGGATTGCTGCGAACCGGAAGCCAGGAGACCTGCCTGAAACCGTTGGGTTGTGAGTGCCTCCGTGGGAGAGGCCTACCCGGTACGCAGAATCCGTCGACGCTCATAAAGCGAGCAGACGCCGATCCTACGGAACCCTCGGGGGCCAAGGACCGGCGTTTTTTTGTGCCGGCACCCCGTATAGAAAGAGTCCGCGTGTCGCTACTGCAGCTTGATCGTGTCACCGTTGGATATCGACCGGGGACTCCTGTCCTGCAGCAGGTCTCGTTGTCTGTGGTGGCAGGGGCCTTTGCTGCCCTGATCGGCCCCAACGGTTCAGGCAAGAGCACAATTCTACGCGTAGCAGCAGGTGTGATGGCTCCGTGGTCGGGTACAGTGACCCTCGCCGGACAAGATCTCAACGAATGCAGTCGCCGAGACCTGGCTCGTCGCGTCGCTGTCGTACCTCAGGCTGCCGTCAGCGACTTCGAATTCTCGGTCGAAGAGACTGTGGCTATGGGACGTCATCCGCATCTGAAGCGCTTTCAAGGCATGGGGGACGAAGATCGTCTTGCCGTCACGCAGGCCCTGGAGCTGACTTCCACAACTGACCTTGCGTCCCGCAGCATCCGTGAATTGTCTGGAGGTGAGCGGCAGCGCGTGATCATCGCGCGCGCACTTGCACAGCAACCACAATTGCTGCTACTGGATGAGCCTACCAATCATCTCGACATCAATCACCAGGTAGAGATCCTCGACCTGCTGAGCGAACTGCATGAAGAGACGGGGCTTACGATTGTGTGTGTGACCCATGATTTGAATGCGGCTGCTGAGTTTGGTGAACAGTTGGTACTCATGGAAGCAGGTCGGCCGTTGGCTGTCGGCAGTGCGGCGCAGGTGCTGACCGAAGACCTGGTAAGACAAGCGTATGGTGTCGATGTCTGGATCGAGCAGATCGGTGGTCGTGCAAGAATTATCCCAAAATCGCGTCGTCACACGGTCGAGTCGACAGTGACGCACAGGAGCCAGGTATGAAGGTGCGACAGATGTGGTTGGTTGTTGTGTGTCTTACTTTGTCGGTGCCCTGGGCCCGGGCTGCAGACATCCGTGTCAAGGATGATCTTGGCAAACAAGTCGTTCTGGCGCAGACCCCTCTGCGGATCGTCTCACTGGCACCTTCGAATACGGAAATCCTTTTCGCGGTAGGTGCAGGAGATCGTGTTGTCGGCGTGACTGAGTGGTGTAATTTTCCAGCTGCTGCACGCGAAATACAACAGGTCGCCGGCTATTCTGACTTGAATATCGAACGGATCACTGCCGTGGGCCCTGATCTCATCATTGCTGCCCGAGGCAATGACCTGGACGGTCTCCGGGCCCTCGAGCAGATGGGGGTCCCCATTTTTGCGCTGAATGTGCAGAGCCTTGCTTCGATGGTCGACGCGATTCGTCGCATCGGGGAGCTAACCGCTACAACCGCGCACAGTGATTCGGTCGCTGCAGCTCTTGAGGGTAGACTCAAAGTCATCGATGCCCGGGTACAAGGCCTGCCTCGCCCTCGTGTTCTGTGGGGATATGTTGCCGAACCGGTGTATACGGCGGGGCCTGGCTCACTGATTGATGATGTCATCGATCGTGCAGGAGGAGTGAATGTCGCCCGGCAAGCCGAGGGAACCTGGCCGCAGGTCAGTCTTGAGACCATCGTCGGTTGGGCGCCGCAGGTTCTGTTGACGAGTCTCGGCGGTGGAATGCAACCGGCTGGGGAGGTCCAGCGGCTGCGGCACCTTGACGGTTGGAAGGACATCCCTGCCATCGATGATGGCAGGATCGTCCACATCGATGGCGATCTGTTGACGCGGGCGGGACCGCGTCTGGTCGATGCCGTTGAGCTTCTTGCCAACCAGTTGCATCCCGCGCCATCGCAGTGATCGTGACCGGAGAATTGTGATCGAGAATCGTCACGAAGCATCCTCATCACTGTGCAGATGACCAGATGAATGTGCGTCGACGTGCGGCGGTGTGGTTACCCTCGCTGCTAGCGATTCTGCTCCTGCTCGGTGTTGTATCCCTGGGCACGGGTCCCGTGCCGATTCCAGCCGGAGAAGTCGTGGATTTGCTGATTCACGGCGAAGGTGAATTGCAGACGGTCGCCTCCACCGATGGTCAGGTGTTGGATCGTCGGGCGGCCCTGGCGATTGTCCGCAACCTGCGTCCTCCTCGGATCCTGCTGGCGGTCCTCGTGGGGGCGAGTCTGGCCCTGAGTGGTGCGGTCATGCAGGGCTTCTTCCAGAATCCGATGGCCGATCCCTATATCATCGGGATCTCCTCCGGTGCGGCCTTGGGCGCGACGTTGGCGCTGACGATGTCCGTTTCCTTCTGGTTTGTCGGCCTCCATGCGACGTCTTTGTTCGCCTTTGTCGGTGCTCTGACGGTGACGCTGATCGTCTATACCGTGTCTCTACGTGCTGGCCGTGTTCCGGCGACACTCCTTCTGCTTACGGGTGTCGCCGTTGGTTCGATGGCTGCTGCGGCAACCTCCTTCATCATGCTTTCAGGTGATGACACGCTGCATTCAGTTCTGTATTGGATTCTCGGAAGTTTTTCTGCAGGGCGCTGGGAGCATGTTCACATGGTGTGGCCCTCCCTGTTGGTCACAGCGCTGGTGCTGCAGGTCTACGCACGAGATCTGAATGTGTTGCTGCAAGGGGAAGAGAACGCACAGTATCTGGGGGTCGACGTGGAGCGCCTTAAGCGGATCTTCCTCGTATTGACTGCCTTACTGACAGCCGCTGCCGTCTCAGTCAGCGGCATCATCGGTTTCGTCGGTTTGGTCGTTCCTCACATGATGCGTCTGCTCGTTGGCCCCGATCATCGCGTCTTGTTCCCGGCGTCACTTCTCGGTGGGGCGATCCTGATGGTCAGTGCAGACATGCTGGCCAGGACCCTGTTGGCGCCGGCGGAAATACCTGTTGGCATCGTCACCGCCCTGCTCGGTTGTCCCTTTTTTCTCTACCTGCTGAGTCGTCGTCGCGAGTTGGCACTCTAAGGATTTGATGACCGTGGTAAATCTGACCAAGCTGTATACGAAGAGCGGAGACGGCGGCCGTACGCACCTGGGTGATGGTACGCAGGTAGGCAAGACCGATCCTCGCGTCGAAGCCGTCGGTGCTGTCGATGAACTCAACGCCACTGTTGGGGTTGCTCTGAGTGTGGATGGTGACGAGCGCGTTGAACAGATCTGCCGCCAGATTCAGAATGATCTGTTTGATGTGGGAGCCGACCTCTGCAAACCAGAAGCTGCCGGTGAGCAGGCGGGGGAGTCGCTTCGTCTCGATACGGCCAGGACAGGGATTGTAGAAACGTGGATCGACACCTGGAATGATCCGCTGCCACCCTTGCGCAGCTTCATTCTGCCGGGAGGTTCACCGCGCGCCGCCCTCTTCCATCAGGCACGAACTGTTTGTCGTCGCGCCGAACGGCGTGTGATCTTCCTGCGCGAGTCTGGTGGACAGGTGTCGGAGCCGGTCCTGCTCTACCTCAACCGACTATCTGATCTGCTCTTTGTTTTTGCTCGCATTGAGAATAGGGCGGAAGGGGACATTCTCTGGAAGCCGGGAGGCGATGGCTGATCACAGACCTTGTCGCCCCCGATCAGGTGCGTAGTTTCACCTCATCCAAGAACTCTAACCGCTGAGTCCGTTTCATGTCTCGAATCATCCGTCTCATGTCGATCCTGACAGGTATGGGAGTGATCTTTGTCCTCGCTGCCGGGTGCGGCCAACACTATAGCGAGAAAGAGGCTGATGCAGCCCTCGCCGAACGTGGTTTGATTCCATTACCCGCTGCGGCGGAATCCGCAACGGCGGCGTCGCCGCACGCAGGCGCATCGGGTGCGGCGGTGGTCACGAACCCCGAGGGCATGGCTCGTATTGGCGAAGATCTGCTAGCAACCGTGCCGGTGGACTGGGAATCAGAAGCACCAAGCAGCACGATGCGTCTGGCGCAATTCGCTGTACGAGATGCGTATACGGCAGCTGAATTGGCCGTGTTCAGTGGCCAGTGGGGAACCATCGACGACAATGTCTCCCGTTGGGTTGGGCAATTTACACAGCCGGATGGTGGTTCAACTCAGGAACTGACGCAGCGATGGGAGACCCGTTCAGAGGGCGGAATCGATATCACCATGGTTGATATTCCCGGCACGTTCGGTGGCGGTATGGGGGGTGGTGATGCGCAGCAGAATTACCGGATGCTCGGCGCAATCGTCCCTGTGAATGGCACATTCTACTATTTCAAGTTCACGGGTCCTGAAGCGTTGATCGCAACACAGCGTGGGGCATTTAATGCCTTCATTCAGAGTCTGACGACCTCCTGACTTTCGAATCGCCTGGAAAGGCCCAAGATGTACGATGCATTGGAGGATGAGTTTGGCGATGTCGTTGGCAAGGCACGTCGCGGTCAAGAGCGCACGACGGCAGACGTAGGCAGTGCCAGCGGCCTGAGTGCGGCAGACATCGAACGGCTAGAGGCGTATGATCTCGTTCCGAGTCCTGAGCAGGTGTTGGCTCTGGCTCACACGCTCGGTCTGGCGCCCGAAAAACTCCACAGAGCGGCAGCTGTTGAGTTCTTGCCGGACGAGCCCGGAGGTCGTGAACCGATCGATCTCGTCGTGGAGATGCGTGTACTGGGGACCGATTTTCTGATGAATGGCTATGTCGTCGGGTGCCCGCGAACGAAGGTGGGTGCCATCGTCGATCCTGGCTTCCAGGCGGATCGGATCCTGCAGGCGGCCGAAGGGGCTCAGTTGGACATTGCCTTCATCCTGCTCACGCACGGTCATTTTGATCATGTCGGTGCCCTCGCTGAGATTCGCCAGGCAACACAGGCGGATGTGCTGGCCAGCGAGGCAGAGATGGAGCTACTTGGTGATTTGCGGCAACACGTGGATGGTTACCTGGTTCCGGGTGAACTTATTGAGATGGGTCGGCAGAGTTTGCGGGTTGCTGCAACGCCGGGGCACACGCCTGCAGGTGTCTCGCTGATTCATGCAGAGGCCGCTTTTGTCGGCGATGCATTGTTCGCTGGATCTGTGGGGGGCACGCGAAATCGTTCTGACTACAAGCGCCAACTCGCCGCGGTTCAAAGTGAACTGTTGTCGCTTCCAGAGGGTACGACACTGTATCCAGGGCACGGACCGGCAACGACCGTCGCCGAAGAGCTCGCGAACAACCCGTTTTTCACAGACTAGAGCTACTCCGCTGCACCTTTTCTGCGAGGTTGAACATTCAGCTTCCAGTCGTAGTCCAGAAAACGGATCGGTGTCACATGCTCGTGTATAGATGCAGCGAGCTTCGGTGGCGTGTATGGTTGCAGAAAGCCGATGAGTGCTGCGTCGCTCGTGTCGGTATCGGCAAAGTCCTGCCGATACCATTCCAATAATCTCGACATATACAGCGCTCCATCTTGCCAGCTCAGATGCGCCGGGTCAGAGGCGAATCGGTGAGTCTGTCGCTCGAGATGTTCCTCGAGATCTCCACCGTCGTAGGCGCGCCGATCTAGAGCCGGGCAGCTGGCGGCGCCACAATTGACGGCAAAATGAATCCGCGGGTCACGAAATTGTGGTCGGATAATCTTATTCTCAATATGATTCAGACTCACAGAGTCGCCTCCCAGTATGTGCAGGCGCTTGTCAAAAAATCCATCGAGACCACCCAGATCTGCGACGCTGGCAATCGGGTAGGCAGAGACCACACTATGCAGGACCAGTGCATTGTATGCATTGATCCAATAAGCCAGCTGGTCGGCGCGGCGTCTGAATCGCTGAGCGGCGGATGTCGGGCTGACGAGCGCCAGGCTGTCCACGTAGGCGTCCAAGGCCGCCGGGTCATGTTGCAGACCCTCGTAGTCAACGAGCCCCTTCGTGTCGACATGTGCCTGGAGAGTCTGGTGAAGCAGATTGTGGGAAAAGGGCACAGCCTCACCGTCGACACTGACTGCGGGGGAGCTGAGGGTGACGAGAGTCAGTACGCACAGCTTGATTCGAAGCATGAGATATGTTACCGGCATGATACGGGGTCTGGCCATGTTGGATGCCCTATGAGCTCGAGCGGTTTCGCATGAACTCCGCTATCCTGAGAATAAGGGGCCTGGATGCGGCACGCTATGGCATCGAGAATCTCGAGATTCCTCTTGGACAGTTGATTTGTTTTCGTGGCGGTGCGGGCTCTGGCGCGCAGGCGTTGGCCCATGATGTCCTGCTTGGAGAGAGTCGGCGCCGATTTCTGCGTGCGCTCTCGCCGCAGGATCGTGAGCGTTTTGGTGGACTTGGACATCCAGTTGAGATGGAGGATGCTTCTGGTTTGCCGCCGGCACAATCGTTGCCTGGCAATCTACTGCACGGAAGAGTGGTGGATGTCCTTCATCTGCGGTCCGACCTGGCGCGCATTCTGCAGACACTCGTACAAACGACCTGCCGCCACTGTGGCGGGGAGTGTCAACATCTTGATGATGATCGTGCCGTGGAGGTTGTACAGACTCATGAAGCCATCACAGATCGGTGCCTTGTGATCGCACCACTTGAGCTGTCCGAACCGCCGACGGCGACTGTATACGATGAATTGGTTCGTGCAGGATTCCCACGCGTCCTGATTGCGGATGAAGTTCAGCGGATCGATTCTGATGATGCGAAGGGGCGCCGAAGCACTCTTGATCAACTGACGATACATATTGTCATCGATCGCCTCGTTCCGGCGACGGCTACGCCGGCGCGGTTGGGTGAGGCGATCCGCAACGCCCGAGCGATGGCGCATGGGCGAGTCTTCTTGAAGATCGAGAACAATGAGCAGGATGTGCGCTGGCTCAATCGCCAGTTCAGTTGTCGTGCTTGCGGCCTATCTGCTCAACAGCTGGTATGGGGCCACTGGCTGGATGAAGACGAGGCGAGCGCTAGCAACCAGATCGCCGGTTCGACTCTCGCGGGCCGAGCCCTGGCCGATCTGAAGACGAGTCAGATCGGCGACTTCGATGCATGGCTGAGCAATCTACTTGAAGATCCTCTACCAATTCACTGTTCGACTAGCGACCATACCTCCCTCATTGTCAGGGCGAGGTCGCTGCTGGCCCCAGCCATCGAGTTGGGACTCGGCAAATTACCCCTATGGCGACAGTGGTCGCACTTGGCCTTCGGCGAACGACTTCTGCTCAGCGTTGCGGCGGCGATCTCGCAGAGACTCAGTGGCTTGCTGCATGTTGTGGTCCCGCCTCTGTCTGGCCTGCCTGCGGCAACGCTGTCTGTTGTGATGGACGGCTTGGGACGACTTGTCACGCAGGGGGGGACGGTGGTATTCGTCGATGCAGATTCCGCTGTCGCTGCCAGGGCGCAGGTAGTGGTTGACTTGCAGAAGGTTGAATCACAAGAGCAACAGCCGTCGGCGAAGGTTCAGCGAGTCGAGCGTGACGGGATGCTCGTCATCCGGCCCCGATCTCCTGTGGCAGACAGCACCCCTCTCGACCCGGACTTGCGACTTGATTTACCACTGGGCTGCCTGATCTGTGTGGATGGTTCCAGTGGCAGTGGAAAATCGGCGCTCCTACGGCAGCTGACCCTTGGCCTGACCGGATCTGCAGATTGCCGCAGTGACTTCGCCATAGATGCAACGGGCATTCGACGCTGTCTGCACATGTCTGATGAGGTCCTACGTGCCAGCCAGGGAACGCTCATGCAGTTGCTGACCCTGGGTCGTGACCTGGCACGGCTATTTGCAGCCACCTCGTCGGCACAGGAGCACCAATTGCGATCCGAGTCGTTTGAACTGGAGAGACCCGGGGGACGCTGTGCTCGGTGTGAGGGGGTAGGCGAGATCGTCCACCGTCTGGAGTATGTGGAGGATCTTGTTGTTATCTGTCCAGACTGCGAGGGGCGGCGCTTTCGTGAGGAGGTGTTCGTCGCCACCGTCCGTGGTGCCTCAATTGGTGATCTGATGGAAATGACCGTCGACGAGGCGGCTCGCTTTCTGCACCGCGAACAGCGGCCGCAGGCGATCCTGCGGGCGGCCCAGGTGGATGGTCTCGCGTCATACCAGCTTGGCACACCAGTGCATCGGCTGGATAGGCTGTTGATCCTGCGAGCTCTTCTGGCGGCGCATGCGGGGAGGGCAGATCACCGGGATCTTTTTCTCGTTGAGCGGGCCGGTGCTGGCGAAGACCAAGCAGGAGCCCGACAAGTCCACGAATCGTTGCGTAGACTGGTTGCTCGTGGTGCGACGGTTGTGGCCACGCGCGCCATGGCAGTGACACCAGACAATGCCGATTGGCTCGTATCCATGGGACCTGGCACCGGGGCGGCCGGTGGCCGAATCGTGGTCTCTAAACAGGTCTCAGGCCCTGCTTGACGCTCTCTGGTACGGAGGTATATTCGAGATGCTCTTGCGTCGCCATCCTCTCCAGTAGAAGTTCGTGCAGAGTGGACGACACTTTTGAATCGAATCCCACGTAACCCGCCGATTGACCATGCGCCTCGCTCAAGCCTTCTCTGAGACCAGAGTATCGCACTTGGACCTCACCGGTTTTACCCGGCTTCCTGCGTCAACGCAAGTCGCCGAGGGTCTGGAACAAATGCGCCTGTCCCGCTCAACGGTCATTCTCGTGGAGTCCGAGAAGGACGGTGGCCTCGTGGGCATCTTTACAGAGCGAGATGTCCTGATGAAGGTGGCCGATTCCAAAAGTGCTCTCAAAGACACCATCGCCGACCTGATGACCTCTGACCCACAGGTTCTTACTGTGGATGACTCGGTGAGCAAAGCTCTTTCTCTGATGTCAAATGGGCACTACCGTAACGTGCCGGTTTTGGGCGAGAACGGTGAAATTGTCGGAAATCTGTCCCAACACGCGGTGATTCGTTTTCTCACGGATCACTTCCCGCGTGAGATCTACAATCTACCCCCTGATCCTGAACTGATTCCAAGAACACGGGAAGGGGCGTAGGCTTGATACAGCCCATCGAACCCACCCGATCCATCCAGGAGAGCGCTTGATGGCCGAACCACCGGCCTCCGAATCATCCGCCGTAAATGCTGAAATGGCGCGATTGATGGATTCAGTCGTCGTCCGGTTTTCCGGAGACTCCGGCGATGGCATGCAGTTGACGGGCGACCAGTTCACAAATACATCCGCCGTCCTCGGCAACGACATCTCGACCTTCCCAGATTTTCCAGCTGAGATTCGTGCTCCCGCCGGGACACTGGCTGGACTATCAGGATTTCAAGTCAATCTGGCTGCCAGCGACATTTACACCGCAGGGGATGCGCCGCTCGTGCTTGTGGCGATGAATCCTGCTGCCCTGGCTGCCAATCTGGCTGACCTGGAGCCAGGTGGGGTGGTGATCGTGAACGAAGATGCCTTCACGCGCAACAACCTGCGCAAGGCTGGCTACGACGCCAATCCCCTCGATGATGAGTCTTATCTCCAGGGCTATGAACTGCATCGTGTACCACTAACGACGATGACTCGGGCGGCGCTGGATGACCTCGACGAGTTGTCCAATCAGCAGAAGGACCTGTGCAAGAATGCCTTCGCCCTCGGCTTGGCATTCTGGTTGTTCGACCGGCCCATGGACACAACCCTCGCTTTCTATCAAGAGAAGTTTGGCAAGCGACCCCAGGTCGTTGAGGCGAACACCCGAGCACTAAAAGCCGGTTATGCCTTTGGAGAGACGACCGAAGGTTTTCAGTCACGCATGAGTATTCCGTCGCGCACTGATGTCGTGCCTCCCGGAACGTATCGCCGTATCACCGGAAATGAAGCGGTCGTGCTCGGATTGGTGACGGCGGCGCAGAAAGCCAACAAGACCCTGTTCTATGGTAGTTATCCAATCACGCCTGCCAGTCCCATTCTTGAAGGTCTTGCTGCACTCAAGCGATTCGATGTGCGCACCTTTCAGGCCGAAGATGAGATTGCTGCCATTGGCTCCGTCATTGGCGCATCCTTTGCCGGCGCCCTATCGGTGACTGCTTCGAGTGGCCCGGGTGTGTCGCTCAAGAGCGAGGGAATGAATCTGGCCATCGTGATGGAACTGCCCCTCGTTGTGGTCAATGTGCAAAGAGGGGGACCCAGCACCGGTCTACCAACAAAGACTGAACAGGCTGATCTGCTTTCCGTGTTGTATGGCCGCAACGGTGAGAGTCCGATTCCCGTCATCGCCGCCGCCACGGCGGCTGAGTGTTTTGAGATGGCGATCGAGGCGTGTCGGATCGCGGTTCGTCACATGACGCCCGTTTTTCTGCTGACGGATGGTTATCTGGCCAATAGCTCCGAGCCCTGGCTGCTGCCAGATCTCGACTTGATCGAGCCGATTGATATCGAGCATCGGACAGACCCCGTTGGTTATCAGCCCTACATGCGTGATGAGGCGACGCTGGCAAGACCATGGGTGGTTCCAGGTACACCAGGTCTGGAGCACCGCGTGGGTGGCCTTGGTAAGCAGGATGTGACGGGGAATGTGTCCTATGATCCGCAGGACAACGAGCACATGATTAAGACGCGTGCAGAGAAGGTCGCACGCGTTGCAGACTTCTTGCCGCCTCTTGATGTGTTTGGCCCAGACCAGGGAGATCTTCTGGTTATTGGATGGGGAGGCACGTACGGTGCAATTCGCGCTGCTGTTGAACAGGCGCAGGCAGAGGGACGATCTGTCGCCAGTTGTCATCTGCGACATCTCAACCCACTGCCCAAGGACCTTGGTAAGATCTTGAGTCGCTATCGCCAGGTTCTTGTTCCTGAACTCAACATGGGGCAGTTATCGATGTTGCTGCAGGCGCGCTATCCCGTGCGTGTTATCGGTCTCAATAAGGTCCAGGGACAGCCCTTCCGGATTCGCGAGATCGTCGCCAAGATCAACGAAATTCTGACTTGAGTTTCCTTAAAGGACCGAGATGACCGACACGATCGCCGAACCGCCAGCATCGCTCACGCGCAAAGATTTCGTTTCCGACCAGGAGGTCCGTTGGTGCCCTGGGTGCGGTGACTACGCAATCCTGGCGCAGATGCAGAAGGTCCTTGCCGAAATTGGCGTACCAAGGGAACAGACGGTGTTCGTCTCAGGAATCGGGTGCTCGAGTCGATTTCCCTACTACATGGACACATACGGTGTGCATTCGATTCACGGCCGTGCACCGACCCTTGCAACGGGGATCAAGGCTGTCAATCCAGATCTGACGGTGTGGGTGGTGACCGGTGATGGGGATGGCCTCTCCATTGGTGGCAACCATCTCGTGCACTGCATGCGACGCAATGTTGATGTGAAGATCCTCCTGTTCAACAATCGCGTGTATGGTCTGACGAAGGGGCAGTATTCTCCCACGTCCTTGCAGGGGCATCGAACCAAATCGACACCCATGGGCTCGATCGACTACCCCTTCAATCCCATGTCTGTCGCCATCGGCGCCGAGGCCACCTTTGTCGCGCGCACGCAGGACACGAATACCAAACATCTCCAGGAAACCCTTCGACGTGCGGCAGCTCATCGTGGAACTGCTTTCGTCGAAATTTACCAGAATTGTGTGGTTTACAATCCCACTGCCTGGGATCACACGACAGATTCCAGCGTCCGTGATGACAATATCGTGTACGTAGAAGAGGGCAAGCCATTGGTGTATGGTCGTGACAACGACAAGGGCATCCGCATCAATGGCATGATCCCTGAGATTGTTGACGTAGCCAATGGCGCCAGCGACGAATTGGCCGTTCACCAGGAGTCACTAGACAACAGCTCATACGCATACATGCTCAGCCGCATGCAGCACCCGGAGTTTCCGCTGCCCTTCGGCGTACTTCGCGACGTCAGCAGACCCGCGTATACGGACATGCTCGTCGATCAGGTGAAGGATGCGGTCGACAGCGGTGATGCCGACCTGAATGCGTTGCTGCACAGCAGTGATACGTGGGTTGTCGAGTAAGCGGAAGGAGGGGGCTATGACTCAAGCACCGACTGATGGCATCGAGTGTCCCGCCTGTGGTCACGGAAATATCTCGGGCACTGACACCTGTGACGAGTGTGGCGCAACACTGGTTGTAGAGGCGATCCAGGATCAGGAATCAGCAGCTCTGCAAACCTCGCTGCTGCGGCTTGGTCCCCGCCACCCGGAATGCGTGGAGATGACGGCAACCTTGTCTGAAGTCATCGAAAAGCTTCAGAAGCGCAACGTGGGTTGTGTCCTGGTGACCGGTAATGGTGAAGAATTGGTGGGGATTTTCAGTGAGCGAGATGTTCTTTATCGCGTCGCTGGACTCATCGACCAGGCGGAGTCGATCCCTGTTGAGAGTCTGATGACACCGCGTCCTTCGACGTTGCGTCCCTCGGATCCTATCAGTCATGCTCTTCACTTGATGGCTGTCCATGGCTTTCGCCATATCCCGCTCGTAGATGACGATGGGCGCCCGGTGGGCGTCGTGTCGCTCCGTGACATTGTCGAGTTCATGAGCCGGGGCGTCGAGACCGCGTGAGCAGGCCAGCGTCGGCAATGGTTCCTCGTTTATTGCGACTCTGGCATGTCTTGTGTATTGGTGCGCTCTGCCTCGCGGCGACCCCCGCGCCGGCCGTAATCAGTGCAGATCTTCTCAGCCAGTCGAGAACTGTCACTGGGGCCCAGTGGCTAGACCTGCATTTACGCTTGCTGGGACTTGAGCTGACCTATCCGGCGTACCGCGTTCATCTGGTTATTGATGAACAGCGCCAGGCCATCAGATTCGATTTCTGGATCAGTTCACCCCTAGCACGACATCTCAATGAGGCGGGGCGTCGAGAGACGCAGCGAGTGTTGTCCTACCATGCCGGAGGAATCCGCGATCAGTTGCAGGAATTGCTCGATCAGCACTTTCCTGATATTGCGGGAGATTTTGATGCAGAGGTGGATCTGATTGGGACGTTCTATTCTCCCGCTGAACAGGTTCAGGCACCACCTGTACCCTGGGCGAACTGGGAGAAGAATGAGTTGGATTGGGCGAGCGAAGAATAATCTGATCTGTCGTGTCCAGGATCGACAACGTCAGTCACTATCTGCCCCCCCGAAAACAGCGCGAATGCAGCCCGTATTGAGGTCTCGCTACTGAACCTCGCTACTCGGGATCGTGACGCACGCCGACGTCGTCGAGTGCCTCTGCAAGGGTGATCGTTTTGTCGATTACCGGTTCCTCCGTCGTCACAATCCAGCCTGATACTTCCCGACCGAACACGGTGATCGTCTTGGGAACCACGTCAATGACGGTTGTCTCTGACGAATGGCGTTGTCGATCGGTGCAGAAAAACGTGTGTCGCCGCGTGACACCCTTCTCAATAGGATCAGCCATCGCTGCCGCCTGATCGCTCCTCGACAGATGGGGGGGCAGAGGGTGTCGCATAACCTTGTACGACCTGGACAAGCCGCTCGACACTGGCATAGGGCGTGTCTGGCTGCACACCGTGGCCGAGATTGAAGAGGTGCCGAATGCCATTCGTGCGCTCAAGCAGGCCCAAGGCTTGGGCCTCAACCTCATCAGGAGGGGCGAACAAGGCGCAAGGATCGAGGTTTCCCTGTAGGGGAAACTGCCCATCCAAAATCCGGTCGACGTCGGCAAGGTCGGTGCGCCAGTCGAGGGACAGGACATCGGCGCCGACCTGGTCGAGGCTTGGTAGCAGGTGGGCAGCATTGTTAGCATAGTAAATCAGTGGTACGCCCAAGGGTCTGGTGGCATCAAAGATGCGTCGCAAACAGGGCAATGCGTGGGTCTGGAAATCCCGCAAGGATAAGGCGCCGATCCAGGTGTCAAACAGCTGCAAGGCCTGGGCGCCGGCCTGCACCTGCATCGCCAGGTAATCGATGGTGACCTCTGTGAGAACGTCGATGAGTTGTTTTGCTGTCGCAGGGTCGTGATGCAGCAATCGACGAAATTGCGTGAACTCACGTGCCCCGCCACCTTCGGCGAGGTAGGTGGCCAGGGTCAGAGGTGAACCGGCAAAGCCGATCAATGGCACATGTGCGGGGAGCCGCGCACGAATTCGGCCGATGATTTCACCCACATAGGCCAGATCCTTTGCCGCATCGAAAGGACGCAGCCGCGAGACCGCCTCCGCGTCTCTGGCCGCAAATCCCAGGACGGGCCCTGGATCGAAGGTCACTGGACAGCCCATTGGGTCAACGGGTGTAAAGATATCGGCGAAAAGGATGGCCGCATCGACGCCCAGCATATCTACCGGCATCATTGTGACATCCGCCGCCGTGGCAGGATCCTGAAACATCACCTCAATCGACCCCTTCTCTTGCTTGAGGCGACGATAAGGCTCGAGTATCCGACCCGCTTGTCGCATCAACCAGATCGGGCGTCGTGAGGTCCGCTTACCGCGGCAGGCGGCGAGGAACAGGGGTTCATCAACTGTAGGTGAAGCGGCTGTGTCAGTCACCAGTTGGGACAGACTCCCAGTGAGGGATGGTGGGTTGTTCTGGACAGGTCCCTCACCCTGATTCCCTCAGGTGCATGATAGACACACACGAAATCGTTCTTGGCCGGGGAGGAGGTCGTCCAGTCGAGGCTCTGCTTTTGCAACTGTTTTCCCAGGACCATCTGTCCGACGATGAGGTCGTAGATCCCCTCGACCAACGTGCGACGGCGCAGCAGATGTGAGGGGATGGTCAGCGATGTAGCCAGGTAGCGGAGATATTGATTTTGCTCCATGTAGTTCTTGCCCAGACTCTCGCGCGGAGATTCCGGAGTAATCAGAGCCCAACCCGGTTCCGGAATTTCGGAGGTCATCATCGGGTCGTTGCGATACCGCATCAAATCTCGAATGTCGCCAAAACGCTGATGAAAACGCCGGGCTAGATTCTTCACCGTGCAGGGGACCACTGTGCCATTGTCGACGAAACGGGGGATACGTGGCAGCAGGATGTATTGCCCCGACGCAACCTTTGTTGAACGTAGAGCATTTACTACACGATCAGAAAGGCGGGCTCGGAGCTGATTCTCAAGGCTTCGGACATCTTCTGGTGGAATGGTGATATCCAGGGCCGCTTGCAGATCGTCCAGGCTGACCTTGTGGGAGAAGATGGCGAACAACTCTTCTTCTTCAGCCTTCTGCTTCTCACGCTGTGCAGCCGCCCTGCGTTTGTCTTGCGCTGGGCCAGCGTTCGCACTTGCCTCTCTGGTCGAGGCGCCATTGGAGGAGGACTCGAAGAGGTCATTTGCACCAGCGGCCGGCGCATTTCCAGGCGCTGATACGCTGTCGTGTGAGGCGTCGAAAAGCCCCTCCGAGTCTGCCGCGGTAGATTCAGAGCCCTCAAATGTGACGTCGACCTTGCTCGTGTCACTGTTACCGGGCATGTCAAACAGCTCTGCTGGCGGGATGGTCTCGTCTTCGCTATCGGCCCCAAATGTCACATGGGGTCCTTCTACTTCCTCATCCTGTCCAAAGTCAGCCGTCGGCGACGAGGACTCCAGGTCATCACCGGAGAAGGTCACGATGTCTCCAGATTCCCCGCCACTTTCTTCATCGCCAGAAAAGGTGATCGCCACGTCGCCTTCATCCACATCGTTGGCACCAACGAAGTCTACAGACAGACTTGATTCTTCTATGTCTTCTGCACCAGAGAAACTGGCGAGATGATCTGGTTCAACTTCGTCGTTGCCTGAGAAAGTGACCGGGTTGTCTGGGGCGACCTCATCGTCGCCCGAGAAAAGAATCTGCCCAGACTCGGTGGGCGCATCGTCGAGGCCAAACTCAATGGCTGTAGAGGCCGAATCCTCTTCATCATCCTCAAACAGACCATCCGTACCATGAGGTAACGGCTCAGGTGTTTCATGGATGACATCGTCGTAGGCCGTCGTGTCCTCGACCGAAAATTTCTCGATAAGGGAGTCGTGGCGCTCAAGAATGGCATCAATGCGCTCGGCAAGGTGACCGTTGACCTTGAAGCGGGCGCGGGCGACATACATCGCCTGGACTGCCTCGCGCAGAGCGTCCGTGTCGAGATCGTCCTCGAGTTGTTCGAAGGGATCGATCAACTCACTCGCCCATTGGGTTGCCAAGAAACGGTCCGTCGTCCGCTGGATATGGTCTTCCAGCGATTCGATTTCGGCACGCAATTGTTGGGCGATCTGATCCAAGTCAGTACCTGGGGTATCGTTGATAAGGGTTGCAGAGTCAGGCACTTGCGTACCATGTCCCTGCTCCATTCTACTCAACCGATCACCACTTTTCAACCATCAACTACGTCAGCAGCGGGCGAATCTGATAAAGCGAGCGATGGGAGCACACCAGGCCAGCGAGGTTTGCTCGGTCGCCAGTGGGGAATTCCGCGCTTGCCAGTAAGGCGAATCATGCCATCAAGGTAGTACACATAGACCTGCTTTTTGCTGTCATCCCCTGACATCTGGTAGACCGTACGTGTCAGGCTGTGGCAATTGGCGAAAAACTCTCGCTCCAGGGCGCTATCACAGATCAGTCTGTCGTAGATGTCCTCAACGAGAGACTTCTGGCGGACGATGCCCGGCGGCAGTTCATTTGCGCGCGCATACATCATGAGGCGAATCTTGGGCCGCTTGAAGGTGCAGTTGAGATATTGGCTGTCAACGAGAGCCCAGTGCCCGTTTGCAATCGCTTCGCGGTAAAAGCCGAGTTTCGAATACCAGAGACTGCGCTCGGAGGACTGGACGAATCGCCCCGAAAGGGAGTCGCGCAAACCGGCCAGGTGACAGGGGGAGCCATCCGGAAGTGTCGTCGTGCGGTAAACCAGGGCATATTCGGAAAAGGCTCGCCGTAGAGACTTGAGGCGGCCCTCCGTGACCTGCTGCCGCATCTGGGGCAGGGACACGAGCCGCTGCCATGCCTGCTCCAGGCTGCCGCGGGCGTTGGCGAGTTCTTCATCGGAGAGTTGTCCTCCGAGCATCTCGCCCAGTCGCTCGGTGTCGATAAATCTGGCGCCGAAGATGGCCCGAAGGCGATCCTCCGTACTGCGCTCCTGCAGTGCCGTCGAGTCGGCTTCAGCGGATGAGTCTTCGTCTGCATCTTCGTCTGCTACAGCATCATCGGTGAATTCGATGCGGCGATCACGCTTGGCGGCAGCAATCTCCGTCTGCAGATCCTGCAGGAGACTTGGGTCGACCTCATCAAGGTCGGTCGTAGCGTGTTCGATGAGGGCGATGTCTTCGGCCAACTCTTCCTGCAATTCCTGGATCTGCTCCCGTTTTTCAATGACGCCGCCGACGGGATTCATCAGATGTTGCAGAGAGATCAGGCGATCGACATAGGGCTTAATCGATAGTGCCAGCGCGTGAGATGTGTCGATGTCTTCAACGATCTCAGCATCCTCGCCCTGATCACCCAGATGTGTGATCCGTTGGGCAAGTTCATGCACTCGCTCTGTCAGCGTCGCGACGTCAGTTTCAGATGAGAGTGCCGGCGGGGTCACAATCTGATCTCAGTTTCCGGGCTCGACCATCCACTCGGGAAGTGTGATTCGATAGCGATAGACATCATCCTGCGGACGCAGGGAAATGGTCGAACCGGAGACGGACGCAGATTCGACATCTGGCTCGTCTGCATCATCACGGAAGGCGAGTACTCGCAATGGTGGCAGTCTGCGGTCAGGCCAGATCGTGGCAGGTTCCAACTCAATCGGCTCAGTCGTATCGATAGGATACACGTCGATCTGCCAATCGTGGGTTGTCACGACAGCTGCACCACGGACGGTAATGGGCCCGACATTAAGACGCTCTCCACGTGTGTCGCAGTAGAGGTAGTCGTCACACTGCACAAAATCGATCCGACCTTGCCCAGCGTCAGCTGAATAGACGAGCAGGCCGTCAGGGCCATGGGCCAGAAATGATGCGGGTGGCAACACATAGGTCGTGTCTTCGTCGAGGCTGATCTCCCACGACTCTTCCACGGCGCCATTGATGTAGACGTGCAGGCCATTGGCATAAACGACGCGAACCTGACTCAGTTCGTGCGCACCAGCTACAAGTGCTTCCGTCGTTTCCAGCAGATTGCCACCACGTTGGTAGTGGATGGACTCCACCTGGACGCCAAGATAGAAAGTCTGCAGGTGGCGAAGCATGTAGTAGACCTTCGCAACGGCTGGCAATCCCCAGCGAACCAGGTCTGGGACCAAGCCTGCGTTGCCAAAGGCGACGGTTGTGGCCAGGTAGCGGTCGAAGGCCGGGCTCCTTGAGTCTCGGGCTCCCTCCGGCACATCAGTGCCAAGGAAGTCCTCAGGGCTGCCAAGACCAATGTTTACTTGCTGGCGATCCATGTGACGCAAGGGAAAGTCAACGACCAGAGGCTGTGTGCTCGGGGACTCACCGCCTAAGCGGGCGATGACAGTTTTCAATAGGCCGCGATGCATCCAATGGTGTCCACCATCCACCACGACGTGGGCATCTTCTTCGTCACGCAGTGAGGCAAGCAGGGCCTGCTCAGCTTGAAGGGTGTGCAGATAACTGCAAGCTTCGTCGCCAAGGCGGGCATCGCTATCCACGCGTGTCCACGGTGGCTCTGCAGCCATGTGTCGAAGGTAGATGGCGTTAGGCGAATACTGTTCCTGCACGTGACGCAGGCTCGTCGCAGCCAGGGCGGCGATACTACGTGATTTCAGTTGAAAGCGCCCTGGACCGGTTGAAATGAGTCCGCCCTGCGCATCCATGCCTGCATGACCCGTGGCCCAGGAACTGTCGAGAGGGGAGATGTCGCGGAATCCGTGAGACAAGGCGAAAGGAAGCTTCAGATCGCCAATGGCATCGAGATATTCTCGAAAGGCGTCGTCACCGCCCTTGGCGGGGGCGCCCTGAGGCTCGAGGGCAGGTGTGCCACCATGGCCGTCATCCCAAGTGGAGTCTGGATGCAACACTACCAAGTCGTCCATCCCCAGCTGGCGAAACATCCGGAGGCGCTCGTAGGCTTCGATATAGGCCTCTTCGCCCGCCTCCATCTCGGGTAGTTCGCAGTAGATGCGCTGCGAATCGGCCACTGCGGGCAGGGCTGTTGTCGGTTCGGGAAGCGTCGGTAGGACTTCTTCAAAGCGCCGTGACACGGTCAGGACCCAGCGCTCTTTAAGATTTCGCCGACGTCCGTCTGAAGCTGCCTGATAGCGGCAACCACCGTTCAGGTGCATCAACTCATCTGGTTGTCGCGGCGCACCATGCAAGGAACTGGCACGGGAGGCGAACCAGTCGAGATAGCTAGAGATAAACACACCGGACGTGCTCAAAATCTGGGGCTGCGCATCGCCGATGTTGAAATAGGGGAGTCGGATCATCCGTGGGTGGATAGCCCCCACTACGTAGCCAAGTTCAACTCCCGCTGCCCGACCACTACCGCCTTCGATTTCGACCAAGAGCGATTTACCGCTGACGGCGATGCGATACATGAAATCTGCCAACTCACTACCGCGACGCCACTGCCAGCGGGCCTCGATCTGCTCGCCAACGAGCTCGCACGAGACAAAGTGGCGTTCAATCTCATCGTCGTCTGCTGACCATTCCTGGCCATCCATGTCGATGGTGACACCGCCACCCTCAGAGAGCTTGATGGCATCCGCATTGTTGATCTCGATTTCAATGTCCGACAGATTGCCGTCGATTGGTGTATACACGTAGCGGACGACGGCTGACAGAGAGCGTGATTCCAGGACGAAGGAGATCCCGTCTTTGCTAACGCTGGTCGTGACCTCCTCGTCGCAAGCAGGTTGCATGCTCGGCGCCGGGCCATAGGGCGAATTCGCCACGTCGACTTCCGCCAGAGACAGGGAACGTTCGAAACTCAGTGCTCGTGCCGTGACATCGACGGCTTCACGGGCGAAGAGGCCGCGCAACTCGATCCCGGCGAGGGTTGCACCTGTTGGCAACTGAGCTCGAAGCAGGTGAGTTCCGTGGAAGTCGAGGGGGCCAGCGACAACCTCAGCGCCGCCAGCCAGGAGAACGACGAGTTCACGCGACAAAGAGGCTTCTGCCTCTGCATCGGCTTCGCTGGTCGGCAGTTCAACAAGTAGCTGAACCACCTGCGAACCCTGTGGCAGGGCAACGGGGGTCTCGGGGGCAAGCCTGAGACTTCCAGCTCCGGTGATCGTGACTCGGATCGCTAGGTCATCAGCCTGGGCCGTGCCAGACAGTCCATCAGCGAAGGTTGCTTGCCAGGTGGCGAATCCATCGACGGGAATCAGGTCCTCGATGGTGGGCCCGGTTGTGGTTTCCGGGCCAGCGGGAGCCATGTTCGCTGTCTCCTCGCTGACGTCGATGGTCATGGATGAAGCTTCCTAAAGGGGGTATTTGGGCAGGCGATATGACGGGTTCATAGAGACGGGGGAAGGTAGAGTCTGCTCAGAGAGGTGTCAAGATGCGAGGGGTCACTCCACACCATAGAACAGACGCCCTATCTTCTTGAGCGTGAACCGAATGACTCAATCTGAACCGATTGCTGTTGAGACACTCATCATCGGCGCCGGCGCTGCAGGTATCATGGCAGCGATCAGTGCCTGTGAGCGAGGGGCCAAGAGCGTCGTTGTGTTGGAGGCGGGAGAGCGCCCAGCCCGTAAGATCCTCATTTCCGGGAATGGGCGGTGCAACCTCACGAACGTCGATGCAGATCAACCGCATCACTATCACAGTACCCAACCAAGATTTCCACGTCCCGTCCTGGCATCGTACACCGTAGAAGAGACCCTCCGATTCTTCCACGACCTCGGCGTTGTCACTCGCGTTGAGAAACGGGGCCGCTTTTTTCCGGTCTCGGATCAGGCACAGTCCATCATCGATCTGCTTCTGGATCAGATGCAGGTCCTGGGTGGGCAACTGGTACTGTCCGCGCGAGCCGAGAAACTCAGGGCACGTGAGGGCGGTGGATTCGACGTCGTGTGCACCGACGGGAGAGTCTGGTTGGCTGAGACCGTCATCGTGTCTACAGGTGGTGTGAGCGTTCCCAAATTGGGTGCAAATGACAGTGGTATGGGGTTGTGCGAACGCTTCGGACACCAGCGGACGCCGCTGTATCCGGGGTTGGTCCCCCTGGAAAGCGATGATCAGACCGCCCGCCGCATGCAAGGCGTACGTCTCTGGGCGAAGGTCGCTGCTGAGGGGCCGAACGGGCGGTGGATCGAAGACACAGACGACCTGTTGTTTACCCGCTACGGTGTCTCAGGATTTACGATTCTCAATCTCAGCGCTCGCATCGTTCCATGGTTAGCGACGGGCCCCAAACAGATCCATGTCAGTCTGCTACCTGAGTCGACGGCGGAACAGGCCGCACAACTGCTGCGGTGTCGATGGCAACTACACCCGCATCGCCCACTCGGCCTCAGTCTGGCAGGTCTGCTTCACGGCAAGGTCGCCAGACCGTTGCTCGACTGTCTCGGACTGAGTTCGGAGTTAAAGGTTTCGCAGATCGCGAAGAAGGATTGCTGGGCCCTTGCTCAGCGTCTCACCGACTGGCCGATTATGGTCACCGATGCTCACTCCTTCGATCATGCTGAAGTCACGATCGGTGGGATTCGAACAGATGAAGTAGATCCCCACACACTCGAATCCTATCTGGTCCCCGGGCTGTATTTGGCGGGAGAGGTGTTGGATGTACACGGTGATTTGGGCGGCTACAACTTCCAGTGGGCCTGGGCTTCGGGACGTGTCGCCGGAGAGCGGCGCGGCAACTGATTACCCTCATGACGCCAGCAAGCAGCCACATGATGCGAAGGGCATGGAGTTGAAGTCCACATTGCAGCATGTGGAAGCTGTCGTACTGGCAGCGGGTCGATCGCGGCGGATGGGCCGTCCAAAGCAACTACTGCCGCTACCGGGGGGCACGAGCGTCATCGAGCGTGTCGTGAGCAATGTTGCACCCCATGTGGAGCGCGTCATCGTCGTTGTCGGTCATCTGCCAGGCCAGGTGGGTGCTCTGGCTGCGCGACGAGGGGCGGACATTGCAGTCAATTCGGACGTCGACCTCGGCATGCTGGCATCCGTGCAGAGTGGCATTCGCTCTCTGAGTGCTCAGGCGACGGGCGTGCTGCTATGTCTTGGCGATCAGCCAGAAGTCGAAGGAACCAGCATCGCACAGGTGTTGCAGGCAGCCAACACGTACGACATTGTGATACCTACGTACCACGGGCGTGGCGGGCATCCGGTCTTCATCACACGTTCATTCTTCGGCGAGATACTCGATCTCTCATCTGATACCAACGATGGATTGCGGACCGTCGTGCGTGGCCACCCCGAACAGACGCATGAAATTGAGGTAGCACGTGAGGAAGTGCTACGTGACATGGACACACCTGTAGACTATCACAATACATGGAAACGACTCGAAGGGCCCAAGGGGTGATCTACACATGATTGATGAGGTACTGGCCCAGTTGGCGCAGCTGAAGTCAACCGAGTCGGTGGCATTGGCCTCGCTCGTGGAGAGTTCTGGCTCTATTCCCATGAGCGATCGAGCAAAAATGCTCGTCGACGGCGGCGGGCAGGTCACTGGCACGATCGGTGGCGGTTGCCTGGAGGCCGAGATCGTCACGGTTGGGCGGGACGTGCTCGACTCAGGTTCACCGCAAATGACTCATTACACGATGACAGAGTCGCAAGCCGGCGAGCACGGGCTGAACTGTGGCGGCACCGTGGCCATCTACACTGAACGTATCTCAGCCAATGCCGCCGGTCGTGAGATTTTTGCCGCTGTGTGCGCTGCCCGATCCCTGCGCCTAGCAACCGTTGTTGTGACGCAACTGAATTCCGGCACACAGGCGCGGCGGTGGTTGTTGAGGGAAGATGGGCAGACCGTAGGACCGGGACTTGGAAGCGATCACCTGGATGCACGTGCCCGCCAGGAAGCAGCGCCAATGTTTGGCCGGGAACTTGCACGTCTCGTCGATGTCGAAGAACGTGGGGCGCTATTTCTGGAGCCCTTCTCGCCGCCGCCGGTTCTGTATGTCTTTGGCGGTGGCCATGTGGGCGCACAGATCTGTCGTGCCGCTAGTGCGATCGGCTTTCTCGTCACCGTTGTCGACGATCGACCCATGTTTGCCGATGCCGCGCGACACCCCGAGGCCACTGATTGTCGCGTCGAGGAAATGGATTGTGTCTTCGATCGTCTGACAGTTGATGGGCAGACCTACATCGTTGCTGCAACCAGAGGCCATGAGCATGACGAGATCATCGTCGAGCAAGCGATTCGAACGCCCGCTCGTTATGTCGGCATGCTGGGTAGTGAGAGAAAGAAGCTGATTCTCTGGAAGAGAATCGTCGAGCGCGGTGGCGACGCAGATCGACTGGCCACTGTGAGTGCGCCGATCGGGTTGAACCTCGGCGCTGACACACCGGAGGAAATCGCGGTGAGTGTCGTCGCCGAATTGATCCAATCTCGTCGTGGCGCGACGCGTCGTATTTGGAAAACAAAAGAAGATCCCATGAGGTCTACGCCGCTGTGAAGACCTTGCAGGCACGTTAAACGCTCGGGGTTCATACTGCGTCAGATAGAACGGGGTACTTTCCGCTGATGATTGCGGCCGCCCCCCCCCGACTCAGACCCAGAGCTATGCTGAGAGCCATGCAAAGAGAGAGTCTCGCTATCGTATCGACGCCGGCTGATCCACCCACAATCGCGGTGAGTGAGAAAGCGCTGGTCAAGCGCATTCGAGCAGGTGATCCGGCGGCATTTGATGAGGTCGTACGGCGTCATCACGAACGCTTGATTCAGTTCGTCTTTCGGCTTGTGAACGATCGGGACGATGCCGCTGATGTTGCTCAGGATACGTTTATCAAAGCGCATCGGCGTTTTGGAGATTTTCGTGGTGAGGCAGGGCTATTCACTTGGTTGTATCGGATCGCCTACAACGAGTCCATCAGTCTCTTGCGGCGACGAAAGCTGCGAGGTTATCTGCGTTTGGGGTCAGATGGGCGTGTTGACCAGGTCTGGGATCCGGCCCTGGCGATAGAGGACGATCCCAGTGCTGAATTGGAGTCTCAGCAAGTGCAACAGCAGGTGGCTGAAGCGGTAGCCAGTCTGCCTCCGCGTCAACGAGCCATTTTCTCGATGCGTCACTATGAGGAACTGTCCCACGCCGAAATCGCCCGTGTGATCGGTCGTTCGGAAGGTGCCGTGCGGGCCAACTACTTTCACGCGATTCGTAAGTTGCGGCAACAACTGGGGCAGCTCGTTTGCTGACCTCGCCGGAATAGGGAAACTCGCCATGGCAAACCATCTGAATGATGACGACTTGATTGCTCTCGCAACGGGTGACCTGCCGCTGCGCGGACATGTCGTGGACTGTTCGCAGTGCACAACGCGCCTCAGAGAGTTCGAACGCACCCTCGAACTGACAACGGCGGCCCCCGCACAGGCAGAATGGAACAGTCTGTTGTCCAGCGGATTCCTGCATCGCGTCCGTCGGGGGATTGAGCGTGATGGGGCCAAACCGGGGCTGCAGCTTCCTATGGCTGATTGGTGGCGGCCTGCATTGGCTGGAGGCGCTGTTGCCCTGCTGTTGATGATGGCAGTTCAATTCACCATGGATGAATCCATCACCGCGCTGCAGCAATCCCCGACGGCAGGGGGGCAGACGTTGCCTGTGAGTGTGATGGCAGATCGAGCAGTGGACGATATCGTGCCTGCAGAGACTGAGTTGCTTGGTATAGAGCCTGGACTACCTGAAATAGAGCGAGGGGAAGAAGGGACGGAGACGGGGGATGATGAATTGCTGACACTCATCGATGCCTATCTTATCGACACGGCCAGTGAAAACGAGCTCATGCACACCCTGGGCGACTTTGAAAGCGACGTCGTTGTTGCCGTCGTTGATCTGTGATGCTCTATCGACGTGAGATCCGACCTATCTGATGTATCCGAATACAGATGTGAATGGGGAGAGGTGCCCGATGTTGAACGAGAATCCGCGGTTCTGTAAACGTGTTTTTGCCAGGCTGCTACAGCACTGGGTCCAGTGCCTTGTGTTGATTGCTGTTGCGAGCCTGTCTGTCGATGGAGCTGCACTAGCCCAGGGAGGCCGCATGTCCTCACCCGGCAGAGGAGGATTCCAGAAACCAGGGCGCGAGCAGATGGAAATGGTGCGCATGTGGCGTCTCGTGAACACACTCCAGGTCGACGAAGATCAGGCGATGAAAGTGTTTCCCGCTTTTAGTCGGCATCACCGCGAGCGGGAGGTGTTGGCCAAGCGCCGTAACGACCTGCGCAAGGGGCTCGAGCAGCAGTTGGCCGCAGAGGGTAGTGACGAGGCTCTGCTGTCGCAGATGGCGAAGATTCACACGGTTGAGGGGGAGATTTCGACTCTGGCTCAAGATTTTGACAAGGATCTGGAAGATATCCTGACGCCACGCCAGCGAGCTCGTCTCATGTTGTTTGAAGACAACTTTCGCAACGAACTCCGGGACACGGTAAGGCGGATGCGAAGTATGCGCAGTGGCAATAGGGTAGATTCCGAGCGCCCCATGGTGCCAGGCCGGGAGCGGGGGCGGTAGAACTCATTTGCTGAAACGCTACGCTCGACGGCAAACCGCACGCACACTGAAGAAATACGACACGCTCAGCATCGATGTTGAAATAGATGCTGAGCTTTCTGTCTCTATGGTCCAGACCCGAGATACGTATGCGCTACTGGATCGTCTCATCGAGCAAGAGGAAGCGGGTGCCACTCGCGCCCGCTTTCCCTATTGGGCCGAGATTTGGCCAGCCTCTGTGGGTCTGTCTCGCTGGTTCGTCCACAATGCACCTGAGCCGACGAATACTGACATCCGTGAGCTTGGCTGCGGGTTAGGGCTGGTAGGCGTTGCCCTCGCACGGGCCGGATGGCGGGTTGAAGCGACCGACTATGTCGAAGATGCGCTCATCCTGGCAGCCCACAATGCGCGTACGAACGGCATCCCTGAGTTCCAGCATCGTGTTTCGTATCTAGATTGGAGTCATCCCGTGGGGGATGCCGTGGACTGCTTCGTGGCGTCTGATGTCGCCTACGAAAAGGTCCTGCATCCCTATCTGCTGCGGACGCTGAGGCAGATGCTGGTCCCTGGGGGCCGTTTGTATCTGAGTGACCCAGGACGACCCGCCGCGCAGCCCTTGTTCAAAGCCCTGTGCGAACTCGGATATCAACACGAGCGGGAGACCATCGACGTGGTCTGGCAGTCTCTCACCCATGAAGTGGACGTGCACCGGCTACAGAAGCCACTGTAGAGGACCGTTGGGCCAGGACACGGCGTCTGCGTCGTGGTCAGCCTTTTTTTAGCCCCTGGCGGCGAGCAAACTCTCCAGATGTGCGGCAATCGAGCGCGACGTCGCATCCAGATCATAGCCGCCTTCCAGCATGCTGACGCATCGTCCTTCGCACTGCTGTTGTGCGATGGACAGAACCTTGTCTGACAGCTTTCTGAAGCCTGCCGTGGAAATCTCCATCTCCCCTAGCGGGTCAGCCTCGTGCGCGTCGAATCCAGCAGAGATCAGGATAAACTGCGGCTGAAACGCTTCGATGGCGGGGCGCAGAATCTGTTCCGTGACACGCAAGTAGTCGTCATCCGTTTGACCGGCCATCAGGGGAACATTCAAGGTTGATCCCGCACCTGCGCCCACACCCGTCTCCGTGGCGGCGCCGGTGCCGGGATAATGTGGCGACTGGTGGATGCTGCAAAACAGAACACGCGGGTCCTCATCGAAGGTGTGTTGTGTGCCATTGCCGTGGTGGACGTCCCAGTCGACGATCGCCACACGTTCCAACCCGTGATGGTCAAGCAGGTGTCGTGCAGCGATTGCGACATGATTGAAGTAGCAGAAGCCCATGGCCCGGTCGAACTCTGCATGGTGTCCAGGAGGGCGGTGCAGGCAGAACGCATTTCCTCCCTGATCGAGGACCGCATCACAGGCTGCGATCGCTCCGCCGCTTGCCAGACGTGCTGCCAGCCATGTTGCAGGCGTGATCACCGTATCAGGGTCCACCATGGCCTCTACACCACGCTCTGCCGCTTGCTGTATGTCGTCGATCAAGCGCTGACTATGGCTGGTCACGATGGACTCAAGCGGTGCCGGGGTAGGTGTCATCACGCATAATTGCTGTAGCAGTCCCGTTGTCTGCAGATGTCGCCAAGCATGTTCCACCCGATCCGGGCGTTCGGGGTGCCACGCCCCCGCGTCATGCTGCAGGCAGGCTTCGTGGTAGTAAATGCGTGTCGTCGTCATTGGCCAGCTGCCGCAGCGAGGGCGCGCTTACCGAGGATCCGAATATCCTCGTGTATGTCGTCGGCCCCCTCCAAGGTGGATGCATCTACCCAGCGACCCTCGCGTGCTTCTCGAGGATTGACCTTCGCTGGCCCCCGATCCACAGTGACGGCGAAGTAGATCAGATCAATGTGCTGGTGATATGGCTCAATGTCCTCCAGCAGGATACACACGGGTTGATGCAGCACTTTGACGGGTCCCCATATTTGACCGCCATCGACAGGTTCGATAAGTCGTACCGCGAGACCGCTCTCTTCAAAGACTTCCCGAAGGGCCGCCTGCTCAGGAAGTTCGCCGGCATGAATGTGTCCCCCTGGCGGGAGCCATGTCTGTATCTTATTGTGCCACAACAAGAAAACGTGTTCATCTCGAACGATGAAGGTTGTCGCTGTGAAGTCTCGGGTTATGGTAGATTCGGACACAGATCCTCAGTCTTTGGAAGCTCCACGAGCTCATTTTGGGTGCGAAAAAGGTAGCCAGGAGGGAGGCGGCGGCAACCGGCATTATCCGTTTTATACTAGTATTGGCTCATCTTGAGCCATAGGCTGGACATTTGGACGCTCGTGCCGATAGTCAAATAGCAGGTACTTGTCTTGAAATCACATCAGCACAGGTCGAGTCGAGGACGTGGCTCTTCGCTTGACACTTCGGTGGTGTGGATTATCATAAACCCTTGTTCTTACAGCGCTCCCGCCCTGCCGCCGCTCCCCGCGGATACAGGACTGGAGGCCGACCGAGGCCAACCTCATGACCGTCCAGCTCCGCCCTCTCCCTTCGCCGCGGCTTGAACCCGTGGCGGACGACTCGAATGTCATCGTCCTGGATACGCAGGCACCGTCCACCGTGATCTGGCCCGTTGCCGGCGGCAAGGGCGGTACAGGCAAGTCGACACTCACGGCAAATCTCGGCTTAGGGCTGTCCCTTCTGGGGTATAAGGTCATCCTTGTTGATGGCGATCTAGGTGGCGCAGATCTGCACCTGTTTTTCAATCAGGTCTCGCCGCCGCGCAGTCTGAGCACTTTCCTGACCCGTGAAGTCGATGAACTTCGCGACGTGTTGCTGCCGACACCTAACGAGAATCTGCGCCTCGCCTGTGGCGGTAGTGAGCTGGTTGGAATGGCAAATCTGTCACATGGTGCAAAGACGAAACTCATCAGACATATCCGCAAACTGGATGCTGATTTTGTACTGATCGATTTGGGCGCCGGGTCTGCCTACAATACCCTCGATATCTTCACCCTCGCAGAAGACGGCATTGTCGTGTGTACGCCTGAGCCCCAGGCTCGCGTTGATGCGTATGGGTTTATCAAAAACACGGTCTATCGGAAATTGCGGCGTTTGTTCCGCAAGAATGACCCGGTGACCGACGTCATTGGTGAATTCGCCCGTGAGGCCGGACGCCGTAGTGGACGCGTAGCGGATCTACTTCTCCGGATTGGGGAAATCGATCCGGTGGCGATGGAAGAGGGGCGACAGATGTTGGCCGACTACCGACCGCGTCTGTTACTCAACCGCGTAAGAAGCCGACGCCACATTGATGAAGTCGATCGTTTTGTCACGCTCGTGCGGGAGTATCTGTCGACGGAGTTGGAATACATCGGGTATGTCCGCAACGACGATAAGATTCTCGATGCCTGTGAGCGGCGCCGTCCTGTGATGCTCACATCACCAAAATCTGCTGCTGCTACCGATGTCTACAACGTGTTGATGAATGGTCTTGATGTGTCTGATCGTTTGCATCGATTCGAGGCCAAACAACATCGCAAACTTGCGCAGGTCGCCAAGGCAGAGGCCAAGTTCTGGTGAGAAGATGCTGGGACCGGTCCGGGCGTGGGATGGAGACCGGATGAAGGGCGAACGTTGGCGGCGGGGCTCATTGCTCGAACGAATGGCCCTGCGCTGGAAGGGGCCCAGACCACGGCGGGATGAATCCCTCGACATTTTTGGTGAGTTACGGCGGGCGCAGAGAATCCTGCTGATTCCCAATGATCGTGTCGGTGGTTTGTTTATGGGCGCGCAAATCTACAAGGCTGTGCGCGCACATTATGCAGATGCGCATATCGCGTTGCTGACCAAATCAGATGATGCCCGACTTGCCGAATCGATTCCCTTCGTCGATGAAGTGCTGACGGCGCCGTTGGTCGAGCAGGTTTGGTCTGCGGCGTATCACGACTTCGTCGACGAACTGCGGCGTGATCCATACGATCTGGCCATCTGTCTGGGGCCAGACTGCAGTTTCCGCCTCGCTCAGTTGTGTGGACTCAGTGGGGCCCGAATCCGCGTCGGCTTCCAGCGCGATGTAGAGACTTCCTTCAACCTGCAGATCGTTCGCCAAAGAGAAGAGGTGTTCGAGGTCGAGCAGGTGCTCTCTCTCGTCCGCCTGCTCGGAATCGAGCCGTGTGGCGACGTGAGTTGGGCCATTGGCGAGGGGGAAGGAAATCAGCTTCGCGAGCGTTATCTCGACGGCGAATTTAGTACTGGCCATGTCGTGGCAGTTGATCTTGGGCGAGGCGAGGGGCCTGGTCTGAATTGCCGCCAACTGGACGACATTGTGGGGCGCGTCATCGAACGTGGGGCCCGCGCTGTGTTGTTCTTTTCTCTCGCCGAGCGCAAACAGGTCAACTATCTTACGAAGACGTACGGAAGTCGCGTGCTCCCCTTCGAAGAAGACGATCTGGCTGGCGTGGCGGCGCTGTTACAGGGCTGCCGGGCACTGATCGCCTGTAACACCAATGTCTTGCATCTGGCTCACTCTCTGGGAGTTCCGGCTGTTGGCATTTTCGATGAGGACGCGAGACGCTGGGTCTCGAGCCGCAATCAGTTGGTCGAGATTATCGAAGAACGTGATCTTCGAGCAATCAGTATTGCTCGCGTCGTCGATGGCCTGGACCGAGCGTTGCGGCGCGATGCGATGGAGGAACGGTCCCTCGTCGATGGTGCAGGATCGACCCCATCCACAGCCTGATCGTCGTCGCCGAAAGATCTTAAGTTCACGCCCACTTTTTGAAGACAGTGCGGAGGTCGCCTGACCATGCAGGAAATGATCGAGCCCGATCGCACGATTCTGATCGTGTCGGTCATCGGTCTCATCGTCATCTGGGGTAGTGTTGCTTACCACAAATTCGTCCAGGATTCAGCACCGGCGTTTGTCGACGACGAGCAAGTCCAGATGCTGTCCGATGATGCTCAGACAGCCGACGCGGCGCCCACAAACCCATCTCCGGCGCCCAAGCCGGCTGCTGGCCAGAGTGCCGGTAGCAAGAGTACCAGTGGCAAGAAACGCAAAAAGGGTGGCAAGGGTCGATAGACCGGCACCTTAGAGAAACGGGACGGGCGGATGGCGACAGATGTAGTGATGCCCAAATTGGGGCTGACGATGGAACGGGGTACGATCGCCGCTTGGCTCAAGGCCGAGGGCGAGTCTGTTCGCAAAGGCGAACCCCTCCTTGAGGTCGAGACCGACAAGGTCACGATGGAAGTTGAAGCGCAGGTAGAGGGAATCGTCGGCAGAATCCTCGTCGCAGCGGGTGAGGAAGTCGATGTTGCGACGCCCATTGCCATTATCTCTGCACCCGGCGAAGCGATCCCATCACTGAGTCAGGCTACTGAGCCCTCCTCAGGGCAGGTGGTTCCTGGCGACTCTCCACCCGCGCATCGTCTGACACAAGAGCTTGATGCCGTCTCCGCCGCCGCGGAATCTGTTCCTGAGCCGCAGGAGCGACCGAGGCATCGTGCTTCACCAAAAGCCCGCAAGATCGCCGTAGAGAAGGGCCTCGACCTGGCCACGATCGTGGGAAGTGGCCCAGGGGGCCGTATTGTGAGCGCCGATCTGGAAGGCCTCGCACCAGCACCTCCGTCCGCTCCAGCACACTCTGAGCGCCCGGCCCCCGATTCGACCATAGATCAGCCGCCGCTTGTGGAGACGCCTGCCATCATCGAACTGAGCCGTGCTCAGCAGGTAGCAGCTGACCGCCTTTCTGCGTCTTATCGTGATGCACCTCATATCCAACTGCGGATGGAGGTCGCCGCCCACTGGCTTGAACAGTTTCGTGGTGGATTCGCTGCCGAGGGCAAGCGGATCTCTTATAACGATCTGATTCTGCGGGCATTGGCTCTGACCCTCAGGCAGCATCCGCGGCTGAACAGTCACTTCATCGATGGCCAGTTGCATCAGCTGCCCGGCGTCGATCTCGGCATCGCAACTGATACAGGAACGGGGCTTGTCGTCCCCGTCATGCGTAGTGTACAGTCTCTTGGTGTCGAGCAGATTGCCCAGGAAAGCCGCAGACTCGTGGACATGGCCCGGGACGGGCGTCTCGGCGTCGATGAAATGACGGGCGGCAGTTTCACGGTGACGAATCTTGGGATGTTTGAGATCTCTTCATTCAGCGCGATCATAAATCCGCCGCAGGTCGCGATCCTTGCCGTAGGAGCCGTGGAGCGTCGGGTGGTGCCTGTCGACGATCAGGGCGCGATGGGCGTGCGGCCCATGATGACGCTCAACCTCGCCGCCGATCACCGTGCCATCGACGGTGCAATGGGTGCGCGCTTTCTTCAACACCTTCGCGATACATTGCAGTCGCCGGCCCTGCTCGCTTAAGGTCCAGATTGCCGAGTTCTTCTGCTGGCCAGAGACGTGCCTTCCTGCCTGTCAGTGACCTCTAGAAATGGACACGGAGCGCTACGACACGCTGCGGCGGATGATTCGCGAGTCCTACGAGGATGCGCGCATCGTGACGCGCTATGTCAGGGTCGGTCTATGGCCCGCAGAGGAAGCCTTGGTGGCAGAACACCTGCCGGAAGCTGCTCATGTCCTGGATCTGGGTTGCGGGGCGGGGCGTGTTGCGATTCCGCTGGCGGAGATGGGGTTGAATGTGGTCGGAATCGATATCAGTGATGGGATGATCGCAGCCGCCCGCGAACAGGCAAAGTATGCACAGCAGGTCAGTGGAGAGTTGAGTTTCGAGGTCGGGGACGCAACACAGTTGAGTTTTCCTGCTGAGAGCTTTGACTCCGTCTTATTCTGTTACAACGGTATCGAGTTGGTCCCTGGGAGGCGGGGGAAGGATAGGGTCTTGCTGGAAGCCCTCCGCGTCCTGCGCCCGGGGGGACGTCTGATATTGTGCGTTCACTCACTCTTCGCTTTCAACACCCACGTTCCCATGCGCCTGCGAGCGTTTGCGCGTCTGATCGCGCGTCGAGTCTTCGGACTGCCCCTGAGAGAGCATGAACTCGGTGAGCGCTTCATCGATGATGACATCGAGGAGGCGCCCTATCTCCAGGTCTGGCCGCCTTTCCTGTGGCGCCGTCACCTGGAAATGGCGGGTTTTCGCATCGTTGATTTCAACTCGCGCCAGCGACTCGAGCGTGGACAACCTTGGAGTCGATGGGGGACATTTGACGATGGCGAACGATTCCTCGTCGCGGAAAAACCGGAAAATTGAATCGCTACAGGAATATTTCTCCGAAGTGTGCGTTCGATCACTGAAAAGGTGGCGACCCGCGCGGGACTGCCGATAGTAAAGTGGACCAGGGACCGGCCAATTCCTCTGGACAGATATGAAACCGACTTTCCATCTCCGCAAACACAAGAATCAGTCTCTGATTCAGACCTTCCTGCGTCAGGGCTATCTATTGACCAGCCAATCGCTGGATGCGACAACCATCGCCGATCTGGTTGACGCCGTCTCGGTCAAATCCTCCCCCTCAGTGCCGACGCGTCAGGACGAGCTCGCCATCACGCCCAACTAGATGGTTTACATAGGCTAAGATCTGTCTTTGGCACCTTGACCTGCCACATCCTGCCGGTTATCTTCGCACCCGTCTATTATCCTAACTGATTTCAGTACAAGCCTTTAGGGCAGATCGGGCAGGTCCGCCGCCGAGCTGTCGCTTTCGTCTCTGATCGTTCGTTTACGTCGCGTATTGTTTCTGTTGGCGCACGAACTGTCAGGTATGTGGGCGGCTCTGGCAACTTGCCAGTCCTTGAGGCGTCCATTCACCCAGCCCTGACGACGACTGCCTACCACGCCTCTCGAGGCCTGACGACTTAATCTCATGCGACTCGACCGCAAAACCCAGCTCTCTATCGCGTACGCGATCCTCACCATCCTCCTCCTCCTCGTCATGCAGAGCTATTTCGAGGGGCAGGTCGACACTGTCAAATACAGCGAGTTCCGAAGCTTAGTCGTGGATGGCCGGATCGCCGAAGCTTACATCGGCAACGACGACATCTCAGGTAAGTATTTTACCGACGATGGCCAGGGAACACGAAGCTTCTCCGTGACTCGATTGCCCGATGATGGGCTGGTCGAGTTGCTGCAGGAGCATGTACCCGAATACACGGGTAAACGTGACTCGCTTCTGACTTCACTGCTCGGTTGGATTCTGCCAGCCCTTTTCTTCGTGGCCATTTGGATGTTCATGGCACGTCGAATGGGTGGCGGCTCCGGCGGCCTGATGTCGATTGGCAAGAGCAAGGCCAAAGTCTATATGGAGAAGGGGACGGGGATCACCTTCGAAGACGTTGCGGGCATCGATGAGGCGAAAGAGGAACTCGAGGAGGTCGTCGAATTCCTCAAGACCCCCGAGCGCTTCCAGGCTCTCGGTGGGAAGATTCCGCGTGGAGTCTTGCTCGTCGGATCCCCAGGCACAGGCAAGACCTTGTTGGCCAAAGCCGTTGCCGGTGAGGCAGGGGTGCCATTCTTCTCGATCAGTGGATCAGATTTTGTTGAGATGTTTGTCGGCGTCGGAGCCGCCCGTGTTCGAGACCTTTTCGAGCAGGCGAAGAAGCACGCGCCAGCCATCGTTTTTATCGACGAGCTGGATGCGCTCGGCAAGGCGCGCGGTGCCGGTTCTTTTGGCGGCCATGACGAGCGCGAGCAGACCCTGAATCAGCTGCTTACGGAACTCGATGGTTTCGAGAACAATGCGGGCGTCATCTTGATGGCTGCGACGAATCGTCCGGAGATCCTCGATCCAGCATTGCTTCGTCCCGGGCGCTTTGATCGCACAGTGACGGTGGATCGACCTGATGTAAAGGGGCGTGAGGCCATTCTGCGCATCCACGCGCGTGAGGCCAAACTTGGCGACGACGTCAACCTGCATCGTCTGGCAGTACGAACACCGGGTTTCGCCGGGGCGGACCTGGCAAATATCATCAACGAAGCGGCCTTGCTCGCGGCGCGACGCAATAAGAGCGCGATCTCGATGGACGAGCTCAGCGAAGCCGTTGAGCGTGCTGTCGCCGGTCTTGAGCGCAAGAGTCGTGTGCTCAACGAGAAGGAGCGCAGGATCGTCGCCTATCATGAGGCGGGGCATGCGATTGTCGGCGAATTGCTCGACGAGGCAAATCCCGTGGAGAAGATCTCCATCATCCCCAGAGGCGTCGGCGCACTTGGTTATACGTTGAATACACCTGCCGAGGATCGTTACCTCATGACGAGGAACGAGCTAATGGACACGATCTGTGCGCTGTTGGGTGGTCGCGCTGCAGAGGAGATCGTTTTCAAGGAGATCTCGACGGGCGCATCCAATGACTTACAGCGGGCGACGGGAATTGCCGAGAGTATGGTCAAGGAATACGGGATGAGCGATTCCCTTGGCTTGGTCGCTCGACGTGAAGAGCGCGGGCAGAATCAGTTTCTTGGGATGGGCACCAACGACCGACCCTTCTCAGAGGAAATCGCAAGAGAGATTGATTCCGAGGTCTCGCGGATCATAGCTGAGAGCTACGAGCGGGCGAAGGTGGTTTTGTCCGAAAATCGTAGCCAGTTGGAGGACGTCGTCAAGATTCTCTTCAAAGAAGAGATCATGGAGGGGGACCAACTCCGTGTCATTCTCGGCAAGGAACCACGTCATCCCGAACTCGATGAAGAGGCGAAGAGCGGCAGTGTTTCTGCTAGCGGCGATGTTGCCACCAGTGACACTGGCAATGGTGACACCATCGGTGCCTCGGCTCCTGAATCTGAGCAGGGCACCAATGGCCAACCTTCTACCGACTCAACGGCGACCGACTCGTCCTCGACCGAGTCTGACTCAACCGGCGAGCGTCAGGACGATGATTCGCCCGGATCCTGAACGGCATCTGCCCTTCGTCTGTCTTATCCGTTGACCTCGGCAATCACTTCCAACTCAACAGCCGCATCTAGAGGCAGGCGCTGCACACCCACAGCGACCCTGGCGTGAACGCCGGCATCTGCGAGAACGGCAGCCATGAGGTCGGATGCGCCATTCATGACCGCTGCCTGCCCTGCGAAGGCACCCGCCGTCGCGACATAGCCAGTCATCCGTACAATCCTGACGTTGTCCAGACCGCCGGCATCGGCAGCAAGGATGCTGAGGGCGTTGAGCGCACACAACCGGGCCGCCTCGGCGCCATCCTCAACGGACAGTCCGCCTTCACCCACCGGACCACTGAACACCATCTCACCGGCTGTCAGGGGCAGTTGCCCGGACACAAAAATCTGATTCCCACTGCGGACCGATCGTGTGTAGGAACCGGCCGGCTGCGGTGGCGTGGGTAGTTCGATGCCCAATTCTTGTAACCGCTTTTCTGCGAGTGCTTCCGACATCACTCTTCTCCTTGGCAAAGGGGTGTGGTTCACGGGGCTCTGCAGAAACATACCGCCTGTGCCGATTCAGGCACCAGGGCCCTAGCAGATGACGCAAACGAGATCTCCGCTCACGAGCTTCCGACTGCTTGCGCCGCTCAAGCTTCCGGACTTCCGTCGACTGTGGTTGGCCGATGGGCTCTGGTGGCAGTCTATGTGGATGGAGACTCTCGTAACGGGCTGGGTCGCTCTCGAACTCACCGATTCTGCCTGGTGGGTGTCCGTCGTCGCCTTCTGTCGCAACGCACCGGTACCCATTGTAGGTTTTCTGGGGCCCATGTGGGTTGAACGATTCCGGCGGCGTCACGTGGTACAATGCCTGCAGGCTGTGAATCTGCTTGGCGCCCTGTCTCTGGCGACTCTCTACCATACCCAGCAACTGGCGTATTGGCACCTGGCTGCCGTCGCGTCGGTAAATGGCGCCGCGTGGGCCCTCGATTGGCCCACTCGACGTGCCTTGTTGCCGGATTTAGTGGGGCGGGAGCACGTCGTGGATGGCATGGTGATTGAAAATGTACTGCAGAGTTTCACGCGCTTGTCCGGGCCGTTGCTGGCGGGCATGGCGATGGCGCATTTCGGCGCCGGGGGAGCACTGTGGCTACTAAGCCTCATCAGCGGTCTCGCACTTGTTACACTGTTGAGATTGGACACAGATTCGCAGTCCCCGGAGCAAATCCCCGGTTTCGCAGCCGCGTGGGATCGACTACTGGAGGGGCTCCGCTACGTGCGTGGCAACGGTGCAATCCTCGGTACATTGCTGATCACCATCGTGATGAATGCATGGGCCTTTCCCTTCCAGGCGTTGCTGCCAGTCTTTGCCAGGGATGTACTCGGGCAAGGTCCCATGGGGCTAGGATTTCTGGGTGCTGCCAACGGCGCAGGATCCCTGGTCGGTCTGGTGGTGGTGAATCTCAGCCGTCGGAAGTTCGGCAACCCTGGAATCTTCTCAGCGGGGTCGATTGTAGCCTGCCTGGGGCTGATCGCCTTCAGTCTATCCACCTCGATGTCTTTTTCGCTGCTGGCCCTGGGGGTGGCGGGCCTTGGACAAGCGGCGTTCAGTATCATGCAGAGCTCGATCATTCTCGTGGAAGCGAGTGATCAAATGCGATCGCGAGCAATGGGGGCATTGGTCCTGGCCATCGGTGTGGGGCCACTTGGCCGGGTGCAGGCAGGGGCGATGGCTGCCGCCTGGTCAGCACCGATCGCAGTGAGCTGGATGGCTGCATCCGGCGCGATCGCGACAGCAGCGGTGCTGTTGTTGCTGCGGGGATTCGTCCGGCAGACAGGTGCTACAGGTGATGGACCGGGCCCTTGATTGACCATTGACCGGTGACAGACGTACCCTAACGACACAGATCAGGCAACCGACTCAACAAGTCACGCAACTGGATATTTGGAGACGCAGACAATGGCATCATCAGTGATTGGCGCTCAGCTCTACACCCTGCGGGATTTCCTCAAGACACCACAGGACATTCGCAGCACTTTCGCGCGTGTCAGCCAGATGGGCTACGAAACTGTGCAGACATCCGGGCTCGGACCCATAGATGCAGCTGAGTTGCGCGCGGTTGCCGATGAGCATCAACTGAAGATCGTCGCAACCCATGTCGGATACCCCGATATCAAAAATGAGCCACAGAAGGTGATTGACCAACATCAGACGTGGGGCTGTCGGCATGTAGGCATCGGGGGAATGCCTGCAGACTACCGCAGCGAGGATGGATTTCATCGCTTCGCCGTGGATGCATCGGAGGCGGCTCGTCCCCTAATCGATGCAGGATTGACGTTTTCCTATCACAATCACAGCTTCGAACTGGAGTCTTTGGGGGGTAAAACGGGACTTCAAATCCTCGCTGACGAGTCTGATCCTGAGACCTTCTCTTTTGAAGTCGACACGTATTGGATTCAGCACGGCGGCGGCAATCCCGTCACTTGGCTGCAGCGCCTGAAGGATCGAATGCACATCGTGCACTTCAAGGATATGGCGATGAAGGGAAGTGAGCAGTTGTTCGCCGAGGTGGGTGAAGGAAATCTTGAATGGCTGCCGATCATCGACGCGTGCAAGGCGGCGAATATCGAATGGTATCTGATAGAGCAGGATCGCTGTCAGCAGGATCCCTTTGACTCGCTGGAACTTAGTCTGAAGAATCTGCGTGGTTTTGGTCTTCCCTAGGAGGAACCAGGTATGAAGACGGTAGATCTTCCATGGGGCGCGTGGTATGGCGACGGCAGCCCGCACACGGTCCAGTTTCCAGAAGGTTGGACAGTAGACGTCTGTTCCATGCGAGGGGGACAGGACATTGGTGATGACGGCATCCGGCGGCGACTCGCTACGCCAACTGGATCGCCAACCGTCGGGCAGTTGGCTGCCGAGTCAACATCCGCAGCGATCCTGTTAGACGATCTTTCGCGGCCGACACCTGCTTTCCGATTGCTTCCTTATTTGCTCGAAGAGTTGAGTGAAGGGGGCATCGCAGATGACCAGATTACGATCATTGCCGCCGTCGCTGCCCACCGTCCGATGACGCGCGATGACTTTGTCAAGAAAGTCGGCGGCGACGTGGTGGATCGTTATCGCGTTGTGAACCACAATGCCTATGAGAATCTTGAATTCCTCGGCAACTCGTCACAGGGTGTGCCCATCTTTGTGAATCGTGATTTCATGGGCTGCCAACTGCGCATCGCGTTGGGCATGATTACCCCTCGTGGTGGTTTCTTCGGTGGCGGGGCGAAGCTGTTGATACCGGGTGCCTGTGGTCAGCAGACGATCCTACTGAACCATCGCTACGTGCACGGGGAAGCCTTCAGACCTCATCTGGATGAAGTGGCTCGCATGGCGGGGCTGCGCTTCATCGTCAATCCCTTGCTGAATGAGTCGCTGGAGATTATCGATCTGGTTGCGGGAGATCCTGAACTGGCGTATCGGGAGGGTTGTGAGCGTGGCGGCGAGCTCTATGCAACCCCGATCCCTGAAGGGCCTCTCGATATTGGCATATTCAACGCCTTTCCCAAAGACACTGAATTGTGTCAGGCGGGCCTGGCTATGGTACCCCTCAATAGCAGTGATCATGATCCCTTTACGGATGAGGCGACCATCGTGATTGCCAGTGCCTGCTCTGAGGGTGCGGGCTGGCACTCCGTTCTGGGCCCCGGGACCGCGCTTCGCGGTAAGCCCAGACCACAGGCCCGACGGACCTTCATCTATAGTCCGGCCGTTAATGTTTTCGACTGCGAGTCGTTGTACGGGGATCATGTGACGTTGTTTCGCACGTGGTCCGAATTGATAGAGCGATTACAGAGGATACATGGCGATACGGCACGTACCGCTGTGTTTCCGGCAGGTGCGATCCAAATGGCGGCCAACTGAGTCCAGCGCCATACACAACCCTCTGATGTAAGTCTTTCAAATTCTACCAGGAGATCTTACCCGTGCCCGCTCTCGAACGATTTTCTCTTGACGGCAAAATTGTCGTCGTCACAGGTGCTGGGCGAGGTCTCGGTCGGACGATGGCTATTGAAGCGGTCGCTTCCGGTGCTCGCCTCGCGGTGGGCAGTCGGACGGTCTCAGAATTAGAGACCCTCCGCGACGAAATCGAGGCAGGAGGAGGAGAGTGCTTCGTCCATGAACTGGACGTAACGGATGTCACGTCTATTCAGACATTTTTTGATGCCGTCGACGAGCACGTCGGCACACTAGACGTCCTGGTGAACAACGCGGGCTACAACAAGCTGGGAAAAATCCTCGACTATGACGAAGAGTTATACGATCTGATCGTTGATGCGAACTTGAAGAACGTCTTTTTCTGTTCTCAGGCGGCTGCAAAGAAAATGATCAAAGGTGGCACGAAGGGATGTATCGTCAACGTCTCTTCTCAAGCCGGTGTGGTCGGTGCGCCAGAGCGCGGACCGTATTCGGGGGCGAAGGGAGGCGTCAACAATCTCACGCGCACCATGGCCGCGGAGTGGGCAGAGTATGGGATTCGCGTCAACGCCATCGCCCCGACTGTAACCCGCTCGCCCCTGGCGGAAGCAGGAATGAAGGAAAGTCAGGCCTTTGCCGATGCGATCAGAACCAAGAATCTCTTGCGCGGAGACCTTGCTGAGCCGGAGGAGATGTCTGGCCCTGTCATTTTCCTCGCATCTGATGCAGCAAGTATGATCACGGGACACACACTCGTCGTCGATGGCGGTTGGACCATCGTGTAGCCGGTCAAACGGCCACAGCAGAAAACTGCTGCACGAGGCCGGCATTCTCGTCGACTTGGGCGCGACTCGTCATTCCCATAACCATTGCGTGGACGCCGGTTTGCTCGGCTACATACTGGATAGCACGGGCGGGATCTTGGGTGAGATCGCCACCACCACCAACGACTTTCATGCCGTAGACGCCTTTGCCATCCAGAACCATCTGTTCGATCAGTTCGCGAACCTTATCTGGCGGGCCACACATCGCTTCACCGGCATAGTTGATTCTAACAAGATTCACATCGGGCCAACTCGACGAGGCTGAGGCCGTGAGGGCGCCCAGGTCGTGGCAGGATGTACCAACAGCGCGGATGAGACCTCGTTGCTTGCATCGGTCGAGTTGCTCCATTGCGGCGGTAGCTGTTTCCGGCCAGTCTGAAGAGGTCAGGCAATGGAGCAGGACAATGTCGATGTAGTCCGTCTTCAGTTCGCGCAAGAAGCGCTCGACATCGGCGGCAACATCCTCAGGATTTCGAGACGTCGTCTTCGTCGTCAGCGTGACGGTTGAACGCTCGACCTGTGCCAGTGCCTTGGCCAGGTGTTCGTGTGTGCCGTAGCCATCGGCACCATCCCAGAAGGTGATCCCCCTGTCATAGGCATACAGTAGCAGAGAGGAGAGACCTTCTAGCCCCAGGTCGCTCTGCTGCGAACGTCCACCGCCGCCGATGGTGCCAGTGCCGAAGGACAGTCTGGAGACATTCAACCCTGAGGCGCCGAGCTCAACTGTATCGATCTGTGGTTTATCAATCGGGGCTGTCATTGGTCTTGTATCGCCTCGCTGTCGGATCCTGGAAGTTGGGGTGCTGTCTGGTGTAGTCGAGGTGCTTGGAGTTGGTGTCTCTTCGTCAGTTCTTCACCTAGAGAGTCGCCCGAGTGCAGCAAGTTCGTCGCACCGGTTCGTGCCACGCGTGTGAGCAGTTCAACGAGATGTTCGGCATCATCCAGATTGATGGCCTCACGTCGCACACCACGTCGACCCGTATTGTGGTAGTTCGCCAAGGGCAGTGCAACTGCCGCGGTGCGCACACCGGCTCGCGACAGGACGGTCGCCTCGCAGGTGCCGCCATCCATCAGCCGGCGTTGATAAGGCAATTGCGCCAGAGATGGGTCCGTTGCCGCTTTCACGAGAGCCGCCGTGACCTGTGGGTCAAACAACCAGCGCCGATCACCGACCCTGATCACGGGACCGTCGCCAAGCGGTGCACCGGCAAGGCAACTGGAACACTCGATGTTGATAAAAACACCCTCCTGATCAAGCTGATCACTGGCAGCATAGTCAAGCATTCCGCCAAACCCCGTTTCCTCGGCTCTTGTGAGTAGCAGGGCCACGCGGCTTCGCGCGCCCTCCTTGAGCAGATTCGCCAGTACAGTGAGGCCAACAGCCACACCAGCCAGGTCGTCACACGCCGTGGCTCGAAGCTTTCGTTTCTTCGTATCAGTCTCGGGCAGGTCCCACACAGCGAAGGAATCATGACCGACAGCCGTCGTCGACTCATCCACACTCACGCGAAAGGCAGGTCGTCGTTCGCCTTCGAACAGTGTGTCCTCGAGATACGCAGTGATTCTCCCCGAGAGCGGCGGATGTAGATCACGCGTCGAGTGAATCTGAACATGCGCATCGCGACAGAACTGAACGGGTAGTCCACCAAGGCGTTCAAACAACAGGTCCTGTCTTGTAAGGTGCTCCACAAAACCGAAGCCGGGATGGTCGAGGTGCCCTGTGAGATAGAGCCAGTCACCGCTATTGGCACCCTCATAACGAATGATCAGATTTCCGGCGGTATCGCGCTCGATCGACAGTGGTGTATGGGTGCTTGACCAGTCATCGATCAGTGTGTCGATTGCGGCAACGATACGGTGTTCGTGAAAAGGCGCCGTGGGTAGACGCAGCAGGGGGAGAGCGATGTCCAAGAAGTCCGGCAAAGTGGTCGTCTTTCCTTTGGAATAGCGATTGCGTAAGGGGCCACCGTTCAGCTATCGTTGAGATTCCTTTCCAACAGAGTCAGGGTCCTCAACCATAGCGTGATTCACACCGTCGCGCCCATTGACTCGATTCGTAACGACTGTGACCCGTTTCGGCACTCCCCAGGATCTTAGCGATCCAGGCGGGCGCCTTGCA
Organism: Gemmatimonadota bacterium; assembly: GCA_018660835.1. GTDB lineage: Bacteria > Latescibacterota > UBA2968 > UBA8231 > UBA8231 > UBA12574. Next base: position 159,152 of record JABJJN010000011.1, on the reverse strand, counting down.
AGGCTGTGTGCCAGAGCGATGAAAAGAGAGCTTCCTCAGATATATCAACGCTACCTGGCGACGCGGCGTGACGCCAATTTGGATGTCGGTGGTCGCGAGGCATTGACCTGGCGTGGCTTCTGGGTGGGAATTTTTCTCAGCTTCTTTCTCGCCATCGGCGCCCCCTATGGAAACATGATCATCCGGGGCTCCTACATGTCGCTGGATTTCAGTACGCCCGGTGCGATCTTCTTGTTTCTGCTGCTGATCGGCGTCCTGAATACGCTGTTCAAGTGGGGCTCGGTGACGTTTTGGCGCGCCAGCATTTTGGCCGTCACGGCGACGTCAGGGATTCTTTACGCCGGATGGCCGCTGTCTTCAATTGATCCGGCGTCACCGGCCGTGTCCCTCGGGGCATTTCTACTGGCCTCTGCGGGGCTCAATCTTGTTGCGACGCTTCGCAAGACGTCCCTGGCGCTGAATCGGTCCGAGCTCGTTCTCGTGTATGCGATGTTACTGATCGTATCTGCTCTGTGCACGATGGGCTTGAGTGAACAGATCCTGCCCATTATCACGGCCATCTTCTACTTCGCCTCGCCACAAAATCATTGGCAGGAGAAGCTGTTTCCACATCTACCCACGAAGCTGCTCGTCGACGATGGTACGGGAAGTCGCTTGTTCTACGAGGGGCTTGCTGTGGGCACACAGGATCAGATCCCCTATGGGTCCTGGGTCGAGCCACTGCTCTGGTGGGGGCTTTTCCTCACGGCCCTTTACGTCACAATGGTCTCGATTGCCGTCATCCTCCGTCGCCAATGGATGGAGCGTGAACGTCTGGCCTATCCAATTGCCCAGGTAGGATTGGCCATGATCCGTGGCGAGGAGTCCGATCGCCTGGTGAATGGTTTCTTTCGTCGCCCCAGTATGTGGTTGGGGATGTCCGTCCCACTACTGATCGGTAGTCTCAAGGCGCTTCACGCCTACAGTCCTGGCGTTCCTGTTATGCCTCTGCAGTGGATATTTCCTTTCGTGGGTCGGCAGACGCTACAGATGACGATCTCCTTCGCTATGATCGGTTTTTCTTACTTCATCAATGCGAATATCGCCGCGGGGATCTGGGTGTTCCATCTGTTGTCGAAGATTGAAAAGGAAGTCTTTGTCCTATCCGGTCTGAAGTCGACGCAGAAGATCGGCTTCGGCGTGTCAGACTACCCCTTTCTCGCGTACCAGGGCGTTGGTGCACTGCTGGCGATGGTGCTGATTGGACTGTGGATCGGTCGCGAGCACTATCGCGATGTCTTCGCCAAGGCCTTCGGGCGTGCGCCTCACGTTAACGACCAGGACGAGATCCTTTCCTATCGTGGGGCTGTGATCGGACTGCTTGGCGGCGTCGCCGTCATGTCCAGTTGGCTCTGGTTTATGGGTACTCCTCTGTGGGTGTCCATTCTATTCATTGTACTCGCCTTATTGATTTTTATTGGCATTACCAGGATCGTCGCCGAGGCAGGTTTGGCCGCCGTGCGTTCACCGATGATCGCGTCAGATCTGGTTGTTCAGGGGGTTGGTTCGGCCATGGTCGGTCCCGTGGGGGTCATGAATCTCAGTCTGGCTTACATATGGTCCTCAGACATCCGCATCTTCGTTATGGCAACCTGTACCAATGCCCTGAAGATGATCGAGGAGATGGAACCGCAGGCTAGGCGAGTCGTATTCTGGGCGATGCTGCTGGCCTTGGGAATCGGCGCATCGGGGTCGCTGTGGATGATTTTTCACATGGCCTATCGCCACGGGGGAATCAATCTCAATAATTGGTTTTTCCAGGGGCTACCCGCCTATGCCTACAATGCGGCGCTGAGAAACATCGAACCGACGGGTACCTATTGGTCTGGTCTGGGATTCCTCGGCGGCGGGGCGGCGATCATGAGTTTGATGATGATTCTTCGACAACGTTTGCCGTGGTGGCCGATCCACCCCATCGGCTTTCCCATCGGCGCCAACAACATGATGAACTTTGTCTGGTTCAACGTGTTTGTTGCCTGGTTTCTCAAGCGCCTGATTCTTCGCTACGGTGGGGCGGCCAACTACAAGAGAAGTCAGTCATTCTTTCTTGGATTGATCGCTGGTCAGGTTCTGTGCAATGGTCTCTGGCTCATCATTGACTACATCACGGGGAAGATCAATAATCCCGTGTTCTGGGTATGAAACACCCCATGCAGACGCGAGGTGGATGGGATTCTGGTTGCCGCCAGATCGGTATCGTGCTGGGTCTGCTGTTGAGCGCCAGTGTTGTGGGTGCGACCCGCCTTATCGAGATCGATGACCCTCAGCAACGCGTTCGTGCCACTGTTGAGGAGCTCGCTTCCCATGCGTCGCGGTTGACGGGCCACTCGGGTGCTGAGCATGCGGCGAATTGGATTCGCACGCAGATCGAGGATCTTGACCTCGGTGCGGTTCGCCAAGAGACCCTGTCTGTGACGGTGCCCGTTGAAGTGGGGGGACACAGCACTCTGCGTTTGCTCGATGAAGCGCGGGATCTCACAATCTATGGACTGTGGCCGAATGGTCCGCGCACGACCACGACCGGTCCTGCAGGCATCTCTGGTCCACTGGTGTATCTGGGCAAGGGCGAATACGAAGACTTCGACGGGCGTCGTCTCGACGGTAGTATCGCCCTGATGGAGTTCGACTCTTGGGACCACTGGCTGCGGGCGGCAGCTTTGGGGGCAGTTGCGGCTGTCTTTATCGCGCCGGATGAGGCGACGTATCGCCAGACCCTAGACAAGTCGATGTTGCAGCCTGTCAATATTCCACGCTTCTGGATTGATGCGGCCCAAGGGGAGAAACTGCGTCGGCGTCTGCTCACACCTGGCGAGGAGCTTGATGTGAGCCTGCACAGTCGCATGAACTGGCGTGAGCGCACCGCCTGGAATCTGTGGATTGAGATCCCTGGAACAGATTCGACACTCGCGCGGGATCGAATCATTGTGCAGGCCTATTACGATGGCGTAGCGACGACGCCTTCATTGGCTCCTTCTGCCGAGTCGGCCAGCAGTGCGGCGGCTCTGCTCGAGGTCGCTCGCCATCTGCGTGATCATCCGCCGGAACGTACGGTGCTGCTGCTGTTCACCGGTGCCCACTTCCAGGCGATGAGTGGTGTCGTCGATTTCCTGAATCGGCACATCCGTACACATCCCTACTATGCCAAGCGTCTGCTCGAGCCACTGCCAACCAAACTGTTCATCAGCCTCGATCTGTCGACGAAGACGGACCAGCTAGGGATCTGGAACAACACCTACGACTTTGGACTCAAGCGTTTTTTCGTGCCCTTCGGGAGACGCTTCACGCGCTACGCTGAGGCTGTGGCTCCTGGTCTGGGACGCGACCCGTCACGGGTGCTCGTGAATGGGATCAGCCCGATCAGAGGAATGGATTGGTCCACCTTCGTGCCAGACGGTGTGTCCGTCGACAGCGAAGTCGCCCTCGATGTGGGGCTACCGGCGTTGGCCTTCGTCACGGTGCATGACGCGCGGTTTCAGGTGAATACGCCTCTTGATACACCTGACCGAGTGCAGTTCGATCACCTGGACCGACAAGCCCGGTTTCTCAGCCAGATGTTGTCAGCGTCTTTCGCGGATACGGCGCTGTTTACGGGGTTGGAGGATTTTGGCCCCGTACTGAAGGATCGGTTGCGTACCCACAGAGTAAGAGTAAGAGCCTTTCCCCGGCGCAGTGAGACCCCTGATCGTGCGATTGCCAATGCGGTGGTCCTCGTCAATGGAGGGACGCACAAGGGCGTCGACTATGGCAGGGTCTTTCGTACGGATGAGGAAGGGGAAGCGACGATTCCAGGATTGTATACGGGAGGCAGTTCCATCAATGCCTTCGGTTTGGATGAAGAGACAGGGGATGTCGTCTATGCCCCGGACCTGAGTACTCGTGCTGCGAAGTTTCATGGCAAGGCCCTCTCTAGTGGGCGCCTGAACTGGTCCGTGCGCTGGGCAACAGACACCAAGACCATCGTCGTTTTTCCAACTGTGACAAAGACTCTTTACGGGTTGACGAGTCCAAATATTCTGCGCGGACTCCGGGGGATGAAGATCATCGACAATGGCGGCATCGCCCCACGCCAATTCGGTTACTTCTTCGGTGGCCTGTGGTCGACGGATCTGGCTGTGATCTATGCACCACGAGAGGCGGACGAGGATGATCGTAGACTGAAGATGCTCGTCGGGACGGCGACCCAGAGGATGTTGTTCATCAACAGCCAGGGTGGTGCCAACGAGGTCGAAGCGAAAGGCGTCGGCTACGATCTGTCGACGCACCCCATGTTGCCAACGGAATTGCTCGCACTACGTGACATGTGGAATCTCAATGACGCTCGTCTGCATATGATGCGAACGCACGCCATCGAAAATCAGCGTTTGACGCGGCTTCATGGAGCAGGCGAGCGACTACTCCATAATGCGCAGACTGCGGTAGATGAATTGCGCTGGTCGGACTACATCGGCCACGTGCGTGCTGGACTCGGGGTCACCATGCGCGCCTATCCGGAGGTGGTGGCAACGCTGAATGATGTGATCTCGGGTATTGTTTTCTTTCTTGCCCTCGTGATTCCCGCCGCCTTTTTCGGCGAGCGCCTGCTGTTTTCCTTTGCTGACGTGCGCTGGCAGATCGGTGGATTTGGGGCGCTACTGCTCGTCATCTGGACACTGATTTCGCAAGTTCATCCAGCCTTCGATATCGCCCATCCCCTGATCATTCTTCTGGCATTCGCTATCATGGCGATGGCCATCTTTGTGCTGGGGCTGGTCTCAAGCCGCTTCAACCGCTTTCTCAAGGAATTTCAAGCGGCAAAGGCGAAGGTCCATCAGACGGATATCAGCCGCCTGAGTGCGGCGTATGCTGCCTTCCTCCTCGGTATCTCCAACATGCGGCGTCGTCGCTTGCGAACGGGATTGACCTTGCTGACGCTGACGTTGCTCACGTTTACCGTCCTGTCCTTCACCTCTTTCCGGCCTGATGTCCGATTCCTCGTATTCAACCTCGATCATGAGGGAACCTACGAAGGTGTTCTGATCAGAGATCGAGGCTGGAATGGCCTCATGACGGTGAATCTCGACTACGCTCGCTCACACTTTGAGAACTATGGTGTCGTCGCCCCACGGGGGTGGTATATCTCCTATTTCCAGGAGGAGAAACGTTACACCGAAGTGCGGTGGGATTCGGTCAGTGTACAGGCGTCCGCGATGGTGGGACTTACACCCCAGGAGCGTGAGGTTACCGGATTAGGCAACGATCTTGTCGCGGGCCGTTGGCTCCTTGAGGGAGATGAGGAAGTATGCCTTCTGCCCATGGCAATGGCCGAGCCACTCGGGATCGATTCTGCCGCAGTCGAAGCGGGTACGGCGCAAGTCCAGATTTTCGGCAAGCGCTTTGCGGTGATTGGCCTGTTCGAAGCGGCCATTTTCGAGTCCGCCACCGATCTCGATGGCGAACCTCTGACGCCGGCGGATTTCCAGATGTCGTCGACGGATGCCCTGGGCCCGGGGGCTGGACCGACGATGGTTGTGGTGGAGGACGAAGTTCAGTTTGATGTGCGGCCCTTCGTGCACTTGTCGGCCGAGAACGTTCTCATCATGCCATACAACACGCTGCAGGTCGTGTTTGGTGATCTGCGCTCCATTGGCATTCGACTGCGCTCCGACGCCCCTGTCGAGAGTCTGATTGAAGACTATCTCGTGCGTATCACGGGCACGTTGTTTGCGGGTCTTCGCGATGGCGAGCAGATCTCCGTTGCCTCCTACACCTCCATGGGGATCACCTCCGTAGAAGGCATGGAGGCACTGTTGGTGCCGATGCTGATCGCTGCCCTCATCGTGTTGAATGCTATGATGGGGGCTGTCTATGAACGCTTTCGGGAAATCGGCATCTATTCTTCGGTCGGGCTGGCACCGATGCACATTGCCTTGTTGTTCATTGCTGAGGCCTGCGTGTATGCGGTGATCGGTGTCACCTTGGGTTATCTCTTCGGCCAGGGACTTGGCAAGGTCCTGGTCACATTCGATCTGCTCAGTGGTTTAAGCCTCAACTACTCGTCTCTTGCCGCCATCGTTTCAGCGTTGATGGTGATGGCCGTCGTCATGCTGTCGACGCTCTATCCGGCCCAGTTGGCTGCGCGGTCGGCGGTTCCTGATACAGTACGCCGTTGGCAACCACCACCGCCGGAAGGGGATGAATGGAGCTTCGAGTTTCCCTTCATGGTGGGGGAGACCGAGGTGGATGGGATCACCGGCTTCCTCGCCGGCTTCTTTAACGCGTACGGAGAGGAGTCCATCGGCGTTCTGTATGCCGACAAGGTTCGCGTCATTACAGACCAGAACCCACAAGGGCAACGCGAGTTGGCGCTGCAGTTGCTACTGTGGCTGGCTCCTTTTGACATGGGGGTCAGTCAGTTTGTGCAGATCGAATTCACGCCAAGCTCGACCAGAGGTGCCTATGGCGTTGAAGTCTATATCCAGCGACTCAGTGGCCAGGACACATACTGGCAGCGAGTGAACTCCGGCTTCTTCAATGCCTTGCGCAAGGAGTTCCTTCTCTGGCATACCATGGCAGATGGAGACAAGGCCTACCACAAGGACGCTGCGCGCAAAATGCTGGCAGCTGGATCGGATGCGGTGTTTGTCGATGAGAGGGGGCTGGCATGAGTGAGGACAAACCCCGACGCGGCCTCATGGACAGATGGCGGGGCCGGCGCTCGAAGCAGTATGAAGAAGTGGAGGAGTTTCGCTCCTTGCTGGAGCCGCCGGATCAGTTTGCCGAGGGGTTCACTCTACGAACCATTATCGGTGTCATCTTCATCTCGCTGATCATGACACCGGGCGAGATGTATCTGGGCCTGGTGACAGGCGGATCGATTGGCTCTGCGGCGCAATGGGTGACGGTCATTCTCTTCCTTGAAGTCGCCAAGCGTTCTTTCACGACCCTGCGGCGACAGGAGATATACCTGCTCGTCTATGTTGCGTCGGCGTTGGTGGCGCGCGAAGAAGGCGCATTTCTGGATCTTCTGTTTCGGCAATATTTCGTGCGCTCGGCACAGGCTGAACAATTCGGCATTTCGCGGTTACTACCAGACTGGTGGGTACCGGCGCCTGACTCAGAGGCGTTGGCCCTGCGGACATTCCTGCACGAGGACTGGATCTGGCCGATCGGCCTACTCGTGGTGGGCACCATCGTTGGCCGCATTGCCTGGTTTACTTCCGGTTACCTGCTGTTTCGACTGACATCGGACCGTGAACAGCTGCCCTTTCCTACGGCTCCTATGTCTGCTCTGTCGGCGATGGCCCTCGCCGAGGAGAGTGGCGACGAGCAGGAGACGTGGAAGTGGCCCGTATTTTCTGTGGGCGCCATCATCGGCAGCGCCTTTGGTCTGATTTACGTCGGCCTGCCCGTGTTTACTGAGATCCTCGGCGGCAAGAAGATCATGCTGATCCCCATTCCATTCTGGGATCTGACGCCCTATTTGGGCAATCTGATTCCAGCGGCGCCGTTGGGAATCACACTGAGTCTTGGCACGATCATGGCCGGTCTGTATGCGCCATTCTGGGGTGTCGTCGGATCTTTTATCGGTGTCATCTTCCACACCGCCATCAGTCCCTTTCTCTATGCTGAGGGCCTGTTGCCGAGTTGGCTCATCGGCATGGACACGATCCGTACACAGATTGCTACGGGTGTTGATTTCTGGCGTGCATTTTCGATCGGTATCACCCTGGCGGTGACCATCATCAGCGTCTATCAGGTGATGGCCACGGGGCGAAGACGCCGTGATGAGCTTGATGAGACCGGTCTCATCGATGGGGCTGGAGGCAAGCGCTATCCGGCGACGTGCCAACATACGACGTGCCGACATCCCTCCGAAGTACGTGGGTATTGCCTGAAGCATCTTGGTCGTGGGGATTTCAATATCTGGGTGTGTGTAGTCCTTTTCGCTGTCGCTGGCCTGTATCCGATCGTGCTTGCCAAGACACTCTTTCCGACGCTGATGACGACGGGAATGCTGCTGCTGTTTTTCGGAATTGCATTCATCTATGCACCGATCATGTCTTTTGTATCAGCCCGTCTAGATGGGCTCATCGGGCGAGAAGTATCAATTCCTTACATCAACGAAGCGATCATCTTCCTCACCGGCTATCGCGGCGTGGACATCTGGTTCGTGCCCTTCCCGACGCGTAACTATGGGGGCCACGCCGAGGGATTTCGTGTTGTCGAATTAACGGGGATGCGGTTTTCGAGTCTGCTCAAGGCCGAGATCTTCATGCTACCCATTGTTTTCGCCGTGAGTCTGATGTATTGGAGTTTCCTTTGGCGGATGGGTCCGATTCCATCGGACAGTTATCCCTATGCCCAGGTGATGTGGCCTCTGAAAGCATTTGATCAGGCCCTGTTCTATTCGAGTACGATGTACAGTCAAATGTGGACAGAGGGGGAGCAAGTTGAGGGCGAGCTTGTAGAGGCCGACCAGGCCGTTTGGAGCCCTTCAAATCTGCAGGATCGCCAATGGTGGTATTGGCGTGTGCGTGTCACGGATGACGTCGACATTGCCGATCCAAACAAACGCACTTACGGTCGATGGTCCCAGACCGGTTATTTCTACAGCAATTTCGGCTCGGGGGCAGCCCCCACAGCGGTCCCGGCTCGCGTCGTTGACATGGCCCAGGTGAGGGGCGGGGAGTTCGCTTCTCGAGATTCACACAGCGTGCAGCCACCACCCCAGCTTGTGTGGCCGGAACGGGGTGAGGTCGTGAACTCGGCGAATCCGAATTTTCGTGCCCAGGTGGATGGTGGAGTGGGAGTCGACTCTCTCGCGTTCCTTTTCGAAGTGGATCGCTTGCCGACATTTGACGGAGAGTTTTTGCAGCGTTCGGCGGATCGTCCCTTGCTGTTCATGGCACTATGGAGAGATCTGCGTTACACCGGCGATGGCCGTGACAATGATGGCGATGGGCTTGTTGATGAGGAATTGGTCAATGGGCAGGATGATGATGGTGACGGAGCGGTAGATGAGCGGGACTTTCGGCATCCACTTAAGGGTCACAAGTGGCCGATCATCCTCTTCGGCGGGGCCTTTGGCCTCGTCTTCTACTTCACCATGTCGTTCTTTGGCCTACCCATCTTCATGATCTGGGGCTACGTACAATCTGTCCTGGGCATCCCGCACAATCTGCTGCCGATGATCTTCGGAGCCCTGCTGGCACGGTTCTACTTCTGGCGCAAGTATGGACGGCAGCAGTGGCGACAATACGCTATGGTTCTGACGGTAGGCTTCGGTGTGGGGATGTCGCTGATAGGAATGTTCTGTGCCGCTTTTGCTATGATCAGCAAAGCCGTGTCGTCACTGCAGTACTAACCTCGTCACCATGCCAGGCTTGCTGTCCCGAGCGTTAGTCGGCGGCTCGCTGACTGGCTCGATGTCGCTGTATCAATAGCGCTGGCAGGCCTAGGGTCAGATACGTCAAATTCGCCAGAGCATGCACGGCCGTGGCACAGGCGAGTGCCGTCGCCGCATCGACGTTGTAGAGAACTTCCAACGTGTTGGCGAAGAGGAAGTGGTACGAGCCGATACCACCCGGCGTGACGATGACGATGCCAATTGATGAGACGGCCATCACGACAATGGCGGCTGCCGCATCCAGACCTAGGGGGGCGACTTCCAGGTGAAAAGCCTTGAAGGACTCATAGATGATGAGGATGTAGCCGCCATTGAGCGCAGCGGATAGGAGCAGAATCTTAAGATAGGAACCGTGGCCGCGTACGCTGCTGAGCCCGATGACGAACTTACGCAGAATCTCCGCCGCAGGATTGGCAAGGCGTGTAGAGACTCTCGCTATTTGTTGATGGACGAAGTGGATCCCGTCATCACCTTTTACGCAGACGTAGCCCAACAGACCGGCCAGAAGTGCACACCCACCCAGCATCAGCAGCGCGCCACTTGTAAGACCAGGGTATTCTGCCTCGAGTTGCCCTGGTAGGAGGGCCAATGAGAGACCGACAAAGAATATCAGCCAAACCATGTCGAGAATCCGTTCGACGACGACTGTACCGAGGGTCGCACTGATATTGACACCACGCTGCCAGTTCAGACTCAATGCGCGTGCCGCTTCTCCCGCACGGGGGACAACAATATTTGCCGTGTAACAAATGGCCAGGGCGAGGGTGGCATCGGTGACGGTAACGGTTGTCGTCACACCGCGCAGCAGGATAACCCAGCGCCAGGCGCGCAATGCAACCGTGCACAGCGTCGTTGCGACGATGATCGCCAGCCACCCTGGGGACGCGTCGCTGGCAGCGTCCCACACAGAACCTAGATCAATACCGCTGAAGGCCCAGTAGAGGAACGCCACTGCCAGTCCGAGACTGAGCAGGTAGCGCAGAATTTTCTTCATCCTCTTACTTCACACGACTGATCTTCTTGTGGGCTTCCAAGAGCGAGATGATCTGACCTGCGGCCTCGTCGACGGAGAGGTCTTCGGTGAGAATTTCGAGATCTGGCGATGTGGGCTCCTCGTAGGGGTCGGAGATACCGGTAAAATTGGGAATTTCTCCGCTCCGCGCCTTCTTATACAGGCCCTTCGGGTCTCGCTGCTCACAGACTGCCAGGGGGGTGTTGATGAAAACCTCGAAGAATTCTCCCGAATTCAACAGAGCTCTGACACTGTCGCGATCAGAGCGATAGGGACTGACAAAGCTGCTGAGGGTGATGACCCCCGTGTCGACGAAAAGTTTCCCTACTTCACCGATGCGACGGATGTTTTCGGTGCGGTCGTCGGCGCCGAAACCGAGGTTGCTGTTGAGCCCGTGACGAATGTTGTCACCGTCGAGAACGTAGGCGAGCACGCCGCGACTGATGAGGGCATGTTCGACGTGGAAGGCGATCGTGCTCTTACCAGAGCCGGACAGGCCGGTGAGCCACAACAAAGCGCCCTTCTGACCAAGAAGAGTTTCGCGGTGCGAACGGTCAACGTGACCATCGTGCCACGTGATATCCGTCGCCTTGGCAGCAGAAGTGGATGGGTTCACATCGGATGATGAGGCGGGCATTGCCTCAATCCTCCAACTCATCATCGCCAACATCACCAACCAGGGTACCAACATCCTCCCCTTCACAGATGCGCAGGATCGTGCCCTTCTCATCGAAGTCGAATACGTGAATGGGCAGATCATTGTCGCGAGCAAGGATGACGGAAGGCAGGTCGACGACCTTTAGATTTTGCCGCACAATGGAGTTGTAGTCCATGCGTCGATAGAGGCGCGCATTGGGATCGGTCTGCGGATCCGCAGTGAAGATTCCTCGAGCCTGATTCTTGGCATAGAGCAACGCCTGCGAGCGTGTCTCCAGAGCGCGTTGTGCCGCTGTGTAGTCTGTTGTGACATACGGCTGGCCTGTACCACCGGCGAAGATGACGATGTAGCCTTTGTCGAGGTGATGCGCCGCACGTAGCCTGATATAGGGTTCGGCGACGCTGTTCACTGGGATCGCCGTCATGACGCGCACCTCAACTCTACCCTCAGAACGCCCTGTCACAACGCCGCGCAACATAAGGCTGTTCACGATCGTCCCCATCATGCCGATGTTGTCAGCCTCGGCGCGTTCGATGCCCCATTGCGAACCGAGATTGCCGCGGAAGATGTTGCCACCACCGATCACGACCGAGACCTGCACGCCGCGCTCGTGCAGGCCGATGATCTCGTCGGCAATGTGTTCGAGCGCTACATGATCAAAACCGAATTCCTCGGTGCCAGATACAGCCTGGCCACTGAGCTTGAGCGTCACCCGCTGATAGCGCATGGATCTGTGGGTCCTGGGATTGGAGGGTCGATGTAAATCAAGTCGTTGTGAAGCAGGTGCCGAGCCCGAAGGACCCCTCTCACAAGAGCCGACCTTTGGTGATCTGCGCTGCCTCTGGGTAGCGACTGCAAAGTCTTGAGACGTCTTCGACGAAGGTGTCGACTTGGTTGCCAGCCATCCCCACGAAGGCATCACAATGTTCGAGGATGTCACGGATATCTGTCGCATCCAGTGGGATCCGCTCGTCTGCACCGAGCAGATCAACCAGGTTGCTGCCTGTATTCGCCTGGCGCATCGCCAAGGCGGCGGCGACGGCATGTTCTTTGATGGCCTCGTGCGCTGCTTCTCGTCCGGCGCCACGGCGCACGGATTCCATGAGCAAGGTCGTCGTCGCCAGGAAGGGGAGGAAGCGTTCGAGTTCTTTGGCGATGACAGCTTCGTATACGCCCATTTCATCGACGACGTGCAATGCGGTTTCTAGCATGCCGTCGAAAGCAAAAAATGCGTCTGGCAGAGCCACGCGTCTGACGACGGAGCAGGAGACATCGCCTTCGAACCACTGATCTCCGACGAGACCGCCGAGCATGTGAACATAGCCGCCGACAATGAGCTGCAGGCCATTGATTCGTTCTGTGCTGCGTGTGTTCATCTTGTGCGGCATGGCTGAGGAGCCAACCTGTCCAGGAACGAAACCCTCTGTCGCCGTTTCTGCGCCAGCCATGAGACGGACCGTGCGGGCAAGATTGGCGATTCCTCCGCCTAGTTGGTACAGGCAGCTGACCACGTCAAAGTCGAGGGACCTTGGATAGACTTGCCCCACGGCACCCAATTGACGCCCGAAGCCCAGATGTTGCTGAACGCGCTCCTGCAATTGAGCGACACGCGCCGTGTCACCGTTGAAGAGTGTTAGTTGGTCGAGTCCGGTACCAACGGCTCCCTTCAGTCCTCGAAGAGGGTAGCGGGCGATCAGTTCATCGAGACGGGCGAAGGCCTCCAGCATCTCCTGACCAAACATCGCTAGACGTTTGCCGACGGTTGTCGGTTGAGCTGCAGCGTGGTGCGTGCGCCCCACGATGACCAGGTCGCGCCAGGTTTCGGCGCGGTCTTTCACTGCATCCAGGAGGTGAACATACTTGAGTCGCAGCAGGCGCATCGACTCGAGGATCTGATACTGTTCGACGTTGTCTGTCAGATCTCGGCTTGTGAGCCCTTTATGGATGTGCTCATACCCAGCCAGATCGCAGAATTCTTCAATCCGTGCTTTTACGTCGTGGCGAGTACGCTGTTCACGTGCACGGATCGAATCAAGGTCGACCTTGTCGACGACAGACTCGTAGGCTTCGATGGCTTCGGCTGGGATGTCGAGGCCCAGATCAAACTGGGCTCGCAGAACCGCTATCCAGAAGCGTCGCTCAAGACGGACACGCCCAGCCTCCGACCAAAGTCCGATCAGGGCATCGCTGGCGTAGCGACTGGCGAGGACATTGGCGACGGCGGTCGAGTCGGCGGTCGAGTCGGCGGTCGAGTCTGGCACCGGTTTCGGCTAGGCTTCTTTAGGAGGATGTGAGATGTCGATACAACGGCCCGAGCCACTTCATGCCGAGCCATTTAAGCATAAGGCAGGATACGGTTCATGCCAACGAAGAGGTTTCATCTGGCACACTAGATGAGGCCTGTTAATCTCCAGTACAGGACGTTCAAAGGGCACAACAGAAGCAAGGACAACAGCGACAGGATGAGCATGGTGAGCACCATCTGCTTCAAAGCAACCTGACGATATGTCAGGGCCACCATGAAGGGAGCAGCCTGGTAGGGGAGGAAAACGAGACTCGTCGCCATGGCAACGCTCATCGCCGAGGCGACGGGTGTCAGGCCATACCCTTGTCCTACTTCAAGCAGTGACGGGGTGACTACGGCACCGACGGCGGCGATGTCCATCAGGAAATCAAGGGGAAGAGCGGCTGCGGTCAGCGCCAGGCAGGCGCTGAACCAATGGCCGCCCGCATCCGGAAGTAGCTGCAGGACCGTGCTCACGACCCGCTCGTTCACACCTGACATGTCGAGGGCGGCGCCCATGCCAAAGATGGCGGCAATGTAGAAATAGAGTGGGAAGTTGATCTCACGAAGACGCGCCAGGTTCAATGGACCCCAGCCAGGAAGGATGGACATGAGGACGAGAAACAACCCGACGTAGACAGGTGGCAATTCATGGAGTGGATCTGTAGCCCAGAGACACACGCCGGCCAACAGCAGAAACAGTGCTCGTCGCTGATCTGAGTTGAGGGGAGCGGGGTCTTGCCTGTCAGTGATGGCAGGGGCCGGCAAGCCACGACCCGCGACGAGCCAGACCACACCGAGGCAAAGAACCGTACGTAGCGCGCCAATGACTGGAAACATCCAACGCAGCCATTCGCCCCAGAATACTACACGTCCGGTGGCCGCTTCCAGTTGCCCGATCACAACGAGATTAGGTACCGATCCTGTCAGTACTCCGCAGCCGCCAAAGTAGGTTCCGCAGACCAGGGACAGGGCCACTGCTGCGCCCCAGCGGCGTGCCTCGATGCCACCGGCCGGTGCGATCGCCTGAGTAAGGGAAATGCCAATGGGCATGAGCAACAGGACGCGCACAACACCGGATGGCACCAGGAAGGCTGTGGCAAGACTCAGTACATGCAGACCAATCAGGACTCGCCAACGCCCACCACCTGCGATCAAGGGGCGAACCCGTTGCGCCAGGCGATCACCGAGCCCAGTGGCAGACAACAGAAGACTCAAGACCATGCCGGAGAAGACCAACCAGATCGTTGGCTGGGCAAAAGGAGCGAAGGTGGCGGCGAAATCCAGCAAGCCAGACGCTGGCAGCAGCAGCAGGACACCGAGTGAGGATATCTCGATCGGTATCGGTTGCGCGCTCCAACTGATCAGGGCAAACAGAGCGATGCCGAGGGCGCGCTGTTGTACGCTCGACAGTTGCGGAAAGGGACCCAACCAACCGATGATGAGGACTGCTACGGCGAGCCAGAACCACCGGTTGCTCAGGGGGGTCTGGTCAATGTCATCAGAACTGGTCACGGTAGTTGTTATCAGTGCAGAGCGGGAGCGACGGCATCTGCCAGAATGCCGACGGCCAGGGCGAAGTGTGTCGAACGATTCCACCTCATCGTGGTGTGGAAGTCGTCATAGACGAGGAAAGCCTCGCCCCTTAGTCCGTCTGGTAGCAACAGATTCGACCACAGGTCTTTGCGGCTTGGCAGATTGCTGCCATCGAGTCGGCGCACGCCCAGAGCCTGCCAGCGATCCAGGCGCATGCGAACGCGAAGACCGGCGAGTCGTTTATCGAAATCTGCCGGCACCTGGACAGCGCGGCCCCAGGTCTGTCCATCATCCCACCCTAATCGTGAGAGGAAATGGGCGATGGAGGCGAAGATGTCTGCTCGTGTGCCCCAGATGTCTCTGCGGCCATCGCCATCTCCATCGATCGCATACTGGCGATAGTTTGAGGGCATGAACTGACACTGGCCCAGGGCGCCGGCCCATGACCCCGTGACGGTCCCCGCAGGTGTGAGGCCATCGTCAATCGCTCGCAACAGCTGTAACAACTCGCTGCGGAAGTAGCTACGACGGCGGCCATTGTGTGCGATCGTCGCCAGCGCGGCCACAGTCGGCACGTCCCCAAGATTTCGTCCAAAGTCACTTTCAATGCCCCAAAGGGCAACGATGAAGCGAGCCTGAACACCGTATCGTTCAGCGACCTGCTTCAACTCGACCGCATGGGTTGCAGCCAGTTCACGGCCGCGCAGCTGCCGGTTGAAGGACACAACGCGATCACGGTATTGTGCCCAGGAGAGGGTTGATTCAGGTTGCTTGCCCTGCGCGGCCAGAACGTAAGGCAGGGGACGAAGGTTGCGCAGTACGCGGTCGAGGGTCGCCTCAGAGATCCCCTGCTCCCGAGCATCCGAGTGCAACTGCACTAGCCAGGTGTCAAAATCCTGGGCGCGAAGGGGCACCGCTTGCAGTAGCAGAGCGAGGACGATCAGCGTCAGAGAATAGGCTTTTCTCATGGACGGACGATGCTTCCGTCCGCGCGACGGTCTTCAGCCGTCCCACTTGGACCCGATGCCGTCAACAACTCTGCAGCTTTCTCTTCATCGATGTCGATACCGAGACCTGGTTGATCGTTGGTATATAGATGTCCGTCCGCCAACTCCGCGTGACCTGGAAACACGTCGAGTTCCTGAGCAGAGAAGTGGTTCTCTTCCTGAATGCCGAAGGACGTCGACGACAGATCCAGATGCATTGCCGCCGCCTGATTGACAGGGTCATTGTCACCACCTTCCTGCCATGCTGTATGCACGCCAAACCACTCGCATAGGGCGGCGATCTTGCGACAGGGGGTGATCCCTCCAGCCTTGGAGACACGGACTCGCACGTAGTCGATCAAGCGCTCAGTGATCAAAGGCACGTATTCCTGAGGATTGACGAAGAGTTCGCCCATGGCCTGCGGCGTCGTGCACTGCTGCTTGATCTGTCGGAACCAATCGATTTGCTCGGGCGGTAGTACGTCCTCGAGAAAAAAGAGGCGGTACGGCTCCAGAAGTTTTGCGAGAGTGACCGCATTGTGAGGTCGGAGGTGTTCGTGAACATCGTGTGTCAGCTTTGGCCCAAAACCAAGCTTGTCACGAAGATGGGCGAACATGGCCGGAATCGCTTCGAGATAAAGTTCGTCATCGAAGACTTTGTCGGCGGCTCTGGCATTGCGTGGCCGGGGAGCTGAAGCGGCGTCAACGAATCCTCCACCACCGTAGCTGCCCAGCTGGCAACGCACGACGGGATATCCTTCCTGCAGATAGCGCTCAATGTCTTCCACGAGAGCGTCCAGGTCATGCCCACTGGCATGCGCATAACAAGGGACGGCGTCTCGACATTTGCCGCCGAAAAGTTGATACAGCGGCATATTCGCTTCCTTCCCCTTGATATCCCACAGGGCCATGTCGATGGCCCCCAGTGCCGTGTTGAGGATGGAACCATTGCGCCAGTACGCGGCAGCGTAGACGGATTGCCAGATGTCTTCAATCTCGGCGGCATCCCTGCCGATCAATCGGGGCGCAATCACTTGCTCGATCGCTGTGGTGACTGTGTCGGCATGATGTACATCGTTTGCGGATCCAATTCCCCACAGACCAGGCTGGTCAGTGACCACCTTGACGATCGCCCAATAACCACCGGGACGGGTTCGGATACAGCGGATTTCCTGGATCTTCGCCATGAAGGCTGCCCTAGTCGAGAGTGAAGAGGCTCAACTGCGGAACATAGGTGATCACCACGAGCACACCCAACAGGATCAGGAGAAAGGGCAGCGATGCCCGATAGAGCTCCAGAATGGGGCGCTGCAGGCGCGCACTGGCTATGAACAGATTCAGTCCGACGGGTGGGGTGGAATAGCCGATTTCCAGGTTGGCGAGGAAGATAATCCCCAGGTGTACAGGGTGGACTTCATACACTTGGGCAATCGGCAGAATCAGCGGAACCACGATGACGAGGGCCGAAAACATATCGATCATGCAGCCCACGGCGAGGAGGAACACATTCAACAGAATGAGAAACAGCAGGCGACTGTCGATGGTTCCGCGAATTGTCTCTAGCAAGCGCGACGGAACTTCAGTATCAATCAGGTAACTGGTATAGGCAGTGGCGGCGGCGATGATCATAAAGATGCTGCCAACGAGAATCATCGTATCTCGTACGATGCCAGGTAGTTGAGCCATCGAAATCTCTCGATGTACCAGCATCTCGACGAACAGGACATACAAGACACTGAGGGCGGCGGCTTCGCTGACAGCGATAAAACCGGAATAGATTCCCGCAATCACGACGACGGGTAAGGCCAGTTCGAGCGCGCCTTCGCGCAATGCAGTCCTGGCATCAACTTGCGATGGC
Source organism: Gemmatimonadota bacterium (assembly GCA_018660835.1). Taxonomy (GTDB): domain Bacteria; phylum Latescibacterota; class UBA2968; order UBA8231; family UBA8231; genus UBA12574. Next base: position 141,394 of record JABJJN010000011.1, on the reverse strand, counting down.
GGTAAGGGAGGCAGGCGACGACCGACAAATACACCGTAGAGGGCGAGACAGAACACCATCAAAAGTCCAGGCGCAATTCCAGCTCGGAACAAGGCGTCAACGGGTACTTCTGCCACGATGGCATAGACGATCAGCGGAATACTGGGCGGGAACAGCAACCCAAGACTTCCCGAGGTCGTGAGCAATCCCAGAGAGAAACGTTCAGGATATCGTTGTTGTTGCAATGCCGGAAACAACAGCCCACCCACGGCGACGATGGTCATGCCCGAGGCACCAGTGAAGGCGGTCAGAAGAGCGCAAATGGACAAGGCCATGACCGCCAGTCCACCCGGAAGCCAGCCAAGCAGGGCCTGCGACAGAGCGACGAGGCGATTGGCAGCGCCACTGCGGGCGAGGAGAAAACCGCACAGGGCGAACAGTGGAATCGCTGTGAGGGCAGGCATGTCGGCGAGACGGTACATCTCGATAAAAATGATGGTCAGATCAACTTGATCGCTCGCGAAGGACATCAGGGCGAGGGCGACGATGATGATGAAGAGCGGCGTGCCGACACCCGCCAGCAGGACGGTGAGCCCCGTCGTTACGGGGGGAGGTATCATGCGTCGATCTCGTCCTTGGCCAGGTGGTAGGCGGACAACAGGAAACGCATGGCCATGCCGCAGAACACGAGAGGGAAAACAGTCTGCAACCACCACTGCGGGATGTCTAGAAAGACATTGCCGCCATACTGGCGTTCATCGGCGACGAAGCGGACGGCGATGTAAGCCAGTAGTGCACAGACGGATGCAGCGACGGCATCACCGAAGACTGTTGCGATCCTCTGGCCCCTCGGCTTCAGCAGCCGTAGTACGGCATCAATGCGGATATGCTGTGCTTCGCGGCTCGCCACCAACGCGCCCAGAAAGCTTGCCCACAGAACCAGATGTCGGGTTGCGGGGTCAACCCATAAGAAGCTGATGTCGAACCAATTGCGTAGCAGGATCTGTGCGCAAGACAGCACGACGAGGGCCGCAACGAGGAGAAATACAATTCCATCTTCGATCCGGTGGAGGGTTGAAGATGGTGCAGATCTCCCGTCTTCGACGGTCTCAGTCATTGCCTGGAACCGTCAACTCTCCTGCACCCGACGCATCGGTGCCGGATGTATTTGCATCGCGATAGCTTTGCAGATGCAAGTTGACGAGATCATACGCCTCTTTGGAAAACGCGGTTCCCACAAGCTCCGGTGTCGAGTCACTGACAAGCCGCTTGAAAGAGTCGACCTCATCTGCCAATGGCTGGACTCTGGTGATGCCTTCAGCAAAGATCACCTCGAGAGCCTCCGCATTGTCGTCGCGAGACCGGAGGTTTGCCTGGGCAAAGTGCGAACGCGTGATCTGTCGAAGGATCTGCTGGTGTTCAGGGGTGAGTCGCTGAAAGGCCTTCTGCGACAGGGCAAAGACACCAATCGTGTAGTTGATCGGCAACGCCGTCAGATACTTCACACGAGTGAACCACTGCAAAACGATGGCCGCCACTGGTGACGCATAGACGACATCGACAAGATGCGTTTGCAGCCCGAGGTGGACATCTGGAATTGCCAAGGGGACGGATGAGACACCGGCGCGTTTGAAGAGAACCTCTGTGATGGGTTCATCCTGCAATCTCCACACCTTCATGCCGCGAATGTCGGAGGCGCCACGCACGGGTGTCTGGGACATCACATGGACGAAGCCTATGTCAGACCAGCCGAGAAGGACGTAGCCCGCTGCAGCGAAACGTTGCTGATAGAATTCCTCCATCTGCGATACGACGTAGTCCACTTCGTCGTAATCATCGAAGAGGAAGGGCATTTCCAGGGCCAGGACATCTGGCACCATGGCGCTGACGCCATCGCCACCAAAATTGCCGCCATGAAGTTGACCGATGCGCATTTTTCGCAGCATGACATCCTCGTCGCCCTGAACACCACCCGGGTAGATCTTGAGGCCTACGGCGTCCGTTGTTTGCTCCCGCAGAGCAGTATCCACTTGCCGCAATGCCTTTACCCAGCCACTGCCTTCGGGAGCGATCGTTGCCACTTTCAGCAGATCGATAGCCTGGGTTGGCGAGACGTGGATGCAGCAGCCTACGATCGCCCATACCCACAAGTTACTGCTCGCCAGGTGGTTTCTAAAACAGTTCATCGGCCTGCTCCAGTAGCACACGGGCCTGTTGTTTGGCGGCCATGTTCTGCAATCTGAGATCTGGGTCGGCATCGGCTGGCGCACGTATCACTTCGTCCAGCAGGGCGACAAATAGTTCACGGTCAAAAATCTGGCGTGCATAGTATCGTGCCATCTGAACCTGTACGATGAGGGTCTGACGCTGACCAATCTCCAGAGCACGATCGAAATGTTCGCGCGCACGATCGGGAGAGCCTCCGAGGAGGGCTGGAAGAGCAGCATGATAGACTCCAAGAAAAACGTGCGGCGCTCCGTCCAGGAAGGTCTCGTCCTGTGACAGAACCCATTCCATCAGATAGATCACTCGTGGCAACTGGGCGATGGCGGCCATCGAATCGAGATGGGTACTGATCCAGGCCCCCCAACTGCTGGCGGCCCAGAACACGACGGCCACATCTTCTGCACGCAGATGGCGCGTGATCTGCTCAAAGTCGTCGTATGGTTGGTCTATCAAAGAGCGCGTCGCCGGCCGCTGTGCCAGCAGCGCCCGTCGACCATAGTCTCTGGCTCGCGCATACAACATGCCCGCTCTTTGTGGCTCGTCAATCTCGACAAGTGAGGCATACGATGTGTATGCTTCGGCACCACTGGTCAGGAGTCCGGCGTCCTGCGCAGACCCCTCAATGAGTCCGTCCAATAGCAGCAAAAATGGTGGGATCGCATCGCGTACCAGCGTCACATCATCATGGCGGGCAGTTGCCGTCGAGATGTCCTGCATCAAGCCTGATGTGACACGGCTCTGCACCCAGCCGCAACCGGTGAGTCCCAGGAAAAATATCAAAATCCATCCACGGCGATGGAGTGCCCCGTGCCATCTGCCGAGTGCTGCAGAGTCTGTCATGGATTCGCGTTGCATGGGTCCTGCTGAAGTGACTGATCAGTCTGTGAGGGCGGGAAAGATCGACATTTCTGCGATTGAGGCCAGTCGAAGGCAGTGCCTGCAAGTGTGACGCAGGGAACTAGCTGTTGGTTTCACTTGCCCACCGCTGCTCATACTGACGAACATACATGGATGGCAATGCTTCGCGGGCAGATTCGGACAACAGCCCTTTTTCAGGTCATTCTCATCCTTGGCGCCGGCATCTTAGCGTGCTGCCGCCGACTCTCGGTCAGTCCTAAGCGGTGTAACCCTCGGCGACGAAAATCTGCGTCAGCTGCTCGGGCCTGTGCCAGCCGCAATGCATGACGTTTGCGGTCGCAAGAATTCGGCTCATTGAGCCGCCGCTGGGCCTTGGGAATGAGCAGTGCTGTGGCCGGCGACCTCCAAACAAGCGAATGGCTCGGATTCTTGGGCACATTCCGTGAAGACTTCGACACAGGCAGGGAGGTTCTTTTCCTGTGCCAAATACACCTGATCGAACAGATGTAGATCACGGTGATAGCGCCGATAGGATAACAGACGCGCATTGTTCACATGTTCCCACTGTAAGAATCCGTCATACCGCGAGCCGAACAATGGGTCACCGCGATAGCGATCCTGGGCGGTGTGTAGCAGGCCCTGGCGAAGTGGCAGGAGGTGGTCGAGGTCTAGATTGCGTGAATACAAGCTGTCGAGTTCATCGAGAAACACAGCCATGAACTGGTTGAACTGCAAAGCTTCGTCGTGTCCCTCGCCAATGGATCGGACCTCGGGTGATTCGTCTCCATACCGCCGTTTCATCAGAATCAACGCGCCCTTTCTGCCGACGAAGGTAGCCGTGCTTTCGTTGTAGTCGATCTGGCCTTCGGCAAAGATTGTCGCGTGGGTCAGTTCGTGTAGCAGCAGATCTGCGAGCCGCGCCTCGCCGTCATCTAACATCGTACTCAACAGGGGATCCGGCAGATACCCCAATGTGCTGTAGGCGGCTACTGATCGCGCGATGGCGTCGAAGCCTTGTGTGCGGAGCGCTTCGGCTTCGGCCAGCGCCAGATCACGCGTGAAGAATCCCTTGTAGGGGAGGGGGCCCACGAAGGGGAAGTCCCACTCGTAGGGTTCCAGGCGCGTCTTGGGGCTCGCACTGACGTTATAGGAGATCGGTGCTGAACCGGTGTTGAAAAACCGTGTATAGTTCGTCTGCGCCCCATGCAGGCCTATGCTACCTGCATAGGCACGAACCGTGTCGACCCACGCGAAGCGACTCAGGTGCAGGGTGTCAGTGGTAGTGGGACGAATCTGATCGATCGGTTGACTGCCGAGCAGGACGCGCATTTGACCCTGCGTCAGATGCAGCAGATACCCTGGTGTTGCATCGCCGCAGGCAGTCAACAAGAAAACGAGAGGTACGAGTCTCGCCCGCGTTGCCAGGCGCCGGAAGTTTGTCAGGGGCTTGCAGCCGGGACGGCGGCGAGTGCTGCGTTGATTTTCGTCATTTCACCATTGAGGCTCACTATCAGCTGGTTGGCCTCCGCGATGGTACGCTCGAGCTGAGCGTAGATCACTTTGTCTTCGCTACCAGCCTCTTCGTTCGACCAACCTAGGATGGTCTTGTCGTATGCAGACAGGCGTAGCGTAATCAGTTTGCGAACATCACGATGAAAACTTGCCAGCAATGGTGGCGATTCGATCTCGTCGAACAACTGCAGTAGCTGCTGCAGTTGTGGTCTCACCTCTTCGGCCTTTGCTGACAGATTTCGTCCCGTCCCTTGTCGGTCGGTGGTCTCGCTCTTGGCCGAAGAAAGGGCCGTCTCATAGTGCCCGTGCAGTTGCCCAATTTCCTCGATATGTGGTGCAATCTGCTGCAGATAGGTAGAGACGGCAGCGGTGGATCCATAGGGTGTCTTCGACGGGTCGGCAGTCGCTTGTTGTTCTTCTTCTTGGGACTGACCACAAGCCGTCAACACTAGGGCGAGGGCAGAGCAAGAGGCGAGAAATCGTGACATGGAACGTGTCTCCTGATACGCGGCAGTGAGGTTGATCATTGAGCACTAAAGATGGGTACGTGCAGCCTCTAACCCTTCACGCGCCTTCTCTGAACCAGGTCGAATGAGAAGGGCTCGATCGTAATGAGCAGCGGCGTGGGCCCATTCTCCACGATCCGCAAAAATTTTACCAAGACTGACATAGGCTTCGACGGCATTGATGTTCAGTTCGAGGACAGCCTCAAAACCTGCCTGCGCTTCATCGATTCGACCTGACTGGAGATAGGCGCGGCTCAACTTGAGACGGGCGTCAGCGAATCGATCGTCCGTCTGCACGACCTTTTCGAAATAGGCGATCGCCGAATCGAGTCGTCCTTCCGCCAACCAAATCTCACCGATAGATAGTAGAGCCATCGGATGGTCAGGCATCGCGATTGTCGCCAGTGCGAAGGCATCTCTCGCCGCTGTCAGATCGTTTGCGTCGCGGGCGACCTTGCCCAATTCGAAGTTCAGATGAAATGCGCGCTGACGGTATCGCTCGGCAACATCGGTGCGCTGCATTTGATCATAGATACGAGCCAGGCCAAGCAGCGCGACGGTCGATGTGGAGTCGCTCTGCAGGGCGCGGCGAAAAGACGAGGTGGCAGCAGGGAAGTCACCATCAAGCAATCGACGCTCCGCGTGTGCAATCAGTTCCGGCTTAGTAGCTGTTGCGGCGGGGGTGTCGTCACTGCCGCAGCCAATGGTCAGCAAGCTGACAACGCTAAGTAGCACCGAACGGTAAGTGAACTTGTAGCGGCGTATCACTTCTTCTTCTGCGGGGTGACGACCTTTTCGCCGTCGAAGATCATGTTGCCGTCACGGTCGAGGATGCAGCCATCTTCGGTGAATTCGTATTTCATTGACTGTCCAAGGGACAGATGCTTCTGCACCTCGTCGAGATCCTGATACTTGTCGATGAGCTTCTCAATAGGCCCCTCGAATTCGGTGGCGTGATACTTCGGACGATTGCGATCACGCGTCTTGCGCTCCTCGGAGGTCATGATGGGCAAGCGCTCGGCTGCAGATTCCGTGCGACTCGCCATCGATTGCCGCCGTCTATACAACTCATGACGTTTTTCGGATTCCGTTAGAAGCTCTTCGGGCACGGCAGACATGCCTACGTCATCCTGACTAGAGCGTTTCTTTTTTTCGTCCTCAGCCCGCTGCCCCTCACGGTCCTGTGCGTCTGTCATTTCACGGGAGGCATGTTCCTCGCGCTCTTCGTCCAGATGCACGTCCGTACCGATCTTTCGCAGAACGTTGCGAGCCGCTCGATTCATGTTGGGTTCCGTCTTGGTGAGTCAGGGAAGGTGGGCGACGAGATACTGTAGATACGCCAAGAATATAGGGTTAAGGCTCCGAATTCGAAAAGTGTGCGTAGGTGGACAGATTGGGAAGAGGGGGGTTATCTTTGCCTTGGCCTTGAGTGATTCTCTCTTGGTTTGCAAGTCACGCGTGGTGGATCAGGTAAGACCTGAATCAGGTAAGGCATGGCCGAAGAAGAAAAAAAAGACGAAAAGAAGGACTCTGCCGAGGATCGCGAAGAACGAGTCGCTCGAATTCGTCAGTTATTGCAGGACCGGAGTGAAGACGCAGCGAAAATGGTAAAGACCTGGCTTCATCAGGAAGAGTGAAATCTCGGCTGCTTCTGAAGCAAGGATCTATCGAGGCCCGACCTCCCCTAAGGTCATCCCCCCTTCATTAGTTTTTTCCACTGTAACGCGCTGGCTTGCCCGCTGATGAATGGGCACGGTCACAGTGCGTTCTTTTCATCCCGAATTGTGGTTGTGCACCACCCGGAAGGACAACATGGCGTTCTTGTCGCGCTTCTTCTCCAATGAGATCGGCATCGATCTCGGTACAGCCAATACTCTGATTTACGTGAAGGGTGAGGGCATTGTGCTCAATGAACCCTCGATCGTCGCTCGTCATATCATGACCAAGAAAATCATCGCCGTCGGCAAAGAGGCGAAGGAGATGATGGGACGAGAAAACTCGGAGATCGAGACCATTCGCCCCTTGAAGGATGGTGTGATCGCAGACTTTGAGGTAACCGAAGAGATGATCCGCACCTTTATCCGCAAGGTGCAAAAGAACAAATTGTTTGTCAGGCCAAGGATCGTTGTCTCCGTACCCTCCGGTAGTACCGAGGTAGAAAAACGCGCGGTGCGCAATTCGTGCGAGCGCGTCGGGGCGCGGGAGGTCTTTCTGGTTAGCGAACCCATGGCGGCGGCCATTGGTATCGGTCTACCTGTGGAGCAGGCTGTCGGATCCATGGTCATTGATATTGGTGGTGGGACGACAGAGATCGCCGTCATCGCCCTGTCTGGCGTGGTCACCTCGGAATCCATTCGAGTTGCCGGGGACGAGATGGATCGTTTTGTGACTGAGTGGATGCGAAAGAAATACAATCTGCTGATCGGCCCCCGGAATGCCGAGCAATTGAAATTCCAGATCGGATCAGCAATGCCTCTCGATCCGGAAGAGGAAGCGCAGGTGCGAGGTCGCGACCTGGTTGCGGCTATACCCAAGACCCTGACAGTTGATTCTCGCGAGATTCGCGAAGCGCTTGCAGACCCGGTTGAGGCGATTGTCGCTGGCGTCCGTCGGGGCCTGGAGCGCACACCGCCTGAGCTGGCTGCGGATATACTTGATCGCGGCATGGTTCTGAGTGGGGGTGGTGGCAAATTGCGCGGCTTGCGCGAGAGACTGATTGAGGCGACGAGTCTGCCAACCTACCTCGATTCGGAAGACCCTCTGTCGGCCGTCGTCAGGGGCAACGCTCGTGTTCTGGACGAATTCGAGCGCTATCAGAAGGTCCTCTATTGATGGCGTCCGATGCCCCAGCCCGGAACTGACTACGTTGGGATCGGCGCGGTTGTCCTTGTCTCGTTGACACTGATGGGACTGCCGCAGCCTCGCCAGGAAGCGATTGCTGCCAGCCTGCGCTCTTCAGCTCTGGCCACGGGGCAGTGGGCCTTTTCCAGGGTCATTCGCTTCGCTACAGGTGAGGAGAGGGCACGTCATCTACTGACGCGAAATGTGCAGTTGTCTCTCGAGAATATGCGATTGCGTGAAGCCGAAGAAGAGAATGATCGGTTGCGTCGTGCCCTCGATTTTCGCAGCCGCAATCAGTTCGGACAAATTATCCCAGCCGAGGTCATCGGTCGAGATCCGGATCTACTATTTGATGTTCTGGTCATCAACGCCGGAGAGGATCTCGGACTCAAGCAGGATTGGCCCGTTGTGACGACCGATGGCCTTGTGGGCCATGTCGTGGAAGTAGGACAGCGCTCATCTGTGGTTCAATTGGTTTTCGGCGTCAGGGTGAGTGCCGTTGTTCAAGGCGGGCGAGCGCACGGCATGGTCTCCGCCGTCGACGGCAACCGCTTTCAGCTAAGCTACGTGGATGCCAGCAGCAGAATCGAAGAAGGTGACCGGATCGTTACTTCTGGACTCGGAGGACGATATCAGAAGGGACTGACCCTTGGCACGGTGACGCAAGTAACGCAACTGGAGGAAGATCCTCTGTTCCAGGAGGTCTTTCTCGAGTCGGATGTCGATTTCTGGGGTCTCGAGGAAGTCTTCGTACTGTCGCCACCCGAGGTTGTTGCAGGGGCGCCGATTCCTTGACAACGTATAGGGTGTGGCTTATGTTCCTCCTTCGGCTCTGCGGGTTATGCTAAAGGCGCGTAAGCGTTTGCCAGACAACCGGTAGCGTCGAGAAGGCAGGGCACGATCCTGACCCGAAATCGTAGGGGCTGGGGTGCTTAGTGAAAGCCCCCTGGGCCCTCCAGCGAGTGATGAGTCAGAGGGAGAACCGGCCTTGACCAAGGCTGATATCGTTCGAATGATCGCCCAGAGCACGGGCCTGACGAAAACAGATACAAGCGCCGTCGTGGATGGCTTCATTGAAGCTGTAATTGAAGCACTCCAAGAAGGCGAGCACATAGAAATTCGCGGTTTCGGTACGTTTAAGTCCGTGAGTCGGGCCCCGCGTACAGGCCGCAATCCTCGCACTGGTTCTGAGGTAAAGATATCGCGCCGTCGAGCGCCGGTATTTAAGCCTTCAAAGGACCTACGTGCGCGGGTCGAAGACAATGGAACCCCAACCGGAGCTGACAAGGATGCCGTGTGGGAAGAAGAGAAAGCGGCATAAGATCAACACCCATAAGCGCAAGAAGCGCCTGCGCAAGAACCGCCATAAGAAGAAGAATATTTAGCGGTCGCTAAACCGGTCGCGGGCGAGTCGTGAGCTATTAGCTCAGCTGGATAGAGCGCTAGCCTCCGGAGCTAGAGGTCACAGGTTCGAATCCTGTATAGCTCGCCATATCTGCTCGCCAGTATTTTGGGTCGGGGTGTGGCGCAGCCCGGAAGCGCACCTCCTTGGGGTGGAGGTGGTCGCAGGTTCAAATCCTGTCACCCCGACCATTTACCCATACGGCATGGGCCACGAGTGTGTGACTCGGGGCCCATTGTCGTGTGCGCTCGTTCTGCTCATCAAGGCACCCGGCCTCAGTTGTTGCAGGTGGTTCGGGGCGAGCGGATGAGCATATGGGCGGCATTCGATCTGCGTGTCGCCAGTGATGTGGCAACATTTTGTTTGGTGTGGGCTCCAGTTTTGTCTGGAACTCGCACTGGTTTGTGGGACGGGGTGTAGCGCAGTCCGGTTAGCGCACCTGCTTCGGGAGCAGGGGGTCGGCGGTTCGAATCCGCCCACCCCGACCATTCATCTCATTGTTGCACAATGAAGTGGCCTTCAGGGCTTTGATGCCGTGGAGGCCTCTGTTTTTTTTGAGTAGGAGCACCCCCGCCATGCCCACTCCCCTTGTTGTGATTGCTGGACCGACAGGCGTCGGCAAGACGCAGACAGCCATCCGCGTCGCCCAATGCCTGGGGGCGCAGATCCTGTCTGCTGACTCACGCCAGATCTACCGCCACCTCGATATCGGCACAGCCAAGCCAACCGCCGACCAGCGTCGCGTCGTCGCACATCATCTGCTGGATTTGATTGGCCCCCAGGAGCGCTTTTCAGCCGGTGAATACGGTCGTCAGGCGAGGCAGATCATCGATGGCCTTCGTCCCCAGGGCACGCCCGTGGTTCTGGTTGGCGGATCCGGAATGTATGTGGATGCCACCGTCGACGGGTTTGGTGTGAGCCCTGAGGCTGATTCGAAGTTGCGAAGTCGCCTGGAGAGTCGTTGGCTTGCCGAGGGACCCCAGGCACTCCACGAAGAATTGGCAGGTCGCGAACCTGAGACCGCCTCACGTCTTCACGTGAGTGATCGCTCACGTATCCTGCGCGCTCTTGAACTGCTTGAGCAGACCGGACATGGTGTCGCACCACCAGCCGGTCAACGGCCGATCAGGCCCGTACCACTGTTGATCGCCTTGCACAGGCCTCGAGAGCAGCTCTATCAACGGATTGGGCGTCGTATCGAGGATATGATGCACCAGGGCTGGCTGGCAGAGGTCGAGGACTTGCTCAAGAAGGGCATTTCTGCGTCCAGTCCCGGAATGGAGTCTCTTGGTTACGCCGAGTTGACCTCGTATCTGGGTGGCAAGGGCACCCTCGAATGCGCTGTGGAGCAAATCGGTCGCAAAACTCGGCGTTATGCCAAGCGCCAGATGACCTGGTTGCGTCGCGATCGGCGCTATCGGTGGCTTGATCTGGCGCGTTTTGGGCAGGGCGGAACAGTCGAGAGAATCGTCCATCAATGGCAGTGGCGAGTCGACGCTGTGCGCGTTGACTCTTGTACTTAGCCCTGCTATCTTAAAGAGGTCTATCAAGTCGAAATTCTCCCAAATCGGGGACAATCCCTTGGAGGATGGGGAGCGGGAGTAGTTCAGTGGTAGAACGCAAGCTTCCCAAGCTTGATGTCGCGGGTTCGATTCCCGTCTCCCGCTCCAATCCCTTCCTCTTCTGCCGATTCTTGCCAAAAAGCATACCCTTTGACACGTCTGCCTAAGATCGCTCTTCAGATGTACTTGCTACTGTCGTTGCTCGCATTGGGCTGCGCTCGCCACGGCGAAATGGTGCCACAATCCCGTCTCGATACGGCAGATCTCCACTATCAGCAAGGATTGCATGCACTGGACGAGGGCGACGTATGGGCAGCGCAGGCGTCGTTTGAGCGCGCGCGAGCCCTCGATAAGGACTATCCTGGTGTCGCCGTTGGCACGGCGCTGGTTGCCAGCGCACAAGGAGAGTTCTTCCGAGCCCGGAAGCTGATCGAGGCAGCCTTACACCGAGACAAGTCCTTTGTCGGTGCACATGTCGCCCTGGCACAGATTGCTGCATCCGAGGGGTTGGCTCGAGGCGATTCGCCGCAGGTCTGGCTCGAGGCGGTCCGGCGCTCCATGGTGCAAGCGACCAAACTTGCTCCTCTTGACGGATCAGTGCCTTTCCGCCTGGGGGAAGTCGAGTTTCAGGCAGGTGAGTATGCCGCCGCGCGTCTTGCCCTGCAGCGATCGATGGCTCTCGACGATCATCCCTGGTCGGATCGCGCAAAGACATTGCTTACCAAATTGCAGCAGATTGAGCGTTCGACCCCAGGCTCGACGCTCGGCAGCAAGATCGCCACCTCTGCAACCGTTACGCGTGGCGAGCTGGCGGTCCTGCTCATCGAAGAGCTCCATGTTGAGCAGATTTTGGCAGCACGCGACAGACTCGAGGGCAAGGCGCCCGCAGCGCAACGGGCGATCGATGCCAAGACCCTCGGCATTGAGCTGACCTGGGCACGGCCGTTTATCGAAAGGCTCCTGCCCCTTGGTCTGCGCGGCATGGAGCCACTACCGGATGGCTCATTTGCCCCGGAGGCGCCCGTTACACGATCGCAACTGGCCATGATTGCTGATGGCCTGTTGCAGCGAGTGGCGGGACACGGTCCGAGTAGTGATCGATATACGGGAGAGCCGTCAAGATTCAGTGACATCACTTCTGACCACTATGCCTATGCCGCCATCGCCAGTGTTGTCGCGCGCGGCGTCATGATGGCAGACCCCTTGGCCATGAGCTTCCGCCCCGGTGCAGCAGTTGATGGCGCCGAGGCTCTGGACGTCCTCAGGCAACTCGAATCCGCACTTACTGGCGGTTTTTAGTGAGAGTCGCCGTTATTGCTCTATACCTGCTGTGTCTGCCAGCTGTCTGTATTTCTTCAACAGTGACACGAACGGTTCGATCCACGGGTCAAGCAGCCGTGATTGATGGTGACGTGGGGACCGCTCGCGATCAGGCGAGACGTGCCGCCCTGCGTGAGGCCGTTGAAGCCGGCGTCGGTGTCTTGATCTCCTCGACGACTCAGGCGAGTAATTACGCTGTCATCGAAGATGAGATTTTCTCAGCAACACGAGGATTTGTCCGAGCTTTTGATGTAGTCCACCACGGCCAAAGCACAGACGGTTTGACGTACGAGATGACCCTTGATGCGCAGGTCGATTTGCACCGGTTGGAAGAGAAGATCGCTTCGATCGATCTGACCCATGCCATGGCAGGACGACCGCGATTTGTCTGTCGTGGCGCGACCCTCGCGACGGATGGATGGCGCTGGTCTCCAGAGGCAACGCAGCAGCTTCATGATGCGATGCGTCCCCTCGGAAAGCGCCTTGAACCCGCTTCGGCCGGTGCGGGCTCCATGGCGATGGATGACGCGAACCTTGCCGCGACCTATCTGGCAGATGTCCTGGTAGACGCGCGGGTGCAATTCGCCCATGTGAATGCCATCGTTCCAGGCTCGAACCAGACCCTGGCCCATCTTGGTGTCGTGTCACGGGTCGCGACGGTGACCCTTGAAGTGCGCTGGCTCGACGAGGCGAGTGCACTGCGCCGCTGGACGTCTTCTGGTCGTGGTGCGGCGATCAGTATTGGTGAGGCTCAGATCAAGGCGCTCGGCCACGCGGTGACATTGATGGCAGATACCTTGCGAGCGGTGCTTGTGGAGGATCTTCGAGTTCGCGCCTACGGTGAGCGTACTATCCAGATTCTGATGGAAGGTGAGCACGATGCTCTGGCGGAGATTGAAGGGCAATGGATTGCGGCAGGTCTGCTCGGCCGGTTGCGACCACACGGGCAGGTGGATGGACAGGCCCGCTATGAAATCAATGTCGCCGGGTCGGCTTTTGATCTGGCACGAAAAATGAGTGCACAAGGGCTTGGCAGTCTCGACGTGCATCTGTTGCAGGTGTCGGCGAATAGAATCCGATTGCGGGTCGCCGACGCTGGTTTGCAGACTGCTGATACACAATGATTGCCGTCAAGGAGATAGAGCCTGGCACTCTTGCCGAGCGGGCAGGGTTTGAACCTGGCGACCAGATCCTGCAGATCAATGGAGCGCCCATCAAGGATCTCATCGATTTTCAGGTCGCATCTTCCGAGGGGCTCCTGCAATTCGAAGTGGAGCGCGGCGAAGAGGTCTATGCCTTCGACGTGGAGCGCCGACCAGGTGAGAACTTCGGACTCGACTTCGAAGAGATGCGGCTGCGGCGCTGCAACAACAAGTGTGTGTTTTGCTTTCTACATCAGATGCCAGGTGGAATGCGGCGCTCTTTGTATTTCGAGGACGACGACTATCGACTCTCCTTTCTGCATGGCTCTTATGTAACGCTCACCAATGTGCGCGACGCCGACTTGCAGCGCATGATAGATCATGGTCTATCGCCGCAGTATCTGTCTGTGCATGCGACAGACCCCATCCTAAGAGAGCGCCTGTTGGGCCGCCGTGAGACACCTGATGGCTCGTCCACGGTACCGATTCTTGAACGGATTCAGCTACTGGCGGACAATGGTATCGAAATGCATTGCCAGATTGTTCTGTGCCCTGGGTGGAATGACGGGGAACACCTTGAGCGCACCCTTTCCGATCTGACGCGTTTCTACCCATCCGTTCGATCCGTCGCCCTCGTTCCCGTAGGGCTGACAAAATTCCGTGACCATCTTCCGGACCTGAATCCCGTCACCGCCGACTTGGCCCAGCAATATGTCAACGTCGCGCAGCGCTGGGGAGAACGCAGTCTTGGCAAACTGGGTGAGAGATTCGTCTATGCTGCGGACGAGCTATTTCTGTTGACCAACAATATGCCGCCCGCCGCTGGGTACTATCATGATTTTCCACAGATTGAGAACGGCATTGGGATGGTACGGACCCTTCTCGACAACTGGCAGAACGCGGGATCACAATTGACTACCATTGAATCCGAGCGCCGCGTCGCGCTGGTCACTGGCCGACTGGCGGCAAGATTCATCGCACCCCTTGTGGATGAAGCACGAAAAGAGCATGGATTGCAGGTTGACCTGATTCCCGTTGACAACGATTTCTTTGGCCATGGAATTACCGTCTCTGGATTGCTGACTGGGCAGGATATCGCACGAGCGTTGCAGGGCGGCACCTGGGATCTTGCCGTGGTTCCGCCGAATTGCATCAATGGGGATGGAGTCACCCTCGACGACATGACCATCGCTGATCTGAGTTCGGCAAGTGGTCTGCCGGTGACGGTGGGGGACTATGATCTGGTGACCACTCTCACAACATGCCTGAGGTTGCCGACGGAGGAACTCGCTGATCGGGGGCAGGGCCGGCAATTGTCAGAATTAGGGTTCTTCGTGGGTCGCCGACCCACACCGAATGTGGATTCTGAATGAGCGAGAATTTCACCACAACCGCCGCTGAGGTCATCCAGTCCGAGCTACCTGTCGTGGCGATCGTCGGACGTCCAAATGTCGGTAAGTCGACACTGTTCAATCGGATCACGGGGCGCCGCCAGGCGATCACCGATGACCAGCCGGGGGTGACCCGAGACAGGGTGTCGGGCGAAGCTGAGTGGAAGGGGATTCGCTTCAGTCTCGTGGACACAGGTGGCTTTATCACGGGTACCCAGGATACGATCGAGCAGGAAGTGCGATCGCAGGCTGAGCAGGCCCTCGACGAAGCGGATCTGGTCGTCATGCTATGCGATGCTCGTGAAGGCGTGACGGGGCTCGATTCGGATGTAGGCAATCTCCTACGCCGGCGATCCCGCCCTTGCATGTTGGTCCTGAATAAGGTGGACCACCCTGAGAGTGGTCGCTATCAGACGGCTGAGTTTTACCGTCTTGGCCTGGGTGATCCTTTTCTCGTGTCGGCGAGCAATGGTCGCCGCACGGGGGATCTTCTTGATGAAATTGTAGAGCGCCTTGCCGGTATCGAGCGTCCCACCGCCCCTGTCTCGGACGAAAGGGTACGTATCGTATTGGCAGGTCGTCCGAATGTGGGGAAGTCGACTCTGATTAATCGCCTGGCCGATGTGCGAGTCTCGATCGTCCACGACAAACCTGGGACCACGCGTGACTCGACCGATGTTGCTCTTGCGTGGCGTGGAAACGAATTCCTCCTGGTCGATACGGCGGGCATGAGACGACGCTCCAAGGTCGACGATTCAGTGGAGTACTTCAGTGGACTGAGAGCCTCGCATTCGATAGAGCGTGCGGATGTCGTCGTGGCTATGACCGATGCCTCTGAGGGCGTAACTGTTCAAGACGTTCGGATCATGGATCATGTGCTCGAGACGGGCCGCGCTCTGGTGATCGCAGTCAACAAGTGGGACCTCGTCGACACGACTGAAATGACGGCAGAGCATTTCCGGCAGAACATCGTCGACCGATATCCCTTCCTGCGAGACTACCCGATCCTGTGCTTGTCTGCCCTGACGGGGCGTCGCGCCTATCGTGTTCTGGAAGCGGCGGCCACGGTAGCTGGACGGGCGCGAGAGCGAATACCCACATCAGTACTGAATCGCTGGGTCGAGAAAATTATTGGACGTACATCACCAGCGGGAACCGCGCGGGAAGTTCGTTTGACATACATGACGCAGAGTGCCGTGTCGCCGCCGACGTTTCTCGCCTTCAGCAATCGCCCGGATCTGGTCGAAGACGCATATAACCGGTATGTAGAGAATCGATTGCGTCTCGAATTCGGCTTCGAAGGGACACCACTCAGAATTCATTGGCGTAGTAGCCGTTCGAATCGCGCTCGGAAGGCCCCCGAGTCGTCTTGAGTCGCCGACTTGTTGTCAACTAATTGAACCGATTGATGGAGACAGCCCCGTGAAAAGATCCCTGGGGACCAAGCTCTACTACAGTATTGGAGAGGTCGCCGACTTGACCCAACTCCAGCCCCACACGTTGCGAGCGTGGGAGAAGGAGTTTTCCTGCCTTCGTCCCAAGCGTATGGGCAAGAATCGGGCTTATCGTGAGCGCGACATTGGTATTATCCTGCTCATCCATCGCTTACTCTACCAAGAGCGCTACTCGACGAGAGGCGCTCAGTTACGCCTACGCAACGAGCCGGAGCTGATCCGAACTGCCACGGACAATGTCGCCGCCCTCCTTCAGGGTGATGCCAGTGCGCTTTCGAACCTGGATAGCGCCGTCGGGAACGACGCGCCAGCGCCCCCCGCCCCGTTGGCTGCTGTAAAGGCTGAATCCAGACCTCAAGAGGCTGCCCCCGAACCGGTGTCGGCCCCTTCTGAATACCGCTCTGGTGCCAAGATCGAGGCCTTGCGAAAGCAAGTCCTGAGCGAATTGCGGGAGCTCGTCAGCCTGCTCACGTAAGTCGTTGCGCCCAAAGGCCTTCGGTGATCTGTCTTGTGGTGCTTGCTGATCCGATCTTGCGTAACTCTTTAATAGGCGCTATTTTCTTTGTCTTCTAAGGGCTCCGTTCAGGGCCCGCTTTCTGTATGTGACGTTCCTCTTCTGTTCGTGCCATGCAGGCACGGGGCAATCATTGCTATGGGATCTGAGCACAGTAGCGAGGCGACGCGACTGCGCGACCGGGTGCTGAGATGTGCCGGACCCATCATCGAGGATCATGGAGGGGAACTGGTGGATGCTGAAGTCGACACCAGTCGCGGGCAACATACCGTTCGCCTCCTCGTCCATAGTGATAAAGGGGTGACCGTACGACTGTGTGAAGGAATAAGTCGGGAGTTGTCCGACCTGCTGGACGTCGATGATCCGATTCCCGGTCGATACCGGCTCGAGGTCACTTCACCAGGTCTTGATCGACCCCTACTTTCGGATGGCGACTTCCGCCGTGCGCAGGGACGCAAAGTGAAGGTCGTTCTCAGCGACGGAAGCACGACCCTGGGACGTCTCACCAAATGGGATGAGCGGCAGATAGGTCTCGAGGTTGAGCCTGGCGCCGAGACAGTTGTAGAGCGCCAGGCCATCGCCAAGGCCATGATCGAAGTAGAATTCTGAATCGTCTTTTTGCAGGAGTGCAATGAACGCGAACTTGAACATCATTGAGGCCCTCGGCCAGATCGCACGTGAAAAAAACGTCGATCGGGACATGGTCATTGAGACACTGGCTGATGCCTTGGTCTCAGCCGCCCGCAAACGCTACGGCAATGGTGACAACTTTGAGGCTCAGATCGACCCCGAGACCGGTAGTATGGCGGTCATGGCACGAAAGACGGTGGTCGATGAGGTGAATGAGCCTGATCTCGAGATTGAGCTTGAGCCAGCTCAAGAAATCGATCATCAAGCGCAGTTGGGCTCTGTTGTGTTCGAAGAGCTCAATCTGGCAGATTTCGGCCGCAATGCCATTCAGACTGCCAAGCAGATCCTCATCCAGCGGGTTAGAGAGGCAGAGCGCGAGCGGATCTATGAAGAATTCGCTTCACGCATAAGTCATATTGAAGTCGCGACGGTGCAGCAGATCAGTCACGGTGATATCATTCTGCAACTGGGGCGAGCAGAGGCTGCAGTGCCGCTGAAAGAGCAGATCAGACGCGAACGCTATCGCCAGGGCGACAGTGTTCGCGGATATGTATTTGAGGTGATCAAGTCGGTCCGGGGCCCACAGGTCTTGTTGTCGAGGACGCATCCGGAGTTCCTACGTAAGTTGTTTGCCCTCGAAGTACCAGAGATCGCCGAAGGCATCGTGCAGATCCATGCGGTGGCACGCGAACCGGGCGAACGAGCCAAGATCGCGGTGAGTTCAAATGACGAGCGCGTCGATCCGGTGGGCGCCTGTGTTGGGGTCAAAGGCTCCCGCGTGCAGGCCGTGGTTCGCGAACTTAGCGGCGAACGCATCGATATTGTGCCTTGGATTGACGAGCCGGACATTTTCATCTCCCGGGCGTTGAGTCCGGCGACGGTGACTCGTGTGATCACGGACGAGCGTCGTCATCATGCCCAAGTCATCGTTGACGAAGAGCAGTTGTCTCTGGCCATTGGCAAATCAGGACAGAATTCCCGGCTTGCAGTCCAGTTGACTGGTTGGGGACTCGACATCATTACCGAAGACGAATACCAGCGTCGTCTGCGGCGGCTCGAAGAGAGCAAAGTCGAATTGCGTCGCCTGGATGGGGTAAGCGAACTTATCGCCCTGAGTTTGGCGACGTCTGGCTTCATCTCTCTGCGAGGTATTGCCGAATCTGAAGCTGACATGCTCGAGACCGTGCCAGGACTTGAAGGCCAGGCTACTCAGCTGCGCGAGCAGGCAATCGCCTACGTCGCAGCCGCAGAAGCCAGCGGCGAGCAACTGCGACCGGCGACGATTGAAGAGGTAGAGGCCGAGGAGCGCGCCGCTGATCAGAGGCGCGCTGCCGAGTCCGCGGCAGAAGAAGCAAAGCGCGCCGCCGAGTCCGCAGCAGAAGAAGCAAAGCGCGCCACCGCCTTGGCAGCAGCAGAGGTGGAACTCGCAGCCCAGGATGCGGCAGCAGCAGAGGCAAAGGCAGAAGCTGAGGCAGCAAAGGCTGAAGCCGCGGTGGTGCAAGACGATGCAGAGTCCGGCCCTGAGGTCGCTGAAGAAGCGGCTGAAGAAGTGGCAGGAGAGCAGATGTCTGGTGACGATGAACCGTCGGCCGATGCGGCCGATGCGAGCGAAGAGACTTCATCCACGCAGACGCAGGTGGAAGAGGCTGGAGCAGCGGAGGCCGACGATGGCTCCGACCTAGACGCGGCCTCCGCTGCGTCCGAATCTGGCAACGACGATGGAGCAGCTGGCGTCTAGATAGACGAGCTGTCCACTGCACAGAGGAACGATCGGTTGGAAAAACGTAGGGTCTACCAAGTAGCAAAAGAGAAGAAACTCTCCAGTGATGCACTGATCTCGATGCTCAAGAGTCTCGGTCACGAGGTGAAGAGTCATATGAGTGTCGTCACGCCTGAGATGCTGGACGCAATCGGTAAGAAGATCGAAGAGGAGACAAAGTCTTCGATTGAGGAAGTCCAGCGTCAGAAGGACAAGGAGACGAAACGCAAAGCCGAGGCTCGTCCCGCCCGCCCCAGCGGTAGTGGCGGTGGCGGTGGCGGAGCCAGTGGTGGTGGCAGTGGGCCATCGGGCGACAGTCGAAGCCGAGCCCCCCGCCGTCCAGAGTCGGGTGCAACACCGGCCCCAGGCGCCACTCCGTCTACACCAGATGATGACGCAAGTCGTCGTCGTGGTCGCAGGCGTGGTAAGGTCGATGAGGGGATGATCGCGGAACTACGCCAAACGCACTCTGCTGAGGGGCGCACTCCAGCTGCTAGCCCAACCGGTGGTGGTGGTGGCAAGCCGGCCAGTGGTGGAGGCAGGCCTCCGGCGGCAGGCAAGCCTCCTGCGGCGACAGGTGGTGGCGATGTGAGTGGTCGATGGCGTGGCGGTGGTCGCAAGAAGGGTCGCAAGCAGACCGGTGTCGATACCCAGGCTGTGCAGGACAATGTCCGCAAGACGCTGTCGCAAATCAGCGAAGGACGCACACGTCGCAAATATAGCGGCAGGTCTGGTGCAGACGACGGTGGTGAGGAAGTCACAACCGAAGAAGCAGAGGTCCTGCACATCAACGAGTTCGCCACCGTAAGCGAGCTGGCTGAGGCGATGCACTCTCGCACGGCAGAAGTGATTACCACCTGCCTGCAACTGGGTGTTATTGTGACGATCAATCAACGTCTCGACATGGACACGATGGTGACCGTGGCCGACGAGTTTGGTTTCGAACTGCGGCCACTAGAGCAGGCCGAAGCAGGAGACACGGGCTTCGATGATGGCATCGAAGAGCAAGAGAATGTCGGCGAGCCCCAACCACGGCCGCCCGTTGTGACGGTGATGGGGCATGTCGATCATGGTAAGACGTCTCTTCTCGACTACCTGCGCAAGACAGATGTCGTCGATGGGGAATCAGGTGGGATTACCCAGCATATCGGCGCCTATTCCGTGTCTCTCGAAGGCGATCGCTCTATCACGTTTCTCGACACGCCAGGACACGCAGCGTTCACAGCTATGCGTGCCCGTGGGGCTCGAGTGACGGATCTGGTGATCCTCATCGTTGCCGCAGACGACGACGTGATGCCGCAGACCATTGAGGCGATCAATCACGCCAAGGCAGCACAGGTGCCGATTGTGGTAGCCATCAACAAATGTGATTTGCCGACAGCCGATCCAGAAAAAATCAAACGACAACTGTCCGAGCAGGATGTGTTGATCGAAGAGTGGGGCGGTAAGGTTTCGTGCGCAGAGATTTCGGCGACCACGGGTGCTGGGATCGACCAGCTTCTGGAGCTCGTGATGCTAGAAGCTGATGTGCTCGAACTAAAAGCCTATCCCGAAAGTCGGGCTCGCGGAACGATTGTGGAAGCGCAGCTCGACAAAGGTCGAGGAGCGGTGGCCACTGTCTTGGTTCAAGAGGGAACTCTACGCCGCGCGGATCCTTTTGTCACAGGTATGTATGGTGGACGCGTTCGTGCGCTGATGGATGAGAATCATAAGCGTATCGACGCCGTCGGCCCGGGGCGGCCTGTCCAGGTGCTTGGGCTGGGTGGGGTACCCCAGGCGGGTGACACGTTGGTCGTGTTCGCGACGGAGCGTGAAGCCAAAGACATTGTTCAGAGTCGACAGCAGATCAAGCGTGAGCAGGATGCGCGACGACGTAGTGTCACGCTCGGAGATTTGCAGTATCAGATTCAGGAAGGACGAATTCAGGAGCTCAACGTCGTTGTCAAAGGCGACGTAGACGGTTCGGTTGAAGCGATTACTCAGGAATTGGGCGGCATCACGCACGATGAAGTCCGCATTGCTGTGATCCACAGTTCCGTAGGTACCGTGACCGAGTCCGATATTCTTCTTGCATCAGCTTCAAGAGCGGTCATCATCGCCTTTCACGTGCCGATTGATCCTTCAGCACGGAAGATCGCCGACGATGAAGGCGTAGAGATTCGCGAATACAGCATCATCTATGAAGTGATTGAAGAGCTTCGTGCTGCACTTTCTGGCTTGCTCACGCCAACGCAGGAAGAGCGGGTCGTCGGCACACTCGAAGTTCGCGAGGTCTTCAGTTCATCGAAATCAGGCAGTATCGCTGGTTGTTATGTGCAGGGCGGAAACATCACGCGTAACCACAAGGTTCGACTGCGTCGCGCCGAGGAGGTCGTGTGGGATGGATCGATTTCATCCTTGCGACGCTTCAAGGATGATGTGCGAGAAGTGTCGGAGGGTTTCGAGTGTGGCGTGTCCCTCGAAGGCTTCAACGCGATTGAGAATGGTGACCTGATTGAAGCGATTGAAATCGTGGAGACGGCGCGGTCGCTTTGAGACTCGGCGATAGCCTGAGATGGTGGTCCTTGTGAGCGAGTTGCAGTTGCACTTCCCTGAGGCGCAATCGCTGAAGCAAAAGCGGCAGATACTCAGCAGTTTGAAGGATCGCCTGCATCAGCGCTTTAATCTTTCGGTAGCCGAGATTGATCATCAGGATCTTTGGCAGCGAAGCACGCTTGCCCTGGCGATGGTTAGCAACGATGGACGCCACGCGGACGAGGTCATATCGAAGGCGATCAATTTCGTCGAGCAGGAAACACGACTGCAATTGCTGTCCGTAGATCTTGAGGAGCGCTGAATATGGCCTCGTATCGATTGGACAAAGTGCGTGAGATGCTTCTGCGTGAATTGACGGACATTGTCCCGCGCCTTCGTGATCCTCGCATCGGCTTTGTCACCATCATGGACGTCGAGGTGACGCGGGATATGAGAAGGGCGACAATGTATATCAGCGTTGTCGGCGACGATGACGCCAAGCAGGAAGCAACAGAAGCATTGGAAAAGGCTTTAGGATATATCCGACGAGAGATCGCCAAGCGCATCACCTTGCGCCATGTCCCGGAGTTCGCCGTCGTCTATGACGATACGTCAGAGCGGGCAGCTCGCGTGACATCTCTCCTCGAACGTGTTGCCTTAGAGTGTCCTCCTGCACCATTGGAAGAGGCTGAGACAGGTACAACAGAGTGACGGAGGGCGAGGGTGAGACTCCATCAGGAGTCATCGCCGTCGACAAACCCGAGGGGCCGACATCGCACGATATCGTCGGCCGTGTTCGGCGAGCACTAAAGACGCGTCGCGTGGGCCATTGCGGCACACTTGATCCATTGGCGACGGGTCTGCTGTTGGTGTGTGTGGGAAGAATGACCAAGTTGAGTGATTGGATCACCGGTGCTGACAAACAGTACACGGCGACTTTCCGACTTGGGGCAGTTAGTGACACAGCGGATGCACAGGGCCAGATCAGCATCGTGGAAGGTCCACCTGTGACCTTGCAGGCAATCGAGGTGGCCGTCTCGCAATGGACGGGTGTGATTCAGCAAGTACCGCCGTCCTATTCGGCGATCAAGGTTGATGGCGTTCGCAGTTACAAGAGAGCTCGGCGGCAGGAGGAAGTTATCTTGCCGGCTCGGACAGTCACGGTGTCGCGGTTCGAGGTTGTCGAGTTTCAGATGCCCTATCTTCGAGTCGTCATAGACTGCTCGAAAGGCACATATATCCGCGCTTTGGCGCGAGATATTGGCGAGGCCCTTGGTTGCGGGGCTTATGTCGAGACTTTGCGTCGCACCAGAATTGGGTCAGTTGATGTTGATGTGGCAGTTCCACTGGAGGAGATCCATTCCCTGGCGGAGGCAGATCCGCAGCGGTTGTGGCTCCACCCGATGGCAGCTCTGCGTGATCGATTGCCTATGGTTGGTATCGACGTGGAGGAGGCGCGAGATTTTACGCGTGGTCGAGTTGTAGATGGCATGGCTGGTCGTACAGATACGGTGTTGCCCGGTAAGACAGAAGCCTGTGAGGTGGCAGTATGCCTCGGCGATCGGTTGCTGGGAGTAGGGCGTGTGGAGAACGCATGTCTGCATCCCACGCGCGTGTTAACGGAGCCAACGCCTTTGATGGTGAACCTGCCGCGTGAATTGAGTGGCCCAGTCGTAGTAGGAGATGGTCGCGGGCGGCAGATTGGTTTTCCGACGGCAAATGTCGATGTCGAAGAGCGAGACATTGTGGATCTCAAGGTTGGCGTTTATGCCGCTCGGGTTAAGTTGCTCGATGTAGAGAATGATGTAGAAGCCAAAGTGAGTCTGGCCGGGGCAGACTTGGCCGTCGTGAATCTGGGTCGTCGGCCAACTTTTGCCGGCACACAGTTGCGGCTGGAAGCACATCTGCTCGATTTCGACCGTGACCTGTATGGCGCGCAGATTCAGCTGAGCCTGTTACATCGCTTGCGAGGCGAAAGAGCATTCGCTGATGCAGATGCCTTAGCCGCACAGATCCAAGCAGATATTATCGCAGCAAGAAATTTCTTTGAAGAAGACGATCGATCACAAGATCAATCACAGTAGCGAGAAGAAGGACAGGAGAAAGCAAGTTGTCGATCACCACTGAGCGTACGAAAGAACTGGTCGTAAAATATGGCGACGGAGAAGCTGACACAGGGTCGGCTGCCGTTCAGATCGCCATCCTCTCGGAGCGTATCCGCAATCTCACCGAGCATCTGCGGGTGCATCAGAAGGACTTCGCTACCCGTCGCGGATTGCTGAAGATCATCGGCCAGAGACGTCGATTGCAGAACTATCTTCACAAGCAATCCCCGGAAGCGTACGCCGAGCTCATCAAAGATCTGCAGCTGCGCCGCTAGACAGCTGCCCAGTTTGCAATGCAGGCTTAGCCGACTCGATGGTCATTCAGAAGCGAGTCGTCTGGCGCCTGAGTGTTATTTGTACAGTCGAGCCGACGGCAAAAGGCCGTCGTGCCGAGCGTGTGCGTGTGTTCGATCGCGCCACTGCATATAACGACGTACACGCATATCGCAGTACCTCAACGAAGGCGCCAGAAGGGCGCAACGGAGAAAGATGACTCACACAGTCGAAACTCAGTGGGGAGGAAGAACACTCTCCATGCAGACCGGCAAAATCGCCGGCCAGGCCAATGGTGCGGTCTGGATCACATACGGAGAGACAATCGTCCTGGTCACCGCGTGCCGCTCGAAGCGGGCGGGAGATCGAGACTTCCTCCCACTTACGGTCGAATACCGTGAGAAAGCCTACGCTGCCGGTCGCATCCCCGGGAATTTCTTCCGCCGCGAGACGCGGATGGGTGAAAAAGAGACACTTGCAGCACGTCTCACCGATCACATGATCCGCCCGATGTTCCCCAAGGCATATCGTCACGAGGTCCAGGTCTTTATCTCGATCCTGTCCTCAGACGGCGAGAACGATGCCGATGTGCTAGGTATGGTTGGTTCGTCAGCGTCTCTGGTTCTTTCCGACATGCCCTTCGACGGTCCGATTGCCGCCGTGCGTGTCGGTCGAGTCGACGGGGATCTTGTCGTCAACCCGACCAATAGTCAGCTCGAAGAGAGCGACATGGATTTGATCATCTCCGGTGATCGGGACAGCATCGGCTCCGTTGAGGGCCACGCGGATGAAATTTCTGAAGCGGCACTGTTGGAAGCACTCGAATTCGCCCATGAGAACATGCAGAGCATCCTGGATCTGCAGGATGAACTGCGTAAACTCGCCGGCCGCGACAAGCAGGAATACGTGGCACCGGTGATCGAGCCGACCCTGGTGACAGCGGTGGAGGACTTCGCCGCCGAACGGGTGACGGTGGCCAATCACACCGATGATCGGGGTGAGCGGGCGCAGTTACTCGATGATGTGGAGGCCGACGTTCAGGCGGCACTGGCTGAGAAGTTCCCCGATTCGGGCAAGGACATTGGCGAGGTGATGTATAACCTCATCAAAAACGACATGCGTCGGATGGTTCTGACGGAGAAGCGTCGAATCGATGGGCGCAAACTCGATCAGGTACGCGATTTGTCCGCAGAGGTTGAGATTCTTCCCCGTTCACATGGGTCGGCGCTTTTCCAGCGTGGTGAAACTCAGGCGCTGTGTGTGGCAACGCTGGGCAACAAGATGGACGAGAAGATGGTCGATGACCTGCGAGGCAAAGCCTTCAAGTCATTCTATCTCGACTACAATTTTCCCAGTTATAGCACGAACGAAGTGTCCTTCCCGCGGGGACCGAGTCGCCGCGATATCGGTCATGGGCATCTCGCAGAGGTTGCGATTGCCCCAGTGATTCCGACGGTTGATTCCTTTCCTTATACGATCCGTCTTGTCTCCGATATCCAGTCTTCCAATGGCTCAACCTCGATGGCCACGGTTTGTGGTTGTTCGATGGCGCTGATGGATGCCGGTGTGCCGATTAAGGCACCGGTGACCGCTTCAGGCATTGGTCTGATCAGCGACGGCGACAACTACGAGATCCTCTCGGACATTCAGGGTGCCGAGGATTTTCTCGGTGACATGGACCTGAAAGTTGCGGGAACCGAGGCCGGGATTACAGCTGTGCAGATGGAGAACAAGATTCAAGGAATTAGCCTGGAGATTCTCGAGGAGGCGTTGCAGCGTGCCCGCCAGGGACGTATGCAGATCCTCAAGGTCATGACGGACTGCATTCCCGAATCACGTGGCGAGCTTTCGCAGCATGCACCCCGAATTCAATTCATCAAGATCGACCCATCCAAGATCGGTGCAGTCATTGGCCCAGGTGGCCGCATGATTCGCGAGATCGAGACAACGGGGGCGAAGGTTGCCGTCGATGACGACGGCACGATCACCGTATCTGCTGTTGAGGCCGAGGCCGCAGCCAAGGCTATGGCGATGATTGAAGCGATCACATCAGATGCAGAGATCGGCAAAGAGTACGACGGCAAGGTGAAGCGTATCATGCCATTTGGTGCTTTTGTCGAAATCCTTCCGGGCAAAGAGGGATTGCTGCACATATCGGAGATCGATCACACACACGTCAAAGACGTCGAAGACGTGTTGTCGGAGGGTGAAGCTGTTCGCGTTAAGGTTCTCGAGATCGACAACTCTGGCAAGATTCGACTTAGCCGCAAGGCACTTCTTGCTGCGACAGAGAGCTAAGATCGAGCGTTTCCGCATGAGTCAGTGACGCAGGGCTGTAAGGCCCGTGTGGATCAGAGACTACCGGTTCGGAGACGCGACGTCGTTCGCGCTTCGGCCGGTAGTCTTTTTCATTTGAGTTCAACAGAGTCTTCGCAGCCCAAGGTGACGGATGATGATTCGGGAGGGTATCATCAGTGAGTAATGAAGGACTGGGGCAAGACCCCATCCCGACACGCGTCGGCGAAATTGCGGCCCATGAGGGCGCCTTCGTCGAACTACGCGGTTGGCTCTACAACATGCGCTCCAGCGGCAAACTGCATTTCCTGCAGTTGCGGGATGGAAGTGGTGTAATTCAGTGTGTCGCGTTCAAGGGCGAAGTGTCCGAAGAGACCTTCGCACTGTGTGGTGAACTGGCGCAGGAATCGGCGATCATCGTGCGCGGAGAGGTCCGGGCTGATGACAGGTCTCCTCTGGGTTTCGAACTCGGTGTAAGGGATGTCGAGCTACACAGCGCACCCTCTGGCGAGTATCCCATCTCTCCTAAGGAACACGGTGTTGCCTTCCTGATGGAGCACCGCCATCTCTGGCTGCGTTCGACCCGTCCTCATGCTGTGCTGCAAGTTCGTAACGAGGTGCTCTCCGCCTGCCGCGAATTCATGGCGGAGGGTGGCTTCATGCTGGTGGATGCACCCATCCTCACGCCCGCCGCCTGCGAGGGGACGACGACGCTGTTTGAGACCGATTACTTTGGTGATACAGCGTATCTGACTCAAAGTGGCCAACTCTACATGGAGGCCGCAGCGATGGCCTTCGGTAAGGCATATTGTCTGGGGCCAACATTTCGCGCTGAAAAATCAAAGACCCGACGGCACCTGACCGAGTTTTGGATGATCGAGCCAGAGATGGCCTACTGTGACTTGGCAGGGGATATGGAAGTGGCAGAAGACATGGTCGCATACATCGTGCGTCGTGTGCTCGAGCGCTGCAGCGAGTCATTGCGCCTGTTAGAGCGCGATACGGCACCGCTGGAGGCCGCTGGCAAGGCGCCTTTCCCACGTTTGAGCTACGATGAGGCCATTGAGATTCTGCAGGCGGAAGGTAGTTCCATCAAGTGGGGAACTGACCTGGGTGGCGAGGACGAAACTCTACTGTCGGCCAAGTATGATGCGCCGCTGCTGGTCCATCGATATCCTGCCGAGGTGAAAGCCTTCTATATGAAGGGTGATCCTGAGGACCCGCGTCTGGCTCTGTGCGTCGATATGCTCGCCCCCGAGGGCTACGGAGAGATTATCGGTGGGGGGCAGCGAGAAGATCAGTTGGATATTCTCGAAGGAAAGATTGCCGAACATGGATTGCCGAAAGAAGCCTTTGAGTGGTACTTGGATCTTCGACGCTACGGAACCGTGCCGCATGCAGGA
Organism: Gemmatimonadota bacterium; assembly: GCA_018660835.1. Lineage (GTDB taxonomy): Bacteria > Latescibacterota > UBA2968 > UBA8231 > UBA8231 > UBA12574. The sequence goes on along the minus strand of JABJJN010000011.1, from coordinate 113,708 downwards.
TTTGGTATGGGAATAGAGCGTGTCGTAGCCTGGTTATGTGGTTTGAAGCATGTGCGTGAAACAATTCCTTTCCCGCGCACACTACAGAGACTGTATCCATGACATCATCAACATCAGACGCTGATCCGCAGTCAACGCACGGCGATACGCCGCACTCCGAGGGATCTGAGAAGGCGGCTCCGCGCAGTGAGAAGCCCGGTTACTACGACTATCGACGTATCGAGCGACACTGGCGCGAGCGTTGGCTGGCTGACAAGACCTACCGGACACCCACGCCGGGGGAGGTCGGTTTCGATCCACAGCAGCCGAAGTGTTATATCCTCGACATGTTTCCCTATCCCAGTGGGGACGGACTGCATATTGGCCATCCGAAGGGGTACATCGCCAGCGATATCTATAGTCGATACAAGCGAATGCAGGGATTCAATGTTCTGCATCCTATGGGTTTCGACAGCTTTGGTCTGCCAGCCGAACAGTATGCCGTCGAACACAATGTGCATCCCTCTGTGGCAACAGAAAAGAGCATCGATCGCTATCGTGATCAGTTACAGTTTCTGGGAATGTCTTACGACTGGGATCGGGAGATCGCCACATCGAGACCCGACTACTATGAGTGGACCCAATGGATCTTCCTGCGTTTGTTCGGCCATTGGTTCGATCATGACCATGTCTGGTCGGATGAGGCAGGCCGCAATGTAAAGGGTCGCGCTCGCTCGATCGATGAGCTTGTAGCGGAGTTCGATGCCGGGGCTCGAGAGCTGAGTACGATGGATCTGCGCGTTCTCGAAGACCTCAGCAGCAAGACAGATCACAGCTCGTGGCAGGCACTGACAGAGCCGGAACGGCAGCATGTAGTCAACAACTACCGACTCGCGTATCAGCAGGAGGTTACCGTCAACTGGTGTCCCGGGTTGGGCACCGTGTTGGCCAATGAGGAAGTGACCGCCGACGGCAAAAGTGAGCGTGGCGATTTTGCCGTTTACCAGCGTCCACTCAAGCAATGGATGCTGCGCATTACGGCGTATGCTGAACGCCTGCTCGGAGATCTCGATGACGAGGTCCTGCCGGATGGTCGCGGCGAAACATACCGGCTCGATTGGCCCGAAGCGACCAAGATGATGCAACGCAACTGGATCGGGCGAAGCGAAGGTGGCGAAGTCCGGTTCGGTGTACTCGATGCCAATGGGCAAGCGACTGCATCCGATCTGCTGGTGTTTACGACTCGCCCCGATACGCTCTTCGGAGCCACATTCATGGTCGTCGCGCCGCAGCATCCGCTGGTGAGCGCTGATGATGCGTCGTACGCCGTCCCCGAGCACTGGCCCGAAGGTACCGACGCACGCTGGAAAGGTGATGATTCTACCTTGGGAATCCGCGCCGCCGTCGCCACCTACGTTCGACAGGCCGAAGAGGCACGTGCCGAGAAGGCGACCGATCGATCTGTCGTAGAGCAGGACAAGACCGGTGTATTTAGTGGTATATGGGCAAGCAATCCCGTCAATGGGGATCGCATACCAGTTTTCGTCGCCGATTATGTCAGCATGGAATATGGTACGGGGGCGATTATGGCTGTTCCTGCCCACGACGACCGAGACCACGCCTTCGCGACCAAATACGGACTACAGATCGTGGAGGTTGTTCAGGCACCTGAGGTCGTCGAGGAAGCTTGTTATACGGGCGATGGGGTCGCCATTAATTCTCCAGCATCTCAGACCGATTCACCTTTCGCGATCACAGGGCTTCCGACACCTGAAGCAAAAAAGAAAATCATCACCGCTCTCGAATCAGCCGGCGTGGGACGCGCTGCCGTCAGCTATCGACTGCGCGATTGGATCTTCTCACGGCAGCGCTATTGGGGTGAACCCTTCCCCCTGGCCCAGCATCCCGATGGCTACGCCGTGGCGACGGACCTGCCCGTGACCCTTCCCGAGATGTCCGATTTTCGCCCAACCACGTCGGAGGATCCCAATACACCCGTGTCCCCACCCTTGAGTCGTGCAGACCAAGAGTGGAGTCTGGTCGATGTAGACGGGTCAGAGTGTCGTCGTGAATTGAATGTCATGCCGCAGTGGGCGGGTTCCTGTTGGTATTATCTGCGCTACATCGATCCGCACAATGAAACAGCCTTCTGCGATGCAGAAGCCGAGCGCTTTTTCATGCCTGTAGATCTATACATCGGTGGCGCCGAGCACGCCGTTCTGCACCTGCTGTACGCTCGTTTCTGGCACAAGGTATTGTTTGATATTGGCGATGTATCCTCGCCGGAGCCATTCAAGAAACTCTTCAATCAAGGCATGATCACGGCCGACGCTTTCACGGATGCCCGTGGCAGTTACGTTGATATCCGCAAAGTCATCTTCGAAGGCGATCAGGCCGTACATGCGGACACGAAAGAGGAGTTGAAGCGCTTCCGCGGCAAAATGGGGAAGCGCTACAAGAATGGATTGCCCCCCGAAGAGGTGGGGGATGAGTATGGCGTGGATACGCTGCGTCTCTATGAGATGTACATGGGACCACTTGAGCAGAGCGCGCCCTGGAGTATGGAGGGAATCCGTGGCATGCAGCGTTTTCTGCAACGTGTATGGAGGAACTTTGTCAGCGAGGAAGGCGAGATCCTGATTGGCGGAGACGTGTCGCCCGCCATGGGCAAGTCCCTTCATCAGACGATCATTCGTGTGACGGATGACATCGAAGGCCTGCGGTTCAACACAGCCATAGCGGGGCTCATTGAGCTGAACAATTCGCTTGTGAAACACAAGCGGATCCCACGAGATGTGGCGCGTAATCTCGTCCTGTTGCTGAGTCCTCTGGCTCCACACACAGCCGAGGAATTATGGACTCGATGTGGTTTTGGCGATGGAGATCTTAGCTCTCAGCAGTGGCCCGTATCAGATTCAACGATGGTCGCCGAGGAGACGATGACCCTGCCAGTGCAAGTGAACGGGAAGGTACGCGCCAGCATTGAGGTTCCCGCCGAGATCTCCGAGGCAGACTTGCGCGAGCGTGTCCTCGCTCTGGAGAATGTGAGCAGATTTCTGCCCGAATCAGGCGAGATCAAGCGTTTTATCATTGTCCCCGGAAAAATCGTCAATATCGTAGCCTGAGAGGCACCGGCTTGTTGGGTGCTAACGAAATCGGGAATCCCACGTGTTGTCAGCGCATTGCGTGCATTATGTAAAGTACAGAAAAATGGTGCATGTCTGTAGGGCGCGTCGCAAGGTTTATGTAAACATGTGACTTATATCAGTGATTCAATGGCGCTCGTTTCAGCCCTTGATATGGATATAGTCAGAGGCGTTGTCGGTTAGTCGTTCACGGTTCTCGTAGTAGAGCATCGTGGTTTTTAGATCCTTGTGTCGCAGATGGGCCTGGACCTGCTGCGGTTTGGCGCCGCCCTCAATGGAGAGCGTGCAGCACGTGTGGCGAAACATGTGTGCTGTCACGGAACGTGTGATACCAGCGAGGCGTGCATAGCGTTTGGCAATCAGATTGATCGATTGTGGCGTGATCGGCTGACCATGGGAATCGTTGCGCGACAAAGAGACAAAGACGATTCCGGTCAACGGGTAACCATAACGTTCAAGCGTTTCTCTATATGCTTGAAGGTATTGCAGGACAATCGGTTGCAGTTTCACATCTTGCGCAACGCCAGACTTTGTCTCTGGAAGCTGGAGGATGTGGAAAACGCCTTCCTGGGTGAGATCCGCCCATTTCATGCCAGCAAGTTCAGAGCGCCGAAGGCCGGCGAAGGTAAGCAGGTGGAGAATCGCCAAGTCACGTGAGCTGCGTAAATCGTCAGGCTCTGCCGCCGCTGTATCGAGGATCTTCTGTAAATCACTCTTCCGTAGTGCCTTACCGCTCAGCGTGTCGTCAACTCGATAGCCCTTTACCAGGGAAGAATCGGCTGGATTCTTGTCGATAAGGCCAGCGGCGACCATCATCTTGAAGAATGCTTTCAGGGACGAGAGCTTTCGATTGATAGTTGTTCGTTTTCGTCCCATCGACGCCAAGGTGTTTCGGTAGTCGATGATGTCGGCAAAGCTGACGGCTCGTACGTCATCGGGGCCGATCCGGTCACCATTGAAGAACTCACACAGATCCGCATAGTACGCCTTCTTTGTCCGCTCTGTGAGTTGCCCCGAAAGGAATTGAGCAAGCGGGTCCTCGTGGATGGTCTGCGCCAGGTTGCGGCCGGGGCGGAAGACTGTCAGATGTTCAGAAGAGGAAGCCATGACACGAATATAGGGGTGACCTCTTGGATTGTCAGCAAAGAATGACATAAGAACATCCAGGAGTTAACGCTACTATAGCGTGATCTGTGAGAATCCACTCATTACGCTTTAAACAATTAGAGGACAACAATATAGAGACGGATCCTATTTCTATACTTAACTATCCATAACAGGTATTATCGATAGTATCATGTGGTAATAATCTACTATCCACCATCATCGCCTCCTGGCCATTGAAACTTGTCTTCTCCATCGTGAGAGCGGGTTTCTATCGCTTCCCGTTAGTTTCAGGAACTTGGAGGTTGAGTCGGGTTAGTTTACGAAACTCGTGCGATGAGTAATGATGCCTGCCTGGATATTCAAGTTAGTTTACAAAACAAATGCGATCGGTGTTTATTGGCATCCGCTGCACCTTGTTCGATGGCGATCAGTTGGAGATAACCTCAGCGGTTAATCAGCGGCCAAAGAGCCGGTCAAATTCCGTCAGTGGCAGGCGGATGATGATCGGTCGTCCGTGCGGGCAGGCAAATGGATCGCGGGCACGCAGGAGACGCTGAATCAGTGACCCGATTTCCGCACCGACTAAGCGACGGCCCGCACGGATCGATGAATGGCAAGCCATCGTAGCCGCAAGGGCTTCCCGGGCCTCGGAGCGCAGTTCGAGTTCGTCGATGAGTGTGCTGAGAAGCTCGTAGAACAGATCACCATTGGACCAACTACGAAGCTCTGGAGGCAATCCTTCCACGAGCAAAGTGGATGGACCAAATTCCCGAACATCGAAGCCGAGGCGTTCAAATTGGTCACTCGCCTGACGATAAACGGCCAACTCGACAGGATTTACTTCAACGGTCAAAGGCATGAGAAGGCTCTGAGAGCTGACGGGCTCTTGTCCCAGGACGTCGAGAACCTCCTCAAAGCGGACACGTTCATGAGCCGCGTGCTGGTCAATGACGAGGAGTCCGTCTTCGACCAGGAGAAGGATGTATTTGTCGTGAAATTGCCACCACTTTTCGCTCTGACGAGCTTGAGCAAGCGCTCTTTCGCCATCTGCTGGCGAGAGAGGTTCCGCCCTGAGTTCCCCGCCTGCGACCAGATCCAGGCTGATCTGCAGGTCCTCGGGGCCGTCAAAGGCGACGGGCGGGGTTGCAGACGGCTCCCATGGTCGATCCGCAACCTGTTGGGGCTCGTCAGTGGTCATCGAATCCCCATTAGGGGGCTTGCTTTGCGCCCCAGCAACATCTTTCTGCGCTGCAGAGCTTCCAGAGCGCCAGTCTGTCGCCGAGGGCGTTTGGGCGCTGTATGTTGCCGTTTCGGGCATCTGCAGGATGTCTCTGACGGCGGTCTCCACCGCTTCGCGTACGATTCGATCATCGGCAAAGCGGACCTCGCGCTTTGTCGGGTGAACATTGACATCGAGTTGTCGAGGATCCAGGTCGATCCACAGGACAAAGATCGGATGCTGATTGTGTGGCAGCAGGCCACCAAAGCCGGCGTAGACGCCTCGCTGAACCGGCGTAGACGAAACGGGTCGGCGGCGCACGACGACAAACTGCTTACTTCTCGTTCGCCGGCAGAATGAGGGCGGACTGATGAGGCCCTGAACTCGCACACCCCCCGTTTCCCCGTCCACCCAAAGCAGGTTGTCTGCTTGCACATTCAGCAGATCTGCCGCCCGCTGCCCCCGATCGCCGGGTAACAGCTGCATCGACGATCGATCCTGGTGGGTTAGATGAAAAGCGACGTCTGGATGGGCTGCGGCGAGGGAGACGATGCCTTGGGTGACATAACGAGCTTCGGTTTCCACATGCCGTAGAAATTTCCGCCTTGCTGGAGTGTTGAAGAACAGATTCCGCACTTCGATGGTTGTACCCAGGTCGCGGGCGATAGGACCAAAGGCTCGGCGAATCCCTCCTTCAACCACCAGCTGTGTGCCTTGCTCGGCATCGGGAGGCCTTGTATCGAGACTCATACGCGACACAGCACCGATACTGGCCAGCGCCTCACCTCGAAATCCGAGGGTATCGATGGTAAACAGATCAGTCGGTGATCGCATTTTGCTCGTTGCGTGGCGCTCGGCACAGACATCCACATCCTCTGGACCCATTCCGTGCCCATCATCACTGACGCGAATCCCCTGGCGTCCACCATCGACAATTTCCACATGCACCCGCTTGGACTGTGCGTCCAGAGAATTCTCCACGAGTTCCTTCACAACACTCGCCGGTCGCTCGATCACCTCCCCCGCTGCGATCTTGCGGATCATATTCTCAGACAGCCTGTGGATGCGTCCGTTCACGGATCTACAGTTCCGTCGACAGTTGCTCGACTTCGCGGCGGAATCGATCGGGATCGATCTTGCCCTGCTCCAACTCACGCTCCAGGTCTGCGATTTGTTGCCGTGGACTGCCGTGAAGGCGATGACGCCTCGCTTGATCGACGAGGTGCCATCCCCCTGCCGCAAGCAGGAGCAGCACCACGACGATCCACGTGTACGGCCCCAGTGCCCCATCGGTTGTACTGGACCGTTGTCGGACGGGAATGCCGGTTTGGCGGAGCGAGTCGAGTTGCGCCTCATCTACAAGAGAGCGATAGATCCTGATCGACTGGGCCTGAGCCAGGCGCCCCCCTTCCAGCTGCTGCACCAGTTGTGACTCTTCCAGAAAAGCGACGATAGCCGTCGTGCCCACATCAATGGCAACGACTTGCTCGGCTTGCAGCAGGCGCTGTAACTCCGCCGACGCGACGGGCACACCCAATGGAGCTAACCACGTCAGGAGTCCTAGAAGGCCGATGATCGACGCACCCAATATCAATGCCAAGCGTCCCGTCGAAACCTTGCTGTCACCATCATCTGGCGTTGAGGCCATAGCAGGGTCTGAAGAGGTCGTGGTTGGGTCACTCATGCGCGCCGCGCCTCACGGCGAGTGAGTGTGCGCTCGAGGCGTGCTGATTGCCGTATCCAGTGGACGAGGAACATTGCTTCACGCAACGCCAGACCACCCGTCAGCGCATCAGCTGGATTGACTTTCCCCAGACTGTCGTAGAGCGCAGTCAGATCGGCAGCGCGGTCGAGGTGAATGTCTCCAGCGGACGAATTCGGTGTTTCCCCTCCGAGAAAGTCGACGCGCCATTCTGCCTCTGAGCCGAGGGCATCCATCTCGACGTGGCCCTCCACGCCATTGGCGAAAGTCAGATGGGCCAGGACATGATCTTCCCAGAGCCCATCATGGCGATAACATCTGGAGCGCGCATGAAGAGTGTCAATCGGCCCCAGGGATCGTTGTAGTAGCAATGGCAACCAGGTTCCCCATCTGAGTAGAATTCCCTCGCCGCGCACCCATTCCTCCGGGATCTGCATCGTTGCGCGAACATAGGCTAGGTTCGGCGTGTGGCGTGCTCGTGTTTGCAGATCTGTATCAACATCCGACCACGCAAGAGGTGCATCGACGCGAAACCTGGCACCCTCAACAAGAGTGGATTCTGGAAGTTTCTGTGGTAGGGGCGACACAACCCAATGCCCTGCCGCCAGGCCCGCCTCTATCCAGTAAGATCTATCCTCAGGAGCCGTGCACACAACGACTACATGTGTGCTTGGGTCACGCATCTGATCCCCTGCCTCAGCTTGAGGCCGCAATGCCAAGTGAGGTGACCGCTCAATGGCCGCGATCTGTGTTATCGGATCACAATCTCCGACAATCATCACACCAAGTCGCTCGGGGTCTGAACTGTGCTGGGTCAAAAAAAGGAGGCCTCTTGTCGGGAGAGCGAGATCCGTGCAAAGCAGGATACGCGCTCATGCACAGCAGGGCAATCCCAACCATACAGCCATTGGCTATCAGGCCATGCCACTTGGCTTGCATCTTGGTTGGTGACTGACGTACACTCACATGTTGCGAGGTTTGATCCTATCTGGACCAAATAGCCTTCCTCTCTCAACTCACCCTTGCTTGGCGATCGTGACTGGATATTTCTGGGTTTTCATTGGCGTCCTCGTTGTTGCCATCACAAAATATCTGACCTCCGTTCGTCTCCGTGGGCTGACGGATCGCGTCCACCGCGAACATGCGGATACCAGCGAACTGCGTCAGGAGTTGATGGTCGTTGAGGAGAAGGAAACCCAGCTCGCGAAAGAGGCCGAGAGACTAGAGGGTAAGGTGCAGGGCATGCGCACGGTGGTGAACAATCTGGAGCGCGCCCTGCAGCGTCATGCCCGCAGCCCCGATAGCTAGAATAACCATGCCAGCCGAACGAAGACGGGCCCGAACCACCAGTCGGTGAGTCGGGCCCGTTTTTCTTTTCATGTGGCGTGGTGGGTTAGTTCGCTTGCCATCGTTCAAGGATGTCATCACGAATCTCGCGCCGCAAGAGCGGTTCCAGCCGATCCTGCGCTGTGACACGCACTTGCGCATCTCGGTCATCGAAAGCCAGCTGCATCAACAGATCTCGATCGGCATGAGGATGCGATGCAACTGCCTGCAGGACGCTGATGTCGGAATCGTCAAACAACTGCCGCAACGTTGGCAGACGCATGTTCGGGTGTTGAGCGGCTTGCCGGCGCACCAGTGGATTGGCGTCGAAGGCGAGCGCGTCGAGGACGCTGACTGGGGTATTCGGGTTGGCACATAGAGACAGGCGCTCCTGAGTCCCCCCAGCAGTGGCCATCTGGATCAACAACCGAGCATCCGTATTTCGGTGCCGCAATGCAGTGGTTCTGACCAGGACCTCAGCGTCCATCGTCAGAATGGTCAGAGTGGATGCGGGAGTGTTCGGATGCCCTGCCACCAACTGGCGGATCACGCGGTCCGGGTCCTGCGCCAGGACCGAATAGGTGTCCGGTGGCAGCAGCCCCTCTTGAATCAGTGCCATTCGTACGAGGATGTTCGGGTCACGAGCCAGATCAGTGGCAAGCTGTGCCGTGACCGAACGGACCTGCGACGTCGCCAGAGGGTCATACCTGAGTGACATCGCGACGCCACTACGCACGGTGGCCTGCCGATCCCTTGATAGGGCCAGTCTCGTCCCCAACGATGAATGCGTATTGGCGGCCACATAGAAACGAACCCCCATATCCTCGTCTTCGGCCAACTCGGCCAGTTCGATCGCATTCGTGCTGAGATTCGCCCGGCGCTTCTGCTCTCGGTCTACTTGCTGCTCAGTCCGCATCAGGGCGCTGATTCCCCACCCCTCCAATTTCAGCAGATGGTGACGCAGATAGCCCTCTACTGTGGGCTGAACTTGCTCTGCTTCCCGCTGCTGGGCCTCAGTGGGTGCGGCGACCGCTTGCGGCGGCGCCAGGCAAGCCAGTATCAGGGCCAGCGCAAGGCAGTAGTGGTGAAGTGGTCTGGGCAAGGGGACTCCTACGGCAAGGCCGATTGGCACTATGTAATACGAACAGCAGTCTCTTCCCTGTATCGGCGAGTGGCGGAAATCCTTGAATCGGGTGCCCGCCCTGCGTCGGCTCCCTAGGTACGGTCGCTGCGCATACGTCGGATGAGCCGATCATTGAATTGCTGGGCTGCGTGATATCCGTCGAGGCGAAGCAGATAGTTGAAAGCAATCGTCTCGGCGATGACGGTGATGTTCTTGCCCGCATAAATGGGTACGGTGATTTCCTGCAGTTCCACACCCAGAATTGTCTTTACGTGATCTTCATCGCCAACCCTCTCGTAGTCATACTCCTTGTCCCAGTCTACGAGAGCAACAACCACCTCAATCCGTTTCTGCTTCCTTGTCCCCCCCACACCAAACAAACGCTTCACGTCGACAATGCCGATCCCGCGAATCTCGATGTGGTCCTGCAGTACATCTGGGGCACGCCCCATCAGGATGCCCTGCGACTGGCGGGTGATGAGCACCGTGTCATCGGCGACGAGACGGTGACCACGCTCAACCAGATCGAGGGCCACCTCACTCTTGCCGATGGCACTGCGCCCAGTGACGAACAGACCCACGCCATGAACGTCGACCAATGTCCCGTGCAATGTGACACGGGGAGCAAACACATCATCGAGATAAAAGTGCAGGAGGTGAATCAGTTTCGTCGTCCCATACTCGGAGCGCAGCAAAGGAACCCCATAGTGCTCGGCGAGTTGTCTTATCTCTGGCAGCAGCCGCCCACGCCCCGTCACAATGACACAGGGCATGTCGAATTGATAGATAATGTCTAGCGCATCACGTCGCTGTGACGGCGTCAGACTACGCAGATACTCCATTTCCTGATTGCCAAGGATCTGCACCAATTGGAAGGTGAAGACATCAACGAAGCCTGTCAGCGTCAGTCCCGGACGATGAACATCTGAGCTGTTGATGGTACGATCCTGTCCGGCCTCTCCGGAAATCATGCGCAAACCGAGACGCCGACCATAGGTCTTTAGCAATGCTGCAATACTCAACTCGCTGACCTGCTGCTCTGCTTCGCTCAACTTCCCCTCCTATTGCTCGCCTTGAAGTTCCGCCATGATTCGCCCGTATCCCTCGTATCGGGATGATGTGATCCGGCCGTCCTCAACAGCGTCTCGGATTCGGCAGCCTGGCTCGTGTAGGTGAGTGCAGTCTCGGAAGTGGCACCCAGATGGAGTAGCTGCGACGAATTCGGGGAAACATTCGATCACTTCTCTGGCAGTAACCCCGCACAACTGCAATTGTTTGAGACCTGGCGTATCGACGACAAATCCGCCCCCCTGCAATGGATGAAGTTGTACCGCCGTTGTCGTATGTCGGCCACGATCGTGCTGGCGCATCAGTTCCTGCGTTGCCAGTTTCAGTCCTGGCTGCAGGCGGTTCAGGATCGAAGACTTCCCGACGCCTGAAGGACCGACCAAGGCGCAAACTCCTGAATGTAAAACCCGATCGAGTTCGTCCATCCCCTCACCTGTCTTGACACTTGCCGGGATCACCTCGTATCCAAGATCTCGATACAATTGACATACCTTGCTTGCACTCTCATCTGGATCCAGGTCAACCTTGTTGATGCAGACCAAAGGAGCAATCCCGCCAGAAATGGCCATCGCCAAGGCGCGATCAATGAAGCCCGTGCTCAGTGCTGGCTCTCGAATCGCGACAACGACGATAAATCGATCGATATTTGCTGCCAGAATCTGCTCGATAGGGCGGCGACCACTGGCGGCGCGGGCAATCCGTGACGTTCGGGGAAGAACCGCCTCCACGACCATCTTGCCATCGCCCGCATCGCTGACCTGGACCCAGTCCCCGGCAACAACGGGTGACGTAGCGGCACGTCTCCCCGCCTTGAGTTTGCCGCGTAGTTCGCAACGCGTGTCCTGCTCCCCCACCCGGGCAAGCGCGTGCTGCCCGCTGACGCGTAGAACACGTCCCTTCCCCTCTGCGTACTCCTGGCTGCTATTCACCTCGTGCCAGACGCTCAGCTGCATACGCCGGCCAGCCGAGGGCGGTCAACTTTCGCTGCGTACGCTGCACAGGATACTCGACGCGGCGTAGTTCCGCGCGCCCTGCATCCGTATCCCATATGGCAAAGCAAGCCCTGGGATCGCCATCTCGCGGCTGACCAACGCTACCGACATTGATCAGATAGCGGTGGTGGCCCACGGCCAATTCAGATGAGGTGAGCGCGACAACCTGGTGGTCTGTCTTACAGAAGATTCCCGCATGGTGCGTGTGTCCGACGAATGCCAGATGCCACTCGAGTTCCTCAAGACACCACTTGATGTGTTCGAAAAGATGAAGATGCTGCCACTGCTCGGGTACGATTGGGTTCGCATGGGTAAAGACGCCATCTGCTTCGACATGTCGAAATGCAAAGGTTCGCAGATAGGCAAGCTCTTCGTCGGTCACCATCTCACGTGAGCGTAAGAGAGTGTCTCGTGCGATAGGATTCAGTTCGTGCGAGAATCGTGCATCCACCAGCGCCGCATCGTGGTTTCCCAACACACACGATGCCTCCGCTTCGCGGATCCGATATATGCATGCCAATGGGTCCGGGCCATAACCGACGATGTCGCCGAGGGCGACCACGCCATCAACGGACAACCTGTCGATTTCGAGCAGCACGGCCTCGAGAGCTTCCAGATTTCCATGGATATCGGAAACAACGGCAAGTCGCATAGTCAGGCGGTCGGATCAGCGTCAGCGGGTGGCCGTGGCTTCTTCTTTGCCTTCTTCTTGCGTGCCGACTTCGCTGTTGCAGGCTCTTCCTCGCCCGACGACTCGGCTGCCTCGTAAACCACCTGGATGACTTGCTTGCGTAATTCCGACTCGTAGGGAAGAAAGGCGATGTGGACGATCGACTGGCCTTGCTCCTGCATCTTCTCGACGTCCAGAATACGACCATACAGAGATGCCAGGGAGAACGGAAGTCGGTCGTCTCCCTCGGCAAAGCCCACATAATCGTCTGTGTTGAATTGCCCCTTATCCTGTGCCAGTAATCCCAGACCGCCCGCGCTTAGATCGAGAATTCTGGTGCTCTCCCGACGCTCGCTGCTTACGAAATTGCTTAGCGCGGCGAGAAATTTCTCGTCCGATTCGGTATAGGCCGTCTTCAATTCTTCGTCGATGGCGTCTTTTGTCACCACCGTGGTCTCGATCTCGAACGTACACTTGGCGCGTTCAAAATTGCGTCGCTCCTGACCATCCCACACACGATTGGTGCGCAGCAATTTCTGTCTTGCTGCTTCCAGATGCGACAGATCGTCATCCTCGATCCAGTTGCGTTCTGCCGCTCTATCGACAAGCCGGTCGTATTGCTGAATTGATGCCAGCAGTTGCGAGGGGCGTTTCGTCTTCCCACGACGCGCAATATTCGTCAGGATTCTCACCTCGAGGCGGGTGAGTCCCTTGACGCTAGCAAGCTTGTCAAAGGTGCGCCATGAGGAGCGCTCGACTTGCTTACTCTCCTTGAACTTTGCGCCGACTCTGACGAGGGCCAGAAGAAGGAAGATCCCTGCGGCGACACCAAACAACCCGTAGACAAACCGCATGTCTGGATCATCGATCCCCAGATACGAATTTGCAGCGATCACCGCTGTGTAGACGGAGTATGACATGCGGATATGCTCTAGCGGAGTATTCGATCAGGTGAACAGGTTGCTGATCGACGTCTCTTGATGGATGGCCTGGATGGCGTGAGCGAAATGTTCGGCAACGGAACATACCGTCACCTTCTCAGCGTCAGGTGGTTGAGGAATTGTGTTCGTCACTGCAAGGCTCTCAATGGGAGACGATGCGATGCTTTGCCGCGCGTCGTTGGCCAGGGTTCCGTGTACGCACCCCATGTGGACGGAGCGCGCACCATTGGCGAGCAATGCATTGGCTCCTGCCAGTGCCCGAGCTCCCGTGATGATCTCATCATCAAAGATGATCGCATCGCGGCCATCGATATCGCCAATGACACCATGCACACGCATTTCACCTTCCGGGGACTCGCGATTATCGATCACAACGATAGGCAGGCCGAGTCGCTTGGCGTAGACCTCTGTCACTTTTGCGTGACTGATATCGGGTGCCGCTGCCACGGCATTCGAAAGATCGAGGTGATCAGCAAAATGATCGCAGATCGTGGGCACACCCGACAATTGATCTGCCGGAATGCGGCAGAACCCCATCGTTTGCGGGCTGTGGAGTGTCATCGTAAGAATGCGATCAGCCCCTGCTTCTGTGACGAGGTCAGCCATGAGTCGGCCAGCGACTGAGATTCGTGGTTCGTCCTTGCGGTCAGACAACCCGTAGGGATAGTAGGGTAAGACAGCGGTAATTCGACCTGCCGATGCGTATTTGAGGGCATCCAAGGCGATGAGCAGTTCCATCAGGTGGTCATTTACGGGAGGACAAGAGGTCTGGATATAGAACACGTCGCAGCCCCGAACATTCTCCTCGATTTTGACCTTGATATTCTCGTTACTGAACTGGACATACTCCATCGCTCCCGGTTCCTGCCCAAGCACTTCGCAGATGCCTTGAGCAAGAGGTCGGTTGCTGCTACCTGTGAAGACTTTCAGGTCCATCAGGCTCGTGCCATTAGAGCATCTGCAACTCTTGCCGTGCCCGTTGTGAAACCGGCGACGACGGAAATTCATGGGTTACGCGATCCAGCAAACTGCGTTGCTGTTGCGGGTCGCCAAGCAGCCGATAGCAGCGGGCTGCATCCATCAATGCAATGGCAGAAGCTCGATCATTCGGGTGCTCATCCGCATAGGCAATGTATCCCGCTGCGGCGCCCTGCAGATCTCCCTGAGCTTCAGCGCAAGCGGCAATGCCTGTCCGAGCGGAGAAAACGAGCATCTCCACATCGCCATATTCGGCAATGTATCTCTCGTAGAGCCGTTTTGCCTCATCATAGCGGCCCACGCCGTAATTGCGATTGGCCAGCAGAATCATGCCGTGTGCGGCGGAGGGAGTTCCAGCATACTCGTCGATCAGTCGCTGGCCGGTACCCAGGACCTGATCCATTTGGCCATTGCCATCAGCGAGCATGACTTGAAAGAGCAGATGCGCCGCTTCATCACGAGCCGTCAGCCGCTGGCCCTGGACGAACTCTGTGATAACCAGGGCCGCGATGATGGCGATCACACCGCCGATCAACAGCTGGGATCGATCCTTCACGAACTGGAGTGCATTCAGAACCCATTCGAGAAAGGGGTCTTCCTGTTCCTGGTGCCGATTTGACTGCTCCGTCATATCTCATCTCTCCTGTTACATCATTTGCGTGCACGCATCGCAGCGCGCTCAAGGGTCATCTAATAATCAAGAACCGACGCGATATTCAGTCCTTCCAGGCCTTTCCTGCCATCCAGATCTCGCAATTCAAGCAGAAAGGCGACTCCGACGATCTTACCTTGCAGTTGCACGACCAGATCGCGAACCGCACGGGCGGTACCTCCCGTTGCGAGCACGTCATCAACGATCAGAACGCGCGCCCCTGGCGCAATCGCATCCTGATGCATCTCGATCGTCGTGCTCCCATACTCCAGATCATATGAAGTGCTGACTACGTCAAAGGGCAGTTTTCCAGCCTTGCGAGCCGGGACAAAGCCCACTCCGAGTTCAAGCGCAACCGGAGTGCCGAGAATGAACCCTCTTGCCTCAATGCCTACGACGACGTCCACGTTCTGTGCAGTGAAAGGTGCCGCAAGAGCCGCTGTCGCCGCGCGGAGGCCTTCGGCGTCAGACAGAAGGGTGGTGATATCGCGAAAGAGTATACCCGGCTTCGGAAAGTCTGGGATATCCCGTATGAGGGAACGTAGATGATCTGACATTGTAATCGCTAAGGCCTCACGCGAAAGGTGTCGTGGGAAAGACCTCCGTCGTCCCAATCAATACTGCATTCGTCGACGCGCCCCGTATCCGGGCCGCATTCGAGTGCCGATACGAAACGCTCCAGTGCGACGCGCTCTCCGGACGCTTCCACTTCGACACTACCGTCGGCAAGATTGCGCACGTTTCCTCCCACGCCAAGGCTTGTCGCCTGCTGCTGCGTGAAGTAGCGAAATCCGACTCCCTGTACTCTACCCCGGATCCGAACGTGAATCGTTGGCATACCGCCTGCCTAGAACAAAGCATAGATAAATGGTGCCACTGCAGAGCCCTGAGTCAGCACGATCAGGCTGCCGAGCAGGAACAGCGTGACGAAAATCGGCCCGAGCCACCACTTCTTGCGTACACGCATGAAGGCCCACAGTTCCTTGGCCAGATCCAACTTCCCTGCCATGTCACAAAACCTTTCAGGTCTCAGTCAAGAAGTCGGCTAACCGACTCGCCGTGATGGATCGCTTTGATCGCGTCACCAAACAATCTTGCCACGGAGATGGTCTCGAACTTGGTGGAATCCTGCCCTTCAGGTAACGGAATCGTATTCGTACGTACAAAGGTCTCGACTGAAGACGCGTCGATGCGCTCAATCGCATCCCCCGAAAATACGCCATGAGTGCATCCAGCCATGATTCGTTTGGCGCCGCGTTCCTTGAGCATACGAACCGCCTCCATCATCGAGCTTCCCGTGAGGACTTCATCATCGAAAAGCAGCGCATCACGGTCCTCAATGTCACCGATCACATTGGTGATTTCTGCTTTCTCGTCATCAGCATGGCGCCGCTTGTCCATGATCACCAGGGGCAACTCAAGGCGTCGCGCGTAGTACCCTGCTTCTGTAGCGGAGCCTACATCGGGCGCCACAACGGTGGCCCGATTCAGATCCTTCGTAGTTCGCAGGTGGTTGCAAATCAGATTCGTCGCCCACAGTTGGTCGACTGGAATTCGCGAGAAAGCAGCGATCTGAGGACTATGTAAGGTCATGGTCAGAATCCGATGTGCACCTGCCGTTTCGAGTAGGTCGGCTACGAGCCGCGCACTGATTGAGATTCTTGGCTCATCCTTTTTGTCCGATCGCACGTACGGATAATAGGGCAACACCGCCGTGATTCGCCGTGCCGACGCATATTTCAATGCGTCGATGATCAGCAGTAGTTCGATGAAGTGATCATTGACCGGTGAGCAGGACGTCTGGATGACGAAGACGTCATCTTCACGCACGTTTTCATCGACGCGCACCTTCAGATTGTCATTGGCACTACGCTGGATGCTCAATCGGCCAAGGGAGCAGTCGAGGTAGTCGCAGATCTCTTGCGCCAGCACGGGATTGCTCGAGCCTGTCATGATCTTCAGGTAGTTCTTCATCGTGTGGCGGGCAACGCCTTACACGCCTGCAAGAGCCTGGTCGAAATCCGCGATCAGGTCGGTACAGTCTTCGATTCCAACTGAGTAACGGACAAGCTGATCCGTGATACCGATCGCAAGCCGATCTTCTTCGCTCAGGTCTGAATAGGAAACTGTCGCCGGATGCGACACGAGGGTTTCCGCACCACCAAGACTGGGCGCCAGATACGGAATCTGCAGGGCCTCCACAAACTGGCGCGTTCGCTCTCGGTCGCCGTCGATCTCAAAGCTGACGACGCCGCCATAGCCCTTCATCTGAGCCTTTGCAATTGCGTGATCCGGATGACTGGCGAGTCCGGGATAGAACACGCGCTGCACCTTGTCATGTCCCTCCAGATACTCAGCGATTGTCTGTGCCGACGTGTTCTGTTGTTGCATTCGTAGTGCAAGTGTCTTAATGCCGCGAATCAACAGCCATGCCGTGTTTGGATCAGAGTTGGTACCGACGACGTCGCGAAATTCCTTAATGGCTGAGACGATTCCAGCTTTTCCACAGACAGACCCGGCCATCAGGTCGTTGTGGCCACCCAGGTACTTTGTGCAGCTGTGGACGACAAGATCGACGCCGTAATCCAGCGGGCACTGATTGACCGGCGTGGCGAAGGTGCTATCGATGAGGACTCGTAGGCGATGCTCTTTGGCAAAGGGTACGATCTTTTCGAGATCCGCCACGTGCAGATGTGGATTGGTCGGAGATTCGGCAAGAAGCAGACGGGTCTCGGGTCGTACTGCTTGTTCGAGGGCAGCCAAATCACTTGGTGGCACGCGCGTGCTTTCGATGCCGAATTTCCCAAGAAGATCACAGAATTGCACTGTGCGACGATAGCAATCTTCCATAATGATGATATGCTGCCCTGAGCGCAGCATGGCCAACATCACCGTGGTAATTGCACTCATTCCTGATGAAAACAGCAAGGCCGCTTCAGCGTGATCGAGAGCGGCCAATTTACTTTCTGCCGCAGAGACGGTGGGATTACCATACCGTCCGTATTCAAAATGGGAGCGTTTGCCCTGCTTGTATTCCTCAAACTCGCTAAGAGAATCGAAGACATACGTTGCTGTTTGGGCAATCGGTTCAGTCACCGACTTGGCAAATTTCTGGCGTTGCTCTCCCCCATGAACCGATTGTGTGGAGTCTCCACGCTGATTGTCGTGCATCGCGCTGTCGCCTTCGCTCAGACTCATCGTCTATCGTTGCTGTTCATTTGGTTGTGCCCGCCTCATGCGCGTCACGCTTGCACCGCTTCGAGGTTGCGGAAAATTGCGCTACGCACCTGATCGTAGTCCGGATCTACCTCAACAGGTTGGTTCGAGTGCATTGGATTCACTTCGTGACTCTCGCGCAATTGATCTTCGTGATAGCGCACTTTGAATTCTGGAAACTTCAGCCCATGTGCGGTGGAGATGACGACAACCTTCTGTGCCGACGTAATGGTTCCCCGATCAATCAGCTTCAGCAAGGCTGCAAGGGCCACGCCGGTGTGTGGACAACTGAACAGTCCCGTGCGGTCGGCTCTGGCACATGCATCGGCCAGCTCGTGCTCACTTGCCTGCTCCACAACTCCATCAAAGCGTTTTATTACGCGTACTGCGCGTTCATAACTGACGGGATCACCGATCCTGATCGCACTGGCAAGCGTGTCGCCAGCGAGCATGGGTTCGAAGGTTTCAAATTCATTCTGAAAGCTTCGATAGAGCGGGTTGGCCCGTTGCGCCTGTGCGACGACGATTCCGGGAAGACGGTCGATGATACCCATCGCCTGCATCTCGAGAAACCCTTTCCCGAGAGCGGAGACATTGCCAAGATTTCCACCAGGAATCACAATCCAGTCTGGCACGTGCCAGTCGAATTGCTGCACCATTTCGATGCCGACCGTCTTCTGGCCTTCGATTCTTAGAGAATTCATCGAATTCGCGAGATAGATGTCTTCCTCGCGGCACAGTTCCTGAACCAGCTTCATGCACCCATCAAAATCGGTGCGGATGGATAAGGTCAGGGCGC
Source organism: Gemmatimonadota bacterium (assembly GCA_018660835.1). Taxonomy (GTDB): domain Bacteria; phylum Latescibacterota; class UBA2968; order UBA8231; family UBA8231; genus UBA12574. Next base: position 94,790 of record JABJJN010000011.1, on the reverse strand, counting down.
CATTGGCAATTGGCTGTATCAACTGCGCAAGAGAGATTTTGTCTTTGGGCAGAAAGACGATAACAGGTATCCCTGCGGCGGCACCATATGCCCCCAGTGCGGCCGAGGTATCCCCTGTGGAGGCGCAGGCAATCGCTGGGATCTGCTTCCCTTCTGCGCGCATTTGCTTGACCATCGACACCAGGACGGTCATGCCGAGATCCTTAAAGGACCCCGTGTGGCTGTTGCCACATTGCTTGATCCATAGATCTTCTAGGCCGATCTGTGAACCGAAGCGCTCTGCCCAAAACAGGTTGCTGCCGCCTTCGTACATGGAAACGACGTTGTCTTCGTCAACGGTTGGGCAGACCATCTCTTTCTTGCCCCAGACGCCACTTCCGTAGGGCCAGGTGTTGCCCATATAGCGCTGGTCGAACAGCTGCCGCCACTGTTCGGCGGGACGTTCCCCGAGAGCGTCCAGATCGTGCTGAACTTCCAGCAACCCGCCGCACGAACTGCATTCATACACGACCTCGTTGAGAGCGTACCGCTCGCTGCCACAGCGGATGCACTCGAACCATGATCGATAGGTCGTCATCGGTGTGTCTCGATTGTCGGTGTGGATGCTTGGAACCAGCCTCTGAATCTAACTCTTGGCGCACTTTACTGGCAAGGCCTGGTGCAGACCTAAGGTCCTATCAGCAAAGGAGATAGACAAAAGGCGCCCCTTGCATAATCGCAAGAGGCACCGATGTGTTCAAGAGCTGGTGAGCGAAGGTGACTGCAGGCCGATCAGCCGAATAGAGCGTCTATTTCGTCCTGACTGATTGAAGACTCTTCATCTTCATCTTCTTCCTCTTCGCCAACCTCTTCCTCGTCTTCCTCCAAAAGCACGTTCATCTCGTCTGCAGATATCCCCGGGCCATTGGCTTCACCAACCTCTTCCTCAGCTTCCTCTTCCCCCTCGAGCATGTCGCCAAGATCGATCTCGTCTTCCTCATCCTCTACGGGCTCGTCCTCGCCGTCGAAGAGCTCGCCAAGATCATCACCCTCAGCATCGTCATCCGCGGCACTCGCTTCGTCGTCAGCAAAGAGACTCTCGTCGAGGTCGACGCTTTCTTCATCTTCTGGCGCTGGCTCAGGCGTTGGTGCCTCGTCAAGAATTTCGGTGATGTCTGTTTCGACTTCTGCGTCGTCCTGTGAGTCATCGATGACCTCTTCGACCAACTCTTCCTCGACAGCATCGTCGTCATCGTCGTCATCGTCGCCATCGACTTCCTCGTCCAGAAGATCGGATAGTTCCACCTCTTCTTCTGCAACATCGTCATCGTCGACGCCGTCAAGCAACTCTTCCAACTCCTGAGTGCTTTGGGTCGCGTCGGCTTCTCCATTGCCGGCATCCTCAAGGATTGCCTCGGCCTCCGGAGTAGCTTCTTCCTCCTCTTCTTCTTCTTCTTCAACTTCAACTTCAACTTCCTCGTACTCGATCTCTACTTCGACGTCCTCTTCATCATCCTCTTCAGCTGTTTCGAGGGCTTCCGCCTGGGCGAGGGCCTCGGATTCGTCGAGATCTTCGTCGTCAGTGATCATCTCCCCCGTGATCGAATCTTCTGCTGACTCCTCGGCGAACAGCGCATCCATATCCTGCTCGTCCATCTCTTCTTCTACATCATCAGATGTATCGAAGAGTGCATCGATATCGTCACTTGGGTCCTCCACGTCGGGCTCAGCGTCTGAGTCCACGAAGAGAGAATCAATATCACTCTGGTCAACTGTTTCCAGGGCCTCGCGCTCCTCAGAAGACAGCTCAGCGGCTTCATCATCTGCCTGTGCCGGTGCTTGGCCCCCCGGGGTCACTGGTGGTGCGACAGATGTAAGCATTTCTTCGGGCTGATTGAGAAGACGGTGCAGGTAATCGAACTCACTCTGTAGTCGAGCCCACTGCTCCTGGCCCGCATCGCCGGCAGACAACAGTCCCGCGCTGCGCCGTACGAATTCGATTACATGGTTCATATGCGGAAATGCATCATCAAAGACCGTGAGATACGCCTGTACCTTGGTATCCTTGATGTCTTCGCGGATCCGCTCAAACCAAAGATTGTTGAAGAGCTTGGCCAGCGCCTCGAGGGCCTCGAGGCGTTCCATCAATTCGCGTAGTTCGTTTCGATTCATCATCTGTCTGATACCTGCCCTGAATGGCCGGATTTGTCTGGGCTTCTGCTATGCTCTGAAGCCGACTTCCGGTTTTCCTGTCGTTATGCAAACTTCCCCTCACCAGTTTAGCAACTTGCGTGCCTTTCTTTATCCGGTGCGAAAAAATCGCCGATAGGCGCCCTGTAAATCTGCGAGCCACAAGATCTTGTAGGGCGATGCTCACGTCCGTAGAGAAGATCGGCAGGATCTTCCTGTATCGGGCAATATAACCTTCTGAGCCTCATTCACCTACCTAACCCAAGTAGGTGGCGAAAACATCGGCCCCTACGCCTTAGGTACGTTCCAATACCTGCTGAGCAGCTGTCAAACCACTGGCGCGTTCTGTCGACGAGCCGAGACAGGTCTCCAACGCGGCGAGAAACTGGATCACACTCTTGGGCTTCGATGTATGTCCCATGAGCCCAATGCGCCATGCCTTGCCCTGAAACACACCCAAGCCACCGCCGATCTCAATGTCGAACTGTGCCAAGAGTTGCTTGCGCACAGCGGCTTCATCAACGTGGTCGGGGATCTTTACCGTCGTCAACGGTGGGAGACGCAGCTTGCTGTCGTCCACGACCGGCTCGAGACCCATCGCCTGCAAACCGGCGATCAAGGCTTCCTGATACTGACGATGACGAGCCCAACATGCCGGCAGCCCTTCTTCCTGGATCAAACGCAGGGCCTCACGCAGGGCATAGTTCATTGAGATGGGTGCCGTATGATGGTAAACACGAGTTTCCCCCCAGTATTGGGCGATCATCCCGAGATCAAGATACCAACTCTGTACCTTGCTCTGCCGAGACTGCAGGACGGACACTGCCTGATCGCTGAGTGTGATGGGTGAGAGTCCCGGAGGGCAGCTGAGGCATTTCTGCGTGCCACTGTAGCAGAGGTCGATTCCCATGGCATCGACGCCGACTGATACGCCTCCAAGGCTGGTGACGGCATCCACGAGGAAGAGTGAATCATACTCCCTGGCCAGCGCACCAATCTCCTGTAGCGGCTGCAGGACCCCGGTTGAGGTCTCAGCTTGCACCACAGCAACCAACTTCGTCTTCCCCCCTGTCTTCAGGGCTGCCTCAAACTGCGCAGGATCGATCGCCTGCCCCCACGGAACCTCGACACGCTCTACCTCAGCGCCACAACGCTCAGCGACGTCGCACATCCTCTGGCCGAACACCCCATTTACGCCAATCACGACGCGGTCGCCCGGTTCCACAACATTCACGAAACAGGTCTCCATCCCAGCCGAGCCAGTACCGGAGATTGGGATCGTCAGCTCATTCTCAGTCTCGAAGACTTCCCGCAACAAGGTCTTGGACTGTTCCATGACCTCGAGGAAAATCGGGTCAAGATGACCCACGATCGGGGCGGACAACGCCTTGTACACCCGTGGGTGGACATTGCTTGGCCCCGGCCCCATCAGCAGACGTTCGGGAGGATTCAGTTCGTTCATGTCAGTCTCCATGATGAGTTTCTCGATTGGGTGCACCCGTGATCGCCAGGCGGCGCGCGATGGGGAGACCAACCAGCAGTGTGAGGATCGTCTCTGGAAGTAGATAACTGCCATTGTAGATCAGTGAGTAGGACCAGGCTGGAGTGCCCTCAGGAGCTAGATCACCAAAATAGACGAAGCCGGAAATTGCATGGGCGAAATAACGGCAAATACAGGCAAGTGTGAAACCTGCCGCGAGGCGCGCTGCCGAACTGGGTGCTCTCCCGAAGGCGACGGCGGTCCCGAGGCAGCCGAAAGCGACGGGATAGTCGAGGATGAGCTGGATTGGATGCACGAAATATGGCGTAAGTAGAAAATTTACAATGCCATACGCCGTACCCGCAGCGACACCGGCTCGCAATCCATGACGAACTGAGACCAGCAAGAGAGGCAACATGTGTAGGCTAATGGACCCGCCATAGAGCAAGTGGGGCAACTTGACTCGCAGCAGACTGAGCACCGCTGCCAGAGCGATGGCGATGCTGACTTCCGATAATCGTCGGGTTGGCGTGGAAGGCTCAAGCACTATGTATAAATGCCTGTCCTGCAGTCAATTAAGTGCCTCCGAAAGATCCTCGGTGGAGATCTTGGTGGAAATGCCGTGCAGATTAGCTAAAGACGTCGTCACTGGCGCGGAACCTTCTTAGGAGCTAAGGCGTCAAACCCATGCGAGCCTAACCCGGTCAGTCGGCTCGCAGCCCTCCCTGAGCGGTCAGCGGCAGCCTCCCAAGGCAGCCGCTGGCCGCTTTCCTTTTGGTTTTTGTTAGTTGAGGCGTTCCAGCAACATGAAGTGACGGCCAATGGGTATCACCGCGCTGACCTCGCCAACCCCAAGGCCGAGAACAGCCTCCTCCACGGCGGTGACCATGTCACCGGGCCCGAAGAATCCCAGATCCCCCCCTTCCGCTGCATTTGGGGCAATCGAGAATTGTGCAGCAAGCTCACCGAAGTCCTCACCGGCTGCTGCTTTGGCGGCCACCTGCTCACAACTGGCCTGGGTCTCAACAAGGATGTAGCGAGCCCGCATCTTGCCCGCCATGATGGCGCGGATGCCTTCCATGTTGAGATTGACCGCATGCAGCAGCTGAGGATCCGACGATAGAAGCTTCGTCTTCTTATACCACTCAAGTGCTTCAGCGTAGCGAGCCTTTCCTGCCAGCAGGAAGGCAACATTGTTATGTGCTTCGACATCGTCGGGCTGTAACTCGACAACGTGCTGATAAACAACGATCGCACTGTCGATCTGTTGTGCCTGGGTCAGCCAAAGTCCAAACAGCTTGTGCGCTTGCGGATGGTTCGGATCAAGCATCAACGCCGAATCAAGTTGGGCCCGAGCCGTTGCCCTGGCTCCCCCTTGCAGGTAGAGAAATCCGAGTTGCACACGAACACCGGCGTTGTCAGGTGCTATCTGTTTTGCCGCCTCCACATAATGGATGGAAGAATCAATACGGCCGAGCGCAAAAAACGCGTCATTGAGCCCCGAATAGGTGGCCAGCTTCTGCCGATCTTCCGCGAGGGAGCGATGAAACAGGGCGATGGCACGTTCCGTATTACCGGACAGCAGATACAACTGTGCCATCGGGTTGAGAACCGCCGGAGATCCCGCGCCCGCAGCCAGTGCCTGTTCGTATGAATTCAACGCCAGTTGCAGGCGCTGTTGTGCCTCCTCCGCTGTCCGCGCCCTTTGTGCCATGGTCGCATGTATCTGTGCGGAGCGAACCAGCTCGTCGACTGTTGAGGCAGGTGGCGGATCCTGGGCCAGGAGCGGCCCCACAAGCAAGCAGGTAGCAAGCAGAAATCTCCGCATCAATTACCCCCTTGCAGCTGCTGCAGGACTTGCCGCGTGATCTGAGCCACCAGCTCATCCGTCCCTGTGCCGGCGGCATCTGCCCCGGTAGATGATGGCATCTGGCATCCGGGACGGCCGACGATACCGAACCGGGTCCGCAAATCAAGAAGCTCTTGTACGTGTCCTTCACCGAGCGTATTGGTCGCCCCCAATTGGCGTGCAACCAGGGCAATGCGGGCGAAGTGCTCGACCGTCTCCATCTTGAAGTGGGCATCCATCACATGTTTACCGAGGGTGACTGCGCCGTGATTGGCCATTAATACCGCGTCGTATTGCTCCACCAATTCGCGCATCGGTTCGAAAATATCGGGTCCACCGGGTGTGCCGTAGGGTGCCAAGGGGATTCCACCGAGAAGGACGATGACTTCTGGCAGGACGCATTCGGTAAGATCAAGACCCGCCACGGCGAAACCTGTTGCCGTCGGCGGATGCGCGTGCACAACGGCGGCGATGTCAGAGCGCAGTTTGTAGGCCTCCAGATGCATACGGATCTCAGAAGAGATTTTCATGGGCCCGGAAACCTGCGCGCCATCCAAATCACAGATCGCCAGCATCTCTTCACTGATGAAACCTTTGCTAACACCTGTAGGTGTGCAGAGAATGCGATCCTCGGACAGGCGCGCACTGATATTGCCGTCGTTGGCTGCGACGAAGGCGCGTTGATAAATCCTACGCCCGGCCTCACAGATTTCTCGCCGTGCAGCGAATGCATTCGGAACGGTTGTGACGGATTCGGAGCTCATGGGTTGCTATCTAGCTCGGGTATGTAGAGGGAGAAGAAAATGGGAGGCAGACGCCTTGCCAGCGCCTGGTACCCGTCATGGCCAGACCAATAAGTCCCGGCCCCAGTACGTTGATTGCAAATAACAGGAGCGAAGCTTGCAGGGCGATCACGGAGGCGATGCCAAAGTGTCCGAGGACGAAGACCGCTGCCGTTTCTCGTACGCCAAGATCCATGGGCGCCAGAGGAACCAACGTCTTGGCTGCAAAAACGAGTGGAATACCCAGGATCGCAGCAGTCGGAACCTGACCTCCGGCGAGCAATAGACAGTAGAGTTGAGCAAAGAATAGAAAATTGAAGAGTATCGCACCGGCGCCATTCTTCCACAGTCGGCTGCGTGCCACCTCGTTCCATGGCGGCAGTCCTGTGTTGCCCCACAAGCGGAAAATCTTCTCGCGAGTCACGAGGGTGATTCCAATTGTCAGCAGTAACAGCAACAGCAGTGGCCAGCGACTCACTGGCAAGTAGATGGCAAGAGCCATCCCTGCAGAAAATATCGTCACCGCTGCTGACACGCACCGATCGAGTGCAGTGAGCAGACTAACCGATCGATGTTGATCGGCGACAAAAATCGCGCGTCCAAATTCACCAATTCTGCCTGGGGAGATCATGCCGAGGGCAAAACCGCCGAACAACGACCGCGTGAGCTGCCCTTTCGTCAGTGGCGTTGATAGCAGAGCCGACAACTGACTCCACTTCCACCACTGCACGGCGAGGGCCACCCCGCCGAGGACGATCGTCAGCAGGACCCACTTTGGATCGAGTCGTTGGACCGCCACGAACATCTGTGACGGTTCGACATAGATCACCACAAGCCCTAGTAGGACAAGGGCGAGCAGTCCGCGGGCAATCGTGGCTCGCATATCAGGGCGTGTAGGTCGGCGCTTGCCCACCTTGGGGTAGGTGTGGCTCCAGACTTGGGTGCGGACGCGCGATCACGTGCACGGCAACCACCTCGCCTACGGAGCGCGCCGCTTCGACGCCGGCATCGGTTGCGGCCCTGACAGCGGCGACATCCCCCCGCACGAGGGTCGTGACGAGTCCACCGCCTACAGCTTGCCAACCAATGACACGCACATCTGCAGCTTTGACCATCGCGTCAGAGGCCTCAACCATCGCCGCATAACCTCGGGTTTCGATCATACCTAGGGCGTCAGACACGGTGGCCTATACTCGACATCCGAAAGGAGCGGCTCAAAGTCAGAAAGGGGCAGATATGCATAGTGGCGTTAAGATGCCGACCCCGTCTCAGACGGTCAAGGAGAGGATCCGCTCGCTTAACGGAAGAGAAACGTGACAACGTCACCATCGGCTAAAGCATAGTCCCGTCCTTCTGTGCGGAGCTTGCCCTGTTCACGCAGGCGGGACATGTGACCTTCGACTTGTATCACATCCTCGACGGAGGCCACTTCCGCACGAATGAACCCATCTTCCATATCAGAGTGAATGCGTCCTGCCGCCATGGGGGCTTGCATCCCGCGGGGCAGCTGCCATGCCTGCAGCTTGTCATTGGCAAGGGTATAGAATGTGATCAGATCGAGTAGACGATAGGCGCCGTGTATCAGCCGCTCCACGCCGCGTTGAGTCAACCCGAGCTCTTCAAGGAAGGCAGTGATTTCCTCCAGATCATCCAGTTGCGCAAGCTCTGCCTCGATCTGTGCCGAGACGATGAGGAGGCGATCTTCCCCCACTTGCTGGCGCAGAGCATCCACTGCTGCGCCACCATCGGCCGCATCCGATTCACCCACATTCGCGATGAAGAGGATCGGTTTGCCACTTAGCAGGTTGTACCCTCGCAGGGCATCGCGTTCGTCGCTGGCCAGTTCGATGTCAAACACTCCAACGCCCTCAGTGAGAGCGGCGCAGACGCGTTGCAGCGCCTGTAGCTCTGTACCCCGATCAGATCGTGGGTCTGAGCGTACGACTTTGTCGAGCGTAGGCAGGCTGCGCTCAACGATTTCCAGGTCGGCGAGTAGCAGCTCGCTCATAATGACATCGGCATCACGCAATGGATTCAGATCGCCGTCCACGTGGCTGACAGAAGGATCATCGAAGCAGCGCACCACATGCAGCAAGGCATCTGTCTCGCGTACATCGGCGAGGAATTGATTGCCACGTCCTTCACCTTGACTGGCGCCACGTACCAGTCCAGCGATGTCGGTAAACTGAATGGTTGTAGACGTAACACTCGATGGTGAGAGCAATTGTCCCAACTGCTGTAGGCGTTCATCGGGGACCTCGACGATGGCGACATTTGGTTCAATTGTGCAAAAGGGATAGTTGGATGCCTCAGCCCGTCCCCGTGTCAAAGCATTGAACAGTGTCGACTTGCCCACATTCGGCAGGCCAATGATGCCAGTAGCAAGACTCATGCGTCGTCATCCTCTGGCAGAAGTTCAGGGCGCACCATGACGGTCTTCTCTCTCTTCATGACAGCCAATCCCGCAGGGGCACCACGGGGCTTGGAAACGTATTTCGCCATGGTGTAGACGACGGGTACTTTGCTCGCCGTCCGGCCTTTGCTCCAATAGGCGGCGACGGCCGCCGCTTCTTCGAGTGCTTGCCTGTCTGGTTCTTGCTTACGCCCATCTCGACGCAGCAGAACGTGCGACCCCGCATAGCCATGTGCATGGAACCAGTAGTCGTTCTGTGCGGCCAATCTGTGCGTCAGGGTGTCATTCTCTTGGTTGTTCCTACCAGCCCAGACGGACCAGCCAGAACTGGTCCGGTATCGTCGTGGGCGTGCTCCGTGGCGCTCATCTTTCGAGTTCGGTCTTCCTCGTCCAGATTGTTGCGTCTCCCCCATCTGCGTCTCCAAAGCCACCAACTCTTCTTCCGTCGAATTCCAGTTGTCACGATCAACTCGCTGCAGAAGATCGCCTACCCCCGCCAGCTGTGCTTCCGTTTCCAGGATCTTGAGGGGCAAGATCTGTATACGCCGTCGAAATTTCTGCGCCAACTTCAGCAGGCCCGTCGCCTCCTGTGCCACTGATTTTCCCTGGGGAATTTCGAAGCGAAGAAGTTGCTCTTGTTCTGCATACGGATCTGGAATCTCTACAACAGCCGCACCAGGCTTGATCTGTGACGCGGCGGCGAGCAACAAGCTACCGTGGCGCTCGACGGTGTCTGCCGTCTCTGCCTGGGTAATATCCTGCTGCATGGCTGCCAAACTCGCCTCGAGACGACCTTTGCGGCGACGCAGGAACTGCTCAATGGCCTGTAAACGGAGATCACTCCTGGTTGAGACGGACTCCTCCCCTTCGGCCAAAGCGCCTAGTAGGCTCTCGTAGGGCTGCGACACGATCGACGCAGGTGGCTCAATGACTGATACCTGCCGGGTCTCTGCATGCCGCCAGGCCCAACATTTTGTTGCTGGCGATGTGTAGATGACCTGGACGATTTCTAAGACATGAAGCCACTGATCGGGGCTCAGCTCACTTGCCGGTGTTGTCTGATCAATATGAGCGCGTTCACACGCAACCGATGCAATCGCCCCTGTCGCGCCCGCCAGTCGACGCGTGAGCCACCGTTTGAGTTGCTCCCCCTCATCCCACCCGAGTGAAAGCTGCCCGACCTCAGCCTCGCCGGGGATGATCCGGTCGCTGTCTGGAGGTCGGTAGGCACTGCCAGGTGAGGCTGCTCGACGGTCGCTTGCTGCTTGCCAGAATCCCAATGCATGACCGCGACGTTCACTGGCAAGAACGGCACGAAAGCGGGGGCCAATGAGCTCAAGATACAGGCGCCCGTAGGTAGGCTTGCCGTCTCGATCAGGACGCTGCAGACGCAACCACAAACATCGATCACGCTGCGCGGCTTCCGCTGCGACGAAGACTGCGCCAAGTAGGAAACGGTCCGCTCTCGAAATCGGCACGTCAGCTTCCCCACCTCCCACGTGCCCTGCAACGAGGCTCAAGGCTGCCGGGATGCCATAGGTCAAGCGCAGGAAGCGCTCACCGTGGAATGACAGCTGCAGCCCAGCAGTACCATGCTCAACACCGACGATCTGCCGATCTGACAGATGTTCCGTGAGACACCCGGATAGAGCCGACAGGGTCGGTAGGTCGAAGCGCACGCCCTATTCCCAGATGATGACTTCGATACGCCGATTCAGTGCCTTGTTCTCCGGGGTATCATTGCTCACCAGTGGCCGCGACTCACCAAACCCCCGCGCCTCGATCATGGCAGCACTGATAAAGGCGTAGTTGTTGATCAGATACTGACGGATTTCTCCCGCTCGTTGTTCGGACAAACGGAAATTGGAGACATCTTCGCCATCACTGTCGGTGTGTCCTTCGATGACCAGCTTTGCCGGTGAAAACAACTGCACGAATTGGGCGACCTTGGCAAACTCTGCTTGCGCCCGCGGCTTCAAAGCGAATTCACCGGGATCGAAGAGTACACCCGAATCCAGAAGGAGACGGGGGACGACGATATCGTTTTTCAGTGAAGTCTTCAGCTTGATCAGCGCTTGTGCCATCATCGGCTCATGCGGAGAGAACACACCCACACTCGATCCACGCTGTGAGTCCGTAATCGTCATCGTCCCGATAAACAAGCGCATGGGCTCGGGCATTCGTCGCGACAGACGCTGCTCACGATACACGTTGAGGATATCACCACGGAAGATGCTCGTCTCGATGCCATGATCGATCAGATAGCGGCGATCATCTAGCATCTTCTTCGTTCGCGTTCCAGAGTTTGGTTGATTGATGACACCGATCACCCGAGGAGGAGCAAACTGCCCCCAGCACGCGGTGGAGACGAGTATCGCCAGAATCCAACTGCGACGCATTACAGCATCTCCAGACTGGATTCGAGCTTCTTCAATGTGTCAGCGTATTCCTGGCGACGTTTCTGCTCTTTCTCGACGACCTGTGGCGGCGCTTTTTTCAGAAATCCCTCGTTTCCAAGTTTCCCATCCAGGCTACGGAGCAAGCCCTGGAATTTGGCAATTTCCTTTGCAAGTCGCTGGCGTTCAGCTCCCACATCGATCAATCCTTCGAGCGGGATGTAGATCTCGATATCTCGAACAACCCCACTGCCCGAGGCTGCAGGTTGCTCTAAGCTGACGCCAATCGTGACGGTGCTGCCATTGCTCAATGACAGCAGGTCTGACTGGAAGGCTTCCAGAAGATCGACTGTGGCTTGATCGGCCGCATTGAAGATCAACTCGATCTTCTTTGCCGGCGGAACATTGAGTTCACTGCGAATCGTGCGCACGCCCGTGACCACATCCTGCAACAGCACCATCTGCTCTTCCGCCTGCGGATCTATGTCGTCAGCCGCTTGCGGCCATTGCGTGATCATGATGCTGTCGTGCCGCTCGTCGCCAGTGGCGGGTAATTGCTGCCACAACTGTTCTGTGATAAACGGCATGATCGGATGCATTAGGCGCAGCGCCTGCTCAAGTATCTGCACCAGCACCCCCTGCACCTTTGCCTTGTCCGAAGCGGTCCCGTGCAGAAGTCTGGGTTTGGCCAACTCGATATACCAGTCGCAGTAATCTCGCCACAGAAAGTCATAGATCGTGCGGGTCACCTCAGCGAATCGATAGGATTCGAAGGCTTCATCCAACTGTGTAATCGTGCGCGCCAGTCGGCTGCGGATCCAACGGTCCGCCAGGGTGTCTACCTGAGCAGGTACCGCGACTGTCGTAGCACCATCGAGACCGAGAAGTACATAGCGAGCAGCATTCCACAGCTTGTTGCCAAAGTTTCGCCCCGCCTCGGCTGACAGGCTCGATTGTACCTGATTGTCCTTGATTTCAGCGTCGAATCGGAGGTCTTGTGAACTCCCGCATTGGCTCAGCAGACTGTATCTGGTTGCATCAGCCCCATATAGCCGCACCAGGTCGAGCGGGTTAAGGCCGGTTCCCAGACTCTTGCTCATCCGTTTGCCGTCCTTCGTTTGCACCGTGGGGTGAACGAGGACAGTCTTGAATGGAATCTCGCCGAGGAATTCGGTGGCGGTCATCACCATTCGCAGGACCCACAGATACAGGATGTCACGAGCAGTGATCATCAGATCCGTGGAATGGAAAAAGGCCAGATCAGTCGTCTTCTCGGGCCACCCCAACGTGGCGAAGGGCCACAGCGCGGAAGAGAACCAAGTGTCGAGGACATCTGGATCCTGGACCAGATTGGTGCCAGCACAGTCAGGACACGAATCAGGTTTGTTCACCTGCACGATCGGCTTTGCACCGTGAGCTACGGAAACGCGGAAAGCCCCCTCTGCAAGGGCCTTCTTACGTGACAATCCTCCAAGTGGCTGCAGACCATCGCCACTGCACTCAACGCAGTAGTACGCGGGGATCCGATGGCCCCACCAGATCTGCCGACTGATTGCCCAATCCCGTATGTTGTCCAACCACTCCAGGGCATAGCCGCCAAAACGTTCCGGTACGTACTGCACTTTCCCCTGTTCGATCGTGGGGCGGATCTTTGCTGCCAGGGTTGTCATGTCCATAAACCACTGCTCCATCGGCAGTGGCTCGATGACGGTCCCGCACTTGTCATGATGCGGCACGGCATGTTCGTGTGCCTCGATCTTCACAAGGAATCCGCCCTCTTCCAGCGCATCGACAACGGCTTTCCGGCACGCATATCGATCCTGGCCTGAATAGGCTCCAGCCTCTGGCGTCATCTCCCCTTCATAGCCGATGACGATGATCTGTTCCAGATCATGGCGTTGACCGACTTCATAGTCATTTGGATCATGCGCCGGTGTCACCTTGACGGCACCACTTCCCATCTCGGGGTCGGCGTAGTCGTCGGCGACGATCGGAATGGCACGATCCATCAATGGCAGACGCACTTGCTTGCCCACAGCCTCTTTCCAGCGCGCATCCGTCGGATGCACGGCGACGCCTGTGTCACCGAGCATCGTTTCAGGGCGTGTTGTTGCCACCACGACATCCGGTCCATCGTCGATGCCAGGATAGCGGATGTGCCACAGATGACTCTGCAAGTCTCGCTCTTCAGTCTCCAGGTCAGAGATCACCGTGCCGCACTTGGGACACCAGTTGACCATCCGTGTCCCACGATAGATCCAACCCTCAGACTGAAAATGTTCGAAGGCCGTGAGCACGGCTGCCACATAACCCTCATCCAGGGTGAAGCGAGACCGATCCCAGTCGTAGCTGGCGCCCAACTTGCGCAGTTGCTGATAGATCGTGTCACCGTATTTCTTGCGCCATGCCCAGATCCGCTCAATCAACGCCTCACGCCCGACATCGTATCTCGTTTTGCCTTCTTCCTGGGCAAGCTGTTCTTCGACCTTCATCTGCGTAGCGATACCGGCGTGATCAGTCCCAGGCAGACAAAGCGCTTCATAACCCTGCATCCGCTTGCGACGAATGACCGCATCATGGATGGCGTGCTGAATGGCATGCCCCATGTGTAGTTCACCCGTCACATTTGGCGGCGGGATCGTAACACAGAATGGTGGTCGACCAGAATCGGCATGGGCGCGAAAGTAACCGGCATTCTCCCAGCGCTGATACCATTCGGCTTCACAGTCACCAGGTTCATACGTGCTGGGCAGGTCGTTCACAGAGGACATGGGCGGTTCATTCCATCCAGTAGATGGTGCAAGGCGAAAGTCCGGGTTCAGCGAAGGGTGCAACAGGAAGAGAATAACAGCAGGAAAAGGTGCGGCAGAATCGTTGCTATTCTATGGCCTCTAAGAGACTGCAGCATAACCTGTTGAATATAGACTCGACGTTTCAGTGCGACAATCGCAAGGGCGTGCCAAGAAGCCCCCTTTCCGCCATGTCAGAGCCCCCCTATACTCGTGGTCGACCCGTACCAACGTCCTTCTGAGAATTCATTGACTTGAGGTCTACATAAAGATGACCGACTGGGGCTCGCTGTTAACGGAACAGCGCAATCCATCCAGTGCCCACATTGACGAGGTCTCGACCCTCGAGCTGGTTCGGATCATCAACACACAAGACGCAGAAGTCGCACCTGCCGTAGGCCGCGTTCTAGCGGAGATCGCCGCCGCCGTCGATCTGGTCGTCGCAGCCTTCCGCCGTGATGGCCGTCTACTCTATCTGGGTGCTGGTACGAGCGGTCGCCTCGGTGTTCTGGATGCATCTGAATGCCCCCCGACATATAGTGTCGATCCGACGATGGTGCAGGGCCTGATTGCCGGCGGTGAGCGAGCTGTGTTTCGCGCTGTGGAAGGAGCAGAGGATGATCGCACGGGGGCAACATCTCAATTAGACGCGCTCAACGTGGGGGGAAACGATGTGGTCCTCGGGATCGCCGCCAGTGGGGTCACGCCGTGGGTCTTGGGTGGACTTGAGCACGCGCGAAGCGCGGGCGCTGCCACGTTGTTCTTCACCTGCAGCCCGACCGCTGCCCGTTCGGTCGAAGTCGATGTCGCCATCGTACCGGAGGTTGGGCCCGAGGTTGTGACCGGATCAACACGCATGAAAGCGGGCACGGCGACAAAGCTGGTCTTAAACATGATCACGACAGGTGCGATGATTCGCATGGGCAAGACCTTCGGCAATCTGATGGTCGACCTTCAACCGACGAACAACAAGCTCAAGGATCGCACGGTCAGAATCCTCTGTGAACTGACGTCGCTGACGCCTGATCAAGCGGCCAGAGTTCTTGGAGAAGCTGCGGGCGAACTAAAAGTAGCCCTCGTGATGAGCATCTGTGAAATCGGCGCGGTGGCAGCCAGACAGTCACTGCAGGAACACGGGGGGCACGTGAAAGCGGCGATTCAAGCTCACCAGGCAGCTGGGGCATGAAGCATGTCGAGTTAGGGACGACCCGAATCCAGACATCCTGTCTCGGGCTCGGCACCGTAGAATTGGGCCTCCCCTATGGCCTGTCCAAGGAACCGCCGCCCGCCGACAACGTATGTATTGAGTTGTTACATCAGGCCGTTGCAGGGGGTATCAGCTACATAGATACAGCAGCAGCCTATGGCCGCAGTGAAGAGCTCGTAGGTCGAGCTTTTGGCAGTAGAGCCGATAGACCCACGATCGCAACGAAGGTGGCACTGCGAGATGAGCAGGGCCGTCCCCTTGCTGCCGCCGACCAGCGGCAGCATATCGAAGCAAGTGTGCAACGAAGTCTTCGCCTGCTACAGACGGAACGCCTCGATATTCTAAAGATCCATTCTGCCGCTGACGCCTTCTTACACGATGAACTCGTCGGCGCCATGCAGGACATGGTGGATCGCGGCATGGTTGGTGCATGGGGAGCGTCGACATATGGCATGGCTGCCCCCGCCGACGCACTCGCCGAAGCGAAGGTTAGAGTTCTGCAGATTGCCTACAGTATTCTCGATCGCCGTTTGAGTGCACAGATTCTGCCTCGGGCCAGGAACAATGGAGTGGGGATCGTCTTGCGCTCTGTTTTCCTGCAAGGTGTGCTTTCAGATCGGCGACGTGATTTACCTGATTCGATGGCGGCATTGGCGCGCGCTGCAGAATCGGCGGCGCAGCTTGCGGCGGAGTCGGATCTGAGTCTGTCAGACATGGCTCTGCGCTTTGCCCTCTATGGCGGCGCCGGAGACGTCACGATTGTCGGTACCGCCCACGAGGAGGAGTTGCGGCAAAACCTGGTTGCATGCGAAGCCGGCCCCTTGCCGCCGGACCTCGTCGCCGCCTTGGAAACAATCGATATTGATGACCCTGAATTGCTAAATCCCAGTGCCTGGCCTGATCAACCGGTTCAGGCCAAGTGATCTTGTACTAGAAGACCCGATGGAACCAACATGACCGATGTAGCATACAAATCTTGGTATTTCATCCCCGTGGATCTACCGCCGGCTGACGCGGCGGAAGAAGAACGAGTTTTCACGGCCCAACCGCCCATGATGGGCATGATGGCCGTCGATGCGGGCGGCAGTCTGGCCTTCCAGGTCCCCACGGACGGTAGGTCTCTCCAACTGACCGTGACGACGACAGGTCTGAGTGCCGAAGGCCGCGGTGCCGATGCCATAGAAGTCTATGTTGGTGACCGTATCGAAGAGTCCATGACGCAGGAAGCTGTATCGTGGGAACGTGGTCAGGACGGTATGAATGCCTCGTTCCATGGAACCCTGTCCCGGCCAAAGCAGATCATCAAGTTGCACATACCAACATCACCGGCCCTCGTAATCTCCAGCGTGGAGTTCAGCACGCCGTGAGCATCACTCACCCACTCGTCGGCCAGCCGCTCGATGCGCTCGATACACCGGTCCTGCTCGTTGATCTGGATCGCTTTGAAGCCAACGTCTCACACCTTGCAGAGACGTGCAGACGTCTTGGCATTGATTGGCGACCGCATGCCAAGGGCCACAAATCGCCTGATGTCGCCAGAAAGCTACTCGACGCTGGCGCGATCGGTCTAACGTGTGCGAAACTGTCTGAGGCTGAGATTTTCGTTGATGCCGGTGTCGAGCAGATTCTCGTCGCCAATCAGCTGGCTTCACCTCTGAAGGCAGATCGCCTCGCTCGCCTGCAGAATCGAGCCAACGTGATAGGTATCGTCGATTGTGCTGAGGCAGCCGATCTACTATCGGTGTCCGCTCAGGCAGAAGGCGTCACCATTCCCGTGCTGATCGATGTGGATACGGGGATGCATCGAACCGGTGTTATTCCCGGTCCGCGAGTTCTACAACTTGCCAAGCATGTTGCAGCAAAGAAGGGTCTCAGATTCGAAGGGATCATGGGATTTGAAGGACACACGTACAAGGATTCTCCAGAGGAAAAGTCAGATCGATGTGCAGTTGCCATCGGGCATCTTGACGAAGCTCGCAGACAACTGACAGAGGGCGGTCTCGACGTCCCAATCGTTTCTGCTGGAGGTACAGGCTGCTATGAATGGTCCGCCCACCTGGCAGGCGTGACGGAGTTACAAGCAGGAGGCGGAATCTTCATGGATGCCATGTATCGCGAGGCGTGCAATGTTGGGCCCGAACTGCAATACGCACTGACTCTGCTGACGACGGTGACAGGCGTTCACGAAGATCACATCGTGACCGATGCGGGGTTCAAGACCCTCTGGAGTTTTCATCATCCGCCGCGTCTGTTAGACGCCGAGGGTGTGTCATTCGAGTATCTGTCAGCTGAGCATGGAGTTTACCGGCGAACGCCCGATGGAACGATGCCTTGCTTCGGCGACCGGCTGGTCCTGCTGCCTGGTTATCATGACGCAACGACGTATCTGCACAATGAATTCGTCTGTATCCGTCATGGCGTGGTTGAGGATGTTTGGCCTCTTGCCACACGTGGCGCTCTGACCTGACGCGACTTGACCTGACAGGGGCACTGAGAATGAGACGCCGACTGTGAACCTGCTGCTTCTGTCCGTTGACAGCCTGCGGTGGGACGCGGTGGGACGCACCCATCCCCACCTGCTAACAACACCGAAATTCGATTCGGTCACTGCGGACTTCGTTTTTACAGACCGCTGTCTCTCAGTCTCTACAGCGACCCGCCCTGTCCATCAGTCCGTATTCAGCGGCCTGTATCCCTTCGAGCATGGCATCACCGGCCAGCATCGTCGGCAGCGTCGACGCGGCATCCCCCGACTGATGGCTGAACTTTCCCACGCTGGATATCACGTGGGCGCATTCTCGGAAGCGGCATCGATTCTAGGTGGCGTAGATATCGGGACGACTGTGAGCGATGTTTCAGCCTATGCGCCTGATGGTCTTGCCGCGCTCAGGACCTGGTTACGCCCGGGAGCCGATCAGCAGGCTCTATTCATGCACTATTGGAGTACTCATGCCCCCTATGGTGCAGCAGACGCACGGGCTCTCGGCGAAACGGCTGAGTTGGTTCGTGATGGGCACATCGGTCTTGTGGAGAAACGATATCTACAGGCGGTGGAAGACTGTTTCGAACTCAAGATCGCTCCCCTGCTCGAAAACCTGGACATGAGTCGCTGGACGATCGTGCTCTTTGGTGATCACGGGGAGCGCTGGACGGCTGAGGAACTCTATCATGGACAAACACTGCACCACGACGTTCTGCGAGTACCACTGTTTCTTCATGTGCCCTATCAGAGTGCACGCCCCGGCGAGATCTGTTCTCTGATCGATCTTGCTCCAACCGTGCGGGACGTATTGCAGGTGCCGCCAGTCGAGACTTTTGGGCGCGACCTGCTGCGACCTGTGTCCGAGATATCACCCTACCTCGCTCAGATCGAACCGACACCCCACGGCCTACGCGATGATGAGATACTGTCTCCTGCGTCTGCCTCGGGGCAATCATCTACCGAGGTATGGTGGAGTGTCTTCGACGCGGCACAGAAAGCCACGATTCGCGAACCTGGCGGCATCTGGCAGTGGACGACCCCTTTCGATCCAACGGCTGTCCCACTCGAGTCACCGCCACGATTTGATGCGACCCATGTGAGGAGACAGTTGCTGGCTGGTTCTACGTATTGTCGATCAGGACTCGAGGATGGAATCGATGCGGACGTTCTGGGAGCGCGCTTGCGTGATCTCGGCTATCTGTCTTGAGTTCGCATCCAGTAACAGCTTGTCAGAACGCTGACGCTGACGCGTCAGTCGAATTCGACAAATTCGACCGAGTTAGACGGCGAAGGTTCAATCAGCGCAATCGTTCGACGTCCCAGGCGACCCATGACCTCTCCAGGATTTACCAGAAGGGTCTCGCCAACTCGCTCCTCGTGCGCGATATGGTCGTGTCCGTAGCAGACGATATCGGCCGCTGATCCCTGTACGAGATGGCGCGCGATGTCTGGATAGTGCGTCGCCAAGACCTGCTTGCCCAGTAGCTCCAGCGTCGCGAATTCCCCGTGCAGATGAACGTGATCGAACGCCCCTGCCACACGCGTCAAGGCATGGCGATCACCATCGTTGTTTCCCCAGATGACATGCAGGGGTCTGGGAGAGACCCCTTCGGCCAATTGAGCGAGAGTGAAGGGCGCACAGAAGTCACCACAGAAGACGACGACCTGCGCCGGCGCCAAGAGAGGTAGCGCTCGTTCGAGAGCCCAGATGTTGTCATGGATATCAGAACACAGGCCGATCATGAGTCATCCTGACGCAATAGGGATGTCTTGAACCGTTGCGGTTCGTGGGCGTCGAGAGTAACAAGCCTGCAACCTGGAAAGGCAGCCGCCAAACCAGTGGGAACTCTCTGGTCGTATCCCAAGGCGATGACATCAGGCCTGATCTGCTCAACAACCTTCAGAAAATTCTTTCCAGGCAATCCGAGCTGTGCTTGCTTCACGACACTCAATGAACTGACCGTGGCCAGGCGCTTTGCCTCAGGTTGCGCCGGCAACCGGCCCTTCAGGCGTTCGACATTTTGATCGCGTGCCACCACGACCCACAACTCATCCCCAAGCGCCGCCGCTTGCTGTAGAAACGACTCGTGGCCAGGGTGCAACAGGTCGAAGGTCCCGCAGGCCAGTACACGAGTCTCACGAGTAGGTTGGGTCACGAGCTACTCGGCTCCTTTTGACGGGCGGCGATCGACCCAGAATTCACCACCATGGTCGCGAACGAAGCGCTGACCAAACTGTGTCGCGTCGTCGTGTGAGCCAAAAAAACCGATGCGAATGCGCGTCTGTTCAGTCGATGGTCTTCCCGCGAGGAAGGCCGGGTATCCCAAGTCCACGAGTTGCCGCACCCGTTTACGTGCTTTGCCGAGATCTGCCAAGACACCCACTTGGACGACATACTGTCCGTCTGGGTCGAAAGACAGCAGTCTATCCCCTCCTGCCTCGTCGTCGACACCAGGGGGTGGAGGCGGTTGTGACGCATCGATCGACTCAGCTGCGGGCATCTCACTTGGCGGCGGGCGAACAGCTGCGGATTCCGCATCGCTCTGCCCGGGCTCCTGCACGCCGGCACTGTCAACGATCACGATTTCATATCGTGTATCATCGGCTCCTCGGTGTGGTTCTTCTTGGTCGTTGGCTGTGCCACATGATTGAATGAGCAAAGCGATGCCGAAGGCCACGTAGTACGTACGCTGAGTGCGAACCATCATCCCCGAAAGTGCTAGAGTGGGTGGAGAACCTGTAAGACTTGAAGATAACACGGGGCAGAACAGTGCGCCTCCCGGATTTGCGATCAGTGCGCGAGGGACGGTTATTGGCACAGGACGACGGACCGCATCGCCGGGAGAAGGCAGTGGCTTACGTGCTGATGATTGACGACAATCCACAGACACGAAAATACGTGGAGAAGATATTTCGGTATCGCTCAAAGCACGAACTTGGATTTGCGACCACCGCATCGGAGGCAGTTGAAAGTCTGGTTCAACGCCGCCCGAACGTGATTATGCTCGACCTATTTATACCGGGGATGGATGGCATTGACTTCTTCCATTCCATTCGGAATCATCCGGCAACAGAGAGCATTCCCGTCATTATGCATTCGCCGGTCGAACTTGACCAGCTGACGAAACTGCGCTTGAAACGTGTTCGTTTTGAAGGTTTTGCTCAGTTCCCCATTGCCGCATCGGAACTCAACGAACTAATCGCTACCGCATTGAAGCGTAACGAAGTGTCGACGAAGAAGTGGGTCCCCCCCGCCGTCTGAACAAGAGCGGGCTACTCTTCGTCTTCGTCGGGATTCTTCGGATCGATCAAGCGCGTAATGCGCACCGCCATCAAGTCGGTGACGACGACGATTTCGCCCTCAGCAAAGGGGCGGTGATTAATCAGGATGTCAAAGGCTTCACCGGCCAGCTTACTCAGATCGATCACGTCCTGCTCTTTCAGATTCGTGATCTCACGCACGGTCATCTCTTTGCGTCCCAATTCGACGGTGATATCTACCTGGACATTGTTAAGACGGCCGAAGCGTGGCTTGATTTTCTGAGCCGGTGGTGGCTCAAGCTGAGCAAACTGGACGGGGAGGACTTCATCGCCGTCGGCTTCTACCTCGCTATGACCACCAGCTGCCCAGGCCTGCATCGCTGCGGCGATCGGATCATCGGACGGGGCAGCAGAGCCTGCGGCCCCCGCGGATCCGGGCTCGCCGAGTTGCTCGTTGAGATCAGCCGGCTCAACGGAATCCGTCTCATCGATGACCTCTGTAGTCGACTCGTGCTCACTCATGCTCAACTCGCTCGCTGTTTGGGCGAATTCGGCGACAGATTGAACGTGTTTCCCTTACACGACCGGAAGAAAACACCAGGACAGATAACGAAACACCCTACCAGTGAGACACGCAACCGTCCTGCTCAAACTATCGTCAAACTACTGTAAAATCAATCCCTTGAGTGCAATTGGCCAAGGCCTGACAGACCCTTTCCTCTCCACATTCCCTGTGGCGATCTCCTCTACCCTCGCAAACTACATGCCGAGAGCTCAACCCAAATGTAGCAGGGGCAATCGCTGTAACAGAAACAGGGCCCATCGCTGCCGCCGGATATACAGGGGCACAGCGCCTATCACCTCGAGTGGCAGACCCCATTGAGGCAATCGCGCGGCGAATGAATCGGATCTTGGCACCAGGGCTGCGATCACACCATCCTCTGCGACGCACTCTACGACCTGCTGTAGTCGCACTTGCCCGCTGCCTGGGACCGTGTCATGATCATCACCGACAATGATGATTGCCGCCGTCATGGTAGCCGAGCCAATGGGAAGCTGGTCGTCAGCGCACACGACAACGGGCGCACGGTTCCCCTGAGAGCGTCGTCTCGATGTGGCGACGATTTGGCTGCCACTTACACGTGCCGCGGCAATCGCTGCCTGGGCCTGGGCCTGGATCAATAGAAGGTCGTCCGAGTCATCGAGCCCCAACATCCGGACGATGGCAGCCACATAGGCAGCAGGTAACCCTTCTGTCTCAATCGCACCGGCACGAGGATTGTTTCTCAGAGCGAGCTTGAGGTGCGCTCGGCGTTTCTGTAGACGGAGCTCGAGATCGAGGCCTCCAGGCGAGGCTGAAAGTTCCTGCGTTTCCAAGACCTGCCGGGCCGCAGCTTCCACGTCAGATGCTGTGAACCGATGCGCCCCGCGCTGATGGACACGAAGTCGATATCCGGTGGCTTCATGCAACTCGCCTGCGACACCCGCCAGGCGCCGCATCGAGTCCAGTGGCAGGGATGTCAGCCGCTGACGAATTCGCTCCAGACCGGCTGGGCCGACAGTGACATCATGCATCTGCCTGACGACGGAACAGATACCTGTTGCACACTCCAATTCGAGTAGTTTTCGCGGCGAGCCTTCATAATCGAAGAACACGCGACCGACTTCGCCACGCTCCTCGCGAAGTCCCACGACACGTTTGCCAAGGCGTTCACGAATTTCATCGATCAGGACATCCTCGAATCCACCGGCACATGTGACCTCGTAGCTATAAAGCTTCTCCTCAGCCATCGGCCCCCTCGGTGACGTCGAGGCCAGGGCCCACCACTGTCCAGGCGGGTTCACAGTCTCGCAATGACGTCTGCCAAGTGGAGATCAGGTCATCGGCGCCTGTGTTCAAAACCAGGTCCACAAGATCAAAAGGATGGCATCCTCTCAGGACGGCTGTCTCAATGAAATCCTGAACACTGCCGCCGTCCTCGAAGCTTGTCACCAGCTCGCCATAGGCCCGCCGACTTGCTCGATCGAAGTCTTCAGCAAGAAGATCTGGCGTGAGTGGGTCAGAGAGTGTTTGCAGCAGGATGTCTCCAAGTCGCATCGGATCATCTGTGTCTCCACCGACCAGGGAGAAAGAGAAAGACTCGTCTACGTAGATCTCGCTACCAAAACTGTCACCATCTATGAGGGAAGATTCATAGTGCGTACTGAAAAATGCACTGGCTCCCCCAAGAAGCATATCTAGAATCCACTCGAGATGGAGTTCTCGTTTCAGCCCCTGGGATTGCTGACCGGGAGGCGTGTCAGCAATCCCCAGCCACAGCCGAGGCCGTGCAAGGGCAAGTTGTTTGTGGATCCTGCATGGGGCTGCCATCGCGATCTGGTGCGCCGGTATGCTCTGATCTGGGGATCGGGACAGGCCAGCAAATAGCTCCTCTACTGTATCGCGTAGTGGCTCCATATCGACGGGGCCTGTGACGATCAGTTGCATTCGATCGGGTCGGTACAGATGTCTGTGAGCCGTCGCAAGAGCGCTAGCATCGATCCTCGTCAGACTCTGCCCAGTTCCGGCAATATCGTCAGCTATGGGTTGATCGGGGTAGAGGGCCTGCGTTGCTGCCTGAAAAGCGACCCACTCTACATTGTCCTCGTAGAGCTCAATCTCTCTGAGGATGATATCCCTCTCGCGCTCGACAGCAGACTCCGGGAAATAGGGTTCTAACACCAGCCTTGCCAGCAATTCCAGGCATCCTGACATGCGAGATGGCGCGACATCACATGTAAACGAGGTGTGTGTGAAACCCGTTTCTGCGTCGATGTCTGCGCCCAGGGCTGCAAACTGGCCTGTCAAATCTCCGTCATGTTTTTCGAAGAGTCGATGCTCAAGGAAGTGGGCCGTGCCAGCTGGAAGGATTTGCTCCGGCGTACCTCGATCCAGAGAGCCAGCTGCCACCGAAAGATGGACCGAGACCGTACGCCCGGGCCGAGGGCAGAGCCACAGTTGCAGGCCATTGGGCCACTGGTGATGATGGATCTGTTCAGCCAGCATCGGATGAATCCGGACGGAAGAAGCGATGGTTTGTTCTATGCTCATGGCGCCCCCGGAACCACTTCCGCCGCTGTTTCCGGGGCCAATAGATACGTTGTATCTCGCCGGAGCTGAGCCGCGACGTTCCTTATCTGGTCAGCATCCACTTCTGACAGGATACTGGCGAGCCTGCCTCTGCTAATCTGGGCCTGTGCGAGGCGACGCTGCAGATCGAAGTGCACGAGAGCATCGCGATGATCGGCGATTGCGTTGAGGCGATGCTGAATCACGAGGCGGGCATTGTCCAATTCTTCATCCGTTGGCCCTGCACTTCCGAGAGCGGTCAATTCATCGGCAATGTGTTGCTGGACACGATCCAGGTTTGCCACCTCAATCCCAGCCTCGACGAAAAGAAAACCCGCCATGGGTTCGATATAAGAGGCAATGTGGTAGCAGAGGCCTTCCAGCTCGCGCACGCGTCGGTAGAGACGGCCAACCATCTCACCACCAAGGATCACATTTAGCAGAAGAAATGCCGGATACTCTGGATGACCGAGGTGGATCCCACCGCGATGCCCTATCATGAGTCTCCCCTGTGAGGCATCGCCAAACTCAATGACCTGCTGAGGATGCTGCTGGCTGGCAGATCCAGTGTCCGCCAGCGACTCAAGGTTGTCAGCACGCTCCCACGCGAAAAGTTCAGACATCTGCATGGCTTGTGCCATGTCGACATCACCGCAGACATAGAGATGGGCGACGCTTTGCCGAGTGTGACTTGCTAACAGCTCGGTCAGCTGGCGGCCATCGAAGAGATCAACTTCTGTGGCATCCCCATCAGCGCTGAGCCGATAAGGTTCGTTGGGGCACATGATCTGTATGCATCGGCGCTGGGCGCGCACGGAGCGGTCTTCCATCGACGCTGCGATGGATTTTTTGTGCGCGAGTCGTTCCTGCTCTACCCAGGCGGACCCGAAGACTCCCTGGGGGGCATGTGGGCGCAACAGAACATCGGACAACAACTGCGCGCCTTGCAGGCCAAGAGATTCAGGCTGTGGGAGAAAGCGGTCATCAACGGCAGCCAAGTGCAGTCGCAGTACTTGATACGCACCGAAGCGCTGTGTTGCCGCGAAATAGTTGGCTCCGTAAAGCCAGTCCGTGTAGCGGTTGAGAGCACGCAAATCCGGATGCGCTTGAGTTCCCCGCTCCAGGAGTCGGGCGATCAAGGCCAGCCCGGTTGCACGTCGAGGTTGCAACAGGGTCGGCAGGAACAGATCCACCGTCGTCGACTTGTATCGCTGGGACGCATGCACATGCAACCACAGGCGGCCGTCGTGCATGGCACGTGACTCGAAATCCGAGATTCCCTCGTCTGCACGAGGGTTTTCGAGCAGCACCTGCACTCCTGCTTGAATCGGGTGGATGGTCATCGTCCTGTGATGACCGGCCTTCGAGGTTCGCGGTGCTGAACAATCGCGTCAAGGGCGACGGTGGCCACCTCCGACTCAGACTTGGCGTTTGCGGTAGTCGTCGAGTTGGTAAAATGTGACGTGCTTGTAAGAGTCAAAGCCGGCTGCCAACTGGTAAGTATCATCCTTCGTGGTGACAAAACGCGCGCGCACCATCTCCTCTAGCACCATATCGAGGAAGGTCTGTGAATTGCGCGATGCCCGCGGGATATACGCCGACTCACGCTGACGCTCAAACAGTTCATCCCAAGAGAACACTCTGTCGAGTTCAGGCCGCCTGTCCTCGTCAAAGAATAGATACAGTGCCCCAACTTGCTGGGAGTACAGTCTGCGGACAATGTCATTCTGAAGAATCCACAAACCACCGAATCGGCGACTCGCCCGTTCGTAGTCGGAAAGACTGGAAAACTGCGAACGCTGGCTCTCGTAGTCCTCTGCTGAGATGAATTCAAGGGCCTCATCCGTGTAACCTGCCATAAAGGCCTCAACACGACGATCGGCAGAGTCACCCGTGTAGCAGAATGACAAAGAGGGTGTGCTCCCCTCCTGCCGCTGTGGCCGGACAAAGAACCGATGAGACTCGTAGCGCCCCACTTCCTGCTGGAGATGTCTCTGCACTGCGTCGACTCTTCCCCGATGCTTGCTATGATAGATACCATCTTCACGCAGATATTGAGTCAGACTCTGATAAGTGACGCAGCGACCGATCTCGAGATGGTCAATCTCCCACGCGACAAAACAGCTGGACGCGCCACGGTCCTGCTCTGCCGCAAAAGTGCTATCAAAAGCCTCACGAACGACAGTGCGCTCATTGGGACGTTCACTCGCCTTGGGAAAATTGATCATCACTCTGCTGATCGCGCCCGATGCCAGATTCTTCTCCTGGCATGCAGCAAACATCTGCATTGCACTGCGGATCAATTCCGCCTGCTTGCCCTGGCGCAGGACGAGACGACCGATCTCGACACGTGAGGCGACGCCAATCCCCTGGATGTCGGTCTGCATCACTGGTCGGCCACCATAACGCCCTAACAGCCAAGTGGAACGCGTGTACTCTTTCGCGAGTTCGTCGAACTCGTTGCGTACACGGCGCGAGAATTGAAAGTGAGCGCTCGGTTCGTAGTGTGCGACCAGATCAAATACGATCGGGCGCAGATACCCTGTCTGTTGCTCTTGAGAATCGTCGACGATCGTCGTCATGTGAGACTCACTTGCTTACACATTCGTTTCACGTACGAGCTCTTCGATGCGCTCGTCACGTAGTCGTTTCTGCTCTTTGGCCCAGTCGGGGTCGTAGAGCTCGCGATAGAGTCCTTCTTGATCAATCAGGTCGTCGTGTCCGCCCACCTGTACGACACGTCCTTCCTTCAATACGACGATCTTGTTCGCATTCTTGATCGTCGAGAGTCGATGGGCGATAACGAAGGTTGTCCGATCCTTCATCAGATGCACGAGTGCTTCCTGTACCTTGGATTCTGATACGGTGTCGAGGGCAGACGTCGCCTCATCGAGGATGAGGATTCGCGGATTGCGGATCAGTGCTCGGGCGATGGCAATTCGTTGACGTTGTCCCCCTGATAGTCTCGTACCATTGCTGCCGATCAAGGAGCGATACCCATCAGGCAATGTGCAGATGAATTCATGCGCATTCGCTTGCCGTGCGGCGTCCTCGATCTCTTCCATGGTTGCATCAGGTTTCCCATAGCGCACGTTGTCGACAATCGTGCCACGAAAAAGGAAGGTCTCCTGCAAGACGATGCTCATCTGATTTCTAAGCGTGCGCAGAGAATACTCCTGAATATCTCGACCATCGATCAGGATCCCCCCTGAGCTGCGGTCATAGAAGCGAGCGATGAGATTGGCGATCGTCGTCTTGCCTGAGCCACTCGGGCCAACGAAGGCAATTACTTCACCAGGTGACGCCTGGAAAGACACCTCGGCCAGGACTTCATCCCCCTGGGCGTAGGCGAAATTGACGTTGTCGAAGACAACGTCGCCGCGGACCGTGTCACGGATGCCATCTGGGCGGTCTGCAACCTCGGGTTGCAGATCCATGATCTCGAAGACACGTCGGATGCCCACCTTTGCGGGGATAATCTGCTGCACCACAGCGATCAGTTCCGCAACCGGGGCATAAAGCATGCCCACGTATGTCATCAGTCGCAGATACTGCTCCAAGTCCATCTCACCATCGAGCACAGCAAAGCCACACACGAGCATGACGATGACCTGGCCGATGTAAGAGATGTTGCCCGTCGCATTGCTCCATGCACTGCCCAGGTTGCCGGAGTATAGATCGATGTCGTACGACTCGCGCAGTTGCGTGATCAAAGATCGGCTCTCACGCATCTCCCCCGAGTGTGACTTGACCATCTTCATCGCACTCAGGACTTCCGAGACCTTGCCATAGATCTGCGACATCTTCTCCGACCGCTTCCAATGCACGTGAGAGATACGCGAATTGAAGAAGAAGTAGCCGAGAAAATGCAGTGGCAGGATCGCAATGGCGACGAGGGTCACCTTGGGACTATCCATAAACAGGATGACCAGGAGTGCGATCGCCTTGAACGACGAGATGAGCGTATTGAGGGCGGTGCCGGTGACGAGGGAGGTGATCGAATTCACGTCGTTCATCATGCGCGAGATGATCTCACCTGAGCTGCGACTCTCGTAGAAGCCCAGGGAGAGTCTCTGCAGGTGATCATACATCCGACGGCGTAGATCGAAGACGACGCGGCCACCAAGGGCGCGCATCTGATAAGAGTAGAGAAAGGACAGAATACTCGAGGCGACGTGAATCCCGAACATGGCACCCACGCATACGACAAACAAATTGGCATCAAGGGGAACGAGCGCTTTGGCGATCAGTTTCGCCGACCACCAGGGAGACCATAACCCCAGCCCCGTGAGGATCAGCAAGGTCACCATCGATACCACGAGTCGGGCACGATATGGAATGATGATGCCGTAGACACGGCGCCAGATTGTTGGTCGAGTACTATTCATGTTTTCAGCTTGGTTTCAGTCGGTCACCAGGGCTCCCCGACCTGGTCAGCACACACACACCGATCCATCACTCTTTTGGCACGATGCGGAGAGAGACAACTCCGCGAGGCCGGTTGAGAGGAATCGACGTCTGCGACGACCATGTCGACGGGACGCCAGAGCCAGCCCTTTGGGCGCGCCTTCAGCAGACGCTACGGCTCGATTAGGTATTTATTGGGGTATATTCTTGGTCAGTGAGATGTGCGAGAAACCAGCTATGCAAGCGCAGAAAGAGGATCTTCGCTGTGAGCTCGTTTGAGGGCGGTTGAGGTCGGGAAGACGACGAATCGACTCCCGGAGACGCTCGGTAGATATCTCCTGAACAAACCGGCCGAGGAAGACCGGTGCCTGTGCTGTATACGTATTCATGGCCGAAGGTACCCCTGCTATGACGAAATCGCAAGCAATCCTGCTCGCTTTCTGCAGATTTTATTGCGGCCAACCTCAACATCTTTACCTTGAGAAATCATGACGACAGACGCTGATGGGGAAACTGACGGCACGCACGAGGCTGCTGGTCTTGTAGTGGCTCAACCGCTGGCCAATATCAGGGTCGTTTTGGTAGAACCAGCCTCCCCTGGCAATATCGGCTCCGTGGCGCGAGTTCTGAAAAACACGGGCATCGAGAACCTGGTGCTCGTACGGCCTGCTCCGTGGCGCGAGGAGCCCGAGACCCACTGGATGGCTCACGGTTCAGCCGAGATTCTTGCTACGGCCCGGCAGGTGGAGACTCTCGAAGAGGCGCTTTCAGGTACTCACTTTGTCATGGGGACCACTCATCGGCAGGGCCGTTTCCGCGTCGTGGAGCAGAGACACGAGTCAGCCTGCGCTGAGGCGGCCCAGCTTTGCCAACAGTATCCTGTGGCCGTTGTCTTCGGCAGCGAAAAGGACGGGTTGTCACGCGACGAACTCCGCCTTTGTCATCGACTCGTGCGAATTCCCTCCGCCGTCGACCATCCGTCTTTCAATCTATCTCAAGCCGTGCTGCTGATTGCCTATGAATTATTCCGTGCACAGCCTCTGGTGCCTCTACCGGAGGCGGCTCCTCTCGCATCCGTGGACGACTTCGAGCGCGTCGTTCACCACGTGCTGGAATCGCTGACGACGATCGGCTTCAAGCCTTTCAACGATGACATGTCAAATTTTGAACGAGTTTTGCGCCGATTTCTTTCGCGGGCTCCCCTTGAGCGGCGCGATGCCTGGGTCTTACATCGGATCTGCGGGCAAATCAGCAAATTCTGCCGACGTTTCGAACGCGGCGTGTAACGCTCCCCCACCTGCCTACAGCCAGCGCTCGCACCAAGCCAATGTGCGGGCCTGCATTTTCTTTGAAAAGGCATGGCCGCGGCCGGGCTCCAATATCATCGTGAAATGGTCCGGCGTGCTCTGGCTCGCATACGCGCGTTCTGCTGCAGCTGCGGTAGCATGAGAACTGGTCCTGGGGACGAGTAGGTCGTTCACGCCGCCGAGCAACAGCAGTGGGCGTGGAGCGATCAGTGGTACGAGGCGAGCCGCATCAAGACTCGTCAGGCCAGGCATCCGCGCAGACAGTGTGGCGAGTGCGTCACCACTTGCTGCTCCCGCGGCGATCAACGAGTCTGCCACCGGCAGGCCAGCGAAGATCTTCTTCCACGTGCCCGAAGCGAACACCTCCGGCCACGTGACCTGCCCCGACACGCAGATGATCGCCTTTAGTCGTGGATCGATGGCACCGAGAATGAGGGCTTCCAGGCCACCCGTGGATAGGCCAATCATCCCCAGGCGCTCGCTGTCGACTTCAGGTCGAGTCATCAGATAGTCGACGGCCCGTTGAAGATCGACGATGTAGTCGCCCAGTACTGCAGGCAACCCCCGCTGGCGGATTTCCTGCTCGCGGTCCCCGGGACGATCACCATGGAAAGGTCTGTCGATACTGAACACGAAGAAGCCTCGATCTGCCCAGGTTGGCAGCAAGTCGAGTGTGTGAATCAGATCTTCCTTGATGTTGGGGCTGCCAGGCATCCACAGCAGTGTCGGGAGTCGTTGGCTGTCGCCAAGACGGGAATAGCAGGCCAGGGCAGGAATGGCACTATCGCCGACAAACAGAGTTAGATATTGCGTGACGATGTCACGACGTTCGCTGACCGAGTCGATCCGCGCCCGGATTCCTTCTGAGGTCGATGGCTCTTGAATCTGCAGGGCGTGCCATAGCTCGCCCACCGTGAGCGGCGCGCTTGCGCCCACTTCTTCTGTGGCAGGGGTACAGCCAAGCAGGAACAGTTTGAGGATGAGTGCCACCGACCATACGACCAACTTCGTCATTTGAGGGCTGCGACGATCTCCAGATCGCGTTCCACCATAAGTTGGACCATCTCTTCGAAGGAAACCTCCGGTTTCCACCCGAGTTCGTCTCTCGCCCTGGAAGCGTCGCCCTTGAGGATTTCAACCTCTGCTGGGCGTAGGAAGCGTTTATCGAGCACGACATGATCTTCCCAGTTCAAACCGGCCGCATCGAAAGCCACCTGACAGAATTCCCGAATCGTGCGGTCGTCACCGGTAGCAATTACAAAATCCGTTGGTTTGTCCTGTTGCAGCATCATCCACATGGCACGAACAAAATCACCGGCAAAACCCCAGTCGCGTCGGGCATCAAGGTTGCCCAACGCCAGTTCGTTGGTGAGGCCATGCTTAATGCGTGCTACGCCATTGGTGATCTTGCGCGTGACAAATTCCAGACCTCGTCGTGGTGACTCGTGGTTGAATAGGATGCCAGCGCAGGCAAACAAGTCGTAGGACTCACGGTAATTAATCGTGATCCAATGGGCATACATCTTCGAAACACCATAAGGACTGCGAGGGTAAAAAGGTGTTCGCTCCGATTGCGGTGATTCCTGAACCTTGCCAAAAAGTTCGCTCGTCGACGCCTGATAAAAACGGATGCTGGGATCGATCGAGCGGATCGCCTCCAAAATACGGGCCACGCCCAGGGCGGTGATCTCGCCCGTCAGCAACGGTTGCTCCCACGAGGCAGGGACAAAGGACTGGGCGCCGAGATTGTAGACTTCTTGTGGTCTCGATTCCTGGATCGCGAACATGAGAGAATTCTGATCCAGCAGATCGCCGGACAGCAGATGGATATCTTCCTGGATGTGCTCGATGCGTTCGAAGTTCACCGTACTCGAGCGTCGAATCAGCCCGAAAACTTCATAGCCCTTTGCCAGCAGGAGTTCGGCAAGATAGGAGCCGTCTTGCCCCGTGATGCCTGTCACCAGGGCACGTCGGCGTTCGCTCGACATGGATGCAGCTGCCTTTCGTCAATGATCCGGCTGTATCGACTAGGTCACCGGGAGGTAATCTTCGATGGGTGGGCACGCACACACGAGTTGCCTGTCGCCAAAGGCATTGTCGATGCGGCCAACACTGGGCCAGAACTTGTGTTCTTGCTGCCACGCTCCCGGGCGGGTCGCTGACTCTCGTGAGTATGAATGTGTCCACTCTTGTGACAATACATGCGCGATCGTGTGTGGGGCATTTCGCAGCAGATTGTCCTGTGAGTCACAGTGCCCGTCCTCGATATCGGCGATCTCTTTCCTGATCGACAATAAGGCATCACAGAAGCGGTCCAGTTCCTGGCGAGCCTCACTCTCGGTGGGCTCAATCATGATCGTGCCGGGCACGGGAAAGTGTACGGTGGGCGCATGGAATCCGTAGTCCATCAGACGCTTGGCCACATCGTCAACCTCCACGTGCTTGAAACCGCGAAGATCGCAGATTGCTTCATGCGCAACCAGGCCGGATTTGCCTCGGTAGAGGACGGGATACGCTTTGTGTAACCGATGGGCAACATAGTTTGCATTCAGGATGGCCACCTGTGTCGCTCGCCGCAGTCCCTCACCACCCATCATTTTCAGGTAGGCCCAGGAAATCAGCAGAATGACGGCACTGCTGTAGGGGGCGGCGGCAACCGCACCCACACGAGCGGGATCGCTCTTGTCTAAGGGGTGGGCAGGCAGATAGCGTGTCAGGTGATCTGCCACCGCAATCGGTCCCATACCGGGCCCCCCACCACCATGGGGAATGCAGAACGTCTTGTGCAGATTGAGGTGACACACATCGACGCCAAATTCTCCAGGGCGGCACAGACCTACCATGGCATTCATGTTCGCCCCATCCATATACACGAGACCGCCCTGGGCATGGATGACGTCACATATGTCACGGATACCCTCTTCGAATACGCCGTGCGTCGATGGGTAGGTCACCATGAGTGCAGCCAATTGTGCTGAATGCTTCTCAGCCTTGTCCCGCAGGTCCTCCAGGTCAATGTTGCCATGATCGTCACAGGCAACGAGGGCGACCTCAAGTCCAGCCATGACGGCACTCGCCGGATTTGTGCCATGGGCGGACGTTGGAATCAGGCACACTCGCCGGTCATGATCCCCACGG
The DNA here is from genome assembly GCA_018660835.1 of Gemmatimonadota bacterium. GTDB lineage: Bacteria > Latescibacterota > UBA2968 > UBA8231 > UBA8231 > UBA12574. Next base: position 62,001 of record JABJJN010000011.1, on the reverse strand, counting down.
TCTTCATGATACCGATGGATGACGAGAAGACCGGCATATTCACCTTGTGACCCAGCATTGGGCTGCAATGACACGCCACCAAGACCGGTAAGCTTAGATAGCTGCTTCTCAAGATCCTCGAAGATCTCTGCATACCCGTCATTCTGTGACATCGGTGCAAAGGGATGGGGCCGCGCGAACTCAGGCCACGTGATCGGCATCATCTCTGCCGTGGCATTCAGCTTCATGGTACAGGAGCCCAGGGGGATCATAGACGTCGTCAATGAGAGGTCCCGATGGTCTAACCGTCGCATGTAACGCAGCATCTCCGTCTCGGAACGATAGCGTTCGAAGACTGGATGTTGCATGAAGTCCGACTCTCTTAGACTCCCTGCAACAAGACGCGAGGCGACGGACTCACGGCCCTCTGAGCCGCCCAATACATCCGCCAGCTGCGTAAGATCATCTGCCGTTGTCGCCTCATCGAGGCTGATGCAGAAGATATCTGGGTCAATGGAGCGAAGATTGATATTCGCAGCCTTTGCTCTGGAATGCACGGCGGCCACGACATCTGGGTCTCCCTTCAAGGCGATCGTGTCGAAGAACATGTCGTGCACCAACTGCAGTCCATTTGCCTCAGCCGTTGCTGCCAATTGGCACGCATGCTCATGCACAGCTGCTGCGATGGCACGAAGCCCTTCGGGGCCGTGATAGACCGCGTACATGCTGGCCACCACGGCAGGAAGGACCTGAGCCGTGCAAATGTTGCTTGTCGCCTTCTCACGACGGATGTGCTGTTCTCGGGTCTGTAAAGCCATCCGCAGGGCAGGTCTTCCATCAATATCACGCGTGACACCGATGATTCGTCCTGGTAGTAGCCGCTTGAAATCACTACTGGCTGCCAGGTAGGCTGCATGCGGACCACCGAACCCCATCGGCATGCCAAAACGTTGGGTTGAGCCGATAGCAATCGCTGCGCCCAGTTCACCCGGTGGGGGCAGCAGCGTGAGGGCGAGTGGGTCGGCGGCGACAACGACCGGTACCTGGGCGGCGTCAGCGGCGGCGATCCGCTGCCGGGTGGCAGCGACATCGATCGCACCATCGGTGGCCGGATACTGGAACAGGGCGCCAAAAATCTCACCCGCGTATTTCTCCAGTGAGGCGTCGAAATCCGCTGCTGGTTCTACGACAAGCTTCCATCCGCGCCATCGTGCACGTGTTTCAACTACGGCGAGTGTTTGTGGATGGACATCGGCTGCTACGAAGAACCGATCTGCCGTTCCACGGCGACCCTGTGCTGCTTGCAGCATCGCCATCGCTTCCGCTGCGGCAGTTGCCTCATCAAGCAGGGACGCATTCGCCAGTGGCAATCCTGTCAGATCGATGATCACTGTCTGGAAATTCAGCAGTGCCTCAAGTCGTCCCTGAGCGATCTCTGATTGGTACGGAGTGTACTGCGTATACCAGGCCGGGTTTTCGAGAATATTGCGCTGAATCACAGGAGGCGTAATGCAATCGTGATACCCCATACCGATATATGATCGCGCATCCTGGTTCCGACGACCGATCCGGCGCAGGTTGCTGAGTAATTGATGCTCGCTCCAGGCAGGCTCCATTTCGAAGGACTCATCGTCGAGGATGGCAGCCGGAACAGCATCTGCTGTCAGCGCATCCAGACTCTCGAAGCCGAGTTCCTTGAGCATCCCGTCAATCTGCGGTTGACTGGGGCCAATATGACGGCGGGCAAATTCTACACTCACGATACAGTCCTCTTACGAAGTCGACGCTTCACCCGTGACACAACGAAGGGAAGCTCAGAGAATTGAGCAGGGACCTGCTTTCCCCGAATGATGATCGCTGCCTGTCGCAGTTGATCTACCAAGGACAGATCTACCAGTGCCAAGGCGATTCCTGCCTGAAGAGATGGTGAATAGGTACCGCTCGTGACGACGCCAATGATTTTGTCATCCTGGGCAACTTCGTAGCCGGGCCGTGGGATCCCCTTGCCGTCAATACGCAGCCCCAGCAGTCGTCGACTTCCCTGGCGGCGTGTCAGCAGTGCCGTCCGCCCCTGAAAATCCATTTCCTTTTCAAGGGCCAGTGCCCATTCCAGGCCCGCCTCGATCGGGCCGATCTCGGTGGACAATTCATGGCCGTACAGGGCATAGCCCATCTCGGTACGCAGAGTATCCCTGGCGCCCAAGCCGATCGGTGTCACGCCAGCAGCCACCAGGGCTTCCCAGAGGGCGCTCGCCTCGTGGGCAGGACAGATGATCTCGAACCCATCCTCTCCCGTATAGCCGCTGCGACTCAACAGCCAAGAGTCATCGGCCTCTCGGTGCTGACGAAATCGGAAAAAGCCGAGAGGCGTCAGGTCTCCAAAGCGCTTGATCGTACTGATCTGGTGTAGACAATGAAGTGACCCAGGACCCTGGACGGCGATCATCGCCTCCTGCAGGGTCCGATCCTCGATGACAACGGAGCCATCCCTCGGTCGCAGCGCCTCAAGGGCCTCAAGATCTTCCGTAGCCCGTGAGGCATTGACAACGAGCAGGAATCGCGAACTCGAACAGCGGTACACGGCCAGATCATCAATGGCGCCTCCATCTGTCGTGCACAAGACAGAGTACGCCATCTGACCGATACGTAAGCTGGCAATCCGGGCAGGCAGAACCGTCTCAAGCCAACTAACCGACTCGGAACCGTCAACATACAGCCGCCCCATGTGACTTACATCGAAGCAGCCTACGCCCTGCCGGACGGCAAGGTGCTCCTCGGCTATACCAACGTACTGAACGGGCATATCCCATCCGGCGAAAGCAACCAGGCGGGCGCCCGCCTTCGCATGGTGGCCATGGAGAGGCGTTTGCCGCAACGGTTCCTCACTCACTCCCAACATCCCTTCCTTGAATCCGATCCTGTATCAGAGCCCAAGCCTTGTCAGCCTGTGCCGCCAGATGTGTCAGATCCTGATCGTTGTCGATGACAATGTCAGCCAGTTCAACTTGCTGCTTCTGAGGAAACTGCGTCGAGCGACGACGACGGGCCTGCTCTGCAGAGACCCCCCTTCGCTGTAAACGCTGCAGGGCTCTTTGGGGCGATGACGTGACAACAATCACGACATCAAAGCGAGCCTCGATCCGCCATTCGAAAAGCAGTGGTGCATCGAGGATGACCACACGATTCGTTTCTGCAGCTTCTTCAAGTGAACGAAACAGAAGCTTTTCAAGTGGCTCCCGGATCAACTCGTCTAGTTGTTGCCGCGCTGCATCATTCGCAAAGGCTCGTTCTGCGAGCAGATCGCGCCGAAGGAGGCCACTGCTATCGAGCAGATCAGCACCAAAGGCATTGGCGAGGGCTCTGCGTAATGTCTCGTCCGATGCAAGAAGCTGCCTAGCCAATGCATCCGCATCAACCACCTGCGCACCTCGCTCTGCCAGCAAGTTGGCGAGACTCGACTTGCCACTGCCCATGTTGCCCGTAATCGCAATCCGCAACACGGCTCTCTCAACGCCTGGATCAGACGTGCCGTCGCCCACGCCGGCAATCTCGACCCGTCTTACGGACGACCCAGCAAATACTTGAAGAAGTCCGTGTCCGCAGGCTGTACAATCACCGTCTTCTCCTTCAGGGCTGCCTCGTACGCTTCCAACGTGCGCGTAAACTGATAGAAGTCGGCAGCCTTCTTGTAGGCTGCGGCGTAGGTTGCCAGGGCTGTCGCATCCCCCTCACCACGGATACCTTGAGCACGTTCATAGGCTTCGGCCTGAATCGTGGCCGCCTGAAGATCGGTCTCGGCGCGAATCTTGAGGGCCTGCTCCTCGCCTTCCGAACGATAACCTTTGGCTTCACGATCACGTTCGGCGCGCATCCGTTCGTAGACTGCACTCTCGTTTTCCGGTGGTAGGTCTGCACGTTTGACTCTTACGTCGACGATCTCCAACCCGAAGACCTTGGCAGCTTCATTTGCCCGTTGCGTGACCAGTTCCATGATGGGTTCACGATTCGTCGCCACGACTTCGATCAGCTCGTGCTGACCTAGTTCCTTGCGTAATTCCGAATAGACAATGTCGTCCAGCCTGGCCAATGCTTCATCCACCGTGCGCAAGGCACGCATGAATACGAGTGCGTCGACAATGCGCCAGCGTGCATAGTTATCCAGCAGGAGAATTTTCTTGTCCTGCGTGTAAATCGGATCTGGATTGGAATCGTACTCCAGCAGACGCTTGTCGAAGGATGTCGTGCGCTGAAACGGATCCGGAAGTTTCATATACAGGCCCGGCTCGGTGATGACTCGTTTTGGTTTCCCGAACTGTGTCACCACGACCTGCTCGATCTCATTGACAGTGAAAAAGACCAGGTTTGCACCGAATAAGGCGATAACGAGGACGACGACGAGACTGACGGCTGTTCTCATGATCGCCTCCTTCAGCGACTCAGACCGGGTTGAGCCCGGTCGAGGTTTATCAGGTTAAGAAGGCTGGCATCGCCTTCGCCCGTACCAATTACGTATTTCTGGATACCGGGCATGATCCGCTCCATGGTCTCGATATATAGCCGTCGCTCTGTGATTTCGGGCGCCTTCACGTACTCAGCGTACACCGAACCAAACCGATCCGCGTCACCTTGGGCGCGACGTACTCTCTCGACCTTGTAGCTCTCCGCTTCTTTGACATGCCGCTCTGCTTCACCGCGCGCCTTGGGGATGATGTCATTCTGATATCCTCGCGCCTCGTTGACGAGGCGCTCACGGTCCTCCTTGGCACTTGCCACGTCTTTGAAAGCAGAATCCACCTGTGACGGGGGGCCAACCGACTGCAATTGGACGGTCTCGACAGCCAGACCGCAATCATACAGGACGAAGAGATCCTGCAACTTCTGCTTGATTTCGGTCTGGATGCGCAGCTTGCCCTCCGTCAGCACTTCATCGATTCCGTGACGTCCGACCACTTGGCGCAGGGCCGCTTCGGCGGCATCGTGCACCAGTCCATCCCCGCCTCCCTCGAATGGCCCCAGTCGCTGAACCTTGAACAGGGCGCGAACGACATCGGTTATCCGATACTGCACAACCATTTCGACATTGACGATGTTCTCGTCGCCCGTGAGCATCAGGGCTTCATCTGGTTTCTGACGATAGCGCGCTGGGGGCCCGGGATCGATCGTACGGAAACCGATTTCCTCACGGTAGACCTTGGTTACCGATCGGATGATGTGCATCTCGATTGGAGGTGGCATGTGATAGTGAAGCCCTGGTTCCACGACTTCTGACAACTTGCCGAAGCGCAGGATCACCGCCTTCTCATCGGGGGCAACCGTATACACCCCACTCATCAGCCAGAGAGTCAGTAGTACGCCCAGGACGAGATAGATCGTCTTGGGCTGAACCTTGAAGTTGGGTACCGGGCTCTTGGGAAAATCAAATTGTTGCGGCATTGAAAAACCTCTCAGCTGACATCGGTTCTATCACCAGACTTTGGCCGCCGACAACTGGGAACCCAGCGATCGGCATCCGACAGTTCGTGCCTGCGCATCAGGCGCTGGATCGCACGAATCAGTAGGCACATTTTCGAAGAAATTCGCAGGGCCTACACGACAGGCCACCGCGATGTGGGAATGTATCTGCCCGTGCCACAGTGTCAACGTGTGTTTGGGTGCGTTGACAGTCTCAGCGAGGGCTGTTATCCTCACAAACCCCTCCCAAGTGGAGGTTATCAACCGCTTTCAACGACAGAATCGAGCGACATGGCAGTGATCCCAATGGTCATCGAGCAGACCGGTCGTGGCGAACGAGCCTACGACATTTTTTCTCGTCTGCTCAAAGAGCGCATCATCTTCATCGGTTCCGGTGTCGACGACGCTGAGGCGAACCTCATTGTCGCACAGCTGCTGTTCCTTGCCTCCGAAGATCCCAAGAAGGATATCTCCCTCTACATCAACAGCCCCGGGGGACTGATCACGGCAGGACTGGCGATCTATGACACGATGCAGCACGTGCCCTGCGATGTAGCCACACTGTGCGTAGGCCAGGCTTACAGTATGAGTGCTATTCTGCTGGCTGGAGGCACGAAGGGGAAACGACATGCTCTCCCCCATTCACGGGTGATGCTGCACCAGCCTTGGGGAGGTGTGGGTGGACAGGCGTCAGATGTCGAGATCCACGCAAGGGAGATCATGAGTTGGCGTAGCCGTCTCAATCAGATTCTCGTCAATTGCACCGGAAAGAATCTGGAGACCATCGAACATGTCACCGAGCGAGATTACTTCCTCTCGGCAGACGAAGCCCGTGATTTTGGGTTAATCGATGAGATACTCAAGACAGCGCACGACGCCACCGACTCCTCATCTGCGTGACGGACGGCTGAAGATCCTCAGACGGCAGCCTCTGCCAGCAACGATCCGTCAGAGGCAATCCGTCAGAGGCAATCCGTCAGGGGCAATCCGTCAGGGGCAATCCGTCAGGGGCAATCCATCAGGGGCAATCCATCAGGGGCAATTGGACCGTTTACTCAAAAACACTCTGATTGCGGCCAGCCTCCTTCGCCTGATACAACCTCTTGTCTGAGATGGCCACCAGTTGCTCAGGCTCGGCTGCGTCATCAAGGGGGTATGAGGCAACGCCCACACTCACCGTAATCCGCAGCGACTTCGCGTCGATATCAAAACTGTGCTCAGCAATCGCCTCCCTGATCCTCTCGCAGAGGATGGCCGATCCAAGGCGATCTGTCTGCGGCAGCATCACGGCGAATTCTTCTCCGCCATAGCGAACAAGTACGTCCTCCTTGCGCATCTGCTTGCGGATGATGCTCGCCGTTTCCTGCAATACGCGATCCCCCGCCAGGTGTCCGTGGGCATCGTTGACGAGCTTAAAGTGGTCTATGTCGAGAAGGCCAATAGAGAAAGGCATCTCATAGCGAGCCGCTTCTCCCAAGCGCGCACCGAGCTGTTCATCGAGATAGCGTCGATTATGAACACCCGTAAGTTCGTCGATGACGGCTTCGGCTCGCAGTTGGTCAATCCGCTCTTTCAAGCGCAAGAGCACGCCAATCCTCGCCGCAAGGACGTCTGCTTCGATGGGATCAATCAGCAAATGATCGATCGCCCCTGCATTCAGCAGGGGAACCCAATCCACGGACTCGGTTGCCTCGCTCATCACGACAACGGGCGTGTCGATCGCACTGGCGCGATCAACATATCGTCCGAGCTCTGATCCCTCGCTGGTCGTGAGTCGGTGGTCGTAGAGCACCAAATCGCAGCGCTCATCGCCACTTTCTAGGTGCTCAAAACCACCATCCACATCCGTGGAGCGTACCAGGTCGTACATCTCGTCAGGCAGCGCCTTTCGAATCTCGTCCGCGACGTTTTCGTCCGCGCTTACGATCAGAATTCGACTCATTCTGTTCCTCTATGCTCCATCACGTGCGGCGCCAGATAGCGCAGGTCGTTGGTTGGACTCACCAATAACATCAGACGATCAAGCCCAAGTGCTACGCCAGCTGCGTCGGGCATTCCCCTGGCGAGACCACGGAGAAACGACTCATCCACTGGCAGCAGCGAGCCCTGTCGATTGTGCCGACGCAGTCGTTCCGTGCGAAAGCGTCGTCGTTGTTCACGGGGGTCAGTGAGCTCCGAAAATCCATTCGAAAGTTCAAGCCCTCCGGCGTATGATTCCACTCGTTCCGCCACAGATGGATTGCTCCGGCTCAGTCGGGACAGAGCAGCCATCGGCGCCGGCCAATCGAGAAGGTGCACACCTCGGCCCGTGCGCGCCAGCGACGGCTCGACCCTTTCGATTAGAATCTTGTAAAAGGCCGTCTCCCAGTCGTCCTCAGGATTGATGGAGGACATCCCGGCTGCCACAGCCGCCGCATGCAGCCCTGTCGCGTCATCAGGAGGTGGCAGGTGAATGCCGGCGAACTCAGCCATTGCATCAGCGATTGTCCATTGGGGCCAGGGCGGTGTCAGATCGACACTCACTCCATGCGGATCCTGGACCGTCAGATGCCCTGAGTATGTGGACGCAACATGTGCCACCAATTGCTCGACATCGGTGGCAATCTGCTGATAGTCTGCGTCCCGTCTATACCACTCCACCATCGTGAATTCCTCTCGATGGTGCGGCGAGTGCTCTCCCCCTCGAAAACAGCGGCAGATCTGGTAAATGCGAGACTCGCCATCGCAGAGTAGCCGCTTCATATGATGCTCTGGAGACGAAATCAACCATCCACTGGTGCCCGTCGGTCCCCTTACTTGCAGTGGATCGAGGGTCGCTTCAGACCCCGGCGCCGCAACCAGCAATGGCGTGTCCACCTCGAGAAAATCCTGCCGGACGAAGAAATCTCGAATGGCGTGAACAACCGTCGAGCGAAGCCGTCTGGCCGTGGCCCGTGAACTGCTCGAGGAGTCGACTTTCGGCGGATCAACCATTGACGTCTTGAGCGAAATGCAAAATGATCGCCCTCTCGACAGGATTCTCGACAGGGCGACCAGAAATTTCTAAAACGACGAGTAGGAACACAAGCGACGTCGGTGGGCTCAGGCGCGCTTGCGTTTGTGTACAAAGGTGGGTGGTCCCTTCGCCGCGATGAAGTCTCGCGTGATCACGCATTCCTTCACGTCATCTTTTGAAGGCAATTCGAACATAATCTCGAACATGGCTGTTTCGAGAACCGCTCGCAGTCCGCGCGCCCCCATTGATTTTTCCTGCGTCAGTTCCACAACCTTGCGCAGGGCGTCCTCTTCGAAGCGCAACGACAACCCATCCATCTCAAAGAGCTTCTGATACTGGCGGATCAGGGCATTCTTGGGTCTCTCGAGAATATCAAGCAGGGCGTCATCACTCAGAGGATGCAGCGAACTCACCACGGGCAATCGTCCGATTAGCTCGGGAATCAGCCCATACTGAATCAGATCCTCTGGCTCGACCTTCGCCAACAATTGACCCACATCCGCTTCCCTCTTGTCGCCTCCGACTGCGCCAAAACCGATCGCTCTGCGTCCGGTTCGTGCGGCGATCACCTTATCGAGACCATCGAAGGCCCCACCACAGATGAACAGAATATTTCGTGTATTGATCTGCACGAGAGGTTGCTCTGGATGTTTGCGCCCACCCTTCGGTGGTACACCCGACACGGTGCCCTCAAGAATCTTCAAGAGCTCTTGTTGGACACCCTCACCAGAGACATCTCGAGTGATGGAGGGATTGCCAGACTTACGGGCGATCTTATCGACTTCGTCAATGAAGAGAATGCCTCTCTCAGCCTGGGCAACATCGTAATCAGCGGCCTGCAAGATCCGCACGAGGATGTTTTCGACATCTTCGCCGACGTATCCAGCTTCCGTCAGAACCGTGGCGTCGACGATGGCAAAAGGAACCTGAAGAATCCGCGCCATGGTTTCGGCCAACAAGGTTTTACCCGTCCCCGTCGGGCCAAGCAGGAGAATATTGCTCTTCGTGAGCTCTACATCTGATGCCCCGGAGTGCACACGTTTGTAGTGGTTGTATACCGCTACGGACAGGGCCTTCTTGGCGCGCTCCTGCCCAATAATGTGCTCGTCAAGTTGCTCTTTGATCTGTGCGGGTTTTGGCAGCGGATTGCCATTGAGGTTCGGCTCTTGCTTGGTCTCTTCTTCAAGAACCTCATTGCAAAGTGCGACACATTCGTTGCAGATGTGTACAGATGGGCCCGTGATGATCTTCTCAACCTGGCCTACCCCCTTGCCGCAGAACGAGCAACTGACCGTATTGCGTGGTTTCTTCAGCATTGGTCAGCCATTCGTGACTTCGTCTCCATTGGCGGCAACGTCAGCCGGAGGTTCCGTAGCAGCCGCTTCGGCACCCGAGAATGTCGTTGGCTCGATTGTCTGTGATGATGGTGTCTGTGATGATGGTGTCTGTGATGATGAATTCGCCTCAAACGAGGCGGCATTCGACGTATCGCTGTCCATCTGTGACGTGGCATCCTGCGTGTGTGATGGCTGCGTCGTCGATGACTCGGGCGTGGCTGAAGCGGCTGCCATTTCCTTCTGCGCCGCAACCACTTGCTCGGTGGACAACTCGCCCGCCCCATCAGCAGCGGTCACGTCCCCCTCTGCTTGTTCGCCATCAGGCTTCATGACATTGATCGCCTGAAAGCCCTTGGCTGTCTTGGTTACCATAAATTCAACGGGATCTCCCTGCGAAAGGGAACGGTCCCAGGAGGATATGTCTCGCCAGTGGACGAAGACATCCGTGTTCGCATCGGTGGAGATGAATCCGTAGCCCTTGTCATTATTGAACCACTTTACCGCACCGCGAATCCAGGTGTTTTCGGCCAAACCTGCACCATCACTCGGTGCAGTGGATGTCTCCTCACCGGACCGCTTCTCAGCCTCAGCCGGTGCGGGCCCAGATTCCTCGTCAGGCCCTCCCCCTGCCTCGATCTTCAGAACCTGTGCTCGGATCTGTTTGGCAATATCTGCGTCCGCGTCGGCAAGCATCTCGATACCGACGATGAGTCCGATGGAATAGCTACTGTCTTTCCCGTGGAGTTGGCGAGCTTGTACGATTCGATCGGCGACGGTTTCGATCGTCGCCTGATTGATCTGCAGCGAAGCCAAATGACTCCTCCTCACAAGAAGCGCGTGTCAGCGTAGAACGTCAGAGAAATTTACAACAAACTGTGGTATTGAGGTAGCTTCGCCGCCTCACATTGTCAACGGCTGCCAGCAGAGACGGGTGGTCCAGTCCGTGACTGATGAAGAGATGACTGTTGCAGGCGACCAAAGGTGGTCTGTCACAGTCCTCTGACTCAGCTCACAGAGTACCCCCTGATACCATTATAGATGGTCTGTGTGCTCACCTTGAGGATACCAGTTGCGGGAACGGCGACAAGCATTCCCACGATCCCCCACAGGTCGCTGCCAATCATGACGACGACGAGAATAACCAACGGATGCAGATCGACACTCTTGGCGATCACGATCGGCTGAATGAGGACATTGTCGACAATCTGAATGATGGCGAAGACGATGACCACCTTTGTCACCATCGACATGCCGCCAAGTGTGGCCAAGGCGACGACGGTCGCTGCGGCGATGCCGATGATCGGGCCGAGATATGGGATCATGTTGGATAGACCCGCCAACACACCGATCGGCCATGCATAGGGCATGCCAATCAGCATCAGACCGACGCCGGCAAGAATCGCGACGACGGAGACCGCCAGTATCTGACCACGGATGTAGCCACCGATCGAATTGTTGATCGAATGCAATAGATTCAATGTCATCTCGAAATAGCCATTGGGGACCATTTCGATCATCCCATGCGTAATCCGACGGCCTTCGCGCAAGAAGAAAAACGCGACGAAGGGCACAATGACGATGAGCATGATGCCTGAGAACAAACCGCCAACCAACTCTGTCGTACGCCCTAGCAACACATTGATCAGACGTGAGCCGTGTGTCTGAATCAGGGTAGCCAGGTCGGTATCCTGACCGATGATGGGCTGGATGTGCGGCTCGATGTCCTTGGCCAGGATCGTGATCTTGGTGAGCACATTTGGCCCAGCAGAGCCAAAGTCGAGGCCTGATATACTGAAGCCCATATCACCCCAATCATTCTCCTTGTTACGATCGAGGTCCCAAAAATCGGGACTGCGCCAACCCCGCTCCTGTGAGCGTTTGACATTCCAGAATTGAATCCAACCATCGTCGGCCTCTGAATTGCCACGCAAGGGGATCTTGTAGGTAATTTTTCCCGTGCGCTCTTCCCTGATCTTGAGGTTGCCCGCAAAGGACGCCAATTGAGAGGGCGAAAAGCGAATACGAACGGTCTGCTCGCTGCCTGGCTCGATGATGATCTGTTCATCGATGCGTGGCTCGGTGATGGCAAAGGGATTCTCAGATATCCCCAGACCAGCTCCCACAGCTTCTAATTCCACAATCATGGGCCGTGAACTGCCACCGTTGCGAATCACAAACTCGCGTTCCGTCGATTCTTCGCGTAGAAATTCGACAGACAGATCCACCATCTCCTGGGCGAGCCGCTTCCCTGCTGTCACCACCCCAAGAGTGATGCAGAGAAATCCACCGGCAAAAATCAGTAGAATACTGGCTGTGCGTCTAAGGCCTCGTCCTTCCATCCGATCGACGAGGGGCGTCATCACATAGGCGAGGATGAAGGCGAGAATGAAAGGCGCCAAAATCCCGCGGACGGCATAGATGAACCATAGTCCGGCGACGATGCCAATGATGCCGAGGAGAATCCTCAGGCGCTGTCCGATTAATCCGTCCACTGAATCCTATGTCGCCGGAAGGGCGGCCTCTTGTGCGTCGGCTTTGGCGGCGTCCGCTTCTGCCTTCGCCGCAGCCACCTCTTCTTCGATCCTGCGCGACCGATCGCGAGCGTCCTTCAGAAGACGGTTCGTCTGTCGCAGTCTGACCGAGATCATATGCGATAGGCGCATGACGATCTTCAGGCCGAGCCGGGGGTTACGTTCGATCAGTTCCAGCAGATCAGGTCGAAAGAACCCTACGGCACGCGTCGTCGAGCGTGTGATAGCGGAAGCCGTACGTGGCGACTCATCGAGAAGAACCTGGTCGCCGAAGAAGTCCCCCTGACCGAACACAGCCAGCTCAATCTGTTCGTCATCTGCGCTCTGTTGAACGATGGAGACCTCTCCAGACAGGATGACATACATCCCCACGCCGACGTCACCTTCCCGGACAATCGCCTCCCCCTCGCTATAGGTCCGGCGATGCAGAATTCCTCGCACACGCTCGAACTCACGCCGGCCAAGATCTTGGAAAATTGGCACGTTGCTCAGGATCTCGTATAGCTCGTCTTCCTGCTCGCTTCTGCGACGGAAGAGATTGCTCCAGAATGGGTCGCTCGCCATAGTTGATTCGTTTCGGTATCGCCGGGTTTGCAGCAGCTGACACTGCCACAGCAGGTGGACGTTGCTATAGATAACGAAAAGACGCCCTCTCCTGCCAGAGGAGAGGGCGTCGTTTCCACAAAAATGTCCGTGCGATCAGCCTGCGAGGACTTTGTCGAGCTTTTCGGTGATCTGCGTCTTGGGAACAGCACCGATCACTTGGTCTGCCACTTTGCCGTCCTTGAAGATCAGCAGCGTCGGAATACTACGAATGCCGTACTCGCCTGCCGTCTTTTGCGCAGCGTCCACGTCCAGTTTCGCCACTTTGGCCCGACCATCGTATTCAGAAACCAACTCCTCAACGATGGGGGCGACCATGCGGCATGGGCCACACCAAGAGGCCCAGAAGTCGACGAGAACAGGTTGATCAGACTTCACGACTTCAGCGTCGAAATTGTCATCGGTGAGAGTGATGGGGTCGGACATAGGAACTTCTCCTAGGAAAGGGCCACGCAGGCAAAGACCCCCCTGGGGTTGGCCAACGGGTCACCACACTGTGATAGCTCAGAGATTAGTACAGCTCAGATATTGATATGGCTCAAAGGATGATACAGCTCAGAATTGTAAATTGAGCAATTTCATGCACTTATGAAGGACGGGCGAATATACTCTGGGGCCCGACCATCGTCAACCCCTACCCCTCATATTGTGGTCGTCGCGCCGGGCCGCCCCAAGAGCTGGGCCAGACACAGGTCCATGACGACGTGCGGTCTGTTCCTCCCACGCCCCCCCCCTTTGATCAGATCGTCGGCCTGGCGAAGAGCACTAAGTCCCCGCCAGAGGGAAGCGGGTGTCAGTTGCCGCGCCTGCGTTCGATAAGGAGCCAGAAAGAAGGGGGAAATCCCGAGGGCACGAGCCATTTCATCTCGAGGCAAGCGTTGCTGCTCCAGCTGTTGTGTACGCAGCAACAACTGCAAATGCCGCGACAACATGGGCAGGATTCGCGCCGGCTCCTCCCCTTGCTCGAGAAGATCGTGCAGTAATCGTTGCGCTCGCGGCGCATCTGAGCTTCCCACGGCGTCTGTGAAATCAAAGATGCTTGTATTGCGTCCACTTCCACTCGTCTCATTCACGTGACGGGATTCGATCAGGTTCCCCTCTCCCGCATAAATCGACAGCTTGTCCAATTCGTGAGCGATTTCCTGTAATTGCCTGGGGCCCATGTACATACCCAGAAGATCGATCGCCTCTGGTTGAATCTCCATGCCCTTGTCCTTCGCAATTCCACCGATCGCCTGTGGGAGCTTGTCGTCGTAAGGCACCTTGAACTCGACAGCCTGGCCCTTGCTGGCGAGCTGCGCGAATAGTTTTCGTCGCATGTCAATCTTTGCTCCCACCATCAGCAGCAAGGATGTTTCCGCTCCTTGCTCTACGACAGGCTCCAAGGCCTTCGTGTGCGCCGGCGACAGTTTGTCGATCCCCTTCAGGACGACGAGGCGCTGTGTCGCCATCATGGGATAGGAGAAATAGACATCAAGAAAGCGCTGTGGATCGAGAGCATCTGCGTGGAACGTATCGACGTTAAATTCTGCTGCCACAGCAGGCGTCAGGCGCTCAAGCAGCCAATGATAGAGTTGCCGTCGCCCATACTCCTCGTCGCCATGGAGCAGATAGAATGGCGCTGGTGCGTCCTCCTCGTCGAAGGAACGTCGTACATCTTCAGGCGTGGACTTTCGGCGTGCCCGAGACTTTTTCACAGCCTTCGCGCTCACTTAGTCTCCTTGTCTTGGTCGAGTTCCTCAAAATCTGCATCTTCCACTGGCGTGGCCTTACGTCGCCACCGAGAGCTACCAGATGAAATGTGCTTGGAGGACGACGTCAGAGACTTAATCAGCCTGTAGCCGAAGGTGCACAGGGTCGCCAGGAGTATCAGTTTTAGCATCGTCTCGCCAACCTACGCGGGGCGACCAATAGCGTCAATCCAGTCCCGCTCTTCGATTATTTGCTGAATCTTTCACGGACACTCAACACGAGGCTTGACCCATGGATCTGCAGCAGTTGCGCCGGCAATTCCCTGTCACCGACCACTGGACCTATCTAAATCACGCCGCCGTAGCACCGATCTCGCTGCCCGTCCAGCGTGCCATGGAACACCATCTTCGTGATGTCGCCGAACATGGCTTGGCACACATCACCGATTGGCATGCACTCTATGCTGATGCTCGGCGTAGTGTGGGACGATTGATCGGTGCACGTAGCGACGAAATCGCCTTCCTCAAGAACACGACAGATGGCCTGATCGCTGTCGCTCTTGGTGTTCAGTGGCGACCGGGAGACAGTGTGGTGGTAGCTGAACGCGAGTTTCCAGCCAATGTCTACCCCTGGCTGGGGCTTGCAGACAAAGGTGTGAGCATCCGCAAGGTAGCAGAGCGCAATGGAAGATTGCTTGTAGAGGATTTCGCCGACGCCATCGATTCACACACACGTGTTCTCACGGTGAGCTCTGTTGAATTCTTCAGTGGTTTTCGCAACGATCTGGCTGCCCTTGGGCGACTGTGCCGTGAAAGAGATATTCTCTTCGTCGTCGATGGGATTCAGAGCGTGGGCGCCCTGCACATAGATGTAGAAAAAATGGGGATTGACTGTCTGGCAGCAGACGCCCATAAATGGCTGATGGGCCCCGAAGGATGTGCCATCTTCTTCTGTTCTGGTCGCGCCATGCGGCACGTCCATCCTGCTGCCATCGGATGGGCGAGTGTGCAGACGTCGCATGACTTTCTCGACTATGACACGGCACTTCATCAGGATGCGAGACGGTTTGAAACGGGGACACAGAATACAGTCGGCATTGCCGGTACGAAGGCGGCTGTTGATCTGCTGCTTGAGCTGGGCATGGACACGGTCGAGGCAAGAATCCTCTCCCTCACAGACAGACTCGTCCAGGGCCTGACACCAGCGGGTTATGAAGTGCTCAGTTCTCGGCTGCCGGACGAAAAATCGGGCATTGTCACTTGTCGCCGACCCGAATCAGAATCGTCAACACAGATCGCGGCGCGCCTGCATGAGGCGGGGGTCATGATCACGGATCGTGGTGGGTGGCTTCGTCTGTCGCCACACGTGTACAACACGGAGGAAGAGATCGATCAAGCGCTGGCACTCATGGACTGCTAGCGACTACGACGTTGCTTGGCTCGTCGACGCCCCGGATGCTTGCGCTTGCCCTTTCCGGCGTGGTCACTGCGTAGTCGTTTCTCTTTCAGTGGCTCGCTGACAGCGGACAGCATCAATAGATCCATTTGTCGTGCTTCGAGATCAACGCGAACGATCTTAACTCGTGCGACGGTGCCTAAACGAATGGTGACACCCGTCTGCGGGCAGAGCAGACGCAGACGGTGTTCATCGAATTCGTAGTAGTCGTCCAATAGTCGAAGAGGACAGAACCCCTCGACGAACAGTTCATCGAGTTCAACAAAGAATCCACTGCCGATGACACCGCAGACCTTGCCATCGAATTCTTCGCCAACATGTGGCTGCATGTAGCGCAATTGCTTGAGTCGCAACAGCTGGCGTTCGGCATCAACGGCACGACGCTCGGCGTGCGTCGTCCACTCAGCCAGCCAGTCTGTATCTTGCGTGGCGGTGGGCTCCTCTCCTGACAAGGTCGCCTTCAATAGACGATGGACGTGCAGATCAGGATAGCGGCGAATCGGTGAGGTGAAGTGCAGATACGCCTCCGATGCCAGACCAAAGTGCTCAGTCGCCTCCGTCGAATAGCTGGCTCGCATCATGGAACGCAAAACAAGCTGCCCTACCAATGGCGCCTCCTTGCGACCCTCGAAATGCATGAGAATCGACTGCAGGTCCCTGCTGCGAACTTTCCGTCCAGGGGGCAGGCGCTGACCGAGAGAACTCACAACCTGGCGAACCAGTTCCAGCTTGTCTGGATCGGGAGGGTCGTGAACGCGATACAAGGCATCAAGATCTGCATCCAGCATCTGCGCTGCGACCGCCTCGTTGGCAGCTAACATGAACTCTTCTACCAGGCGATGACTTGAGAGTCGCTCATGCCGTCCAACGCCGGTAGGCAAACCATCTTCGCCCACGTCGACCTTGGACTCCGGAACATCAAAATCCAGTGCACCCCGTTCGATTCGACGCGCCCTCAGTCGCAAGCTGAGAGCAGACATTTCCAGGAGGAGTTCCTCGAAAGCAGCCACAGCACCACGAACCGGCTCACCGTCGATGACCGTCTGTACTTGTTCGTAGGTCAGCCGCGCCGCAGAGCGGATCACACTGACGGCACCGTCCGTAGCCACGATCCGTCCGGCGCCATCAATATCGAGAAAAATGGATACGGCGAGACGATCCTCATGTGGTTTCAGAGAACAAGCTTCTGCTGCCAATTCAGGTGGCAGCATATGGATCACCTGATCGCACAGATAGACTGACGTCCCACGCAATCGCGCGTCTGCATCGATGACACTTCCGGGCGTGACGTAATGACTGACATCCGCGATGTGGACACCGAGGCGCTGATCTCCCGAGGGCAGTAGCTCCAATGAAACCGCGTCGTCAAAATCCTGGGCCGATGAAGGGTCGATGGTCACACACTCGAGGTCGCGAAGATCTCGCCGTCCCTTCGTCAGGTCCGCGGGCTGGGCGTCGATCAGGTCCCGGGCTTCTGCCACGGCATCGGGATTGGCCTGCAATGGCAGTTCGTGTCGGGCTGCCACGACCAGCCAATCAAAGCGGGGATCATCGGCGGCCCCTAGAACCTGCTCAATCTCGCAGAAACGGCGTGGAGCCGCTCCTGCGGGCACCTCCTCTACAGCGACCATCACCAGATCGCCATTGTCCACTGCCGCTGCCGCTGCCGGCGGGCTCGACACAGAAACAACCGTCTTCTGTTCGTCGTGAAGAACAACGATGCCATGACCACCCCGCACGCGGTAGGTCCCAAGAGCTTGTCGTTTAGGTAGATCTCTTATGGAGACGACCCGTCCTCGTGGTGCGGGAATCGCGCCGCCATGGACGCCAAGCATCTCTACTTCGACCCAGTCTCCATCGACAGCGGCGCCGATATCCTCCTCGGCGACGAGAATATCCGGATCCCGACCGGCACGATGGACAAAAGCGATTCCACGGGGGTGGATCTTCAGTCTGCCCCATAGACGCTTCAGCGTCGCAGGATGAACAAATCGTCGACGGTGCAACCGCACGACGGTACCCTCTTGCTCGAGTTGACGCATGAACAGACGAAACTGCTGGTACTCGTCTGCTGTGACATCGAATACGCGCGAAAGCTCTTTGATCTTCGCCGGCTGATAAGCGTCATCTAGCAAATGATCGAGTATATCCTGGCGTTCTGGCAGCATCTTGTTTGAACGGCCGTGCTTTCACTTGAGGAGTAGAAATGAGACGGGCAGGCCGGCACATTAGATGCCGGGCTGCCCGTCTCTTCATCTGCCCTGGTACGGGCAGTTTTTGCAGGTCTGTGTTACTCGTCGCCCGGCCAGGTTAGAGGAAACTCAGCGACTCGTTCCTCTTCTGCCCAACGCTTCCCCAGCGTATTGATATGGATAATCACAACACCCCGGATCGCTTGAATCTGCTTGAGAGCGCTGATCGGGAATGTAGGGAAATCGGGCTGAACGATCTTCTTGAGGGCGTGCTCGAGGGTCCGTTTGACCTTGTTGTGGCCAGCGATGAGCCGCTTGTCTTTGCCTAATTGGATTGTGGTCAAGTCTGCCAGATACGCTTTGATCACATCGCTAGTACCGGCAGCCAAAGCGACCTGGTCGGCCTTGAGGGCGACTTCCATCTGCAGCAACTGTTCGTGATAGGGATCCATGGCACGATAGGCTTCTACATACGGGCCCAATTCGTCGACTCGTTCGCCGCATCCAAACACGGCAATTCCTCCCAAACCCACCATACACCACAAGACCATCATTCTCATCGTGTGTCTGTTCACGTTCGTCTCCTCCAATGTCGGATCGAGATCCGACCGCGACGATCTACCGCGGTCAGGAAGGGTCTGGTTTATCGGTTCTCTCAAGAAAACTAGCCTGCCGCCGTCGATAAAGTGTGCCATTGAGTTCGCCGCCCAACAACAAAAAAAACGCGACAAGATAGGCCGACAACAGCAGGACTATAACACCCCAAAGAACTCCATAGACGACGCTGTAGTAGCCGAAGAATTTAACGTAGAACCCAAAACCCCCGGCAATCAGCGTCCACAAGACCAGAAACAGGAGGCTGCCGGGGAGCACGTCAAGCCATCGCAGTGGTGTATCAGGTGCGATTCGATACACGGTGGCCGCCACAACCAAGGTCCCCGTGACCCCTGCAGTGTGTCGTACAAGAGAGCTCAGCGACGGCAGCTCCAGCGACAGGGCCCAATGGCTGGCCAACCAGCGGTCAAACTGAGCCGAGAACACGCTCAGGTTGAACAGGACGACGAGGGCGAGACCGAAACCAACGATGAGAATGACCGACAGAGACCGCCGCAGAAAGATCGTACGTCTTTCCTTGGTCCCGTAGGCGCGGTTCAGTGCGGCCATCGTCGTAGACAGACTCGCCGAAGCAGGCCAGAGCACACCAAGAATCCCTACAAATAACAAGCTCTGTGACGAGTTGCTTGCATGCTGCAGGTTTGTTTCGACAACGCCTATCAATGGTTCAGGTACGACAACGCCCATATCATGGAGCAACGTCGTAAAGGCCTCTACTGGAACGTCAAAAACACCGAACAACGCAGTGAGTACGAGAATCCCTGGGAACACGGCAAAGACGAAGTCGAATGCCATCGCCGCTGCAGCATCGCCGATATCATGGTCGTAGGCGGATCTGACAGTCCGGCCAGCGATTCTACCGAATCGCTCCCAAACGGCATGGGCCTGTTCGTCAGCGGCGGGAATGGCGATTCACCATGGGTGACAGATGACTCAACCGAGAATCTTCGCCCGCAAGCCTTCCAGAAGTTTCAGGGCCGAAGCAATGTCACCCGCCTGATCTGGGGAGTACTCTCGTTCGATGGTGAGGGGGCCCTCGTATCCGAGGTCGTTGAGTTTTCTGAGGAAAGCCTCAATGTTCACATCACCCGTACCCAAAGGTGCATCCTCATACCAAGGTTGGTCTGCACGCCTCGTTTCACTGGCATCTTTGCAGTGCACGCTTCGAACATGGGCGCCTACTCTGTCGAGTGCCTCAAGAGGATCGCCCGCACCATAGAGAATCATATTGGCAGGGTCGAAATTGACCTTTAGCTCATCACGACCAACGGCTTCAATAAATGTCAGCAGTTCGTCCGCCGTCTCCTGCCCCGTCTCGAGATGAAAGAACTGTCCCTGATTCCGGCAGTGATCGCACACGGCGCGTGTGACCTCAACCAGTTGCTGGAAAGCTGCGTCCTGCGGCTCCCCCGGTACGAAACCCAGGTGCATGCCAATGGCATCCACTCCCAGGGCAGCTGCAAAGTCGGCGATCTCGAGGGTTTCCTTCAACCGCGCCTCACGCGTGCCTTCGGGGACGAGTCCCACGGTCTGCACGACATGCTCTACGGTCTGATAGTCGTCTTCCGGAAAGCCGATGAAGACCACACTGATCTGAATGCCAGCAGCAGCGAACTCGGCCTTGATTTGGGCACAGTCTTCCGCTGTTCGCAAGGCAGCAGACGGAGCCGACAACTGTACGGTTGGTACGCCCAGTTTCTGTACCGACTCAATCCCTGCCCCCAGACCACCGTCAATCGAGGCGAAGATGCCGGTTGGCCAGATCTGCATGTATAGTTGTTCCTCGCTCTAAAAGTGAATCTCAAAAACGCGTGATATTGTGGATCTCCGCCGTGTTGCCGCCTTTTTCCTTGGCCCGATAGAGGGTGCGTAACAAGGCAGCGTAGACAGCATTCATCACATCTTTGTCGGAGGAAGTGATCTTCTGTTCGACAGTGACAGCTCCCAGACTTGAAGACATGGGCATTGCCGTCTCTTCGACTCGCACACTGCTGCCACCCAAGGCACGGCGCATCTCACTGATACGCTGGCGGGCGGCATTGCCGTCCATGCGACCGGTGAGGACGAAGGTTGCCCCATCCATCCTGTAGAGTTCTTCCCCCTCGCCGCAGAATTTCCGTAGCCCTTTTGCAGAGGCCTTGAGCATGCGATCACCCATCATCCAACCATGTTCGAGGTTTACCTTTGCCACCTGATCAAGACCAATGGCAATACACGTAAATGGCCCGCCATCGGGGAAGGCTTTGATGATCTTAGGCATCTGGATACTGAGCAGGGCGACTCGATTCGGCAGGCCAGTGAGTGCGTCACGACCAATCAATTGCCGCCATTTGGTATTGTCCGTCTCCAGATCCTCGAGGCGTTGTTTCAAATCCGTGACCTGTTCGGTCAGGACACTGATCTGCCTGGTCGCCTTATCACGCTCGGACACACTACGATCATCTTCAGGCGCCTGTTGAGCTGGCTTGGTTTCGGCCCGTTTGACCTTAGGCTTGGCATCTTTGCCATTGCTCGTGGTCTTCTCCGCCTTGGGAGCCTTCTTCTTCGGCTTCGCCGCACCTTTGGCAGACTTGGCAGGCGCCGAATCACCATTCTCAGTTGCGGCATCGTCGCCATCGTCGCCACCACGCTCGTTATGCAGGGCGCGTAGCTCACGGCCACGTTCTCCTGCTTTTTCAAGCATTTCTTTGGCGCGATTCACAGCGCCACCAACAATACTCTTGTCAGAAATGATACTCAGGCACTGTTGAATCGTCCCACTGAAGAAGGTTGACGCCTTCTTATAGTCGATCTCGTTGCTCGTGAGCTCGTACAGGCGGAAGCCGATCTCAGCCAGTAGCAGCCGAAGTCGAAGCTCATCCTCTGCTTTGGCCTCCTTCAGCAGCTCGTAATTGCGTTCGAAGTAGGTGCGACTCAGCTGCAGCGCTTCGATCTCATCACTCACGACGGTGGGCTCCGCCGGATAGTCATCGTGCGCTGGAATGTCTCGCTTGAAACCCTTCCTGCATTTACGCAGACTCGCCGCTATCTGCTCAGCGTCGGCTTCTGGGTAGAATTTCTCACGGTCTCGATAAGACCAGGCAATGCGCAGGTAGTATCGCGCAATGGGACCCGCTGCGAGTTTACTGCGTGAACACTGAGCGAGAATCCCCAGATGGAGCTCAGCCAGCGTTTTCAACAGCTCGTCGGAATCTGCCAGACGCTTCAGTAGAGACTGGGCGGCTCCCTTGCCAGTTGACGCGCCATCTTTGTATGCCTGAATCGCGGGCTCGCCGAAGTCTCGTCGATACAGATCCGGCGACTTGCCGGCCTGGCGATAGTCAGCGTCGTCGAGTTCACCCGTGAACCCACAGGTGCTGCAGGCACCCATGAAAAATTTTAGAGGATCGACCGAGTCAAACCCGACGGCCTTCCACTTGTAGCTGAGAGGATGGCCGTCTCCCTCTATTTTCGCTGCTTGGGCCATATCACGCTTCAGCCGATGGTACTCGTTCTCCGCTCCACAAACAGGGCACGGGATCGTGTACTTCCGACAGATCTGGACCAGTTCTTCATCGCTGAGCATGGGAACTCTGAACCACGGAGAGGAGAATGAGAACGGTAGATGAGAAAGGTAGAATTACACCCTTCGGGCAGGCCTAGAAAGGTAGCAGTCGTGACATGCAGATTCAAACGTGATATCGAGATAGGTGCAAAAAAGAGGGGTGACACAAGTCGCGTCACCCCTCTGAACATTTATGTAGGTCATAGCACGCGACCCATCCGAAAGGTTGCTTAGCCTAGGTCCTCACCACCCTCTTCGGTGCCATCGCTCTGCGCAGATGCCAACACAGCACGTACACGCTTGCGGAAAACGTTGATTCGGTCTTCCACCTCCTCGATCGAGCGTAGCAACTCCTCCTCCACAGCTTGGGCAGACACAGTCGACTTCCCCTCGTTACGGTAGTTGGTTACACGTCGAGCAACCGCAAAGGGTTACCGACGCGTCGAAACACATAGCCACACCATTGGTGCGACCATCGTATGACGTAGCAGTCGTCAAAGACGACCACATAGGGAGAGACTGCTTTAGCCACTGATGGGGTCAGTGGGTGAATCATCAAACGCCGGGGACGGCGTATACGGCAAACACCACTAAAGGTCTGACTACTTGGTACTAGGCCCGACTGTAGGTGCGCAGCTGATCGCAACGGCTGGGATGCCGCAGACGATGCAGGGCCTTCTCCTTGATCTGTCGAACCCGCTCACGGGTCAAACCGTAGCGACTTCCGATCTGGTCCAGCGTCATCGGCTCTTCACCGTCCAAACCGAAATACAATTTCAGAATTTCCGCTTCGCGACTGACCAGATCTTCAAGAACTGTATCGATCTGTCCTCGCAAGCATCCCTTCATCACTGTGATCTCTGCCGACTCCTGTCGATCGTCAGGCAAGACATCCAGAAGAGAATGGTCTTCTTCATCACGAAACGTTGCATCTAAAGAGCGAACAGAACGACCGCAGAGCATCGTCTCTTTCACTTCTTCCACAGACACTTCCAGGGCCGCGGCGATCTCTTCTGGCGGTGGATCATCGGCTCGTTGTTGACGCAGTCGCCGGGATGCCTTCGAGATCTTGTAGAGCAGGCCCACTTTGTTCAGCGGCAATCTGACAGTTCTGGATTGCTCTGCCAGGGTTTGCAGGATGGCCTGGCGAATCCACCACACGGCATAGGAGATAAATTTGAAGCCGCGATTCTCGTCGAAGCGCTCGGCAGCCGTAATCAGTCCCACATTGCCGGCACTGATCAAGTCGGCAAGAGGAACGCCGCGATTCTGATATTCCTTCCCCACGCTGACGACGAAGCGAAGATTGGCCTCGACTAGTTTGTTTCGAGCATCTTCGTCGCCCTGTTTGATCCGCTGCGCAAGTTCGACTTCCTGAGCGGAGGACAAGGGTTTTGAACTGGCGATCTCACCCAGGTAGGAACCAAGGGAGTCATCCATGTCCCAGAAGGAAGCTTTGGCTTGGGCGTCTGCCATCTGCTTTCGCCTCTTCTTCAGTGGCTGCGGGGTCTTCAATGCACCCAGCCGCCGGGCTTATGCACCACTGCAGGGTGGTCAAACATATGCGTGGTCGCGCTGACCTGTCAAGGCTCAGACCACCCTCCACATTGTCTATAACCGAAAGGAAACCAGCCACTTACCTCTACGCAAGTGCATCACGCTGAGCATCGTGGAGAGACTCGATTCCCCCTTGGGCGAGGTCCAGGAGTCGATCCGTCTGGCGTCGATCAAAGGGGGCCGCTTCTGCAGTTGCCTGGACTTCGATCAAGCCCCCCCCTGCCAACATCACAACATTCATATCCGTATCTGCTGAAGAATCCTCTGTATAGCATAGATCCAGCATTTCCACACCTTGGACGATACCGACACTGACTGCCGCCAAGGGCTGCTCGATCAAGGGAGATGCTGCGAGTTTTCCCTCTGCCAGCAACTGTCGGCAGGCTAACTGGAGAGCGACATACGCCCCAGTAATGGCGGCCGTTCGTGTCCCACCATCGGCCTGGATGACGTCGCAATCGATGTACAGGGTGCGCTCACCGACACGCTGCAGATCAACAGACGCGCGCAGGCTGCGACCGATAAGTCGCTGAATCTCGCGTGTGCGGCCATTGGGCTTGCTTGCCGAGCTTTCACGGGAGACGCGACGCGGAGACGATCCTGGGAGCATCCCATATTCAGCCGTCAACCAGCCCTTGCCAGTGCCGGCAAGAAAAGGGGGCACTCGATCTTCCACTGACACGGTGCATATCACGTGTGTCTCCCCCATGCGGATCAGTGCCGAACCAGGCGCAGTGCTGATAGCGCCTGTTTCGATTTGGACGGGACGTAGCTGGTCCACTTTTCGTCCGTCCGCACGGTCCTTTTCTACTGACATCCCTTGCTCCCCTTCAACTGATCATGAATTGGCGGTAGTCCTGGCCGTCCATCGGCACGACATAGCACATCTCCACCAACCGCGATAGCACTCTCCCATCCGATATGGCCTCGATTTCCTGCATCGACTGATTCGTTGTCACCACAGTGAAGTTTTCCTCGCCGTAGCGTGCATCGATCAGATCATAGAGCATTTCCGTCTCCCAATCCGTGCCCCGCTGAACCCCAAAGTCGTCGAGGACGAGATACGGAATCTTGCACAGCTCATCGAGAATCTGGTAGCTCCGTCCGTATTGCTCACTTTCCTGCGAGTAGGTGTCACGTATCTGCTGGAAAAATTTTCGGGACAAGCTGATAAGGCGTCCTGGGCGGGCTCTGTGCAAGAGCAATTCGTTCAGGATAATACAGCTGAGAAGTGTTTTCCCCGTCCCTGGTGGCCCATGCAAGAGGTAGCCACGAGGCGGGTCACGGTCATCGTCTACGAGGGCGGTCAGATACTGCAGGATAGGACTCACGCGGGAGGCGACGGCCAGGGATGTCCCATCTGGAGCGGAGGTATCGAAATCGTCTCGAAGCTTGTAGCGAAAGCGGGTTGGCACCTCAGCCAGTTTGAACAGCTCTTTGATGTGAGTGAGGCGGCGGCGTGGCGTCGCGCAATCACACCAACGCCGTTGGGATTGCTCATCCCAGTACATATGAGGCGGACGCCCTCCACACTGGCAATCTATGCAGGGGCAGATTTCGATGTGCCCAAAACGCCCGACTTCGATCTGCGAATTGTAAATGACACCGTGTCCGCCACATTGCAGGCATGGCACACGACGCGTTGAACTCGATCCGTCGTCGGCCATCACTCCGCTTCCCGTCTCTGATTTGCCAGCGCTCGATCAACGGCACGATCTGCATCGCGCTTGGCGATATCGTGACGGCGATCAAAGTGGCGTTTGCCTCGCGCAATCCCAACTTCAATTTTCGCGCGCCCTCGCCTGAAGTAGAGGCGCAGGGGCACTAGCGTAAGTCCTTTCTCTTCGATCTGACTCGTCAGGCGCTGCAATTCGCCTCGATGAAGCAGAAGCTTACGCGTACGCTCCGGGTCATGGTTGAAGCGATTGCCACCGGCGCAGTGTCCGATGTGAACACTGTATAGGAAGGCTTCGCCTCGATCGAGACGTGCATACCCCTCGCCAAGACTCGCCTTCCCCTCGCGTAGCGCTTTGACCTCTGTGCCCAGCAGGGCAAGCCCGGCCTCAACGGTGTCGATGATCTCGTAGTCGTGGCGGGCGCGACGATTCTGCGCAATCAACTTTGTACCGCCTGAATCCGTTGCTGATGTGTCGTTCTTGGCCATTGCCTGTCATGATCTCGCTGAACCGAATTTCGCTTTTCACAGCCCGTGCTACAGCCGACATCCCTTGTCAGCCAGACGAGCGAGACAACGCGATCTTGACGCCGTCCAGAGCGGTGGGTTATGTTCTTTCCTCGCAATTCGTGCCGATGTGGTGAAATTGGTAGACACGCCACGTTCAGGGCGTGGTGGGGGCAACCCCGTGGGGGTTCGAGTCCCTCCATCGGCACCATACTTTACAAAAAACGCCTGCATGCAAACCGGCCACCTCCAATTTCTGGGGGCGGCCGTTTCGCTTCCCATCTGTCACGTTTTCCCCAGTGGGGCCCCAGAACATAGGGAAGACGCTCCTGCCGGCAACCTGGCGGTCCATCCCCCCATTCACATTGCGAGGACGCAGAATGCTTCATCTATTGCACACGAGAATCCGCGTGGGTGACCTCGATCGCTCGATCGATTGGTATTGTAATCATCTTGGATTTGAACTGCAGAGCCGAACCGACAAGTCCCCTGCCGGCAACCACGTTGCCCACCTCGAGTTACCTGGGAATGCGCACACCCTCGAACTGACCTGGTCGCCTGACTACGATCTGAAGGTGCCCGAAGACTTGATGCATTTTGCGATCGGTGTGCCGGATCTGATCGACTTCTGCGACACACTCGAGAAGGCAGGTGTCGAAATCTGGCCTGGAGATTGGCGGGTGACTTTCCCTGAAGGGCGGAAGATGGCCTTCATCGACGACCCTGATGGCTACGAAGTTGAGCTTCTCGAGAAAAAAGACTGAATATTCCTCAAGACCGACGGGCTCTCGCCGATAAGCTTAGTATTACATAGCACTATATTCCCGCACGTGTCACACGTAAAGACAAGGAGGTCTTTATCAATGGCAGCGCGCAAGACAAAGCTCATTGGCATCGAAGACGCGGCTAGCTTGTTCGGTAAGTCGGTTCATCAGATGCGAGAATACAAGTCGAAGGGTCTGCTCAAAGTTGCCGACTGTCATGGCAACAAAGATCTATACGACATGGCTGAGGTGATACTCCTCAAACACCTCATCCACGAAATGCGGGTCACGGAAGGTCTGTCACTTTCACAGATTTCTCGGCGACTTGATCAGATGATGGGTCGTGCCGCCTGAGACAGGGCGACAGACCTGATGTAATACCCGGTACCAACGGATATACATAGACAAACGTTACACCGCGATACGCAGTTGACACTCTCGGTCGAGGCGGTTGGCTCCTCCCCTGATTGAGAGCTGTTTGAAGGCGAACGCAAATGATATACGAGATGAGCCCGTATTCCTGACGAGGAACACGGGCTCATCTCGTGTACAGTATTCTTACCAGGTTAGAGCAATATCATTTGCGCGCTCTGTCGCAAGCAGCATTTACCAGGCCCAACAGATGATCGAACAGGTCGGCTACCCAGGGTGGCAGGTGGGCGGTCCGATCAGAGTGGAAGACAGCGGCAAATCGTCGCCGCACTTGACTCACGGTCTGTTCATCGGATCGTGCATCCAAACCCAAAAGGTCCGCGGGCGCCATCTGCCGTAACTGATCCAATAGAGGCTGATTCGTTGCCGGTTGGCGGCGAACGGTCTCCCGGAGCCTCTGATCCAGTTTCACGTATTCGTCCTTGAGGCGTTGTAACTGGCTTGCAGCCTCACGCGCATCCCGCTCGAACTGAATGCGCTTGCTTCTCTCCTGACGAAGTTTGTCGCCATTGTCGCGCTCGTCCCGGAGCGTCTTGCGCAACCCTTTCGCCTCCTCCTCCAGGATTTCCAACCTCTCTACCGCTCGTTCGGCGCGTTCAGTCACGGCCTCGATTTCGCGTCGTAGGCGATCCTTCTGTTGCCGTTCGGACGCCAATTCCTGCTCGAGATGCTCCAACCCACTCTCTTGCTGAAGCGGATCAAGTTGCTCGAGAGCTTCAACAAAGTTTTCAAAGAGAGTATCAGGCCCGGCCGTGTCACCCGGGACACTGGCAAGCTGTAGAGCGCGCTGCTGAATCCAGCCAGATAACTTGCCATCGAGATCATGCAGAGCCTGCTGAAGCCCCCACTGTCGGGCAGGATCTTTTTCTGTGATCAGGAGACGTATTAGGCGGACCTTGTCGACCTCCCCAGTCACTGTGATGATGGCACCGCCGTCCATGTCTTGGCACCAACGCCGAGCCAGCCACTCGCAGGCACCCACTGTGAAGGCGAGTGCTCTTTCATCATCTGCATAGACGCCTTCCGGGTCATGGAGAATGCGAGCGACCCATTGGGCGAGTTCGTCCAGCCCCGATTCCTGCCGCACACGCTTGGCGTAGTCGAGGAATCGCTTCATCGAACGCAGCGACTGCCTCTCCACATCAAGGCGCAGCTGATCGTAGTTCCCCTGATTCATCCGTCCGTCTCCCGCGCCTTGGCGGCACGATACCGGACATAGTCGCGGGCCGTGCGACCGCCGACGAGGTCGTGATTGTGACGCATGCACCAGATGCGGAAGTCAGCCAGCAATTCTTGTCTGCTATCGGGCAAGTCAGCGCGTTCAGCGTAAGCGATCAGAATCTGTTCGTATTGTGATTGTGTTGGAAGATCTATGAAGACTTTCAGGGCGAATCGATCGTCCAGTGCACGCCGTTCATCGAGTCGCTGCAGTCCTTGGGGGTCATACGCCTGGAGGCTCGGCTCTGTAGCACCGAGTTGTCGTGCCAGCACGGCTGCGTCTGCCTGCTGCGCCGGAGGACCACCGGGTCTCTCGCCGTGGCGGTCAACGAGATCCTTGTAGTTTGACGTCGCGTAGAAAACCAGGTTCTCTGGTGTGCGTTCAAGCCCCCCATCAAGTAGCGTTGCCAAGGTTCGATGTGCCGGATCCTGTGGCTCGAGGGCAATATTGTCGAGGACCGCGATGAAGCATTCTGTCCGGTCCCGCACCAGTTCAAAAAGCGAAGGCAGCTGCTCATAGGCTGCGGCAGGAATCTCGATCGCACGCAATCCCTGTTGCCAGTATTTGCCCACAAGAGCCCGAATCAGCGTTGATTTGCCACAGCCACGTGGCCCCCAAATCAGTGTATTTACGGCGCCCGCGCCTTCCAGCAAGGCGCGCGTGTTGTCGTCGAGCAGCTGGATGCGTGCACTACCTAACTGCAACCACTCGAGCGGGAAGGCATCGAAATTCTCAATCGGTCGCAGGGCTGGTAAACCCGCGACATCTGCGAGTCGATAGGCGGCAATCCCCTGGCGTGGACCACAACCATAACGACGCCAGAACGCCTCCAGCTCTTGCGACAGATCCGCCCAGACAACATGGGCACCCAATCGGGCTTCCAAGCGAGATCGCTCCGCAATCGATGACCAGGGCGCACTCTCTGTCTTGGAGGGTACTGGTCTCTGATTTGAGCGATGCGATCCAGTCTCGGGTGCCTCCACCCAGTCAACACCGGCTGCGGCAACCAGTTCCCACCACGGCAGTTCAGCGACGCTCTGCAAGCGTTGCAGATCGCGCTTGAGCAGGTTCCGCGTCGACACGTCCGGCTCAATGCCTCGGGAAAGGCAATTCATGAAGGGATGCGTGTCGTCATCAAGAAGCCCGTCGACACACAGGGCATGGAGCGACTCCCGTCCAGCGTTCTGCAGAGCAGCCAGCAACGCCACACACGCCGCATCCATTGAGCCTGTCGGGGACAATGACGGCTCAACCAGAAGGGACCGCAGGGCCTTGGTGACTGCCGGCGGCAGAATGGGCCAACAACGCTCGAAGGTGTCTACACAGTTGAGTCGATCGATCGTTGCGGCGGCGGACTTGGCACTTGCCAGGTGAGCAGAGTCACCGGTCATTCATCGACCTTCGCGCCAAGTACCGTCACGGGCTTTCTCAATGTATCGAACCGCACCACGACGCTTGGCTGGAACGATGTCGCGCGTATCGGGATCACGACTTGCGATACACATCTTTTCAGGATCATCTGGGTCGGGCATGATCTTCGTCGGAATTCGTCGCGAGCTACCGGCAACCCGCATCTCGACGCGACCGATCTGCACGCCGCTCTTGATCTCGTCCTCCGACAGTTCCATGTCATCGTCGCCGCCCTCGGCCGGCTTCTTCGCCTGTGCCTCTTCGACCTTTGTGCGTTTGGCTTCCACCTCGGACTTGCGCTCGTCGATGATACGCTGCTCCAGCTGATCCATCATCTCAGTAGAGCGCTGCTTCAGCTCGGCCGCTTCATCTGCATTCATGTCAGGAAAGAGTCGGCGCAAGCGACGATTCAGGAACCCCTCCGCCTGATGGCGAGCCTCCTTCATGTCACTCGTACCTTGATAGAATTCCTCGAGCTGCTTGCTGATACGCAGGAGACGGAGTTCTTTGCGAAAGCGCGTCCGTTTCGACACGTGATCGACAAGACTGATCATACAACGCATGTCCGCCGCAGGACGCACACGTTGCATCTGATCCGGTGAACTGAGTCGATCTGACATCCCCTCAGAATCGAGCTTCTCCAGATCTTCTACGAAGCTTTCCTCGATTGTCATATTGCCGATGCGCTCGATGCCCCGACTCATGATACTGCTGTACGGATGGAGTCGAACAGAAATCATGCGCAATTCCTGATCCTTGCGCTCCATGATATTGAGCACATCATCGAGCAAGTCAACGTCCTCCATCAGCCCCTTGATGGCGGGGGCAAAGTCGACACTGCCCCCGTCGGTGGCGACGACCACATTCTTGTGCTGAATGAGGAAGCCGATCGCATCATGGTATTGGGGGTTGATCTTCTGCATCGACTCGAAGACCTGTAGATAGCGAACAGAATCAGCAACGGCTTCGCGCACCTGCCGCTCGATCTTGTCCCTTGCCCCCTTCTCCATCAGCGTATTGCGAATCTCTGCGGCTTCTTCCTCGGTGATCTCGCCGTTCTTCACTCTCGCGTCGACCTTACCGAGTTCCTCCAGCTTTTCACCCTCTTCTTCACTGACAACACCTTGATCGACGTAGGATTTGATTCGATCAGAAGAATAGGCCTTACCCATCTCGCGCTCTTCGAGCTCTGACTGGCGCTTCTGCTGCGCTTCGGCGCGGCGCTTGACCTCGGCAGCGTCCACCTCGCCTGACTCAACCAACGCCTGTGTTTCGGCGTCAATCGCACCTGCAGGAGCCGTCGGCTCGTCGTCTGGAGGTGGAGTCTGGACCTTCAGGTCCGGGCGGAAGGCGGGTCGCTCTCGTTCAGGCCGTGTTCCCTGCTCACGGTCAGGAGCCACCTCCTGGATGACCTGCTGCACGCAGTCGGCGACGGAGATCTGTTCAGGCTGCAGATTTGCATCGGCAAATAGCTCTCGCACGCTATCCTTCTGGCGAAAGCGACGCATGGTCCCCGCGCCAGCCGTCTGGATCTTGTCGATGTCCCAATTGAGTCGTCGCACCCCTTCCTCGAAGGCACGGGCAATCCCGTTCTGGACGCCTTTGGCAAGATAGGTCTCTGGATGGGCTTGATTCACGGCGGCGACCATTTGCTGGATTTCCTGGCGCACAAGCTCCGGTGCCACGTCGCCGGTGATCTCCTCGTAGATCTCACTCAGGGTATCTAGGAAATCGCCATTCGTACACAGCGCGGCTCCACCCCGTAAACGGTCCCCCAGGGACGTCCACAATTCAGTACGAAGTGCACTGGACAGATAAGAGGTTTCGCCAGTCATCACGCCGAAGAGAAATAGGAGGAGATATCATGAGGCGAAAACTCGACGCCCCGGCCGTCTTGTGGCTCTCACAAAGAAGACATTGAGCGTCTGGAAAGTCAAGGGATTGATGAGGGCTTAATCGTTGTGGCTCAGCTAGTTCCTACACTTACTGCAGGCTGACATGAGACTTTGTTGCGGCCTATGTCTGAGTCCATTGCTGACCTTCGGGACCGTCAATGACGGCAATACCCTCAGCTGCCAGGAGGTCGCGCAATTCATCTGCGCGGGACCAGTCTTTTGAGGATCGAGCCTGATGGCGATCTTCCAGCATCTGCTGCTGATTGGGTGTGAGTTCGACGGCTGCTTCGGGCTCGGATTCGTCGACATCGTCAAGGAAGCCTAGAACGCCATCAGTCACGGTGAGGAATTTCAGTGCCACCGCCGCGTCCTGGGGCGCCATCTCGTCGCTGCCCAACAAGCGTTCCGCATCTCCCACCAGACCGAAGATGGCCGCCATCGCCCTTGGCGTATTCAGATCGTCATCGAGGGCCAACCTGAAGGCATCTTCTGCGGTCTGCACCGCCTCATTCCAAGCATTTGGCTCAAGGGAGGCGCTTGCTGCGGCACCGTCACCGCAAGAGGTCTCCCGTAAGCGATTTGCCAGGCGATTGAGTCGGCGTCGGGCGCTGCTGGCGGCCTTCAGAGCCTCGTCAGTGAAATTCAAAATGGTGCGATAGTGAGAGGTGACAACCAGATAGCGGTATGCTTGAATCTGCTCTCGGTCGCCAATGTCCTGCAGTCGGACATTGTTGCCGACACTTTTTGACATCCCCGCACCGTCAATGTTCACGAATTCGTTGTGCATCCAATAACGCACGAAGGGACGGTGAGTCGACGCTTCGCTTTGAGCGATCTCGTTCTGGTGGTGTGGAAAAATGAGATCCACTCCCCCCGTGTGAATATCAAATGTTTCCCCCAGATACTTCATCGACATGCACGAGCATTCCAAATGCCACCCGGGGCGCCCACGTCCAAAGGGCGAAGGCCAGGCGATGTCACCATCGGCTTCGGTCCACGCTTTCCAAAGAACGAAGTCGCGCACGTGTTCTTTGTCATATTTGTCACTGTCGATGCGCACGCCATCGCGCATGCCAGTCAAATCGAGATGGGCAAATTCACCGTATGATTTGAAGGACTCAATGGCAAAATAGACGGACCCGTCACGCTCATAGGCAGCGCCCTCTGCGACGAGTTTTTCGATGAGCTGTACCATTTCTTCCACATGCTCTGTCGCCCGTGGATATCGATCAGCCCTCTGGATGCCCAGCCGATCCAGATCATCAAAGAATCCATCGATGTAGGTTTGCACGTACTCATTGAGCGTTGTCCCGCCGTCACCGACCTGCTTGACGATGCGGTCGTCTACGTCGGTCAAATTCATGACGTGCTCCACCACAAAACCACGATATTGCAGATATCGCTTGAGCACATCGGGGAACAAGAAGGCGCGGAAATTGCCAATGTGTGCGTAGTCCCACACCGTGGGCCCACAACTGTACATGCGAATCTTGCCTTCTTCGAGTGGTTCGAAGGCAACCTTCTCCCTACGGGGAGTGTCGTAAAATCTGATCTGTGTCATCCTCTCCTCAGCACTGCCTTCTCGTTTGTTTTATTTGCTCACTCAGGCACCTGCCCTTTAGGTTGCCCCGAACCCACCCACGAGTCCGTTAGGACCAACCCGCGAGTCTGTTAGGCATACCCTAGGACTCTGCATGAGCGAGCAAACCATGTCCAGATCTATCTTCCGCCTGGCTCTGCACTGGCAAATCCTGGCGGCACTGATTCTCGGTGCCCTGGCTGGCGTCGTGATCCCGGATGTGGTGACATCCGTAGACTTTGTCGGCGACCTGTTTCTCAAGGGATTGAGGATGGTCATCGTCCCCCTGATCACGACATCGATCATATGTGGCGTCGCAGGCCTGGGCGGTGGTGAGGGTGTGGGTCGCCTAAGTGGCAAAACGCTCCTCTACTATACGATGACTTCCTTGCTGGCCATTGTAACGGGTCTCATTCTCGTCAACCTGACTCAACCCGGTGTTGGTGTCGATCTGGGGCTGGCTGATCGTCCCGAACGTCTCGCCGCATCAATGGATCGGTTCGGGGATTCACCGGGGGCCGCGTTAATCCGCCTGCTGCTGGACCTGGTGCCAAGCAATCCCTTCGCCGCCATGGCAGAAGGGAATATGCTGCAGATTATCGTCTTCGCCCTACTGTTCGGCACTTTTATTACTCGGCTACCCGAAGCTCAGCGCAAGCCTCTCGAGTCGATTTTTACCAGTGCCTTCGCGGTGATGATGAAACTCACTCACTTCATCCTATCCTTCGCGCCCTTGGGAATTTTCGCGCTTGTGGGTCGAACGGTTGCCCGCACAGGTATCGATGTCTTTGCCGGCCTCGGTATCTACGCGCTCACCGTCTTGCTCGGCCTTCTCATTCACGCCTGTGTCACATTGCCCATCTTGCTCAGCGTCCTGGGCCGACTTCGCCCTCACATTCATGCACAGGCCATGTCACCGGCACTGTTGACGGCCTTCTCCACCTCTTCATCGTCAGCAACCCTGCCTCTGACCCTTGACTGTCTGGAAAACCGCGCGGGCGTCTCTAATCGCGTCACGAGTTTTGTGGCACCTCTTGGCGCGACAGTCAACATGGATGGAACGGCACTGTATGAGTGCGTCGCCGCCCTGTTTATTGCGCAGGCCTATGGCGTCGAATTATCGATCCTGCAGCAGGGGCTTGTTGTCGTGACCGCTCTGCTGGCCTCGATCGGAGCTGCTGGTATTCCCATGGCGGGCCTCGTGATGATCTCCGTCATCCTTACGGCCGTCGGGCTTCCCCTTGAAGGCGTCGGGCTGATTCTTGCCGTGGATCGAGTTCTCGATATGTGCCGTACTACCGTGAATGTCTGGAGTGATACCTGTGGCGCCGCGCTGATCGCTCGTAGCGAAGGTGAAAAAGGTCTGGTATCTCTGCGAGACCAAGGGTAATTCAGCGCAAATGACGAGATCGCAGGGATAGCGATCCAGCGGTCTGCGGTTCACTTTGCTGCCCTTTCGATATCAGGAGACTCGAAGACTACCTCATCCCGTAGGTACGTTGGCCAGCGAGTTCGGGCGTCGATCACGGCACCTTCGACCTGGTCTGCTGTCAATCCAAGGGCATCCAGGAAGTCGGCTTTCTCCAACACGGCCCCCTCTAATTCGGCGCCTGCCATCTTTGCGTCCTGAGCCTGAGCCAAGCTCAGATCGGCCTCACGCAAGTCCGCCCCCTGTAGATCCGCTTCCTGAAGATTTATCTCGACACAGATGGCGTGCCGCATGTCTGCCATGAACAGATTGGCCCCGTGTGCAAATGCCATCGTTAGGTCGGCTCTCATCAAGATACTTTCAAGCAGGTCTGCATCTCGAAGATCGGCGCGTTGAAGGACGGCTTTGCGTAGATCAGCCTCCTGCAAATTCGCTTCGATCAGATGGGCACTCGTGAGATTGGCTTCGCGCAGCTGTGCCTTCTGCAAGCTGGCACCCTTCAGGTTGGCTTCGGAGAAATTGGCCTTGAAGAGATTCGCATTCTGCAATTCAGCGCCCTGCAAGATCGCTTGACTAAAGTCGGCGCCGCGCAAATCCGCGCCCTGGAAATAGGCGTCAGTAAGGACGGCTCGGTGGAAGGACAGTCTCTTGCCCTGCTCTCCTTTCGACTCAACCCATTCGCGATGTAAACGCAGCCCCTCCTCGACTTCCTCCGTGGGGACGAGGGTCGGCGTGGGAGCGTTTTCGCGAAACTCTGGGTCGACCGGTGGTTTATCTGCGTCGGTCACCTGATTCGTCCATCGACTGCCTCTGTCCTTGATACCGACCTGTACAGAGATTCAGCCATTGGCGTTAAGTGCTTGCTTCACAACAACAAAGGGGTCACTCGTCATCGACTGACCCCGTGCAATTCAGATTCGTGGCGCCCCCGGCGGGATTCGAACCCACGACCCCGTGATTAGGAATCACGTGCTCTATCCGACTGAGCTACGAGGGCACAGATGCTCTACATACTTAAAATATCGGCAAAAGTGGATAGAAGATTGAATGATAGAATCCGCCTCAGGCAGGGTCAAGATGACAAGGTGTCACCTGAGGTGCCCACAGAAACTCATGGGTGCCCGAAATTATCGGATGTTTTCGTCTTTTTTTCACAGACGCCCCTTGGCGGGTTGACTTCCCTGTGACACGATCCTAATTTCTGCGCCTGAATTTGCGGTGAGGCATGCTCAGGCGGTTCAATGCAGTGACCGGGACGTTCCGCCCTTCCTCCTTAGAGCTTGCTCTTCCCTTCGAACGACAGACCTGACCACTGCCTCTTAGTGAGGCGACCACGGCCCTGAGGTGTCCCACCGATGGCCGTGACCATCCGTGAGTGTGTGCGTAGATGGCGCAGGTTTTTCATCGCAGTATCAATTGGCTTGCCCGCTTTTCGATCATTGCCGTGATCGCTGTCGTCGGGTTGCTGTTCGGCATTCTGCTGAACATCAATCGTATCGATTACGTCAGCGAAGTCGGTGTTGCGATCGATCAACCGGTGCCATTCAGCCATAAGCACCATGTCGAGGCGATCGGTATTGACTGCCGATACTGTCATACTTCAGTCGAGGAATCTGCCTTTGCAGGAATTCCCCCGACGGAGACGTGTATGACTTGCCACTCGTTGGTATGGACAGAGGCACCACCTTTGGAGCCTATTCGGGCCAGTTGGCGGGATGAGACGAATATTGAGTGGAATCGCGTTCACGATCTGCCCGATTTTGTCTACTTCCGGCACAATATCCATATCGCCAAGGGCATCGGATGCACCAGTTGCCATGGTGCGATCAACGAAATGCCTCTCGTCAAGATCGAAAACGCCCTAAACATGGAATGGTGTCTCGACTGTCACCGCAATCCTGAACAGTATATCCGCCCACGTGAGAGTGTCTTTGATGTTCATTGGACGCCGCCTGCGGATCAGGAGGCACAAGGCCTCCGTCTTGTTGAGGAATACGATGTCCGTGTGTCGCAGCTCACTGATTGCTCGGTTTGCCACCTTTGACAGACATGAATCTGAATTCCACGACGACCCCAGCCGCCGTGACTGAGACAACCGTTGAACTAGTCCCCCTTGAAGGGGCCGCGTCTCGTAAGCGACTAGATTTGGGTCAACTCCGGCGCTCTCTGGGTGAGACGAAGGGGCAGCAGTATTGGCGATCTCTTGATGAATTGGCCGGTTCGCCCGCCTTCGAGGAATTGGTCCATCGCGAGTTCCCTGAACAGGCCTCAGAGTGGAAGGATGGCGTCAGTCGTCGCAATTTCCTCCAGCTGATGGG
Organism: Gemmatimonadota bacterium; assembly: GCA_018660835.1. GTDB lineage: Bacteria > Latescibacterota > UBA2968 > UBA8231 > UBA8231 > UBA12574. The sequence continues at coordinate 24,822 of JABJJN010000011.1, read as the reverse complement.
TGCATCCCTGGCCCTTGGTGGCCTGACCAGTTGCACCATCCAACCGCAAGAGGCGATTGTCCCCTGGGTGCGAGCTCCAGAAAATGCTCTGCCGGGACGACCCGTGTTCTATGCATCGGCGGCCCCCCTCAATGGTGTAGGATCCGGCGTTCTGGTCGAAAGCCACATGGGACGCCCCACCAAGATCGAGGGCAATCCCGAACATCCTGCAAGTCTCGGATCCACAACAGCTATCACGCAGGCACAGATTCTCGATCTGTATGATCCTGATCGAGCGCAGGCGGTGACAAATGCGGGCCGTATCGCTACTTGGGGAGCTTTTGTTAATGCTGCCTCTGTAGAGGTCGCCAGTGCTCGGGCCAACAAGGGCCGCGGACTGCGCCTCCTCACCGGTCGTGTCACCTCCCCAACTCTCGGTGCACAGATCAAGGCACTGCTGGCAGATATGCCAGAGGCGCGCTGGCATCAGTATGAGTCAGTGCACACAGACAATTCCCGCGCCGGGGCCGTTCAGGCATTTGGCCAGCCAGTCAATACGTATTATGACCTGACGAAGGCAGATGTCGTGGTAAGCCTCGACGCTGATCTGTTCGAAGCCGGCCATGCTGCGGTACGACAGGCACGCGATTTCATGGGGCGACGTACGCAGCAGGTGCGCGCAGGTGCTGCCTCCGACAGCCAGCTGAATCGCTTGTATGTCGCAGAGTGCTCCCCTACCGGGACCGGATCGGTTGCCGATCATCGCCTGGCGCTGGACAGCGGTCGAATTGAGGCGCTGACGGCTCAATTGGCGCGTGATCTCGGTGTTTCTGTCGCTGGTTCACTTCCTGCATTCGATGACACGACCGGATGGCTCGCTCCTCTGGCAAGCGACCTGCAGCAGCATCGTGGCCGCAGTGCGATCATCGTGGGTGAGCATCAGGCTCCCGCAGTCCACGCTCTGGCCCATGCGATCAACAGTGCACTCGGAAATATTGGCCATACGGTTCACTTGACGGACCCACTTGACGCAGTATCCATCGATCAGACGGGCAGTCTGGTCGAACTCGTCAACGACATGCGCGCAGATGAGGTTACAGCTCTGATCATGCTCGACGTCAATCCGGTCTATGATGCACCGGGTGAACTCGAGTTTTCCAGCGCCCTGCAGAAGGTGCGCTTTCGCGCTCAGTTGAGTTCCCACGTTGATGAAACCACCCAGAATAGCCATTGGCACATCCCCGCCTCGCACTGGCTTGAATCCTGGGGCGATATTCGTAGCTACGATGGCACGGTCTCAGTGATTCAGCCGTTGATTGAGCCACTGTATCAGAGCAAATCTATCTACGAGGTCATCGGCGCCCTCGCCGGTCAGAACGGCACATCCATTCGCGACGCGGTTAAAGATCACTGGTCGACAGACCCGGTATTCGCCTCTGCGACTGATTTTGGCGCAGCCTGGCAGCGAACTCTGCACGACGGACTCATTCCGGGCACGACCTTGCCTGCAGTGTCCCCAACGCTCAGCACCATTCGCGTTGAAGACGGTTTTGCTGTCGCTCTGGATAGAGAGGAAGGAATCGAAGTCGAGATTCGTCCAGACGCTTACCTCCAGGGCGGCCGTTTCGCAAACAATGGTTGGCTACAGGAGACCCCACGTCCCATCTCGAAACTGACCTGGGACAATGCGGCGATCATCAGCCCCGCCACGGCCGAACGCCTCGGGGTGGAAAATGGTCAGGTTTTGAACTTGACCGCCGGTGGCAAGGCTCTCACGATCCCAACATGGATCATTCCAGGTCAAGCGGTAGGCGTGATGACGATTCATCTCGGCTATGGTCGCGAGCATGCGGGCCGCGTTGGAACCGGAGTCGGAGCCAATATCGCCATGCTCCGTGGCGCCGATGCGTCATGGAACTTACAGCATGTGACCGTCGCAAAAACGTTTGACATGCAGCCACTGGCCTGCACTCAGGAACACCAGAGCATCGAACTACAGGCGTCCGAACAGGACGAGCGCCATTTGATTCGTCGTGCCGATGTCGACCAGTTCCGTGAGCATCCCGACTTTGCCCAGCATGAAGGACACCAGTTCCCCGCCGAACTGACTCTGTTCGAAGACCACGACTATTCCTCACCCAACCAATGGGGAATGGTCATCGACCTGACAGCATGCACGGGCTGCAATACCTGTTCCGTTGCCTGTCAGTCTGAGAACAACATCCCCATTGTTGGTAAAGAGCAGGTGCTCAATTCGCGGGAGATGTCCTGGATTCGCATCGATCGCTACTTCACGGATTTGGACGATCCAGATATCCTGCATCAGCCAGTCCCCTGTCAGCAGTGCGAGAATGCACCGTGCGAAGTCGTTTGCCCCGTCACGGCGACATCACACAGCGAAGAAGGCCTGAACGACATGGTCTACAATCGCTGCGTCGGTACGCGCTACTGCTCAAACAACTGCCCATACAAGGTGCGCCGCTTCAACTTCTTGCAGTATACGGACCGTGAGAGTGAGACGTTGAAGATGCAGCGGAATCCTGATGTAACCGTCAGGCCACGTGGGGTGATGGAGAAATGCACGTACTGTGTCCAACGAATCAACAGTGCGCGCGTGGATGCCAAGATTGCCAATGGTGTGGGTGCTGTCCCTGAGGGCGCTGTGCAAACAGCGTGTCAGCAGGCATGCCCGACAAAAGCGATCTCTTTCGGCAACATTGCTGATCCGAAGTCAGAGGTTTCTCGCCTGAAAGCGTCCCCTCTGAACTATGGCATTCTGACAGATCTCAACACGCGGCCACGGACGACGTATCTGGCGAGCGTGAAGAATCCAAATCCAGATATCAAACGTGGCTGATCTACTGCTGCGCAGACCCAAAACGGTTGCATAGCAACCACGACAGGCACAGTGAAACCGTCCGCAGTACACTCGCGGATCGACCCGTGACTACCAACCACCGAGAGCCATAAAAGACGACTATGTCCGAGGCCCGCAAACGCCGCCCCTATGAACCACCGCCCAGTGAGCTGGGACCGGGGCAGACATCGTACACATCGATCACGGACAAGATCTCGTCCGTCGTCTTCACTCCGCATACGCCGATTCAGTGGTTCATCGTTGTCGGTATCGGCTTGTGCCTGATCGGATTGCTCCAGATTGCGATCGCCTACCTGCTCTATCAAGGGACAGGAATCTGGGGGCTTAATATTCCTGTTGGATGGGGTTTCGCGATCATCAACTTCGTATGGTGGATCGGAATCGGTCATGCGGGAACCTTGATTTCCGCTGTGTTGCTCTTGTTCAGACAGAAGTGGCGGACATCGATCAATCGTTCCGCTGAAGCGATGACAATTTTCGCCGTCCTCTGCGCCGGTATGTTCCCAGTGCTACATACCGGCCGTCCGTGGCTGGCGATCTACTGGTTGTTTCCGTATCCCAACTCCATGGCCATCTGGCCGCAGTTTCGCAGCCCATTGATCTGGGACGTCTTCGCTGTGGGGACCTATCTGACCGTCTCCCTGCTCTTCTGGGGTGTCGGATTGATTCCTGACTTTGCGACGTATCGTGACAAGGCCCGTCACCTGGTGACGAAGCGCATTTTTGGCTTCCTGTCTCTCGGTTGGCGTGGATCTGCGATCCATTGGGAACGCTACGAGATGGCTTCGCTGATTCTGGCCGGGTTGTCAACACCACTGGTGTTGTCCGTGCACTCCGTCGTGTCCTTCGACTTTGCCGTATCGATTATTCCCGGATGGCATACGACAATCTTCCCGCCGTATTTCGTGGCGGGTGCCATCTATGCAGGATTCGCCATGGTCCTGACCCTCATGCTCCCCTTGCGTGCCCTGTATGGGCTACACGATTTCATCACCGATCGTCATCTGGACAACATGGGCAAGGTGATGCTCGTTGCGGGCATGATCGTGGGCTATGGCTACTTCATGGAGCAGTTCATGGCCTGGTATTCGGCCAGCATCTATGAAAACTTCCTGATGGAAAATCGGATGTTCGGTCCCTACGGGGGATCCTATTGGGCGCTGTTGCTCTGTAACATCATCGTGCCGCAACTGCTCTGGGCCAAGCGCGTTCGCACCAGTCCTTACTTGATCTTTATGGTGTCAATGTTCATCAACGTTGGCATGTGGCTGGAGCGTTTCATCATCGTCGTCGGCAGTATGCACCGCGACTACATGCCCTCTTCATGGGACATGTATTCCGGAACCATATGGGATTGGTCGCTCTATCTTGGCACGATGGGCTTCTTCCTCGTCGCATTCTTCCTCTTCGTTCGCGCATGGCCGTTGATCGCCATCCACGAGATCCGCACGTTGTTGCCGACGGGCAAGAAACATTAAGAGATCGACAAGCACATGAACGACACCTCTACTGGGCACGGGGCCCACGGCCTGATGGCCGAATTCGAGACGCCAGACGAGCTACTTTCGGCTGCGCACAAGACCTATGGAAAGGGTTATAGGCAACTTGACGCCTACTCCCCTCTTCCTGTTCACGGCCTGGGCGCTGCGATCGGATTCCCGCAGACCAACATCGCCGTCATCAGTTTCGTATGCGCCATCATTGGCGGGCTGGTGGGTTTTGGCCTGCAGTATTGGGTTCATGTCATCGAATATCCGATCAACATCGGCGGACGCCCCCACTTCAGTGGTCCCATGTTTATCCCTGTGGCCTTCGAGACGACGATCCTTTTTGCAGCTGTGGGAACGGTCATCGCCCTGATCTTGCTGAATCGGCTGCCCCAACCCTACCATCCGGTCTTCAACGTGCCGGAGTTCGAGCGGGCCAGCCAGGATCGTTTTTTCCTGTGCGTAGAATCGTCCGATCCTCAGTATGAGACGGAAGGGACCCGCTCCTTCTTACAGAGTCTGGGACCTGTCAAAGTATCCGAGGTTGAAGCTTGAGATGATGTTAATTGCACGACGTTCACTAACTCACCGTTCTCTGGCACATCAGACGTTGGCCGCTTGTGCCTGTCTGGTCGTCTTATTTTCGCTCGCAGGTTGTGATCTGCGTCAGCGGATGTATGACCAGGAGAAATATGAAGCACACGAGGCATCCGCCTTTTTCAAGGACGGCATGACCTCGCGACTGCCTATTGAAGGGACCGTCCCACGCGGCGGACTGCGCCTCGACACGCACTTGTACGAGGGCAAGGTGAATGGCGAGTTGGCAACAACTCTGCCGGCGACCATTGAACTCAACCGCGCCCTGCTCGAACGCGGTCAAGAGCGGTTCAACATCTATTGCACACCCTGTCATGACCGCACTGGCAGCGGCAATGGCATCGTCGTGCAGCGTGGATTGAAGAAACCGCCCTCCCTTCACGAGGAACGCCTGCGCAATGCCGCCATCGGCTACTACTACGATGTGATGACCAATGGCTTTGGCTCGATGTTCAGTTACGCGTCGCGGATTCCGGTAAACGACCGTTGGGCTGTCGCCGCCTACATCCGCGCCCTCCAGTTCAGCCAAGAAGCGGCCTACGATGAGTTGCCCGCTGAGGACCAGGGACAGCTCCAATGATCGAGGAGATCCAACGTCAAAGTGAGGCCCTGGCCCCGCGTTTCGACGGTTATAGACGTCGCGCGCTCGTCATCGGTCTGATCGGCATTGCCGCCACCGTCTTCGGCTATCTCACCGATCACCAACAGTTCTTTCAATCCTATCTGCTTGCCTTCATCTACTGGGTTTGTCTGCCCCTTGGTTGCCTGGGTATTCTGATGATCCATCATCTTGCAGGTGGTCGATGGGGATTTGCTATTCGTCGCATGCTGGAAGCGGGTGCATCGACGATGCCGGTCATGTTTGTTCTCGGGCTACCCATCATCGCAGGCATGCATGAGTTGTTCGCATGGACACATACCGATGTCGTGGCACACGATGAAGTGCTGACTCACAAACTTCCTTATCTGAACAGCACCTTCTTCATCATTCGCTATGTCGCCTATTTCGTTATCTGGACGATCATGGGAACCCTGCTGACACGCTGGTCTGTGCAACAGGATCAGATGACGGACACGTGGCCCACACGATACATGCAGCGCTTGTCCGGCCCGGGTCTGGTGTTGTTTGCCGCCCTCGGAACGTTTGCCGGCACCGATTGGATGATGTCCCTGGAGCCGCACTGGTTCTCGACGATCTTCTGTGCCATCTATATCCTCGGCATGGGACTGATGGCCTGGGCCTTCATGGTTCTTGTGGGTGTGCCGTTGTCGAAGCATGAACCACTCAATGTGTTGCTGACCAATGAACGCCTGCGCGATCTTGGTACCATGATGATGGGTTTCGTCATGCTCTGGGCATATACCTCCTTCTCGCAGTTGCTGATCATCTGGTCGGGCAACTTGCCGGAAGAGATTACCTGGTATTACACCCGCCTCCATGGTGGCTGGCTCTACCTTGGTTACGCGCTGATCGGATTCCACTTTGCTGTGCCGATGCTACTACTGGTCTCGAGTCGCATCAAGGCACGGCTCAAGGTATTGGTGAGCGTCGCCGTGGGCCTGATGTTCATGCGTCTCGTCGATCTGTATTGGATCACCGCGCCCGCCTTCAGGGATCACGATGGTGCGATGACGCAAGCCGTTGCGTTGGCACCCCATTGGCTCGATCTGGCAGCACCGATCGGCGTGGGTGGTTTATGGGTCTTTTTCTTCTTCGGGCAACTCAAGAAGCGCCCCTTGGTCCCAAGCAACGATCCAAGATTCGACCACGACGCATTGGCTGCCGAGGCGCAGGAGCATGGACATGACTGATCAGACAACGACCTCCATCGAGGCGGGTCATGAAACCACTGATGCCGATGCAGGCCCTCTGTTGAAGATCGCTTTCGCCATGGCGGCTCTTGTGATCGTCTCCTTCGTCGGTATGGTGGTCATGTTCAAAGTTCTGGCCTACTACCAACCGATGCTGCAGGGTGTGCCACACGCGCTCAATTCCACGCGGGTCGAAACGCTATCTGAGCCGTTGCTTGAAACCGATGCCCCCAGGCAGCGACTGGCCCTGCGGGCACAGGAAGACGAAAAGCTCAATGGCTACAGTTTGGATGCCGAAACGGGCGTCGCGCAGATACCTATCAAGCGTGCAATTGATCTAATCGCCGAGCGTGGCCTGCCCGTAAAGACCGGCTCCGGGGCCGCCGGGCAATAGCGCAGAAGAATGATGCAGACACACCACTCAAATCTCCTACCTCGACTCTGTGTGACGGGTCTCCTGATATTGGCTTGTGTTGTCCAAGTGACGGCACAGGCGTTGGATGATTCCGTAGCAGATGGCATCGGTATCGATCAACTCCTCGACGCTCAAGTCCCGTTAGACCTGAGCTTCCGTGATGAGACAGGCGGTGTCGTTCGCCTGGATCAGTTGATCGGCGACCGCCCCGTGATCCTGTCGCTGGCCTACTTCGAGTGTCCCATGCTTTGCACGCAGGTCTTGAATGGACTGCTCAGGTCTCTGCGTGTCGTCGACTTCGACATCGGCACCGACTACGACGTGCTGACGGTGAGTATTGATCCAGGAGAAACACCCGCCCTGGCTCAAGGCAAGAAGACAGAGTATGTCGGAGGCTATGGACGCCCGGGAGCCGGCGCAGGTTGGCACTTTCTGACGGGCGACCAGAGATCAATTGATGCCTTGGCCGAGTCTGTTGGGTTTCGCTACGAATATGACGTGGAGACTGACAACTACATCCACGCCAGTGGAATCATGATATTGACACCGGAAGGACGTGTCGCCCGGTATCTTTATGGCATTGAGTTTTCGCCCAAGGATGTGCGGTTTTCTTTGGTCGAAGCTGCACAGAAGAAAATCGGCAATCCCATCGACCAGTTGTTGTTGCTCTGCTACCAATACGACCCGACTACCGGGAAGTATGGACTGGTCATTCTTAATAGCGTTCGTGTTGCAGGCGGTTTGACTGTCGCAGTACTGGCAAGCCTCGTGATCGGAACGATTCGTCGAGATCGCCGGCTGCAAGCCCTCGCCCACGCCAATCCATCACCACCGGCCCCCCTTCAGAATTAGCCGGGGGGCACAAGGACCGACCCGATAACGATGTCCAAGGACTTTTCCTTACATCCCGAGCTCGCCTCGACCTTCGCCTTGCCGGTGGATCTTCTCTACTTCCTCCTGGTGGCGATCAGTGCGTTCTTCACGGTGGCTATCGTTGTGGTCGTCATCATCTTTTGCGTCAAATACAGACGACGTTCAGACGATGAGCGCCCCAAGCCGATCCATGGATCGCTGCCACTGGAACTTGCCTGGAGTATTATCCCGTTTTTCATCTGCATGGGTATTTTCACGCTGGGCGCGGATATGTTCTTCCGCATGTACCGCGCGCCCGCCGATGCAATAGACGTTTACGTCGTTGGAAAACAGTGGATGTGGAAGATTCAACATCCTGAAGGCAAACGCGAGATCAACGAATTGCATGTCCCGGTAAATACACCTGTACGCCTGACGATGACATCGGAAGATGTTATCCATGCGTTCTCCATTCCTGCCTTCCGTACCAAGCGGGATGTTGTGCCGGGGCGCTACAATACGATGTGGTTCGAGTCGACGAAGGTTGGCGAATATCATCTCTTCTGTGCGGAATACTGTGGTACCCAGCATTCGACGATGATCGGTAAGGTCGTTGTCATGGAAGAGCAAGACTATCAGAACTGGCTCAGCGGTGGTGCTGCAGGCGAAAGCATGGCAGAAGCCGGTATGCGGCAGTTCGATCAACTCGGCTGTGCGACGTGCCATAAGAACCAGTCTGGTGGTCGAGGCCCGACCCTGACGGGCGTATATGGCTCACCGGTTCAATTGGCTTCCGGAGATATCGTCGTCGCTGACGAGTCGTATATCCGCGAGTCAATTCTGCAACCAACGTCTCAGGTCGTCAACGGCTATCAGCCGATCATGCCGACCTTCCAAGGGCAGATCTCTGAGGAGACGCTGCTGCAGCTGATCACCTACATCAAGTCCTTGAGCGAGCCGACCGAGTAGTGCCCGCCCGCCACAGTAAGGTTCATGACCCAATGACGACGACAGTGACGCCAGAGAGTCCGGCTGCGGCCGACCACGGCGCAGAGAACTATCTAAACCACGAATACGGGATCAAATCCTGGCTGCTGACGGTGGATCACAAACGCATCGGGCTCCTGTATTTGATCACGACGACGATGTTTTTCGCGCTCGGCGGTGTCTTCGCAGGACTGATTCGTCTTGAACTGATGACACCGCAAGGTGATATGTTCCAGGCGGACACCTACAACAAGCTGTTCACGATGCACGGTGTGGCGATGATCTTCTTTTTCTTGATCCCCTCCGTGCCCGCCGTGTTGGGCAACTTTGTATTGCCGCTGATGATCGGCGCAAAGGATGTCGCTTTCCCGCGTCTGAACCTGCTGAGTTGGTATTGCTATATCACTGGTGGTTCACTGGCAACCTTTGCCATCGTCGCCGGAGGCGTCGACACGGGCTGGACTTTCTACACGCCCTATAGCAGCACATACTCAGACGGGTTTGTCGCTCTCGCCCTCACGGGTGTGTTCATCAACGGCTTTTCGTCCATTCTCACTGGTGTCAATTTCCTCACGACCATACACAAGATGCGTGCGCCAGGGATGACGTGGTTTCGCCTGCCACTGTTCATCTGGGCGCATTATGCAACCAGTCTGATGATGATCCTGGGTACGCCAGTGGTGGCGATTACCTTGCTACTGGTCGCCCTTGAGAACCTCCTCGGAATCGGCATCTTCAATCCCGACCTTGGTGGCGACCCCATCCTGATGCAGCATCTCTTCTGGTTCTACTCGCATCCTGCCGTCTACATCATGATTGTACCCGGCTTCGGAGTGATCAGTGAGGTCATCGCGTGTTTCTCGCGCAAAGCGATCTTTGGCTACAGCTTTGTCGCCTTTTCCTCGCTCGCGATCGCCCTGCTTGGCTTCCTTGTTTGGGGCCACCACATGTTCACGACGGGCCAGTCGGTCTATGCGAGTATGGTGTTCTCTTTCATCACATTCTTCATCGCTGTCCCTACTGCCGTAAAGATTTTTAACTGGACGGCGACGATGTACCGGGGATCAATCGATCTCAAGACGCCGATGCTGTATGCAATCGGGTTTATGGGTCTGTTCCTGATTGGTGGTCTGACCGGCACGTTTCTTTCAACGCTGGCCATGGACGTTCACCTGCACGACACCTATTTCGTCGTCAGTCACTTTCACTATGTGATGGTGGGTGGCATGGTGATGGCCTACCTGTCTGGCCTGCATTTCTGGTGGCCGAAGATGACAGGACGCCTGTATGACGAGCTGATGGCGAAGACCGGCGCTGTCCTCATCTTCCTGGGCTTCAACCTGACATTCTTCCCGCAGTTTGTCCTTGGTTATCTAGGCATGCCGCGGCGATACCACGTCTACCCTGAGGAATTCCAAATCCTCCACGTTGCATCGACAGGTGGTGCCACCGTATTGGGACTCGGTTACATCATCATGTTCGGCTGTCTCATCTATTCGCTTTTCCGCGGCGCCAAAGCGGGCCCCAATCCATGGACCGCGAAGGGATTGGAATGGGAAATCGAATCACCTCCCATTGCGCACAACTTCCATGAGACGCCCATTGTCACAAGTGAGCCATACGCCTACGAAGAAGAAGATGTATTGCTCGCCGACAAGGCGTCCCATTGATCTTCACACCAACCACAATCGACCCGATCCGACGATGACAGTGATCACGACGACACGACATATGGCGCAAACACGCCGGGAGGCAGGGAATGTCTAGCAGCGCCTCTCACCCTGCCCTGCGGCACTATTTCGATGACTTGCAGCAACAGCACGAGTCAGCGACGATGGGGATGTGGGCATTCTTGGCTCAGGAGATCATGTTCTTCGGCGGGCTCTTCGCCGGATATACGGTCTACCGCTTCAAGTATTTTAACGCCTTCGTCACAGGTAGCAATCTGCTGCCCCTCGAATGGGGCGGCTTGAATACGGTGATCCTGATCGCCAGTTCCTTTACCGTTGCTATGGCTGTAAGGTGCGCCCAGCAGGGCCAGCATAAGAGTATCTTCAACTGGTTCATCGCCACGATGGTATTGGGCATAGCCTTTCTCGGTGTGAAGTCGATCGAGTATTCTCACAAGTATCATGATCACCTGATCCCGGGTCTGAACTTTACTTGGGACGGTCCCATGGCGGGGCCGATGAAGATCTTCTTTTCCTTCTATTTCGTCATGACGGGAATGCATGCCCTGCATATGGTCATCGGCGTCGGCTTGATGATCTGGCTCATGCCGAAGATTCGGGCTGGTAAATTCGGGCCAGAATACTACAGCCCGATCGAGAATTTTGGTCTGTATTGGCACTTTGTCGACATCGTCTGGATTTTCCTTTTTCCATTGCTCTACCTCATCGGACGACACATACAATGAGCGGTCACGCAAACGACCATGAGCATGGGCCACACATCGTCCCCATGCGCGTCTACTTCTCCGTTATCGCCTGCCTCTTTGTCTTTACGGCGATCACGGTAGCTGCAGGATTTCTGAGCCTTGGCGTCTTGAATACACCCCTCGCGCTGGCAATCGCCATCTTCAAGGCGAGTCTTGTCGTGTTGTTTTTCATGCACGTCAAATACAACACGCCCCTTATGTGGGTCTTCGCTGGTGCGGGCTTCTTCTGGCTCATCATTCTCTTCGCGCTGACCATGCAGGACTATGTGTCAAGAGGTTGGGACGACACAGGAGTGCCTTTCCTGATTCAGTAAAGATTCTGCACTGTAGTCGATCTCAAACATCCAGAACGAACAAAGGGCCCCTGTCAGTTGACGGGGGCCCTTTTTCTATGACGATGACGAACCTGGCCAAGACCGGGTCCGCGTAGTCATCAGTTCTCAGGCGACAGACCTGGCCCCCCAAGTAGGACCGTATTGCGTACAAGCACCAGAATCGCGCTGTGGGGCACCACGACATACTTCTCGTGATCGAAGGTGACCTCTACGGCATCCTTGCGTGTAAAAATGGCGTGGTCGCCCTTCTGTGCCTGTAGCGGGATATAGCGCATCTGTTCCCCACCTTCGGCCCAGGGCACATCCTCGTCGTCTGTTTTTGGCGGCAGAGGGATGCCGGGACCAACTTCCTCGACCCTGCCACTCTGCACGTTCTCCTTCTCCAGCGCCGTCGGCGGCAAATACAATCCCACTTCGGTACGCTGTTCTGCCTCATCGAGTCGCAGCAATACGCGATCACCGATGACGATCAATTCTTTGTCACCTCTGAGCATGATCTTCTCTGGTCGAAGGTTGGTGTGGCAGAAATGCTGTAAGTAAATGTAGTCTGATTGGTGACGTCATCCAGCAGACAACGGCGATAAGAGACAACGACGGCAATCGCACTATGGATTTCCGACGGCCACCGCGGCCGCTGCGGCGGCGCCTACGATACCTGCCTCATTGCGCAACTGCGCTGGAACAATCTCGGTGTCGATCGTGAGCAGTGGGAGGAATCTGTCGTGCTTCCGGCTCACGCCGCCGCCGACGATGATCAATTCAGGTGACAGGTAGAACTCCAGGCGATCCAGATATCGATCCAATCGTCGAGCCCACTTCTTCCATGACAGTTCCTCGCGCTCCCGTGCGCTGTCCGCGGTACGCGTTTCTGCCACTTTACCACCTATTTCGATATGGCCAAACTCTGTGTTGGGCACCAGATGTCCATTGGTAAAAAGAGCCGAGCCAATGCCCGTCCCAAGGGTGAGTACGAGTACAACCCCCGCAAGCCCCCGTCCCGCACCAAAGTGGACCTCCGCAGTGCCAGCGGCATCGGCATCATTGAGTACCGTCACGGGGCAACCACAGGCCTGCTGGAACATGTCGCGCACGTCCCGACCGATCCATGACGGATCGATATTGGCCGCCGAGCGGGCCACGCCCTGTTGGATGATCGCCGGAAACCCTGCGCCAACCGGTCCTTGCCAATCAAAGTGCGAGACGATCTGTGAAACGGTCTGTGTCATGGCTTCGGGTGTTGCCGGCTGAGGTGTCGGCAAACGAAAACGTTCTGCCAGCAGGGCGCCTGTGCTGGTGTCCACAGGAGCCCCCTTGATGCCTGTACCCCCGATATCGATTCCCAGTGCTTCCATCTTGGCTATGCCGCCGTCAGGCACTCCTCATAGGCGTCAAAGCTCTCCCCCTCCACTTCATCAGGATCGACCAGTTTCAACCACAGGGCAGAGTCTTTCCGTTTGCCACTTAACTCTCGACGACTCCCGAGATTTCTTGGGTCCTCGCCGCTCCAGACCACCTCGCCGTCCTGCAGGTAGATATATTGACCGCGGTAGCGGTCGATAAAGTCACGAGCCTTGTCTCGGTAGATCAGTCCCTGCTCGCATGTCGTACGACGCCAGCTTGCAACAGTGGCTGCTGAGTCCGTCTCTTCCGAATCGAAGTCAGCCAACGGGCCCGTTACCTCCGACTCGAAATCTATCTCTCCATCGATATTTACACTCCCATATCCATGGCGAGCTGCAATCAGCAAGTGGTTGCGATCGCGTCGGAAAGGAGGTGTTGGCCAATCACTGGTTGGATCATGGCCCATTAGGCGCATACCGCAGGCATCGGTAGCAACGGGATGATCCCCCGCCAGCAATGCATTGCAGATCCGCCCATCGCCTCCCCATTCACGCCATTTCTGACCTGTAAGAGCGTCGACGATGTTCAGGCATGGATCTGTGATCATTCCCAAATCTGGCAGCACGTAAGGTAATCGGATGATATGGTGATAGTAGGATCGCGTTCTCCCCTGAGGTGGAATCATCGGTGGCAAGCCGAACAGATTCTTTAGGGTCAGGGTAATGCCCATGAAAGCGTGGTTCTTCATCTTTGCAATGGACACCACTTCATCCGCTTCAGAGAAGACTTCATTCAGGACATAGCGATCAAACATGCAGCCGCCGCCGGGCACATCGAAGGTCTTGAAGGGCGGCAGGCAGGAGTCGACGTAGCGCACGTCGAATTCATCAAGCAAGTGGCGATAGTTGAAATCATCCGGCGTGATGTTGCCATTGCCATAGGGGTAGGTGTCGGTGGCGATCAACTCTGCCTTTGTGCGTTCACGTAGCAGACGTAGGGTCGCCCGACAGAACGCATCATCCACCAACTCACGTCGGCGGCCGGCGAAATACTCCACACGCTCTGGAGGTTTGATCATGTTGAACTTCAGCACGATGCGTTGCGCCTTCTCTAGCCGCTGCCACGAACGACTCAAAGGTGCCGTCGTTCGACGCAGTGTTTCGAGAATCTCGTCCTCAGAGGCTCGATGGTCGCAGTGTGATGCGCGAACCATGTATTTGCGGGTGTCGTTCATTGGATTTCGTCGGGTGAGAGTCGAACAGTCCTCGTCAGACCAGAGCATCCTGGATCGACGTCAACAGACGCTGTAGCGGCGCTGAAGGGCAAGTTGTAAGTAATACACACGTGAGTCCAGTCTCAGGATCGGCACCGACCAGGGTGCCCGTCGCACCACCATGCGAGAAGGCCCGAGGCGATCCGTGTGCACCAAATGCGCCGACCCGCCAGCCCAGTCCCCATCGATTCTTCTGCTGATCTGCCTTATTCAGTCCCACGACCTGACTCGTCTGATCGGCCAGCATTTGAGCACAGACGTTCGACCCCAGCAGATCCTGAGGGTCATCGTCGAGAAACAGTTGCAGCCACTGCAGCAGATCTGTGGCAGTTGAGTGCATCCCCCCCCAGGGCGCCCCAAAGGAGCGCCAGTAGTCGCTGTTCCAGTGCCAGTCGGTGGCATCTTCAACTCCATCAGGCAACTGTACCGCGGCAACCCGGTCGTCCAGATCATGCCTGTAGCCGAGAATGGAACTGGCCATACCTGTCGGTTCGAATAGCGTCATCGACATGAGATCCGGCAGTGAGCGACCGGCGAGGCGACTGGCGATCTCGCCAGCGAGCAGAGTACCCATGCTCTGGTATTTGACCTGCTCGCCGGCCTTGAACAGCAGCGGCGTCCGACACGTTCCGTCGACAAACTCAGACATGGGGGCGTGGGCTTCACGCAACGGCTCATTCTCAGCCAGTATATCCGGCAGCCCTGACGTGTGGGTCAGCAAGTGAATCAGCCGGATGTATTCACGCTCAGGCCCGGAGAAATCGGGCAGGTGATCGACGACTCTATCTTGCAGCGTCGCCCCTCCAAGGGCGATCTGCCCCATCAGTGCCGCAGCGGTCACGGGTTTGGTGACGGAAGCCACCAGAAATACGTCGTCCGCAGACATAGCCCGTAGCGGCTGCCGGCGCCACTGTCGTTGTCCGAAAGCTCGAGATTCAAGCATGACGCCGTTGCGTGCAATCGCCACGACGGCACCCGCAACGTCTCCCTGTGCGATCCAGCGAGCCACAAGGTCGTAGGCAGTTTCGAGTCGTGTGGGCTCGAATCCCGCCGCCGCTGGTGTGCCGGGAACGGGTGTTGACGAGGTCGTGGTCAAATCAGAGGCCGTGGTCAAATCAGTCGGAATCCGCCATGGACGCGGACACGTCGACGATCCCCGTCGCCAGTTCCAGACGCACGAATGCTGTGGCGCGATCTCGTCGAGCTCGTGCGGACTCAGTTTCCGCCTCAACAAGGGCCAGTTGCGCGTCCAGGACCTCCAGTTGCCGTCCGCCCCCAGTCCGGTAGCGAGATGTCACATCCTGTAGTCCCCGTTCCGCCTGGGTGACTGATCCCTGACGCGCCAGCAGACGTCCTTCCGCCTCACGCAGATCGAGCCATGCTTGCCTTACCTCGCGCTCGATGACTCGCATTGCCCGCTCTTGCTCCAACTGAAATTGACGTATCTGCTGCTTTGCCTGTGCTGTCTGAGCGTGTGATCGTCTCCCATCAAACAAGGGCACGCTCAGGACGAGACCTGTGGACCAACTCCGGCGCCATTCGTCGCCATCGGTCGCGTCACCCAGCGCGTCATTCTGAAACTGCATTTGACTGTTGGCGATAAAATCGAGATTTGGCCGCCCACCAGCCTGGGCAACGCTCTTGGCTCCCCGCTGCGCCGCAACCAGAGCCGCCCACTGGCGACTTTCCGGCCGTTGCTCCAGGGCCGTGGCGATCAAGCCATCAAGATCGTCCACAGGCAACGAGCTTGTGGCACGGAATTGGGCCTCGTTGGCTATCTGTTGAGAAAGAGAAACACCCATCAAATCTTTCAGAGCCATTTCAGCGACGGCGTATTCATTCTCTCTGGCGACGGAGTCCGCGCCTGCCGTCGCCACCTGGACCGTTGCCCGTGTCAGATCAAATTCCGTTGCCTGTCCGACTCGATGCAATGCTGCCACCTGCTGCAGATTCGATCGCGAGCGCGCCAGGGCGACGCGATTGACCTCAAGGATCTCCGCCGCCAGCAGATGATCATAGACCGCTGTCTCCACCTCTGCTGCGATCTGTTGACGCATCTGACGCTGGCCCTGAGCACTGGATTCGACCTCAGACGCGGCGCGGCGCATCCCTCCACGCACACGTCCACCCGTGAAGAGAGGCTGCCTGAGGGTCAGAGATCCGGCGACATTGTTGTCACTGCCGATTTTCACGGTCTGGTCCGCGAAGATGAATGTGGGCAGCAACCAGTTGCGGGTATAGTTGACGTTCACATCGATGGCAGGCAGCCCGTCGGACCGCACCTCGCGCAGTCTTTGGCGGGCTCCTTCACTTTGGCTACCCGCGATCAGGACGGACTCATTGTGTTCCATCGCACGCGAAACGGCCGCCGCTGTCGTCACCTTCAGGATCGCCTGAGCCTGCACCTCGGTCATCGCACAAACAAGAACTACCAGCCAGAGTAACACTCTCATCGTCAACTCATATCCAAGGGTTTGATCGTCGTATCGTCCGTTTCGGCTTCATCGAGCTGGTCTGCCGTCATGCCTTCCACATCCATCAGATCGGCGCCTTGCAGATTCGTCCCCATCAGCTCAGCACCCTGCATCTTGGCCCCAGTGAGTCGAGCGCTCGAAAGATCTGCCTCCATCAGATTGGCCCCTTTCAGGTCTGCTGACTGCAATTGTGCGTGCTTGAGATTTGCATTCGACATCTCTGCCATGAACAGATTCGCACCACGTAGATTCGCCCGCTCGAGGTTCGCGTCTTCGAGATTTGCCTCTCGTAGATCGGCATTGCGCAGGTCAGCTTTCTCCAGGTCGGCCCCCTCGAGATCGGACTCTTCCAGGCGCACACCAACCAGACTACACCCCTGCATCTTGGCACGCTTCAGCGTGGCTTTCTGCATCAGGGACTCAAGAAAGTCGGCTCCGCGCAGGTCCGCGAGAAAAAAGTCAGCATTCTGCAATTCGGATTTCTGGAAGTTACAGTCACGCAGATCTGCACCACGCAATTGCGCGCCCTGCAGATACGACTCACGCAGATTGGTCTTGGCCAATTCCGCCCGCACACCTTCCTGGGACTTGGTGGCAATCCACTCGCGGTGCTTCTCCAGAATCTGTTCGAGCTCTTCTGTCTCAAGCTCTCTTAGAGCTTTAGGACCATCGCTCTTGTGTTCAGGCGGTGCATCTCCCCTACTCGGGTCTCCCCCGGCGCCAGGGACTGGCTGACTGCCTGGCTTGTCGCTCGTCTTGGGCGGGGCTTCCTTTGAGGGTTTTTTGACGGCCTTTTTCTTGACGATCACTTTCTTCTTGACCGTCTTGCCGACCTTCTTCTTCGGCTTCGCTTCCTCCTCCCCCTTCTTGGAACGTCCCAGGCTCATCAGCCTGCGTCGGACGCCACCCTCTTTCTTCTCCTCGTCTGCCATGTCGCGTCAGCGCTTCCTGGTGGTTTTGTTTTTCGTCGACATCATTGCTCTTACGGACCCTGCAACTCGATCAGGACGGTCCTGGGCCTTCGCCGCCACGACTGCCTGAGCGCTGTCTTGCAGTGGGTCACGGATCTCAACAAACTCACCTTCCTGCAATTCCTCTGTTGTCGCAAACATCTGCTTGCGTCCGGCTCGACTGATTTGACCATACAACGCCCGTGCAGCCACGGCCAGCACGGCAGCTACGGCACACCCGGACAAAATTCCGGCATCGACGGAACCCGTCATTGCCCAGACTTGACCTCCAGCCAGCGCTGAAGTGAGCGTGACACCCGCCGCCAGGAGGAAGACTAGACTGGCGCCCCCCGTCTTCACCTTGCGGTCCTGATGAATCGTCTATTGGATTCTATTGCTTGCATACTTCGAAAATAACACAATTAGACGCTCCCTCACACCCACATGTATTCCCGGAGACACTTTGTGAAGATCCGTGAGTTGAATGTAACGCCCATTGCGATCAGTGACCCTCCCCTGCGCAACGCCGCAGGCCTGCATGCCCCTTACGCATTGCGGATCGTTGTCGAAATCATCACTGACGACGGCATCAGTGGTATCAGCGAAATTCCCGGCAGCGAGGAAACCCGGCTCGCTCTGACATCAGCGGCAGATGTCGTGATCGGTAGTGATCCCCATGAAACGACCCGGTTGTGGGCAGCGCTCGCGGACAGATACGGAGCAGATGGTACTGATCAGCGTGGCACCCAGCCCTGGGATCAACGGAAACTCGTGCACATGTTCTCCGCCCTGGAGGTTGCCTGCCTGGACATGGTTGGCAAAGCGACAGGACGCCCGGTGGTCGACCTGCTGGGTGGACGAGCTCGGGATCGAGTTCCCTTCTCCGCCTATCTGTTTCTCAAACACGAAGGAGCCGGTGGAGAACTGGCTTTCGGAACCGATCCGGGGGCTGAAGGTTGGGCTGCAGCGCGGCAGGCAGAAGCGCTCACGCCGGATGGCGTCGTGGCACAGGCGCAGGCCATGTGCGATGCCTTCGGCTTCCAGTCTCTGAAGCTGAAAGGTGGCGCCCTTGAGCCAGACATCGAGGTCGCCTGTATACGTGCCTTGCATGAATCCTTCGGGCCCGACACGCCCTTGCGTCTCGATCCAAATGCCGTGTGGTCCGTTGATACTGCCATCCGGATGGGTAAGCAATTGGAGGGTCTGCTGGAGTATTTCGAGGATCCTGCCCGCGGTCAGCAGGGCATGGCGGCGGTTCGAAAGCAGGTGAATATCCCGCTGGCTACAAATATGTGTACCACGTCCTTCGATGATCTTCCGGGTTCCGTCGCGTTGGGCTCGGAAGATATCATTCTCGCCGATCACCACTACTGGGGAGGACTTCGGGCGTCGGTCGAGCTGGGGCGCTTCTGTCAGACCTTTGACCGCGGACTGTCCATGCACTCGAACTCTCATGCCGGCATCTCACTGGCGGCCATGACCCACCTTGGGGCAGCGGTGCCGAATCTGACCTACGCGCTGGATACACACTACCCCTGGCAATCAGATGAAGTCATCGTCGGTGGTCGCTTCGAATTCGAGGACGGAAGTCTGCCTGTTCCGACGGGTCCCGGACTGGGTGTTGAACTCGATCGTGACGCCCTGCAGAGGCTGCACGAACGCTATCTCACGTGTGGCTTAACCGACCGTGACGATGAGATTGAGATGCAAAAGGTGGAGCCCGGATGGGTCTTCGAATCGACCCGTTGGTAGGTGGGAGTCCAATGACCGAAACAAGAGCCGACTTCGAGGTGGTTGCAGCAGGTGATGTGGATGAGGCGGTCCGCATCTTTCAACGAGACGGTTTCGTCTTGCTTGCGGATGCCCTGACACCGAGCCAACTGGCTTTGGCAAGGCAAGGCGCCGATCGAATCGTGCAAGAACAGACGGACGCGATCGCCCTGGAGAAGGCCAATCGGGGCTACGCGCGTTATAGCTTTGGTCAGCAAGTGCAGCACCCGGAGTGGGCCCAGCTGATCGAGCTAAAACCAGTCGTAGATGTGGTCACGGCGATCTGGGGCAGCGAGGACCTCACCTGTTCAGGTGCCGGGGGCGACTACAGCCTGCCAGGCGCGAAGATCCAACACCTGCACGCCGACATGGGTGATTGCCTCAACGATCCTGAGGGGCGTACGGTCATCGCTGATCTACCCACGCCGTTCATCGTCGTGAATTTCCCCATGGTCGACTTTGGTCGTGAAAATGGCGCGACGCGTTTCATCCCTTGTACGCAGCGAAATCGTCAACGCCCGCCGTCCCTTGAGCAGGAGCCCGAATGGATGCGACAGTCGATCATCCGCGCACCCGCTGGGTCTGCTTTGATTCGGGACGTACGCACATGGCATGGTGGTACTGCGAATGTGTCTGCTGAGACACGAGTCATGACAAGTGTCGGTTACCTGGCACCGTGGTTCCGTCGCCCGGGAGACAACGAGCCGGTCATGCCGCGAGAGCTCTATGAGACGCTTTCTGAGCGGGCAAGGAAGTGGTGCAGGTCGCTCGCCATCGACGCATCAGAGCGCACGTAGGGCTTCTCCATGCTTGCTAGCGCTCTACAGATGCTGATCGGTGCGGCAGCGACTGTGGGTTATCTGTCTGTGTGGAATCACATTCTGCAAGTGACAGCCGCTTCCAGGGCCGACTCAGATCCTGATGTCGAGAGAAGGTTGCGTCAACGTCGGCGCCTGGCCCAGCTGGTGTTGTTCGTGCTGTTCACGCCCTACGTGCTCAGCGTATTTCGATTGATGGATTGGGTGCACTCCTTGCTGACAGATGTGCCTGCTGTTTAGTGTGGCCAAAGCGACGCCGCTGGAGCGCGTACACCACCCTTCGTATCTTCCTTCCATGATCCGTACCATCTCTCTCGCCCTGTTCCTGCTCGCCGGTGCCGCCCATGCCGACACATGGGAGCAGTCCACCTGGCGCCGCACCGCCTTCTACCGCGCCACAATCTCTACGGAGCAGGCTGTGCCTGGCACCTTGCAGGTGGCCGCCGTCGACAGCTACGAAGTGTGGTTCAACGGCGAGCACGTCGGCTCGGGCTCGGATTGGACGCAGGTGCTGACGGTTCCCGTCGAGCTCGACTCCGGCGCCAACCACCTGGCCCTGCGCGTCGTCAACCACGGACTCGGCCTCGGCAACGGCTTCCTAACCCATCTGCATGCTCACCTGGAGGATTCGCTGTTGGTGGCGCCGACTACCACCGACCGCAGCCTGGTGCCCTGGTACTGGTCGGCCCAGGAGCCGGCCGATTCGGCGTGGACCACGTCCGACGTCTCCAAAGCGCGCGGCTGGGCCGCACCGCAGGAGGGTTTCATCGACCGCGACCGGCTGTCGGTGCCGGTGAGCTCCGCCGCCGCCGTGCTCGCCGGTTTCGCCGGTGATGTCGATATCGGCTCGACCGCCGGCTCCGTGAGTCTGAAGCGGGTGGATGGTGTGAATCTAGCCCTGGGTAACCCGCGCAGCCCGGAGGAGACCTCCGACGGCGACCTGCGCTCCGCCTGGCGTGGCCGACCGAACCCAATCAACCAGAAGATCGAGATCGACGTCGGCTCAACGCGGAAAATGCACAAGGTCCGCGTCATCACCTTTGGCGACGACGAGGACGAGCGCGAGCGCAACTCGCTGCGCGGTTATTCCGTGGAGCGCAGCCACGACCGCGTCCAGTGGGTCGAGATCGGCTTCGTGCAGGATATCCGCGAGTTCACCCGGACGGAGGTGACCTTCGAGCCCGTCGTCACGGACTTCCTCCGCATCCTCGTCACTGAGGAGGCCACCGACAACTCTCAGCCCCTGGTCGCCGAGGTCGAAGCCTACGGCACCGGCTTCGACTTCCGGGGCACGTACGTGTCGCCGCCCTTTGATCTGGGCACGGCAAGCCGCAAGAACTTCGGTCGCGTGCACTGGGACGCCGACATGCCGGTCGGTACAGCCCTTTCCCTGCAGTTTCGCACTGGCGACGAGCTCTTGGACTTCGAGGATCCGGAGGACGGCTGGAGCGCCGTCGCCGAGAGCGATGGTCTGCGATTCCCGTCGCCGGAGCCGGCCAGCCTCGTGCAGTACCGCGTCAACCTCAGCACGCTGGACGACGGTACGACGCCCACGCTCGGCTCGCTGTCCATCGACTTCTCCACCCAGGACGTGGCCGTCTCCTCCGCCCGTGGCAGCGTGACGCCGAACAGCGCTCGCATGGGTGTGTCCACCCGGTTTCTCTACATCGTCGATCTCGCCTTCGGGCCCGACGACCGCGGCGTCGAGCGTCTGGAGCTGGCCGTGCCCTCTGGCGCGGTCCTCGGCGAGGTCTCCGGCCTGGGCCAGTCAACCTTGGCTGCATCGCAGTCGACGAACGAGTTGCTGATCCTGCACTTCGATCCGCCAATCGCTGCGAACACACAGCTTGGCATCGGCTTCGAGGCCAGCACGTTCACGCTGTCTCATCTTTTCCGAAGTTGGTTGTACGCGCCGGGATCCGACGATCCCCTCAACGTCGGTGAGGCGACTGAGACGTCCGACTCCTGGCGCCTGCTCGCCATTGATCCGCTGCAGCGCACCCTCGGACGGGTTGCCGCCAGCCCGCCCGTGCTGACGCCGAACAGCGACGGCGTGAACGACGATACGGTGATCGAGTTCGTCCTCTCGCGGACCATCACACCGGTGCGCATCGACGTCATCATCCACGACCTCTCTGGACGTGCCCTGCGCCGTATCGTGCTACCCGGCGTCGCCGCCGGTGACTACACCCGGTCTGGCGCCTCGGGCGGACTGGCCCACTGGGACGGACGGGATGAGGCTGGCCAGTTGGTGGCGCCGGGACTCTACGTGTACCGCATCGAGGCAGTCCTCGGAGCCGGCACGTTCGTCGAGGCAGGAACCGTCGCCGTCGCCTACTGAAGGGGAGTTGCCAATGGATCCCCTCCGCGGGTTCGAGACGGAGGAAGTCGCGCTATGGTCGACACGACGCCGGACCAGGAGCGGCAAGAGCAGCAGAACAGAAACAAGGAGCCACGGGCAAATTGCCGTAACCCCTTGTTTCTATATGGTAAGCCCGCCGGGGCTCGAACCCGGGACCCATTGATTAAAAGTCAATTGCTCTACCAACTGAGCTACGGGCTCACACAACTTCAGTCAGAAAACCTCCGACTCAATCGCATCAGCGTCAACAAGCAACTGGTTTTTTCCTGTTGAAGTAACATGCGCCCCGCGAGACCTCGCCTCTACACTCAGCAGCAGAGTCGACGGCGTCAGGGCTTGTGATCAAGCCGCACTGTGGGTTCCGCACTCTCCACGAAACGTTCCACCGTATTGTGCGTCGCCGGTGCAGTGCGAAAGTCGGCGATCCACGGCTCTCTAAACCAGGCCTGTTTCTGCCGTGGCAATGCGGCCATCACCTCAGGCGCAATCGTCGGACGATGCCAGTGTGTCGCCAAGTGAGCATAGGCATTGAGCACTGCAACTCGCGGTGTATCTCGCTGCCAGTGCGGTCCGGCGTGGCACAGATTTTCCGTGAAGAAGATGGCACTCCCCGCGGGACATTCGTAGGACGTGAGAAACTCCGATCGCTTGCCCGGCTCGAGGGACATGTGATCCGGATGCATTGGAAAATTCGATTTGTGGCTACCTGGAATGAAGTGTGTTGCCCCATCCTCCTTTGATACATCCGTGAGTTCGAATGCGACACGCACCATCCCGGCGTGGATTCGGCCATGGGCGCAGCGATAGCCAAAGATTGGGTCGATCTGCTGTGGTCCACCACCGTGCAGATCCCCCGCCCATTCGCCCTTCGAACGCCACACACAGAATGTCCCCTCCAACCGCACATTTGGTCCGATGATCTCATGCAACACGTCAGTCACTTTTGGATGATCGATCAGTAGACTCGACGCACCTCCGGGGACGGCACGCTGTTCGGGCGGTAGCGACTCCTTGTCGTGTTTGATACGGTCAATCTGGTCGACGATGGCGGCAATCTCATCGGCTTCGAGGATCGACGGACGGATCAGATAGCCAGTCAGATCGAAACGAAACTTCTCTTCTTCGGTCATGCTCATGTATGGTTCTCTGTTTGATGATGTGACACAGGCAAGAGCGCCGTCGGGGATTGATGCTTCAACCGAGAGTTGTCCGCAGCCATTTGAGCAGCCTCTGCTCATGTAATGCACCGCCGCCTTCGTGACCGTTGTAGCGATAGACTTCGATCGACTTGTCGACCGCGGCAGGCAAGTGATTGTACGAGGCAAATACTGTAGAGGGCGGACAGACCTGGTCCCACAGCCCCACTGAGTAGTAGGCCTTCTGCACGCGCGTCATCGACACCAGGTTCATCGTGTCGAAGTAAGACAAGGTCGCAAAGGCCTGATCGATTTTCTCCGGATAGGCCTTCATAAAGTCGGTGATCTCTTCGTAGGGGCCGACGGCGATATCGATGGCCCGCTCAAAGTGTGACAACCATGGCACGTCAGGCGCCATGGCCGCAATACGATCGGACAGAGACGCGCAAGCGATCGTCAGTGCACCACCCTGCGAACCACCGATGGCGGCAATACGATTCGCGTCGACCTCGGGTCTTCCACAGGCGACCTCTACAGCTCTCACCGTGTCCATATAGAAGGCGCGAAAGTAGTACTCCTCTGGGTCGAGAATACCATGGGTGATAAAGCCGCGCCGCGCTCCATGTGTCGTATGCAGATGCAATCCCGTGTCCCCTCCCTGACCACGGGAATCCATGACGAAGACATTGAAGCCGTTGAGCACATGGTGCGCATGAACGTGTACCAGCGATCTCCCACCAGAATAACCGATGAACTTCACCACTGTCGGCAGCGATGCAGGTGAACCTTCCGGTGTAATGAACCAGCCACGAACGCGGACCCCGTCGACACCATCAAAACTGGCGTCGTAGACACAAGCGCCGGGTAATAGATCATCGATTCGTTTGAAGGATGGCTTAAGAGGTACCTGCGAGCTCTG
>JABJJN010000045.1 GCA_018660835.1 Gemmatimonadota bacterium | reverse complement strand
TGCGCTTGGGCCTGCCAACTGTCTACGATGCGCCTGTCCTGCGTGCGGACATCGCCCATGGATTGCAGGCATCTCAACCGTGGCAGCTGTCGATGGGTCTCGGCCACTTGTTCTGAACACATTGCGCCGATTTCACCAGACCAGATTCGGCGTCCCCGACATAAACCGACGAGTTGGTACGATCCTCTCTGAAAGAAATTCTCAAGTTCAAGGGATTCACGCCGATAGTTGGAACAGAGGGTGTCCGTTGACACCCGTTAGAAATTTGCAGACAGCAATAAACCACGGTAAGAAACTCATGCCCCTACAGCTGCCAAGAGTCACCGGCTGGGCACTCCTTCTGGCGCTATCGGTCCCCATCTGGGCGCACAGTCAAGTGCTGCGTCTGGCACAACAGACGACGGATGCCGTAGAAGTCATGGCTGCCCCTGGTGACACAGTGACCATCGACGTTCGCGCAGATCTTGGTTCTCAGGCGGCGTCCGGTCTCAGATTCTTCATCAGGGTACCCCGCGAGGACTTTGTCATTCTGGATACATCGAACCGAACCATGGTGCGAAACGTCGTATCGCCACCTTTTGTGCAGGGCCATCTGTTTCGAGGCGCTGTTGAGGTACGAAATGACGTGTTGTCTGACACGGACCCAACGACTGTAGATGCAAGGTGGCAGATGATGGAATACGCTGCCCTTCTCGGTCCGGCCGCGGAGCGTGGACGCTCGGGATCAGGTATCGTCGCCTCGTTCCGGATCGTGTGCCCCCCCACGCCCGCCGCCGGCACCATTGCCATTCATCAGGATCCGATTCACGAATCGCAGTTGGTCATGGCCGACGGCCTAACAGAGAAGCCATTCCTGCTAGGCACACCTCTTGCCATTCATGTCGATGTCGAGACCGTCGTCCGGCCGACTGGGTGGGCGGATGTGAAGTTGGAAATGCGGTCCAAGTAGAAGCAGATAGAGCAGACACACGCCAGCGTGTGGGGACCAGACGCTTTCAGCGAGCGAATACCTGAACCCGCCCCCCATCGGTGGCTGCATCCGCCACATGGATGCGACCTTGTCCGTCAACGGCCACACCGACGGCTGTCAGGGGGGTAACGAAAAACTGACCGGGACCCTGTCCGAAGGTTCCCAGACTCGTTATTCCCCGACGCTTTGATACTGTGCGGTCACTCGCATCCAGCACCTGCAGAATTCCGCGACTCTCGACAACCACCAAACGCTCTCTATCACGATCGAGATCCAGAACAAGCGGATTCAGCAACTGCCCAGAGCCCAGGCCGATGCCGTCGTCGTAGACCTCACTCTGTCCGCCAATGTGAATACCGGATCGCACTCGTCCGATGGACATGTTGGCGCTACGCTGTGGCGTGAGCAAAAACCAAGCGTCGAGAGGGCCTGAACTGTTCGGCACGAATCCGGCAGCGAAAAGATTGTCCTGGATCGGCAGCGCCTCGCTGCGTGACAGCGAACTCTCCAAGGTCCCTGCATTCCTGCCCCCTTCCTCCGGCCATCGCGCCACGTATTCCCCGGTATCAGGATCGATGAGGTAGCCAACGGCATCCTCATCCAACACGACCAATACCGTCGGCATGTCGGTGATACTTTCATCGATATACAGATCGACCGGTTTCGCTGCGATCAGGGGCGTCACCCACAATAACCCAGCATCAGCATCGGCACTGAAAACGACGACAGAATCACCAGAATCACGATCCTGGCGAACCACGCCGAATAGCTGATCACCGACGACGTGCGTTCTCACAGGGGAAATCCGATCCGGCTTCCCGAGGCGATCGTGAGTCAGCGTTCTTGCCTGCCCGTCGGGTGCGTGAATCCTCACACCATCGCGCATGATCCGTGCCGTCGTCGATGAGATCAGCGTGCTGACAACCCAACGTCCGCCGTTGTCATCAATGGCGATCGCCAGTGACTGCACCTCGGTATCGGAGACGGATGGTAGAAGTATCTCTTCCAGCAATTCGTGGAAGATTCCACTACGCGGCTCGCTGTCGACTTCGACGCCATCCCATTGTGTATCAACGCGAATTCGGTAGGTGTACTCAGTATTGCCCTGTAGAAGAGAATCCGCATAGTGAGTGGCCGACAGATCCGATATCGTGGCGACAACGGTGTCACTTCTGCCTATGACAGATCGCACCACCTGGTAACCGGAAAAGCGCGGTCCGTCGAAGACAGACCACTCGAGATCAGTGCAGGCGCAATCGCTACTGGCGAGCAGAGACAGCGTCGGTCGCGTCAGTGTGTAGAAGATATCCTTCGTTGCACTCTCCAGGGACTCACCGAGCACATCGGTCTGTAACCAATAGGTGTAGTTTGTCTGCGGTTGCGCACTGGTGTCCACCCAGGACACCTGCGTGACGTCGTCGACACGAGCCAGAGATCGTGTCTCGCCGGCAAATGTGCGACGCAGAATCTCATATGCTTCAAAGCCGCCACCGCCATAGGGCGCCCACGAAATCGTGATCGCGCCGATCGATGGGTCCGGCGTCAGTTGGGCGATTTCTACAGGCAGGACGCGGAAGGAACGCACCGCAAATCCAACGGTGCTGGCGCCAAAGCCGGCGGCATTTACTGTGATCACTCGATACTCATAGTCCGTCTCTGGTGCGGCTTGAGTATCAATGGCCCGGGTCGTGGCGATCTCGTCGATGATGGCGACCGTATCTTCCGCCACCAGGCCTTGCTGCCGACGCATGACGATATAGCGGGCAAAGGGCATGTCGCCCTCGTAGGCCGACCACTCAACAAATACGACACCTGCCTCATCGTCGGCGCTGACAGCTACGCCGGTGACGGCGGGCGTCAGGGCCGGATCAACGGGATTGATACGCCGCGAGTCGTGACATCCAACCACCAAGACCCACAATGCCAGCAGGCGGATCAGATGTCGGGGGATCCTCATGGTTTTGCCCGCACTGCGATGACGGTAATGTCGTCAGCCTGAGCCCCGGCGCTGACCGAAAAGCGTCCCACATCCTGTAGCAGACTGTCCACAACCTTCCTGGGGCTAGCGCCTTGTGCGACCTGAGCCGCAACGAGCTCGCGCAGTCGTTCGTCTCCATACAGCGTATTGCGATCGTCGGCTGCCTCCACAACCCCATCTGAGTACAACAGCATCAGATCTCCAGGTTGTAGTTGCAGTGTCGCCGTATGGTAGCTTGCGTCACGACGGACACCCAGTGGCAGACTACCCAGATCGGGTTCGTGCAGAGAGCCATCGATCGCTTGAACATGCAGGGGTGGCCAATACCCACCGGCAGCGACCGCCACCTGCAGCGTGGCAGGATCCACGACGCAAATACAGCAACC
>JABJJN010000039.1 GCA_018660835.1 Gemmatimonadota bacterium | reverse complement strand
GTCTCTGGTGGTGGGGAAAAGGCGTCGGATAAGTATGTCTCCGTCATGCGAGCCGAGATGCGTGGTACCGCTGAGCGCACCGATCGCGATGCCGAGATCGCCGAAGCGATGGTGGACGAGCGTATCTACATTCCCGAATTCTCCGACGAAGTCGGCCAGCCCGCGACACTCACGACCGAGCAAGCCCTGCAGTATGGGATAGCTGACGAGACGGCGGAGTCCTTACACGCGCTGCTGGAGATCTACGATCTGGCCGACGCCCAGATCGTTGAGATCGAGATCAACTGGGCCGAGCGTGTCGTTCGCCTGCTGACCCACCCGGTGGTGACATCCTTGCTGCTTTCAGTGGCGATTTTTGGCCTGATCGCAGAAGTGCGTACACCTGGCTGGGGCCTGGGTGGCTCACTGGCTCTGATGGCACTGGCGGTGTTCTTTGGTAGTCATCTGATCGTCCATCTCGCCAATTGGGAAGAACTCGTTCTGTTCGGCGTCGGTTTGCTGCTGCTCTTTGCCGAGATCGCTTTCATTCCCGGTTTCGGTTTCGCCGGCGTTGCCGGTGTCGTCTGCATGCTTGCCAGCGTATTGCTGACGCGACTACCAGAATTCGATTTCTGGAGTGTCGATCAGATCGGCGCAGTCATCGGCCAGTTTGCTCTATCGATGATCGGTGCCATCGTCGTGTCAGCTTTTCTCCTGCGATCCTTGCCAAAAATCGCGGCCTTCAATCACTTGATTCTCGGTAGTGATACGAAAGCGGCCGATGGCTATGTGTCGGCTCCCACAGAGCACGACGACGAGTTGGTCGGCTTGCAGGGTGTGACGGTTTCCGAGCTTCGCCCAGTTGGTGTGGGTTCCTTCGATGGCCGTCGACTCGATATCATCGCCGAGGGCGAATTCATCAACCAGCACATGACGGTCAAGATTATCAGCGCCCGCGGCAGCCGCATCGTGGTGCGAGCTGTATGAGCAGGCTCGCATGATCGACTGGCTCGCCGGAGACGGGTTGCCGTGGATTTACGCGATCGGTCTGTTGATCGTCGGATTCGTCCTGATCCTGCTGGAAGTTTTCGTCATCCCGGGGATGAACATCTTTGGCATTCTCGGTTTTGGTACCGTTTGTATCGGCGTCCTGTTCGCCTATCGGCGCCTCGGCCCCGGCCCGGCTGTCATTATTGGCACCCTCGGAATCGCCGGTACGGGAGCTCTCGTCTGGGCGTTGATACGAAATCGAGCCTGGCAGCACATGGTACATGAAGAAACCACCGATCGAGCCTCAGGCTATGATTCTGCGCCGGATGGCCTGGTGCAGCGACAGGGCGAGACCGGCACAGCGGTGACGCCCTTGAAACCAAGTGGTCGCGGTCGATTCGGCGAAGATGTGTTAGACATTGTGACGCAGGGCAGTTTTCTGGACGCCGGCGTACGAATTGAAATCATCGAAGTTCATGGCAATCGCATCGTCGTCGAAGAAATCGGCGATGATGTGCCCAGTGGCAATGACACCCCCTCCGTCCCCGATGCCCACGTCACATCCGACGTGGTGAACGAGACGTCGGAAGGAGAAGGAGAGTAGAGTATGGAAGCCCTATTTTATCTGGCGATTCTTTTCGCCCTCATCATTTTCTTGAGTCTGTTCACGTACTTCGTACCGATCGGATTGTGGGTCACAGCCTACTTCTCCGGTGTCAAAGTCAGCATTTTCCGCGACCTGGTAGGAATGCGGCTGCGCAAGGTGCCCCCCGGTGCGATCGTGCGACCCAAGATCAGCGCTGACAAGGCCGGCATCGACGTGCCGCTGGAGCGCATGGAAGCACACTATCTGGCCGGTGGCAATGTTGAGGCCGTCATCCTTGCTCTGATCTCGGCAGACAAGGCCAATATCGAATTGACCTTCGAACGGGCTTCTGCGATCGATCTGGCGGGTCGTGATGTGTTGGAAGCGGTCAAGATGTCGGTGAATCCGAAGGTCATCAACACGCCCCTGATCGCTGCCGTCGCCAAAGATGGTATTCAGGTGAAGGCGACGGCGCGGGTGACAGTGCGCGCCAATATCGATCGTCTGGTCGGTGGTGCCGGCGAAGAGACCATCATTGCCCGGATTGGCGAAGGCGTCGTGACCACGATTGGTTCCGCCGAGACCCATAAGAATGTGTTGGAAAACCCTGATTCGATCTCCAAGACCGTGCTGGGCAAGGGCCTCGATTCAGGAACGGCCTTCGAAATACTCTCTGTCGATATTGCCGATGTGGATGTGGGCGACAATATCGGTGCCAAACTGCAGACGGAGCAGGCGGATGCCGATCTGAAAATTGCCCAGGCCAAGGCCGAAGAGCGTCGCGCCATGGCGCAGGCCCGTGAACAGGAGATGATCGCTCTCACGGAAGAGATGTCGGCGCGGGTCAAGGAAGCGGAGGCTGACATTCCCAAGGCGATGGCAGAGGCCTTCCGAGATGGCAATCTTGGCATAATGGACTATTATCGTATGCGCAACATTCAGTCGGACACGGATATGCGTCAGTCGATTTCCGATTCCGGCGAGGATGACAAGAGTTAGCCCGTGGAACAGCTTCTCTTTATTCTCTTTCTGTTGTTTAGCGTGGGTTCAGCCTTGTTGGAGCGACGCAAACGCGCCAAACAGCTGGAAGAGAGTCAGCAGCGCGACGACGAGCGGCAACGCCGGCAGGCCAGTGAACCGGCTACGGCGCCGCTTGACGTCGACGAGGACGAGGACGACGAGGATTGGGGCGGTTGGCCCTTTCCCGCTGGCGGCGATCCCTTTGAACAGCCACGTCCTCGTACGGAGCCGCCCCGTGTCCGGCGACAGGCACCGCAGCCAGCCGCCTCTGACATCGACGTGTTGGTGTCAGAACAAGGTGCGGCGCCGATGGCGGACATGCAGGCGATGCTGCAGGAAATCGAAGGGCGCTCACGCGCCGCCGAAGACCGTGCACGAGAACAAGAAGCACGAGCATCCCAGATGGCTTTGCAGGCACGGCGAACTGCCGAAAAGCCAAAACGCGTGGGCGAGCTGATACAGCAGAAGCTCGGCAAGCCGACGCCAACGAAGCGGGGAACCGTTGACCGGCGTTGGCGGATGACACCCGAAAGGGCAAGGCGAGCGATCATATACGCAGAGATCCTTGGTCCCTGCAAAGCGCAGCAGGAGGACAGTCAGGATCAGTCGCAGTAGAATTGCCGAAGTGGCGGAATGGTAGACGCGCTGGATTCAAAATCCTGTGTTCGCAAGGGCGTGAGGGTTCGAGTCCCTCCTTCGGCACCACTACAGAACAAGGGGTCAGGCGAATTGCGTCTGACCCCTTCGTCTGTTTATCTCCGGGTGCCTGGAGCCAAGGTGACGGCTTTCTTGAGGCTGACAGAGAGATATTTGTAACGACATCCCCTTGAGTAGTCATTCATCCCATCCGCAAACAGGACACTGGGCAACGTTGGCCATAGCAACAACATCGCAGTTTCGGAAGCTCAGTGTGCTGATGCCAGTCTACAACGAGCACTACACCATTGAGTCTATCGTCGCACGGGTGTTATCTGCGCCTCTGCCTGAAGGGCTCGCGCTCGAGATCATCATCGTCGACGACTGCTCCACGGACGGGACCGAGCAGATTCTGCAACAGATCGCGCAAGACCACGCACAACAGGTTGTTCTTCGTCACCATTCGGTGAACAAGGGCAAAGGTGCGGCCATTCGGACGGCGGTTGGTCTTGTGACCGGCGATATCTGCGTTATCCAGGATGCCGATCTTGAATACGACCCGAGGGACTATCAACGTCTTCTGGCACCATTGCTGAGTGGAGATGCTGACGTCGTGTACGGGTCCAGGTTTGCATCTGGCGAATACCGACGCGTTCTCTTTTTCTGGCATTCGGTGATGAACCGGTTCCTGACGACTCTGTCGAATATCACGACCGATCTGAATCTCACCGACATGGAGACATGCTACAAGGCGGTGAAAACCAGCATTCTGAAGTCGACTCCAATACGTAGCGATCGTTTTGGTATCGAGCCGGAGCTCACGGCGAAATTTGCCAAGCGCAACTGTCGAATCTTCGAGGTGCCGATTTCCTATGCAGGAAGGACCTACGACGAAGGCAAGAAGATCACTTGGTGGGACGGAGTCCTGGCCATTTTCACGATCTTCCACTTTTGGATCGTCGACGACATCTACAACGAGAGATATGGACACAACATTCTTCACAGCCTGTCCAAGACGCACCGCTTCAACGCCTGGATGGCGGATACGGTCAGGCCATGGGTCGGTGACCGCGTGCTGGAAATCGGCTCGGGTTTGGGTAATCTGACGTCAAAGATGGTTCCGCGAGCTTCTTATGTTGCAAGCGATATCGACCCGCTCTATCTCGACTACCTTTCCAATCGCTTCGCAAATGATCCACGAATCGATGTGCAGAAGCTCGATCTCGAAGACACAACGGACTTTGGTGAACTGGGAGAGTGTTTCGATACGGTCATTTGCCTGAATGTTCTGGAGCATGTTCCCGATCGCGATCAAGCGCTCCGCAATATGTACGATGCACTTGAGCCAGGAGGGCATGCGATCATTCTGGTGCCTCAAGGGCAGTGGTTGTTCGGATCGCTAGACCGCGTTCTCGACCACGTCATGCGCTATAGCAGAGGCGAACTTTCTCGAGCCTGCAAGGCCTCCGGGTTTGAGATTGAGAAACTACTGTCCTTTAACCGCATTGGAGTTCTCCCTTGGTTCCTCAATGGGAGAATTTTTCGGAAGAAACAGTTCGACAAGCTGCAATTGAAGATCTTCGACTCGCTCGTATGGCTGTGGCGGATCGTCGATCGACTGATCCCTTTCCCTGGACTCTCGGTGATCTGCATCGCTCGGAAGCCTCTTCCACCAGATGAGGACACTGCCTCATCTGCCAACTGAGCATGAGACGCTTCATGGCGCCGCAGTCAATTGCGAGGAGTTTCGATGCGTTGAAGGCAGTTCTCAGCCGGCCCGAGACCGGACCATCGGTCGCCGCACTGCTGGCCCTGGCGCTCGGGGCCTGGACCTTTGACTACAAACTGAGTCTGTCCGGTGACAACGCTGAGTTTGTCACGCTCGCACGAAGTGTGGCCAATGGCCAGGGGCTCACCTATACAAACCTTCCTGATCAGATTGTGGCGACCAAGTACCCTCCTGTTTTCCCGTTCATGCTCGCCCCCATTGCATGGCTTTTCGAAGGTTCATTGTGGAGCAATCTGAGCAGGGGTGGGCTTGAGTTTGTCGCAATGAAATGGCTCGTTGTCCTGATGTTTAGCGCATCTGCGGCGATCCTATTTCTGTTGGTGCGTGACCTTAGCAACGACCTGCAGGCGAGTGTGACAACCCTGGTCGCGATCACCAATTCGCTGACCGTCAGCTATGCGTCTCAAGTGATGTCAGAGGTGCCTTACGTGATGTGGTCCCTCTTGGCCCTCTGGTTGTTGGGCCGTGGCCTGGCGAGTCCTGATTGGCGAGGCAATCGGTGGTTGTGGGCGGGCGTCGCGGCCATGATCATCGCCTACTTAACACGTAGCGTAGGTATTTGCCTCATTACTGCAGTCATCCTTTACCTGATTGGGCGGCAAGACTGGCGACGGACGCTGATCGTCGGCGGTATATGCTTTTGTGCCATGCTGCCGTGGGCACTGCGCAACAGCATGGCAGGTGGATCGATCTACTACCAGGTGCTTCTCATGGTCAATCCCTACCGGCCGGAGAAAGGGTATCTGGATACCATCGGCGTATTGTATCGTCTAATGGACCAGCTCATTCTCTATGTGAACGATTACTTGCCGGAAGTGGTTCTACCGCTGTTTGCGGAATCTTCCCCAGCAATGGCCATGATGGCCATTCTGGTTTCAGTGCTCGCAGTCGCGACAGTCTTCCTCTGCATCCGCAGGCGCCAGCATCTGCTTGTCTTGACGTACGCGGCCCTATTCGTCTTCACGCTACTCACATGGCCATGGGGAGGAACACGCTTCCTTGTTCCCCTTATGCCAATCCTGTGGTTTCTTGCGGTCCACACACTTGCAGAGGGCTTGGGCTGGCTCGGTGCTCGTCAAGGACTCATAAGCGCCCGAACCGCGGGGGCTGCGGCCCTCGTGTTAATGCTGGCCTTGAATCTGCACAGTCTGTTTGATCTGGCCCGTGAAAGTCGCAACGGCTATTCACCAGCTTGGCGAAACTACATCGCAGCGGGTCTGTGGTTGCGCACCACCGCCGAGCCCGACGCGACGATCAGTTGTCGCAAGGCGTTCATGATGCACCTGGTTTCAGGGCGGCAAACTGTGACATATGCCTTCGACAAACCAGCGGCACTATTGGCGCATTTTGAAGAGCAAGGTGTGGACTATGCTGTCGTCGACAATCTCCCGCCGCCACAGACGGAAGAATTCCTTGTTCCAGCAATTTCATCAGCCTGGGATCGATTCCAGGTGGTCTATAGTCTCCACGATCCGGACACTTTTGTCGTTCGCTTCAACGACGGTGGCAAACGATGACCAAGAATATGGCGTAGGGGTTCCATGAAAATCTATGTTGTGATCGGGATGGTGATCGGGGCCATGGCAGTGGCGGGCATTTACACCGTCTACTCCCTCATGGCTTCAACATCACAGATCGATATCACCCGGCAGGTCGAGTTGGAGATGCTTCGTTGTCGCAGGCACGAGAAAGACTTCCTGGTGCGACGTGACACGACCTACGCGGGCAAGCACGCCGACGCTTTCAACAGGCTTGTTGCCGGCGCAGGTCGAATCGAAACAGCCACTCCGGGCCTCTCGATCCTACGACATGCGGAAAGTTATCAGCTGGCATTTCAAGACATTGTCGCGGCAATGTCAGAAGTCGGCCTCACAGAAAACGACGGTCTGCGAGGGGAATTACGGCGGGCCATCCAGAATGCCGAGGGGGCACTGGCGGGGCATGACGAGCTGATCATCCTCATGTTGAGTTGCCGCAGGCACGAGAAAGACTTCCTCCTGCGGAGTGATACAATCTATGTGACCCGATTCGAGCGCAGCGTGGACGAGCTTCTCCGCGCTGTCTTGAGTAGCGAGTTGGCTGCGGGCGGGCAGTTTCGTGTTCCGGATCTGATCGTCGCCTATCGTGAGGCGTTTCGAAGTCTTGTCGATCGCATGGTGGGTATTGGTCTCGACCAGAACGAGGGGCTGAGAGGAAAGATGCGTGCCGCCGTGCATCAGACAGAGTCGGTCCTCGAGCAGCTGCATTCCATTGCAGATATCGACCGCGAACGCACGCTCAAAAGTTCGATCGCCGTTGGTGTGATCATGGCCGCTCTCACGGCCATCGCCACGTGGCTGTTGTTTCGTGCGAAGAGCAAAGACGCCGCATTACGTGAGGTAGTTGGTCGCCGGTAAGAATTGTGGGTCATCAGGGGAGCGGCGTCAGCACGAGGAGCAACAGGGAGATGGGCAGCGGGCGCATACGAGGTGTCTTACTCGGAGCTTCCCTCAAAGTCGATGATCTCCACACCGTCGATGTAGGGTTTGGTGACGGCCTGTCGCATGGTCTTCATCTGCTGCACAATCTTGTTGATGCGTGCCCCCGCATCGTAGGTCATCTGCAACAACTCCAGTGACCCAGCGTCCTCACCGAGATCCTCCATCAACATCTCAATATTTCCCAGCAATACGAGCAGAGGTTGGGAGATTTCGTGGGCGGCGGCTCCCGCCGTCTGCAGGGCCACGCGATCCCGCTCGGCATCCACGAGTCGATCCTGCAACTCGAGTACTCGTGCACCGACCTGCAGGCGAGCCTTCAGTTCATCCGCATTCCATGGCTTGGTGACATAGTCGTTGGCACCCGCTTCGAGACCCGTTACGATGTCTTGCTTCGAGTCACGTCCCGTGAGCAGGATCAGATAGAGCAGCGAGCCGTGAGCTAGCTCGCGCAGCGCCGCACACAGATCCGTGCCATTGGTCTCTGGCATCATCCAGTCAAGCAGCGCCATGCGCGGCCCGTCGGGGGCACTCATGATGTTCCACGCTTGCTGGCCGTCGCTGCAAGAGACCACCTCAAACCCCCAGGCCTTCAGCTGAGCCTCCAGCCGGGTGCGGGTCAACGCTTCATCTTCTGCGATCAGAATTCTTGTCATTTGCTAGATGGAAGTGGTCCGACTGCTCACGTGTCAAACCGTGCGTCCCGCGGCGGTTGACTAAGCCACGTCCGCAGCCTGATCTGCGCGAGGGTCCTTGATGCACAAGACCATCTGGTTGCTGACACAAGGGATCAAGCCGTCGTGAGATCCACCTCTGGCAAAAAGCGCGGCGTCACTCGCAGTTGCGTCGCCTGTTCAAAAGCATGGGCAACGCGAATCAGCAGTGGCTCGCTGAAGGCGGTACCAAAAACCGACAGATTCACAGGCAGTCCGTAGATCGCGCCCATGGGTACGGTGATATGTGGATATCCCGACACGGCGGCCGGCGACGAACAGCCACCGATAAAGTGGTCTCCCGTAATGGGGTCTGTCGGCCACGCGGGTCCCCCTGTGATGGCGACGAGGGCATCGACACCGTGTTGCTGCAGGGCTGCATCGATGCCTTCGCTACCGGAGAGGCGCTTGCTGCGCGCGAGGGCTTCGAGATAGGTCTCATCTTGGAGAGATCCCTTGCTCTGTGCCTGCTCGAAGATCTCCTGCTGGAAGAAGGGCATCTCCGCCTCGGCATGGGCGAGATTGAATTCGATCAGATCCTCCAGTGTCCGCACATCAAGTCGTGATCGCCCCGCCAGATACTTGTTCAGACCGGCTTTGAACTCATACAGCAAGACCTCGTATTCGGCGTCATCATAGTCGCCCTTATTGGGGATGTCGGCTGGATCGACCACAGTCGCGCCCAACTCTCCCAGAGCACGCAATGCCTGCGCCAGCAGAAGATCTGCGCCCTCGTGGAAGCCGGTGTAATTGCGCGCCACACCCAGTCGGATACCGCCCAGGTCGCCACGGGTGCAGAAACGTGTGTAGTCGGGGTGTGACTCGACGTTGCTGCCTGTTGTGATGGTGTCTGCTGGGTCAGGACCGACCAGAGCGGACAGGATCGCTGCGGCGTCAGCGACGGTGCGTGCCATGGGCCCAGCCGTGTCCTGTGAGTGGGCGATGGGAACGATCCCACTACGACTCACCAGACCCAGCGTCGGTTTGATGCCGACGATGCCATTGGCATTCGAGGGGCAGACGATGGATCCATCCGTCTCGGTGCCGATCGCCCCGGCACACAGGCCCGCTGCCACTGCGGCCCCCGACCCGGAGCTTGACCCACAGGGATTGCGATTCAATACATGTGGGTTGCGTGTCTGACCTCCCACTCCACTCCAGCCACTGGCAGACCGGGTGGAACGGAAATTCGCCCACTCACTCAAATTCGTCTTGCCCAACA
This sequence comes from Gemmatimonadota bacterium, assembly GCA_018660835.1. GTDB lineage: Bacteria > Latescibacterota > UBA2968 > UBA8231 > UBA8231 > UBA12574. The sequence goes on along the minus strand of JABJJN010000039.1, from coordinate 5,970 downwards.
ACACGCAACCGGCGGCACGCAGGCGTGCTGCCAGGACTGCGTCCGCATCGGCGGGGGAGGCGAGGGCCAAGGAGCCCGCACTGGTCATCATGCGGTCACCCGTGTCGATGTTGTCCTTCAACAGGATGGGAATTCCGTGCAGAGGGCCTCGGGAACCGGTTTCCCGACGCTCCCGATCGAGACGTGCCGCCAGGTCGAGGGCCTCGGGATTCGTCATCAACACACTGTTGATCGTAGGTCCCTGCCGATCGAGTTCGTCAATGCGGCGCAGGTAGGCCTCGGTAATGGCCAGGCAGGTCAACTCGCCCTCTTCCAAACCGGCCTGCAACTGAGCGATCGTCGCTGTGGCGACATCGCCGTCGAAGTCATCCTTCATCTGCGTCCTCTCTGATTGAGCACTGGCAAAACGTTGTCCCCCCAAGGCACTGCCCACGACCACGCCACCTGCTACCTGTAGGAAGCGACGTCGGCTGACATCACTTTCGCCATCCGCACTTTCGCGATCCGCGCTTTCGCGATCCGCGCTGGCGCGATCTGCTTCATGAGACATTGAGGATCTCCCTGTTGTGCAGAAAGCAAGGCGGTCCAGAGGCACACGCCAAACAGTTGTGTGATCCGGGTCCGAGCGGTATCCTCGAAGGACGTCACCGAATTCACCGATGGGGACCATCTATGTACGAAAACACGATCTTCGAGCCGATTTATGGCCATAGTGACCTCGGCAGTATTGCCGTCGCCATTTTCATTGTCGCTGTCTGCGTCGGTACCTCGCTGGCGCTGGGGCACGTAGCCAACATGATCGGCAACGACAAGACCTGAGGTGCCGACCATTTTCGCAGGGAGGACGCGGCCATCCCGTTGGGCGCACCTCAGTCTCGGCACGTTCCTGTTTCTATTCTGGGCTCTGCCCGTCGGCGCGCAATTCACACTGCGAGATTCGTCGCGTGCAGACGTAGGATCAAACTTCACCGTGACCACCTTTGCCACGGGCCTGAATTGGCCCTTGGGCATGGTTGCGTTGGATGACGGATCTATTCTGGTCACGATCGTGGAAGGCACCAGTTTTTTCAGCAGTACGGCCGGGCATTTGGTGCGTCTGGCAGACACTGATAGCAATGGCGTTGCTGATACTCGTGACACGCTCGCGGCCAATATCCCGGCAGGGAAACTTTCGGCCCTCGTGCGCGGCGGAAACCTGCTATTCGTTACCGGCCAGGGCTCCGGCCATCCGATTCTCGTCTATCGCCTCGGTACCAATGCAACGGATGCACTGACGCTTCAGGGTACCATCACCATCACCTATCCCTCCGGATCCTGGTATCATCCGCATTCGGGTCTTGGAATCCGTGCGACGCCGAATGTGTCCAACTCCTACGATTTGCTGATCAGTGCTGGCTCCGACTCCAATGCGACGGAGTCGACGCGCACGCTGACGGTGAGCAGCGATATTGGTCTCTCCGGGACGATGGAGGATGAGTCGGTATATCTGGCAAAGATCGTCGACAATGGCACATCCGTATCGGGCTCAACCTTGTTTCAGGCGGCTGAAGGTCTGCGCAATGCCACCGGTTTCGACTTTCACCCGATCACAGGTGACCTCTACTTCCAGGACAATGGCATCGACGGACTCGTCGACGCAAACGAACCGCACTCGGCAGACGAACTCAATGTGATACCTGTTGATAGTGTGGGGACGGTCACCATGGATTTCGGTTTTGCAGGAAGCTACACAGCCTACCGCGTAGACACGCTGGTCAGCGGTACTGGGACCCAGCCGCTGGTCGCCTTTCAGCCCCTACAACCCGACACCACGGTACAGCTCGAGGGACCACAGGACGTGAAATTTGCCCCTGCGGGATTTCCCGATGACTTCAACTATGGTGTTTTTGTCGGCATGCACGGCAAATTTTCGGCCGGCGGTGCGAGTAACGAGGAAAACCCCCTCGTCTACGTCGATCTGCGCGATACGACGTACTTCCCCTTCGTCGATCAAACGGAGACCGGTGTTGGGCACCTCGACGGTCTGCTGGCCACGGATGACGAGCTGTTTGTCGCCGACATCTCACCAGATGGGGGCTTTGGCGCGGGCGATACAGACGAGGGGGTCATCTACCGCATCGTCAGCGCCGTGACAACTCTGCCAGCACCTCGGTTTCTCGCGAGTGACGCCATCATCACCGGTGGCGTGTCGCCGGCCCTCGACTGGGATGATGTACCAGGCGCATCAACATATACCCTGAATTATGCGGACAACTCCAGCTTCAGCAGTGTGATAACCGTCACGGGACTCACGAGCAGTCAGTACACTTTCGCTGGACCCATAGACGACGGCACCTGGTATTGGCGTGTGTATGCCGTCAATGGCACGACAAGTGCCGCCTCGCCCTCGGCCAGTTTTCTGGTGATTCCCCTGTTCGGCGTCTGGGGCCTGGCGTTGTTGGTGACACTCATGTCGACAGTTCTGTGGCGGCACCGGCTGGTCTGATTAGCGCAGCAGGAGCAGTTTGCGGTGCAGGCGTTGATCTCGCGTTTGCAGTTGAACGACATACAACCCACTGGCCAGATCCTCCCCTTTAGTCGATCGCGCATCCCAATGCCATCTGTGGGCTCCGGCTGACAGCGATGCTACCTGCCACTGTGCGACTTTCTGACCGGCAACATTGAAAATCGTCACCGTCGCATCGGTCTCTACGGGCAGGTGGAAGGGGATCACCGTGTGGCTATTGAAGGGATTGGGAAAATTGTCGCCCAGTAGCGCCGCTGTGGGCGCAACGGCCTCTGCTTCGACGATGGCTGTGACCTGTAGTTGTCTGACCTCGACATAATCAGAGCCACCAAGCCACAGGAAATCTCCCTCCTGCGTCTGGCCAAACACATTCAGTGAATACGATCCCGTAGGTTGATCGACCAACGTCAGACGTCCATCGAATCGACCACCGACTACATCCATTGGCACGGACAGGGTGTCGTCGGCACCGGCTAGATCAACCTGGATGAGCACGAAGGGGGGGGCATCGGCACGAGCCATCACCATCCCACCCAATTCGACGGTGCCATCCGGTGATATCGCTGTGGGCCATGGCTGATCGACGAGGAGTCGATCGAAAAAGCGCCGTGGCAACTGCACGATGCCCTGTCCCGCCAGCACACGGGCAGGTGCGAAGGAACCCAGCCACTCGAATTGGTATTCATCCTCCTCCAGCCAACGAGCGAAAGCGGCCAGCGAGAATTCGCCTTGCTGTGGATGAGAAAAGACGATGTCCCGCTCAAAGCGATCACCATTGATGGGGGCCGAAAAGGAGGGAAACACGTCTGCTTCCTGATACTCGAGGACGAATTCCCGCTGCTGGCTCCCCGCGGGGAACAGGGCCGGATCGATACGGCCCGCAACGCGTATGGCCTCCCCAGATCGAACCGTGGCACTGAGACTCGCGTCCAGGGTGACATGCCGGAAGAAGTCAGCGGCAATCACGACGGGAATCTCGTATCCGGAGGGCACGGGAATCACGAGAGCACGAACGTCGGCGGCGGGGTCCACCTCCAGGGGTAGCGACGTGGCACCCTGAGCGTGCACGCGGTGGAAACTCACCCCCCCTGCGGGCAAGGTGCCACGGAACCCGGCTGATGCCTCGAAGCGAGCCATCTGTGGTGGGCCAAAGCCACGCCGGCCCTCAGGAGCGAGGGCATCGAAGGTGAAATCGAAGCGCGGATGCTGTCCCAAATCGGTGCCACTGGTGGCTAGCTGTGCGGCAAAGTTGGCGAGCAGATCCTCGAAGGCCTCCTGTGTGACGTACTGCAGATTGTCTCGATCAGCCCGTCCCGTACCAATCAGAGCCAAAAGGACCTGTCGCCCAAAGCGATCGACGAGGGCGCGAACAAACAGATAGGCTCCACCCCGTTTGGCGCTGCTGGTTGATGCATCCCCCACGAGGCCGACGGTTGTCGGATCGGCCAGATACGTCGCCACACGATCGGCATTGCCGACTCGATGGCCACCGACCAGATCTTCAGCTACATGTGACAGGCCCTCATTCAACCAGCTGACCTCGCTGTCGCCGAAGCGCACGAGGACGTGTTGGTTGAAGTTAATCAGATGCTGAAACTCGTGAGCCAACAGCGATCGGTAACTCAGATCTGGCTCCCCGAGGCTGATGAAGATCAGGTCGGTCTGGTTGCCATTGCCGCCGGTGGCAAAGGGGAGGATCGAAGCGGCATCGACGAAGCCACCAAAACCGGTTGAGTCCACGAGGGGTGTGAAGAGAAAATGAGTCTTGCCATCGCCATCGACATCAGAGGGGACGCCGAGGCTGGTGACCAACAGATCGAAATCTGCATCAAACTGGTTCAGGATTTCCTGGATTCTGGCAGTCGGCAGCTGTGTACCTCCAGCGCCTGATCCATCGTGACCCCAGGCGACGCCATACTGGCTGACAGCCAGAACCGTTGCCGGCACTCGTTGAGTTGCGACGCGCCCGAATTGATCGAAAGTGAAGCCTCGCTGGTCGCCGATTTCTGCCTGGCTTGCAGTGGGCTGAAATAACCCAAGACCACCGGCGGCGGCGACTTTCCTGGCCAGTTCTGACTCGCGTCGCCGCAGCTCGGCCTCGCCGAGGTATCGGGCCCTGGCGGCCTTGGCCCGTGGCGTGTGTGCGGCGGCCCATGCCAAGGGTGGTTGTCCGAGGGCGTAGGGGAACCCACGATCCTCGTGCGTTCTGGTGGTGGAATACAGCGCGACGATCTGCTCCCCGTCGACGAGCGGGATATCACCCGTGTGTCTTTGCCAGTCTCCCGGAGAAGCTTGACCATTCAGCAGACTCGATAGGGCAACCTCAATGCGTGGGCGACGCGGATCATCACTTCGCAGAATGAGCCGGCCCGTGCGTCCGGGGGAGCCGTCACTACGAACGACGATGGGCCCACGCGTCAGCGGGCTGAGTCTCGGCGGAACTGACACAATGCTGAAGGGTCCCTCGATGGCAGGCGCATCCAGTGTCAGATCCCCAGCGCCCGCATTGACTATCCAGATCGTCGTCTCACCACCGGGGGTCAGGCTCACTGACAATGCCGACACTTGAAGTTGGGGTAGGGGGTCCTGGGTCAAGGCGAGCGAAATCCGTCCCCGACCCCAGAAATTTCCATCTACAAGACGGGTGATCAGTTCTATGTGGGACTCGCCGACGTCCTCTGCTGTGAGTCTCAGCTGCGCATCGAAATGAGCCTCGTCGTGGGCCAGTGAAACAGATCGTTGTGACCCCGGCGTGTCGACATCCACGCGCAGCTGCTGGACCCGTGGATCGAGGATCTGTCCTGCAAGGGGCAGAGGACGTCCGATGGGCCAGCGGCTCGGCAGGGGATGGTCGAGGCGGATTCCATCGAAAAAGCCGACGGGCCATTGTACCGGTTCATTGACGCCATCGACCACAACCTGCGAGAAGGTCCCCTTGAATGGGATCGGCTCTCCCAAAGCACCGGCAAAGGCATGGACATGATAGGACCCTTGCTGGTCCGCCATAAAGACGAGATCTCGCTCGAATCGCCCGTCGGGTCGCACGAGAAAGAAGAAGGCATGCTCTGTGCCCGTGTCGGATTCAAAGACGAACTGGATGGCTGTAATCGAAGCATCCTCGACACGTCCCGCAAAACGCAGGGCGTCGCCAGCGCGTAGCCGATGTTCGATGGGTGCGTCGAAGGTCAGGTCTTGGTATTGATCGACGGGAATCGCGGCGGAACTGATTCCGGTGAGCGAACCGGACAGCAACAGTGCCGGCAACCAGGGGATGCGCATGGGAGGTTCAAATTTCCTTTGAGGTTCAAATTTTCTTTGAAGATGACAGTGGAAAACCGCAGAATGGCAAGATTTGCCGTTGATCCGGATGTGTCAACCTTGTATCATAATTCATGTATGAAGGCCCTGACTCATCCCGCGACAACTTGATGGCATTTGCACTTGCCCACCTCCCATTGTCGCGG
>JABJJN010000062.1 GCA_018660835.1 Gemmatimonadota bacterium | reverse complement strand
GTCCCCACCGATGACGATATCGTCTAGCGGGTAGGCGAGACCGAGACGACCGTTGTGGGCCTGCGCCGCGGTGGGTGGCAGCAGCAGCGCAAACACAACAACGAGAGCGCTTGTGGTTCGCAGTATCGCGAGAGGGGCGATCGAGGCGCTGATGTGGGTCTCTCCCTATTCCCCTGCGGTATCTGGCAATTCGAACTGAAACACTTCCTCGATGGTCCTGTCAAAGGTGCGTGCGATCATGAACGCGAGGGCCAGGGACGGCACGTATCGTTCCTTTTCCAGCACGATGATCGTCTGCCGGGTGCAGCCGGCCCGTTCCGCAAGCTGCTGCTGCGTCATCTCACCATGTTCGAAACGCAGGCGCCGGATCTGGTTGCGGATCTCAGCCTTCGCCATAGCGCCCCATCTTGCGGTACCCCATCAGGATGCCAAGTGACAGGCCGAGAGTGTAGGCGATCAAGGCAGAGAAGAAAATCAGATAGAGAAATGTTTTGGGCACGACGCTTGCGCCATGATAATGCACCGTCAGGAAAATCAGCCATGCAGCAAGTGTCAAGATGATCGCCACCGCTTGCACCCGTGGCGCCCGATCCATGATCAGTGAGTCCCGTTCGTCAGATGCATCTGAACCGTCTCTTTTTGGCAGACCGAAGGGATCGGTCAGCAGGGAGGCCATGATCGTCCCCAGGAAAAGACCGAGGACCGTGTGTTGCATGGTCGGGTCCTGGTCGTACGCATCGAATCCCTGCACGGCGAAGAGAGCGACGATGGCCGCCGACAGGCTCAGGCCGATCGCCAGGGATAACCAAGCCCGCTTCTGCAGTCGAGTCATCGGCAGGCCCTTGATCGCTTCGAGTGTGAGGCCTCGCTGTTTGACATAGACTGAAATGGCCACGCCAAGCAGGACGACGATGATAATGCCAATGAGAGGAATCATGGGGTCCTCCATGGTGGTGTGAATGGATTCTTACTCCGCTTTGAGCCCTCATAGGTACAGCGTATTATATTTCTTTCAATATGTCAATTAATTCTTACTTAATGATTGGTTTTTCTTATATGTCAGAGTCGAATAGCCCCGTTGCTCTGCTGGAGGGGTGAAGGATGGCCAAGACCAAGCAGACTGACGATCGGCAGATTTCCACACTGAGGAACATCGGCCCAGCTTGCGAACACGACCTCAACGCCGCGTACTTGTATGGACTCTACGGGGGCTATCCACGACATCGACTGGCGCGATCTGCCCGAACAGAAGAAGATTCAATCCAGGGCGTGCGCAGCCAATCTTCGCCAATCCAGCCAGTTGGCTTGAAATGACCGCAGACCAGAGAGGTACTGCTTACTATGGGATGATGACATCCACGTGGGATGTGATTCGGCGTGGACAGGAGAATTGGGATGATCGCTTTCTATATCAGGAGCTGATCAGACAATATGGAGAGCCCGTACTCGATGTCGGCTGTGCCACGGGGCGTCTGCTTCTCAGCTATCTGAAAGATGGGATCGACGTAGATGGGGTAGACAATTCCCCACAGATGCTGGCGATCTGCCGACAGAAGGCGCAGAAGGCGGGACTACATCCCACGCTCTTTCAACAATCAATGCAGCATCTGGATATACCGCGCACATACAAGACCATCATGGTTGCTTCGAGCACTCTTCAACTCCTGACAGATCCTGAAGATGCCACGGCAGCCATGACGCAGCTCTCTCAGCACCTGGACGCGGGTGGAGCTCTCGTGATGCCCTTCATGACCCTCTGGTCGGAAGGGGATCCGACCGAGGTGGACTGGGAGCTGACGGGAGAGGAGGTTCGCGAAGAGGACGGTGCGACGGTGCGTCGATGGACACACTTCTGGTATGACACAGAGACGCAATGTGAACACGTCGAATTTCGCTATGAAGTGACGTTGGATGGCAAGACGCTCGAGGAAGAGATGCAGCGATTTTCCCCTGAAACACGATCCTACACCCAGCAGCAGGCGATCGATCTGTATGAAGCGGCAGGGTTGACTGACACGAAGCTGCTGGAGGGGTCTACCATGGAGCCCGTGTCTGCGGCGGCTACGTTGTTCACCATTATCGGGCGCAAGGCTTGAGCGGGGCAATTGGAGATCGCAGCGCCTACGCCCTGAGTCAGAATTGGAAGTAGATGAACTCGGGTCCCCTGAAGTTCCCCATCAAGACAGTTCCGACGGTCACGGCGTAGTACCATCCCCAGCGAACCATCGCCGGAAGCTCCCGCAATACCGTGAACAGCGGCTTCTTCGTGAGACGATATTCAACCAGTTCCGCGACCGGCACGGCAACCCAGCCGGTGGCGAAGGCAACACTCGTCCACAGAGCGAACCCCGAGCCAACCAGAGCCGGGACGGCGGCAATATCCGTTGTCACGGTCGCCAACACTGACCCTACGCCTTTGAGTATGATCCAGGCATCACCGACAGTCTCGGCTCGGAAGAAGACCCACGCGAGCACGACGATGTGGAAGGTGAAGACTCTTCCCCCAGTCGAACGCAGCCAAGAGATCGACTCGCTCACGGGCAGCCAGGATTCCTTTAGTCTTGCTGCCAGATAACACAAGGCATGCACCGCACCCCACAGCACAAACGTCCAGTTGGCGCCATGCCACAGTCCACTCAGGACAAAGACGGCAATGATGTTGCGACTCCATTGGAACGAGCTTCCCCGACTTCCACCCAATGGCACGAACAGGTAGTCTCTGAACCAGGTGCTCAGACTGATATGCCACCTGTGCCAGAATTCGGGAATGGACTTCGCCGCATAAGGCAGGCGAAAGTTTCGCCTCAATTCGACGCCGAAGAGTCGGGCCGTGCCTACCGCGATATCCGAATAGGCGGAGAAATCGAAGTAGATCTGGAAAGCGAAGGCATAGGTTGCAGCCAGTTGTTCAATGCCTGTGAAGGCCTCGGGATTACTGTATACCCGCTCGACGGTGGGGGCGAGGTTATCGGCAATCACCAGCTTCTTGAAGAAGCCCCACAGCACCATCTGCAATCCCGGAGCGATATTCTCCCAACGGATCGATCCCAATCGTCCCAGTTGCGGTAGCAGGCTTGTTGAACGCTCGATCGGACCTGCGACGAGTTGGGGGAAGAAAGAGACGTAGAGGGCGAAGCGGCCAAAGTGCCTCTCGGGTTCCCTCACGCCCCGGTAAACATCGATCGTGTAGCTCATGCTCTGAAAGGTGTAGAACGAGATTCCTACAGGGAGCAGGACCGCCAGAGAGGGTAACTCGTGAGGAACACTCGCCCAGCGGAGCAGTTCATTGGCCTGTGAACTGAAGAAGCCGTAATACTTGAACGAAAACAGCAGGCCCAGGTTGGCCACAATACTGAGGGCCAGCATGGCACGCCTCTCCCCTAATCCGGGGTTCGCCGCAATCCTGCGAGCGGCGACATAGTCGATGATCGTTGATCCAAGAATCAGAACCACATATTCGACTCGCCACGACATGTAGAAGTAGTAGCTGGCACCCAACAGCAGCAGCCAGCGCGCCCTGACCGGTACGAGTGCATACAGACCACACACACAGGCGAGAAAGACGACGTATCCAAAGGAGTTGAATAACAAGGTGTCCGATCCTCAGCGAGTGTCTGACCCACGGCCAGCCAGTTTGAGCCGCGGTGCCAGATTATCGCACAGATACTGAGAGATCGCAGCATGACCGGATTCGCTCAAATGGGTCTCATCCCGGAAGAGCAGGGCTCGTTCGGAACCGGACATCCCATCAAAGACATGGCGCAGGTCGAGGAGACTGGCGGTACCCGCCGCGGTCACGGACTGCAATTGCTGCACGGACAAATCTCTCGTTCTCTGCATGGCGATGGTGGTTGACGCGTAGGAAGTCACCGACTTGGAGAATCGTGTGGGTTGCAGGAATTCGTGTGCATCGGAGTCGTCCATCCCTAACGGCAGCAAACCCGGTGGAACGAAGAAGACCGCAGCAGCCCCGCCACGGCGGCAGATTTCGGCCACAGCGATCGCATCTTCCCGGTACTGGTGGAAGATCGCTGGATCGCCGTTGATATGCTGCTGCCTTCCGAGCATCTCCTGTCGGGTGCCGAGAAAGGAATGGTAATGAAGACTGAGGCCGATGCGGCGCAACTGGCGGTCCAGTTTGCGGAAGAGCAGCGAATACTGGAATAGCGGATACGTTGGCAGGTGTTCATTCCGGTAATATTTGTAAGGCTCCAGTCCCGTATTCCAGCTGGAGTTGATGAGAACAACGTCGGGCTGAAGATCCGCGAGCCACGTCGGCAGCTTGTGTCGAACTTGAAAGAGACTCCAGCCATTCACTCCGGCATTGACGACGACGCCTTCCCCAAGGCGTGTGACCAAGCAATCCTCGACTCGGGCCGCATAGGTCGCCGCTTCGGGGGCGCCGTGGCCAAAGGCCGTTGAGCCCCCAACGGACAGGATGCGGAAGGCCCCGTCCCTCCTGGGGCCGAATTCTCTCTGACCGCGATAGCCCTGTGAGTTGAATCTCAGGATCCCCAGGCTGAATCCAGGATTTGGTCGATAGCCAAGTGTATCATCGTTGATGTAAGTCGAGATGCGGCCGGTCCACGGCATGCCACCGTGTGCCAAGTACGCTCGACCGGCGATCTCGATGAGCACCGACACAACAACGAAGAAGGCAAGAGGAAGACCCAACCGCCGGATCATGCGGTCACACCGTAGCAAGGCCACTGGCCCGACGAGAGCCACATGATCGGGTGAACAGTGAAGCGATCAGGTGGCAGCATCTGTGGCCATAGGGTCAATCGATGCCTTGGGATGTGACGGGTCACTGCATACAACTCGAGTCAACCCACCGGTAAGTGGGCCCGTGAGTTTCGGGCCTCAACATGAGTCACAAACGGGGCACCTCGCCGCCGCCACGAAAGGTACACATGTGACTCTCTTCGTCGCAACCGAGGTCGGTCCAGAGGGGCATGGGATCCAAGAGGGATTCACGTTTGCGAACCCGGTGACAGAACCGGCGGTCTGCGGTGTTTGATGGTATGCACTGGAGTGACTGGCTCAGTACCAGGAATGGGCTGACGCTCCGACATCCATCCGGAGAGTTGTCATGATCAGGTTACATCGAGGTTCTCTTCTCTTTCTCGCCTCCTTCCTCACCGCTTCACTACTGTGTGCGGTGATGCCGGCAGCAGCAGGAGACACAGCAGGTTTCGAGCGTGCCCGAATCTTGCGGGTGCTGGATCTCCTGCAGCCCCAGCGGGGGATTCCAGCCGGTCCCGTGGCAGTGGCGAAGAGGGCGGTGGCGGCACAGGAGGGTGGTACGATTACAGGCACTGTGCGTGGTCTGGATCGGGAAGGATTCGAATCGGCCCACGTCGTGGCCTGGCAGGCAGACTCCATCTCCGGAGAGGACGGCACCGCTATCGATGGCGCTGTCACCGATGGTGCTGTCGCCATTGGGCGAGCCAAAGTTGAACCTGACGGTAGCTACCGGTTGTCGGGACTCGCACCGGGGCAGTACTACGTCAGTGGCGTCGCCAAAGGGTATGAAACCCGGTACTACGAGGACGCTTTCGATCTGGGCTCTGCCACAACGGTGGAAGTCATCGAAGGTGAGGCCAGCGAAGGTGTTGACTTTGACCTCCAGCGAGACAATGTCGGAACTGGCAGTATCGCCGGTGTGGTCATCAGTGACGTGGATGGTCAACCCGTGGCAGGCGCCATTGTGCATGCTTTTGGTGCGCAGAATCCATTCTCCTATGGCGTAGCAGAAACAGATGCGGCGGGAGCGTACACCCTTCGTGGCTTGCGCTCCGGCACCTATATCGTCGAAGCCATGTCACCGAATTTCCTGCCCGAGTTCTATGGCGATGTAACCGCTTTTGATGAGGCCGTCCTGGTTGTCGTTGTCGAACCCGAGCAAACCGATGGGATCGCCTTCAGTCTGGCTGTGGGCGGGGCGATCACCGGCGTTGTGCGAAATGGGGATGGTGGGCCTGTCGTCGGGGCATACGTGTCGGCGACGCAACCGGGCCGCTTCGACGTTGAGGTGGAGGAGGATCGGGTGGACGGTCGCTTGCTGCCTGTCGCCCCCGGTGGATGGGCCGTCACGGATGAGAATGGTGCCTATCGGCTGGGTGGTCTAGTCACCGGGGCGTATCGTGTGCAGGCTCAGTTCTCAACGCGCTGGCAGTTTGTCTCCATTTGGTTTGATGATGCCACAACCTGGGACCAGGCGGCGGACGTCGCTGTCACGACGGGCGAGACCGTCTCGGCAATCGACATGACGCTGGAACTGCCCGTCCTCGCAAGCGGTGTCGCAGGGCGGGTGACCGATTCCAACGGGCATCCAGTGGCAGGCGCCTTCGTCACCCTGCAAGCGATGGGTGATGAAAGCATGATGGACTCGGTGTCATCCAACGCGTCCCGGCCAGGTGACACCATCTTCAGTGATTCTGGCTCGAGTAGTTCAGGCAGCGCCACTGCTGCCACTGTACCGGTCGACGAATCCCTCATGGTTTCCAGTATCTGGGCCCATGCCACGACCGATGCGGATGGTCGCTATATGATCGATGAACTACCGGCCGGTAGCTATATCCTGTCTGCGGCGAGCGAAAATGGATGGGAGCGTGTGCACCGATGGTATGTCGATGCGGACACGCCTCGGAATGCTACGAGACTATCTCTCGCCGAGGGAGAGAGGCTGACGCAGATCGACATGATCCTGCCCGTGCGCACGGCGACGGCCAGCGTGTCAGGTGTGGTGCAGGATCAAGATGGTCAGCTACTGGCACGGGCCTTTGTCCAGATCAGCACGCCGGAGTCAACCAGGTCGGACGCCGGCGATGGCGCGGCTCGACTGTGGGCGTACGCGCAGACGGATGACCAGGGTGTGTATCGCGTCGATCGGCTACCAGCAGGAACTTACATCGTCCACGCTTCCTACCACACGGGTGATCGATTTGGACAACGCTGGTTTGACGGGGCCGATACACCGCGCCAGGCAACGCCTCTGCTCCTCGCTGATGACGAGTCACGCACTGGCGTCGATCTGCAGCTGACTGTGCGCCCCCTGTATGGTGAGGTGCGTGGTGTGGTCACCGATGCGCAGACGGGCACAGGGATCGCACGTGCCTATGTCGAATTGACGCCCGCCCAACGGGATGCACCACGGGATATGCCCGTCAACTACGGCGTGTCCACAGCTGTGACCGATGAGATCGGCAGCTTCCGTATGCCGTGGACTCCCGAGGGGATCTATACGATGACTGTCTATGCCAATGGCGGCATGGCCCACTACGTACACCCCGATACAGATGCCCTGTCGACAGCGATTCACGTTGTGGGCGGCGAAACGACCCAGAATGATGTAGCTCTCGCGTTTCGACAGGATGGCGAAGGTGCCATCACGGGGTCGGTCACCCTGGGGCACGGGGGACCGATCTTTGGTCCCGAGGAACCGGCCATCGATCTCGGCATCGCTGAGGGAGATGACATCGCTGACGCTGACATCGATGACACTGGGGACGTGTCACGAACGTCGCTACAGGCGACGCCGGAGATCGCCGTCGTGATCGCCTATCCTGCATCGAGACCGGGCATGCGTTACGTGGCGGTCACCGGCACGGATGGGATGTATGCCCTGCGAGGGCTCCCGGCTGACGATTTTGTGGTCATGTGTTTCGCCCCCGGGCACATTGGCACGTACTACGATGGTGAATACGCACCGGACAAGGCGAGGCCCATCACTGTCGAAGCTGCGGGGCAGGTGGATGGTATCAACTTCGAGCTGGCAGGACTGTATCGGATCTATACCATCGCCGAAGATGCTGCCGTCGACGGTAGCGTCCGCGCCCCGGGAGATGACGCGGCGAGTGAGGGCGTTGCCGTATTCGGCCAAGTCATCGACGACGAGGGTCAGCCCGTCGTCGATGCGACAGTCTTTCTTCTGGATACACAGGAGCAGCCTGTCGCCTTCGCCCAGACGGGAAGCGATGGAAACTTCGAACTGCCAACCGTCTCGCCAGGTGAGTATCGCGTCTATGCCAGCCGACTTGGGTTCACGGGCAGCTATAACGGCAACCGGCGCGACTTCGCCATGGCAGAGCCCCTCGGCCTGGCAGGGGGCGAGGCGGAGGTGAAGCTTGTCCTCACGGCGGGTCTCATCACAGCAGTGGAGGAGAATTCATCTGACGCCACGCCCACGGTGATGGCCCTGCAGCGCAACTATCCGAATCCCTTCAATCCGGAGACGACGATCAGGTTCTCCGTGCCCACCGCCGGTCCTGCGGTCCTGCGGATCCACAACGCTCTCGGGCAGCGGCTCGCGACCTTGCACAACGATGCTGTCGAGGCGGGTCGTCCATACGACGTCGTGTTCCAGGCGAAGGATCTGGGTTCGGGCGTCTACTACTACGTGCTCGAGTTTCAGGGAGAGCGACTGACGCGTTCGATGCTGTTGATGAAATAGAGGCGCCAGATCAGGCGCCGCTGCTTGTCCACAAAGACCAACGGAACTCTGTTCATCCGCTGCGCCTTCTCCCGGATCCAGGCCAACAGATCGGGCAAATGGTCAGTGGTCAGTGATTTCAGATCGAGTCCGCCCGTGGTCTGATTGGCGCCCTTCTGCAGAAAAACACGGGCCGCCGGAGTCGCAAGGGTCTTGCCCTACACACGGGGTCCAGGAATAGCATATTTTCGTCAGATGAGCGAAATCGAAGAAGAACCAGAGTCAGACCAACCGACGGCACTATTGATCATGCCAGGGAGTGGCGGCAAGACTGAGCGCGTCCTGTGCAAATTTCTGCAGATGACCTTGGAGTATCGCTACGGCCTGGAGATCGAGCTGGTGACCAATGTGCGTCACGTGGTCAAGATTCTGCAGACCCACAAAGCCCTGCATTCGGTGTATCTCATACAAGGTCAGCCGGTCAGCACCAACAGCACCATCCCCATACTCACGGGCAAAGGCACCTTGCCCTTATTCATCATTCAGCCCAAGCAGATCGCTGTAGATCAGTTACAACAATGCAAGGATCTGGAGGGCGTCCACATCTGCGCCTGGGAATCCGCCTTTAGTCGAGATGATTCCTCCCTGGCACGGACCGTTGCCCGTGGCTTGGTCCAACTGGACACGGACTCGACCTCACTTGGTGAAGATCCTGAAGATCGCATGCGCCGGCGCTTGCAGAAGCTCGACACGCTGCCGAGTCTGCCTACGGTGGTCGGTCGTTTGATGAACTTGATCGGCGATCCCGACTCGACCATGGCTGATCTCGAGGTGCTGCTCAACTCAGAGCCTTCCATCGCCCTCAAGCTGCGGCAGGTCGCCAACTCCGCTGCCGAGGCGGGGGCATCCAGCCAAGGGGTCTCCTCCCTCAAAGACGCCATTACCCGCCTTGGTACCAAGAAGGTCGGCGCCATTGCCCAACAGATCGCCTTGATCAACTCGATGGTGCAACCTGAGGCCAGCGACTTCGATCTGCGCAGATTCTGGGGGCATTCACTCGCCTGCGCCATCGTCGCTGATCGCATTCACTCGAGCGACTTCATCAAGCTGGAAGAGAAGATCCCTTTCAACGACTACTGGTTGGTCGCCCTGCTGCACGACTGCGGGAAGGCTGTGCAGGGATTCTTCTTCTACGATTGGTTTGAGCGCATCATCGAAACCATGGAGGACGAAGAGTGTTCGTTCTACGCGGCAGAGAATAAGCTCGGTGATGGGATGCTGACACACGATCAGATCAGCGAGATGATGATGCAAAAGGCCGAGATGCCGCAGGAACTGGTGGACGCGGTCAGTCTGCATCACGAGCCGGGCGAGGCGCCATCACCCCTGTTGGCTCTCGTGCACGTGGCCAACGGTGTGTGCAGCGAAATGGGCTTCGGCTACAACGACAGCGATACGGTCAACTACGACAGGGGTGCGTTGAAGGCTCTCGGTCTCAAGCGACAGACGGTACGCGATATCGTCGAAGAGTTGAGCGCAGCTGTGGCCAAGGAAGTCATGGATGTCGTGAGCCAGTGCCTGGGTGAGGCGCCACCCTCCCCGGCCGACGTATGATGCGTCCTTGGTTGGTTACCGACGTCTTGTGATCAAAACCCGAACAGGATGTTTCCCACTTTGCCCGTGAGATAGTCGACGGTAAGAGACAATCCTGACATCAGGGCCTGGCCCACGAGTAGCCCTAAGAAGAAGTACCGGCTGCGGGCAAAGAACGCCGCGCCACCGTATTTCAAAATCGTGACCTTGATCAACCAGGCAAGGAACACGCTGAACCAGATCTGTTCCATGATCCAGTTCGTCATGATGGGAAAACCTATCGGATGCAGTGGCCACCAGAGAAACCTCTGTCGCATCCACATGAGCAGCAGCATTGAAGACGCGCCGATGCCCATGAACTGCAGCCCTTTCCAGTAAACCCCGGTTGGCTCCAACCCCATGGATGCCGTGTGATAGATCTTCTTGGGCATGTCCCGGAAGAACCAGAGACTTGTGTTCACGCCACCGCCCTTGTAGGCGAAGTCCATCACCGTCCACAGCGATGCGATGATGCCAAGGAAGATCGCCAGGAGAATCGACCAGAACACGAGTCGACGACTGCGGCGATCCATGCCCTCGATCAGTTTCAGACCATTGGCCACCATAGCCAGCAGGAAGACGCGAATGTCTGCCGCCCAGACATAGGTGGTGGCGAAGGTCGCCGTCGTGCTGGCGCCCAGCATGTTCGAGCCGAGACCATACACCATGAGATCTGGCGCTGTCATCGGTGTGATCACCGTGGGCATGCCCGCCTCGGCAACGATTCTGGCGATGCCGACGAAGATGCCCATGGCAACCACGACAAAGAGCAGCCCCGCCCAGATCGGCACACCTAGCCAGGCAAACCAGCCGACCATGACGACCGTGCCCCCTATGGCCCCGATGACAGCGCCACGATAGGACATGATCTCGTCGTCATCTCTGGCAGCACCGGGTCTGCCCAGGAAGGCAAGCCACACGCCTCTGAGATGCTCACGGCCGATCCACAGGCCGACGCCGACAAATACGAGCAGTGCACCTAGACCTTGATAATGCAACAACTCCGAGCCCACGACACCGAAGACCCGTTGTTGCTGGGAGATGGATGCATAGCTGAAGACCATGCGTTCCGCCTTGGCTACCAGATAGAAGACCCACACACCGGCGGCGATTTCCGGGCCGATCAGGTAGGAGAAACCAAGCACGTCGAACAGGACCTTCATGGTGATGCCCTGGCCATAGCCAACGGGCATACTCCAGGCGAGGCTAAACATCGGAAAGCCGCCGAGATAATTGTTGGCCATCCGCAAGAGACCGACGACGATGGAGATGGATGCTCCGGCCCACATGGTGGGATTGCGGAAGAAGCTGTTGACGAGCCGATTCTCGCTCTCGCCACTGATCATCAACTGTGCCGCCTGCACCAGCGGATAAGCGAGTCGCTCGCGTTCCACCCACTGCCGTCGCAGAATGACGGCGACGGAGATCATCGCCACATAGAGACCCAGCAGGAAGATCGACCACAGCAACAGAGGGCGAATCCACACTGCATACGGTGCCTGGATCGCGGCGCCACCGATCCCTTCGAAAAACAGCGTATTCTCGGCGCCGTCATCGACGAGGATCGACAGCGGCATGTGCGGGACCAACTGCTCCAGCCATTTGTTCTCTGGCGTGGCATAGTAAAACACACCACTCATCGCAGGCAGAATCGTCTCACACAGTCCCATCGTCGCCAGGGATGCGACGACGAGGAGCATGATGTAGACGACGATGAGTTCGGAGTGATTCAGGGCGAGACTGTCACCGCGTGTTGCCAGAATCGTGTTGGCCAGCATAGCGACGCAGAGAAACGCGACGAACAGCATGCCCGGGGCCATCGGCGCCAGCGTCGCTGCTTGCAGGCAATGGTGGGCAAAGGTGATCGAGACGAGCACAAAGAGAAGCCCGGAGTGCCAGACTCTCCGGGCGCTGAAGCGAAACAGCGTGTTGAGACCGCCGACCAATACGATGAAGAGGAAGACCGCGCCGGGGGCGCTGAAGTCGAGGGTCATGTATGTGCCGTGCAGCACGATGTCGACGTAGTTCGACGCCACTGCCAGGAAGACCGACAGGAAAGCACCCACAACCAGGGCACGTGCTCGTAGTCTCTGATGATCGGCGTCTTGTTCACCGGTCAGAGACGAACCACGCCCCGTCAGATAATCCCTGAAGTCAGTGGGTAAGCCGATTTTCATCGTTCTCGTGCGAAATCTGGTCGAGAGGGACGGCTGTTCTCAAGGGTGATCGGTTAAGACAGAGTACACTGACAACGCGCATCATGTCGAGGAGGAGATTTGATTCCACCGATGTATGGGCTTTCATCAATGCCATGTCCACACCGGAAACTGTCCTCATAACCGGCGCCGCCGGTCTATTCGGTGGCATCCTGCGCCAGCACTGGCGTCATCGGTATGAGCTTCGACTAGCCGACTTGAAGCAGATCGACGATCTGTCTCCACACGAGACCTTCTTGCAGACAGACATCACCGATCTTGGGCAGATGACCAAGGCATGTGAGGGTGCCAGCACGGTGGTGCATCTGGCCGCCTATCCTGGCGACGGGGGTGACTTCTACGACGCTTTGCTGCAGTTGAATGTGATTGGAGCGTACAACGCTTTTGAAGCGGCGCGCCGAGCAGGCTGCCGTCGTCTCGTGTTCGCCAGCAGCGTCGATGCGGTGCTCGGCTACTGGGATGAGGGCGAAATTGGTGTAGAAGAGCCCGTGTTTCCGACGAATGTGTATGGCGCAACCAAGTGCTGGGGAGAGGCACTGGCGCGTGTGTATTCATCTCAGCATGGACTCAGTTGTTTGTGTGTGCGCCTAGTGAATCCCTTCTACGATCCACAAGCAGATCACGACGTCGAGCAACTCACTTCAGGAATCAGTCCTGCCGATGCGGCGGCCCTGCTGGCT
>JABJJN010000061.1 GCA_018660835.1 Gemmatimonadota bacterium | reverse complement strand
GCGGGTAGCGTCACACTGCGCTTTGAGACCGTCGACAGCACGACCCGCGACGTTGTCAGCGGCAATGGTAAGACGGCACATCGTTATCGGATTTCGATTCAGGATACAGGGCCTGGCATGACTGCTCAGGAGCGCTCTGCCATCTTCCAACCCTTTCAGCAGGGCGCGGCGGGCCACGAGAAGGGAGGTACCGGTCTCGGATTGGCGATCACACAGCGGCATCTTGAATTGATGGGTTCACAGCTGCAGGTCGAGTCCACACCGGCAGAGGGCTCCACCTTCTGGTTCGAAGTTGATCTGGCGCCAGCGACGGATGTGCTGCGCGCCGACGATACGGATGCTTTTGCAGGCGTCAGACGCATGGCGCCGGGGCATCACGTGAAAGTTCTGCTCGCCGATGACGTGCGTGAGAATCGCGACATTCTCGCCACCATGCTTCTGGGCATTGGCGCCGAAGTAGCCACGGCGACAAATGGTCGTGAAGCCCTCGATGCGCTGCAGGAGGACAAGCCGGATATCGTGTTCTTTGATGTGCGCATGCCCGTCATGGATGGGCTCGAGGCAGTGCGTCATCTGCGTCAGATGGAAGACTTCAACGAAGTGAAGGCGATCGCCATCTCGGCATCGGTACTCGCCCACGAGCGTCAGAAATTTCTTGAGTCCGGTTTCGATGACTTTATCGACAAGCCCTTTCGCTTCGAGCGGGTCTGCTCGGCCCTGGCAGAGCAACTCGGCATCGAGTTCGAGTCCGTGGCAACCGTGCCCGACGCCATTGAAGTCGTTGAAGGGGATCTTGCCGATGTTTCACTTCCTAATGATGTGGCGGCGAAGATCGCCGAAGCGGCTGAACTCTACTCGGTCACGGAAATCGAAGGCTTCTGTCGCGAGTTGGAAAAGATGGATGAACCTCAACAGCGATTGGCTCGGCGCCTGCGCGATATGAGTCAGCAGCAGGACATGGACGGTATTCTCACCCTTATGGAGCAGATCAAGACCCATGTCTGAGTCCGCAAAGATTCTGCTCGTCGATGATCAGCCGGCCAATCTCGATGTGCTGCGCCATGTGCTCGAGCGCGAGGGTTACCAGGTACTGCTGGCTCCGAACGGGGAGGTGGCGCTGCGCAATGCCGCTCGCGCTCTTCCCGATCTGATTCTGCTGGATGTGACCATGCCTGAGATGGACGGTCACGAGGTTTGCCGTCGTCTCAAAGCCGATGCTGTGACGGCGGACATCCCCGTCATCTTCTGCACGGCGCGCGATCTGCACGAGGACATCGTTCTCGGCTTCGAACTCGGTGCCGTGGACTATGTGATCAAACCCTTTCAGGAGGCGGAGGTCCTCAAGCGGGTCGAGAGTCATGTGCGCATGCATCAATTGGCACGTGAACTGCGTGAGCGCAACGATGAACTGCGCCGTGAAATCGATGAGCGCGAGCGGCTCGATGGCCGTCTGTCGGTCATGTCGGCGCGCGAGCAACAGCAGTGGGATATCGACGGTTTTGTCGGCAAGAGTGCGACGATGCAGCGGATCTTCACCGAGATCCAGCTCGTGCAGGGCAATCCGACGACGAGTGTGCTCATCAGTGGTGAGAGTGGCACCGGCAAGGAGTTGATCGCACGCGCTATTCACTCTTCCGGGCCACGCAAGGATGGACCTTTCGTGCCGTTGAACTGTGCCGCCCTTCCACGAGAACTGGCAGAGTCACTACTCTTTGGCCATCGCAAGGGGGCCTTCACCGGTGCCGATGCAGATCGCGCCGGTGTCTTTGAGGCGGCCCACGAAGGCACGCTGTTTCTCGATGAGATCGGCGAGATGCCGCTGGAATTGCAACCGAAGTTGCTGCGTGTGCTTGAAGATGGAGAGGTCATACGCGTGGGGGCGACGGAGGGACGCAAGGTCGACGTACGCGTTGTGGCGGCGACGAATGTTGAACTGGAGCAGCGAATTCAAGATGGCCGTTTTCGCCAGGATCTGTACTACCGTCTCGCTCGGTTCACAGTGACGTCACCGCCATTGCGCGAACGTCCCGATGATATTCCTCTCCTCGCCGATCACTTTGCGCAGATGCTGGCAGTGCAGATGGGGCGTCCGACGCCGACTTTGAGCGCAGCAGCGACATGTGCACTACGCGGCTACGCATTTCCAGGCAATGTGCGGGAATTGAGGAATCTGTTGGAGCGGGCCCTGCTGGAGTTGGGGGACGGCGATGTGATCGAGGCGGACCATCTTCGTTTCCCACCGACGGGAACCCACGGGTCCGGTGGTAACGGGATGGCTGGTAATGGACCCGGTGGATCCAACCTCGCGTTGCCTCTTGACCTCGACGAGGCGGTTGCCGCAGCTGAACGCTGGGTGATCGAGCAGGCCCTGGCACAGTGCGATGGCAACGTGTCGGCGGCGACGCGTTTGCTGGGTACGACACGCAATCGTGTCTATCGCATCATCGGCCAGGACGGCAAAACGCAGGACCGCTGACTAGCGCTCCACCACATGGCTGGTCAGGGATTGCATGGGCCGGGCGCTAGCGCTCTACTACATGGCTTGTTAGCACGTCGAAGTGAGCCTGGCGGCTCGAGTGCTCGAAGTCCATCAACTCCAACTCTTCTTTGAAACGACCGATACGGAGGTTGGCCTTGTGTTTCAGGCGTTCGCTATTCTTGCGCTGAAACTCGTGACGTTTGCGCACCCGCGTCACAGCTCGAAGGTTGGCCAGGGCTACGTCCCGTAGCTCATAGACGCTCGCCAGACGTCGCTGGTGCGAACGCAACATCTCCATCGTCACGATCTTGGCCACCACAACAGCGGCCAGCATAGCAAGAGCGAGATAGAATGGCAGCGGTCCAGACAAGTGATCGACTCCGACGCGAGGAATAGATGAGGCATAGATCGTATCCCTAGGATCGACAGGAACGCTGTGGGCGGCCGTGACGGGCCTCACGCTCGCAGCGTGTCCTGAATCACGTCAAGAAGTTGTAAAATCATCACTTACGGACAACTTCCTCAGAGGAATCAGCTGCTTTTAGGTATTCGTCGCGTGAAACGGAGGCAGAGAAAAAGGGGCAGAATCGTCATTACCTGCAGGAGGGCCATGTAATCGGCATGGTCGATACCGAGGGTAGCAACATGCTCAAAGGCGAGTCCGCCGAACAATCCACCCAGGGCGCCGCCGATGGCGGAGGCATAGATCACGACGGCGAAACCCTCACCTTGTAAGTCGTCTGGCACGGCATCGACCATGACGCGTGACTGGCCCATCTGCAGGCCCGCCTCCAGCGCTCCCCAGGCCAGGTGCAAAATCGCCGCCCAAATGAGCAGCGACCAGGAACCATCCGGTAACCAGAGCCACATGGCGGCGAGCAGAACAATACTCACCAGGGGTAGACGCAAAGCCAGGCGTGGCCCGCGTCGATCGACGAGTTGGCCCCAGAACCAGAGGGTTGCCAACTGTCCTACGGCGAGGAAGGAGGTCATCCAGACGAATTGTGACACAGGCATGCCACGTTCTGTGAGGACGATGACCCAGAAGGGGAAGCTGGCACTGTGAAGGAAGACGCGGATCCCGAGATACAGGCAGAATTGCCGAATGGCGGGCACAGCGACGACTTGTCGAACCCGTCGCCAGAGACTGATCTGTGTCGGTGGCATGGGCCGCTCCGGTATGGACCGAATCCACCATGCGGCGAGAAGCAGCACGATGACCCCCATGCCGAAGAGTGGGGCAAAGCGCGTGGGTTCCGGGCGTTCGCCGAGCCAGCTGCCAACGGCAATGGGAAGGGCCAGTTCCAACAGACGTTGAAACGACCGCATGCGACCGAGGAACTCTCCCAATGAACCAGCACTCGTGACATCACGAATCAGCGGCCACCAGGCGGCATTGCCGATCTGCTGTAAGGCGCCGCGCAGAGCGAGGACGAGAATCGTCGCCCAGATCGCTGCCTCGCCGGCGATGCCGAGAGCCGCCGCCAGCGCGAGTCCCGCTGTGACGGGGGCAGCCAGCAGACGACCCCACAGCATGATGCCACCCTTGCCCGTGTGGCGCATGAGTTCCGCACCCCCAAGACGCCCGATTTTGTCGAGCTGCATGAAGGTTGCCAGCATTCCCAGGTGGAAGGGCGTGGCACCGAGACTGAGCAAGAAAAGAGCCCCCGTTGAGCCAACGAGGGCATTGTTGGCGGCACCCGCCGCAACGTAGCGAATCAGCGCAGCCTGACCGCGACGGAGCTCACCGGCTTTCAGTGGCTCGTTTGGCTGCTGCGTCGGGGATTCAGTCACAGGGCGACGGATCTGTCAAAAGATCGGGAAGACCATGGGCTCGCCCTCTTCGTTGCGCACAAAGGAATTCTTGATCTCCGCCTCTGTTTGTGCAAAGGGCTTGTCTGTGCGCCCAAGGGAGGTCAGGTAACTGGAGCCGGTCTGCAATTCACCCGTGTCGCCGGTGCGGGCACGCTCTTTGGCGCGGGCATGCATCGTTCGTTTCATGTTCTTGTGCAGTTCGAACACGTCAATGTGGTTGCCATCCTCGTAGTCCTCGAGAAACAGCATCTTGCCATCGACGCTGAGGCGGATGAACAGATGACCGAGTTCGGGATTGCCCGTGAGGCGCTCGAGAGAGGTCACGGGCAGGGCAACCTTCGGATTCTTTTCGTGCCGTTCGCGTCGCGGTTCCATCCGCACGAAGGCGCGCAATTCACGGCGCACAGCGACATCGAGTCGGCGCAGCGTCTCTTCGGGCTTGTGTTTGGGTGCCAACAGAGGCGCGGCGGTGTGTAATACATGCTGTCGCAGGGCTTCGACGATTCCACCCAGCAGTGCGTCTTCGAGCAGGTCTTCGGCAATCGGCGTCTGCTCTTCAGCGGCGACGGCATCGACGATCTCCAGAGCGGAGTCTTTCACGGCCGCTTCGGCTGTGTCGACGGATTCGCACGCCTCACTGCTGATCAGATCCTCGATCCAAAGCAGACTGGTGGCGCTGACGCGGTCGATGAAGGCGGCGGCGGCGACGGCTTCCAGTACGACGGCGGCATCTGCATCGGCCTTGGGACGAACTTGCTCAAGCAGGTCGCGGTCGGCCAGATAACTGACATCGCCAATGAAACTTTCGTAGGCCTCACTCACCATCTCTGCTGTGATGAGGTCCACATCCTCCGCCTCTTCCACCAACAACACAGCGGCGCGTAGCGCCTCGAAACGCAGCAGGGCGGCAGCAGCATGGTCTAACATCTTCGGCAGGGGAATCAACTGACGAGAATCTGGCTCCAATTCCCTTCGATAGTTGGTCATCGCATTGATCCATGCCTGTGCTTCCAATTCGAAGCGACGCTCTTTGAGACGCGTATCGGCGGGAAGAGAGAGCAGGGGTTTCAACATCTGCTGCTGGGCAGCGACACGCAGAAGGTTGAGCGCTTGATGTGCTGTGGAACCTTCTTGATTCAGCGCCTCGGCGAGAGCAATCGGATCTTCAAGGTCTTCTGTTGGCTCGGTAAACATCTGCCACGCAAGAGGTTCAACACCTGGAAGCTGAGCCAGGCAAGCGCTGACGGCTTTCACGACCGGATTGAGTTGGTCCCGATGCAACCGCGGTACTGCGACACGGCCGTCTTCTTTCATCACTGGCGTTACGCCCGATGATTTCGCCCCCTCGCCGCTCGTCTCGCCAGAGGCTGCGTCGCCACCGGCCACTTCATCGCTGTTCGACTGGCTGCTGCTGGCTGCCGCGGTCCCGTTCTGTGCGGTTACGTCAGACCCCGTTCCACCTGGGTCCGCAGCAGCACTGCCACTGCTGTCTCGCGCCACGGATCGGGAGGTGCCGCTGCCAGAGCCGGCAATTCCAGCGCCGCCTGCACTACTGCCGGACCCACTCGGTGAGCCAGAGGGAACGCTTACGCTGATGCTGCTCGATCTGTTTCCGCCGCCACCGCCGCCACCACCGCCCGAGCGCCCACCACT
Source organism: Gemmatimonadota bacterium (assembly GCA_018660835.1). Lineage (GTDB taxonomy): Bacteria > Latescibacterota > UBA2968 > UBA8231 > UBA8231 > UBA12574. The sequence goes on along the minus strand of JABJJN010000061.1, from coordinate 5,485 downwards.
CGCCTTCACGCCACCCGTCGGGGCAGACAGGACGGGTCGGCTGCCCGATTTCTGACGCTGAGCGGCAGCGCGTCCAACTTCCATGCGCGCCGCGATACGTTGGGCCTCTTCCATGGAGGGAATCCTCACATGGAATGGATCGAAACGATCGAGAACCGTCGTCAGTTCTTCCGTGAGCCGATCCTCAGAATCTCTGACGATGGAGAGAGCGTCACGGAATCGAGACACAAACTCTGCCTCAGGTCCGTCGTCTACCGGCTCGTCGTCGTCCTCTTCATCAGCCGCTTGGTCCTCTTCGATGGCGTCTCCCATCTCCTCATCTTCATCCTCCTCGCCATCTTCTTCTTCTTCGTCCTCATCGTCTTCCTCATCATCGTCTACCTCGACTGCGACATCATATTCCTCATCCTCATCCTCATCCTCATCCTCATCTTCGTCTGGAGACTCCTGTCGCTGCAGGGCTGCCGTTGGTCGTAGCAGCGCCATGGCAGCATCGAAGCAAGCGACAACCTCCTCCTCTGCCACATGGTTGGGTAGCTTCTTGCGTGCCAGAATCAGCAGATCCTCGAGGGTGACCTTGCCGTCGCAGATCGAACGCACAAGGCGGCGGAAGGTGAATTCTCCAGGTAAGATGGATGGCAACAACAGCAGGCAGCAGACGTGTACCAGGTAGGGACGCGTCACCACATCGCCTCCATTGCCGGCGATGTAGCGATAGAGACGCAGCAATGCTGCCTTGCCACGACCTCCGGCGAAGTCATCTTCTCCCAGCACATCCAGCAAGGTGGATGTGAGCAGGATCGCTGGCAACTCGTCACGAAAATCGTCGATGTAGTGGTCAGGTCGGGCGGCACGAAGCTGCAGAATGAAGGTCAGATCAGGTGCCTTACCCGATGCGGTTCGCATAGGGTTGCAGACCTCGTCCCACACCTCTACCGCAAGATACGGATCGAGCTCGAGCCGATTACACCAATCGCGCCAGGTGCTGGCAGGAATACGGCTTTCAGACTGGACACGAGCCAGTCCATCCGATTGGGCCTTGGACATGTGGGCTGCCCGACAATTGCGGCTGTGGTGTGGGCGCCCGGGGAGGGGCGCTTTCGTTGAGGGAGTCCTCTGACACCGACCAGGGTTGATGCCGCCATCAGGAGTGCTGGTCAGTATAAACGCCGACGATGCAGTTGTCTACGTGCCGATCTGTTCAAATGGCTTCGTCAGGGGACCGCATGCGGAATCGCTGCAGCAGTCTGTGAAAGCTGACGTCATTGAGAGGGGCATCGGCACGAAAGAAGAGATGGCTACCGCAGTTGCAGTCAGAGGAACCGAATCCGTCGAGTGCGGTCGATGCGTACTGAGACATCGCCTGAGCCAGATCGCACTCCTGTCGCTCGGATGCCCTGATGGGTAAGGCGGTGATGTCATCAGCTACCTGCCTGAGATAGTCGATATGCCAGTGCAGGCGCTTGCGACGTCGCAAATGTCGCTCGACGCGTTTGGTAAGGTTGGCCATGGCAGAGCCCACATAGATATAGAAACCTGCGGCAAAACGATGTTCGCCAAGCTGACCGATGGAGACCGTGTGGGCCTGCTGCAGATGTAACAATAGCAGATACGCCCCCGTGTCCTGAATCTGCTCCTCAAGGAATTCCCACGGAATCCGCACGGGCGTCCCCGTCGGCGCCAAAGCCAGGTCACGGCTCCAGCCAACACTGACGGGCAGGACGCGAAGTCGATCTCGAATGCTGAGAAAGGTTCGGGAGAAGGCGAGATCCGTGTGATAGTCTGGCATGAACCAGCGAATTCGCGAACTGTGAACGACAAACAGGACTACGGGTCGTTCGTCACCAGTATCGAGCTGGGCGAGTTCTTCAAGGTGACGGCGACCGCGCTCGGTGACGGCATCGGGGAACATGGCGACGTCTTTGCCGCCAAGGAGTGTGCAGGATTTCACTTCAACGAGAAGTCGTCTTCGGCCACGTGCCAACTGCAGATCGAAACGACTGTGACCGACACGGACCTCGCGTCGGTCGACGCGCCAGCCCTTCAAATCCGCAACAAGGCCCTGGTCGATCAGATGCGCGGCGACGTCGTTGGTTCGGTGCGTGTCGAGGAAGAGCGGTTCGCCATCGGGCGTCTCACAAGCAACGCACGTCCAGCGCGTGCGTCGCTCGATATGGTCGGGGACACGTGTCAGGATGACGGGCGTGACACCGGGGAAAAGCAACTCATCCATGCGCCCTGGATTGGCGACGAAGGCTTCCACTGTGCCGTGTCGCGGCACACGGCAGCGCATGATGAAGCGATTGGGGCGCTCAACGAAGGTGCCATGAAACAATGGCGTTTCGCCGAGTGGGCGATAGGGCTCACTCACCCGAATATTCAGCCGAAACGCAGACTGAACAGATCGGCATCCTCCAGCACGAAGCGCAGGCGAATCGTCTTACCCGCCAAGGTTGACACGTCTGTCCCCGCTGACCAGCGGGCAGCATCGTCGATTTCGTCGCCATACATGTGCTGCGCATCATCGAGAGCAAAGCCTGGGATCGGCGTTCCTTCGCCGTCCTGAATCTCTACGCGAACAGAGCCAGCAGCGGAGGTCGAGTAGTTCAGAAAGAGTTGCCTGCCATCGAAGGTCACGGGAGGCGTCAGAGCTTCACCATGTACATCTGCACTAATCGAAGCAAAACCCCAGGGTCGCACGGTGACTCGGCGCAGACGATTGTCATTCCAACCGTAGTGTTGGGACACATACATCGACCACTCGTCGTCTCCCGTCACGATGATGCCCACGGCGGTTGTCTGATTTCGGTGCGTCCAATTGCGCGTATCGCGTCCAGGACGAAGCCATGCCTGACGGAAGGTGCGATCCCAATGAACACCATCACGACTACTCATGAAGACGGCGTCGGACACACCATCGCCGGGATAGTCCATGCCGTGTGTGTCGAGCGTCCGCTGCGGTAGAAAGCGCATCGGAAAAGACAGCAGAATGTGCTCAGCACCGGGGCACGGGACGGTGGCATTGGTATAGAACTGTTCCAGTGGCACATCATCGGCGTATCGATGCGGCACCGGATCGGTCCAGTTCACGAAGTCATCAGATGTGCAGCTTTGAATGGCACGTACCCGTTCACCGTCGATCTCTTCGAAATAGCGACTGAACAGGCGATACTTGCCGGCAACCGCATCCCACATGGGCACGTTCACCGAATCAAAGGCACCGGAAATCTGCAGGGGCTCCTCCTGCAATCGATTCCAATGCAATCCATCTGCCGAAGTGAAACCAAAGAGGCTGTCGCGAGCCCCACCGCCGACGGCCTTGAAGCGTGTCTGCGGATCTATGTTGGGATTGTCGTCCACGAGGGCGCAGAAGTTATGTGCTTCCACGCCTTGCCAGACCGTATTCGGTGCAACGCCGGGTTTGCCCTCTGTAGAGCCCTCAAACAGGTCGAGATTCGGTCTGTGGAAGTGCACCCCATCATAGCTGAGCGCCACATTGCACGTCTGCTCCTGTCGATGGTCTGCCGCTTCGGCGCCGATGGGATAGTAGCCGCGGTAGTAGAGAAACAAGCCACCATCATGGTCGTCGATGAGATTGTAGCAGGCCGTACAAGCATTCTCGTGTGGTGGTTGCGCAACGAGTACATAACCGCGCAATTCAGGTGGCTGAAGACGCTGCTGTGCACCATCGAGACGATCGATGAGCAGATTGTCGACAAACATTTCGCGTCGCTGACCAAGTGCCAGAACAGCGGCCATGGGCAAGGCTCCTTACGTGGGCAGTTCGTGTCCGAAGAACCGCATCAAGTCAGTGACGAAGCGATAGGTGACGCCCCAAAGCAAGGGACGTCCCGGCCCCAACACATCCAAGGCGGGAAATTGCCGCTCTTCTGAGCGGCCTTGCAGCGTGTGTACGACACGCCGCTGTGGATCTATCAGATCGGCGACGGGTGTCCAGAAGACGTCGACAACCTCTGTCGACAATGTCGGTGTTTGGACCTGCTGTGTCGCATAGACGCAAGCTGCCACCGTGATAGGAATGACACTGCCCGTCATATCATCCAGCCGGCCGAGGCGCTCAGTGGGGGCGAGGGTCCAGCCGATTTCTTCCTGCGTTTCGCGCTCTGCGGTATGGTGGATATCCGTATCCTCAGGTTCGACCCGTCCCCCTGGAAACGCGAGATCCCCCGACCACGGATCACCGTCGCGTGTGGCACGCTCGATAAACAGCAAGCGCACGTTATCAAGGTTTCCAAGATCCGTAATCTGAGGATCATCCTTCGTCTCATGAAAGATGGCTGCCACGCTGGCTCGCGGGGTGTCGTCCTGTTGAGCGAGGCGAGGGGGGCGCGAGTGCAGTGCAGCACGAACAGTGGCCAGGTCAGACATCAGTGTGGCGCCAACACAGAAAGGGAGACACGCTGCCGCAGCTGAATCTCATTGTGTTGATCGCGGATCTGCATCTCCAGCATGGGTGGGCTGACGGACCAGTCAAATTCGATGAGTCCAAAGTGGAGATCGTGATACACCTCGCCGAGACGATGACGATTGGGTTCACCGCGAAAGCTGCGCCAGCTGTGTGTCATGCCGCTGGACGTGATGTCGTAGAGGGGGTAGCCGGCGGTGTCGGTATCAAGGCGGGAAATCTCGGCGATGTGACGATCACCACTGATAAAGACAACGCCCTGCGCCCCTGTACGACGGATCAAGGCGAAGAGCTGCTGACGGGCGCGGGGAAAGTTTGCCCATTTCTCGTATTCGTGTTCTTCTGCAATGACTTGAATACTGGAGACGATGAGATGCACCTGGGCATCGCTGCGGGCCAGTTCCGCCTCGAGCCACGCGCGCTGCCGGGCTCCCAGAATCTCTGTGTCTGCTGCCGGCTCCTGCCGGTGGTAGCGTGTATCGAGGAGGATGACCTTCACCCGCTGTCCGGGAGGACCATAGACGTGGCTGCGATAGACACCGGCCCGCTGGCGCCGCGGATCGTCGTCGTCGACGTCAAGGAAATCCAATAGCAATTGTTGGCTACGCCGACGCTGCGGATACTCAAGACCGCCATTGTTGACGCCATAGTCATGATCGTCCCAGGTGCCGATCACCGGACAGGTGGCTACGAGGCGAGCATAATCAGGCCTCGCTGCTTGCAGCGAATAGATCGCGCGCATGAGATCCATATCCTCTGTGTCGGCATACACGATGTCTCCTGTCCAGATCCACAGATCCGGATCTGCGGCGACAATCGGCTCCCACAGGGGTTGAGCGGCATTGTGTTTACTGCATGATCCGAAGGCGATTCGCAACAGCGCCGCATCAGCGGTCCCATCGCTGTGCGTCTGCGTCGCCAGAGATAGAACGACGACGGCTCCCAGGAGGCTGCTGAGAATATGTCGTTGACGCATAAATCCTCTACCGTGCAAAAGCGCGAGCGACGAAGTCGCCGAGTCCGACGGCGCACAGGCACAGGACCAAGTGGCCCCCAACG
>JABJJN010000060.1 GCA_018660835.1 Gemmatimonadota bacterium | reverse complement strand
TCTCGATCCACGATTCTCATCTGGTTCATGGCAGCGCACCGAACCACAGTGCGCGCCGCCGTGCGGGGTATACCATCCGGTATGGCAATGCGCAGACGACGAGAGTTGACCTTAAGCTGCACAAGTATGGCGACCATGAGTCCCTCCCTGTGTATTATGTGAGTGGTGATGGGGCCGGTCTGCATGAAGGATACGAGGACGTCCGCACCCTCAGCGCCGAGTGGTAGTGGAACAAACGCCCCACTTGAACGAACACGGAGAGTTCGCACCATGCTGATTTTGCTATCCCCTGCCAAGTCTCTCGATTTTGAAACACCGGCCCCCGTAAAGACGGGCGATGTGCCGCGTTTCCTGGATGAGCAGACAGCGAGTCTCGTCACGACGCTCAGACGCAAGAAGACCTCTGATCTGGTGAAGCTGATGGATCTGAGTAGTCGCCTGGCTGAGCTGAATTACAATCGATTCCAGAGTTTTGATGCAGACCTGATCAGAACACCGGTCGCAAAGTCACGGTCACAAGCAGGACCTCTACCAGTGAAGCAGGCCATGTGGGCCTTCACGGGAGACGTGTATCAGGGGCTGGATGCGACGTCGATGACGGCGCCTCAGCGCAAGATGGCGCAGCAGCGTATCCGTATGCTCTCAGGACTCTATGGGGTGCTGAGGCCATATGATCTGATGTTGCCCTACAGACTTGAGATGGGGACACGTCTCAAGACGCGCCAAGGCAAGGATCTGTATCAGTTCTGGGGATCGGCTATCACCGAGGCGTTGGCCGAGGAGCAGCCAGATTGGATCTGCAATCTGGCGAGCAAGGAATACTATCGCTCTGTGCGCGAAAAGGAGTTGCCCTGTCCCGTGGTACACCCTGTCTTCAAGGACGAGGTGAAGGGTGAGTTCCGGGCGATGGGTATGTTCGCCAAATACGCGCGCGGGCTCATGGCTCGCTGGATCGTGGACAAGAAGATCACGACACCCGCTCATTTGTCGAAGTTCAATGTCGGTGGGTATCGTTACGAAAAGTCGGAATCAGAGGAAGCAGCGCCGGTGTTCAAGCGCCCGGCAACGGCACGCTAGTCGTCGCTGTGCCGATTCCCGTCATACCGTAGCCATTGCCACAATAAAACAGCCGCAGTTGATCGCCTTCATCGACAATCGATGGATACTCGACCATCTGCGATTCCCACGCGGACGCAGGATTCGGTGTCAGGGCCAGATTCTCGTCGCCTTCGCCGCGATCCCACGTATAGCCATCGGTACTGACCGCTTCTGACATCGAGTAATACCCCCAGCGTGTGCCGATCCCACAATACATCATTCGGTAGAGATCGCCGTCCCGCCAGACCCACGGGGCCGCGACGGCGGCGTCCTCGGTGGTCACGCTCGCCCTTGGACTGAGCACGACGCGATGGTCCGTCCAGCGCAGGCCATCCGTCGAATGGCAGACGGCACAGTGCTTCTCCTGATCAACACGGATATCGTTGCTGTCAGGTGCTCCCGTCGCCAAGGTGTAGTACAGCCGATAGTGTGTTGAGCCGTCGAGTCTGAGCTCCTGCAGGATCGTGCCACCACCGGCAATGCCACGGTTGTCGGGAAACTGCGGCGTTTGATCGCCTGTGATAATGGGGAAGGTGGAAAGACGCTCGAAGTGCAGTCCATCGTCACTGGTGGCCAGGCCGATGCCCCAGAACGACTGCAGGCCTCGAGGACTGTCATCTTTGCCGGAGTAGTAGAGATGCCAGCGATCCCCAAAGCGGACCACCATGGGCAATACACACCAGGTGCTGTCAAAGTGTCCAGCGTCGCCCAGGTCGAGGACGACACCACGGCGGGTGAATCCGGTGGGTCTGTCGATGGGGGCCGTCGCCAGGCAGATACGCTGGTGGCCGTCCCTGTCACCACCTGAGTAATACAGACGAAGTTCATCGCCTACCCGGATCGCCCAGGGATTCATGCAGCGAGTGGAATCGAAGGAACTTGACGGATCTGGTGGCAGAACCGGATTGGTCGGATCTCGCTGCCACGGGATGACATTGATCTTCATGAGCACTTTCCGGAGTATTACGACAATGAAACTCAATCGATACTGTACACCAGCAAGATCTGCAGGCAATGGATGACAAGATTCATCTATCTCTCCGACACGCACTGGGGTGCCGGCGAATCCGGATATCATCTGCAACCGAAATATGATGAGCGCCTGCCTGAATTGCTGGAGGCGCTACGATCCTGGATGGCACAAGCGGGTCCGATCGACTTCGTCCTCCATGGGGGCGACTTGATTCACGCGACCAGCGATGCTGCCATCCAGGCAGGGGCAGCCCTCTTCGACCTACCCGTTCCTGTCTACCTGTGTCTCGGAAATCACGACCTTACAGCTGCTGGAAGTCTCGATCAGTGGGAGCGTCTGGCGCCACAACTGTTTCCGGGGGGCCCTGCAGGCTATGGTATCGACGCGGCTGACTGTGCGATCCATGTCATTCCCAATCAGCATGGCGAAACACCTTTCCTTTGGGATGAAACTCAGGATCCACACTTCTTGCCTGAGCAGACTGAAGCCCTCGAAGAAAGACTCGCCGTCAGATCAAACTCGACCCAACTGATTCTCACGCACAGTCCCGTTTACGCCATCTCGCCGGCGCAAACCGGTCTGAGCGAACCATTCCACGAACCCTCCGCACTCTTCACCGAAGTGATGAGCACACTGGCACAAACACACGGTGTTGCCTGCGTCCTGGGTGGTCACAGTCATGCGAATATGAGCAAGTCCGTGCACTCAACGCAGTATGTCACGGTTAGTTCTTTCGTCGAGACACCCTTCGAGTTCAAACTCTTCGAGGTCGATGGGAAGACGCTGTCGATGCAAACCCACAATCTGCGAGAAGCGATCGACTTTCCGACGGTCTACGATTGGGATAGCACCTTCGTTCAAGGGCGTGCAGCGGACAGATCATTCCAGAAGGATCTGACTCAATGACGAGCCATGTCATCGGCTTGGGCTCGGGAGAGCGAGCGCCGGACTTCGTTGCGCCCGTCATCGACGGCAAAGAGACGCGATTCTATGCTCGCGCTGGAGGCCGTCCGGCGGTTTTGATTTTTGCTCAGACCCTCAGTGAGTCTGACCTCGCCACGGTTCGTCAGCTGACACAGATTGCCAGCGTGCATGTCATCACGCCCGAGGAATTCAAGAAACCCCTTCCTCTCCAAGATGTTGATCATTTCCTTGATGATGGCGTCGCCCGAGGCGCTTTCCGGTTGCCCGCCGATGCATCGGCTCACGCCGTCCTACTCGACCGAAATCTGCGCGTCCTCACCACCGTGGCCCTCACAGACGATCAGCCAGCGCAAGTCATCGAGCAGGCCCTGCAGCACCTGCCTGCGACCACGTCAAATACGATTACAGCTCAGGCGCCCGTGATGTTTGTGCCGCGAGTCCTCGAGCCAGAAATCTGCACGCATCTGCAACAAGTGTGGGATCGGTCTCATGCGGAGACGGGTGTCGAGCAATCGGTAGATGCCACACGACGGGAAGTCATCGAAGCGGAGGCAAAACGTCGCGCCGACCACGTTGTGGAAGATGCCGACTTGATGCGCATACTGACACAGAGTGTCGGCCGCCGGGTGATCCCCGAAGTGCGTCGCATCTTCGGCTTCAACGCAGACCGCTTCGAAGGATTCAAGATTTCCTGCTATGATTCGATGGCGAGTGGCTTTTTTCATGCGCACCGCGACAATCTGAGTCCCGCTACAGCGCACCGACGCTTCGCTATGACGCTGAATCTCAACAGTGAGTACGAAGGTGGTGAATTGCGCTTCCCGGAGTTCGGTGACGCGCGCTATCGACCGGCGGCGGGTGAGGCCTTGATTTTCGCCTGTTCCATGTTGCATGAGGTCATACCTGTGACAGTAGGCAAGCGTTTTACGCTGTTGTCGTTCTTGTTCGGAGCCGACGCGCGTCGGCATCCTGGCACATCGCAGCCACCCACGCCATCTCAATCTCCGACCCCTTAAGAATCGGGAGTAGGCACGCCATGGTTTCTCGTCGCCAGTTTCTCGCCGCTAGTGCGGGTTTGATGCTGACCGGTATCCCCGGTCGCGCAGTGGGCCAACGCAAACGGATCGCCTTCCTCGGCTCCGTCGTTCGGCAGTATTCCCATTCGCAGCATTTTCTCGATCGACTTACGGCAGGGCAGGCATGGGGCGGACAATGGCTCGACCCGCGCGTTGACGTCGCCTCCGTCTACATCGATCAGTTTCCCGACGAAGGAGATCTGACGCACGACCGAGTCAATCGTCACGGACTCAAGTTGTATCCGACGATCGCCGAGGCGCTGTGTCTGGGAGGATCGACACTGGCAGTAGATGGAGTGGTCATTATCGCTGAGCACGGGACGTATCCACGCAATGACAAGGGACAGACCCGCTATCCGCGCTACGACTGGTTCAAGGAGGTGGTGAAGGTCTTCGAGGCGTCAGGGCGCTCGGTGCCCGTCTTCAACGACAAACATCTGTCGACGACGTGGGACGAATGCGCCGAGATGGTCGCTGACTCCGAACGCCTCGGCTTTCCCTTCCTTGCAGGTTCGTCTTTGCCGGTTACGTGGCGTCTACCGTCCATCGACATGCCCTATGGTGCGCCCCTGACGGAGAGTGTCTGTGTCGCCTACGGTGGCGTCGACAGCTACGACATTCACGCCCTCGAGACGGCGCAGTGCATGTCTGAGCGCCGGCAGGGTGGTGAGGTGGGGATCACGCAGGTGCAGGCTCTGCGTGGTGACAGTGTCTGGGCACGGCTGCGCAGTGAGGAGTGTCAGACGACACGCGAGCTCTTCGTCTCAGCCCTGACACGAAGCCATAATCTGCCGCTAGCTGGAGGCTTTCCTTCTCATCCAGTCACACTGGACTGGGCGCAAAGTGTCTTCGATAAGATCACGGCATACTTCATCGAGCACAGGGACGGCTTTCGCACGGCCATGTTCCTCACGGGCATCCGCGACTTCAACTACGCTGGCCACCGATCGGATACGGGTGAGATCATCTCCTGCCAGATGTATCTGCCCATGCCGCGTCGAGGCTCCACGACGGCAGACTTCTTCAACCCTCTGACGCGCCACATCGAAGATCTGGTCATCAACGAGCGAGCCAACTATCCGGTAGAGCGGACCCTGCTCACGTCGGGCATGGTTGTTGCCGGCGTCGACTCCCTTTTTCAGAACCAGATCGTGATACCCACACCACAGATGAAGGTGGAGTATCAGGTGTCCGAGGAATCGCATTTCTGGCGGGTCTAGATCTGTGGAGTGTCCAGGTCAGGATGAAGCGCGCTGGTCGACCCTAGAGCGAGTCCTTGTAGCGTTCGAGGACCTGGGCATCGAGATCCTCGACGAAATCTGACCCCTTACCGATCTGGTTGCCGATTTCGCGGCCGAAGGAGACACGAGACTCCTCTGGCCAGTGCTCCGGGCTCCACAGATTGCTGCGGATGAATGCCTTGCCGCAGTGAAAATAGGCCTCCGTCACCGTCACCTTCAGCAGCAGGATCGCCGGCCCGCGGGAATCCAGTTTCTGGCACAACTCTTCATCCATCACAAGCTCGGCGCGACCACTTACACGCAGCGTTTCACTGCAGCGTGGCAACAGAAAGATGAGACCCACTTTCTGCGTCGCCAGGATGTTCTGATAGGAGACGACGAGTTTGTTGCCGCGGCGCTCGGGCATGTAGAGGGTGTGGGCATCTTCCTGATACACGAACCCAGGGATATCCCCTTTGGGGCTGGATGTGGGCATGCCATCGGCATCCACTGTGGAAAGGACCAGGAAAGGAGAGCGGGTGATGAAATCCGTCGCCTGCTCATTCAGGTGGTCGTACATCTTGTTCTGCGTCATCTCCGATGGCTCGCCAACGATCGAGCGCAACTGCTGTAGATCCTGGATGGTTTCCACTATCGACTCTTCCTTGGGTGGACGGCCTGAGACCGGGTATTGGATGGGTGGGCTGGCCCTGACGGTGTCAGGACGCTAGTCTTGAATCCTATGGCCACACCAAACATTCTGTTCATCATGGCCGATCAGCTCTCGGCCCAGGCTACGGGGGCGACCTACGGTCACCCCTTGGTAAACACGCCGCACATCGATGCCCTTGCCGCCGAGGGTGTGGTCTTCGACTCGGCTTACTGTAATAGTCCGATCTGTGGACCCTCGCGAGCAAGTCTGTGCACGGGACGCCATATCGATAGGATCGGTGCCTGGGACAATGGCACCGACTTCGCAGCCAGTCAACCAACCTTTCTTCATCATCTGCGCCGTGCTGGGTATGAAACCATGCTGTCGGGGAAGATGCACTTCGTCGGTCCCGATCAGCTACATGGCTTCGAACGACGACTGACGCCTGAGATTTATCCCTCCAGCTTCACCTGGACCCCCAACTGGCACCAGGGCGCCTATGCAAACCCGGGTACCGCCGTGGATCAACTCGGTGAAGCAGGGCTGTGTGACTGGAGTATGCAACTCGACTATGACGAGGAAGTCAGCTTCAGAGCGCTGGAAGCCCTGCGTGATCTGGCGCGCCGGCCAAGTGATGGGCGTCCCTTCTTTCTGTGTGCTTCCTACACGCATCCCCATGATCCTTTCACGATCACGCCCCAGTGGTGGAATCTTTACGATCACGCAGAGATTGATCTGCCACGGATCGGGCCACGACCCCTGGAGCAGATGCACCCCTACGATCAGTGGCTGCAGACCCATCACATGATTGATGTGTTTCCACCGCAACAAGAGTGGGTTCGCAATGCACGGCATGCCTACTACGGCATGGTCAGCTATTTCGATCATCAGGTGGGTCGACTTACAGCCGAACTCGAACGACTTGGGATGGCAGATGACACACTCGTCGTGATCACGTCAGACCATGGGGAGATGCTTGGCGAACATGGCATGTGGTTCAAGCGCACCTATTTCGACGCATCGACGCGAGTCCCCCTCATAGCCAGAGGTCCTGGTGTGATCTCGGGTGCCAGACACGGGGAGACGGTGAGTCTTGTAGACCTGGCACCGACATTCATCGATGTGGCAAAGCTGCCCGATCGAGAAGAGGTAGCTGCAGAACTCGACGGCGACAGTCTGCTCCCCATCCTTGAGGGCGATGAATCGCATGCAAAGGACCTGGCCATCAGCGACTACTGTAGTGAGGGGGCGATTCAGCCCATGCGCATGGCTGTCAGGGGCGGCTGGAAGTACGTCTATGTGCATGAGGAGGCACCGCAACTTTTCAACTTGACCGATGATCCAGATGAAGTCGAGAATCGTATCGATGATCCGATGACTTCAGCCGTGGCAGCCTCCATGCATGCGGCGGTCCATGACAACTGGGATCCAGTGGCCATCAGACGTGCAGTACTGGACAGTCAGCAACGGCGGCGACACATCAACGAAGCCTGGCAGATTGGTGATACACCGCACTGGGATCAGCAATCAGCCTTTGATGCGCGAGATCAGTACGTGCGTCGCTACAATGCCCAGGAATCGGCGCGTCGTCGGCGACTACCACGCTGGTCTGGGGAAGCCGATTCAGAATGAACCAAGGCGACGGTTCGAGCATTTCGCGCCAGATCGGTCGCATCCAAACTCTGGCGGTGATCCTCGTGAGCGCCCTGTTTGCACCCGCTCATGGCGATCTGCAGGCGGTGCGCACGTCCGACGTACTGGTTCTTGATGGAGCCCTCACAGATGCCGCCTGGGAGAGTGCCCCGCCTTGCTCGACACTGACCCAGCGAGAACCGGTTGAAGGAGGAGACCCGAGTCAGCGGACGGTGATCCGTGTCCTGTTCGACGACGACCACCTGTATTTCGGCATCCGCAACTATGACACCGAACCGGGTCGTATCATCGCCACGCATATGCGTCGAGATGACCGTCTCTTCGAAGACGACTCCATCGACATCATCCTCGACACATACAACAATCGCCGCGGTGGGTATCACTTCGGCACAAATTCCCTTGGTGCCCAGCGAGATGCTCTGCTCATCGACGAAGGCCGGAGTCGTAACGACGCTTGGGACGCGGTGTGGGTGTCACGTGCGAATCGCGACAGTCTAGGATGGACAGCAGAGATTGCGATTCCCTTCGGACAATTGCGCTACGATGCCGGTGGCGATGGCGTCTGGGGAATCAACGTGGGGCGACGAATTCCTCGCGGCAACGAGGAAATCTACCTGGCGCCACCACCTCAGGCCTTCGGATTCAGTGGTGGCTATCGCACGTCACGCCTCGTGTCTCTGCGTGGTCTGACCGACCTGAAGCGCCGTCGCCAGGTTGAGGTCACACCCTATGTGTTGCCAGGAACTCGTCGCGACTTCGAGGGCCTCGATCCTACGGAGGACCCCTTTGTGGATATGGGGGCCGACGTCCGCACGAGTCTGTTGGGTGGACTGAGTCTGGATCTGTCCTATAACACCGACTTCGCTCAAGTAGAGACGGATCAGGAAGAGGTAAATCTGACCCGTTTCAGCCTGTTCCTACCCGAGCAGCGTGGCTTCTTCCTGGAGGGTGCAGGAATTTTTGCCCTCGGTGAGCGCCGGCAGCAATTCGGTGGTCGCCCGCCGACGGTTCTGTTTTACAGTCGCCGGGTGGGTATTCAGGATGGACATGAGATTCCCGTGACCTATGGTGCGAAATTGACGGGTCGAGTCGGGCCCTACGAGGTGGGGCTGCTGAACACGATGACCGATCCAGCTCTATTCCACGATGAGGTAGAGGAAGACCAGTACCTGTTGGACACGGGACAGTGGTTGAACGATGACGATCTCGACGAGCTAACAGATCGTGATCGAGATGCACTCAGCTTCGTTGATACGATGACACTCGACATAATCGACACTCTGGATGTGGAGAGAACGATTTTCACTGTGGCGCGCTTCAAGCGAGACATTCTTGGGCAGTCCAACGTGGGGATCATGTTTGCAGATCGATCTCCGGGTGAAGAAGAAGACTACAATCGCACGATTGGCGTGGATGCGAATCTTTCCTTCCTCGATGGTTCGACCAATGTGGCAGGCTTTGCGGCGAAGAGTTGGACGCCCGGTCTCAGTGACCAGGATCGGGTCGTCTTCGTAGAACTCGATCGCAGGTCAGGTGTCGTTGAATTCAATACGTCCTTTCTCGACGTGGGCGAGAATTTCAATCCGGAAGTCGGCTTCGTACCGCGTGATGATGTTCGCCGCTTCAAGACGCGCGCGAGATACAGACCACGATCCGCTCGCGACTGGATCCGCCTCTATTCAACGGGCGCCGAATGGACGCATCTGTTGAATCGTGACAACGAATTGCAGACACGTCGCGTCACGGGGTCGCTCTTTGCCAACCTTGAAGCCGGAGACTGGATTGGTATCGAGGTCACAGATCGATTCGAACGTCTTGACGAGTCCTTCGAGATCGCCGACGGTGTCGATATCCCTGAGGGAGAGTTCGAATTCACAGAGGTAAGTTTCCGTGTCTTCCTCAGCAATACACGTCTCATCAGTGGTCGTGGTCAGATCGCACTGGGTGATTTCTTCGGTGGCACTCGTCGACGCGCCGATGCCGAGCTTACCTTCAAGGCAAGCGAACGCATCAGCCTGGAATCGGGTTACGAAGTCAACAGAGTCGAGTTGCCCGCAGGAGCGTTCACAACGCATCGGGCAAGTCAGCGCATGCTGCTGACACTCTCCACAGATTTATACGTGCGAGGATTGGCCCAGTGGAACAGCCAGGGCCATGTTGTCGGCGGCAATCTGCTGCTTGGGTATCGGTATTTGCCGGGTAGCGATCTGTTCATCGTCTACAACCATCTGCTCGACACAGAGGGAAGCCTGCATCAGCTGGATCGTTCGGTGCAGCTGAAGTTGGCATATTACTGGAGCCCCTGATCGTTCCGGGCTCTTGTATGGGACGCGGCGCATTCATTTTGCATATTAGGAATGTCACTTCAACCTGACCCGGTGTTGTATCCGGGCCTTACACGACTGTCACTATGCTCATATGGGTTTTTGCAGGGGTCTGTGCTGGTTTCCTGATTCTGACGGGACGCACGTGGATGGAATTCACGCAGCGACAGGAGCAACTGGAACAGACCATACGCGAGCAGGAGGAACTCGTCGCTGAACACGAAAAGCGACTCGAGGAAATCAAGCTACGTGCCCAGGAAGTCAAAGAGCAGATCGTGGCAAAGAAAGAAGAGTGCGACACGCTGGATCGGCAGATCGGAGAGTTGGAGGACAGTCTCAAGGTGTTGGAAGCGCAGCTGGAGCGGGTGAAGCCAAAGAGTCGCCAAGTCGACAAGAATGACAATGAGGACTGGTTGTGGAAGAAGTAGTCGGCATGGTCGCGATTGCGGCACTCGTCGCCTTCGCTCTCGTGAAGGCTTATGCGAGCAAGATTCTGACTCAGCTTCGCGCCGAATGCAGCAGACTCATCGCGCATGAACGCCATCTACGGCAGCAGCGAGAGCACGAGGAGACGGAGCTGGAGGGTTCCGAGGCCCGTCTCGAGCAATTTGAGACGGACCGCGAAGGAATGAGTAAGGAAGCAGACAACCTGAGTGCGAACATAGAGCGCGTTGAGGCTGAATTACATCGTGCCAAAGGCGATGATGACGTAGAGGATGGTAGCGAGGGAAACCCGAGAGAAGAGAAAGAATCACCGGATGGGTAAGCAGGGAAGTCTGCTGGCAGGTGTCGCAGCTGTAGACATTACCGGCACGGCGGATGAACAGATGGATGACCCGCTCTATTCCCGCATAGAGGCGGACAAAGGGACTGATCGTTTGTATGTGAAGGCCCTGGTTCTGCAACACGGGGCGACGACGGCGGTGGTGATCACCATCGATGCTGTCGCCATTGAAGAGATCGGCTCTATCCGCAACAACTATCTGGCGCGCGTGCGTGAAGCATTACAAGCCGAGTTTCAAATCGCACCTTCCAGCGTGTTGGTGAATGCCAGTCACTGCCATGGTGTCGTCTGTGAGGATGTCGCTGAACGAACCATCGAAGCTGTGCGTTTGGCGAGCGAGTGTCTAGTACCGGTTCGGGTCGGTACAGGCACGGGCCACGAGTCGAGTATCATGGAGAATCGCCGGCTGCGGCTGAAGGATGGACACGTTGCCGACGTGCGCCACGCCTACAGTTTGCCACCTGATGAACAAATCGAGGCTGTGGGTCCGATCGATCCAGAGATCGGCATCCTGCGGATCGACAAAGTGGATGGGCCAACAATGGCCATCGTCTACCACTTCGCCTGCCATCCGATCATCGGTGTGCCGAGTGGGGGGAACACAGCTGACATCTCCGGATTTGCCAGTCGTGTGATCGAGGAGCAACTCGCCCATGGCGCCGTCGCATTCTTTCTGCAGGGATGCGGTGCCGATATCAATCCGATCCTGTATCGAGATTTCGACAACCCGCCTGATGCACGAACCCACGGCAGACAGCTTGGACTCAGCACGATGCGTGGTGTTGGCACCGTCGGATGTGATGACGAGGCTCGCCTGAGCGTCCTGCAAAAGACCCTGAAGATCCCCCGAGCAGATCTGGCAGAGCGCATCGTCGAGATGGAGCAGGAACAACAGGAGTTGCTGGCTTCACTACGGCCGACGAATCTGAATCTGAAGAGCTATATCCCGCTGCTGATCAAGCATCGTCTGTCGCCGGAGTATCCGTCCTACGACGCGCACCGCTATCTGCATGAGGAGACCCTGGGGCGCGATGACCTGCGCCGCCTGGATGCCAAGAATCTGCAGCAGATGGAGATCTACGCGGACAATGTCCAGACGATGGAGCAACTCACAAGACTTCAGGTGAATCTGAATCTCTTGCGTAATCACCAGGCGAGATTTGTTGCAGATGGGACAGGGTATATCGACGCTGAAGTGGTGGCGCTGCGCGTCGGCGATTTCGTACTGGTCACCTTTCCCGGCGAGTTATCCGTTGAGCTTGGCCTGCGGATCAAGGCGTCCTCGCCACATGCGCACACCTTCGTTTCCGGGGTGACCAATGGCTATCTCTACTACACGCCCACAGCTGAACAATTAGCAAATCGTGGCCGCGCCCAGGAGGACAGTGACTGTCTGGTCGATGCGTCGTGGGAGAAGGTCTTTACAGATCACGTCGACGAACTACTCAAGCAGCTCTAGCGTGAGATGACATCAGGATGAGATTCGACGTCCAACTGAAACGTGGTGAGGACCGAGGGCAGAATTTCGGCTCGCTCTTCGAAGTGCCGACTGTTGATGGCTCGGTGATAGGCGCAGGTTTCCAGGGCGTTTACAACACCTATCACCGCACAGATCGCCACGTGCTGCAGTTTTTCAAACGTCCTGGAAGCGGCGGCCGCAACTTCGAGACCCAGACGCTGCCGCGCTCGACAGATCTGGCGGGGACGTATCTGTTCGATGTCGATGGATCAGTGTATTCAAGTAGCGAAGACGTGCGTCGTTGGGACTCGTCTTCGCAACGTTGGGTCGTTGATCCCAGCGACGCGCGCGAGCGTATGCGACTTGGCTCAAGTCTGCTGAGTTTCAC
Source organism: Gemmatimonadota bacterium (assembly GCA_018660835.1). Lineage (GTDB taxonomy): Bacteria > Latescibacterota > UBA2968 > UBA8231 > UBA8231 > UBA12574. The sequence goes on along the minus strand of JABJJN010000060.1, from coordinate 1,495 downwards.
TGGTGGCAGTGCCACGTGTGACGGTGTTTCGCTGCTGTCTGCACCCGACCGAGGAATCTACCACCGATTCTTCTATGCTCACGGGCATCTCTTCTTCTACCACACGTATTGGGCAGAGCAAAGTGGCTATCGTCTGCACACGACAGACGACGAGGGCTTCAGCAAGCTCTACGCCTGTCCCTGGAGACCTAAAGATGGCCTGGTTGATCTGACCCAGGCTAAGGTGATCACCGTTCCCGTGGTGGGTGAGGTGCCGTTCTCGTATGGCCAATACAAAGAGGAGGTTCTTACCTGCTCGAATATCGGTGGCGTGTATGTCTTCGATGGGGAGAGTTGGCGCACGATTGTGGAGCCGGAGATCGACACCAGTTATCAGGTCTACTCCATGATGAATTTCTACGACCGACTCCTGCTGGCCCAGTATCCCACGGGGCAACTGTTTGAGTATGCAGGAACAGAGGTCTCTCTAGTTGGTGGCTGGCCCCCGGTCATGGAAGGTGTTTCGACGCAGGCACGGGAAGCTCAGACGATGGCGATCTATGGTGGCGAGCTCTACGTCGGCGTGTGGCCCTGGGGAGAACTGTGGAGATTGAATCCAGATTCACGGGAATGGACCTTCGTACGCCGCATGATATCCAAACCCCCTGCCACCGATAGAACGAATCATCCCTACGAAGAGGAGTCAGCCGCTGCGGGGCTCGTAGCCAACCAGTGGGGGCAGCGTGTGACGAGTCTCGTTCCCCATGGTGCTGGCATGCTCATCTCCACCTCGGCGAAGGCGCCCACTCTGTGGGAACCGGCTTTTGACTTTGTTGGTGATGGAAAGTGGAAGGAATACGGCACGGTTACTCGGTTCACAGTACCCGACGTGATCAGCACGCCGATTCACTGGACCGAAGGTGAGACCAAACTCGAGTTCATCATCGACCAGGAAACGATGGCGATTCATCAGGATGGCCAGCTCCTTGCAGAGGTGGCCGTCGAATCATCGTCGAGCACCGGGCCAGCGGCTGCTGTCGCCCAATCTCTGACCTGGGGGCGTGGCATCTTTGGAGCCTACGGAGGCGAGGCACTCGAGGGACACTTGCTCCCCCTATGACGCGGCCCGCTGCCAGGCGATGGCGTAAAATGCTTTCGTCTGCCCACTACGATTCGGCTCGCTGCGATGCCATGTATAGTTGCTGAAGAACAGACCGTCTCCAGGTTGCATGTCGACTAGATGCTCCTGCGAGAAGTCGATGGCGTTGTCAGGGATCCGGTGACGTTTGAAGGGATCAAATTCGCCATCTACCATCCGCCCCATCGATGGATCGTCGAAGTAGCTCTCGTGCGGTGTCAGTTGCCAACCGCGCTGCGAGCCGGGCATGACGGCCAATGCAATCGCATCTACGCCGACCTGGTGTAAGGGGATCCAGCAGTTGCAGCCTAGTTCCGGGGCAACTTTCCAGTACCAGGAATCCTGATGGAAGTAGCTGCGTCCGCCCTGCTCATTGTC
>JABJJN010000035.1 GCA_018660835.1 Gemmatimonadota bacterium | reverse complement strand
TCGCCATCATCGTCTTTCTGATTCAGATACTCTTCATCTATCAGGCCATCGAGATCGTCGTCGCGGCCGTCACCGGTATAGTCGAGATCCTCCCAGTAGATCTTGAAGAACATGGGTCGGTCCGCGGAGCCCTGGAAAAAGTCGCCGAGATACGATGGATCTGTATCGAGCTCAAACACGATATCGGCGCGTCCCTCCCACTCAGCGGGAATACTGGCCCGCATATGTGGATCTGGGTCGGAGACGACGTCACCATCCGTAGGCCACACTCGCTGCGCGAGTGGTAACCCCTCCCGCAGTTGATCAGGATCGGTGATGTTGGGCTCAGACACGGGTGGTGCTCGGGTGCCACCGCTACCAGTGAAATCTGTATAGAAGTATCCACTTGTGGTCCAGGGACCGTATTTGCGTAATTCCGGATTCCGAACATCGAGTTCATCGGTTACCCGCATACGCCAGTAGTAGAGACTCTTGTCCTGAAGATTCGCGGGATTCCAGACGAATTCGCCGTCCCCAAGTACCCGCTCGTCGATCTCTTCGCCAGCGCGATACGTCAGACTGTATTGCGTAGCCGAGTACTTGACGGCAGATGCGAAGGCTTGCGCCGGCCAGAATGTCTGCACGTACGGATACGCATCAGAAGGAATCGGTGCCAGGCGCCAAAGGAAGCTCCAGTATAGCAGACTCGCCCCAAGGACGATGGGGACCATGATCAATTCTGCTTTGAGGAGCGATCGGAAGTTCATCCCCGTCAATTCGATGACACGGAAGATCTCGGCATTGCCGCCGAAGTCGGACCCGGCCAGTGGTACGAACCAAATCTCAACTCCACGATAACCGGTGAGGAAGACCGTCGCCTCATGCAGGTGCGGGATGGCAATGTTGCGCCCCACCAAACCGTCAAGTCGGGCTGACACGAAGGACATCAATGGCGCGTAGACGAAAGCCATGATCATGATCAGCAACAACATACCCGTCGTGATCAGGACCGGAAACAAGGTCTTGGCCAGGATAATGGGATACGCAGCACCGACGAAGAAGAGGGTGACGCAGATCCATAGAGGAAAGTCACCACGGTTCAGATGCTTCAGGCAGTATCCACGAACCTGAGATTGACTCTGGCAATCTCGGTGCCGACACGTATCATGGTCCTGCCCGTGCTTCTCTTCGTGATCCTTATCCTGAGCGCGTTCCTTGCCCGAGCGGAATACCTGTACAAAACTGATCAACGCCAACGCCAGTGTGACACCCATGGCGAAGGGAGACCAGAAATCGACGCCTGCTGTGATCTGCGTCTGTACCGCGTCCATTCCGGGGACCCACCTGGGCATCATGCCATAGTGGTGGAGCATCGGCGAGATGACGATGAAGGAAACGACGGCAGCGAAGGCACCCATGATTCCCCAGAAAGGGGCCAGCAGACCGATGAAGATGGGAGATAGAGTGAATGGAATGGCGATGGGCGTGCCACCAAGAAAACGCCCCAGAACGGGCGTCAGATCGGCAAAAGGATTCGGCAGGATGACAACCTTGGTCCCCGCAAAGGCTTCCGTCAGCGCCGGGACGGCCACGTAGATGAGACCGAAGACTAACCCGATGGCACCACCAATCGTAAAGCAGGGCCACTTCCAACTCTGTTCTTCGGAACCGCTCTCTTCCGCCAGAGCCATCGCCCCAAGTGCCGCCTGGGGGGCCGTAGGAAATGGTAGTTGCTCACGATCGGAGACGAGTCGAAACAGCACATATCCGGATGTGAACCAGGTAACCTTCGACACGATGATGCCGATGACGAGTAAACCGATCGGCAGAATCCAGTCACTGTGGAAAAATGTGCGAGCAATGATTGCGGGAGAGTCAGGTGGCGGCGAATACCAGCCCATCCCCATGTATTGGAGATTGACGAGCTTCTGTGTCAGCCCGAATTGCGCCGCTTCCTGAGAGCCGACGAAATACTGTCGGAAGATGAGATCCTGGAAGGTCTGAGTCTGGGCGCGGACAATCAGTTGGGATGCAACATAGGTCAGCAGGAAGATCTCCTGCCGACGCAGTGTAGTGAAGGATCGTTTGGCAATCTCCAGAAAAAGGATCACCGTCACCCACTGAGCGGCATCACCGATCCCGAGACCGGTGACGAGACTCAGATACAATTGACCGGGTGTCATGATAAAGGCGATGAAGAAGACGCCGATCACGGTCTTCCGGGTGAAACCCTCTTCGAACTGGGTTGGCGCCTCTAGGAGATCTCGATATTCGTTGAGCTCCTCGTACTGACGCTGGCGCTTCTTGTCTTTGCGCTCGTCGGCCATCTAGCGTTCTACCCGCAGATCACGACAGGCTTGGCTCGCGTATTGGCCCACAAAGGCATTCAGAGACATCCAAGTCCTCGTGTTGATTTCTCTAGGTGATCTCAACCTGCCGCCTCATGCTCTTGTTCCAGTTCGGACGCGTCGATCGATACCTCACGACATGCCTCAGCGTGTTCTTCCTGTAGATCGTTTTTGAGCGTCTGCCAGACGAGAAACTGTTTTCTCAGGTCCAGCATGAACCCGAGGTTTAGTCGTTGCCAGAATGCGATGGGGCCACTGATGCGCTGAATGAATAGTTCGATCTCATAGATGCGTGGATTGTCGGCGCTGGGTCTCATGGTAAACTGAAGATACTGACTCACACCCATGTCAAAGGGAGCCAGCCACAACAGCAGTTGCACCGCATACTGCGGGCGCTGCCCCCCCTCTTCCCTGATAATCCGTGTGCGCTCGGTATACATCTTCCCAACCGACTCGTGGCTGTAGGACGTGAACAAAGTGTGCAAATAACCGCAGAGGCTATCTACGGCGTTCACATTAACCGTGAAAGGAAAGGGAAACTGCCACACATCATCCTTGGGATCTGGCAATTGCCAGCGACGCACGACATCTGGAACAGCCAACTGTGCCGCCACGCGAGCCGGGTAGATGGACGAGGCAAGCACAACAAGCATCACCAGCGTTGCACCCGCGATCGCTGAGGTGGATGAGTAGTTCAGGGAGATCCCCGACAGCATGTCGAACAGTAGTAGGCCCTTGGCACTGACCTGGCCAATGATGTAACCGATGACCACGCCGAGAACACCATACACACAGGCCTCTGCCACAAAGAGATAGGAAATGTGGATGGGAGCCAGACCGACGGAGGAGTAGACGCCAATTTCTCGGAAACGCTCATAGACGGCACCCATCATCGTATTCAGGACGATGAGCGCCGCGATCAGCATGGGAATGACCAGTGCGCCAAGTCCCTCCATACTGGTCGCACCGAAGGCGGTGTAGGCGTAGGTCTTCAGCTCGCCGTCTTCATTCGGCATCCCCACGAAGAGGCGGAAACTCGCTCGCGACAGATAGCTCTTAATCAGTTTTTCGGCGTCGGCGCCATCGTCGAAATGAATGGCCACCGACATCAGGTCGGCGCCCATACTCTCCAACTGATGGAAGGGCACAATGACCAGGCGTTCCGCCGGCTGATGTTCAAAACCAATATCAACATCGGAGTCAAAGAACATCATCTCATTCATCATGAACATGACGTCCATGCCCGGCATATTGAACTGCTCGAAGCGCTCTTTCGCCGGTGTCAGTGGCTCGTCATTGAGATCGTGGAGGCTCTCGTATTCCTCAGAATCATAGATACCCCGCACATCCCAGTAGCGCCCATAGATGAACACCTGTGGCCTGCTCACCTGGCCCGCTTCGGCGGCACGGATCTGCTCAACGCTTACTTCAAGGCTGGCGGCGATCTGGTCGGAGAGGATGACGGAGAGTTCGTTCTGATCTTCAAACCATGAGCCAGCGATCAGCGCGCGATCGATTCCAGTAACTTTGGACTCATCGGGCTCGAACCCCATCACGCCCAGTGCGTCCGCCTCGCGCCCTTCGCGTCGGATGGGAATGAACCCATCCTCCTCAAAGCCCATCACATCCCAGGTGCGCTGCACGACGGTGCCGTGATTACCAAAATGGGAGTCGAGGTAGTCAAAGTGCGTCGGTTCCCAGGACCACCAGTGGATGTCGTGCATCAGCACGCCGTGGTAGGCAGGGGTCCAGTCCTTGAAGAATCCGACGAACTGAATCTGAGGTTTGAAAGAAGTGAAGGAGAGGACCGTAAAGGTCAGCAAAGTAATCGTGGCCAGCGTCAGACTCGTGCGCAAGGCCCGGCGGCGCATGTTCGAAATGCCCAGCATAAAGGCGACGTATGCCGTACCGGTGCGACTGATGTCCCCTGTGGCTGTGCCAGAGCGCGCCTGACGCAGTTCTGTCATGAAATTATTGAAGCGCGACACAACAAGGGTGATGACGAAAAAGGCCATGACCATCACCAACAGCGCCAGCAATACGATGATCGGCTCGGCTAACTCGAACGCAGGGTGGACCTGCGACAGAATCACCCAGATAAACAGCATAATGCCGGCAAACCACGACAACTGGCGATTGATGTCGGTGGATGCAAACAGCAGTCGCTCAGCGAAGAACGCTGCGGGAACCAACAAGGCCACAAAGAAGACGAGGCCATTGATCACATCGTTCTGTGTGCCCCGCACATCGGGATACGCATTAAACTCCAGGCCGATCGCCTCACGCGCATACTTGATGTAGTCACCCCAATTGAGGTCGGCCATGGCGGCCTCGGCCAGTTCCAGTGAACGGGCGGCGCGCTGGTGTAGCGCGTCAATTCTCGGGTTCTCAATGGCGAACTTTCGCATCCGCTCAATGCGTGCCTCATCGAGACGCCACATGTCCTGCGTCGACTGCAGCATGGCGTGAGGTATCATGCGGTGTTCGGTAAAATCGAACCCCCTCCCCTGCCCCGACAGTTCGTCCGTCGTCCCCTCATTGTTAAGCAGAATCATCGACTCATCAACAAAACGCAGCGAATCGTCCTCGTCGGCATAGAGGACCATCATCTGCTCGTCGAAGTCTCCCATCACAAAGCCATACTGCTGCGGCGCTGCCCCACGCCGATCCAAGACCTTCATCCGTTTGTAGTTGTTGCCCATCGTGAAGTGAAAATGGGCATGTACTCGATCATGGACCTCGAGATTTTCAGCAGGAAACATGATCGTCGTCCACACCGTCTCAACCTTCGACAGTGTCTGTTCCCAGGCGCCGATCTTCTGTGCGCGTGCACCCTGGTCGGTGGCGTAGATCACGTCGCCCGTGGCAGGGTCGACCTTGAAGCCGCGAATCTGTGTCCGCCACTTACCCAGACCACGTGCATTGTATTCGCCGCGCTTGTCGGTCAGATAGATCGTCGGTCGCCACATGTCGCGGTAGAAGGAATTGACAATGACGACCATGCCATTGGCGATGGGATCTTTCGGCTCAGCACTACGACGCGGCAAGAGTCGCAGCCGTCCATTGATGGCGACAAAGATGTCCTTGATGTTCTTATCGTGCAGCTTGCGGGTCATCGCTGGTTCTTCGCCAAACAATCCCGGGTCGCCCAATGCTTGTGTGAGGGCGACGTTGATGAATTCCGATTGCCGAGCCAAATTGCGGACATTCACCTTGTCCGGTGTGTCCAGTGGCGTATCCAGCACCATCCGCTTGTCGGTGGTCGTGATCAGATTCAGCGCCATCAGGCCCACATCGCGGGCAACCTCGCCGGATTCGCGATAGACATCGTTGTCCAGATAACTGTCATCCGACAGCCCCTTCACGGGACTGATTAACTGCACCAGTGACGACGGCTCCCGATCGAGAACGCCTGCCGCATGCTCCGCATAGGTTGTGAAGTTGCGTCCGAAGGGCACGAAGTAGCGCCGGTGCGCTGCTAGGCGAGCACTGTGAACAAGACCGACTTGATCACTCTTGGATGACAACTCGAGCGCGATAAACAGGTCGATATCCAGACTGTCTGGCTCGAGCTTAATGCCAAGAGAATCAGGTTTGATACGCCGCAATTTGAGCAGCGCCTGAACTCGCGGCACGTCGACGGATTCGAAAGTGGGTGTCTGCCCCGCCACGGAACGAAGCTTGATTCCCAGTGAATCCAATGACAGACTACGACGATTGGTCTCTCGAATGAGTCGCGCCACATCAAGTGAATCGGCGAGGAAACGTTGCGGCATGCGGTCGCGGAAGGGCACAATCGTGCGCGCATGCAAGTCGAACCACTCGAACAAACCCCGCTGTCCCTGAAAGTTCGATCCGGAGGCGACAAGGACGACAGTACGGCCTGGTGGATGCTCGCGCAGATAACGCGCCAGTTCCAACAGTGCCGCAATACTGCCCGTAGACTCAGCAGCCGGATTGTCGGCGGGCACAACAGAGATCCCATCGTAGTACGCCTGGATGGCGATGACCTGATCCGCTAACTCAGGATCCTGACCCGGAATCGTGCCCCACAGATTCCACGACGTATGGCTCTCGAAATCCATCTGCGCCGACACCCGTGCGGTCATCTTGCCACCATCCAGCCGCTGTTTCAGCGCCAGGGCCGCTTGCCTGGACAACCAGAATCGTGGGATGTGAACAGGTGCCCAGCTCCACTTATAGCGGGACTCCCACAGCGTGGTCGACTCTGGCTCGATGAAGATGATCGCACGCGCTCCAAGGGCGGCGGCATTCTTCCAGTTTTTCCACGTATTGAATTCCATCAGGACGATGCTGCCATCCATCTTGAACCCATTGAAGTCCTCATACTCACCGTTGCCACCGTAGAACAGGTCGCCCGTGAGTCCTTCGGGGCCGGTCGTGTTCGTACGCACGAGATTCGGCCACAGCGACAGCAACTCGATCTGCTCGATGACACGACCATCCGCATCAAGCAACTCGATACCAGCGCCTTTGTCGATCGGCACGGTCACATCAAAAGGCTCTCGCTTCACGTCAGCCACGCCAGCAGCTTGCAGTTGCGCTTCAACGTAGTCGGCGGCATGCCGGTCACCCGGATATCCAGGCATCCGTGAGCCGTGGGATGACAGCTCCCTTACGGTTGCCGAGATCCTGCGCATGGTCTCTGGCTGTTGGGCCGACAGCGACGGCGCCAAGGCAGCCAACAGCAGCAGCGCCAGAGCGCTGCGATATAAGGTGCTTGATCTCACTTCAGATGACATCCTTCGGTATCCCGCGGCCAAGACAAGGAAATGAAATGCACCTTGGGCATTAGATCCAGAAAATCGAATTGCTCACTGTGCCGGTCAGGTAATCGACGACAATCCAGCCACCGCTGATAAACATCCGTCCAGCGATCATGCCGAGGAAGAAGTTTCTGCTTTTCGCATACATACCTGCCCCACCATACTTCAAGACAATGATCTTGATCAACCAGGCGAAGAAAATACTGAACCACATCCAGTCGACGAGCCAGCTCGACATGATGGGGAATCCAATGGGATGCAGTGGCCACCAGAGGAATCTTTGGCGCAGCCAGGTTAGTGCCAACATAGCTCCGCCGCCAAGACCCATCGAGCCCAGGCCAGGCCAATACACGCCTTCGTTTTCAATTCCCTTCACGGCCGTCCGATAAATGATATTCGGCATGCTGTTGAAGAACCAGGCGTTGGAATTGATCCCACCTTCCTTGTAGCCCAATTCAAGCACCGTATAGAGGGATCCACACACCCCGAGGAAGACGGCGACAAGAATTGACCAGAAGACGATGCGACGATCAGGCTTGCTCATCCCTTCGATCAGCTTTAGCCCGCTCGCAACGATGCCCATGAGGAAGACACGAATATCAGCGGCGTAGATATAGCCGAAGGTGAAATTGGTCACCGCCTTGGCGCCAAGAAGCTTTGAGCCCAACCCATATATCATGAAGTCGGGCGCATTCAAGGGGGTGATGATCGCGGCAATGCCGGATTCGGCCACAACGCGAGAAAGTCCCGTGAAGATGACCATCAACACAAAGATGAAAAGGGCACTCGCCCAGACCGGAGTACCGAGCGCAACGAACCAGCCCACCATCACCAGGCAGCCGACAATCGCCCCGGACACGGCGGCGCGATAGGACATGATTTCGTTGTCATCGCTCAGCTCTGAGTCACGTCCGAGAAAGCGATACCATACTTGTTTGAGGTGCTCTCGCCCGACCCAGAGACCGATGGCGACAAACACGAACAAAGCGCCCATGCCCTGATAATTCAGCAACTCGGTCACTGTGACGGCCCAGACGTCCTGCTGTTTCGTCACGCCATTGGCGACGAAGACCATCTTCTCGACCTTCGACAGCAGCGCAAAGCCCCAGATGCCCATCGCAATGTCGGGCCCGATCAGATACGAGAAGCCAAGGACGGCGAAACTGATGGTCATGTTGATTGACTGGCCAAAGCCGATGGGAAAGCTCCACGCCGTGGGAATCAGGGGCCAGCCCCCCAGATACTTGTTCAGGCCCGTAAACAAACCCACCAGCATGGGCAGACTTGCTCCGGCCCACATTGCGCGACTCTTGAAAAAAGGATTGATCAGCGAGTCATCGTCCTCACCGCGGATGATGGACTGTGCCGCCTGTACCAGTGGGTAGGACAGGCGTTCACGATCCATCCACTGACGGCGCAGGATGACGGAGATGCTGATCATGGCCACATAGAGTGACAGCAGGAAGATGCCCCATACCGCCATGGGCCGAATCCAGATCGTCCATGGAACAACATACTCCGTCGTTCCAAACCCCTCGTAAAAGAGTCGGTTTTGGTCGCCGTCGTTGAGGAGTATCATGTCAGGCAGGTGCGGAAAGAGGATCTCCGCCCACTTGTTCTCCGGTGATGCATAGTAGAAAATGCCTGTGATGGCAGGCAGAATCGTCTCGCAGACACCCATGGTCGCGATGGACGCGACAACGACGAGCATGATATAGACGACGATCAACTCAGATCGATTCAGCGCCAGATTACGCCCCATCGCGGCCAGGATCGTATTGCCCACCATCGCCACGACCAAAAAGGAAGAGAACAGGACGCCTGGAGAATACAGATACAACTTGTCGAAGGGGAAGAAATGCCATGCCCAGGCGCTAGCAAGAAGCACCGTGACGGCCGCACTGAGCCCTATATGGCGGCCGGTCCATTTGAACAGCGTATTGAGAAATCCGACAACGATGAGGAAGACGAAAATGGCGCCTGGCGTGCTGAAATCAAGGGTCATATAGCTACCCTTGATGACGATATCGGCGTAGTTGGCGCCCACGCCGAGGAAGAACGACAGGAAGGCACCGATCACCAGAGCGCGAGCCGTCAGAGGCTGGTGGGATGCCTCTTCTTCACGTGTAACAGACGCACCCCGCATGGACAGATAGCTGCGGAAATCGTCTGGAAGACCGATTCTCACCGGAGCGCTCCCTTGGGACCACAAACGAAGGAGACTTTGCAGTGGTCCGAATGGCTCTGAGGTGAATACATATTCTGCCACAAGGTGTGAGAAACTGGGTTCGTCATGCAGACATCACCTGCGGGTACACGGTGCCTGGCAGGAAATGAGACTGCAGAGGGCTGGAAGGTTATCGCACTCGACTGGGAACTGTCAAGCCACGGCCCCTTCAATGCTCCGATTCCGACAGAGTCACTCACACCCGAAGCTCTCCGATGCTGAACGTCAAGGCTCGAGATGGCCAGGGGCCAGTCCCACTGGCAAGGCTGCAGGACGTTCGCAGGTACTGCCCAGATCGACAAAAGCCGCATTCTGCTGGGCCTCATGGAATGCGTGCATCAGATCAAGTACGTGGTAGGTGAGTTCGCCACTCGCTCTGTGTTTACGTCCCGAGCGCAGGGCGTAGGCCATGTCCGCAACGCCGATGCTCCGACTGTTCTCGTTGTTGGGATGCGACAGGGGCACCTCCTGCCAATCACCACCTCGCATCCCCCCCTTGATAAGAACCGGTCCACCAAAGGTGTTTGGATTGGGGACCGCCAATGACCCCTCAGTACCGTAGATCTCGATAAAGGGGAGTCGACCTCCCCAGACGTCAAAGCTGGTCGTGATGGTTCCAACGGCGCCACTGGCGAATTCCATCACTCCCGCGACGTGCGTGGGGACCTCAACATCGATGATCTCACCATACTTGGGTTCGCTCGTGATCGTCCGCTGCGGGAAAGTCTTACGTGCCATGCCTGTCACACGGGCAACGGGACCCAATAGATTCACGAGGGCCGTCAGGTAGTAGGGGCCCATATCGAACATGGGTCCCCCACCGAGCTTGTAGTAGAATGCAGGATCAGGATGCCAGCTCTCATGACCATGTCCCATCATGAAGGCTGAAGCGGCAACTGGTTCGCCAATCCACCCATCATCTATCAGCTTGCGGCAGGTCTGTATGCCACCGCCAAGGAAGGTATCAGGGGCGCCGCCCAGCAGACAGCCACTGGTTCGTGCTTTCTCGACCAGTGCCGCCCCCTCGCTGCGATCAATGGTCAGCGGTTTTTCATTGTAGACTGCCTTCCCCGCTTCCAGGGCAGCCAGGGCAACCTGATAGTGAGCATTGGGAATCGTCAGATTCACGACAATATCGATGTCGTCATCGGCGAGCAGGCCTTCGACGGTCATGACACGACGTACGTCGAACTCTTCGGCGCGCTCGCGTGCTTTTTCTGGATACAGGTCGGCCACAGCATCTACCTCCAGAATGTGCCAGTCAGCGGCAATCTTGAGATACGCTGCACTGATTGTACCGCAACCGATGATACCGATCTTGGTTGTCTCCATCCCCACGTCCTCCCTACCCCTTGGTTTTCTGCAGAAGCGCGACAGCACTCAATTCATAACAAGCGTCGACATCGGGCAATTCTTCCAGATACACGGTAAAGCGCACGGGCAGCCCATTGTCCGGCAGCTTCGTCTCCCAGTAGCTCGCGTACGCCTCAGAATAGGCTGATCGTATACGCCTCTTCTCCGCTGCATACCCTTCCGGGTCTGTCAACGGACTCGGCTCCTTGGGCGCGGCGCCAAAGGAATGGACCTCAAGAAAATCGAGGTCCTTCAAGCCGCCGCAGATGCCCGCCTCGCGCACATAGAGATCCCACGTATCGAATGTCCGGGGTATCTCTCGTGTTGGATCCATACGGGCCGTATCATCCAGCTGCAGCTCGTTGGTCGCCGCTCTTGCACCTGTCATGCCAACGAAGTGAATCTTCAAATCACCATTCTCGAGCTCTTCGACAACCAGATCCGAGAACAGGCGGTTGCTCGGCTTGCGATAGTAGGTGATGCGTCCACGTTGCTTGATATCCCAGTCCATCATCTTCTCAGGTCCAGTTTCTGGAATCTGGAACAGCGACCCAACTCGAACCGCTCGCCAACGATTGCTGGCTCACGAGTCCCGGCAAGGTCATGTCCATGGCGGCATCGATACCAATCGGTGGCTCCTTTCCCTCTGTAATCGCGCGGACGAAGTCTTCCACCTCCCAGTAGTCGCCGCCACCGTGGCCCGCAGCTTCAGCCTCGGAGGGTGGATTCTTCCAATACTCGGGGAGAAATTCCTGGCCAAGATCTTCCAGTGGCTCCCATTTCGGTGCGCTACTCCTCGAGCGCAGCCAGACTTTGGGCACACCTTGGAAACCATCTCCGGATTCGTAGGCACCTTCCGTTCCCTGTAAGGCGTAGTGAGTCGAGTGCGAGGGGCGATTCGACAGCATATCAACCCGGATCTGAATAAGCCCTCCAGATGTGGTTCGACACATCATGGTGACGGAATCCTCCATCTCGTACTGATCACCGCGAGGATCGGTATAATGATGCCCTGTGCCGACAGCAGAGACCGAGACGACTCGATCTGCACGACGGCGGCCGTCAGCAAACCACTGCAACACAGGCCCCAGGCTATGGGTCGGATATGTGCAACCATTCACGCCCGTCTGCCAGTGCCGGCGCCAGGGCGTTCCTTCATTGAGGGCCTTCAACTCGTGGATGTAGGCCCCCTCACCGTAGTAGATCTCGCCAAACAGGCCGTGACGAACCAATTCACGCACGAGAACATTCGTCTTCATATACGTGTAGTTCTCGGCAAGCATGTAACAACCGCGACTACCACGCACGGCAACGACCAAGTCTCGACATTCCTCGATCGAGATGCCTGCTGTCACCTCACTCATCACGTGCAGGTCATGAGAGAGTGCAGCGATCGCCTGTGGAGCGTGAAATTGCATGGGTGTGCCGATGACGACGGCGTCAATCTGACCCGACGCAAACATCTGCTCGGCATCGGTGAAGGTGTGGGTCACACCCAATTCTGCCGCACTTGCTGCCACGGCGTCAGTGCGAAGATCACACAAAGCCGTCAGCTCAGTCGCTGGATTGGCCTGAATGGAACGCACAAAACTGTTGCCACGACCTGCTGCTCCCACAATACCAAATCGAATCGTCATGCGTTGGCTCTATCATCCCAGGGAAGAGTAACTGTGTGTCGCTCGCAAACGCGCCGGACTGCTTCCTGCTCCATCGCACCGAACTTGATGCCATCGAGTCGATGTTGCGCCATACGCTCTGCTTCTATGGCGCCCGGAAGCAGTGCACGATCGTGGCCAGGAAAGGGCTCAAATGATTCTGCTACATCACGAACCATTCGATCAACCTCCGAATGAAAGGCGTCCAGATCCACAGCGGCATCAATGCGAATCGCCAGGATCATACCGCCGGACCGAGCTCGCGGCCAGCGCTCATGAACCGTCCCCTCGCCACCACTGACACCTGCCAGCCCACCTCCCAGCAGAGCGGCAATGGCCGTGTATCCGACACTCTTGAAGAAGGCTGCGGGAATCAGCGGGATCAGCTCTTCGAATTCGGGACCACGTTGATAGTCGGCGAGGATTCGCGTCGCAGCATCGAGAACCACCCCGGGACTGTCCCTACCGGGGATAGCAAAGCAGATCGGCGGATTGCCAAAGAAGGCCAAGGGAGGCTTGGGGTCACTCGGTAATCTGTCTGGATTGGCCCTGCCGTGATTGCGACTGCCCTGCACGGAGAATCCGATGCAGTCAGCTTCCATACACATTCGACAGTAGTGCCCGGCAGAACCGTAGTGGCCAATGGAGCGAACCGTCGCCATGCCCAGGCCATGCTGTTTGGCCCGCTCGATGGCAGCTTCTGTGGCGCGAACCATTGGCAGATAGCCAAGCGAACCATCTCCATCCATGGCCACAACAGCGCCGTGATCATTGATGACGCTGACAGTGGGATCAGGGTTGAGTTGGCCTGCCTCGAAGGCGGCGCAGTAGCCGTCAACCTGGCGTGTTCCATGGCTGCGAACACCGCGTAGATCGGAGTTGACCAGCAATCGAGATATCAGCTGCGCATGATCACCCCGAAGACCGGCAGACTCGAAGCAGTTCTGGGAAAAGCGCAGTAGTTGTGGCTCGGTGACAACAACATATTCCTCCGGCGGCTGATTCACGTCTCCCTCATTTCTGCGGTTTCAAGAGTCGTCTTGCCCACCCGCCAAGACAGGATTAGTTTGCCCGCCGTCCATCCACCAAACAACCGATTGCAGGACTGATGAAACTCGACGTCGTCAAATTGACGAAGGAACTTGTAAGCTACAACTCCGAGAGTCTGACTACCAACGTACCAGTGACAGAACACGTGGCCCGTGTGATGAAAAGCATCGGCTTCCAGATCGAGCGCCTGGCTTACGATGATGTGAATGGCGTACCGAAACTCTGCATCGTCGGCAAACTGGGCAAAGGTCGCGGCGGTTTGACCCTGATGAGCCATGATGATGTGGTACCGGCAAAGATGGAGCAGGGCTGGACGGCGGATCCGTACAAAGTTCGCACCGCCGGCGGCAAGCTCTATGGACGGGGCGTCTGTGATATGAAGGGCCCCCTGGCAGCGACGTTATGCGCCGCAGCTGCTTACAAAGCGAAGGATCTGGACTCGGCTCCCCTGTTCATCGTTGTCACGGCGGACGAAGAGATACAGGCGCGTGGGGCCTGGGAGGTGACAAAACGATCGAAGCTTCTGCAGGAAGCAGCCGGTGGCTACGGGCTGATCTGTGAGCCGACTCGGTTAAAGGTCGTCTATGCCCACAAGGGGTCCCTCGGTCTGCGAGTCACCGCTCGTGGTCGGGCCGCCCACACGAGCACCCTGAAAGGCACAAACGCCAATCTGGCGATGATACCGTTCCTGGCTGAGATGGCGAAAATCAATGATCTGGTTCTTACGTCGAAGCGTTATCGCAACGAAGAATTCAACCCGCCGCATTCAGAGTGGAGCATCGGCATCAACGATGGCAATGTGGCGACCAACATATCGCCGGTGAATAGTGTCTGTACCGTCAATCATCGCCCCATGCCGGGAATCGATGTGGCTCCCCTGGTCGAGCGAGCGCGAAAAAAAGCGCGTGAACTGGGACTAAAATTCGAGGTGTTCAGACCTGGCAATGGCTTGTATACAGCTCCCGACGCGCCGATCGTTCAGACGGCCCTCAAACTCACGGGCACGCGCCAGGCGTCCACCGTGCCCTATGGCACCGATGGGCTCGCCTTCACAACGAAGATGAAGAGTCTCGTCGTGCTGGGCCCGGGCAATATCGCGCAGGCACACACAGTGGACGAGTGGGTGGAAATCGATCAACTGAAGAAGGGGGTCGAACTCTACACCCGTTTCATCGACCACGTGTGTGTGCAGGGGCTATAGCTACACAAGCCATAGATCGGCAAAACAGATCAGCTATCAGCGTAATTCCGCATCCTGCAAGGCACGAAGCGATCGACCCGGTCGCGGGATCTTCGACGATCAGTTCCCCGGGCCTCGCGACTACCCGGTGACGGTTGCCGCTGTCTTGAGCAGACCTCGCTCGATCAGCGACTCAGCGATCTGTACTGCATTGAGCGCAGCGCCTTTGCGGAGCTGATCTCCGCAAAGAAACAGATCGATCCCGCGGCCATCCGGCTGTGACATGTCCTGTCGAATCCGCCCGACGAAGACGTCATCCTCCCCGGAGGCCTCCAGGGGCATGGGAAAGTGATTCGCTTCCCGATCGTCGACGAGGCTGACACCGGGCGCATCACGCAGAATCTCACGCACCTGTTGCTCGGTGATGGGCTCCTCGAATTGGAGATTCAGCGTCTCGGAGTGCGTCCGGGGTACTGGCACGCGGATACAAGTCGGCGTAATACGGATCGTATCATCGTGGAACATTTTATGTGTCTCACGAATCATCTTCTCTTCTTCTTCGCAATAACCTTCAGGACCAATCGTGGTGTTGTGCGAGAAGAGATTGAAGGCAATCTGGTAAGGTAGTTCCTTGGGTTGTACCGGCTTGCCATCGAGTACGTCACGCGTCTGCTGTTCGAGCTCTGCCATCGCCGCGGCGCCGGCGCCACTGATCGCCTGGTAGGTGGAGACGACGACACGCTCAATGCGATTGCGCTCGTAGAGGGGCCAGAGGGCGACGACCATGATGATCGTCGAACAGTTTGGATTGGCGATAACCCCCTGGTGATCATCAAGGTCACTCGCATTCACTTCCGGAACGACGAGGGGCACCTGCGGATCCATGCGGAAGGCGGATGTGTTGTCGACGACGACCGCGCCAGCCTCGACAGCGGCTGGGACGAACTCTCGACTGATCGAGCCCCCCGCAGAAGACAGGACAAGGTCGATCCCAGTGAAAGAATCCTTGGTCAGTTCCTGGATGGTCAGCTTCTTGCCACGGTAGTCGACAACCTTGCCAGCGGAACGACTGGAGGCGAGCAATCGCAGCTCGTCGTGAGGAAAATCGCGCTGCGCCAGAATCTCGAGAAAGACCTGACCGACCGCGCCGGTGGCGCCCATGATGGCGACATTGCAATTGGCTGACATCGGCTGAACTCTTTTTGGGTGATAGATGAGGTGTAGAGATACGTCTGGCTGGATCGGACAGCTGCTACTGATGCACCAACGACTCAATCAGTTGATGCCCACTGTCCAGCTGTAGAGAACCCTGGATTGCTGCGACCTCGTTGTAGGCCTGCATCCGATCGGCTTCAACACCTTGGCCCCACAGGACAAATGGGACAGGTTCGCGAGAATGCGTGCGCAGGGGAACGGGCGTGCGGTGATCGGGTGTCATCAAGCCTCGCACGGGAACACCATCCTCTGCAAGTCCACTCAGCAGGGGCGCCACGACGCGTGCATCGAAATCCTCGATCGCCTGCACCTTCGCTGCTGCGTCCCCATTGTGGCCTGCCTCATCGGGTGCCTCTACATGCACGTAGAGTAGATCTTTTCCAGCGCGGAACGCATCGAGGGCAAACTGAGCCTTGCCTTCGTAATTCGTATCCAGATACCCCGTAATCCCGGGCACATCGATCACCTCATAGCCGGCGCAAGCTCCGATCCCACGAACCAGGTCGACCGCCGAGATGACCGCTGCCTGTAGCCCATAGCGCTCTTTCGCACTGGGAAGTTCAAGGGGGCGACCCTCTCCCCAGAGCCAGATACCATTGGCAGGTCGCTCTCCCCGGTTGCTACGCTCCAGATTCGTCGGCGCTGCGGCCAGAATGGGTTTTGCGCGCTCCATGAGATCGTGAATGATCTCAACACCCTCTCCTGTTGGCAGATGCGCGTTGGCAGACTGTCCCATGATATCATGGGGTGGATAGCTGACGAGTCTCTCGGGTCCACCGCGAAAGACCATGATGTGCCGGTAACCGACACCGGGAAAAAACCGTATCGCCTCTGTTCCTAGAGCCGCACCTACTTGCTCGACAAGGATGCGCCCCTCTTCAGTCTCGATGTGCCCCGCACTGTAGTCGACGAGAGTGTCGCCCTCGCTGTAAACGAGATTGCAGCGAAAGGCGATATCTTCTGGGCCCATATTCAACCCCATACTTGCCGCCTCGAGGGGCGCCCGTCCGGTGTAGTACTGGGTGGTGTCGTAGCCGAAGATCTCCAGATTACCAACATCGCTGCCGGGAGGTCGACTCGGGGGGATCATCTGCACCAATCCACCCTTGCCGCCGGCGGCCAACCGATCCATGTGGGGGGTTCTTGCCGCCTGCAACGGTGTCTGGCCGTCGAGTTCGTCGAGAGCGTGGTCTGCGGCCCCATCGGGGACGAGGATCAGAAACCGTGTTTTGGGAGCCACCTTTATAGATCCTCCATACGAATCAGACGTGTCGCACCCTCGGTGAAATCGAGTGCATCAATTGCGGCAACGGCCTTGCGCATCGAACGTTCGCGCGCTTCGTGCGTCACGATGATCAACTGAACCGTGCCACCCTCCAGATCGCGCTCCTTCTGAATCACCGAGGCGATACTGATTTCATCTGTTGCCAGCAACTGTGTAATCTGCGCCAGGACACCGGGGCGATCGGCGACTCGCATCCGTAGGAAGTAGCGGATGATACTATCCTCGATGTCGGCAAAAGGGGCCGCCTCGTCATCGAGGACCATGTCTCCGATCGCGGTGGTCGCTCCCGTGTTCCGGCGCTGTGCCAGTTCAACCAGATCGGACACAACGGCCGATGCCGTCGGCATCTGTCCGGCACCGGCGCCATAGAACACCTGATTGCCGACAGCGCTGCCAACGATTTCTATCGCATTGAATTCATCGTGGATATTGGCCAGCAACGACTCACTTGGCACCATCGCCGGATGCACACGAGCCTCGACCTTTCCATCCGCCGTATGCTTGGCGATGGCCAACAACTTGATCGTATAGCCCAGTTCGCGAGCTGCCTCGATGTCACTGGATTGGATGTTTTCGATCCCCTCACAGAACAGATCCGACCCGGTCCCCGTCGCATGGAATGCGATGCGGCCAAGGATCGCCAGCTTCTGTGCCGCATCCATCCCGGATACATCCATGGTGGGATCTGGCTCAGCGTATCCTTTGGCCTGTGCTTCGGCAAGGATCTCGTCGTAGTCCCCTTCGCCACGAGTCATACGAGTCATCATGTAGTTCGTTGTGCCATTGAGAATCCCATAGAGGGACTCCACGCGGTTGGCCACAAGTCCGCTGCGCAGGGAACGAATGATCGGGATGCCGCCAGCCACTGCCGCTTCGAACAACAGATCACCACCCTTGTCCTGCGCCAGCGCGAACAACTCATCGCCATGTTCAGCGATGACGGCCTTGTTCGCCGTGACGACGTCTTTGCCGGCGGACAGTGCCTCCTTGATCCAGCCATAGGCTGGCGCGGCACCCGTCAATTCGACGACGACCTGAACATTATCGTCATGGATGACGGCTGCTGGATCCGTGCCGATGGCGCCATCCGCCAATTGTACCTGGCGTTTGATGCTGGCGTCACGGACGGCGACGCGCACCACCTCGAAAGCACAATCCTTGCGACGCATAGCCGAGGAGGCTGACTGCAGGATCTGAACCACTCCCGTGCCAACCGTACCCAAGCCGATGAGGCCTATACCGATTCGTTCTTCACCCACTTCGATTCCTCTCTTCAGCCCACGGCCTGCTGGCTACACCAGGCGAATAGTATCTGCCACTCGCGACGCTGCAGCGCCACGAGAGCTTCAGTGTCAGCACCGGCAGCCTCTACATCATCGATGAATTGGTGTGCGTCGTAGCCCTCGATCTGTTGCATCGCTGGATGACTACCCACTTTTCGAAACCAATGATGCGCGTTGGAGAAATCTCCCTCGCGGCGGTGCATGATTCCGTGCCAGTACGACCCCGTGGAATCGTCGATGCCCTGGGAAATGACATGGCTCTTGTCCAATTCATCGACAAGAAGCCATAAGGCCGCGATCAATGGTGGCCGGGAGGCGATCTCTGGCTGTTGAATCGCCGTCTCAACGAGTCTGTGCAGTTCGGGTGTCGCCCCTTGATCAGGAACGAGTCGACTCAGAGCCTGCTCGACGGGACATGCGTTGAAGACGGACTCTGCAGCAAGAGCGATCGGCGCAGGCAAATTCATGGATCCTCATTCGTTCGGGGAAGCATTCGAATTTCGCCTTGGCACCCATCATCGTCAATGGATCGTTTTAATCCTGTGCGACCGCCAGCGTTGGATCTCTATCCAGCGCCTGGCGCAAGAGTCGCTGTCCCTGTCGGGTCGCCCCCGACCGATTGTGCAGGACGCCAAGATTGTAGTAGAGGATAGCGCGCTCGGGTGCACGCTCCAGCGCCCGTTCGTATGCATGGATAGCCATTGGAATATCGTCCAGTCCCTCATGCACATGAGCGAGCAATTCCCACGTCTTTGCCTCACCGCCCTCTGTCTCGTGTTGACGAGCACGCTCCAGGGCGGCCAAGGCTTCGACATGCCGTTTGTGATGCAGATAGACGAGGCCAATATTGCGAAAGGCCACACTCAGGGTCGGTTCCAATCGTGCGGCACGACGAAAGGCGGCCAGTGCCAGATCACGATCCCCCTGCAGCAAACGCACTTCTCCTAAGGCATTGTGCAGACGTGCATCATCGGGCTTGGCGAGCAGACCTCGTTCGAAATGTCGCTCTGCCAACTTGCTATCAGCTCGCTGTAAGGCCACCTGTCCAAGACGAAGGTGAATCTCCGGTAGCGGTTTGTCCGTGCGGCCGTAAGTTGCCAGAGCCTGGTCATGATAGCCCAGGGCCGCCTGGGTCTGTGCCAGCAACTCGAGCAACCCAACGTCAAGGGGGTAGTCTTGCAGCGCTTCGGTCAGTGCGCGGACCGATTCGGGCAACCGCTGACCACGTCTCAGGCTACGAGCAAGTCCTATGTACGTCTCTCGCCCTCCCCCAGCGGATTCGGTCTGCTTCTGCAGCCGCAGGGCCTTGTCGAAGTAAATGGCGGCCGAGTCATAGAGGGAAGCCGCAAGAAACGTGCTACCCAAATTGTGATAGATAGATCGTGACGGTCTCACAGTAAGGGCATGACGATACGCCTCGACTGCCTCTTGGTATCGCCCCAGTTCCTTGTAGGTATTACCAAGGTTGTTCCATGCCTCCATCATCTGAGGATCGATCTCGAGGGCACGTTCAAAGCTGGCGATGGCCTGCTCCAGTCGACGAAGGTGCAAACTCGCCGTGGCGATGTTGTAATGCCCTCTTGCCAGACCCGGGTTCAGATTCAGCCCTGCCATGGTCGCTTCGATGGCCTCTTCGTATTGTCCCTGCTCGAGAAGCACCTTGCCCAGGTTGACATGTGGACGAGGCATCAGGGGCCCGCGAGCGATCGCATCTTTCCAGATCGTGTTCGGCGAAGACCAGGCCTGATTTCGTTGGGTGGATAACAGAGCGAGCAGGACCGTCGCCAGAACCAGCCAAGACCTGGCCCGTGGGAGGTGGGTAAGGAGTACGGCGAGGCAGATGATGGCGCCCGGGAGGGCAGCATAAAGCCGATGTTCGTTGACAAGGATGTTCAGGGGCACGAGCAGAGTCGGCACAAGGGCCAGAAAAAACCACCCGGCGCCGAAAGAAAACCTCCAATCCTGGTGGCGCATGAGCCAGACCATGGCACATGCACTCACCACTAAGAACATCGATGCAGCAACGACGATCGAGAAGGGTCCAGAAGAAACACCAAATTGTGGTTCGATACTCAGTCGTGTGGGCATACTCATCGTATGCAGGTAGAAAGGCAGCGTCTTGAGTTGGGTCGACCACGCAGCGGCATAGTCGCGTACGGGATCAAACATCGCCTTGGCGACAATGGATCGCGTATAGGAGAGATACAGCAGACTCACAACAACGGGTCCGAGGATCAATCGCCAACGCCGTAGTTGACCCGCCGTCACCAGATACCAAACAACCAACGGTGCAATGACGACGCCTGTCGCCTTTGTCAGCACGCCCATGAGGGTCCACACCGCCATGCGCAGTGCCTGAAAACTTCGCCTGGGGCCAGCGATTGCGATGGCCGCCGTCAACAACCAGAGCGCCGACAGCGAAGAAGATCGGCTGCTGATGTAGTTCACCGGCTCCGTCGTCAGGGGATGAACTGCAAACAGAACTGCTGAACCCAACGCGACGGACCGTGAGAACCCCAGACTCCCCAGTAAATACCAAAGCAGAACCGCAGCGCCTGCGTGCAGAAGCACATTGACCAGGTGAAACCCACTGGGTCCATCGAGAGCGAAGTTGACGGCATAGGTTGTCAACAAGATCGGCCGATACATCTGTGCCTGCGGCATCACCGAGAAGGCGGCGGGGTCAACGAAATAGGTTGGGATCTGCTGCCAGTCCCGCAGGCGCACATTGTCGACGATGGAATGACTGTCATCGTAGACAAAACCGTGGTCTAATGTGGGTGCGAAGAGGGCAGCCGTGCCGACGAAGAGACCCGCTGCTACCCAGACAGACCGCGCCAACCCCGCAGTTGAATGCGTCACGTCACGTACTCTCCCGGCGCCATATGGCTCGGAGAATGGCTGCCAGTTCACGCCGATCACCGCCGGCAACAAGAGCTGGAATCCCCCAGACACCTGCCGCCATGAGCAAGGCACCCAGCAGCAGACGTGGCCCGGGGGAATCGAGGATCATCATTGTCATCCAGAAGGCGACGAGGGCTGCAGCGACGGCGAAGATGCTCACCCGCAAAAGGTGTCCCCAAGGCACGAGTCGCCAAAGAGATCTTTGCAGCAGATGAGCCATCGCCAACAGCAGGACAGTGACCTGCACGTACGTTGCCCCCACCGTCGCCATCGCCGGCCCAAGTAGCGCCCAGGACGGATGGGCGTCACGCAGCCACAGAACCAACAGGACACTGACAGAGGCGTTGAGCAGCAAATCTCCCAAGGCGCCGAGCAGGGCCCAACTTGCCCGCCCGCTGCCCACGAGAATCGGATTGTAGATAGCGCAGCGCAGGGGCAACATGAGGAGAAAGCAGCGGAAAACACCCTCGCTGTCGGCATATTCCGGTGGCAAGTAGAGCGCCATGACATCGGCAGCGAAAACATAGAGAAAGAAGAACAGCGGCAGGATCAGCCAACTGAGACGCACAACGGCGACCCGAAACAGATCAGCGACTTGCTCGGTCTGTGCTGCCGCCATCAGGCGACTCACTTCGGGTACCATGACCGTCACGAGCGAAGCAAGCACGAGGCTGACAGGAACCTCTATCGCACCAAGGTGGTAGATCCCAAGTTGACTCGGATCGAGCAGGACAAGGACCACCAGACGATCGACGGACCGAGACACGGAGCCGATTCCCTCACTGGCGCCGATGGTGACAGCATAACGAAGAAAATCACCTAAGCCGTCAACCCTGGGACGTGACAGACCGGTCCTCGTCAACAGAACGTAGGCGACGATGAGTCGCAGGACGGCGGCCGCAGACAGGGCGATCAGGGTCTGCTGAACAGACCAACCCATCTGATACGCTGCTGCCGCACTGCCCATGAGAATCGCCGCGCCCAACCAGGAGAGTCCGGCTTGCCAGAAATGCCTGCCCGTGGCAACCAGGATCGATTCAATGTGACCGCCCGCAACCAGGCAGAAGACATAAGGCAGGAAGGCCAGCAGGAATCCTCGAAGATAGTCTGCTGTTAGACCGTGATTCGCCTGCGAAATGACTGGTGCGCCTATCCACAGGACCGCACACAGAACGAGGGCGGACAACCCAAGGACAGTTGTCGTCTGTGCAAGCAGGGTACCGGTGTTGGTGGTTTGTCGTGGCAGAGCGTAAAGAAGTGCGCCAGGAATGCCGAGCAGGAAAAATGGTACGAGGGTGTTTCCCAGTATCCAGATAGCGCTGAAGGTCCCGAACAATTCGGGCGACCATGCGCGCGCCAGAAGCGCATTGACGACCAGAATGCTCGCCGTCGTTGCGATTCGTCCACTGGCGACGATGGCTGCTCGTCGCGACAACCCCAAATCAGGCCTTCTTTGCTTCCATGAGCAGAAAGGCTGCCTTACCCGTCAGACGATTAGAGACTGAATCTGTAAACCTCCACAACCACTGGGGCCACCAGCGTGTCCATTGAGGCATGCGCATCAACTCAAGGACCTTATTCCCCATCAACCTCGTCCGCGTAACACGCAGCCCGACCGCTACCGCTATCTGCGACAGAGACTGCTGATCGAAACTGTGCAGATGCGCATTGGCGGGTGTCAGTTGATTGCAGTGAATGCACAGATGTTGGAGAATGGTCTCTCGATACGGCACCGTCACAATAAGACGCCCTTGGGGCCGCAAGAGACGTGCTGCCTGACGCAGTCCCGTCGTCACATCTTCCAAATGCTCCACAACCTCTGACAGCACGATCGCATCGCAACTCGCGTCGGCCAGGCCCACGGCATACACGTCACTTGCCATGAACTGCGCTGCTTCTGGAAACCGCCGACGTGCAGCAGACACGCCCGTTGGGGCCAGATCACAGGCGACGATCTTCGCCCCCGTGTGAGCGCTCAGATCCGCGAGCCATCCTGAACCACAGCCGAGGTCGAGCATGCGCTCGCCGGGTTTCAAGTTCAACTGATCGATGATCACCTGCAATCGGCGACGCTCTGATGCCGATCGGACTCCCGACAACGCCTCTGGGTCTTCTATGTACTGTGCATCGGCACGATAGTGCTGCTTGTAGTCGCGCAATTGCGGTGAGGTTGATGAGACGGAAGTCACGAAGTGGATGGCTCCAGAGGGAAACAAAAAAGTCCCGCTCGCATGAGGCGAACAGGACGCAGGGTCATCGGCGTCGACTGCGGGCCAACTGGCAATGAGATCAATTGTAAAATGGCGAGAACCGCCAGTTAGCGTTCGAGGGCTTCAGCCGCCTGCAATACCTGGCTGCGCTCGTCCTCCATCCCACCATCCTTTGGCGCCGACTTTACCTGATTCTCAAGATACTGCACGACTCCCTTGAGGTGTGTCAGGCGGGTCGTCGTGGCCTCTTCCTTCAGCTTCAGGCCTTCAAACTCATCTTCGGACCCGTGCAATTTGCCACGCAACTCATCAATATGAGGCTGAATGGCCTCGAGTTTGACCTTGAGATCTTTCAGACGCAGCGATGTGACGAACTTCGTCGCCAGCACTGCCATCATTGCTACTAACGTCCAGATCATTTCAAATAGTCAGTCGGTCGCGATGGAGCCACCCATCGGTCAATAACGGCCGGTGGAAGAGAAGGACCTGCATACACGCCCAGATGCTCGAAATATAGCCGGGAACAGTAGCTTATGTCAATTTTGACACTTCCCACGAACCTCTAAATCGCGAGGACAAGCTCATCTTGCCGTAGAGGATCGAGATATTTCCCTTGCTGAGAACAAAAGACCCTCTCTGATGCGCGATTGGGCGAACTTCTACATGTCGTCTATTATCGTAAGTGGTTGTTTAGCAGACTCTTATCATCGTTCTATCACTTGGTATCAAGTTATGGCACGTGCCTTGCTATACTGTAGACAGCTCTGATGTGGTACCCGCCTGAAACGTCCTTCTCGATCCGAATCCCTCCCGGGACAAAGGTTGAGAGGGGCGTTTCGTTTTTGGTCTCCGTCATTCCGGGCGGAAGGGAACCAGAGCCGCCCCCGTCGGGCGCCGCCCCTCGGCTCGAGGAGGAGGCTGCTTGTACGATGTGTAGCTCACATCGAGATGTGGCGTATCTACCGCCACGTGCCCCCTGTGTCGGGAATCGAGCAGAGCCTCGAGCGCCCCTGTGATCAGCAGTGTTCTTTCGACAGGATAGGTCGCTTCACCTGAGAGAAACATCTGCTGCGCATTCAGGCACAGATAGCTGAAATGAGGGTGCGGATCACCGTGCAAGTAGAATTCCGTCCCCTGCACCTGTCCTTCTACCCGTCCTGCATACCCCCATCCCTTGATGTAGTCGGAGAGTATGAAAGTCGCCGTCTGCAAACCGTCTGCGTATTCCATCAGGTAGAGAGCCGGTGCCTCGCACAATTGTCGAGGATCCCCGGATTCGCGATTCTCGATGTGGTGCGCCGCTGCATCAAACAGATCCTGTGACCAGCGGCCAGCTTGCCCCGCCTCCCACACAGCGGTCCCCTCGAGACACTGCACTCGCTTGATTCCGGTTTCACCCCCTGATCGGCGTTCGACCATACACTGCAGTGTCTCCAGCGCATGAAATCCGTAGGAATCGAGTCCGCCATAGGCCATCGACACCGCCTCGGTTACCGCCGTCTCGAGTTCGTATTCCAATCCCGGATTGCGATAGGATACAGGCAGTGACGAACCAGCCATAAATGGGACGCCGAGCGTTTTCGCCCGATCATACATCCACTTTGCCGAATCCCAGTTCCAGGCCAGATGTTTGTCGCTGAAGATCGGCACCGACCGGCCAGAGGCGGCGATCACACCACAGACCTGCTCGAAGAAGTAGCGCCGCGGATAGAGATGCTGTCCCTTTTCATTCCACGCATACTCTCCGTGCTCGCCAATAAGCAAGACCCCATCCACCGCCAGTTCGGTCCCATCAAGCGTGAGTGCCTGCGCGATGCTCTCAAAAATGGGAATATCGCATTGCTTTGCCAGCTCCACCCCGACATCCCGAGGGTGAATCTGATCAAGATAGAATGAGACGATCTCGACCTGTGGTTCTTCAAGCTGTGAATCTGTGGGAAAACCCTTCAGAAACTTGCTGATGATGACATCTGCGTGTGAAAATGGATAGTACGCAGTGATGATTGCGGCGATCTTCTTCATTTCCATTTACGCAGCAGTGAACGCCAGACGGTCTCGATCTCCTCGCGGGCACGGATCGCATCCTTCCACACGTCTGGAAAGCACTCCAAGGCATAACCAGAGCCCTGGGGACCGAGTTCGATGACGGCCCACAATTCTCTGCCTGACCGAGCGCCCTGGAGCCAGGTTTCGAGCAAGGGACGACAGAAGTTGTCGCGCCACGTGATGAAGTCACCATCGAGCTTGCCACGACCATTCGTGATCGGTGTCTGACAGTGGCTACCGGTAAATGTGCGCAAATGGATCATGTCGCTCATACGCAGTAGATCCTTGCGATACAGGAGTCGCTTGGCGAAATCGTGTGGACGGACCTGCTTGACGATCGCCGGATGCGAATGGTCAAAATTCGTGCGCAACTTCTTGCCATACCGCTTCTCGTAGGCTGTGGCCAGAGCGAGACCCTTCTCCGGTGTCTCCGTACACGTATCACGATGCCACTCTATGGCTGGCTTGATGCCGTATTCATCGCCTGCCTTCATCACAGCGTGCGCAACGGGTAGCGCCTTGGCTGTGGGTGTGTCGTGGTCGCAGAGCTGCACATTCACGTGCACGGCACCGGCGTCAGCGAAGGCCTTCATTCTTGGCTTGGCATCCTTGACCGATCCGCAATCGACACCTCCCACCAGGGTCATTCCGTGCTTGCTCACAGCCGCAACAATGTCAGGTGCGGAGCCGGCGCTGAAACCTTCGAAACCGGCTTCCTTCGCTTTGCGGACCTTCGTGTCCATCGACCACTGCTTGGTCGCCGTCGGATAGTTGGTGAGGGACCATGCGGCAGCGCACAGATGCAATTTTGGTTTGACCTTGGTACGGGCCATGGTAGATCTCCGTTGTGAGGTGGCAGGATTTGTGAGGGATCAGCCGATTCGCTGTGGATGGGTATACAAGTTGGCAGAGGTTTCACGCAGGAACCCGACGAGGGTGATGCCTGCTTCAGCAGCCAGATCAATGGCAAGACTCGAAGGACCAGAAACTGCAGCGATCATGCAGATGCCAGCGATCCAGGCTTTCTGCACGATCTCAAAACTGACGCGACCACTCACCATCAGAACCGATGGTTGTGGCGTCCGTCGGCCTTCCAGCACGTAGCGACCGACGAGTTTGTCCACCGCATTGTGCCGGCCGACATCCTCGCACAGATGTAGAAGGTCGCCGGCACCGTCGAACAGACCTGCAGCGTGCACGGAGCCCGTTCGGGCGAATTGAATCTGCCCCTGTCGCAACGCGTCTGGTAGCGTCCACAGGACGGAGGCAGGCAGATGCATGGATGTTACCAGAGGATCCGCATGGGTCCGTAGTTGCTCGATACTGGCCTTGCCACAGACGCCACAACTAGAGGTTGCATAGAAGTTTCGCTGCAGACTCTCCCGATCGAAATCGCATGTCAGGTGTGCATCGATCACGTTCAGTTCATGAGGTGGTTCGGCGTCCGGACAGTATCCCAGGGTACCCAGATCATCGGGCGCTGGTATGATGCCCTCCGTCAGCAGGAAACCGGCTGCCAATGCCAGATCATCTCCCGGCGTGCGCATCAGGACGGCGATCGCGACCTCGTCAATTCTGATCTCCAATGGCTCTTCGACGGTGACATCATCTGCGATTCGCAGATCATCATCTACAGTTTGCAGATCACCATCTTCGAACCGTTGATCGTCAGCTGACATCGCAACCGCGCTGCCCACAGCATCACGTGTCAGTCGCTGAATCTCTCGCCCCTCGACGGCCCGGTTGTTGGGTGCGGCCATCACTCTACATGGGCCCCACACGGCGCGGTCCACGATCCATGGACAGAACCGATGCATCAAAGCTGAGCTGCATGAGCCGCAGTTTTACCTCAACATGAGCAGCATCGTCCCACAGATTGTCGTGTTCCCTAGGATCTACGTGTAGATCGTATAGTTCACCCAACCCTTTGCCGTGATAGACGACCAGTTTGAATCGGTCGTCGCGATACATGGTTGCAAAGGTGTTGTCTGGTTCATCAAGGGCATCGTAGTACTCGCAGCGCACTGCCTCACGATGCCTGTGGTTCACTTCCTGCGTGAGACGTGGCGCCAGTGAATGACCTTGCATGTGCGCCGGCACGTCGACGCCCGCCAGGTCCAGCAAGGTGGGTGCGAGGTCGGTCAACTCCACAAGACTGTCATCAATGATGCCCTCCCGGACGCGACCCGGCGATTGAAAGATGAGAGGGACTCGAACCAGTCCTTCGTAGAAGCGACATCCCTTGGCGATCAGACCATGATCTCCGAGTGTCTCCCCGTGATCAGAGGTAAACAATACGATCGTGTCATCACGTTGTCCCGACGCGTCGAGACAGGCGAGCATCTCCCCTACACGATCGTCGATCAGGTTGATCATCGCATAGTAGGCGGCGATCAAGGTCGACGCGTCTCGCCGCTGGGCCATGCCATCGCCCTGGTCAGCCGATGCTTCCTCTCCCCCACCTTGGCGCGGACTGGCTGGGAGCACTGGATGCTTGATATCCAGCGCGTCAGGTGACATGGCCCGTGACTGGAAGTCAATCCCTGCAGCTTCCAACAGGCGCTGCTGGTCGAGGTCGGTGTCACGATAGATCGGTGCAGGCATGTCTTCCGCGGCAAATCGTTCGCGGTAAGAGGCGGGCGGATTAAAGGGCGGATGCGGATCATAGACATTGACACTCAGCAACCAGGGTTGGTCATCCCTGCGAGAGGTCGTCATGAATTCCCGTGCCATTTCAGCACACCACGTCGTCTGATGCAGCTCAGCCGGAACGCCGGCGCTGTCTTTCGTCAGTTCGCTGAGATCCGCACCACGGGAGCGCACCCAATCCGCGTAGTCATGACCGTGGGCCCAATCATCGCGCGGCGCGTGGCTGTATTTCCAGAATCGATAACCATCGTCAATTCGTGGCTCCATCTGTCCGAAGGCACTCGCCAGATGCAGTTTCCCCACCAGTCCACAGTCGTATCCAGCGTCGGCCAGGATTCGCGTCACCAAAGGGGGCGCAGATGTGGGGAAGACCTCGTTACCATTGCCCATCACATGGAGATTGCTCGGATACATGCCCGTCAGAAAACTTGCTCGGCTCGGCGTGCAGATGGGACTCTGGCAGTAGGCGTGAGAAAATGCGGTCCCCTGGCGCAGCAACTCGTCGACAACGGGCGTGCGCACATGCTCGTTGCCAAGAGCGCCGATCGTGTCGAAACGTTGCTGGTCTGTGCAGACCCAGAGAATGTTGGGTGGCCGCGTCGACGCCAACAGTTCAGATCCTACTTGAATGATGATTGCGGGGAAGGCGGCGCCAATGTTATGTTCGCCTCAGGAAATGGGCAACCACAAGCCCTCCTTGTCGTCCTCCAAAATTCAACCAAGACCCCTCTCGAATGAATCGTTTTCTCGACGCGCTGGGCGCAGGCCCGCTGCTGGCCGACGGTGCCATGGGCTCCTACATCTTCGAGCTCACGGGGCGGTTGTCTGAGCCGAATCACGTGTATGAGTCGTTTAGCCTCGACCGCCCTGACATCATTCGCGAAGTCTATTTAGGCTACCTACGCGCCGGGAGCCGTTGCCTGACAACGAATACGTTCGCAGCCAATCAGGAATGCCTCACCGCAGATGGCTTGGCGGACCGAGTATTGGAACTCAATCGCGCCGCAATTGACCTGGCTCGGGACGTGACGGATAAGTATCGCCGCAGCGAAGGTGGCGAGGACCTCTTCGTCCTTGCCTCTGTGGGCCCGACGCTGAATCAGGCGCAGGACCCTGAGTCGATTAGACGGGCATACCAGCAACAGCTGGAAGGAATCCTGGGCGCAGATGCCGTTCTGCTGGAGACGTTCCGGTCTCTAACCAATCTGCAACAAGTGCTCGCCGTCGTGAAAGAGATAAACGACACGCCACCCATCATCGCACAGATGGCAGTCCAGAGAGAGCAGGACGGGTGGTCGACAACACCGCAGCAACTGGTCGAGGCCGCCGTTGCCGGTGGCGCGGCAGTTGTTGGTGTCAATTGCTGCACACCCTGGGATGCAGAGGACTTCATTGAATCTGCCGCCGAACTGGACGAGGTGGCCGACGGCAGCGTGCGCCTTTCGGCGATGCCGAATGCGGGTGGATTTCAGCATATTGGCAATCGCTACATGACACGAGTGAATCCCGAGTTTATGGGACGTTGGGCACGCTCCACGACCCAAAAAGGTGCGCGACTTGTCGGTGGATGTTGTGAGATCCATCCGCGTCACGTTTGGGAAATGCACAACTATCTGGCCGGGCGCAGCAGCCACGCCGGCGCCGTCACCGTGGCGGGTGCCCCGACAAAACCCGCGACGGATGCGCAAACGAAGAGTGGCAATGGAGAATTCTCGCGCAAACTCTTCGCTGGAGAATTCGCTGTCAGCGTCGAGATCCTCCCGTCTCGCGGCACGGCACCCAAGCTTCTACAGAGAAAAATAGACTTTGTCGCTGATCTGACGCGCAGTGGGCTTGCAGATGCGCTCGACATTACCGATGGCTCGCGCGGGATTCCGTTAATGCCACCAGGTGATTTCATCCACATCGTGCGTGAGCGCCTTGACTGGCAGACCGGACAAGATGCCCTGGAGTTGATCCCGCACTTCACGAGTCGTGATCTGAATACGATGGGATTGCAGGCTCGCTTGATCGGCTATTGGGCCAATGGCATTCACAATGTATTGCTGATCACAGGCGACCCACCGAAGATGGCGCCCAGCTATCCGCCGTCGACGGCGGTCTTCGATCTGTCCTCAGTTGATTTGATCCGCCTCGTGCAGGGCGGCCTCAATGCAGGGGTCGACTTCGGCGGACAGGCCCTGGGCAAACATGCTGATCCACGGACACACTTCACGATTGGCACGGGATTTGAGCCCGAGGCCCTCGACATGGAAGCGGAAATGAGCAAACTGGCCCACAAGATCGATGCAGGGGCCGACTATATCATGACGCAGCCTGCCTTTGGATCGGAGCCACTGACCTGTCTTGATGACATCCGCCGTTCGCTACCCGTATTGATTGGTGTCCTCGTCCTGACGGGCCTGGATCACGCCCTGAGGATGCGCGACGTGCCAGGGATGGTTGTGCCTGACACAGTTCTCGAGCGTCTCGGGGCGAGTCGCGACCGTGAGACACAGGCGGCGGTGGGACAGGAACTGGCAGCAGAACAGGTCCGACGCGTACAGGCAGAGGGTTGGGCCGGCGTCTATCTCATGTCACCGGCGACACATCAACCCATTATGGATGTACTTGCCGCAGGTCTGACCTAAGACGTGAAGGGTCTCCGAGATTGCCTCATTGGGCCCTCGGCAAGGCGAACTTTCTGGTGACGGCTGCGATGGCGGCGACCCTGTCATCTAAACGCCCCTCCGCCTCTTCGTCTTCTACCCAGCGAATCATTCGCGCGAACTCGGGCCCGGGCTCGTACCCCAGTTCGATGAGGTCATCGCCATTGATCAGCACTCCACGAACCTCCGCCTCTGTCAGAATGGCTGCGTGTTGTTCACGGCAGAAGTCGTACAGATCGAGTTTCCCGTGGCACCCGATGCAATCGATGCGATGCAGGGCGAGCAACTGCGGGAAGAATGATTCACTCAGAAACCGACGCAATTTGCCAGCGCGCATCTTCGGCGTGTTGTGAAAGCGCATGTGATGTCTGGTCAGCTCGACAATTCGCCGCCGCAGATCGTTGGACATCCGTAGACGTCGGGCGATGTCGTTCGCCATCTGTGCACCAAGAAGATCGTGTCCGTGAAAGCGAATTCGATCACTCTGCTCGAAGGTCGCGGGTTTGCCGATGTCGTGTAGCAAGACTCCCCATGCCAGCGCAAGGTCTGGCGTGGGGAGACAATCTACCTCTGCCAGCATCAGCTGCACATGCTGCCAGACATCCCCTTCAGGATGATATTCCGGTGGCTGGGCAACTCCATCCAGCGCCGCCACCTCCGGCAACAGCTGCTGCAGCAGCCCACTGGCGAAGAGCAAGCGAAAACCGTCAGCCGCCTGGCCCTCGGTGAGAATAAGGCTCAACTCATCCCGTATGCGTTCGGCACTGATCGCCAAAATCTGCGGTGCACAGGTAGTGATCGCCGCCCATGTGTCTGCTTCAATCGTGAATTGGAACCGTGCCGCGAAGCGGATCGCCCGCAGCAAGCGCAGGTGATCTTCAGAAAATCTTGCAATCGGGTCGCCAATGGCCCGCAGGATTCCCTTCTGCAGATCAGCCTGACCACCCACGACATCTATCAATTCTTCAGACGCCAGATCGAAAAGCATGCCGTTGATGGTAAAGTCTCGGCGCGCTGCATCCTGCGCTGGATCGGATGTATAGACGATCGTGTCCGGGTGGCGCCCATCGCCGTAGTCATCCTCACAGCGCAATTGCGCCACCTCATAAACACGATGATCAACAGTAACCTGCTGGATGCCGAAGCGTTTTCCCCCAATATCAACGGTGCGTTCGAACAACGCGGCCACCTGATCTGGCGTGGCATCGGTAACGATATCCCAGTCCTTTGGCTGGCGCTCAAGCAATAGATCGCGGACGCATCCGCCAGCGAGCAAAGCCTGGT
This sequence comes from Gemmatimonadota bacterium, assembly GCA_018660835.1. Lineage (GTDB taxonomy): Bacteria > Latescibacterota > UBA2968 > UBA8231 > UBA8231 > UBA12574. Next base: position 21,929 of record JABJJN010000035.1, on the reverse strand, counting down.
GGCCCGCACCGTGGAGAATGGTGCCGACCTGCCGGGCACCTGGTTCGATTGCTTGAGAAAGGGACGTTGCCATTGACAGAATTCGATGCGAAGGTCTAGCTAAGGATATTCTGAACCGAATCGAGAGTGAGATGATGAGTCAGCAGATCAAAGTACGGCGAGCCCTCGTCAGTGTCTGGGACAAAAGTGGCCTCGAGCCCTTCGTCCAGGGATTGAAGGGGTTGGGAATACAGATCCTCAGTACAGGCGGTACAGCACGCGCCATTCGCGACGCCGGCGTGGAAGTCACCGATGTAGCTCAGGTGACTGGTTTTCCAGAGATCCTTGATGGCCGGGTGAAGACCCTGCACCCAGCGATCCATGGCGGCCTTCTGGCTCGACGCGACGATGAGACCCACATGCAAACCATTGCCGAACATGGCATCGAAACGATCGATCTGGTGTGCGTCAATCTCTACCCTTTCGAGCAGACGATCTCGCGCCCAGGATGCACCCTTGATGAAGCGGTGGAGAATATCGACATCGGAGGGCCGACAATGCTGCGCTCAGCGGCGAAGAATTCTCGAGCCATCTACGTTGTCAGTTCTCCGGCGCAGTATGCTGAAACAATTGAGCGACTGCGGGCTGATGGAGGACATATCGATCCCGTGTATGGTCAACGTCTCGCTGTTGACGTCTATCGCCAGACAGCGCGCTACGATTTGGCCATCACAGCCTATTTGGCCGCACAGTCGGGTCTACCGTCCTGAGACGAACACATCTGATCTGCATCGATGTACCCGGTTATTGACTCTTGATACCGCAAGCCTGTTGATACTCTGGGCTATGCCTGCCGTTGGGCCCGAAACCGCGCGGTCCAGTATTCGCCGAGATCGACGTCCCCTTCGATCAGGTCTCCATCGACCTGTCCTGTAAACCGGTAGGTGGCGCCGCAGGCTTGGTGATGGATGGAGGCGCGAAGATCGATGCGATCACCTTCGACGCGGCCATGGATCTCCTGCACGCCGAATTGCGTCCGATATCTACCGCTGACTTGCTCAGCCTCCTGTGTCAGATTCAACGCATGCCGAGCGTGACCACGGACGAACTCGAGTTCGACTTTCCAATCGCCACTAAGTGACATGGTGTTCTTTCAGTTCGATGTGAGCGCTTGGCGAAGCTGCGGGGCAATGATCGTTTCATCGCCCTCCTCCATCATATACGGATTGACAGTCACCCCGGTGGCGTGATGGAACAACTCGATTCTGGGATTTCCTGCTGACAGGGCGCTGGCAACATCAGCGCCACTGCGTCCGATTTTCTCAGCATCCCAGTCGACGGATAGAATGGGCGAAACATTTGATCGCCCTGGTTCATGGCGAGCAAAAGAGATGGTCTCGATATCTGCGAGGGCATCCTCAATGACCTGCAGACGGCGTTCCCATTCCTTCCATTCAGCATCGTGATCGCGGCGCACCCACATCTCCACCGCCGCCAGCAAGGCCATCACTTCTTCCTTGCTCGCCTTCATCGGTCGCGCCAGCGCATGATGGGGTGCTCCATTGAGGAATGCAGCCTGCAGCAGGGCCTTGTTGCCCAGCACCAGTCCGGAGGATTGAGGGCCGCGAAGACACTTGCCGCCACTATACCCTACAGCATCCACCCCCTCGGCCAGATACCGATTGGGAACGTCCGGACGCTCGGCAGCGGCATCGACGAAGGTGGGGACATCGTGCAATTTGCCGAGTTCGGCCATCTGTGCGACGCTGACCTGTCCTCGATCAGCAGCATCACCGAAGATCAATAGCAGGGCTGTGCGATCATTGATCGCCGCCTCCATCTCCGCCAGGGTCTCTACTTCCACGAGTTTGACGCCAGCCATTCTCACGGCGTGATCGTAGACGTGTCGGTGACTCTTCTGCACAACAACCTCGTCAGGCATTCCCGTCGTATCAGGAAGTCTGGCCATCTTCTCCGGATCGGTACCGGCAACACATGCGGCCGTAATCTGACACAGAGCAGCGGCACAGCCATTGGTCACCATCCCCCACTCGCATTGCATGAGTTCGGCAATGCGGTGCCCGACGGCGTCGTGCAATTCATCTAGATGGACGTAGCATCTGGAAGCCTCCACCATGGCGGCCCGAACTTCCGGCAGCATCACGGAACCACTGATAATGGTGTACGTGCCGCGACCATTGATCAGAGGACGGAGACCAATCTTCTCGTACGTGGGAAAGTCCAAATCGCTCATGATTTTCCGCTGCATGGGTTATAGGATTCGCGCGTCATAATACGTCATCAGCCTGTTTTGCCAGATAGGCTTCCATTGTGGCCATACCCAGGCTTGGATCTACGGAGGCATCTTGCCGTGCAACAGCAGCGCCCAGCGCGTGTAACGTACGAAACAAGTTGGGCACCCGGCACTGTTCCCCCATCTGGCCGATGCGGACGATATCGAAACCATAAGCACCGGCAATGAGAACCTTAAATCGATGCTCCATGTACTTCCTCACGCGCCCGTCATCGACGCTGGCGGGAATCTTGACGGCAAGTACCGAATTGAGACGGTAGGCCTCTGGAGTAAACAACTCGAGTCCCATCGCTTCGATGCCAGCCTGCAAGGCCAGAGAACTGTGCAGGTGACGTTCAAATCGCTTCTCCAGCGTCTCCTCGATAATCAAACGCAGAGCCTCATGCATGGCCAGCAAACCGGGGACGGGGGCCGTATAGTGATAACTGCCCTCGCCCCAGAAACGTTCCGCACGTACCACGTCCAGGCACCAGTGCGGTCGCCTGCCCTGCCGATCAACTGCCGTCTCCCAGGCACGATCTGAAAAGGAGATCAATGACACGCCCGGTAGAGAAGACAATCCTTTCTGGCTACCCGTCAGCAAGACATCGATCCCCCACTCGTCTTTCTTGAGGGGCATGGTGCTCAACGTGCACACAGCATCGACGATGGTCATGGCGCCGTCGTCGCGAGCCAACTTTAGGATCTGCTGCAGATCGCTCGTCAGCACGCCGGAGGATGTCTCTCCCTGAACCATGGTCACCACGTCGTAGGAATCGACCTTGAGTTGATCGGCCACCATCTGCGCTGTAACCGGCTTGCCAGCCTCTGACTCAAGCACAGTCACCTCGGCGCCGACACCGAGGGCCATCTCGGCAAAGCGGCCACTGAAAAGGCCCCCTTGTAGCACGAGTGCCTTACGACCCGGCCACAGCAGATTGCCGATGGCCATCTCCATCGCCGCTGAGGCGGGACCGGACACACCGTAGATCTTGTCGTCTTGCGTTTGAAAGACGTAACGCGACATCTCGCGAATGTGGCGCAGCACCATGCCCATCGTATCGCCCAGATGATCGATGACCATACTTCCAGCCCGTGCCACTTCGGCCGGTACCGGAACCGGCCCAGCCGTCATCAGCAGCATCGGCTCAGCAGGTAGTACCGTCATCAGTGGCGGCGGTGTAGGTCTTTTGATCGAATGGTCAATGGGGCTCACAGTTCGCCTCGTTGAGAAGAGTGGGTTCTGTTCTGTGAACAAAGATGCCTGAAGAATTCGCACATTGTCCATATGCGATTCGTCGGCATCCTACTATCTGCGTCACAACAGGGGCAAAGAAACCGGCTGTCCCGTCTGATAACACTTGTGGGCGGCGAAGAAGATCTCGTGAGTCTTTATGGCGTCGGCAAGATTGCAGTGTGACTCGACGTCTTTTCGAACGCACTCAAGAAAGTGATCGATTTCGCCCTGGAACGGATGATGGGTCACATCTGACGAATCGGGACGTATCCCCGGGATCTCACGCCATGCCGTCTGCTCAGGTGAGGTCGGAAGAAACAAACGATTGTCCTTCACCGTCCCTCGGTCACCATAGATACCCAAGGGGAAGGAATATGGCTGGATCGCTTCGAAGTTGACGCTCACTTTACCAACAACACCATTGGCGAAACGCACGAGAGCGATCTCCAACCCATCGTATTCCATGGGTGGCTGCTCAGACCAGTCATTGTCCACGGGATTGTATTGGCGTGCCTTGCCCTTGCGTTTGCCGCCGGCATAGGCAAACACCTCGACGGGATCCGCTGCCTCGACCACTCCCTGGCCAGCGAACCAGCGCAACGTGTCAACGGCGTGGCATCCGGCAACAGCCATCGCGCTGTGCGATAACTCGATGCGCCGCCCCTCGTCCCAGCCACCCCACCAGCCGCTGTTGTAGGACTGATAGTCCGTCTCAACATGATAGATTTCGCCAAGGTCGCCAGCGGCGATGAGGCTTTTGATGTTCTGAAAGAGCGGATTCCAACGCAGGACGAATCCTGCCACCGTCTTCACGCCTGCCGTGTCGACAGCTTCGCGCATCTGTCGCAGTTCGTGGAGCGAGTTGCCCAATGGTTTTTCGATGAGCAGGTGTTTGCCTGCCTGAGCCGCGGCGACGACGTTGGCGCAGTGAATGTGCTGTGGCGTACAGATAGATACGACGTCAATTCCATCATGCTGCAGCGCTTCTTCAGCGCTGGAGTAGACGGCAACATCCTTCAGCCCCGCTTCGTCAGCGCGCTGACGAGCCTTTTCGGGGTTTCGGTTGCAGATGGCCCGAATCTGACTCTGAGGATTGCTCTTGTAGGCCAGGATATGCTGTGTCGACACCCAGCCGGCACCGATGACGAGAACACCCGTGACAGCAGTCTCTGTCACAGGTCAGCCACCTGCACTGTCGGGCACTTCCATGAAGTGGTAACAGATCAGATGCATGAGAATCGTATGTACATCCTCAACTCTCCCCATATGATGGGAATCGACAACGATGGACCGATCCGCCAGTTGCGCCAGCTGGCCACCGCCAAAACCAGTCCAACCAATCGTCTCGACGCCCAACTCTTTGGCAGCTTCGATCGCACGAATGATGTTGGCACTGTTACCAGAGCCCGAGATGGCAAGCAACAGATCCCCCGGCCTCGACAGGTTCCTGAGTTGTTCCGCAAAGATGACATCATAGCTGACATCGTTTGCCAGGGCCGTCATCCACGGCACGTTATCCGTCAGAGCGATCACACGAAAACGTCGAGTCTGTTCAAGACTCGCTCCCTTTCCCAGATCGTTCGCCAGATGACTGGCCGTGGCACCACTGCCGCCATTGCCACAGAGAAAGATCTGAGCATCGCGCTCACGAGCGGCAGCAAAACGTTCACGCACCTCAGCTACCTGCTCGAGATCGAGTACGTCCAATGCCTGGCGCAGTTGCTGCAGATAGTCAGTCAGGTGTTTCATGAGATCAGCAGGAGTCCTTGCAGGAACCTATCGGTTCACAGTTAGATGTTGATGGCTTCACCAAATGCGGCAGCAGCCGCTTCCATGATGCCCTCGGAAAGAGTTGGATGAGCATGAACCGTGTGGGCAAGTTCCTCCCAGGTCGCTTCCAGTTGGATCGCCAGGCATAACTCACCGATGAGTTCCGTCACGCCCGGACCAACAAGACTGGCGCCGAGAAGGTCTCCATAGCGAGCACCGAAGATGAGCTTGATGAAACCTTTGGCCGTACCGGCTTTGGCCGAACTGGTTGCGAGGGCCCTGCCACTGGCAGCAAATGGGAATCTGCCAATACGCACTTCAATCCCTTGTTCCTTTGCTGCAGACTCACTCAGGCCAACACTTGCGACCTCGGGGTCGCCGTAAACGCAGGCGGGAATCAGATCTGACCTGATGGGGGTCTGACGCCTGTCCATCATGAAATCGATGGCAGCAACAGCCTCTGCAGTCGCCGCGTGTGCAAGCCGAGAGCCACCGATCACATCACCGACTGCCCAGACATTGGGCGACGAGGTGCGGTAGCGATCATCAACGACGATTGAACCTGCCGCTGTCTGAATATCGAGATTCTCAAGTCCGATCCCTTCGATGTTGCCTACAACACCGATCGCGACAAGGCAGACATCGGCTCGGCACGAACTGGATTCTCCACCATCAGCGTCGCGCCAGTTGACTGTCGCAGTCCGACGACGCGGTCCACCCTCCAACTCATCGATCTGTACACCTGTATGAATCTCGACACCGTCAGCCGCTAGTGCCTCATGAACCACGGCGGCGACTTGCGGGTCTTCCGTGGGAAGAATCTGATGGGCCAGTTCCAGTAGTGTGACCTTGGAGCCGAAGCCGGAAAAGAATCTCGAAAACTCCACACCAATCGCGCCGGCGCCTACAATGACGACGGATCTTGGCCGATCACCGAGGACCATTGCCTCACGGCTGGTGAGAATTCGCGGATGTTCACTCAGATCCATGTCAGGCAACAGTCGGGGTCGAGATCCGGTGGCCAACAGCGTACGCCGTGTCGCCAGTTGACGCCGCGTACCCACAGCGTCGGCAACCTCCACAATCGCTGCCTCCGTGAGCTGTCCGTGTCCATGGATCACGTCGATCTTGTGGCGCCTCAGTAGCCCCGCAATACCGGCGGACAGGCTACCGGTGACCGCACGACTGCGTTCGATCACACGGGCCCAGTCAAAACCGACCTCACCGCGCACACTCAGACCAAAGTGATCGGCCTCCTGCATGCTGCGCAGCAGATGTGCCTGATGCAATAGCGTCTTGGTTGGTATGCAACCCCAATTGAGACATACGCCGCCAAGTTGGTCCTCCGCCTCGACGAGCCCTACCCGCCAGCCTCTTTGGGCAGCGCGGATGGCACCCGAGTAACCGCCGGGGCCACCGCCGATAACGATGAGATCGTAGGGTGAATTGGAATCTTCTGGCGTTGTCATCTGCGTCGCAAACGGTCTTATAGCTGAGTGGTAGGCAGGGTCATATCTGCGTCGTCAGTCGGATCACTCATGACCCGGTTGACGGCACGCATTGGAAGAGATAATGTAGCGAGCCTTCTCTCCCCACGCCCACATCGATACACCATAAACAGGTGTATGATTCACCATAAACAGGTGAATTTCATCCATTGATTGCCCCACAGGAGAGATTTGTGTCCGCATCTGATTCTGCCCAAAACAATCAAGTAACAGACAATCAGGTAACCGTAATCCATTCAGACGGCGCCTGCTCGGGCAATCCCGGCCCTGGCGGTTGGGCTGCCCGACTTCGCCTTGCCGACGGTAAAATTCAGGAAGTCGGTGGCGCCGTTGAGGACACGACCAACAATCGCATGGAACTGCAGGCAGCGATCGAAGGGCTGAAAGCGGCACCGGCTGGTGATATCGTGATGATCACGGATTCCCAGTATCTGCGCAAAGGAATTACCGAGTGGATTCACAACTGGAAGCGCCGCGGCTGGATGACGGCGGCAAAAAAACCCGTTTTGAATCAGGACCTGTGGCGAATCCTCGATGATCTGAACAACCCGCGCATTCGCTGGGAATACACCAAAGGCCATGCCGGTGACCCGGGCAACGAGCGTTGTGACGAAATCGCCCATGGCTTTTCGCAAGGTCACACGGTCGAACTGCAATCCGCCTGAGCCCACAAGCGGTCAGACCCAGCCACGCAACCAGTAGACGACATACCCCAGGTATTCCTTCACTGCCTTGTGCGATTCACGCAGCGCCTCGGCGTCCGGCAAGAATCGTCCAATCGTGAGTGGACGCTGCACGGCGATCAAGTCCGTCGGTGCTGCGATCACCTGGATCCCCTCCCTGGCAAAGGCAGCGGCCGCACGTGGCATATGTCGGGCGGACGTGACAAGCAATACGCGTTGCCACTGACGCTGCCGCAGAATCTGTGCGGTAAACAGCGCATTTTCCCGTGTGCTTCGAGACTCTTCCTCAAGTAGGATCGCCCGATCCGCCACGCCATATTCCAGGGCCAGACGACGCAGTCGCCGCGCCTCGGTCACATCTGATCCAACGATTGAGGCGATCACACCGCCACTGAGGATGATGTGTTCTGCCTTGTTGGCGCGCAGCAACCGCATGCCAAAAAGCAGCCGATCAAAGGCACCGCCCACATCGACATCGATCCGTGGTGGAACCGGAGCGCCTATGCCACCACCCAGCACGACAATCGCGTCGGCCCGCGGCAACTTGTGCGCTGGGCGCAGGGGATAATCGTCCTCAAGTGATCGGGTCAGAGCGTGGGCAACCCAGGGCTGCGAGAAATACAAGACGAGGAAAATCCCGGCGATCACCAACCGCCGTGCCAACCGATGCTGTCGACGCCAGCGGCAGATCAACGCCGTCGCCCATAGGATGAAGGCGAGCCCCAGAGGATAGGCGAGGGGCGCAAAGATCTTTCCCACGAGGACGAACATGGTCAGCGTCGCAATCGATGCGCCATGTCGGCTGTGGCGGCCACCAATTCGCCGACCCGCCGCAGTACATCCTGATTGCTCAATCGGCCCTCAGTGAAATCTTCGCCAAGAGCGTACACCTGCCGTGGGACAATCCAGCATCGCAGATCGAACATGAGCCCCTGAATGGCAGAGGCAAAGCTCATGTAGGCATGGCGGCCGCCGGCACTGGCCATCAATCCCACAACCTTCCCCGCCATGGCTGGCCCCCCATGTTCGATAATGGCTTTGAGGGTGGCATTCATGTTGAAGTTATAGACGGGGAAGACGAGGATGACACCCTCTGCCGCTTGCAGGGTCTGCGTTAACTCCTGAACCCCGCTGACACCAGGTTCCCCATAGGGCAGGATGTGATGATCACCCGCAGAAAACCGCGTGACCTGCATAGTGGCTGGATCGCTCGCTTCTGCTGCATGCGTGCAAAGCGAGCTGGTTAGGCTTTTTTCGCCAAGCCCGGCGTCAATGAGAGCCAGTTGAACTGGAGATTCAGCAGAAGTCATAGTCGCTTTTTCTTAGCTGTCGTCAGTTGAGTTGAGTCCCTAATATAACGCCCATTCGCCACCCGATCTTCTGACATCCAATCTTCACAATACCGGGAGCAAGTTCGAATGCGTTCTTCTCTTTTTGTTATGGCTCTCATGATCTGCACGGCAGCCAGTGCCATGGGGCAGCGAGTCCTGGATCTCCCAGAGGGTCTCCCATCCATGGTCATCGAGCGCGCTCCTGGACCGATCAAGATCGATGGGCAAGTTGATAACATTTGGAAAAAGGCTGAGTCCGTCGATTTCGTCTTCCCCTGGAACGACACCGCCGCTGAAGATGCCCAGTCGACACAGGCCCGGATGCTCTGGGACGACGACAATCTCTATCTGCTCTTCGAATGCGTCGATCCCTTTCTCGACAGCGAAGTAACTGAAAAAGACGGACCCGTGTATCAAGAGGATGCCGTTGAGATATTCGCAACGCCCAGGGCAGAGGATGTGACAGCATACTTTGGCTATGAAATGAATATCAATGGCGCCCTCCTCGACTACATGGCCTTTGAGGGCGGCGAGCAGCACACGAAGTCTATCCATTTCAATTGGGAAAACGAGGGTGTGGAAATCGCAACCAGCTTCGATGGCACGCTGAATGATCATGCGGATACCGATGCTGGCTGGATCCTGGAGATGGTCATCCCTTTTGATAACTTCCGCCACCTTGGTGGCACGATCCCCCCCGTCGAGGGTGATGTGTGGCGCCTGAATCTGAACCGCACGAAAGGCTACAACGGGCAGTTCAGTCAGTGGTCGGATTCAGCCACTGATCATGCCGACTTCCATCGCTCTGCCCGCTTCGGCCGCGCCACCTTCACAATGAAGGTCGCAAAGTAGGCTACGCACCATATACGATCCTTGCCTGATGTGATGGGCCACCTCCAGGAACGGGCGGCGCCCTTCGTCACTCGCCGAAGAGGGCAACTCTCTCTTTCTGTACTCGAGCACTGCGCACGTCTGGATCTTCGTCAGCCGCACCGAGAAACCGGTAGAATTCTTCACCGTATTCACGCGTCCTTACAACAACCGGCATCGGCACAGCGTGCCCCAGGGCCAGGGCCTGTTGTTTCGAATCCAGACTTGCCAACACACTGCGCAGGCCCTCCGTGCCACTGACACCCGTCAGCACCGCAGCGATGTCCTTCTCATCATTGAGAAGAGCTGTAATACGAGTGCCCAGTTGCGACAGCACCTCATCATCGATCCCGGATGGACGCTGATCGACAACAAGCAGCGAGACGTAGTATTTGCGCATCTCGCGCGCGATGGTGCCAAAGATTGTCTGCTTCGCGGCGGATGGATTCAGGAATTTGTGTGCTTCCTCAATCGTGATCATCAGTTGCCGCGGCTGGTCTTCAGGCTTCTGCGTGGCATAGAATTTCTCGGACTTCTTCACATACATCTCGTGGATGCGCCTGGCGATGATATTGGCCACCAGGAGGTAGCAGAGCATGCTTGTCTGCTGGCCAAATTCAAGGACGACATTTATGCCAGCATCGAGGTGCTCCATGATCCGATCAACGCAATCGCCAGTCTCTGCCTGGCCCTTCTTCACCATGAAGGGGAAATTTTCCAGCCGCTTGAGCTTTCTATGCAGTGCGACCAGAGACCCTGGATGAGCACCGATTTCGTTGGCAAATTCTTCGACATCGGGTCCCTCAAGACTGAGCAAGGTTCGTAGCCAGCTGTCCTTGTAAATTGCATAGACGAGGTAGGCGGATTCCACTGCCGTAGGATTGAGCTTCAGCTCATCCTGCAGGGGGGCAATATCTTCGACAGCAATCTGATCGTAGGAGATGTACACCTCATGATCGGGCTGAATGCCGCGGGTGCGTGTCGACTTGGGATCAAGTGAAAAAATGGCAACCCGTTCTCCAAACAGCTGCTTGAGACCCTTCACAAAACTCGAGTTACTACCCGACGTCTCCTTCATGGCCTTCCAACCATATTCGTTGTGCATATCGAAGATGAGATTCACAGCCCGGTCATAGTGGATCAGCCCACACAGGGCCAGTCGTGTGAGAAAGGACTTGCCCGTTCCCGTCTTGCCGAAGATGCCATTGGAGCGCTCGGCGAAACGGACCATATCGATACAGACCGGCGTATCCATATCAAGGGGAGATCCTATGCTGAAGTAGCGTCCGTCCCCTTCCCCCTCGGAGCCGAAGATCCGCGACACATCCTCCTCTTCGGCGTCCTGGACGACAGAGAAGTGACTGGGGATCGCCTTGACCGGTCTTGGCCCGTCATCAAAACCTGCGACGCCACTCTTCGGCATCATCAGCATCGGCCGTAGTGAGACGATGTTATACGTACCAGTGCCAGCGAGGATCTGCCGCAAGAGTTCGTCAGACCGATCCGGCGGATGCAACAGGATCTCACCATTGGTGGCATCCAGGCGCATGTCAGTAACCATGGAGAAGAAGTCATTCTTGTCTCCCTCGATCACGACAAACTTGCCCGCCTTCATGTCCTCAACATTGCGCTGCGCATCGAGCTTCATTTCCAGTCCCTCGACGAGAGACCCCTTCGTAATCACACCCACTCGCCCACGAGGGTCACGTAGCCCAGACAACCCGGTCCCGTCACCGTTGCTGGACCGTGATTGAGATTCGGACTCGGACTCGGGCTCGGGCTCGGAGCCACTTTGACTGGGGCGATCTGTACCGACACTCATTGGGAATCCTTCGAGTTCATGCGGTCTTTCAGCCGACCGACGAGTGCGCTCAGGCGATCGTAGTCGTCGCGCAGCAGACGCGAGAGTTCCTTGCCCGTGCGCAGGACATATGCCTGACGCAGGGCTGGCTCGCGTGCGTCCAGGGCGTGGCTGAGCGTCGCCAGTAACAATTCGTCCGTGGGCAGTCCTGGGGCCTCCAGCAGGGAGCGCAAGAGTTGTTCAGTCGCCGTCAGCGCTCGCGTCTGCTCGGTGCTGCACACATGCACGAAACTGTGGATCCGCGCTGGCTGTGGTGGATAGGCCAGCACAGGATGCGTGCCGTCGAGATAGCCAAGGACAAAGACATCGAAATGAGTTCGCAGCAACTCGAAGATCTGCGGTTGCTCGAGACGCAACTCTTCTTCTGACTTGCCATACGCGCTGGGTCGCCTGTTCGCCTCCAGAGACTGGGTGCGGGTATTGTGAACAACCCCAAGAATCGGCAGGGGCTCCGTCTCGACGCGGACAAACTGACCGAAAGCAGGCGCCCCATTCAAGCGCACCGACTCGGCGACCAGTTGTGCCGTGCTGCTTTCGATGACCTCGCCTACATGTGCAGACGTCCCAGCACCTTCGTCGACAACGATGCTGACATCGACGGAGGCACGACGAATGGGATCGCGGAAGCTGTCGAGGCTTCTGGTTCCCAGCGGTTGGTTCATCGGTTCGTGATCTCCCACGTGCGAGGTCAAATACCTGCGGAACGCTTGCGGAGTCCCTTCAGGGACACTCGAGCGCGAATATCATGACGTACAAACATGTCCTCGAGATAGCGATAGAACGCTTCACGATCGGCACCGCGGACCACTGCCCGCTCATGCGCCTCGGCTAGACTCACAGGATAGCCCTGCCCCTTAGCGGCTTGGTCAATCACACACGCATGGACTCGATCGAGCAACTGTTGGTCCTCAGCGACGTAGGCCGGGATCTCTACGCGTGCCACTTCTTTGCCCACGTGGACGTAGAAAAAATGAATGTGGTGTGCACCGTAGTCGGACAGGATCTGCGACGTACTGCCAAAAACAGCCGAGCGTTGTCCGGGCTGCAGCAGACGGCGCAAAAGCACGCCATCTGAGATCCCTTCAAGGGGATCGCAGGGTCGTACAACTGGCAGATCCTCGCCCGCCGATTGCAGGCCAGGGCATTGATCGCACTGCGTGACGGTCATCGGACACATCGCCACACGCAGAGCATTGACCAGGTCGCTGCCACCAGGCCGTGAGATATAACCAGCGACGGGGATACGGCGTTCGGCGAGCAGGTCGAAGGCGCCACGGATCTGCCCCAGGCAATCGTCACGAAAATCAGGGGCACGCCCCTCCAGGGACCACATGATCAACGTTCCATCTGTCAGCGCGACGGTGGGATGCCCCTCGGCCTGGGAGGCGGCGGCCAGTTCGGCCAACTCAGTCAGTTCAAGAAGGGACCGACGAAAACCGACGACATCCCGACTAACACCCGTTCGACGTCCGCCCCATTCCTGATAGAGATCCTGATCTTGCCAGTAGAGCTGTGGACGACTGCTGATCAGGGCTCGCTCGCCACTACCATAGTGCAGTAGCACATAGCCAATATTGAGCAGATAACAGGGGGAAATTTCGTGGCGATCAGGGAAGATCTGCGAGCCATCTGTGGCGGCAACACTCAAATGCTGCGGTCGAGGTGGAGCATCTATGCCCTCACAGAAAGGGCCGCAAAAGTCAGCGAAGAGCCAGCTCACTCGCGCCTTCTGTATCATCTGCTGCAGCTGCTGCCAGCGGTCTGGCTGCCCCCACTCGACCAGCAAGTCCACAGCTTGGACGAGACGCTCCTCAAAAAGCGCGGGTGCATCTACTTGAGCCGCGACCATGGCATCGACCTGGCCCTTCACGGCAGTTAGATCAAGCAACGAGTAGCTACTTCCAGGTCTCGCCACCGTCGTCGGAGCGTTTGACCGCCTCGAGCCAGGCATCCACGTCGGCGCCATCAATTCGGCGAATAGCCGTGGTGTCGGCGACGATGATGTATTGGCCTACGGCCCCCGTGCCATCGGGTCGATTCGTCTCGACGGAGAATTCCTCATAGTCAACGTCCGCCGCCAGCACGGCATCGACTCTGGCCTGAGCGCGCATCATGCGTCGGAACAAGGCGGGTTCGCCCACATCTGGCACGCGAAATCTCAGCGTGACACGAGCTAACTCGGGGTTCAGGCTGAGCCCGTAGAAATTCCCAAAATCAGCCTCCACCAGATCACGCACTTCATTGAGATGAACGCTCAGCGCCTGGCGTGGTTTTCGAGCCGGCGACGAGGACTCGGCTCTCCCGGCCACATCATCAGAGACAGACGAGGGTTCGATCGCGGCAGCATCCTCGAATCCCTCGAGCGAGGGGCCCCAGACCCAGCCGACTAGCTCAAACTTCACCCACTGGCCCTCCCGTCCCACCTCCTCGATCTGCGTGCCCTTTTCTAGTACACCGAGGCGCAGCCCTTCCGGACTTGAGCGGATATTTTCGGTCGGCTTTGCAACCTCGTATGTTCGCCGCGCGCGCAGATGCTGGGCTGTAGACAGCACGACAAGGAGCGTCGCACTCAGCCACAACCACCGTGCCGCAGCAAGGCGACGTCGAGGGATTCTGAGTCGTTTCATTTTGAGAGTCCGGTGGTGACATCAGCCGTGTCATCAGACAATCGGCCAACCTTCACGCTATGGGGAGAGTGCCACGTGTTGCCCCTACATGAGTCTGCTGCCCCTACATGTTGGGGTCTACTCAAGAGGTTCTGTCGGTTTGGGCCAAGCTACCGGGGGTGTGAAACCCTGTCAACGCGAAACATGCAACCAGGGCGATCTACGGCATGCCCTGACTTCGGAATCCTTCGATCAAGACCATAATGAGGCCGTATCCCAGAGTCAGCGCCCCGGCGATTATGACCGCCAGCAGGACCACAAGAAATGGCTCGTGATCTGGTGGCTTGGGCGGCTGGTTGTGGCGTCCAAACATGTGGGCCTCCTCATCGAGACTGGAGCCGGTGCATTTTCTGCCGATAACAACCGATGGGGCCGGTGTGCCTCCGTGCACTCGACAAAGGTTGTCGATATGGGCGTAAACTCACTATCTTTAGAGACTTACCTTGCCATACTCTTTTCTCGCCTGAACATCTTTTGACCACCGCCACGAACGTCTCGATAATGGACCGCGAAGCCCTCGTCCAAGCGATTCTCAACCTCGAGAATGACATCGAGGACCAGGTCACTGACCCTGACCTGGCCTTCGAGCTGGCGGACCATATCAAAGTCTATGTGGACGAGCTCGCTACCCTTGGAGCCGGCCAGGACACTTCAGGCAAGCGCAAACGCAAGAAGCGCAAGAAGAGCCGCCCACCCAAGGGTCCAATTCCGCGCCTGGAAACACTTCCGCCAGATGACCAGGCCCGCTGGATTTTCATGGAGCGCTACATCCCCCTTGAGCGCCATGAAGATATCCTCGGATTGAATCTACCTTCGGAAGTATTCGCCGAATATCAAGATTCCTTCGATCGCTTCATCACTGATCTGCTCTTGCTGCCACGGACTATTGAAGCAGTCGAAAAGAACGATATCCCTGCCCTGCAAAAACAGTTCGCCACATGCGTCCTCGTTTTTCGGGCACCGCAGTTGATGTTTGAGGAGGAGGCCGTCGCCGTCAGTGTAGAGAGTCTGCGGGACGCGTTCCCCTCCTACTTCTATAAGCGCAAGAAGAAACCGAACTGGTTCGAGGCGCAAGATTTTTATCGCGAGCCGATGAAAGCACCACGTTGGATCCTATGCGACACAGAGCACATGAACTGCACCTTGCGGCGTCCTGAACGCAAGTTGGCCGGCTATGCCCGGGACTGGGATCTACCAGAAGGGTGTGCACAGCAGAAAAATCTTGTCGAAGATCTCTACGATCGCATTCTTGTAGGAGAGGCACTCGAGGAAGATCTGTTCTCACGCAATGTCAGTGCACTCACGACAACGCGGTATCGGGCACGCAAGAAGGGACCACAACGTCTGGTCTTCGCCGTGCAGAAGGTCCATAAAGTTACGATCCACGGAAAAGTCGGGATCCCCCATTGGAAGGCCAAACGCCGTCTCTGGCCGGGTGCGTTTCCGAGCCTGGTTTTTCACGAAGACTGATTCATCGCTATGTCTGACGCCGAACGCATAGAGCAACTGCGACTCACGATCCAGAATGAGGAAAAACGTTTCCTCATGGATCGTTATGTCACCATCCTGTTGGGTCAGGTTGAAGACGAACAGGAGCTCGACGACCGAACCGTCGAGTCGCTGCTCGTGAGTCGCCCCTATGTCAGTGAAATCCTGGCAACGACCATCGCTCAGGTCCTGACCGATGCAGGCCACGAGGTGGAAGACGTAGAGCGCGAAGACGACGACGACGACGATGGCCCCTCCCAATCCAGCAATGGGCAATCAAGCAATGGTCACAGTGACGAGGGTGATGCGGCTGAGGACTTTGAAACAGCCGTAGAGGACGAAGATTTTGCAGCCCTCCTCGACGGCGAAGAGGTCGCAGATGAAGCAGAAACAGCCGATGCGAATGGACCCAGCGACGAAGACGCAGTGGACCTTGGCGACATGGATGATCCCTTCGCTGAAAGTGACGCGTCGACAGACTCGGGCATGGAAGCAGGGGCGGATACGGACGAACTGTCGGATGTCGACCAGGTCGATACAAACACCACGGACGGTGACAGTCTTGACGATCTCGACATGGGTGATGCAGCAAGCCTGTTTGACGATGATGACGATGACACCGGCGACGGCGACGGCGAGACGGCTACATCCGGCAGCGGCTCCCAGGCGGCTGAGGGCGACGAATTCGTAGACGCAGCCGATACCCTCAGCGAGATAGACAGTGAGTCAGATCCGTCCGGGGACGGTGAGCTCGGAGATCTCGATGGTGAGGGCTTGTTCGACGATGGGGCCGAAGAGCCAGAGGACTCCTCAAGCAGCGGCGATGCACCTGGGAGTGACTCCACCCAACAGGGCGACGGTGCCGCAGTCGAGGACACCGGCGACGTGGGTCTCTTCGACGATGAGGGCCCAGAGGACGATGAGGACCCAGAGACAGAGAAGAAGAAGAAGGGCAAGGCCAAATCAGCAGATGGATCCTCTTCAGAAGAAATAAGCGAAGCGGATGAAGAGGCGGGTGTTCTGTTCGATCAGGACATCTATTCGGGCAACGAGGGTTCACAGAATCCTGACGAGGACGCGCTTGAAGAAACACCAGGATTCGAGGGTGGCGCCGGCCATGAGCTGGAGGAAACGCCAGGGTTCGAGGGCGGCGTCGGCCATGAGCTGGAGGAAACACCAGGGTTCGAAGGTGGCGTCGGCCATGAGCTGGAGGAAACCCCAGGGTTTGAGGGCGGCGTCGGCCACGAGGTGGAGGAAACGCCAGGATTCGAAGGTGGCGTCGGCCACGAGGTGGAGGAAACGCCAGGATTCGAAGGTGGTGTCGGCCACGAGGTGGAGGAAACGCCAGGATTCGAGGGCGGCGTCGGCCACGAGGTGGAAGAAACGCCAGGATTCGAAGGTGGCGTCGGCCACGAGGTAGAGGAAACGCCAGGATTCGAGGGTGGCGTCGGCCACGAGGTAGAGGAAACGCCAGGATTCGAGGGTGGCGTCGGCCACGAAGTGAAGGAAACCCCTGGATTCGAGGGCGGCGTCGGCCACGAGGTGGAAGAAACCCCAGGATTCGAGGGCGGCGTCGGCCACGAGGTAGAGGAGACACCAGGATTCACGCCACCCAAGGGACGCGATGAGGTCGAAGTGACCCCTGGGTTCACGCCTGTAGAGGGACAAGACGCGGAGGGTACGCCTGGATTCACGCCACCCAAGGGACGTGACGACATCGAAGTGACCCCTGGGTTCACGCCCGTAGAGGGACAAGACGTCGAGGACACCCCGGGATTCACCCCGACCAAGGGCCACGACGTCAAAGAGACTCCGGGATTTACACCAACAGAGGGCGAGGACTCTCGTCGCAAGAAGGCGGGCCCCGGATTCACAGTGGGTGGCACAGAGGATGCCCAGAATGCTGCTGGACCCGCGGCGGGGCTTGAAGCAGCCTCTGGCGAGGCGGAAGCTGGCAAGAAGAAGAAGAAAGGTGAGGCCGAAGCAGAGGAAGAAGACGAAAAAAGTCGTCGATTCCAGTCACCTAAGGAGCGGGCCGAACGACTCAAGAAGGCACAGGAAGAGCGCCGGGCACGAGTTCGTCAGCAGCAGCAGCCCGAAGAGGAAGAGGCCGAAGAGGAAGAGGCAGAAGAATTGGACCTCGACAGCCTGACGCATCAGATCTCGCTGGACGACATTGAGCAATACCTCGGCATGCAGGTGTTGCCAGACGACCGTCAGAAACTCGAGCGCCGCTGGCAACAGAAAATACGCGACCCCAGCATTCGTCAGTTGCTGACCAATAGCAAGGCCATGGAACATCCTTATGCGCTGGTTCCCCGCCTCCCCCGTTTCTTCAAGGGTGGAGCGGCCGTACAGGCGAATATGCTGAACCTCGTGCGCAACTACCCGCAGTTGTTCGACAATGTGGCTGGAGTGATCAATAAGTATCGCACAGAGCCCTTCTTCGTCGGTGAAACACCAGAGTTGGATTGGTGCATCGTCGCCTGCGAGGCATTGCCAGGCAGTCTGAATCGCAATTTCATGGAACAGAAAACGGTCGTGAAGCAGTATGCGCAGGTAAATCAGACAAATGAACGACGCATTCAGCGACGTCGTCTGATTGAGATCCTCTACGACTGTATCGTCATCAATGTCATTACGAAAGAACAGATTCTCGAAAAGACAGTGGATCTGTCAGATTCGAAAGTCGGCCGGCAGAACTTCGCCTGTGTCAATTATGGCGACAAAGGCATCCGCATCAACGATGTGGGTCGACAGCAGCGGCATCCCCAGATGGGAATGTGCCCAAGCTGGTAGCTGCGCAACTTCTCAGGCAGCGGCAAAATCCTGCTTGTGAAGTTCATGTGCTCGCGCCAGGACTTCAGGCGTGTAGGGTGGTGCCAGAGCAGCAGCAGCACAGTCACTGACTTCATCTGCTGTGCGTGCACCGGTCAGCACACAAGACACTCCCCTCTGATCCAGCACCCAACGCATGGCCGCTTGCGGCAGAGATTGTATGGCCCCATCCACGAGAAAACCGAGACGCTCCACCTGCTCGACTCGTGCCGCCACTTCCTCACCTGAATAACGTGCATTCAAGCTACCAGGAGGGAAGACGGTGTCCGCCGCCACCGTTCCAGATAGAAATCCATTCGCCAGAGACTCCCTCGCCAACACGCCGATCCCCTCGTCGGCCAATTCCTCTATCAACGACTGGGTCTCGCGATTCAGCAAGCTCAACACCACTTGAATGACATCGATCCGTCGTGACGCCGCCCACGCCCGAGCCATGGGTGCCGTGTCCTCAAACTTCGATATGGAGTGACCGATAGCGCGCACTTTGCCCGCGCGCCGCAGTTGGTCCAGGGCATCCCATACATCGTCGTCGATCTCGTGTTCACCAAAAGGCGAGTGGAAGAACAAGACATCGATGCGATCGGTTCCAAGTCGGCGCAGACTTGCCTCAACGGAGGCGATCGCATGCGCGCCATCAAACTCGGGTTTGTTTCCCGTCGTCGGTCGTCTGCCGAATTTGGTCGTAATCAGCACCCCCTCGCGATCAGTCCCCAGAGCCTGACCAAGAATCTTCTCGGAGATGCCGTCTTCCTCGCTGCTACCGTAGAGTGGCGCCGTGTCGAAGAGCGTGATGCCCTCATCGAGGGCTCGTCTGACGGTTGATGTCGCATCAGCGACAGCGACAGGCCCATAGACCTTCGCATTGAAGGCCCAGGTCCCTAGAGCGATCACACTACAGTCAAGTTCGCTGCGCCCTAATTTGCGTTGTTCCATGGTTGTGCAATCTCTCCTGGATTTCACTGCAGCCGCTGGCGTGGACACTGGCGGCGATTCATCTTTGTTGCTGCTCGCTGACATCGACGAGTGCCCCGAGAAGACAAGACCCCCCGAAAAGCGACTGCAAAATTGATAAGCGATCATCCCGCCGAAGGCCCACTCGAGAGCCGCCGCTCTCGGGGCAGCGGTGTAACCCTTCGATCGTTACTGACGGGGACGATCCTGGCGATCTGCATCAGCACAGGCGCCCCCTACGGCAACATGGTTCTACGCGGATCGTATCTGGCTCTCGACTTCAGTACAGCGGGAGCCATTTTTCTATTCTTCATTCTTGTCTTTCTGGTCCACACGGGTTTTAGACTCATCCATCCCCGTCTGGCGTTTCGACCAGAAGAACTTGTCGTCATCTACATCATGTCCATCGTCTCCTGTTCCATCCCGACGATGGGATTGACCGAGTATCTGCTGCCGATCATGAGTGGCGCGCACTACTATGCGACGGCGGAGAATGAATGGGGTCTTCTCATCCATCCATACATCAAGTCGTGGATGGTGCCGCAGGAGTTCACTGCCGTCAAGTATTTCTATGAAGGCTCTCCTCACGGCGTGGGGATCACATGGTTGCCGTGGGTGACCCCCTTGCTGACATGGATTCCGATGATTCTTGCCATCTATTTTTCGATGGCATGCATCATGGTGATGCTGCGCAAACAGTGGATCGTGCGCGAGCGCCTCGCCTTTCCCCTGGTACAATTGCCTTTGGCCATGATCGAGGACGACGATTCGGGTCGCGCCCTCAAGCCCTTCTTCCGCAATTGGCTCATGTGGGCCGGATTTGCACTCCCCTTTGTGGTCGGCTCCCTGAAAGCACTGCACAACTATTACAACTTCGTGCCGACTGTCGTGACCCAGATGTCCATTCCTCTGTTTCGCAACACGACGTCGCTCCAGATCGCGCTGAGCTTCCCCATGTTGGGATTCATGTATCTGGTGAATACGGACATCGCCCTCTCTATCTGGTTCTTCAGCCTCCTCGCCCGAGCTCAAGAGGGCATCTTTGGCGTGCTCGGCATCTCCTCACCTGAAATACTCTACTATGCTCCTCCCGAGCCGATTGTCGCCCACCAGGGGATGGGCGCCTTTCTGGTCATGGTCCTTTTCGGCCTGTGGACGGCGCGGAGCCACTTGGGAGACGTGTTCCGCAAGGCCTTCATTGGCGATCCAGACGTAGATGACAGCGACGAGATGATGTCCTACCGGGTCGCCGTTTTTGGTCTCCTCTTCTCGAATGTCTTCATCGGTCTCTGGCTATGGACGGCTGGCATGACCCTTTGGGTCGTGCCGATTTATCTCGGTTCGATGTACGTGGTGTTTCTGGCCATCACCCGCATCGTCGCCGAGGGGGGCATCGCTGCAGCTCGTGCGCCGTTGATCCCCTCAGACTTTGTTTCCTCGGGGTTGGGTAACAGCGTCCTCGGTTCATCGACGCTGGTGGTGCTCGGTTTCACCTACGTCTGGGCAGCCGACGTGAGAACCTTCGTCATGGCATCTACGGCGAATGGACTCAAACTGGCGGAAGAACAACTACACCGGAACAAACGCCCGCTGATCTGGGCGATCGGGATCAGCATCGTTGTCAGTATCGCGGCGTCCGTGTGGGCGATCATGCACATGAGTTACGCCTATGGGGGCATCAATCTGAACGGCTGGTTCTTTGGTCCAACCGGTGGTCCCGCATATCCGTGGAACTACGCTACGGGCGAACTCAATAATCCGGATGGACCCGATTGGATCGGTTGGATTTCCACAGGCGTCGGCGCCTCAATCATGACGCTCTTGATGTTGGCGCGACACAACTTCCTGTGGTGGCCCGTCCACCCACTCGGCTTTGCCGTCAGTTCGATTTCGCTGAGCAACTATCTGACGCTCTCGGTATTCCTGGCCTGGCTGGTCAAATCCATCATCCTCAAATATGGTGGGCCTGCCCTCTTCCACCGTGCGCGCCCCTTCTTTCTCGGCCTGATACTCGGTCAGTTCTTTGTCGCCGGGATCTGGCTCGTCATCGACTACTTCACAGGGATGACAGACAACAATATCTATTGGGTCTGATGGTGTGGAAGGACAGCAGCGAAGTCTCCAGCCGTTGCTGGGTAACAGCCGTCCAGAACGCGAAGAGGCGAGAGCCTAAGCCCCCGCCTCTCGTTGGGTCCGCATCCCCTGCTCAGCGCGTATGCCCGCAACCTGCACTAGGATGCCGGGGAACAAGTACGGCCCATGTATACCCAAAGGTCGTACCCGATGATCGAACCCCGCCGGCCACTCGGCAGCGTATCCCCACCTCATGGTTGAACTTGCCCGGACGGTACCGAGCGAGGTGGAATACTGTCAATCCTATCGCAGCAGCATCAGCTTCTGCGTCGCCACCTGATCGCCAGCGGCGAGCCGGTAGAAATACATCCCCGACGCCAG
>JABJJN010000058.1 GCA_018660835.1 Gemmatimonadota bacterium | reverse complement strand
TCCCCTCGTGTTGTATCAGCCCTCCCGTTTCAGACACATTTTTGACGTCCTGAGGTCGTGACGTCCTCATCCTGTGCCCTACCGGATTCTGACCCGGTGTGGGACGTGCAGAATGTCTCGGAGTCTGTGTATGTCCGTCATCCTCGGTCTTCACGTCGGCCACGACGGAACCGCTGCGCTTGTCGTGGACGGTCGTATCGTCGCCGCAATTGGTGAAGAACGCCTGAGTCGCACGAAACAACACTATGGATTTCCCTATCTGGCGATCGCTGAGGTCTTGCGACAGGGCTCAGTAGCGGCGGAGCAGGTCACAAGCATCGCCATAGGCGGTGGCGATGTGTTGACACTGAATCCGTGGCAGGTGCGCCACATGTATAATCGCACAGAGCGTGGCGCCATCGACTTCTCAAACACCGTTCCTCGTCTCGTCGGCTGTCGAGCCGCGATGGGTGCTCTCGGGATCGGTGGCCGCAAGGCATTAGGGTTGTCCGATACACGCCCGGCTCGTGCCGGGCGCGCGCTCGAACAAGCGATTCGAGACTGCGGTCTGGATCCGCAGCAGGTGGTGCACGTCGATCATCATCTGGCCCACGCGGCCAGCGCCTACGGGACATCACCCTTCGAAGAAGCGCTGTCGATCACCGTCGATGGCTACGGTGACGGTGTCAATACGGCGATTTGGGATTGCACACCCGTGGGGATCGAACGTCTTGCTTTCGGGCCTGCCGCCGATGATGCCGCTGCTTACTCACCGGGCGACTTCTACTCCTATGCCACCTGCATGCTGGGCTACAAGCGAAATCGGCACGAAGGCAAGATCACCGGTTTGGCCGCCCTCGCCGATCCAGCCGACTTCTACGAGAAAATTCAGGATCTACTGGCTGTCGACGTCGAGCGGGCGAGTTTTTCCTCCAGTGTCAGCGCCTTTCGCAACACCAGGGAACGCCGCCCTCACGTCATCTTCGAACGCATGGCGCGCTGGGCCTTCACTGGAAAACTCTGGGATCCCCTGCTGGTGCGCGAACTGGAGCGCCGCTGTGCCGGTGCGACACCAGCGCAGATTGCTGCCGCCGTACAACAGGTCGTGGAAGACCGCATCGTCGAACTTGCCTCGTATTGGGCGACGAAAACGGCACGTCGGAAAATCTGTCTCGCCGGTGGTGTTTTCGCCAATGTGAAGATCAATCAACGCATCGCCGAGCTGCCGCAGGTGGACGAGGTCTATATCCATCCCAACATGGGCGATGGCGGGCTGTCCCTCGGCGCCGCCTTATTGGGTGCAGGCACGGCGGGACGCATCGCTCGGCAGACAATCGATGATGTGTTCCTTGGGCCCGAGTTTTCAGACGATGAGATCGAAGCAGCGTTGGTCGAAGCCGGCGTCGCCTACGAACGTGACGATGACATCGAGTCACGTATCGCGGCGCACCTTCATCAGGGAGGCATCGTGGCGCGCTTTGATGGGCGCATGGAGTATGGTCCACGGGCATTGGGCAATCGCACGATCATCGCCCCCCCCACGGACCCGAGCATCAACGATTGGTTGAACAAACGCCTGAACCGCACGGAGTTCATGCCTTTCGCCCCAGCTGTGTTGGCAGAGGATGCACCACATATTTTCGACAACTACAGCGAGACACAGGCGCTGAAGTTCATGACGATCACCATGGATGTGAAGCCAGAGTGGATCGAGAAGGCGCCAGCCGTCTGCCATGTCGATGGCACAGCGAGACCGCAGCTGCTCGACCCGGTGACGACCCCCTCGTTCTACAAGGTCGTGCGAGCCTACAAAGAACTGTCGGGATTGCCTTTGCTGATCAACACCAGCTACAACATGCATGAGGAACCGATCGTGTGTACTCCACAGGATGCGATTCGTGCATTTCAGATGGGCCACTTGGATGTTCTGGCCATCGGACCCTTCTGGGTTCCTGGGCAGAACCCCGGCCGTTAGGCTAACCAGGCGGCGCCGGAATGCGTATCAGTCCAGCTCGTATATACGCAGGTGTCGCGCTGGGGTTGGCGATCTTCGTCGTCGGCGGATCTCTTACGGCAGACTTCAGCCCTGAAGACGCCGCACTCGGTCCCTTTACGATTTCACGAGATGCTCTGTTTGAAGGCCGGCAGGTCGCCTTCCGCAATGCCGATCAGATGGACCAGGCCCATGCCCTTGTCAGCGACGCACACAAAACAGAGCAGCAGATCGCTCTGTGGTTGGGCGCCTCCCACCAATACGCGATCAATGGCTATGAAGCAGGCGCTGAGAACGCCGTTTTCCACGCCAACCGCCTGGCGCAGGAGCAGGGGCTCGGCCTCACCTATCTCGGCTTCGGGCTGCCCAATGGCAACGCCCACGAGTTTCTTGCGGCGTACCTGCATTTTCGTCACCAAGGCCTGACACCGGATCGACTCGTGGTCGGGGCACTCTACGATGACCTGCGCGAGCCAGGTATACGTCCGCGTGTTCGAGCCCTACTGGAAACGATCGAGCCCGCAGCACTTCAGGACCTGGGGTCTGCCGGTGACCACCTTACGCAGGCGCTCGCCGAGGCGCCGTCGCCTGTGGATCGCAACGCCATGGACGGCACGCCGCAGAAACTGCTGGAAACGCACGTCGTCGGTTGGCTCGAACGCGCTTGGGATCCCTTCGCCCAGCGACATCGCTTCAATGCGTGGGTGGGATGGCGCTGGCGCAGAGGGCTATTTGACCTGGGCGAGCTCCTTCGTCAATTCGGCTCACCCACTCGAAAAGTGCCCCCCGTACCACCAGGGATGCAGGTATGGAATGAAGCCGCCCTCACGACCCTGTTGCAGATCGCCACGGCTGATGGCGTTTCCGTCCTCGTTTACAAGGTGCCCCATCCGCAGACCGAAGATCCCTTCTATCACGACCGCGAACGCTACGATGACTTCCATGAGCGTCTGCGGCGGCTGTGTGTCTCCCTCGGTGCCCGCTATCTCGATTTGGAGACGCTGATTCCGCTACCAAACTTCAAGTTCGAAAGTGCCCTCGACCATTGGCACTTCCGCGAAGCTGGCCACGTGCTGCTGGCGCAAGCCCTGACGTCAGCCATGGCGGAGCACGACTGATGCTGTTCAACAGCTTCAGCTACCTGCTTTTCCTCGTTGTTGGGGCGACGGTGATCTGGCTTCTACCCCGTGACAAGCGCGTCTATCTCATGGGTCTTGGCAGCATCCTGTTCTATGGCATGTGGCGATGGGAGTTTGTCTCTCTCATCCTGATCAGTGCTGTCATCGATTTCGTCGCGACACGTCGCATCCTGGCGACTGATGTGCAGCGGCACAAACGCAACTGGCTCCTGTTGAGTCTTTGTGTCAATCTCGGTCTGCTTGTCTTTTTCAAATACACCTATTTCCTGATCGACAATGTCGGTCTCCTTGGTCAGGGGATCGGGCTGAATCCGCCCGTGGCCTCGTGGCGGGCGATCGATATCATCCTCCCCCTGGGGATTTCGTTCTATACGTTCCAAACGATTTCTTATACAATCGACGCCTACAGGGGTGTGGGGCGTACGACGGACGATTTCTTCGTCTTCCTCACATATGTCGCCTTCTGGCCACAGTTGGTAGCGGGACCCATCTTGCGCGCCAGCGAGATGATCCCCCAGTTGGAGTCGCCGCAACGGGCCTCGCGCACCGATGTGGCCGCCGGTTGCCAGCGGATCGTGATCGGCCTGTTCAAGAAGGTTGTTATCGCCGACAACCTGTCACCCATCGTGGACACGATCTATGCGGGGCGGATCGATGACTACATGGCCACTGATGTCTGGGTCGCGGCGATCCTTTTTGGCTTTCAAATCTACATGGACTTTTCCGGCTACTCTGATATCGCCATCGGCTCTGCTCGTATGGTGGGTGTTCACATTCCGGAGAATTTCGACTGGCCCTATATCGCTCGGTCTCCTCGAGACTTCTGGCGACGCTGGCATATCACCCTGTCTTCGTGGATCCGGGACTACCTCTACCTCCCCCTGACGGGTCAGCGATTCCATAGCGACAGCCAGGGAGGCCTGGAAGTCGCTGTGGGAGAATCACAGCGGCGCTCCACGTGGCCCCTGTTTCTAACCTGGTTCATCATGGGACTCTGGCACGGCGCGGCGTGGCGATTTGCGGTGTGGGGAGTGTACCACGCATTTTTCATCCATCTCTACCGTCGCGTCCGTTGGCTGCGCACGTTGCCCGAGCGCCGGCCGATATCGGCCTGGGGTGTAACCTTTCTCGTGTGTATGCTCGGTTGGGTGCCCTTCCGAGCTGAGTCACTGGCGGCGGCGATGACGATGCTGTCGAAGGTCCCCAATCCCCTCTTGTACGACTTGTCGAGGAAGGTCGTCTATGGGCCTCACTACGTGACGGCGGCGATCATGCTTGTCGGGTTCCTTGTCGCCCACACCTTGCACAACTGGCAACCAGTGGCGCCCAATCACGTACGCGTTGCCTGGGCCGGACGTGTGGTGCTGACAGCACTGATGACAGCGTCTGTTCTGGTCTATTTGAAACCCGTCGAGCAGTTCATCTATTTCCAGTTCTAATCATGCCACCGTTCCTGTCCGCACAGATGCGGATACCCAGCCACTGATTTACTCCAAGCCTGACTCGCCCTTGCGTAGCACGGGCCCAACGATCTGAGCCCAGGCGTCATATCCCAGATCGTTCATATGCAGAGCATCCTCCAGGAAGATCTCAGGACGCGGCGTGCCATCAGACTGTAACATGCCGGCGGATACATCGATGAAAGTCAGAGCTGGATCCGTTTCACAAGCAGCTTGTAGGAGGGCATTCGCCTCGATCATCTGCGGCCAGATCTTCCACCGCGCGATACTCGGCTTGGCGCCGATCACGTAGATCCGCAGCGACGGCAACCTCCCCCGTAGCCGCGTCACCAGGGCCATGAAGGTTTCGTGGATCTGAGCTGCCGGAATGCCTGCAGCGACATCATTGTCGCCGGAATACAACAGGACGGCGCGGGGTTCGTAAGCCAGTATCACGCGATCGGCATGGTGCAACAGGTCGTAGTAGTTGCTTCCTCCAAAACCGCGGGGTGTGACCGTCAACGGTGCCAGGTCGACGGCAAGACGTTTGTGCCATCCACGCATGCTGGAACTCCCCGTGCAGACGATGGATCCCGCTGGTGGTGGTGCGAGGCTGTCCGCAGACTCGAAGGCGTCGATCGCGGCGTCGAAGCGTGCCGGATCAGCGAAGGCCTTGCCCTCGGTAGGCTCTGCGGACAGAGCCGTGGTGGCCAGAGCCAGAATGATGGCCAACCTGTGTATTGTTTTTTCCATGATTTTTGCGCTCCTCATACGGCCAGATTAGATAGGTTGCCAGTGAACCAACGTCGTAACTTGCCTGCTATGCAAGCTCATGGATCTGCCCCAAATCTCGAACAGGCTCTGCGCGAGGCGTGGAACCGCCGACAACCCCTGCATGACGATCCTGACATTGATGTGTATCGCATCTTTCACGGTTTCACGGAAGGTCGCGTAGGCCTGGAAATTGAGAAATTCGGTCCCGTCGTGCGTGTCGTCTGGAAGAGCGAGCAGGATCTGGAAACCAATGTTGTGTGCCGCACACTGCTCGAGCTCGGCGATTTCGAAACCATCGCCGTCAGGCGTGTGCACCGAGAGACTGGCACTACACCCGTTGAGTTGTTCGATGCAGATGGCACACCGGTGGCCCCAAATACCGAATCGCACGAGGCCGAAACTGACGTCGAGATCCAGGTCAGGGAGTTCGGACTTCGTTTCCAGGTGCGCCCCTTCGCCGATGGCAACAGTGGCCTTTTCCTCGACGCGAGACCGGCACGTCAGTGGATCCGCGAACACAGTCGCCAAAGCAGGGTGCTCAACCTCTTCGCCTACACCGGTAGCCTCGGCGTTGCCGCTGCCGCAGGAGGGGCGGCCGCCGTCACCCATGTCGACGGCAAGCGCAACGCCTTGGAACGAACCAGAGCCAACCACGAGCTCAACGAGCTACCCATCGACGACCGCTCACTGCTACGCGGCAATATCTACACCCATCTGCCGAAAGCCGTGCGGCACGGCCAGCGATTCGACGCGGTGATCCTAGATCCACCGCCGCAGCTGCCGCGTGTTCGAGGTCATAAGCCCAAAGGGCAGGACTACGCGACCCTCGCTCGTTATGCAACACAGTTGCTCGAAGATGAGGGCTGGATGCTGAGCTTTTTTAGTCGCTACGGCCAGGGCCGCGACGAGTACGAGGCCCAGGTAGCCGCTGCGAGTGACGGCAAACTCCAGCCATTCTGGCGCGGCACCAGTGGCGACGACTTCCCGGAGGAGACGCTACGTCTCACAGCCTGGATCAAGCGATGAACTGGCGCGGGCCCACAATCTGTCGCTGACGAGAACTCTCCTGTGTTATTCCACGAGATTTCCATAGATGTCCAGGATGATGGGCAAGCCGGGGCCGAGTTGTGCCACTTCATCAAGCTGCGTCGCTGCATCGCCGACGACGAGATAGAACATGTCATCGACTTTCATGTAGCGCTCGATCAGACGGTGGAAGTCGGCCAACTCCATGCCGAGTAGTTCCTGCTGCTCGCGTTCAGTAAAATCGGCGGGCAGGGCATACTTACTCATTCGTCGTAGCATACCGAGCTTGGCCTCGAGTGACTCGAAGGCCCGCGTATTGATCTTGATGACCATGTTCTTGGTCACGGCCATCTCGTCTTCGCCAAAGGTGTCACCATACTCATCCAGCAACTGACGCATCAGCTGTAGTGACGGCAAGGTCACGTTGCTGCGTACGCTTGAATACGCCGTGAAGGGAGCGACCTCGAGGGTCGGCCTGACGAAGGAATAGGCGCCGTAAGTCCAGCCCTTTTCTATGCGCATCTGCTGAAACATGCGACTACTGCTGCCACCCCCTAACCTGTCGTTGGCGTATGTCAGTTCGTTGAAGGCATCGTCCTTGCCAGACAGGGCGAGGGAGCCGATGCGGATCACCGATTGTTTGGCATCCGCTACATCGATGAAGTAAACCTCGCCAGAGCGGTCCTCGACTGGCAATGTGTAGGTTGGCATCTCAACCTCACCTCCTTGCCAGCGTAAGCTGAGTCCGGCCAGAGCGTGCAAGACCTCCTGCCGGTTCACATCACCCGCCACGTGCACACTCGCCAGATGTGGGGTGACATAGGCCTCATGGTAGGCCTTGAGATCATCGATCTGGATACGAGCTGCCGTCTCTTTGGTCCCGCTCACGGGTAGGCCAAAGATGTGTTCGACGCCGTAGAGTAGCCGCCTGAACACGAGGGAGGAAATGGCCCGCGGGCTCGCTTCGCGCCCCTTGAGAAGGGTGCCAAGTTCGCGCTGCAGCCGTTCGTATTCGACCTCATCCCAGCGTGGTTCCAGGAGGATCTCCTCCACCAGAGCAAGGGTTGGAGCGAAGTTCCGTGCCAGCGCTGTACAGGAAATCCGCATCTCCTCCGGATAGGTATCGATGGAAATACTGGCACCCAGAAGATTGATCGCTTCCTCCAGTTCAATCGGAGTACGCTGGCGCGTTCCCTGTAACATGAGTTCGCCAAGCAGACGAGCAACACCAGCCTTTTCCAACGGATCCAACCAGTGTCCGCCCCTCAGTGTTAGATCGAAGGCCACCAGCGGCACCTCGTCGTTGTGGATACCTAACACAGAAAGGCCATTGTCGAATTCTTCGGACCACACGGGAGACATGGTCAGTAGTGGCGGCACGCCGAGTGCCGGCTCACTTCGATCGTGACGGGTCGGCGTCCGCGCGTAGTCGGCCTCCTCACCCTGTGAGACCTCCTCGTTGTCGCCACCTGAGGTAATGGGCTCATCGAATACTTCCACCCTCTGCGCACCCGCCACCGTCAGATCGACCTGCCCCTTGGGCACAAAGTTCGTCATCACGTGGTGCCGGTCCTTGATATACCGCTCATAAACTCGCATCACATCTGCACGCGTCACGGCCTGTACACGTGCCGCCTCCACGCCGAGATAACCCGGATCCCCCACGTATTCGTTGTAGTTCGCCAGCTGGAAGGCTTTGTAGAGGACCGTTGATACGCCCTCGAACAACTCTCTCTCGAGCTGAACTTTGACGCGCTCAAGCTCCTTGTCCGAGAATCCGTCACGCTCGAAACGCGCCAGTCCCTCTGTAATGGCAGCCTTGACGTCGTCCAGATCTGTACCTGCACTGGCACGAACCCGGAAGACGAACTCGCCTGCCAATTCGCTGCCACTTTGATACGTGCTGATACTGGGAGCCAACTTGCGCTCCTCGACGATGACATTGTACAGAGGTGCGCGCTTGCTACCGGACAGGACCTCGCCCAGCATCTGCAGGGCATAGCTGTCCTCGTGGTATTCCTCCACCGTAGGAAAGACCAAGCGTAACTCGGGGAGGGTGGCGAAGTTGTCTTCGTGAAACAGTCTGTGGGATTGCGTCAGCGTCACCGGCATGGGCGACAAAGCTTCAACATCAGGGCCACGTCTGATCTCACCGAACCAGTAGTCGACGAGTTCCTTCGTGCGCGTTATGTCGATATCCCCGGCGATTACCAGGGTCGCATTGTTGGCGCCATAGAAGCGCTCGTAGAAGTCCTTGACGTCATCCAGGGTCGCCGCCTGCAGGTCAGGCAGAGAACCGATGACCGTCCAATGATAGGGATGGTCAGACGGGTACAGGTGGCGACGGATCACCTCGCCCGTATGTCCGTAGGGCGCGTTGTCGTAACGTTGACGCTTCTCGTTTTTGACGACCTGCTGCTCACGTTCAAGGGCCTCTTCAGTGACCGTGTTGATCATGAAACCCAGTCGGTCTGAGTCGATCCACATGATCTTCTCGAAGGCATCGGTAGGAACCACTTCGTAGTAGACGGTGCCGTCGCTCCACGTGCCACCATTGCGCGAACCTCCGAGCTGGGGGATGTATTTGCGGTTGGCTCCACGCGGCACGTTCTCAGAGTCATTGAAGGACATGTGTTCAAAGAAATGGGCGAACCCCGTTCGTCCTGGCTTCTCACGATTCGACCCCGCGTGGACAAGGGTCGCCACGGCGACGATGGGGTCGGAGTGATCCTCGTGCAGAATCACTTCGAGGCCATTGTCCAGCACGTATTTCTCGTAGGTGATCGCGACGGGCTCACTCGCAGCTTCGGAGCCCAGACGGCAGCTGGTCAGTAACATCATCGTCCCCAGGGCCGCGCTGTTACGGGCAAGTGTTGTGAAGCGCTTCAACATGTCACAGTCCTCAGGTTCCGGTAAGCAAGGTTTCGATCCCAAGTCTATACTTACG
>JABJJN010000057.1 GCA_018660835.1 Gemmatimonadota bacterium | reverse complement strand
TTTGACCCGGGCATAGGTGTATCCCCCGGCGTCCAGCTTCTCCAGCACGGTGCCCACAGGGCCACCAGGACCCCGCGGCACATTCCGGTATGGCTGCTGAACCTCTGAATTCGTTTCTGCAGGACCGTCCGTCTCGATGCTGACTTCGGGCTCTTGCGCCCCGCCGCACGCACAGACGAGAAGACCCGCCAACAGAGCGACACAACGGACAACCCGACGTTCCAACCTCATAAGACCTCTCTCGATCAGCCCGCTGATCTACGGTGTAGAGTTCGGGCATGAGCAGGTCCGTGACGATCCTCGACCCCATGCCAGAAGAGCAACATCTGCCAGTACACGGCTTTCGGCAATGAGGGCACAATCCTGCCCAAGCTCTTGTCCTCCTGGCCGGTCTGCAGGTTCCAAAAGCGTTTAAAGCCAATCAATCCTCAAAAACATCTTGACATGTCGCATTGTCTATATACATTACGCCATGTCGCATTAACACATTCAGGACCAGGACGGAGTCACGATGACGGAACGCGTATACACCCTCGATGAACTGGCCCAGATCACCGGAATCCGGCCACGCACGATCCGTCACTATATCCAGCGGAAGCTCCTCAACGGCCCCAACTCCGTCGGCCGCGGCGCCACGTATGGGGAGTATCACCGCAAACGCCTTGAAGTCATTCGGACCCTGCGCGACTACCACTTTTCCATCAATCAGATCGCGCAGTATTTCCGCCAGGCGCAGCCCGACGAGGATATCGACCTCGCCATATTGCCCATCGATCTGTCAGAACGTGGTGGCGGATCGCGACGTGCGAGCAGCGACGATCTCGATTTCATCCAGGGCCGCCGATCGCCGGATCCAGACGAAGAAGACCACGTCTCTCACGCAATGCAAAGTGCACCGGATATCAGTGACCAGCAAAGCCACGTCGCCGATTCGGGCCCGGCGGCCTACTCACCATCCCCCACGATCGGCCCCATCGAGCAGTTGCTCGAGCAGCTGAAGTCCCTCACCGCCGACGAGCGCGTCGCCCGTCGCACCCTCGGAGAAGAATGGGTGCGTTTCGCCGCCACGCCTGATCTGGAGATCCACGTCCGCGGTGAGGTCTCGCCGGAGCAACTGCTGCTCTTCGAACAGATCGCCGATCACATCCGACACATCCTTCTTGGAGGAGATCGACATGCCTAACAAGATGCCCAACGAGATGCTCGACAAGACCCCCAACATCCACGCTCGCCTCGATCGCCGACGCGTACGAGCGACGAGAAACACCTTCGCACACCTCGTCGTCGACATCGAAGCTCCACATGTCGAGTCCAGCCAGAAACCACCCGAACTACCCTTGAACCTCGCCCTCGTCATTGATGCATCTGGCTCGATGCAGGAATGCGCCGGCGATCCAGGCAGCGTCAGCGGTTTCGAATTCGGCCACACCCGCATCGACGCGGCCAAACACGCCGCCACCGGTGTCGTGGAACAACTCAATGACCGCGACGTACTCAGTATCGTGTCCTTCGCCGATGACACCATCGTCCACCTGGCAGCGACATCCTTGGCAGGCGCCGGACGAGCCCGTTGCCTGGAAGCCATTCATCAGATTGAGACCCGCGGCTGCACCGATCTGAATCAGGGATGGTTGGAGGGCGCCGAGCAGATCGTCCACTATCGCCAGGAGAGTGGCAAGACACGAGATCGAGTGCTGGTGTTGTCCGACGGATACGCCAACGAGGGAGTCACCGAACCCGACCAACTCGCCACAACATCAAGAGGCTTGCGCGAGCGTGGCATCTACACGTCCACCGTCGGCATCGGCATGGACTATTCCACCGAGCAACTTGCCGTGTTGGCCGAACACGGCGGCGGCGAGATGCACCACGCCGAACGCGCCGAAGACATCGTCGCTGTGATCCTCGCCGAACTAAGCGACGTGCAGGCGACGACGATGAGCGATGTGGAAGTCACCCTCACCGTCGACGACGAAGCTGGACACGTGGACGCAACCGCCCACGGCTACCCCGTCGATGTCCACGACAGCATCGTGACGGCAGCACTGGGCAGCATGGTCGGTGGTGGGCGACGGGTCATCTGCTTCCGACTGGACGTACCAAAGTCATCGAGCCGCAAGGAGATTCCCCTGCACGTCTCAACCACCTGGCGTGATACGGAAGGCGTCGCGCGCACGAGCGAGACGAAGTCGATGCGGCTGATCCTCGATCCACACAAGGGCGATCACATCGACGCCGCCATTGCCGGTCCCGCAGCCAAAGCCTGGCTGGATGTCATCGTCAAGGAAGCCTTCGACCAACAGGGCGCCGGTGACGACGAAGTCCACCATTGGGTCAGCGAGAAACTTCGGTCCTTCAAGTGGTATTGCCGTTGGGTCACCGACGGCGACCAACTGGTGAACACATTGAGAGATGTGCGTGACCGAATCAGACGCCCCATGCAGGAAGCAACCCGAAGAGACATCCTGATGCTTCAGCGCAAAAGCCTCCGCGGCGTGTCCGACCACCGAGTGGCCGATGTGCAGGAATCGCTGCCAACCTACATGGCGCGAGAGTAGGAGAGAAGATTGACCGGCCTGGGTGAGCGTCTCACAAAACGTGTGGTGACGCCCAGGCCAGGTGTGACGCTCAGCTCAGAGCTTGAGTAGTCCCACCATCAGTCCGCTCTGCATCGTGAAGAGCGTCAGCATGATGCCGATGGTCCAGTAGAAGCGGTTGTCGACGAGCGTTCGGAACTCTGACCTGTGATCTATCAGATCCTGGCGAATGTCACGCATGTCGTGCTGAACCTCTTGCCGGAAATCCCGGATGTCTTGCCGCAGGTCTTGTATGTCGGCTCGCAGAAGCAATCCCCAGTGCATATCCTCGGTCCTTGTTTCGGTGGTGCCACCGGCATCTTCTGCCATCGTTGTGCGTCTCCGCGAATGTAGGAGGGTCAGTACCCAGCTACAAGGCGAAAGCGATGCCAGATATCGCTCGAGACGAACTACTTCAGACTCACCTGAAGATCCTTGCCGAGGGCGTGAGCCACCCTCTGCAGAGTTGAGAGTTTGATGTCCTCCGCATGACTTTCCATGCGCGAGATCGCCGTCTTCTTCGTGTGGATCTTGCCTGCGAGCTGCTCCTGCGTCAGTCCTGCATCCTCGCGTGCCTGGCGTAGCAAGACCCCAATCTCGAAACCCTTGTAACCGGTCTCGAATCCCTGCACGAAGTTCGCGTCTACGATTTTCTCTTCTTGATGTATTTCTCGGCATCGGACATTGGATCGATCTCGCAGACTTTGGTGAAAAACCTTTGGCGGATCCCTGTGCGTGCTTGATTTCGGATGGCAACCGGCGGCCGAGGCTCATCGGAGAGCAGCTTCACGCTGTCGGCGATGAAGCCAGGCGACGTTCACGAAGGGCAGCGAAGACCAGGGCTTCTCGGACGTTTTCACGGACGAGCGAAGGAAAATCAGATAGGATCTGCTCCTCACTCATTCCACCGGCAAGATACTCAAGCAGATCGTATACCGTGATGCGCGTGCCCTTGATGCAGGGCTTGCCGCCGCGCACGGAGGGGTCAATCGTGATGCGATCTTCAACGGTCATTTTGCAGATCTCTTTGCACATCGCTGGCCTCAGGAACCTGACAACCGAGGCACCAAAACCTGACAACCGAGGCACCAAACCCAAGTTAACGTGCATGTTAACAGCGATCAACATCGACTTCGGGGGAGATCAGTCAGCGAGGATCTGGCGCCGAGCCTCCTGCCAAGACATCGTCTGCAGTCCGTCTGTGTTCAGTTGACTCAGTCGGCTTTGAATCTCAGCATGCCAGCTTTCTTCTGCAGCTTCGTCCACGGAATCGTCAAGGCTATCGAGCAGACTGCCTGCCAGAGCAGCTCTGGCACCTGCTGGCAGTTTGAGTGCCTGGTCGAGTACCTGATCCAGTTCGTGCGTCACTTGCATGTTCCCCGGTTTGGTGACTGCCATCTCTCAAAGGTGCATTGAGCCTAGCACCGACCTGACTCCCAAAACTTGTGCGAACAACAGTGCCAGCAATTCGTCGAAGGCAGGTCGGTCCAGTATCACATCAGACGTCGGCCGTCATCGACTTGCCGACCTCCACAGGCACGTCGATGAATACGAATCTCTCAGCGGAGTAGAGATACGATTCGCCACTCTCATCGATGACACGAAGCTCACCGCTGGCCAAGGCTTCCTCATCACGCACAGCAGAATAGATCTTGTGTTTCTCGAGCGAGGCTTCAAGGCCAGAGGCATCGATGCACACTACATAACAGCTCTCTTTGCCATTCTTGTCAGCCATACGTGCCTAGTCCAGGTAACGCTTTCGCTTCATCTCGCGGATGCCCTTCCCATGCCCCTCATACCAGTGTAACTCCGCCTGGCGTAAACGCCCATCTCTTAAGCGAATCATAGCATTGCCAGCGAACTGACGCCACGAGAAGTCGTTGAGTCGTGAGTATGTAGCCTCAACATTTGCGTGACTTCCCCAGCTACTCAACCTTTCCAAGGACACCATCTGACTCGATTGGCCACTGTGAACGACCAGGACTGCCCTTTCTGCGCTCCCCCTCCCGAAGCCGTCTGCATCACTGACGACTTGGCCTTCGCCATGTGGGATGCTTTCCCGGTCCACGCGGGGCATGCCCTCATTATCCCACGCCGGCACATCGCCGCGTTTCACGAGACAACACCCGAAGAGCGTGCATCCCTCTACCGCCTGCTCGACACAATCAGACTACGCGTCATCGACGAGCACCATCCCGATGGCTTCAACATCGGCATCAATGAGGGCACAGCGGCGGGCCAGACCGTCGACCATCTACACATCCACCTGATCCCGCGGTACGATGGCGACGTCGCCAATCCTACCGGGGGCGTCCGCGGTGTGATCCCGCACAAGGCCGACTACCGACGTAGCGGGCAGACAACCGACGACGACACATCAAGCCTTCGCCTCCCCCATCAGGCATCGCTGATTGCCGGTGGTGAGGACGCACTCCTCCCACACCTTCTTGCCCACATCGACATGGCCCGACATGTCGATGTCGCCGTAGCCTTCACCATGAATAGCGGTCTCAATCTCCTCGAGGCGCACTTACGAGATCTGCTCGACCGGAAGGGTCGCCTACGCTTCCTCACGGGCGACTATCTCGATGCAACCGAACCCAGTGCTCTCCGACGACTTCACGATCTCGCCGAGAACTATCCGGATCTCGTGGAACTGCGAGCATTCGAGGCCAAGAACCAGGGATTCCATCCAAAGACATATCTGTTCCATGCACGAGACTCTGAAGGGGTCGCACTCGTCGGCAGTTCGAATCTCTCGCAGACCGGCCTGACGGATGGTATCGAGTGGAACTATCGAGTTGTGACAACTCGAGATGCTCAGGGTTTTGGCCATGTGCTGGATGCCTTCGAGCGATTGTTTAACCATCCGGCTACACGGCCCCTGAGTGCAGAGTGGATCTCGCAATACGAGGTTCGTCGGAAGAAGCCGGTCGTGCATCAGGTGCCGGAAGAGATCGTAGAAGATCCGTTTGCCCCCCACACGATCCAGGCAAAAGCCCTTGCAGCACTCAGCGAGACCCGCAAAGCTGGCAACCAGGCCGGTCTTGTCGTGCTGGCGACGGGGCTCGGCAAGACATGGCTCAGCGCCTTCGATAGCGAAGGATTCGATCGAGTGCTCTTCGTCGCCCATCGAGAGGAGATCCTTGACCAGGCGATGCGAACCTTCCGTCGCATTCGACCCAGGACCCACTTGGGGAAATACACGGGCCGGAGCAAAGACGCCGATGCCGACGTCTTGTTCGCTTCCGTGCAGACCCTGAGTCGAGTCACGCACCTACGTCAGTTCGCCCCCGACCACTTCGACTACATCGTGATGGATGAGTTTCACCATGCCGCTGCCAAGACATACCGACGACTGATCGATCACTTTCACCCGCAGTTCCTGTTAGGTCTCACGGCGACACCAGAACGCACAGATGGCGGCGATCTACTGTCGCTATGCGATGAGAACCTCGTTTTCCGCTGCGATATCCCGGTGGGTATCCAAGAAGGACTCCTGTGCCCCTTCCACTACTTCGGCGTGCCCGACGACGTCGATTACGAAAACATCCCCTGGCGCAGTTCACGCTTCGACGAGGAGGCGCTGACTCAGGCACTGGCCACACAGGTCAGAGCCGAGAATGCCCTCGAGCAACTTCGCACACGCGGCGGCGATAGGGCCCTGGCCTTCTGCTGCTCGCGGCGACACGCAGACTTCATGAGCAGCTATTTCCAGGATGCTGGAGTAAGTGCCGTTGCCGTGCACTCGGGTGACGGCAGCGCCCCAAGAACCGCCTCGCTGAACCGCCTGCAGGAGGGTGAGCTCGATATCATCTTCTCCGTCGACATGTTCAATGAGGGCGTCGATCTGCCCGATGTCGACACGATCCTGATGCTTCGCCCCACTGAGTCGAAGACCCTTTGGTTGCAGCAGTTTGGTCGGGGCCTGCGCCAGCCGGAAGGCGTCGACAAGACGCTGAAGGTCATCGACTACATCGGCAATCACCGCACCTTCCTCAACAAACCAGAGGCGCTGATGCACGCCATGTTCCCCATGGGCCCGGGGCTCGAGCCCGTGCGTGAACATCTCGAACTCGTGCGCTCCGGTGAGGCGGAGCTTCCACCCGGTTGTGAGATCACCTATGAGACCGAGGCGATCGATCTGCTGCAGAAACTGTTTCCGCAGAAGCGGGATATTGGCGAGGGCTTCTACCAGAGTTGGCGTACCGAACATGGAGAGCGTCCCCTCGCATCCGAAACATATCAGGCTGGCTACAACCCGCGTACGCTCGGGCAGGGCAATGGAGGCTGGCTGCACTTTGTCGCTGCCATGGGCGACATGACGAATCCTCATCTCGTCCTGCTGGCGCAGCGCGCGGGACGATTCCTGACACTCCTGGACAGCACCTCCATGACCAGGAGCTACAAGATGCTATTGCTGCGCGCGCTGGTACGTCGGAATGCCCTGCCGGGTGAGATGTCGATAGACGATCTCACCGAGGCCTTCGCTGCAGAAGCTTCCCGGAACCAGTATCTGCGCGACGATGTCAGCATCGACATCGCCGATCGGGGAAAGCTCAAACGACTCATCATCGACCAGCCCATCAAGGCGTGGACCGGTGCCCAGGGATCGGGCAACGAAACCTTCTTCGAATACCAGGACGGCGTCTTTCGCTGCAGTCTTGAGATCCCGGATGATCAGCGGGATGCCTTCGCAGAGCTGGTCGGAGAGATGATCGAGTGGCGCCTGGCTGCATATCTGGATCGCGCCCGCGGTGGCGACCGCA
The DNA here is from genome assembly GCA_018660835.1 of Gemmatimonadota bacterium. GTDB lineage: Bacteria > Latescibacterota > UBA2968 > UBA8231 > UBA8231 > UBA12574. The sequence continues at coordinate 4,069 of JABJJN010000057.1, read as the reverse complement.
TCCTCTGCAAAGTGAGTCACAGCAGTGGCCGACCGATCTTGTTCTTGCCTGACCGCGACAAGGAGGAAGGCATCCCTTGGGGCGCGACGCCAGTTGAGGTACAGGGCGTGGCGTATGAAGCGGACTTCGTGAAAATCGCAGTCAATGTCTTGCGCCGTCAGGGGTCAGGCGAGAACACCCTGCCTACGGTGCTGCGAGGTTGGTTTGGTGAAGAGGCTGGCCAAAGCGGCACGACCCACAAAGTCGCCTTCGTACGCACCCAGGTGGGCTATCGGTTGGAGCCATTGCTGGCTGCGACGGGACCTGAGCTCTGGCGGAAGTACATGCGAGAAGAGATCCCACCCCTCTTCGGGCTGGAGTTTTCGAAGGGACTGTGGCAACAGGGTTTTATCCGAAAGGATGGCCACATCTTCCTGCTCGTCACCCTTGAGAAGGGCGGCCAGCAGAAGCAATTCCAGTACGATGATCGCTTCCTGTCACCAACTGAGTTTCAGTGGCAAAGTCAGAATCAGACGGCGCGGGATAGCAATGCAGGACGGGCAATTCAGCAGCACGAGGCGGAAGGAACGCTTGTACATCTGTTTGTACGGCAGACGAAGCTACACAAACTCCAAGGCGGCGCCGTTCCGTTACTGTGGGGAGTTGCAGTTTGTCAGCTGGGAGGAGGACAAACCGATTACCGTTCAGTGGCGTTTACAGTCTTCCATCCCGCCAGAAGTCAAAGTGACATTTCAGTAACCGGTCTTGCCGTTACTGGCCTGGGTTTGTGGGTCGGATGGCGAACCGGAGTTGCCTCGGTGACGCGATAAGGACTACGCCCAGTCTTCGACCTTGAGATGATGGACTCTGCCGAATTCGCCTACGTTGTGCGTCACGACAGCGAGGTTGCGTGCCTGCGCGATGGCGGCAATCTGAGTGTCTCTCTCACTGATCGGCTCACCGGTCGACTCCAGCTGACACCGGATCACCGCGTAGGCAGCTGCCGCTTGTTCATCGAATGGGTACAGATCTATCGTCGTGGCGATCGCATGAATCTTGGCGTGCCGCTCACGCTTTCTCGCTGGCGACTTGCGAATGCCATAAAGGATCTCTGCCAACGTGACCGCAGATAGCGCGAGGTCTGAGGGCGAATGATCCTTGATCCGCTCGAGCACTGCCTTGTCTCCGCGCATCCAATAGCTGACGATGTTCGTGTCGAGTAGATACATCAGCCCTTGGCATCCAGATCGAGAGCAGTGGACGGCAGCGCCACAGGTTCAGGAAACGTCGGGTCATCGCCGAAAGCGCCCCAAAAACCTGTGGGCCAGTCCCTGGATTCGAGGGGTTCGAGAATCACCATGTCCCCCTCTTTTCGAATCGAAACCTCGGTTCCCTTGAATCGAAACTCCTTGGGGATTCGCACAGCCTGGGAACGTCCATTCTGAAACAGCTTGGCAGTGGATGGCATCAATCATCTCCAGGGATATGGTATATGTCATAATATACCATTCCTGGCCCTCTTTCCAAGTTCAGATGCAGGCGGGAATGTCTGTCGCTAGATGACAGTCGCTATTCTGCAGTCGATGCTGGACCTGGGGAGCCGAGGGCCGCTTTGATCGGGAGTGTCATGCGTAAGTCCGGCGCCCTGTCAGGAAAGATCAGGTACCGTCCGCCGCATGAACTCGTCGAACAGAGGGACGGTGAACGACATCTCCCCGTGGGCTGGACTGTAGATCATCCCCTTCCGGATCAACTGCGCGCGGGTGGGTCCCATACCCGTTACCTTCACACCCAGCAAGTCGGCCACCGCCCCGGTGCGGTATGGACCCGGCCCTAACTCGGCCATGGCGCGCAGAAAGCGCCTTTCACCGGGGGTGAGCCGGTCGAAGCGGACGCGGAAGAAGTTGCTGTCCAGCCGTGGAACCGCCGTCTCGGTCGCCCTCTTTGCGACGGCCAAATCAATCGGACTGTCCTGCGCCAGGTTCCAGGCTTGGTAGCCCCATTCCTGCAGGAAGTAGGGATAGCCAGCGGTCACCCGGTAGATGTCGGCGAGAGCGTCTTGATCGAACGCTGCACCCTCTTCCCGCGCCGGCTCCTGCAGGGCCAACGCCGCATCCGCTTCGGACAACGCACCGACCTCCGGGAAACCGAAGAGCCGTTCGGCGTATGACTTCGATTCCCCTGCCAGGGCGGGCAGAATCGGCAGGCCCGCGGCGACCAGCACCACGGGCAGCTGCCGTTGCTGCACCCGGTGCATAGCCATGATCAGGGCGCCCAGTTCCTTGGCGCGAAAATACTGGATCTCGTCGAGGAACAGTGCCACTGCGGCCTGTCGTTCTTGTGCCGCCTCTCCCAGAGCGACGGTCAGATTCGGTAGGTCCACCTCCAGATCGCCGCTGTCAGCAGTGCCTGGTTCAGGGTCGATGTCCAGGCCGATCTCGACCTCGCCCACGGACAGCTTCAGCCCGCCCACGAACGACCGCAACACGCGCAGACCACGCCGCGCGCTTGCACCGGCCCCGGCAAGCCGATCCAACTCGAACAGGAGCGTCCGGAATTGCGGCGCCAGCAACGCGCCGAGGGGTTTGTTCTCGTGCGCCTCGATATTCGCCGTACGGTACCCGCAGTCCCGAGCCATCCGCTCGATTTCGTTGAGTAGCACCGTCTTACCCACACCCCGTAGACCCGTAAGGATCAGGCTCTTCTCCGAACGGCCCGCCAATATGCGGCCCAGAAGGATCCGGGCCTGCTCCAGAATGGGCTCTCGGCCCACCAATTCAGGAGGTGGCGTGCCGGCACCAGGGGCGTAGGGATTCTTGATCGGGTCCATTTCTACTGAATTATACCCATCTATAGCTCGTCTTGGCTATAATTGCCTATAAATCACTATAGCCGGGTGTTCATCCTCTGGATCTGAGGGAATCGCCGACTCCTTCGCTCCAACCTTGGACAACGATGCAACCCGGTCAACAGAAAAGCTGCAGCCCAGAGGTCATCCTTCGGGGTCCCGTGTGGGTCATGCGCAAATGACCGAAAATTGCCCCGAGAACCGGCCTCGACTTCCTGGACGAGGCCGCAAGAGCGAAGATCTCACGCACACGCAGGTACATTCGCCGCTCGCTGGCGCGAATATCACGGATCCGCTCCAGCAGTTCATCGAAGTAATCTGGCACACCTTCGCTATCGACGGGCGGGCTTTTCAGCCGTTCGTCATCCATGGTGAAGCCCTTCACCAGGTACTCGCTCAAGCGCTGGGTGGCCCAGGTGCGGAACAACGTACCACGGAGTGAACGCACACGGTAGCCAACGGCAAGAATGGCGTCCAAGTTGTAGTGCTTCACCTGACGGCGGACCTTGCGCTCTCCCTCCTGGCGAACTTGTAAGAAATCCTTACAAGTTGCCTCTGGGTTGAGTTCACCCTCCCGAAAAATGGACCTCAGATGCTGTGTGACGTTCTGCGGAGTTGTCTGAAACAGCTCCGCAATCAGGCTCTGGCTGAGCCACCGGGTTTCATCCGCGAACCGGCACTCGCCCCTCGTGGTGCCGTCCTGTGACTGGTAGACGACCATCTCACCTGTGGGTTCGTCTTCCTGGCCCATGCTCCACAACTCCTCACCATTGCCCCGGAGGGATCTCCGAGTCATTCGAAGCTTGGTGATCCATGCAACCCGGTCAACACTGAACCTGCCCCGAATGAGCATCTTGACCTGCTCTTTTGAGGTTTTCGACGGCGGCGTGGTTGCTTCATCAGGTCCGGTCTCCATCTCCTGAGCGAAGCCTCTGGAGGATGGGCCTGAATCACCTTCAACAACGATCCTCCCCCACTCTCCCAAGTCGGTCCGAAGGACCGTCACCAGAATAGCTCACCCCGCAGCCACCGGCCCATCCATAAGAGGCAAAGTCGAAGGAAATGGAGCCGGAGCGAGGATAGAAGATCTACCCCACGATCAACTCCTCAACACTCCCCACTCCAACCACCACACAAACCCCAAGCGCCCTCGTAACAGCAATAAACCACCTAACCCCCACATCATCCCCCTCCACCAAATGCCCATCCACCACAATCTCCGCCGGCCGCTCCAACCCCTTG
>JABJJN010000029.1 GCA_018660835.1 Gemmatimonadota bacterium | reverse complement strand
GCCTGGTGACGATGGCACGCCTGGTGACGATGGCACGCCTGGTGACGATGGCACGCCTGGTGACGACGGCACGCCTGGTGACGATGGCACGCCCGGTGACGATGGCACGCCTGGCGACGATGGCACACCCGGCGACGATGGCACGCCTGGTGACGATGGCACGCCTGGCGACGACGGCACACCTGGCGACGATGGCACACCCGGTGATGACGGTACACCCGGTGACGACGACCCTGAACCGGAGCCCGAACCGATTCTTCCCGACATCGGGAGAATCGCCTTCGTCGCTAACCGTGATGGCAACGGCGAGATCTACCTGATGGCGGCCGATGGCAGTGGTCAGACGAATCTCACTGCGGACCCGGGCTTCGACTGGGCGCCCACATGGTCGCCTGACGGGGAGCAACTGGCCTTTGCCTCGGATCGCAGTGGTGACTTTGAGATCTATCTGATGGCGGTGGACGGGACCAATCTGCGCCAACTCACATCTATTGCCGGTGACGATGGCGTCTTCGGCATCAGCTGGTCACCGGATGGCCAGCAGCTGGCCTACGTCGCCAACCGCGGCGTTGGCAACGATATCTATCTGATCGCCATCAGCGGCGGTGACCCCATCGCGCTGACCAATGATGGCTCGAATGATCGCTTCCCCAGCTGGTCACCGGATGGCACGCGGATCGCCTTCGAGTCCAACCGCAATGGGGACTTTGAGATCTGGACGATGGCGGCCGATGGCACCGATGCAGTGAATCTGAGCGATGACCTGTCGAATGATCGCTACCCGGCCTGGTCACGGGATGGTAGCCGTATTGCCTTCAGTTCGGACAGGGCGGGCAGTTTCGATATCTACTCCATGAATGCGGACGGGAGTGGGCTGCTGAGACACACGACGCATGCGGCAGCCGATCGTTCTCCGTCCTGGTCGCCAGACGACTCGTGGATCTGTTTCGAGACCACACGTGACGGCGAGGAAGAGGTCTGGGCATTGTCTGTCGATACTTCGAGCGAGCCTGTCAATCTCACGGCCAGCGCTGATGTCGACTGGGACCCCGATTGGTCACCGGTCCCCTGATGGGTGGGCTGGCAACGGCGGTGATCGCGTCCGGCCGCGGGTGTTTGGGCCTGCCCCTTCAAGCTTTTTGCCCACGCGCCGATACTAGATAGGAACCGGTCGGTGAATGAACGACCAGGAAACCCGGACCTCACGATGCGACACAGACGATTCCTTCCCACAACCCAACACCGATACCTGCTGTTGGCGGCTCTGCTGGCTCTGTTGGCAAGGACCGTCGAGGCCCATGATACGATCACTCTAACGGCGCAGGGGTTGCAGGGCGTCTCTCAGGCTGCTCGGGGTGATTTCGTCCAGATCTATACGGCCCAGTTGCGAGACAATGTGGTGAATGCCCTTACCGACAATATAGGGCTCCCCGGCACTAACCTGGGCATTCAGATCACGCTGAGTGATCTGTCCACGCCGACGGGAATTCAGGCCTCCGATCTCGGTAACCTGACACTCTACCGCAGTTTGGATGCGATCGTTGACGCTGGTGATGTAACGATCAATATCCAACCAGCTGTGATCGGCGGTGTGATCGAATTCGATGCGACGGGTGCGGCGCCGGCGGATCGGCTGATCCCATCGGGTGGATCGATCTACTTCATCATCGCCGCCACGATCTCACCAACGGCGACCCTGGGCACGGCCTTCCGGCTGGGTGCTGCCGCAGGGCACATCGGCATCGACGAGAGCGGGATCCCTGGTCCGATTGATGGCACAACCGGCCCGCTGATCGCCGCCAGCGATGCCAACCACGTGGCCATCGGTGACGTGGCCACCTCACATGGTGTCCCCGTGTCGATACCATTCGGCGGTGAGACCGTCATCGTCCTGCTCCTGGTCGGCACGGGCATCTACGCCCTGCGTCGCGCCGCCTGATCAGGCGGGTTCTCACAGCGTTAATCTCTCCGGCATCAGGAAATTCTGGCAGCGCCCGTGCCAGGATGCCTGTCATGCCTAGCCATCTGTGATCGATTCACGATCTGCCCACGAACAGTGCAATAACGACTGAACCGAAGATCATCAAGTCGACGGACATATGCTGGCCGACGTCGTCGATGACTGTCACTGAATCGCCTGCGGGTGCTCCTTAGCAGATCCGCGGTAGCTGCTCACCGCTGAGACGGTCGAGAAGACGAGTTCCGCCGATGGCCGTTTTCACTGTGACGACCGGACGGTTTTCGTCAGATACGCCGCCGATGATGACGGCGTCTGTGCACTGCGTGTGGTTGCGCATGATGCGCAACGTCTCTCTCGCATCGCAGGCAGGGACGAAGGCGACGAAACATCCCTCATTGGCCACGTGACACGGGTCCAGTCCGAGAATCTCGCAGGCGCCTTGCACCTGCGGATCGATGGGGATGAGGGATTCGTCCAGGTCGATCTGCCGATCTGCGGCTTCGGCGATCTCGACCAAGGCGCTGGCCAGACCGCCGCGGGTCAGATCACGCATGCAGTGTACGTCAATCCCGGCTGCCAGAAGCTCCTGAACCACGTGTGCGACGGAGGCACAATCGCTGCGTACGGTGGTTTCGAAAGCCAGGCCTTCGCGCTCGGCCATGATGGCGATACCATGGCGACCAATGTCGCCGCTGAGCACGACGGCATCTCCCGGACTCAGGCGACGGGCGCCAATGACGACTCCCTCGGGCACCAGACCTACACCGGCTGTGTTGATGAACAGTCCATCTCCTTTGCCTCTGTCGACGACCTTCGTATCCCCCGTGACGAGGGTGACACCGGCAGCCATCGCGGCATCGCGCATGGACTCTACGACTCGCCGCAAGGTCTCCATGGGCAGGCCTTCCTCAAGAATCATGCCGACGCTCAGATACTGCGGTCGTGCACCACACATGGCCAGATCATTGACGGTGCCATTGACGGCGAGGGAGCCAATATCTCCCCCTGGGAAGAACAGGGGCTGCACCACGTAGGAATCCGTCGCGAAGGCCAGCTTCGCTCCTGACATGTCGACGACGGCACCATCATGCAACTGATCGAGGTGTTGATTGCTGAAGGCAGGGACGAACATCTCCTCGATGAGTTGCGCCATGAGACGACCGCCGCCGCCGTGCGCCAACAGGACCTCCTCAGTGTCACGGATGGGCATGGGACAGGTAGTTGATTTTGGCAAAGAGCCATTGCCAGACATGTCAGGAATACTCCCTCTGAGGTCGGTAACGGTGGTAGGCAGCGCAGGCCCCCTCTGACGACACCATCGTCGCGCCAAGGGGATGTCCCGGATGGCAGCTGGTGCCGAAGGCGGGGCATTCGTTCGGTTTCCTCAGGCCCTGAAGGACCTGACCGCTGATACATTCGCTGGCTTCCTCGACAGGTCCGACACACACATCGAAGCGGCACTCCGCATCAAAGTCCGCGTACTTCGCGCACAGTCCCAGACCACTCTGGGGGATCTCGTCGATGCCTCGCCACTTTCGTGGGATCACTGAAAAGATCTCGTCGATGAGATCGATCGCCCGTCGATTGCCATCTTGTTGGACGGTCCGGGCGTATTGGTTTTCCACCTGCGCGCGGCCCGTCTCAAGTTGGTTCACGCACATGTAGATGCCCTGCAGGATGTCGAGGGGCTCAAAACCGGTGACGACGATGGGTACACGGTATTTCGCCGCCAGGGGTTCGTATTCTCCCATCCCCATGACCATGCAGACGTGGCCCGCTGCCAGAACGCCCTGGATCTGATGTGTTGGGGCCGACAGGATCGTCTCCAGCGCGGGTGGCACCAGAACCTGGGAGACGAGGACGGAGAAATTTCTTAGCCCCTCTGTCTTTGCCACATGGACAGCCATCGCATTCGCAGGTGCCGTGGTTTCAAAGCCGATGGCAAAGAACACGACCTCACGATCAGGATTGTCGCGGGCGACCTGCAGTGCATCCAATGGTGAATAGACGATGCGCACGTCTGCACCTTGCGCGCGAACCCGGAACAGATCGCTCGTGCTGCCTGGAACACGCAGCATGTCGCCGAAGGAGCAGAAGATGACGCCGGAGTGGGCGGCAATGGCCAGAGCCCGGTCGATCATCTCCAGCGGTGTGACACACACGGGACACCCGGGACCATGGACGAGAGAGATCTCACGCGGCAGAAGTTCATCAATGCCGAACTTGACGATCGCGTGTGTCTGTCCGCCACAGATCTCCATCAATCGCCATGGGCGAGTGGTCAACCTGTGCAACGCGGCCAACATCTCATGGGCCCTGGCGGCGTCACGGTAGTCATCGATGTACTTCATGGCAGCGTGTCCAATTCGCCAAAAGCGTGCAGGGATCTTGCGGCCTCCTCTGTGTCGAGAACACTCATCGCAAAGCCGACATGCACAGTAACGAAGTCGCCCACGCGGGCTTCGGGAACGAAGGCCAGGTTCACCTCCTTGATCACGCCACCAAAACTCACACGCCCCTTCAACGTGAGACAATCACCATCGTCGATCTCGACTAGTTCACCGGGAACCGCCAGACACATGCTTCCCTCCCTTCGTTGCCGACAGTGCGGCTATGACCTGGCCCACAGCGATGCCCCCATCGTTGGGAGGCACGCGCTGATGTTGGTAGGGACGGAATCCCTCTTCGCGCAGTCGCTGCGCCGCACGATCGGCCAGGTATCGATTCTGAAAACAGCCACCCGTGAGCAAGACACGCTCGTAGCTGGCACGTCGTGCGCCCTCCACGACGATCTGGGCCATCGTATTGTGGAACGTGGCGGCGATGGTCCCGGTGTCCACGCCGCGATCTACTTCGGACACGATCGCCTTGAGCATGGGAGACCAGTCAAAGATCATGGGTCCGTCGGCGGTGTCGGACACAGCCACGTCGTAGGTGCGCGTCACTCCCGGGGCGATGGCGAACTCGAGCTGCATGGCTGCCTGCGCCTCGAAATCAGCCCGCAGTTGCACACCCAGCAGCGCCGCCACTGCATCGAACAGCCGACCGGCACTGGAGGTGATGGGACAATTGATCCGCCGCTGCAGCATCCTGGCCAGGACCGGCACTTGAGCTGCGTCAAAGGGGAGCCTTTCGTGGAGCGCTTCGGTGAAAAGCCGATCACCGTGGATGGCGTAGAGGGCACCCAGGGCAGCCCGCCTGGGTTCGACGACGGCTCGGTCTCCACCGGGTAGTGGAAAGGGGCGCAGGTGAGCCTCGCGGGTGAAGCAGTCCAAGTCGTGCGCAATGGTGAGGACCTCACCTCCCCACACGGTTCCATCGCTGCCTATTCCCGTGCCGTCCCAGCAGATCCCCGTGACGGGAGGATCCAGCGCGTTGTCGGCCATGCAAGACAACAGGTGGGCATGATGGTGCTGCACCTCGACGACGGGCAATCCGCACGTCTGTGCGTAACGGGTGGACCGATAGTCGGGATGCTGGTCGCAGGCGATGACATCGAGGGGCTGGTCGTGCAGCCGTGACAGATCATCGATACACATCTCAAAAGCTGCATTCGCCGCTTCAGTCTCCAGATCGCCGATATGCTGACTGCCCACGATGCCTTGGGGGAGGGCAAGGGCCACGACGGATTTCAGATGGGCGCCCACGCCGAGTACACCGGCGGATCTTGTCTCGTAGGGAAGGGGCATGGGTGCAAACCCACGTGCGCGTCGCAGGATCTGCTCGCGCCCCGCGACGATGTGAGCGACGGAATCGTCGACGTGTCGAAGGATGGGTCGGTCGTGCACCAGATAGTGATCGGCTATTCCTGTCAACCGTTGCAACGCATCTTGTTCGTCGATGCAGATGGGTTCGTTCGACAGGTTGCCGCTCGTGGCCACGACAGGGCGGCCCAGGCCCGTCATCAGCAGATGGTGCAGTGGCGTGTATGGCAGGAGCACGCCAAGAATCGGACTGCCCGGAGCAATCTCATCCGCCAGGTCAGCAGAAGGGCCGCCGCGACGTTGCAGGAGCGTGATAGGTGCCTCCGGTGACTGCAGCAGGCGGGTTTCCTGATCCGACAGCAAACAGAAGTTCCGAACGCACTCGGTATCGGGAAACATGACGGCCAATGGTTTGGCCTCACGCCGTTTGCGTAGCCGCAATGCGGTGATGGCTACCGAGTTCTGCGCATCGACGACAAGGTGAAACCCACCGAGTCCTTTCACTGCAACGATCGCACCCTCGCCAAGCGCCGCGATGGCCTCTTCCAGGGCACGATCGCCTGTGCTGAGTGTCACACCGTCGCTACGCCACCAGGTCAACTGCGGGCCGCACACATGACACGCGTTGGGCTGTGCGTGGAAACGTCGATCAAGGGGGTCATCGTATTCGGCTCGGCAGGCGGGGCACATGTCAAAAGCGTGCATCGTCGTGTTCTGGCGATCGTAGGGCATGGACCGAATGATGCTGAAGCGTGGACCGCAGTTGGTGCAATTGGTGAAGGGATAGCGATAGCGCCGATTCGTCGGGTCGTCGATCTCGGTGCGACAATCGATGCAGATAGCGATGTCCGGAAGCACCACGACCTGTGGTTTGCCATTCTTCTCGCTGCCAAGAATCTGGAATCCTCCATACCCAACCGTGTCGAGGAACGCGGTCTCCAATCCATGGATGCGGGCCATGGGGGGAGTCTCCGATTCCAGGCGGCGTCGGAAGGACTGGAGATCAACTTCCGGGCCCTCGACGTCGATGGTGACGCCCTGCGCTGTGTTCCAGACACGACCCGACAACTCAAGGGAACGAGCGAGGCGATACACAAAGGGTCTGAACCCCACTCCTTGAACCGCGCCGCGGATCCGCAACTGCAAATGTTCAGGTGCGTCGCGGCGTATCATCGGTTTCCTGCCCCGGCCTGTGAAAGGAGAGATGCCAGGTCCCGCACAGCACGACCAAAACGGGTGTGCAGCAGGGTGGATCCAGATCCGAGTCTGTCTTCGATGGCCTCATCATAAGGCAAGACCCCCAGCATCGGCGTGTCATACTCTGTCGCCAGTGCCGATACCGTCGCTGCCGCCTGTCCAGAGGTGGCAGACATGTTCTCGACGATCCCACAGACGGGAAGCCCAAGCCGGTGAAGAAGTGACAAGGAACGTTCCACCGTTTTCGTCACGAGCCGGGCGCCGTTGGCGACGACGAGATACTCGGCCGTGGGCAGGAGGCGGACCGTGTCGAGGGCCATGTCGCCCAGACCGGGTGGCATGTCGATGACGAGGGTGTCCAACTCCCCCCATCGTGTAATGGCGAGCAACTCGATCAGGGCATTGGTCATATCGATGCCGCGAAGAGGTGCTGGATCCGCACCAGCAAAACAGGCGATCGACATGAATCCCACGCCTGACACAGTCTGTGGAAGAATGCCGGCGTCCTCTTCGGGGAAGGCCTGGTCGACGCCCAGGACCAGGTGCGCACAGGGACCGGTGAAGTCGAGATCGAGCAAACCACAACGTCGACCCGAATCCGCAAGGGCCAGTGCCAGGGCAGATGACACGAGGGTTTTACCAATGCCACCCTTGCCTCCGGTGACGGCGACGATCCGCCCGATGGAGGACAGCCGCTGGTCGATGATTGATCGTCGAGGATCGATCATGCGGCCGTCTCGATTCGGTCGATCCAGACGCCTCTTCCCGCTGCGACATCGAAGTCGGGACCATGGCAGGAAGGGCACTGGATGTATGAGTGCGCGAGTTCGGGTATGAAATGGATCGCTTCCAGTTCGACGTCATCTGGTGGTGCCGAGAGGTCGTCGAGGCCAAAGCTGCGCGTGCAGGCACGACACACAAAGCCGGCGGGTTCGGTCTCGAGCACGATCGCCATCTCCTCCAGCAGAGGTTCGTTGTGCGGGTGGACTCCGTGCAGGCATTGACGCAGTACGTCTGTCTCGATCTGCTGCAGCTGACCGACCTTTACGATGAGGCGCAGGACCGGGGACTGCCGCTTTCGTGCCGTGTTGAGAGCTGTGGCCATGACACTTTCGGCGAGTGCGATCTCATGCATGATCCACCTCCTCGGCGGCGGGCAGCAGGACACGGAACCGGCAGCCGCTTCCACCGGAACTGTCGAGTTCGACGTGTCCCTGCCAGCGTTGCACAAGTCGTCGTACGATGGACAGGCCGACGCCAGTGCCCTTCTCACCGGAGGCTTTGGCAGCTTCCGTGCGGAAGAACCCGCGAAAGACTCGTTCCCGATCGGCTTCGTCGACACCAATACCCGTATCGGTGATCTCGACACCGACGAGGCCGCCATGGCGAGACACCTTCACCTCGACGCGCCCCCCGGACGGGGTGTATTTCACCGCGTTGTCGATCAGATTGGCGAAGATGTGGGTCACGTCGTCGGCATCAGCCATCACGACGATGTCGAAAAGGTCATCGACTTCCAGGATCACGCCCTTCAGACCGGCGCGTTCCCGCTGGATCTCAAGCGTCGTCTCAAGGGTGCCAGCCAGTGCAACCGGTTGCGGGACCAGGTGCAGGGAAGGTCGTTGGGCATGGGCCAGATCCAATAAATCGCGTACCAGGGCAAGCAACTCGTCACCTCGGTGACTGGCACGCAGCAGAAGATTCCTTTGCTCTGGTGTCAGGTCGCCGGCGAAGGGGATCGCCTCGAGCAACCCGACCATCGCCGCCAGTGGCGTCTGCAATTGATGGTGTGTCGTGCGGGCAAACCAGGCGCGTTCATCGCTCAACGCCTCGGACTCGGCGTAGGTGCGTGCACTACCGATGGCCACCGCCGCGAGGTTGGCGAGATTGCGCAGGAAAGCGACCTGTCGATCGCCAGCGGGTGCGCTCTTGGATGCGTAAACCCGTATCACCCCGATAGGGTGACTGCGCAGTTGCAAGGCCACACAAACGATGGCGCGGATCCCCTCGGCGCGGGCGCGATCTGGATACTGCAGTCGCAGATCTGCCGCAATATCCTGGACCTGTACGACTTCGCCCGCCAGTGCCTGGGCTACCATGGCACTGCGTTGCACATCGACGGATCCCTTGGACAGATACGCCTCGCTCAGACCGAAAGAAGCGGAGGGTTCGAGGAACTGACCGGTGTGGTCGAGCAAGCCGATGGAACAACCTTTGGCGCCCATCAATTCTGTCGCTCGTCGGACGATCAGACGCAACACTTGCTCAAGGTTCAAAGAAGCGTGCGCGATCTGGCCCAACTCAAAGAGGGCCTCCATCTCATGATAGGCCAGATCGAGTCGCGTCTGGGAGTCGGCGACGGCGCGCTCTTTGCGTCTCAGGGCGCTGGAGATCGAACCGGTCAGGTACGCACTGATGCCAAAGAAAGCCGTAAGAGTAGCCCAGCACTGCAGGTGTGCTGTGGCCGGAAACAACAGGCCGATCTGACCGTCGATGGGCAGCCACCACCCAAAGTGCTCCGCCGTGGTCATCAAGCCGATGACAGCCGATGCAGTGCCTGCCTGCAGCCACGCCGCGACGCCTGGAAGCAAAAGGGCACCAAGGACAATGTGAAAACTGTAGGCCAGTGACACGGGGCTGCGCACGCCACCCGTGTAGTAGACGAGTGCTGTCAGCGCCACCCAGTCAAAGGCGATCTGAGCATATATGTGGCTTGCCCCGACCCTCCGGGTGCTCAGACACAGGCCGTTGTAGGCCAACACACCTGTACCGATCAGGATCAAGGGGACGTAGGAATAGTCGGCGCCAAGGATCTCGATAGAGACCCACGCTCCCACGAGAATGCCGGCTCCGGCCAACCAACGCAGGTGGACGAAGAAACCGAGGCGCTCCTCGAGTTCCCGTTCAAGGGGGATGGTGTCGACGCGGAGGATAGAATTCCTCAGCGACGTCCGGCTTTCCGTCCGGACCTCGGCTACCGTCATCCCATGAGTTTTTCCTGAAGTAAGCCGAGCAAGGTTTTGCTGTTGAGGGGCTTCTGAAACACGCCGGCCAGTCCCAGGTCGCTGAAGCTGATCGTGTCTCGTAGCATGTCGCCTGCCGAACTGAGCAAATAGATGGGCGCCTGGTTACCCCGGGCCTTCATCTGCATTACGAAGCTGGTGCCAGCGTCGATCTCTTCCATCATGAGGTCGACGATGATCAGATCGGGTGGATCGCGCCGCACAACACGCAGGCCCTCCTCCGCACTGGCCGCCTCGTTGACGATGTACCCACTGGTGCTGAGAATGATGCGCATACTTTCGCGGATATCAGGATCATCGTCGATGCACAGGATGACGTATTTTCCTTCTCGCATATCTATCCCTCCATGGCCGGAGTGGTCTCCTGTCGAGTGTGCGGGTGCAGGGCGGATGCCAGATCCCGGCGCACGAGAATTGGGATCAGCCATTGCAGAGCCGCAGCAAGATTGGCGACAGCGCCGGGGGATAGGACTTCGCCAAATTCGTCGAATTCGTAGCCACGAATTCCCAGCGCAAAAGCCTGCGGTGTGTGTGTGGCCAGATCAGCGGCCAATGCCAGGATCTGCTCGGGTTCGGCACCGTGGCTGGAGAAGCCCAGAGATGACTTTGGCTGTACCGTATGCAGGAAGAAGGGGGCCTGGCCTCGCATCGCCGCGTCGGCAAACAAGATGATGTCGTGTTGGGCGACGGCGACGGCGTCTTCCACCGTCAACTGGTAGTCGATCTCGACGGTTACGCCAGGCAGTTTTTCGCGCTCCAGTGCCTCGCCGAAGGCTGGACCCAGACCGTCATCGAGACGACCCGGATTACCATAACACAGAACCAGCAGGCGGGAAGTGCCGAGACTCATCCCTTTGCCCTCGTATCGATGAGGGTACCGTCGTCGTCGTAGAGTTCGACGACGAGTGGCATCTGACCCATGGCATGTGTGGCACAGGACAAGCACGGATCGTAAGCACGAATTGCGACCTCAATGTGATTGAGCATGCCCTCGGTGATCTCGGTCTTTCCCGACAGGTGGTCTTCTGCCACCTTCTGCACGGAGCGATTCATGGGCTCGTTGTTGCTCGTCGTGGAGACGATGAGATTGGCCATCGTCACCTGGTCCTGCTCGTCGATTTTGTAGTGATGGAACAAGGTGCCACGGGGCGCTTCGATGATCCCCACGGCCTCGTGCCGACGTTCACCCTTGACCACCAAATCGGTGCCCTGCAGGTCGGGATCGTTGAGCAACTGCTGGATGCACTCGACGGAGTGCAGCAACTCAATCATGCGGGCCCAGTGGTATCCCAGCGTCACGTGACAGGGTTTGCCCTCGGTGAGAGCGGCGAACTCCTGCCGCGCCTGCTCTGCCTCGGGTGTGGTGAACCGGTCGGCATTGTTGACCCGTGCCAGGGGGCCGACGCGATACCAGCCCATTTCAGGGCCGATGGACCTGATGAAGGGAAACTTCATGTAGGTCCAGGAGCGCACCTCTTCCTGCAGATGCTGGTCGTATACCTGGTTATCCACGTGATCGAAGATCGTGTCACCTTCTGCGGTTCGCGCACGTAGTCCGCCGTCGTAGATCTCGTAGCTACCGTCTTCGGCGGCGAGGCTCAGGTAGTTGGACTCGAAGGTGCCGAATCCGGCCACGGTATCGAGGTTGTCGACGGTGTAGTTCTTGGCGATGTCGACGACACCTCGTGCCCACTGCAACATCTGATCGATGTCTTTGAGGAATCCGTCACGCTCCTCGATGCTCAGATTCTTGTTGATGCCGCCAGGGATCGCGCCGGTTCCATGAATCTTCTTGCCCGCCGTGGCTTTGATGATCTCCTGACCGTATTTCCGCATCATCACGCCCTGCACGGCCAGATCGCGGTGCGCCTCAGCGACGCCGATGACATGGCGGATGCCTACGTCTGCGTCGAAGCCGAACAGCAGGTCGGGCGAACACAGGTGGAAAAAGTGAAGTGCATGTGACTGCAGAAACTGACCGTGGTGCATGAGAAGACGCATCTTGTGCGCGGTCGGTGTCAGTTGATCGGCACCGACGATGCGGTCGATGGCCTTCGCTGCGGCCAGGTGATGACTCACGGGGCAGATGCCACACAAGCGCTGCACGAGAACGGGTACTTCCCACAGCAGACGGCCCTGGATGAAGCGCTCAAAGCCGCGAAACTCGACAATGTGGAGACGGGCCTGTTTGACCTTGTTGTCCTCATCGAGCAGGATGGACACCTTGCCATGCCCTTCTACCCGGGTCACCGGTTCGATGACGATGCGTCGATCAGCAGCTGTCGTAGTCAACGAGAACTCTCCCTCATGTCGTCAGTCGTATTTGATCAGGTTGTATGGCAATTCGATCGGCCTGCTGGATAACAGCGCCGTCAATGCTTCCCAGATCGTGTCGGCCGGTGGGGGACATCCCGGTAGATGGTAGTCCATGCGGACGATTTCCTGTGCCGGACGCACCTGGTCGAGAAGCAGGGGGATTTCCTCGTCGTTGGGGATCTGGCCACTGGGATTGTAGACGGTCGTCCCATGCACGTAGGCCTCCTCCAGGCATTCGCGTAGCGGAATTCGATTGCGCATTGCCGGGATGCCGCCCATGGTGGCACAGTCGCCGATGGAGACCAGGACACCACAGTGTCGACGGAATTCGCGCAGCACACGGACATTCTCTTCGTTCGCACACCCGCCTTCAATCAGGCCTACCGCACAGGGGCCGCTCAGCTGTTTGATGTCGTTGATCGGCGACTTGTCGAAGTCAACGATCTCGGCGAGGGCCAGGATGCGCTCATCGATGTCGAGAATCGACATGTGACAGCCAAAACATCCGGCCAATGACGTGGTCGCTATTCGCGGTTTCATGTTCACTCTCGTTCGATCATGGGAACGCGGTCTCGCGACGCATCGATCTCGGTACCGATGGGGTCGATGTCGTAGAGTCGTTCGCCCACGGGAGTGTGATATCCCACGTGTTTCTTCATCAGGGCACCGACGGGACACACGTTCAGAGCATTATCTGTCACATCTATGTTGGTATCTCTGAGGCAAGCGGAACTATTCACACCCACTCGCCGGGTGAGGCCCCGACCGACGAATTGGAAGACATTCTTGTTGTCGAGATCGCGTGAGGCGCGGACACAACGCGCGCACAGAATGCAGCGATTGCGGTCGATGAAGAGATCCGGATGGCTCGCATCAACATTCTGCTCTGGAAACTGGTAGTCGAACTTCGGTGCCGTCACGCCAAGACGATATCCCAATGCCTGCAGTTCGCAGTTGCCGCTTTTTTCGCAATACATGCAGTAGTGGCCTCCCTCGATGAACAACATCTCCACGATGTCTCGACGGAGGCGCTGAACTGCGGCGCAGTCGCTCTCGACAACCAATCCGTCGCTTGCCGGCTGCGTACACGAAGACTGTGGTGTGCCGTTGATCAGCACGGTACAGACTCGACAGCTGCCGTAGGGCTTGAGGTCGGGGTGGGCACACAGACGTGGGATGTAGATCCCCGCCGCATCGGCGGCCTGCATGATCGACTGCCCTGCCGTGGCTTCGACGCTGACACCATCGATAGTGAACGTGTGGGAGTTCATGATCCCTGTCTCAGTCCCTTGTTGTGAACGGATGAGCGACCGGCGATTGCGGTAGCCTCGCCGAGGGCGGCCTCCAAGTCGAAGGAGGCGACCTTGCCGGCCGTGTCGACCGTGTGGTCCTCATAGATGTCGCGGAAATTCTTGAGAGTGCTCATCACCGGATTCGGCGAGGTCTGCCCGAGACCACAGCGGCTGGAGTTCTTCACGGTCATGGCTAGCTCCTCCAGCTGCGCCACGTCGTCGGCCGACACTCTGGATGCCATGACCTTGTCGATGCCCTGACCAAGCAACCTGTTGCCAACGCGACAGGGCGTGCAATACCCGCAGCTTTCGTCGATGAAGAACTCAAGGAATGTGCGCACCACTTCGAGCAGGTTGCGCTCTGGACCGAAGACCATGACTGATCCGCCGGTGGCCAGATCATCATAGCAGATCTCACGACCGTAGTCGGCGGGGCCCACCATCTGGCCGCTCGGCCCACCCATCTGAACCGCCTGGGCATCTTCGGCTCCCACGAGCCTGAGGATTTCACCCAGGCTCGTACCGAACTCTACTTCGTAGACGCCGGGCGATCGGCAATCCCCAGCGACACTGAGCAGTTTTGTGCCTGTGCTGGAGGAACCCATGCTGGCGAACCAACCAGGCCCTCTGTCGAGAATTCTCGCGACGCAGCAGAAGGTCTCGACATTGTTGACGGCTGTGGGGCACCCGAGGTAACCGTGTTGGGCTGGGAAGGGTGGGCGGTTGGTCGGATCGCCTCGCCGACCTTCGCACGAACTGATCAAGGCAGTCTCTTCGCCGCAGACATAGGAGCCGGCACCCAACTGGATGCGGATGTCGAAATGGAAACCCTCCAGCCCGTGGATGTTCTGTCCGAGAAGGCTGGCGGCACGTCGCCGCTGCAACACATTGTCTAGATAGGGCCTGAGATAGGCATACTCGCCGCGCAGATAGATGAGACCTTCGGAGGCGCCGATGGCGTAGGCACCAATCGTCATACCCTCAACCATCAACTCAGCGCGTTCAGTGAGGATGACGCGATCCTTGAAGGTGCCCGGCTCTCCTTCATCGGCATTGCAGATGATGAACTTGCGTTCGCCCTCTGCGTCGCGCGTGAACTGCCACTTCATGCCAACAGGAAATCCCGCACCGCCGCGTCCACGCAAGCGTGCGTTGTTGACGGCGCGGATGACCTCGGTGGGGGTCATAGCCAGGGCTTTCTGCAAACCCTGATCGAGGTCGATGTCCTCGGCGAGAATGACCTGGCCCCGCTGGCGGATGTTGTTGTGTACCATCGCCTGCACCAGGTTGTGGTCGTTGTTGCCATCCCCCAAGGTCCAGATCAACCGCGCGGGGTCCATGTGGTCACGCAGACCGCGGACCAGATCGCGCACACGGTCGCTGTTGAGCGACGTCACGACGACGTCGTTGATCAGCGCCGCTGGCGCCTGATCGCACATGCCAATGCAGGCAGTTCGTGTGAGTGTGATGGCGCCATCCGGTGTGGTCTCACCCACCTGGATGCCGAGCTGTTCGACGAAAGCCTGCTCGACCTGTGCCGAACCCGCCATGCGATCAACGATGTCGTCGCAAAGGCGAATGACAATCCTGCCTTGGGGTTGGTCGGTGAAGAATGAGTAGAAGGAGACGACGCTCTCGACCTCCACTCGGTGCGATCCCACGGTGGCGGCGATCCATTCCATCGCCTCACCGGAGACGTAACCCTCTACCTCCTGAACGCCGCGAACGATGTCCATCATCCGGTGCGGGTCGTAGTCGTTGGCGCGACAGACCTCTTGCACCGTCTTCCCTATACTGCCATTCATCGTGCCTCCTCCGACGAGCGGGGCACGGCACACTGGGGTTGGCGGGCATGGCGCCCGCACTGCGGCTAACGCAAAGTCTGTGCCCGATGTTTCTCAGAGAGGATCTTGCGGACGACGCGCAGAATAGGCTATGGGCGTCCCATGTGGGATATGGATATCTCGATGTCGCTGGTCTCTGCGCCGGGATCCGGCCATTGACAAACAGGTGTGACACACCAAGTTGGACCGTATATCCCAGATGGTCGGCGCTGAAGATGTGGCAGTCCCAGGCATCGTTTCATCCGAGGCCTTTCTGCCAGCCATGGTGATTCGAGCACTGTTAGGGATTCAAATGCCGAAGGTGAATCCTTCACACTCCGTGCACATCCAATGGAACGCAGTCGGTCAACGACAGCCGATCCAACACCGCCGATCAAACCCTGACGAGTGAAATGACGACTGAACCAAAGATCATCGCTTATCTGAATCCCATGTGTCCGTGGACACACGGCGTAGTGGCTTTCCTCAAAGCAAACCAGTGGCCCTTCGAATACCGCGACATCACGCGTGATCCGACGCAGTACGAGGAAATGGTGAAGAAATCAGGCCAGTACAGTTCGCCCTGTGTCGAGGTCGATGGGCATATGCTGGCGGATGTCGGCGGCGACGAGGTGGAAGCTTGGATGCAGCAACAAGGTTACGCCAAGGGTTAAGCCCTGCCGTAGTGTGACGCCTCAGGGGCCGTATAGTCGACTTCCAGATGGGGCGTCTCCAAGCGCTTGCTGCCCTGTTGGCGAGACTGCAGGCAGCTTTCCAGAATACCATTGACGATCATCGTCCGTTGCGCCGGAAAGGGTGCAACGCCTGTCTGGAACATTTCGTCAATCTTGGCGACAAAGCAGGCCGAATACGTGACATTCGGCACGGGTGTCAGAAAGAACTGACACGACACGGGGTCATCGACACCCTGTAGTTTCGCGGCGAAGTTATAGTCACCAATGGCGCCATTGATCATCAGCAGCGTTGCGCGCAGACCATCGCGAAATTCGATCAAGTAGGCGGCTGGTTTTTCTACGAGTCGCCGCAGTTCGCCTGAACCGAGCAGGTCTTGCGTCCGACCATCTTCCTTGGATAACCCCTGCGGCGTATCAGAGCGTGACAGGGCGGCCTCCACCAGGCGCGCGGACCAACGACCTTCTTCGGCAGCACGCCAGACATCATCGCCCTCCAGCATTTGCACGGCAGTGACACCCGTCTCTGAACCCGCGCGTCGTTCGATCATACACTGCATGGCTTCCAAGGCGTGATAGTCCATCGCATCGGAGCCACCGACACCGAGCATCAGCGCCTCTTCGATCTGGCAGCCATAGGGTAGCTCGAGGTCGGGCAGTCGATAGGTCACAGGCAAAGACGAACCCGCCAACAGCGGAAACTCGAGTCGTTCACTATCGGCGACCATCTCTTGTGCTTTGGTGAAGCTGTAGGAGAGGTGCTTGTCATTGTAGATCGGCACCGAACGTCCATCCGCCTCAAAGACCTCCACACACTCCTTGAACAACTCGTACCGCGGATAGAGAATCTGGCCTAACTCGTTGGTCGGATAATCGCCGTGTTCGCCAATCAAGAGAATCCCATCTACGGCCAGTTCGCTACCACCGCACCGCAGCGTTTCGGCCACGGTGGGATACACGTCAAAACCAAACTCACGTGCACGATCATCGCTCTGGTCTCCTGCCGGACGTTGATCGACATACATCGACACGACCTGTGTATTTGGCATGTTCCATCGACCTTCGTGGGGATACCCCACGAGAAAACGATCACAGAAATGCTGGGCGTGAGACAGATAGCGATAGACGGTGGCGACAATGGCCAGCCGTTTGGGTCGATTTAGGGGTGCGTGAGCCACGTGTCTTTGGTCTCCGGCAAGGTCGGTGAAGGGCCAGCGCTCACGTGCGCCAGTACGTGGATTGTGTTGGCGCCGCATAGGTGACTTCTTCCAGATGCGGCGTTTCGATGCGCTTCTCTTCCTCGAAGAGACTGTCAACGGCAGCGGCTGTCAGGCCCGTCGTCATCAGTGTGCGCTCGACAGGATAGGTGGCTTCGCCGCTGAGAAACATCTGTTCCACATTGGCAACTTGCGGCGTAAAGAAATTGGCAAGGGACGTGTATTTCGGCGGCATGGGTAGATACATCTGCGTCGACAGCTGCTGGTCGTCAGCCAACTGTGCCGCAAAATTGAAATCCTGCACCAGACCATTCATCATGATCATCGTCGTACGCAGGCCATCGACATGTTCGTAGTGATAGGCGATGGGCGTCTCCACGAGCTTCATCATGTCGTCGATGGTGGGGAAGGCATCGTTGAACCCGGGGCGCGCCTGTGACAACGTGTGACTCCTGCACAGACAGGCTTCGAATAACTCCCGCGACCACAATCGTTCGTGATGGGCCTGCCAGAAACGTTCACCCTTGTATGTCTCCACCCAGCGGACGCCCGCCTCACCACCTGCACGTCGCTCGACCATGCATTGAGCCGTTTCCAGGCCGTGAAAATCGTAGGAGTCGACTCCCCCGTAACAGACACACATGGCCTCTTCGATCTGCGATCCAGTAGGCATCTCCAGCGACGGTGTGCGCCACGTAACGGGCAGGGAGGAGCCAGCCATAAAGGGAAAGTCTAATTCCCGCGAGATGTCATACATCTCTCGTGCCCAGTCCCAGTTCCACGATAGGTGCTTGTCGTTGAAGATGGGTGCCGTCTTGCCTGTGGTGCGATAGACGGAGGTGATCTGTTTGAACATCTCATAACGTGGATACTGGTGCTGACCCTTGTCGTTGCGATGGTATTTGCCGTGCTCGCCAACGAGCAACACACCATCGACAGCCAGATCGTTGCCGCCAAGAGTCAGAGCATCGGCGATCGTGGGCATGACTTGCATCTGTGGAAAACGCGCTGCTCGCTCATCGGTGAGATCGCCCTCCGGATGTTGATCGACATAGAGGGAGACGATATCCATCGGTGGCCGATGATGTCGACCATTCCAGCCATATCCTTCCAGGAACCGATCGACGATGTGCTGACCATGTGAATACTTCCGATACTCCGTGAGGATGGCGGCGATCCGAAGTCTGCGTGGCTGGCTCATGGGCTCTTTGTATTTTTCGGTATAGTGTCGTTGCTACAGTCTGGCACGCGCCAAGATAGCCGCAGGACGTCCTCGATTCAATGTGCCTGTTGGCGAGGATGGCTCGATACCGAGTAGGGCGATCCCTCCCAGGCCACGACGGCCGACTTTGCCAGGTCTCGTGGTTGACGATCCTGGAGTCAGGGTGGAGCTTTTGGCTGCCCTCAGACCTCTCAATACCCCTCGTCCATGTCTCCGATTAACCAGCGCATTTTGTACGCATGGCTTGCCGCGATCTGGCTGTCTGCCCAGATCGTAATGGCGCAGGGACCCTACCATGTCGTCTTGGGTGATTTCGATGGTGATGGTGCGGTGGGCATGGTAGATCTGCAGCAATTCCGCGAGGCCCTCGGCGGCCGTGATCTACGTTTTGACCTTGATGAGGACGGCGAGGTCGACATCGATGACTTTTTTCGTCTCGCACAGCTGTTTGACGCGACGCCACTGAAGCCCGATCCCCCTCCACTATCATATCAGATTAGCGAAACCCCCGAGGAACTGGTCCTCACCTTCGAGCAATTTGCCGTCACCCTGGGATACGGCGGCCCTTTCGGTATCACCTCACTGCGATTGATCGACCAACCGGGTGACTTTGCGCACAATGACCTGCCCGTGGCGGACTGGGAGTGGTTCTGGTACCGGATATCTGGCAGACGACGCTCTACCAAGTTGATCCAACCCCAATGGAGTGCTCCTGAAATCGAGGCGACTGAGGAGCACGTGAAGGTCACATTCAGGCGCAATAGTGTGCTGCGACGAGGCGTCGATCTGAGCGTCGAATACTGGTTCTTTCCGCAGCGTGCCGCTTTCCACGTGACGTATCACATCGACAATGGTTCGCAGACGGCCATCACAGATCCCTACGTCATGCTCGGATTTCCCGGTTTCACGAATCAGGATCTGATCACGCGAGTGAGCACGTCGCAACAGCGGCGAAGTGCCCGCTGGGGCAACTTTGGCGCTGAAGCGCTTGCTGATGGAAGAGCGGAGTATATTCTGCTGCGCGACGAGGCATCCCATGTACGGCAAGCAATGCAGTCCAGAGTGGACATGCATACCGATGTAGGACGCTACGAATTGCTCACCTATTTTGTCGTCAATCCAGCCATTCGCAGCGTGTCGACGGCCCACACGAACAAACCTGCCTATCTGACCAGCCATCTCTACGCCACGCTCACCGATCTGCCCGCCGGCGGCAGCCATCATCTTCTCATCTACTACATCCTACGCGGGCCGCAGTCTGAGTAGCCGCCGCCTTGCCCGCAAACAAGGGCGTTGGTACCATAACCGACCTGCCGGAGACGTCTCTTCTAGTACGCCGTCATCCGGCGTGAAGCTGATCCGTCGATTCGAAACAGACCCGGCGCACGAAACCACCCCGAGGACGAGCCAAAATGAACAGCCTTCAAAGCGCCACATCGGCCCAGGCACGCCGCAACCGCAAGCTGTTGTCCGAGGCGTCGTATCTCGGCGAGCGTATCAATTCGAGGGTCCTGCCTTTGGATATCGATATCGCTGGACCTCTTACGACGCAGCAACGGGACGCGCTTGCCGGCCTCGGCGTGGAAGCGGCCTCCACGGCGATCTCATCGCTGGCATCTCTGGCCAAGATCGGCGAACTCGACCATCTCGGTGGGGGTCTCGAACTCATCGACCCGCTGCTGATGACGCTGGCTGTCGCCGATGGGGAGACCGTCGACTACACAATCGAACACGCGCATACGAGTATCGGCTACTATGCGGCGCTGGCGGCCTTCGGATACGTGAAAGCGAAGGACGTGATCGACGGTTTTCGCCGTGGCATTGATATCGCCGGGCATGTCTCCTGGCTGCCGGGAGGTACACAACTCAATGGGGGTCGTCTGGGAGTCATGGTACCTGTCGCCGTGGGCCAGGCCCTGGGGCGACGAGCACGCAAAGGCAACGATGCCTGGGTGATCACCCATTGCGGTGATGCCGGCTGGATTTCGGGTCAGGCTCTCAATGGCTTCAATGGCGCCAGCGCCCTCGGCGCACCCGTCACCTTCGTTATGCATCGCAATGGGATTCAGCTGTCAGGGACCACGCGCAGTGTCCTGGACCGTGACCCACGGCCCGTGGCAGAGTCGTTGGGCATCCGCGTGCTTGAGGTCCCGACACTGCACGATACTGCGAGTCTCTACGACGCCTACCGTGAGGGCGCTCGTCTGGCCCGGGAGGGCACGCCCAACCTCATCTATCCCACCGGTTTCCAGTCGGTTGAAGGCCAACTCATCGATCTGCAGTGGTTCGGTGAAGAATACGGCGTCCTCGCAGAGACCCAGGCGATCGCTGAGGCAAATGGTGTGTCCATGGGCCGACCCGTCTGGGTACCGGGTTCGCTGATGAGTTACCGCGACGTGGGTCCCATGCTGGAGTGTCTGTTCCTCGTCAACGATCTGCCAGGGGGCGCAGGACACCACGATGGGCACATGAAGGACCGTGATGCAAAGGCAGTGCTTGCGGGTCCCATGTTCCAAACCTCTGAGGCGCAGAAAAAGGCCGTCGCCGACCTGCGCAAGAGCAAACGATCGGTCACGACCCATGCCCGCCCCGCCCCAGGCTCGAAGAATCTGATCCTGAGCAATGCACAAAAACAGGCGGCCAAACTACCTGATGCCGGCGCTTCAGCCAGTCCCCGCGCCGGCTCAGAGGCGGGCTACGCCGCCGTCGCTGCTGCACACAGTGAGGATGTATTCATCGTCAGCTGTGATCTGGACGTGTCGACGAAATTGAGCAAGGCGCGCGATCTGGTACCCGAGCAGAATCGATTCGAGATGTCCATTGAGGAGCAGGCGGCGGCCCTGGTCGCCGATGGGCTCGCGATGAGTTCGAATCTGCCGCAGCTCAACGTCGTGTCGACTTTTGCTGCGTTCTTCGAGGCCATTGCCCGCGAAGGCTTCGATCTGTGGCGCTATCAGCGCAATCTGACCGGCGCCAACGAAGGCTTGAATGTCACCTTCCATCTGTCCCATGTGGGTGCCTGCACAGGTCGCGATCACTTTTCTGGCTGGGGTCTCGACTGGATCAACGTCGCCCTCACCTATCTGCCATATCTGCACCGTTTCTACGCACCCGCTGATGCGCGTGCGGCGTATCTGGCCGTTGTCGATCTGGCTGCCCACTATGGCGGGCATGTCATCGGCATCCCACGTGACAATCTTCCCGTGCTGAGCAAACAGGATGGCTCAGGCCCGCTATGGGAGCCGACGGATACCTGGGAACCAGTCACTGCCTATCGCACCAATGAGGGCGCCGACCATGCCATCCTGGCGATCGGTGCCCCTGCTTCGGTTGCTGGTGATGCGGCAGCGACGCTCACGAAAAAGGGTGTGCCCACTGACGTTCACATCGTCAACGGCTTACCTCTGCCCGAGAAGGAGCTGGAAAAGTTGCTGGCTCCCTATTCTGGTGGTGTTGTCACGATCGAAGATGGATTCATCGGCACCCGCGACACGGGTGTTCGTGGCTTCGCGGGTCTGGTCTCAAGCAAAGCAGCGGATGCGGCGTTGCCCGTGGCCCATATCGGCATTACCGATCCATGTGTGGCGCCCTCCAGTGGCCACATGGAGACGTGGGCGCACTTTGGCATCACCGCGGGCGCGCTGGTTAAGGCGGTTCAGGAATTAGGTTAATCATCCTTGAGGTCGATCGTGATCTCAAGACGAACATTTCGACAGGAGCAAGGCTGTGAATCGAGTGCGTGAAACTGCAGTGGGTTGTCTGCTGTTACTGCTGGCCAGTTGCGGTGGTGGCCCTGAAAACGGCGGCGACGCACCCGCGACAAAGGCGGTGTTGATGGATCCTCAGAGCGAGGAAATGAAGACCCAAGCACCTGATACGTATCAGGCGCGGTTCGAAACCAGTGGCGGTACGATCCTCATCGATGTCGAGCGGCAGTTGTCGCCCAATGGCGCAGATCGTTTCTACAATCTGGTACGCAATGGCTACTTCGATGGATGTCGGTTTTTCCGTGTTGTCCCCGGTTTCATCGTCCAATGGGGGATGAATCCTGATCCGGCACTCACCGCGACCTGGCAGGGCGCCCGAATCATGGATGATCCGGTGCAAATCTCCAATGATCGCGGTACGCTGACCTTCGCCAAGACGGGTGCGCCCAATTCGCGTTCTTCGCAGATGTTCATCAATCTCGGTGACAATGCGAATCTTGATAGCCAGGGGTTTGCGCCCTTTGGCCGCGTTGTGTCGGGGATGGATGTCGTCGATGCCATCAATGCTGAATACGGTCAGCAGCCGTCTCAGCAGAGCATCAGCGAACGAGGCAATGAGTATCTGAACGAAAGATTCCCCAACCTCGACTACATCAAATCCGCCACGATCGAGGAGTGATCCACTGAGCAT
The DNA here is from genome assembly GCA_018660835.1 of Gemmatimonadota bacterium. Lineage (GTDB taxonomy): Bacteria > Latescibacterota > UBA2968 > UBA8231 > UBA8231 > UBA12574. Next base: position 42,831 of record JABJJN010000029.1, on the reverse strand, counting down.
CGGTGCCGGCGCCGCTGCATCCTATCGTCTGGAGCGCATCGGCCCCGGCGCCGCTGGTCTGGCCGTTCTCACGGCCACCCTGTGGGGTGGGAACCAGGTCGCCATCAAGGCCGGCCTGGAGGGCGTGCCACCTGTGGCGATGGCAGTGGCTCGTTTCGCCCTCGGCCTGAGTGTCGTCTTCGTCGCCGCCCGCCTCACCCGCATATCCGTTACAAATGTCGCCGGTCAGTGGCGAGGACTGGGTGAATTGTCGCTGCTGTTCACAGCGCAGATCCTGCTGCTCAACATCGGAACAGAACACACTACCTCGAGTCGCTCGATTGTTCTGATCTCCTGCTACCCCTTCTTCACCGCCCTCTTCGCGCATCTTCTGATCCCCGGCGATCGGCTGACACTACGCCAGGTGGCGGGTATGCTACTCGCCTTTGCGGGCATTGTGACGCTCTTCGCCGGATCTCTCTCGCTCACAGATACGGCGTGGTTGCTCGGCGACGCCCTCGTGTTAGGCAGTGGCGTTCTGCTGGGCTTGCGCCAGGTGGTGATCAAACGTCTTGTGCACGATCTGCATCCCTACCAGGTGCTCTTCTGGCAGGCGGCACTGGGTTTACCCTTTTTCATCATTCTCAGCGCCGTTTTTGAATCCCCCGCAGACATCGAATGGACGCGCCGAGCCATTCTCGGTGTCCTCTACCAGGGACTCGTCGTTGCCGGCGCCTGTTTCATCATCCTCGTATTCCTGCTATCGAAACATCCTGCCAGTCGTCTTGGTGTATTTGGCTTCCTCACACCCGTCGTGGGTGTGCTGCTGGCGACGTGGGTGATGGACGAACCGGTGACGATGATCGTGCTGATCAGCATGGCACTGGTGGCAGCGGGTACGACATTGGGCGCTGTGGGCGCACCCGGCACGTCCCCAACAACACCATCGGATCCAGGCATGCCAGACCAGACTCGATAGGCCAGACGGTCAGACCCAGAGCGCAAGGTCGCAAGCGCACCCTTTAGACAGCTCCTGCATCGCTGGCCAATTGCTCCGCCTGCTGCACACGCTGCAGGATCAGGTCGCAGCCACCTTGCCAGAAGGCGCGATCGGTAATATCGAAACCTAACTGTTTGATCAGATCTGCTGGTGCCGCCGCACCCCCTGCAGCGAGCAAGGCGAAATAGCGCTCGACGAAGGGATCACCCTCACGCTGGTATTGAGCGTACAGGGCCAGCACGAGCAACTCGCCAAAGGCATAGGCATACACATAGAAGGGCACGTCGATGATGTGGGGGATATACAGCCACCAACGGGCGTGTTCGTCACCCAGGGTCAGGGCATCACCGAACATGGCCTGCTGATTCGCCTGCCACAGTTCACTGAGGCGTTCGGTCGGTAACTCACCCTCCTCCCGGCGCGCTCGATGTGCTTGCTGCTCGAAGCGATACATGGCGATCTGTCGGAACACGGTGGCGAAGGTGTCCTCTACTTTGCTGCAGACGAGGGCCATCCTCTCCTGTGGTGAACTCAGTTCTGACAACAGACGATCAAACACCAGTGCCTCGGCGAAGGTCGAGGCGGTTTCCGCCATAGGCAGCACTGGGTGATAGTCGAGCAGATGGTTGCTTTCCGCCGCCAGCAAATCATGCACGCCGTGGCCCAGCTCATGGGCGAGGGTCATCACATCGCGCGGTTTGGCCGTGTAGTTCATGAAAACATACGGGTGGTGATCGGGTGTGACGGCGGCACAGTAGGCACCACCACGTTTGCCATCACCCAAGGCGGCGTCAATCCAGTTTTCGTCGAAGAACCGCTTCGCAAGATCGCGCAATTGGCTTGAGAAACCGGCGAAGGCATCCAGCACGATTTCCCGCGCCTTGTCGAAGGGGATCTCTGATTCCTGTCCAAGCACGGGGGCATACCGATCGTAGTGCGTCAGATCATCGATGCCGAGAATCTTCCCCTTCAGACGATAGTAGCGGGCGACCGTGTCGAAGTTGGCGGCACAGACTTCTGACACAGTATCCACGACACCAGGATCGAGTTCGTTGGCCAGATGACGACTCTCCTCCGGGGTCCCATAGTGGCGCAATCGATCCAGGACGTCCTTCTCGTGCAGCAAGGTGTTGTAAATGAAGGTGCCGGTGTGGGCATTGCCCTCTAGCCCCTCACTCACGGCGGCGGCGGCGGCCCGTCGTGTCTCGCGGTCGTGCTCATAGAGCAACACAAGGATCTCAGACTGTGTCTTCTCTATGACCTGGCCGTCCACTTCGATGCTGAACTTGGTGCGGGAATTTACCTCCGTCGCCAGGCGGGCGAAGGCTCGACCACGAGCATTGGCCGTCTCTACAAGAATCTTCTCCTCCGGCTCGGACAGGTTGTGCACCGCCATCTGACGCTCGTGATCCAGGTAGTGGCGGTAGACAGCCAGTGTTGCATCTTCGCAGATCGCGATCCACGTCTGTTCGGGAATCTGCCCGATTTCGAGATCGAAGAACACCAGGTGTGTCGAGACGGCGCTGCCAAATTCCCGCGTCTTCTGTAGCAACGCACCGCGCGCGGCATCCGCTGTATCTGTGGAATACAAAAGCGACGCAAAAGCCTGCGGTCGGTATTCGGCCCCCAGCAGTTGCTCATAGGCCTGCAAAGCGGCCAACAGGTGCGCCGTCGTCAGTTTGTCGCTGGCAATGGTGCCGCGATACGTCGTGGCAAAGTCGGCAGCTGCCTGGGTCACGGCGGCGATATCGGTCTCGATCTGTGGGTCGTCGACACCCGCATACAGATCTGTCAGATCCCAGGTGGGAAGGCTCTCAGTCATTATAAGTCGTTCCTACAGGCTCAAGGGTTGGTCAATTCCGGGATCCATACGATCAGGGTCACTTGAGACACTGTCCAGCGCGAAAAAATCGCCGCCGCCTCCCTCTGTTCCCGAGAAGTCACTTTTTTTGCGGACCGATGTAACCTTTTGTTCTGGCAGCGATCCAAAGCAGTGAACAGAAGATTTTGGCTGGAACCGAGACGGGACGTGTAGCGCCTTTGGAACATCAAGCAGATATCGGTCTGATCGCCGCATGCCAGCAGGGCGACGCGCAGGCCTTTCGTCAGGTCCATGAGATCTATCGTGATCGGGTCTTTGCCTTGTGTCGACACATGGCTGGCAATCGCGACGATGCGGAGGACCTGACCCAGGAGGTCTTTGTGCAGGCCTTCCGGCACGTGGGCAGCTTTCGAGCCGAAGCGGCCTTTGGCACGTGGTTGTATCGAATTGCCGCCAATCGTTGCATGGCGGAAGCACGTCGGCGTCGGCCCGTCTTTGCGGATGTATCAGAGATCGACAACGTCGTTGCTCTCGACCGCAGTGCCAGCCCGGATCAACAGTTGGTGCAGAAAGAGTTGGTGCAGCGTGTGGAAGAGGCGATTGCTGCACTACCGGAAAGTCAACGCCTGCTGTTCGTGCTGGCAACACAGGTGGGCATGAAATACAAAGACATTGGGCAGATCGTGGAGTGTTCGGAGGATGCGGTGAAGGTCCGTGTCCATCGTGCCCGCAAACGCATCCGCGATGCACTCAAAGGCTACCTCGCCGCATGAGTGTGCAGGCAAACGTGAACCCGGATCAAACCCACCCAGGCGCCATGGAGATTGGTAGACACTGATGAACTGCTTCACCTGTGAACGAAATCTGTCGGCGTATCTGGACGATGAGCTGCCGATGGATGAGCGCATCGAACTCGAAGGCCATCTAGACGGCTGCGAGGCGTGCCGCTCCGAGTTTGAGAGTCACCAGATGGCCTGGGAAGTGGCACACCAGGTGCGTGCTGAAGCAGCGCCAGAGGGTCTGTGGGAGGGAGTCGCTGACGAGTTAGCTGACAACGTGACCAGCAAGACCGGCGTCGAGGATCTGGCCTTGATGGTGAAGGGGCTGGCTGCCGATATCCAGCAACTACAACGCACAGTCGACGGCTTGCGCCGAGATCTGCACGGCAGTGCCGGGGAGCCGGTGACAGACGCATACGGTCACGAGCCGGCGGAATCGATTCGCGTGCGCGGTAATCCCTTCCGCCCGGGTGAACCTCGTGAAGCCAGTATCGATCAACTTCGCCGCAACTCCTGAGCACCGTCCCGAAAAACGACCAGATCATCCCTGTTAGGAGATCCACCAAAATGGCCACAAAGACGACACCCAAAGCGACACCCAAAGCAACAGACAAAGCAATCAGCGTGAAGCAGCCGTCCGCGAGTCTGGTGGATGATGTGGATGTCACCATCTCCGTCGAGTTGGGTCGCAGCGTGTTGACCCTCGACTCCGCCCTCGACCTGTCGGAGCAGTCCGTGATGGAACTGAGTCGCAATGTGGGAGATCCCGTGGATGTGCGTCTGAATGGACGCCTCTTTGCGCGTGGAGAGGTCGTAACAGTCAATGAGAATTTCGGTGTCCGACTCACCGAGATTGTCGCCAACGACGTCAGTGTCTGAGGGGGACAACACAATGCACACAGCACTAGGTGGCAGGGCCAGCCTTGCCGATCTCGCGGATGTGGAAGTAGCGGCCGTCGTCGAACTGGGCCAGACCAAGATCAGTCTGCAGGAGGCTCGACGACTCACAGCCGGTGACACCATCACGCTGACCCGCCTGGCCGGTGAACCGTACCGAGTTTCGATCAACGACCATCCCTTCGGCGAAGGCGAAGCGGTCGTCGTAGCAGATCAGATCTGCCTGCGACTCACGCGCCTGGACCCGACGGTGGAAGACCAACACGGATCTGACATGCCGGCACCATCCGATCGTCACGGCGTGTCTGACACCCCCGGCCCATCAGGCCGTGACAGTGGTGGGGAGCAAGTATGAGCACGGACAATCAGGCGCGTGTTCTGGGCAATACGTCGGGGATGGGCGAACAGGTGACCATCTCGACCTGGACCCCACCGACCCGAAAGCAGCTGGCGACGAAGCCTGCTCTACCGGCACCACCACCACGCCCTGTCCTGGCGGTGGCACCCAGTGCCACGGGAAGAGGTATGAGCATGCAGAAGGTGGCGGGAGGACCGCCGACACGACCCAGCTATATCCCGGCTGATTCGCTGCGTGGTCGTGTCTGGGATCAGGCGGATGATGGGGCACGGATTCTGCAGGACATGGTTCTGAGTGATCGGCCGCCAGCGGTGAAGGTGGATGCAGGAATTCTGTTGGTCGTGCTCGGTGACGAAGTCGCGAGCGAGTTGATCAAGCGGCTGAACTGGTGGGCCCTTGTTGAGGTGACGACGGCCGTCTCACAGATCAAGGAAGTTGATCCCAAAGACGAACAACGAGTGACGGTTGATTTCGACGAAAATCTGCGCGCCCGTCAGTGGGTGCGACAGGGAGGTGTCGAGTACGCACGACGTTTGCTGGATCGCGCCGTGGGTCGTGGCAAAGCGACGTCGATTATGGAAGCGACGACGGAGGTGACATCACCGCGCTTCCATCTGCTGCGCCAGCTGCCACCCAGAGATGTGGCGCCCTTCATCGTGCATGAACACCCGCAGACCATTGCGCTGATCCTCTCCCAGTTGGCGCCGGAACAAGCGGCGGCAACCCTCGATCAGCTGGCTGAGGATCTGCAGAAAGACATCGCCTATCGAATCGCGACGCTGGAGAACGTGACGCCCGCTGTTCTGAAATTGGTAGAAGAGAGCATCGAGGCCATTCTGCGCAACGTGCTGGGTGGAAATCAGGATGTGGGTGGACCAAAGATCCTGGCGGACATTCTGAATCTGACAGGATCCAGCACAGAGCGAACGGTGTTGGAATCCCTGGATGGGAGTAGTCATCAGCTGGGCGAGAAGGTGCGCAATGTCATGTTCACCTTTGACGATATCGGCAAGTTGGCAGGCCAGGATCTGGGTGTCCTCGTCAAGGCCTTTTCCCTCGACGACTGGGCCGTGGCGTTGAAAGCTGCCCAGGCGCCCGTCAAGCAGCGGGTCAAGGAGGCCATGGGAGAGACGCAGTGGCAGGAGTTGATCGACAAGATGGAATACCTGGGCCCCATGCGCCTGCGTGATGTGGAAGCACTGCAGATCCAGATGGTCCATCGTGTTCGTGAGATGGAAGCGGCGGGCTCGGTCACCATCGTACGCGGTACCCCTGATCCCTATGTCTAGACGTGAAGCGGAAGGAATGGCACGATGAGTGAAGTACCTGTCGAAGAGATCGGCCGCATCATACCGAGTCTGTCCGAAGGGGAGTGGGAAAAGCTGGGTGGTCGTTCTGAGCTTTCCGCCGAGCAGTTGCTGGAGGGCCTGAAGGAGACCTTCGGCAACGATTTCCCGGAGTCTCTGTGGCGGCGCCATAAAAACCGAATTCATCAGCTGAACTGGGCCCACCACATTCTTAACGATGCAGAGCGTGAGCGCCTGGGTGTGGACGTGCCGATCGGAGCGCGCATGTCGCAACGGCTCCTCGAGCTGTGCTCACAGGCTGAAATTGAGGATGTGCACCGCAGAATTAACGAGTTTCGCGAAGAGCGCCGTCGAGCCCAGATGCAAGCCAGAGCGAGTTCGTCGGAGGTGAGTGTCAAGAGCTACGACTTCAAACATCCGGCACGAGTGAATCGTGACCAGCTGCGGACACTCGAGAATCTGCACGACAATTTTGCGCGCCTTCTCAGTTCGACCTTGTCAGGTGCCATGCGCAAGATTGTGGATGTGGACACGGCCTTCGTCGATCAGACGACGTATCGCGAATACATCCTGTCTCTGTCGAATCCATCCTGCACCTATCAGTTCCTGTTGGATCCAATGCAAGGTTCAGTCGTGCTCGACTTTGCCATGCCCGTTGTTTTCGGTCTCGTAGACCGAATTCACGGCGGTCGGGGATTCTCAAGAGGCGTAGAGCACCGCCAGATGACCCAGCTGGAAATGGGTGTCATGGCACGCGTCGTCAAACGTGCCCTACAGGATCTGGAGGCCACGTGGCAACCGATTCTTCCTGGAAATCTGATCCACGATATTGAGCTGGAGACCAATCCCGAGTTCATGCAGATCACGTCAGCCCCAGAGATTTGCATTCTGTTGGCCTTCGAGGTCAACGCACCGGGTCTGTCAGGTCTGATCAGTCTCTGTTACCCGTATTTCACGCTGCAGTCTACCTTGCCGCGTCTTGGTGTGCAGGCATCACCGGCTCGCGCCCCTGGGCTTTCCGACGAGCGGGTACGCGAGCAGAATCGTCTGCGTCTGGGTGGGATGTCGCTGCCGGCGGTGGCCGAATTTGGGCGCACGCAGATTCCGGCAGCGGCGGCAAGGACCCTGGAAGTGGGAGATGTCATTCGCCTCGACGCGCACATGGAGGATCCGGCGCAGATATTCGTTGGTGGTCAGCCAAAGTTTCTCGGATATCCGTGCGCCGTGGCAGGGGACACAGCGGCCGTGGAGATTGCCGGTCGAGTGCCACCGCAGTTTTCGGCTCGCTATGGCACCGTCGATGAGAGAGAGCGATCTCCAGAGGCTGTGCTGAAGTCGCTGTGAGTCAGGTGCGAGCAGCCAGGGCGCGGATCGGTGCTTCCGCCTCCCACGCGACCGTCCAGCTTTCGCCGAGGTCATCGCTGCGATAGAGTGTCCGCTCCACCGCAACCCAGGCGCGATCGACACCGGCGAAGGCGAGACACGCCGTGTCGATGTTGCCCTCGATATACGGCGGGAAACCGCGACTCACATGACGCCAGGAAGCACCGGCATCGGTTGAACGATACAGCCGTCCCTCGCCTTGATGCGGACCGAGGCTGACACTGGCGAGCAGCACATTGGCATCTTCGTGGTCGACGGCGATGGCACGACCGTAACGGGTCGCCAGCCCGTCCACCGCATGGCGCCAACTGTCACCACGATCCTCGGAGATGAAGACTCCATCTGCCGTGTTCGCATATAACCGCTCCGGTGCCGACGGATGGGTGACGATCTGATGTACGTCCTGATGGATTTCTGCATTGATGGGGGTCCAACTCTCGCCGCCATCACCTGAGCGCACGATACCGCCCACATGGATATCTGCATACAGCCACTTGCCGTGATCGGCGAGGCAGCGCACACACGCCGGTCCACCCCAGGGGGTACCCCACGTATCGCGGCCTTCGACCTGATCGAAGGCTTCGAGTGGTTCCACCAGGCCATCCCCCGTGATCTGATACAGATGCGCAGGTTCCGTGCCGGCGAGTAAGACAAGCGGCTCCTCACTCAGGATGCGGAGACTGGTGACTTTCTCTTCCAGATCTGTTTGCAGTCTGCCCAGTTCGCCACCGCGACCGATCACGACATCGCCGCCACCAACCCAGGCAGCGGCCAGAGACGCGGTCATATCGATGATGGGCGTTGTGTCAGCTGAGACCAGTGGCGTGGGTACGACGTCACTGTCCTTGGTGTTGAACAACAGAACCTGTTGATCGGTCGCAATGAGCATGGAATCAGATCGTCCTTCAACGTCGAGTTTGCGTGTAGGGTGTGTTGCGGCATACCCAATACCACTGCACGGCATAGTCTGTCAAGATCACGCCATGCTGCCATGAGGCGATACGCTATCAGGTTATAGAGTACGTCGCCTCACGATTGTCTGCTGTCGCCCGGTCCTGCGGCTCCGTATGTTGCCGCCACAGCTTCTTGTGACAGCAACGACATCCAAAACAAACAGACTCTGGCGACGTCAGAGCAGGTGATGACATGACAGACGGAATCTTCACAGACCTTCGGACTCACTGGTTTGGACATGTCGGTGACACCGGAATGGGCATTGCCAGACATGCCGGCGGTGTGCTCACGGTGGCTGCAGATGGCGACGTGCCCGCTGTGCCGACGCCCGGAGACCATCTGCCCTATGTGATGCGTTTTGGCTTGCGTGTGCGATTGATCTGTCGGCACACCGAGGCAAGTGCCGATCACGGCCAGATGGTGGAGTTGAAGCAGGAACATGACCCGGCGCCCAAGTGCAGCTTTCTCGAGGAGGGACCGGTGCGGGTGGGGATGCGTGTCGCCTTTGATCTGCTCGACGCCGAAGGTCACTACCACGGGGACGGTCACCAGGATGTCTGGCTGTATCGCGAAGGAGACATCCACGTCACCTGGTCGATGCACATCATCGATGATTGTGCTCACGGTGCCGTCGACGCCGCTTGGATCGAAGCGACAGGTGACGAAGCCTACAGCCAGGTCTGGGTGGGTGACGACGAACTGGGTAACGAGGAAATATCGCGCACCTATGGTGATGATCTACCAGCAAAGTCGATCGTTCTCACCGGAGCAGACTCGTTGCCGCCTGTCGGTCTCTATTGGCTACGGGACGCAGGAGACGTGGTGAAAATCGCCTATGATCACGGCCCTCTGCCACCGTTCTACGCTTCACGATGGCCCACGGGCATGCAGCAGTGGTGCCAGGGGAAGATGGGATGGGCAACACATGAGGCAGCGCGTGTGGCAGTGGTCAGACAGGATAGTGGACCGACGGCTCGTTTCATCTGGCGCGAGGGAGCCCAACAGGACGGTGTGGTCGTACACGCCGCAAGCCTGGTCATCTCTGTCGCTGCCGATGAAGCGGATCTGGCCAAACGAATCGCTGCGGTCCAGCGTCCGCTGACGCCGCAGATTACGGGTGGCGAGTTTCGTTGCTACACCGAAGAGGACGGCATCTACGAGGTGGGGCAGGGGGATCCGGGCAAGGTGGTGATCGAGTTTCCAAAGGATGCGTTGGAGCGAGTCGTGCGGGTCAGACACTATCGTCGCAAGACACAACCGCGCCACCGGGGCGGCGTGATCGCCTTCGCTAACGGCGAACCTCTCCGACCGCAACTCATGTCAGAAGGCGAACTCACGGACGATATCTGTGTGCCCATGGATATGAGTCATCGCAATGACTCCGTCGACGACGTGCTGGTGAGTCACCGACTGTCGGCAGATCAAGCGACGACGCTGCAGATCGAGCGTGTCGCTGGAGTGCAGGCGACGTATCAGAGTGAGATCACGGGTGTCGATTTGCAGCGTCGCGCCGGCAGCCGTCGAGATCTAGCTGTCTGGACAAGCCACAATACCCACCGCCCCCTGCTGGAGGTCGATCTGTTCTCCGGAGCTGTGCATCGACTGACGGGCTTCGAACAATTAGATCCCGTCATCTGGGAAATGCCCATGGCGTGGTTCCTCTCCTGTGGGATTTCTCCGCACCACTATTGCAACCTCATCCAGGATTTCCAGATCCTTGATACGGGGCCTGCGCGCATTGAACTCTATTGGCGCACCCTCAATGCAAATGGTCGTGCCCAATCAGAGACCTGGTTGACGATCCCCGCTGACACACCTCGGCCCCGACTGGAAGTGCGCATGCGGATGGAGGTCCTGAGGCAGTGGGACGGTGGGACCGTCGAGTTCTCCGACATCTTTCCCTATCCGTCACGTCTGCCCGAGACCTGGCAGCACGATGCGGTCATGTTCATGCAGAAAAATTCTACCTCGATGATTTACACCCTACGGCCTGATACCAGTTCGAGCAGTGCGGATGATTCCGCCGCAGGCCCACATCTGTTTTATGGTTTGTTTGCGTCTGATCGCGGCAATGTGCTGGCCTTCATGAACAACCGACAGCACAAGCAGTGTCCCTTCCACTTCTCTGTCTGCGGCAACTATATCGATGTACATGTGAATTTCATGCCGAAGACCGTGCCCGTGCCGGCAGGAACGGTCTTTGATGTGGACTTTGTCACCGAACTCTATGGCAATGGCGACACGACGGCTGAGCAAATCCGTGCCATTGGTGCCGCCTCCTTGGCGGCGGGTGAACTCACCGTCGACTGATGGTTGGCGAGAGATCTTCATTTGTAGCGTGGCCAATGCGATCACAAACCGTATATTGGAAGGGCGGTGAGCGAAAAGGCTCGCCGTTCTCCATCTTCGATCATCGATGGCCAGCAGATCCTCCCCCGATCACGGCCGTTGTCGGTCTTTCCGCCGGGTCCCGTGCAAGCGGTCCGGTCCTCCCCGTGTCCGCTAAACGCGAGCCCTACCGCCACGATGCTGTGGCGATGGTGGCCGCCCACGCCGAGGCCCGCCCGTGCGGTTTGTTGCTGATATCCATCTGCATTCTCGTTTTTCACGTGCCACCAGTCGCGATCTGAACCCACAGAGCCTGTACCAATGGGCGAATCTGAAGGGGATCAACGTCATTGGCACGGGGGATTTCACACACCCCGTATGGCTGCAAGAACTCAAGGACATGCTGGAGCCGGCCGAGGATGGGCTGTATCGGCTCCGACCGGAGCATCGGGCGGAAGTTGACGACCAGATCCCGGTCTCTTGTCACGGTGATGTGCGCTTCATGCTCACCGCTGAAATCAGCACGATCTACAAGAAACGAGATCGCACACGCAAGGTTCACCACGTCGTGGCGATGCCCGATTTTGACGCCGTGGACAGGCTGAATCAAAAGCTTGGCGACATCGGCAATCTCGCCTCCGATGGTCGACCGATTCTCGGTCTGGACAGTCGTGATCTACTGGAAACCTGCCTGCAGGCGAGTGCGGATGTGCTCTTCGTCCCCGCCCACATCTGGACACCGCATTTCGCCGTACTGGGTGCAAGCTCCGGCTTCGACAGTCTCGAGGCCTGCTACGAGGACATGCTACCCCACATCTTTGCGATCGAGACGGGTCTCTCCTCTGATCCCTTGATGAACTGCAAGCTCTCTGCCCTCGATCGATTTGCCGTGATCTCCAACTCTGATGCGCATTCGCCATCCAAGCTGGGTCGGGAAGCGACGTGTTATGACACAGATCTGAGCTATCGCGGCATCTACGACGCGCTGAAAGACAATGACCGCGAGCGTTTCACGGGCACGATCGAGTTCTACCCCGAGGAGGGGAAGTATCACTTTGATGGCCACCGCAACTGTGGTGTCAGTTGGGAACCTCGTCAGACGCTGGCCGCAGACGGTATGTGCCCCGAATGTGGCAAACAACTGACCGTCGGTGTTCTGCACCGCGTCGAGCAACTGGCGGATCGTTCGGAGGAAGCCGCTGCTGCTGCGTCGCGACCCTATGACTATCTGATCCCCCTCGAAGAGGTGATCAGTGCCGCTGTGGGCGTCGGGGCCAAGTCCAAGAAAGTACAGGCCATCTACATGGACCTGTTGACACAACTGGGTAGCGAGCTCGAGTTGCTGCGTCAGGTGGACGTTGCTCGCATCGAGGAGGCAGGTCAGTCCTTGGTGGCCGAGGGCGTGCGGCGGATGCGCACGGGCGAGGTGAACATCGATCCAGGTCACGACGGAGAATTCGGGGTCATCGAGTTGTTCACCGATCAGGAGCGTACACGGTTGGCAAGCCAGGGACGTCTCTTCGACATGCCACCGCCGCTGTTCGAATTGCCAGCACCTGTTACCCCGGAACGATCCAAGCAGAGCGAGTCCGAACCACAGGCAATGGATAACCAGGCATCAAACGACGAGATCGACGCAACCGAACCCGAACTGCCGACACCGCCATCGATCGATGATGCGACAGATCCGCAGGATGGCGGTCCGAGCGATGATGGACCACAGGGCGGTCCACCCCGGGACAATCCACAGGCTGGTCCGGACGAAAAGGACCTCGATGCAGCCCTGACGCTCACCGAGTTGGCACGCGATGCTCGCCGCGAACCACAGCGTCAAGGATTGCTGGAGGCGGCAGATGACGTGCTGGCCGACGTGGCGTCCGCGGATCCACTGGCAGGCCTTGATGCGCATCAACTCGAGGCGGTCACAGCGGAACATGGCCCTGTCATCGTTGACGCCGGACCGGGATCGGGCAAAACACGAACACTCACACGCCGCATTGCCTGGCTCGTCGAGTGTTGCGACGTCGATCCGGCGTCGATCACGGTGGTCACCTTCACGCGTCGTGCAGCGGCGGAGATGCGCCAACGGCTGCAGCCTCTGCTGGGTGAGGCGGCGGACCGCATGCGGATCGGAACGTTCCATCAGATTGCAGCCGAGGCGCTTCGCGACCTCGATGGCGAAGACGCGACGCCCCTGCTGCTCGACCAACTCGAGGCACGTGGCCTGATCAGCGATGTCCTTGCTGAGGCGGGTGCTGGACGCGGCGGGCAAGCACGTTCCGTACAGGAACAGATCAGTCGTTGGAAGGCAGCAGGCATTCGTGCTGGTGATCTGCCGCCGGACGAAGAATTGGCCGCCATCTACGGTGCCTATGAAGAGCGCCTGATCGCCTGGGGCGCCTGCGACCTTGATGATCTGCTGCTGCGCTGGGCCGATCGATTGCGTGGCGAAGGTGCACTTGCGGCACAACGCGAGCGCTGTCGCTGGCTGTTGGTCGATGAGTTTCAGGATATGAATGCCGTTCAGTATCGACTCGTTCGAGCGCTGGCGGGGGAGGGCGAAGGTCTGTTTGTCATCGGCGATCCTGATCAGGCCATCTATGGTTTCCGTGGGGCGGATCCTGGATTCTTCCATCGCCTGCGCACCGATTTTCCCCATGCCACCGATATTCGCCTGGCGACGAACTATCGATCTGTCACAGGTATTGCCAGAGCAGCGACGGAGCTGCTCGGCAAGGGGCCCCTGTCGCCCCTTCCGGCAGGGCGTGCGGCGATCGAATTGATCGACACACCCTCCGAGACGGCAGAGGGGATCGCCATCGTGCACAGAGTCCGTGAGTTGGTCGGTGGGGCGGACCCGCTCAACCCGACCCCTGTCGGTCCTGAAGCAGGTGAATACGGGTATAGTGATATGGCGATTCTCGTTCGCACTGGGCCGCAGGCGGATGTGATCGAAGAGTGCCTGTTGGAAGCGGCTTTGCCGTACCGCCTGCTCGGCCATACGAGTTTTCTTGAGCAGACTGGTGCACGCGAGGCACTGGCTTTCTTCAGATACGCTCTGGAGCCAACGCGCCCCCTGCGTCTGTTGGAGGCACTGCGTGGCACGAGCCCCTTCCATCCGGGCAAAGCGGCGATGACGGATCTGTCGCAAGCCCTGGTATCAACGCAAGTGATGGATCGGGCAATCGCTGAATTGCCGACGACCGCGGCGGCGCAGATTGAGGCCATGAGACGGGCGGCGGAAGGATATGGTCGTCGCTCGCAGACGGATCCACCGGCACAAGTACTGCGTGCCTGGCAGACGGATCTGGGTCTTGAAGCGACACCGGCATTTGATCGGCTCGTGCAAGCGGCCCAGGGCTGTGAGACGATGCAGCAGCTGTTGGACGGCCTGGCCCTGGGGGGCGAAGCCGATGTCGAGCGGCAAGCAGGCGAGCGCCAAAGAGGCGAGGCGGTCACGGTGATGACCATGCACGCCGCCAAGGGGCTCGAATTTCCCGTTGTCTTTCTGTGTGGTCTCGAGCAGGGCTTGATGCCACTGCAAATGCAATCGGAAGAAGCTGGTGACATCGAAGAGGAACGACGTCTGCTCTATGTCGGGATCACCAGGGCTCAGCGCCGCCTGGTTCTGAGCCATGCACGTCGTCGCCAACATCACGGTAAGTTGACGATGCCCTCGCCGTCGATCTTTCTCTTCGACATTCCGGGTGAACTCGTGCAACGACGTACTGTGGAACTGCCGCAACCAGACCGCGTCTCCCAGATGAGTCTGTTCTGATCTAGGCTCACAGCGCCCGAGTCATTTTCTGCCAACAAAACAACGTCTGCATTGACAATCGAGATACTCGGTTTTATAGTTAACCATATGGTAAACAATCAAACACTGGTGAATCCTCAGACCAAGCGACTCAACGCGTTGTTTTCGGCGCTCGCGGACCCGACGCGTCGGGCCATGCTGCGCCGCTTGTCTCGCAGTGGCATGTCCGTGGGGGAGTTGTCATCCCCCTTCCAGATGTCGAAACCTGCCGTCACAAAACACCTGAAAGTGCTCGAACGAGCTGGGTTGCTGTCGCGGGACAAACAGGGCCGGGTCCATCATTGCACGCTGCAGCCAGCGCCACTGGCACAAGCGGCGGGCTGGCTCTCCTACTACCAGAATTTCTGGGAGTCGAAGCTCGGTGATCTGGACACATTTCTGCAGCAGGAACAAGAGGGAGAAACATCAGGATGAGCGGGTCTGTCGCTGCTACATCCCTGACCGTGTCGAGGACCTACGCCGCCGATGCAGAGCGTGTGTTCGCTGCCTGGACGACGGTTGAGGCATTGACGAAGTGGTTTGGTCCAAAGCAGATCATCGTGCCACGGGCAACCATCGACCTACGGGTTGGTGGCGCCTATGAGATTGTCATGCAGTCTGAGCACGGGGAATCCTACATCCATCGCGGGCACTACCGTGAGATCGACCCTCCGCGTCGCCTGGTCTTCACCTGGTTGCTGGAGAATCAGGACTGTGAAGGCAGTGACGGTGTCACTGCGGAAACGGTCGTCAGCATTGATTTCGAAGCCACACCGGCGGGGACGAAAGTGACCCTGCAGCACGATGGCTTGCCCTCGGAACCCAGTTGCACGGCTCATACCCATGGTTGGACGGACAGCCTCGAATGTCTGATGCGCCATCTGTCCAACTGACAAGCCATCCCACATACGCCCGAACGCGCCTGAAAGAAGGAACAGATGGCAGATATCCTCCATCGCATTGAGATCAAGGCAGCGCCAGACAAGGTCTATGAAGCGGTAGCTACACAGCAGGGCCTGGCTTCATGGTGGACACCACAGGCCGACGCACCAGATGAAGTAGGCTCGGTGGCCAAGTTTCGTTTTGGCGATGGTACCCATGGGCCAGATTTCGAAGTGACGGACCTGTCGCCGGATCAACGGGTTGCCTGGAGATGTGTCGGTGGCGTGGAGGATTGGGTGGACACGGATGTCACCTTTGACATTCGGCCGACGCCGGATGGCTCTGTCGTGCTCTTCGGTCACAAGGGCTGGAAGCAAGCGGGTGAGTTTTACATGCACTGCAACAGCAAGTGGGGCTTCTTTCTCGGAACGTCACTGAAGGACTACGTGGAGACCGGTAAGGGACGGCCGGCACCGGAGGATCCCGATTTGTAGACTGCAGACCGATAAAACTGTAACAAAGCTCTAACAATTGCCTAAACAATGGCCGCACAGCAGAACCGGCTCTTGTGGTACGGCGTCCACCGGCTATGATCAGGGGAGTGTCCCTGCATGATCAGGGAGGTACCCCTGCATGATCAGGGAGGTGTCCCTGATGTCCCGGTGCATGACCGCCTCTGTGGCGGCCTTTGAGAGAGCTCAATCAGATGAAGACATCCCGACCATGGCTCGGTACGCAGGCAAGCTTGCTCATCGCCTCCCTTACGTTGGCCTGTTCAGGGCCAGCGGATACGGCCGAACCAATCCACGAAAGCGCCGTACGGACTGCTCCTGAGAATGTGGCGATTGCCACTGTCGCTGGTGGTTGTTTCTGGTGCATGGAACCACCCTTCGAGAAACTCGATGGGGTCATCTCTGTCGTATCAGGCTACACAGGTGGGACCGAGGTCGATCCCAGCTACAAGCAGGTGTCCTCGGGAAACACCAGCCACACGGAGGCGGTAAAGATCACTTACGATCCGGCGGTGATCGGATATCACCAACTGCTGCGGGTCTTCTGGAAAAGTTTTGATCCCACCGATGCGACTGGGCAATTCGGTGATCGCGGTAGCCAGTATCGACCGGCCATCTTCGTCCACGACGACTATCAGCGCCAGGTTGCTGAGGCTTCGCTTGCGGCGTTGAAGAGCACGGGCATTTTCGATGAGATCGCAACCGAGATTGTTCCCAGTTCCGTTTTCTATCCAGCCGAAGGTTATCACCAGGATTACTACAAGAAGAATCCGACCCATTACTACGCTTACCGACGGGGTTCGGGGCGCACCGGATTCCTCGAGCGAACGTGGCAGGATGTGGATCTGCCTCCCACACTCGGCTTCGTCAAGCCACCGCAGCCAGCGCTGCAACAGCACCTCGACGAACTGCAATACCAGGTGACGCAACACGATGGTACCGAGCGCCCCTATGCCAACACCTATTGGGATCATAAGGGCGTAGGGATCTACGTCGATATCGTTTCGGGTGAGCCGCTGTTTACGTCAACGGACAAGTTCAAGTCAGGAACAGGCTGGCCGAGTTTTACCCAGCCCCTGGCTGAGGATGCCTTGGCAGAAGACACGGACTACAAGATCGGTGTCCCGCGGACCGAGATCCGCAGCAAGCTGGCAGATTCGCATCTGGGTCACGTGTTCAGTGATGGCCCGGCACCGACGGGTCTGCGCTATTGTATGAATTCGGCTTCCCTGCGCTTCGTGTCCAAGAAGCAGATGGAACCACTCGGCTATGGCGAGTGGATGGCGAGTTTGCCCTGAGAAGGAGCGGGTTTCTCGCGGCCGGGTGGCGGTCAGCCGTCGCCGGGCCCTCTGGGCAACCCGTGAGAGCCTGCCAGGATCCGTCGGCGCCTTGTTCGACATAGCGTCGACGGTTGCGCCTCATCTGTGGCACAAGTTTGCCACTTTCGGGATCGCGTTGTGCCATCAGCATCCGACGGGGCTGGTCGGGATCGGGCATCAGGATCGATGCAACCTCCTGACGAATGGAGCCGTTGCGCACACTCACCGTAGCGAAAACGGCATCGTGACTCTTTTCGTAGTCAGTTAGATCATCCAGCGTCGTGAGTTCGGGTGCACCCACCTCGTCATCCAGCCCCATGTCGCCTTGCACGGCGAGCCATCGCTGCTCGACACTCATGACCAAACCGGTGCCGCGTTTACGTAAGGCAGCCTGCTCTTCGGGGGAAGCATTGAGACCCAAGCGCTCGAGTCGTCGCTCTACCAGGTTGTCGGCGCGGGTGCGTGCAGCTTCGAGACTGGCATCGCGATCGTAGGCGTTCTCGATCTCTGGCGTCAGTTGTTCCAGCAGGCGGTTGGCCATCAGCAGTCGGGCCTTCAGGCGCAACGGCGTCGCCCCCAGCAGGCCAAGCAGTAGTTGAGCGATCTCGACAGCATGGCCTGGATCCTGGTCTTCACCGTTGCGTATGCCTGAGACGAAAGACTCATCCAGAGAGAATCCATCTGTGCTCTCCCGTGAGTCCACCGCGTCATATGGTGGCAGTTGCAAACTGAGCAGGCGCAATTCGGCGTCCTTGCCTTCGATTGCGGCGATGGCTGAGTCCAAAAGTGGCTCCCGCTCGACGAATCCAGTCAACAGGGGGGTGCGGTCATCGTCTCCTTCTCCGATCACATGCTCGCGGTGGCGGATCAGGTGGCGCAACAGATCGTCATAACCACGTCCGATCTGACGCAGGGCATGTTGCAGGCCTCCATCGACCGGATGCTGCAAACGACGCTGCACCTGCTCCGTCGTAACCCACCCGGAGTCGATGGCGGCTTGTACTTCGGCAGACACGGAGAGCTGATCAGGTTGCGGATCTGGCGTTGCCGCGCTGGATCTGGCCGGACCTGATCTTGCAGCCAAGGGCGTCAGCGCGGATTCACCGCGCAGGACACAGGCACCGATATCGATGAGACCGGGATCGAGGCGGATATCGGCCAGGAAAGAGCGAACCCGCTGGCGCCGGAGAAACCCGTCGACCGCAGCAAAGCCGTGGCGCCGGACCGTCAGTCGTCGCCACTTGAGCTTGTGGACACCGCTGACAAAGGCCTGCTCCACGGCGTTCTGCACACCTCGGGCCAGGTAGCGCTCTGGATGGCTGTCGCAGGCGGTGCGCACCATGTCATTGAGATCGGACCGTGCCCCACCAGAGGCGGTCACACCAATGACAGCGTGGTATTCACCCTCCAGTGCGCGCAGAAGACGACCCTGCGTTGCCAGCCGTTCGCCTGCGGCCAGACGCTTCTCCACACGTCCCCAGAGCTTCTCGCGAAGTTGGGTATCGAGAGCGATTCCAGCCGGTGGTGTCGTCGTCATGGGGCTGCGTCCCGGGAGGAGGGGCCGGAAGGGCGAGCGGCGCTATCAACAAAGTTCGTAGCATAAGATCCCGCAAATCCGTGATCCAGGCCACACTACCTGTGGCGTTGACGAGACCTGTGGCGTTGACGAGACCTGTGGCGTTGGCGGGCGATTTCCCCCTTTTTTCCCATGGTCGGCTTCCCAATCGCCCTTCATCTCGTTCTCAGGAGTTTCAATAACGTGCGCAGCGTGGATCTATCGTCCTATGGCTTGCTCGTGGAAGATGTGGACCGAAATCCACCCGTTCCGCAGCTCTACGCAGACTCGATCCGCGCTGATACACGATCGGTCATCGCCGAATCTGGCGCTCTGATCGCCTACTCAGGCGAAAAGACAGGTCGATCACCGCTGGACAAGCGAGTGGTACGGCACGCAGACAGTCAGGACGATGTCTGGTGGGGGCAGATCAACATGCCCATTACGCAGGACACATTCCTGATCAATCGTGAGCGCGCCATCGATTTTCTCAACACGCGCTCGCGGCTGTATTGTGTCGATGCCTTTGCCGGGTGGGATCCGGCAACCCGTGTGAAGGTGCGCGTTGTCTGCGCGCGTCCCTATCACGCCCTCTTCATGTATACGATGCTCATTCGGCCCACAGTGCAGGAGCTGGCAGACTACGGCGAGCCAGATCTGGTGATCATCAATGCGGGACAATTCCCGGCCAATCTGCACACGACGGGGATGACGTCGAAGACGAGTGTCGATATCAGTCTTGAAGCCAAAGAGATCGTCATTCTCGGGACTGAATACGCGGGCGAGATGAAGAAGGGTGTGTTCACGTACATGAACTACGCTGCACCCAAGGCAGGAATCCTGTCGATGCACTGCTCGGCGACGGCCGATCGTGTGTCCGGTCGGACGTCTGTGATGTTTGGTCTCTCCGGTACGGGCAAGACGACGTTGTCTGCAGATCCGCGACGACTGCTGATTGGCGACGACGAACACTGTTGGTCGGATACGGGGATCTACAACATCGAGGGTGGCTGTTATGCGAAGGCGATCTTCCTATCCCACGATACGGAACCGGAAATCTTCGATGCGCTGCGCTATGGCTCTGTATTGGAAAATGTCATCTACGATAAGCAGACTCACGGCGTCGATTTTACGGACGATTCCATCACCGAGAATACGCGCGGTGCCTATCCGATCGAGAATGTCAGCAATGCGAAGGTCCCCTGTATCGGTGAACACCCGGCCGATGTCATCTTTCTCACGTGCGACGCCTTCGGCGTGTTGCCCCCCGTCGCCCGTCTCACGCCTGAAGAGGCGATGTATCACTTCATCAGTGGCTACACGGCAAAAGTGGCTGGCACCGAAGTGGGTGTCACAGAACCGGAGGCAACCTTCTCACCCTGTTTCGGTGGTCCCTTCCTCGCATGGCATCCGCAGAAATATGCGAAACTGCTTGCCGACAGATTGCGTGAGCATGGTTCGAATGTCTGGCTCGTGAATACTGGCTGGTCTGGTGGTGCTCACGGTGTGGGTTCGCGTATGAAGTTGGATTTCACTCGCGCCATCATCAACGCGATCCACGAGGGTAGCTTAGTCGACGCGCCAACAAAGACGGACCCCATCTTTGGTTTCGAAGTGGTTACGCAGGTCGACGAGGTCCCGAGTCAGGTGTTGTGGCCTGAGAACACCTGGGCAGACAAGGCAGCCTATGCCATGATGGCGACGAAGCTGAAAGGGTTGTTCGAGGACAACTACGCCCAGTACCAGTGACTGCGTGCGGCCGACGAGGGCACCTTGAGGTGCAGCGTTGGGTCGTCGGCCGACCTAGGTCGTGTCGTGCTGTGACAGATCGGATGATGGCTCGTCGTTTACCGTCCAGTGCCGCAGCCACCAGGCGGTGGCGAGGGTGAAGGTGGCGACGGCACCAAGGATCACTACCAGACGTATCCATGGTTCGTCAAAGGCCCAACGGACCTGCACCATCATCGCCAGCGTACGCAGCCACTCGAGGGCTCCTAATACGAAGGCTCCCTGCAACCCGCGTAGCAGGGCCCGTCGACGGGGAATCAGCAGTAGCGGCAGAAGCAACCACACGACGACAAGGATCCATTGGCCGTCACGCAGGAAGTGGGCCCCCAGAAGCAGCGCAGATAGAATTGTGGGAATCAGCAGAATCAACGGTCGTCGTTCTCTCTAACATGGATTGACCTCAGAGACCGGGTCCGTAAATCTACAGCATCGATCGCAGGGAGAGGCCGGATACCCTCGCAAAATGGAGCGACTATGATCATTACCGCCGTGACGCCCTTCATGCCTGCAGCCGCTCGCGGGCCATCAGACTGGCGTGGATGGATGGGGCAGATCTGTGTGCGTCTGGAGACCGATACGGGTCTGATGGGTTATGGCATGGGTGGTGGTGGTGAGGCGGGACTGCATGTGATCGATACGGTTCTGCGACAATGTCTGATCGGCGTCGACGCCGAACCTATCGAGGAACTGTGGGAGCAGATGTATGCGGCGACGTTGCCCTTTGGTCGCAAGGGTCTGGCGATCATGGCGCAGTCAGCCGTCGATCTGGCCCTGTGGGATCTACGGGCAAAATCGCAAGCGACGACAGTGGCGGCGCTGTTGGGAGATGAGCCAAAGCGACGCCTACCGATGTATCGGACCATTTCCAAGGATGCCGATGCCACACGCTGGCTCGGAGAGATCGAAGAGGCCGTCGCTGCGGGATACACGGCCGTGAAAATCGGTGGTCTGGGACAAATGCATCCGAGTCACGACGCAGATACGATCGTTGCGATGCTGACGTCCGCACGGCGCCTCATAGGTCCTGACGTCGGTCTGATGGCAGACGTGGGGATGCGCTGGCACGACGTGGATGCTGTGATCGGTCTGTGTCAGCGGCTGGAAGAGATCGATCTGAGCTGGCTGGAAGAGCCGCTGCCTGCAGACGATCTCGATGGCTACGCACGTGTGACCTCTGCGTCTGCGGTACCGATAGCCGGCGGCGAGCACGAGTTCACCGCCCGTGGCTTCGCCGAGCTCATGGCACGCGGAGCACACCACATCTATCAGCCCGATGTGTGCTGGTGTGGTGGTCTGACGCAATTGCTGGAGATCTATCGTCTGGCGCAAGTCAATCACGTGCGTGTCTGCCCCCATCGAGGCTCGGAAGCCTGGTCTCTGCCAGCCCTGCAGACGGTGGACCCACAACCCCTGGCTGAGAGTGGGCGGCCCTGGATGGCATGGGTCGGCGGCGGCCGATCCCCTTCAGCGCAGGTAGAGGCGACGGCGACGCTGGGCTTTGGTGTGGACGAGAGAAGCCTGGAAGCGGCTAGGGATCTGGGTTGAGCAATTCGGCGATGTGAATTGCCTGAAACAACGTCGCCGGCTCAAGCTGTGTGCGCAGGGCACGTTTGCGTGGCAACAGCGTGGTCTCACCCGGAATAGGAGGTGAGACGATGACTTCCACCGATCCGGGGCGGATGTTGGAGTTACCTGCCGGACATTTTGGCCAAAGCTGGTGGATGCCGCGCATGGCGATGGGCACCAGCACGATGTCTGCAGGCAAATAGGCGAACAGCGCATGCTGCATGGGCAAGACCTGCAGATCATAGGCCGATGTCGTGCCTGCTCCATAGACCACGCCGGGTCGTTCCTCCAGAACTTTGGCAAAACGAGCCGTCGGTGCAGCAGATTCATCGGATCGATCGAGGATGACGTAGCCGTCAATCTCTTCCAGCAGGCGATCCGCCGTCTTGGCATCCACACCAATCAAGCTGATCGTTCGGCCCGCCACCTTGAGATCCGTCGGTGTCGTGAGACCCGCACGAGCAAGCATGCTGCACGGCTGTGGACCATCCCAACCCATCGCCTCGATCATCTGTGGCGACGACAGCGTTGAATACATGACGGGATGATCCAGCAGACTCTGATGGGTGGGGAAGAAGACGACTCGTCTCTTGCCACTGGCCAATTCGAGGCGTGCTGCCATATCGGCGAAGCGCGGGTCGATGGTGATTTTCAGGTCGACGTCAAATAGATCCAATGTGCGGCGGCCCCAGTCGGAGGCGGCGTCCCAGGAAGATTGCAGTGTCTCCTCGGTGCTGCGTTTCTCTGCCTTGAGGCGCACTGTGTGCTGCACTCGCTGGCGAAACAATCCAACCCATTTCATCAACTTCAGACGACGCGACCACTTGTTATGCTCGCCCGATGCCCCCACGTGGGGGTAGTCGACAAAGCGTCCCTTCGCTTCGCCTGCCAACAGGGGAGGCAATAACACCTGCGGTAAATCCACCTTGCCGCGCCTTTGCAGTCGGCGTGCTCCCTTCACCAGCTCGCGGGTCAGATCAATCATGTCCCGGGTCAGGTAGCTGTATTGCTGGCCATACCAATAGTCGCGGGGACGAATCTGGGCCGGATCTTCCAGATGCGCTTCGAGGAATTTCAGCAGCATTCCCTGCAGGAGTCGCACATAGTCCAGCAACTTTGTGCGCCAGCGTTCGGCCACCTTGCCGCGCAGGGCTTCGGCGAGCAATTCCACATCTGTCACCACCTTCCACACAGCAATGCCGAACCAGATGAAGTTGCTGAAGGTGTTGTAGCGAATTGCCAGGTGCTCGCCGGCGGCAAGGAAGTCGACAACGTGATCTGCTATACGGCGCAGCTGGGTGCGCAGACTTGCCTGGCCATACCCCTTGAGATCATAGATGTCATTCCAGCGAGGGTCATCCTCCGCGGGAGTAGAGCTGATCTTGCCGGCGACGGCAGCGGCGTGGGCGAGCGGGGCACGAGCAACCTTGAAATCCACAAGCGCCGACTCGCCTTCGTCCAAGGGGATGGGATTGGGGCGTGCGAGCGCGTCGAGATAGACACTGTGATAGAGTTGGCCAAACTCGGCCTCATCGCCGTGGGCGGCAGCGATGAATTGCTGACGCAAATCAAGGAAAGCGATATTGGCTGTATGATATGTCGGTTCGAGGCGCCGATATCGATCATGGGCATCGCCCAGGCGCTGCTCGCGCCTTGGCGGGATGCCATCGTAGATCGTCGTGATCAACCACTGGCGCTGCTTTAGTCCGTCGACATCGACACTGCCTTGCGCGTAGACGGGCCAATCCACACGGCCAGCAGGTTCGCCGGCAAAGTGCCCGTCGAGCAGTGCCACGCGCAGCAATTCTGCCGCTGCCTCGTCGTAGCGAAGGAAGATTTCGTCGAGACGTTCACGGACCTCGGCCAAAGCAGCCTGTAGATCGGGTGGCATCGAGGGGCACCGGGCGGTAAAGGCGGTTCAACCTGGCGCATACGGGCAGACGGCCTACCTTCGGCGCGCAGGGCGTGGTGGCACATCATCGCCACCACTTCAGGATCATCCGAACATACAACTCCAAGCCAAAGGTAACCAAGACAGATGAGTGCACATCGAATCGGACTGATTGGTTGCGGTGGCATTGCCAGCGCCTGGATCCGCGCTGTTGCCGAGCATGATGACTGCGAATTCGATTGGGTCTTCGACCTGGATGCTGACGCCGCTGCACGCCGTGCAGAGGAGACGTCAGCAACGGTTGCGACGGATCTGGCGTCTGGTCTGGCTTCTGCCGATATCGATATGGTCGTGATTGGCACGCCCACCTCGAGCCATCCGGGGTTGGTGGCGCAGGCGGCGGCAGCGGGCAAACATGTGATGTGCGAAAAGCCGATGGCTCTGGGTCTGGACGACTGCCAGGCCATGATCGACGCCTGTGCTACCGCTGGCGTGCAGTTGGCCATCGGACACAGTCTGCGGTTCTGGGGTGCCTTCCTCAAGAGTCGCCGGCTGATCGCCGACGGCGCGATTGGCACCCCCGTATCTGGCAGCATCGATCGGCTGGGGTCAGCCAAGGCTCGCCAGGAAGATACGGCGGCTGCGACGCCGGATCACTGGCGCAACGACCCGGCCAACACAGGAGGCCATGCACTGGAGGGGTTCATCCACGAACTCGATTTCACCCGCTGTGTCTTTGGGGATGTCGCAGCAGTCTCCTGCGAAATCGGCGAGGAGCGTGTCGTGGAAGGATACGTCAGTCCACAGATCATTCAGGGTGTGGTGACATTCGCCCAGGGCGCCGTCGTCACGACTCGCACGGGGAGCACCGTGGGTGTGCCGACGAGGGGCTATTGGATCGCAGGCAGCGAAGGGGGGCTGCGTTTCGACGGCTGGGGTGGTCCTATTGAGCTCTATCGACGCGATGCGGACGAGGTGGAGCATGTCGAGTGTGAGCAGGTTTACGCCTACCACCTCGAACTAGAGGATCTGACGGATGCCATCGACGGTCACAAGGAGCGGCCTGAGAATGACGGCATCAATGGACTGCGTAATATCGGGCTCGGATTGGCACTTTATCGAGCCTATGAGACGGGGGCTCGCGTGAATTTCACTGATGGTCTGGCAGATTTGCCTGAAGGGTATCGCAACACCAAATACTAGCAGAAGAAACAGACGGCGCGAACCGAACCCAACCAGGCGTGAATCGCTGGTTCACCGGATCGTGTCCTCTGCGGCCAGGGATCCGAGTCCTTGAGATCGTTCTGGTCATCCAATGGTTGACGAAGGTCGCGGCAATGGGTGCGGCAGATCGAGGGTGACGAGTGCCAAGCAAATCGCTAGAGGCGCAGGATTCGAGATGGGACCGGGCTGCGCGATCGACCAGGCTGCCAGCGATCGATCTGTCACCTACCTTCACCAGATGACCGGCAATGACAAGGCGACCAATGAAACGTCCTGAGACATGGCGGGTGCTACGATTGCTACTGCTGCCCCTCGTATTGCCGTGGGCGGAGCCATTGGACGCAGGGCAGATCGTGGGTTCCATCGATTTGCCTGCCCCTGCACCACAACGTCGCTCCTACCGGGGTGCGCAGTATCGAGGCAGATTGGCGCCGCAGAAACAGGCCGCAGCGGATTCGACAAAGACGCGATCCCTCTACGATGACGTGGTGGTGAGTGCGCACCCCTTGTCCTTTATCGCCGCTGTCGATCCACTGCCTGAGCCGCCGCAGATGGAGCAGTACGACGCCCAGTTCCGACCTCGGGTCTTGCCGATCACCGTCAATACACGCGTGGTCTTCGTCAATCGGGATCCGTACTACCACAACGTATTCAGTTTCTCGCCGACGCAGGATTTCGATATTGGCCGCAAGCCAACGGGGGAGGAGGTGGGTCAAATGTTTCCCATGGCGGGGCAAGTCGACGTGTTCTGTGATATTCATCCGCAGATGAGTGGCACCATCGTCGTGCTCGACACACCGTATTTCACGCAACCTGACTCGGTGGGTGGCTTTGTCCTCGATGGATTGCCTGCGGGCCAATATGCCCTGAGAATCTTCCATCCCAAGCACGAAACCCCGGAACAGCAAATCGATGTCGATGAGGGAACGCCCGTGCGCCTGCAGATCAACATCGCCCGCTAAAAAGACCTGAGACCTATGCAGTTTTCCATTCGCCAGAAACTCTTCGTCCTGCTCGCAGGTTTCACGGCTGTCGTGCTCACAGGTGTATTGAGTATGGTGACGACGCGTCTGAGCGATGCGATTCTCGCCAAAGTGCAGACGGACTTCCTGCAGACGCAGCGAATCTTCCAAAGTGAGCAGGCGCTGCGCTACGAGAATCTGCTCGACCAGGCGAGTTTGATCGGTGAGAATCCGGCGTTCAAGGCCAATGTCCAACTCGCTGACCCTGCGTCGGTTTCCTTCATCGTCAATGATCTGGCTCGTCTGGCACCGGTGGATCTGTTTCTTGTCACCGATGCAGAGGGGCACGTACTCGCCGACCTGGCGCAGGAACACGGCGCCATGGAAACCATCGATCGGCCGAGTATCGAGCGCGCGCTGTCACAGGGCGACCTGGATGTGGGTTTGTTGGATTGGCCGGAGCTGTGGTACTTGCCTGACAGTGGTTTGTATCAGGTGGCGAGTGTCGCGATCTGGACCAATGACGACACGATCATCGCTACACTGACGCTGGGTGTTCGTTTCGATCAGCGTCAGGCGCTGGCCCTGAAGGGGGGCGGTGATGTGGATGTCACCCTCAAGGTTCGCGACCAGTTGATTGCCACGACGATCGAAGGTCTTCGTGTCACAGATGTACTGAAATTTCAGAAGTCGGCGATGTATGAAATCCGCGACGTCATCACCGATCTGGAAACGAGTGATGTCTTCGAGGGTGTCTTCGTGGGTGAAGAGGTTTTTGCTTTTCTCAGCCCCCTCGGTTTTGGCGAACCAGCCTACTATCTGGCGACGACGCTGAAGTCTCGCGAACTCGCCATCCTCAACGAGCTACGCGGCAGCATCTTCGCCACGGCCGGTCTGTCATTACTTGTGACGCTGCTATTGGCACAGGTGTTGGGTCGTCGTCTGACACAGCCACTGCAGCGGCTGGTGGAAGGGATGGATGAGGTGAAGGCGGGCAATTTGGACGTGTCCCTGACACCGACAACGCGTGATGAAGTGGCGACGTTGATGGAGAGCTTCAATGACATGATCGTCAATCTGCGCGAACGTCTGCAATTGATGAAATACGTCGGTTCGCACACGCGCGAGATGATTCAGTCCTCAGCGGGAGAAGAAGCGAATCTGGGCGGCTCCCGCCACGATCTGGCTGTCCTGTTCACAGATATCCGTGGCTTTACGGCGTATTCTGAGAAACGCGATCCCGAGGATGTCATTGGCATGCTCAATCGCTATCTGGGATTTCAAGCGGAGATCGTGACCCAACAACAAGGCAGTGTGGATAAATTTGTTGGCGATGAGATGATGGCACTGTTCACGGGTCGCGAAGCACTCCATCATGCGGTGACCTGTGCGCTGGAGATTATGCGTCGCATCGAAAGAGAACATGAACACGATCCCGTGCCGCTGTATATCGGCGTGGGCATCAACTTTGGCCCCGCGACGCTCGGCAACATGGGCGCGCAGGAACGCATGGACTACACAGCCATCGGCGCCACGGTCAATCTGGCGGCCCGACTGGTGCAGGCGGCGCAGCCCGGTCAGATTCTTCTGCCCGAAGCGTTGCTGTCGCAGTTGCGTACACCGGTCACTGTGAAGAGTGTGGAATCGATGGAATTCAAGAATATCTCTGAGCCACTTCGTGTTGCCGAACTTGGGCAAGATTCGATCCAAGACACGGAGTCGCGGGCGTGATGCGCACAGCCTACGTGATCCTGCTGTTGTCGTTGGCTCCAGCCGTCGTGGCTGCACAGATCCAGTGGGCAGGATCTCTGTCCCTGGCAGGGTCTCAGCAGATCGGCAAGTTCCGTGGCGAAGCCGACAGCGACATCAATACGAGTCTGAAGGGTCAGAATCCATTCTCGCCAGTACGGGCAAGGTTGTTTGCGGATACAGAAATCGCCGACCGATTCCAGGTGTTCATGACGATTCTCTACGACGAGGGTCTTGGCCATTTTGAGATGGAGGGTGCCTATGTCGTGATGCCGTCTGTCGGTGGTCACGAGGCGATGAACCTGCAAATCGGTAAGATGGCGACACCCTTCGGTCGGTTCGCTGCGCGCTCCTTTGCCACGGCCAATCCCGTGATTGGCACGCCGCTGATCTACCAGTACTTCTCCGCCATTCAGGGTAAAGTGGTTCCTGCCAACGTCGATCAGCAACTGGCATGGCGGCATGACCGTGCCACCTACCGTGGCCAGCCAACCGTGTACGATGCGTGCTGGAACACGGGCGTGCAGTTGTTCGGTTCCCTGCCGCAACTTGCCTACGCAGTTGCCGTCACGCGGGGTACCCTGTCCAATCCTGATGCCGCTGACAATGACGGCGTCGCCGTCGTAGGTCGTGTCGGCCTACAACCCACGATGGGATGGCAGATCGGCGCTTCCGCTTCCTATGGCCCATACCTGCAACAGAGTGCGTACGATGCAGGGCTGTTTACGCGCAGCGGTGACATCGAGGACTATAGTCAGTTGGTCTTTGGCATGGATACCCAATACAGTGTCTGGCATTGCGAAGTGATTGCCGAAGTGCTCCACAGTCGATGGGAAGTGGCAAATGTTGACGAAGAACTGTCATTGTGGGGTGGCTATGTCGAGGCCTCCGCACGTCTGCGACCCCGGTTGTCATGGGCCTTGCGGGTTGGCCACATGCGCTATAGCGACATCCTGGCATCCGACGGAACATCTCAAGCGTGGGACGACGACATTACCCGAGTCGAATCGGGGCTGGAATTCTACCTTGCGCGTCAGGCGCACGTGAAGGCTGTGTGGCAGCACAACAGGTGGGCAAATTCCGCCGTGAGTGATGTCGATCTGGTTGGCATGCAGCTGGCGATCGACTTCTAGCAGACACGCCTACACGACAGCCCGCTGATTTGCACGAGCCGTAAAGTGGCCGTTACTGCGCTCCCCTGCCTATCTTTCGGCTGTTGACACAAACCCCCGTGTCCAACCCCTGCACGCCCGTGGAATCCACAACGTGAGCACTCACCAAACTACACCCGACGCGGACCAGGAATTCGGCCTGATCGTCGAACAGGCCGGTGTACGCCCGGATCTGGTCAAACAGTTGAGTCTGATCCTCAACTATGTCTACGGCTACAACACGATGCTTGCACGCTCGCCCATGGAGGCAGCGAGTCTGCTTGTCGATCGCGGTGAAGCCGTGGCGCATGTGTTCGTGCTGGCTACGACCGAATTGCCTGCCGCTGCTGTCGGCAGACTCAGTGACGGCGGCAGACTGCCTCTGTTCCTGCTGGTGCCGGAGCGTCTGCTCGAAGAGACGCAGACTCTGGCCAGTGAGGTGGGTGGATCGGTCACCGTCCTGGACATGGATCAGATCCCGGAACATGGCGGCTCTTTCTTGCGTTCGAAAATAGATCCGATCTTCCACGAACTCGGTATCGGTGCTCTCTTTGATCGTGCCCAGCATGTGTCCTTTCGCATCCTGCAGCAACGGGTAGAGCGTCGTCTGAAGCATCTGCACACACTGCCGACGCTGCCGGAAGTCGTCTTGCGCATCATGGAAGTCGTCGCCGATCCCAATTCTTCTCCCGAGGAACTGGAAGAGGTGCTGCGCAGTGATCCGGCGATCGTGCACAAACTTCTGCAGGTGGTGAATACGCCGGCTTTTGCCGGTGCCGCGCAGAAGGGCGAGTGGACGCTTCACGATGCCATCGTCCGCCTCGGGCGGCGCAAGTTGGGCAGTGTTGCCCTGCAGATCAAGCTTATCAACAGTCTGATCAAGCCCGAGGAGAGTGGCTTCGATCTGCGTCGTTTCTGGATTCACTCAGTGGGAACGGCTCACATTGCCCACAAGATCTACCAGGGCAGGATGGTCGACGTCGACGAAGAGGAGGTTGACGTCGAGCCGCACTACTGGGTCGCTGCTCTGCTGCACGACATTGGCAAACTGATCCTCGGCTTCTTCTTCTGGGAACACTTCGAGCGCTTGTCGACCATGTCGAACTCCGAACAGATGCAATTCCACGATGCGGAAGAACGATTGGGAGATCTCGTCAGCCACGAACAGTTGGGGCAGCTGCTGTTGATGCGGGCGCGCATGGCGGAGACTCTCGTGCGCTGCGTGGGTGGCCACCACGATCCAGGTACCGTTCCAGACGGTCTGATGGCATTGGTCCATGTCGCTGACAACCTGTGCAAAGATCTGGGATTGGGATACGGTGCGGACGAGCGTGGCCTCTACGACAGCAACGTACTGCGTGTGCTCGGCCTCAATCAGGAGGGCATTGTCGAGTTGCGGCAACAGCTCGAAGGCGACACCGTGGCAGAGATCATGGAGGTCGTCGAGCGTTGCACGAGCAACTGAGCGTCACCGCAGGAACCATCCCTAGAGAGCGACTTCGATGACCGATCCCTTTGAGCAGGTCGCCGACGGTGTCTTTGCGTATCACCACGATTGGGCCGACGGCCTGTGCGCGATTGTGCTCGGCGATGATGGGGCCGTCGCCATCGATGGCGGTGGTGACGCCGCGGACGGCGAAGCGATGGCAGCATTTCTGCGCCAGCATGGGCGCGAGCCGACGCGACTGATCTATACCCACGGACACTCTGATCACGTCTGGGGTGCGGCGGCACTGGGGGCTGGCGAAGTCTTCAGTCACGAACTCACACCGGGCCTGATACGCAAGCAAGTGCCATCCTGGGCGCAGCGCTGGGGTGTTTCTGAGAAAGAGGCGGCAAGCCGCGTGCCGTGGCCGACGGCGACCTTCGACCAGACGATGAGCTGGCATCTTGGCGGTCGTACGATCCGCTCCATCCGCACACCCGGTCACAGTATCGATGGCACCAGCTATCTCATCGATGACTGCAAGACGCTCATCGCTGGAGATGCCATCGCGACGGGGATTGTACCTGCCCTCAATGATGGCGATGGACGCACTCTCGAAATGTCGCATCGTCTGCTGCTGGAAAAGGGCGACCAGATCGACGTGCTGGTTCCTGGCCACGGCCCCGTGGCACGTGGCGACGAAGTGGCCGCTTGCTTGCGGTGGGGGGCGTCCTACCTGCGGGGTGTGCGCCGCCGCGTGCGCCAGCAACTGGTCTCGGGCATCGAAGACCAGGATGCGCTGGTCGCGTCCTGTTCGTATACTGAATTCGTCGGCGAGCGCTTTGACAGCGAATCACATCACATGCCGCAGAGACACGCGACAGCTGTGACGAAGATCATCTCGGAAGAGCGGACACGCATTCCGGACCATCCAAACATCTGGGACAGCAAATGAAATCGGCGTTCGCTCAATTTGATGGTGGTATTCCGGACAACTACGACGAGCATCTCGGTCCTAACATTTTCGTGGACTATGCTGCGGACCTTGCTCACCGTGTAGAGAAACTCAAACCACAAAAAGTTCTCGAACTTGCAGCTGGCACGGGAATCGTTACCCGCCTGCTACGCGACACGCTCGATGACCAATGCGATCTGACGGCGACGGATCTCAATGATCCCATGATCGACGTTGCCCGCAAAAAATTCCGCGACGACGAGCGCATCACCCTACAACACGCGGATGCGCTGGCGCTGCCCTTCCAAGATGAATTCTTCGATGTCATCGTCTGTCAGTTTGGCGTGATGTTCTTTCCTGATAAGGACGTGTCCTATCGGCAGGCGCTGCGAGTCCTGAGACCTGCAGGTCACTACGTGTTCAATGTGTGGGGCTCTTTTGAGGCCAATCCTTTCGCGCGGGTTGCTAACGAAACGGTGACCGCCTTCTACAAGGACGACCCGCCTGGTTTCTACCAAGTCCCGTTCTGCTACCACGACGCTGAGCAGATCACGAAGTCACTACAAGGCGCAGGGTTCACGGACGTGACAACGGAGGTTTCACGGATCGAAAAACCCGTAGTGGACTATGAGGGTTTCGCGCAGGGGCTCGTTTACGGCAATCCATTGGTGGACGAGATCCGTCGCCGTGGAGATGTTGATCCCGAGATCGTGAAGACGACGATGGCCGAAAACTTCCTGAAGGAATTTGGTGATGTGCCCAGCACGATGCCTTTACAGGCAATGTTCGTGTCCGGGCAGCGCCCCGCCACTGCGGGGTAACGCGCCCAAATTGCAGCTGGCGCGGATTCTTCTCGGGATGCCTACGGCATGACGCAGCGCTACGTCATGCCTCAAGGGTTCTAGGCTGCTACGCTGCGGCACTCCTTATCTGAGCCAACCCCGCTGCCAGTGATGGGGCGGGGTAGGCCAGATCGATGTGGCTGACACGGTTATCCCATAGGACTTCGAAGCGAACGTGAAACATGGGATCGTGTGCGGGAATCCAACCGTCCATGACGTAGCAGTTGTTCGTTTCGACTTCTGGCTTGATCACCTCCATTTCGACAACTTCGCTCCACAGCGCCACGATTTCTCGCATGATACGACCAGCGACGCGGCTGATGTGTTCAAATTCATGCTGCGCGATCTGACCCACATCTGCCACGCGGATGTCATCGCCGCGACCGATCTGGCGGCCTACAATACAGGCGACGAGCTCCATATTGATATCGAAGCAGATCCGACCTTGACTGTCTTTAGGTTGAAACGAATAGGTGCAACACGGGTAGGGGAAAAATCCCACCACGCGTAGTCCGATGTCATGTTTCACTGACACGACCCGCACTTTCACATCCTCACCCAACGGTTCGATGAGGCTCTCCCGAATCGGCGCGGTGAGCGTACTGTGCAAACTCGTCATCGCTTCGATTTGCTCTTCCACTCGGCCAACAAATGCCGTGTCAGCGGGTCTCGACTGTCCTTCCTGTTCTGCCATTTCCAACAGCTCTTGTTTCAAGTGTTTGCGGGCACTGTGGATACGGTTGTTGACCGTCGACGCCGGTATCTCCAGGAATTTCGCCACCTCTGCCTGACTGTACTGCTTCAGGTAGAAGAGGGTCACCGGTGCCCGCTCGGGCTCGGGAAGACGCTGGATCGCTTGCGCCAACATCTGGCGCCGATCGTCCCGTTCCAGGCTTGAAAGCGGCTCAAGTCCTGAGTTGAGTCCAGAGAGTGGTTCAACGCGTGCTTCCCACTGATCTTCCTCGAGCGGCACCAGGCTGAACCGCTGTCGTCGTCGAATCCGATCGCACTGTTTGTGCACAATGCGACGGAACCAGCCGGGAAAGGCAGCCGGCTCACGCAACTGATCCAGATCGACGAAGGCCGCGAGAAAGGCCTCCTGCGCCGCATCCTGCGCGACGTGGGCGTCTCCAAGCTGAGCCGTCGCATATCCCACGGCCATCTGCTGGAAGCGGGTGACGATCTCGCCGAAAGCGCGTCGGTCTCCCGAGCGAACTCGGGTGATCAGTGTGGGCAGGTCACTCATGGGTCATCCGCAGTCATCGGTTCAATGCATCCACAGCTTCTACCCCAAGGACCCATCTAGCAGGCCGGATCTTTGCGATGAAGTGAAACTTTCTTCAAAAAATCTGCGGATTCTCTGGATACTCTCCAATGAGCAGACGAATTGACATGGTATGGGTCCCTCAAATCAGGCCTGATAGGGGGTCCCTGTGCGTCGAAGCTGTTTAGTGATGGCGATCTGGCAGGTGCAGTAACTGCCGATGTATTCAGTGGCAAAACCAGGTCGCGCGTCGCCGATCGTACCAACGATCATGTTGGCGTATTCGTACGTCGTGTCATAGCGGTCGATGATGAGGGCGACCATCTCGATCCACGCTTTCTTTACCGCTTCACCCCAGGTGGGGCCGACTCCGCCCGTGAGCCATTCCTCAGCCGATTCCACGTATCCCGTGGTCTCCACGACGGGGCTGGCATTAGGGAAACCAGGAGAGCGATCGACTTTCAATGTCACAGTTGCGTCGATCTCGACACCAGCCGCCGTCAGTTCACCATCCCCCATGCGGGCGTGGGTATCGCCAATCGACAGGTAGGCGCCCGCTTTCTGGGCGCGAATGTGAACGGTGGAACCAGGT
This sequence comes from Gemmatimonadota bacterium, assembly GCA_018660835.1. Classification (GTDB taxonomy): domain Bacteria; phylum Latescibacterota; class UBA2968; order UBA8231; family UBA8231; genus UBA12574. The sequence continues at coordinate 8,550 of JABJJN010000029.1, read as the reverse complement.
TGGATGGAGTTGAAGTCCATGTTGCCCCCGTGATCGATGGGATGTGGCGCGACAGATTCCAATTGAATGACGCCGATCATGGGGCGCACTGGTACGACGAAGTCCGGTGGAAAGTGCACGAGTCCATCGCGCACGGGGGCAACGGCGCGCCAATAACCCCAGTGAGGACCCGCATTTCGATAGAATCCATAGGGGCCGCACTCCATGTCGAGGATCTCGATGGCGACCCAGTCGTCGGGCTCGATTCCCTCGATGATGAAGGGACCGCCCTGCCGGGAGTGACGAGTCGTATTGGCCGCTGTGATCTGACCGGCGCGGGTTTCGCCCGCCGCCTCATAGTCGTGATCTGACCCACCGACGGTATCGATGATGACGGTCTCGCCAAGTTGCAGTGTGCCGCGAGGCACACCGCGTTCTGGATCGTCGGGGCCCGAATAGACGGGAGTTCGTGTGAAATGACGCATGGGGGTTGGCTCCTTGTCGGCTGGTTGGATGGCTTGTCGGTCTTGCCTGAACGGCGAGTCAGTCTCTGTCGGGTGGTAAACCTGTCCAGGACCCGCGACCTTCGGTCCTGTCAGCAGGATTCGTCGAGACCGATGCTTGTGGGAAGGGCACCGGGATCGAGTCCGTGTGCCATGGGAAAGCATAGCTGGGTGTTGCACAGAAGCGCTGCAGTTCGGCGCTGAGCCGTACCGCGGCGCCCGGTGGTAACTCGACGAGCAGATACTTGCCTTCGACGCGGATCGAGTCCAGGGATTCGCCATCGGCTCGATCGAAGTGGACCTCGCCAAAATGGTGCTCGCCGAAGGCGCCCGCCTGTACGATGAGACGGCGTGGCTCGTTGCGGTGACAGTTTACCAATTGCACGCCGACACGATCACTGCCCAGTTCATCAACAAGAGCCGCCGTATCAGGGGGAAGACCGGGTCTGAGTCGATCGGCGTCATAGTATCTGACCGTCGCTCGTAGCAGTCCGCCATTGTAGATCGACTGCGGCGCCCCCGTGGTGACCTGGGTCAGGGCCTTGGTCAGCACCACGTGCATGGGCACACGATTGCTCTGGATGATGTCGAGATGCGAACGCTCATCCTCGACCATTTCCCGGTAGCTGTTCAGAGCCGCTGTGTATTCGGCGCGCAGGAGTTTTTCGGGCCAGTCCGGGTTGCGACCCTCGTAGTACTGATAACGGGCAAACTCGATCTGACCGCGATTCTTCTCACCCATGCCGACGTCGACATCATTCCAATCGCGTTCCGTGTCCCGATCGCGAATGGACTCGATCAAGTCGCGATCTTCGGTCGCCATGGAGGCATGATAGAGATGGATCATCTCCTGGGAACGCATGGGGCTGGCTTCCTGCGCGTAGCCACGCATCTCGATGCCATCCAGGACGCTGGGCCCGGGTGGCTGCAGAGACCGATCCCAACCGTCGGGGCCATATCGCGTCGGCACGACAAACTGACCATCCGGTCGCTCGAAACCATTGTCCACGAGCAGTCGAACCTGCGAGCGCAGAAACTCGAGCCAACTCGAATCTCCCGTGAGCAACTGGCAACATTCCACGGCGATGTTGATGCCGTGAAACATGATGTTGTATCCCTGGTAGTGATTCCAGCCGTACTGGCCGCCCCAGAAACAGCCCTCCCGGCCACCGCCGATGACGCCCTGGGCATCGACATTGTCAGGACAGATACCACCATTGGCCTTGGTGCGATCCCACCAGGCCTCGGTATAGTCGAGGACCCAGCGTTTGTAGCGTTCATCACCGGTTTGCAGGTAGGCGTGGGTCACCAGTGCCGTGGCGGCGAGAGAATTTGGTGTGTCACATTGCAGCACGAGACGATTGAACAGATCAAGTACCTGCTTGGCACGGGCCGGCTTCTCATACCAGCGGACCTCGAGATCCTTGATGATCGGATAGAGTGAAGCACGCACGCCATAATAATTGCAGCTGCCACCCAAGCCGCGGCCAGCATAGAGCATGGTGTGGGCAAGTTCGATATCGCCTTCGAGTACCGGTCCTTGAGCGGATTGGAAAGGCGAACGCAGAATACGATGATTCGCGTCGTAATTGGGTGCTTCCGGATCGTCGCCGGTGAACATGTCAGCAAAGCGACGAGCACGCCGTTCGTTTTCGGAAATCGTCGGATCGGCGACGCCGAAATCGTACAGGGCCATGTTGCCTTCGCTCAGATGATGCCACTCCATGGCCTGCGAGTGACTCCAGAATTCCCGATAGATCGAGGGGCGGAAGATCTTCTTGTGTTCGTTGTAGCGTGTTCGATGCTGGAAGCTGACGTCTGACACGCGGGTGACGGCATTCCAGTGACGCAAGTGCAGTTCCAGCAGATCATCATGCGCACCCAGGGCGTAGAACAGGCCAAAGTTGTAGCACTGTTCATAGAGATCGTCCACGTCCTCCGCCATCAGTGTGGCGCCACCGGCCTCGAAATACTCGCGTGCATAGAGGCGGGCGGCGTCTTCCATGAGGGCGAAGAGCTCGCGTTCGAGCAGGGCCCACGCCGGTGGGGCCGTGAGGGCGTGGCCTTTGATCGTAGGCAACTGTGGAAGTGGGGGCTTTCGTGGCATGGGTCTTCTCCAGCGGACAGACTCTGAGTCGTGTTGTCACCGAACCATGGAAAGGCAGGAGGTTAAGAAGTAGCAGAGGGGGTTTAAGATGTAGCGGCTCGGCGATCACGAAACAAGGGAAGGCTCTTCGTGCCCGGGCAACCTGAGGTAGAATCATCATCATCGGTTTGGAGGGGTCTGTGTCTGGAGGTGTCTTCATGGGGATGCCTGACCATGCTTGTCGTTCTACCTTCTGCGTCAAAATTCCCACTGAATCTCTGGGAGACTCAGCCATTCACCATGCGATCTTTGCCCAAGCCGGGAGATGATCAAACCCATGCCTGCCGCAGTTGATGCCGAGAGGCTGCTCCAACTGGTGACCGAGATCTTTCGCGTCTGCACGATGAATGCACAGGACGCGCACCTGCTTGCGGACACCCTCGTCGATGCGGATCTGAGTGGTGTGCATTCGCATGGGGTCCTGCGTGTTCCGGAATACGTGGAGAAGTTGACGGCGAAGGGCGTCAATCCTCAGGGGCGACCCCGTGTGGTGTCCGGCCGCGGCGCATGTCAGGTGGTCGATGGCGACAACAGTATGGGACAGATCGGCATGCACTTCGCCATGAAGTCGGCGATTGCGGCGGCGCACGAACACGGTGTGGGCATCGTTGCGATTCGTGGCAGCAACCACTCTGGTGCCATGGCCTACTACGCGCGGTTGGCTGTGGAAGCTGATATGATCGGCTGGGCAACGACGAATGCGCTGCCGACGATGGCGCCCTGGGGAGGCGTCGAGCGTTTGCTGGGTATCAATCCTCTCGGCCTGGGTGTGCCTGCTGATGCGGAACCCCCGATTCTGTACGACGCGGCCTTTTCAGGGTCGAGTCACGGCAAGATCAGAATTCATCAGCAAAAAGGTGAACCGCTGCCCGAGGGTTGGGCTCTGGATTCTCAGGGGCAACCCACCACCGATCCGGCGTTGGCCCTTGAGGGTCTGCTGCAACCGATTGGCGCTTTCAAGGGAGCGGGTCTGGCGATGATGATGGGGATCCTCTCATCGATGTTATCGGGGGCAGCGTATGGCACGGAGCTGGGGGATATGGAGGCCGGTCCGACCGCCGGCAGCGACGGTCACTTTGTCATGGCCATCGATGTGAGTGCCTTCGAGGACGTGACACGATTCAAGACGCGCGTTGATGCAGCGATCCGGCAGGTGCGGGACTGTCGTCGAGGTCAAGGCATGCCTCAGCCGCAGGCGCCGGGTGGCATCGAGCACGAGCGTCGCGTCAGGTATCGAGCTGAAGGGATTCCGTTGAATGCAGTGACCCTGCGTGATCTGGCCGTCACAGCCCAGAGGCTGCAGGTCGAGGTGCCGACAGCATGGGTGACCCACTGATGCGGCTCGCCATCGTCGGCGCTGGCTGGGCGGGGCAACGACAAGCGACGGCGCTGAGTGAACTGGCGGGGGAGATTCAGCTCACGTGCCTGGTAGACAATGATGCCGCGCATCTGAACATGGTGGCGGCAGAATTAGGCGTCGATGATGTGCGACAGGATCTGCGGCAAGTGCTCGAAGACGACGAGATCGACGCAGTGAGTCTGTGTACGCCGCACGCGTTACATGCCGCGCAAGCCATCGCCGCCGCTGAAGCGGGCAAACACGTGCTCGTCGAGAAGCCCATGGCACTGAGCGTGGAGGAGGCGTCCGCGATGATCGATGCCGCTGAAACCCATGGTGTGCGTCTGTATGTTGCAGAGAGTGCGACGTATCAACCCATGAGTGGATTCTTACGCGACGTGGTTCGATCGGGTCGTCACATCGGCGAGATGGTGGCGGCGACAGTGTGCAGCGGTTTTCGTGCGCCCGACTATGGGTATCCGGCGCGTCGAGCCTGGTTGGCCCAGCCAGACCAGGGCGGGACGGGTACCTGGATGCTGCATGGAATCCACACCGTGGCGCAGCTGCGTCATGTCTTCGGTGACGTGGCCGCCGTGTATGCCCATCAGCACCGCGCCGCCAGCTTCAAACCGGCCCAGATCGAAGCGACGATGAGTCTGCAATTGACACTTCGTTCAGGTACCAGCGTGCATCTGCTGCAGTCGTCGGAAGTGAAGTTTGCCGGGACCCTTGGTGGGTATACGATCTTCGGCGATCGTGGCTCTTTGCAGGCCGATGCCAGTGGCTGCAGGTTCATCGATGATGCGGGCAAACAGGAACTGGTGAAATATCCGGAGATGGCGCACTCAGAGTACGCGCAGGAGATGGCTGCCTTCGCCACCTGGGTGCGTGATGGCGTCGAAGGGCCGACGACGGGGATCGCCGAGCGCCGGTCTCTCGCCATCGTACAGGCTGGTTATGAATCGGCCGCCAGCGGTGACGCGGTCGATCTGGACGCGCGCTTTGGACGACTGTGACGCGTGCCGTTTTCGTCGTTACCTTCCATCGCTTGGCGTGACACATCACCACAAGACACATCACCACAAGACACATCACCACAAGACAACGGGGAGCTGAACCGGCTCTGGTGCACAATTCAGCAAAAGGATCACTTCAAATGGCTGACGAAAAACCGACGATCGATGTGATGCAATCCGCTCCCTTCATCGTGAAGGGTCTGGAGAATCTCTACGATGCCGAGGGCAATGCCATCGAGATGGAAAAGGATGTCATCGCCTTGTGTCGATGCGGTGCGTCCAAAAACAAACCCTTCTGTGATGGCGCCCATAAGGACATTGGCTTCACGGGTGCAAATGAGGCGCGTGAGGATACACCTACACGGGAATACGAGGGTGATGAACTCACTGTCGTCGACAATCCGAATGTTTGCTGCCACGCGGGTGCCTGTGTGAATGGCGCAGAGAGTGTGTTTTTCACCTGGGAAGGTGATGAGCGGGTCTCCACGCCAAATGCAGGTGACGCCCAGCAAGTAATCGACACGATCCGTAAGTGTCCGTCCGGGTCACTTGCGTACAAGCTGAAGGGGCAGCTGCAGGATCAGTTCTTCTCGACAGCGGAGATTCAGATTCTCAAGGATGGTCCCATCGCTGTGCGTGGTGGCGTCGTGCTTAACAATGAGGATCAACCACCGACGAATTCTCACTACACTCTATGTCGCTGCGGTCACTCGAAGAACAAACCTTTCTGCGATGGTGCACACTCTGACGCCGGATTCTCTGACGCGAGCTGACAGGTATTCGGCATGCCGAGCCATGCTCACTCCCGCCAAAAGAGATTGGTGGCAGAAGATCGGATCCGAGGGCGAGGAAGTACGGGATGAACACGATCATCCCCATCCCCTTCCTGGCGCTCGGATTCGTCGTTCTGGTCGGGACCATCGCGGGGGCGACCTGGTTGCACACGCGCAACGGTCCGCGTCTGGATGTCGACAATGCGAGGCGCAATTGTCGGCAGTATCACTTTTCTTGTGTTGGGTGTGATCATGGCGATGATTCACTTCGCTCTGCTCATGCGCAAATTCTTCAGCTGATCTATCACTGGCTCAATCCAACCGGCTCAATCCATCTCGCTCTGTCCAACTGACCTGAACACAAGGTGCGCCACGATATGACCCCAAGTTTCGACGGCCAACGACACTTCTACAGTGACAACCTTGCGGGCACTCATCCACGTGTCCTGCAGGCGATGCAGGATGCGAATGGGGGTCACGCCCTCGCCTACGGGGAGGACTCCCTTACCAATGAGGCGCAGGCACGTGTCTGCCAACTGTTCGGCTCAGAAGGTGTGGAGGCGCACTTCGTTTTCAATGGGACGGCCGCCAATGTGCTGTCGGCGGCGGCCGTGACGGCTCCTTTCCAGGCGGTGATCTGTGCAGATACATCTCACATTCACTGGGATGAGTGTGGAGCGATCGAACGATTTGTTGGTTGTCGAGTACTGGCCCTGCCGTCGGCAGGGGGAAAGCTGACACCGGATCGACTCGATGAACTCGCCGAGGGTCACGCCGAACCGCATCAGTCGAAACCGCGACTGTTGTCGATCACACAGGTGACAGAGATGGGGACCGTCTACACGCCGGAGGAAGTCACTGCCCTGGCCGACGCGGCGCACGCACGTGGCTGGCTTCTCCACATGGATGGTGCACGCTTGGCCAATGCAGCAGCCTATCTCGAGATCCCGCCGCGCGCCTTCACGGTGGACGCCGGTGTCGATCTACTCAGTCTTGGTCTGACGAAGACGGGGGCCATGATGGCTGAGGCGGTCGTCCTGTTCGGCGGTGAGGCGTCACAAACCTTTCCTTATGTGCGCAAACAAGGTCTGCAATTGGCGTCGAAGATGCGCTTTATCAGTGCGCAGTTCCTCGCCATGCTTGCCGACGATCTCTGGTTACAACTGGCGTCGCATGCCAATCAGATGGCGCAGAGACTGCGGGCATCCGTGCGTGGGATTCCCGGCGTAGAGTTCATTCACCCGACCCAGGCCAATGGCGTCTTTGTGCGGCTCGCCCCTGAGAAGATGAAGGAACTTCTGCGCGAAGTGACCTTCGCTGTGTGGGACCCGCAGCGTGGCGAAGCGCGGTGGATGACGGCCTGGGATACGACGGCAGAGGACGTGGATGCTTTCGCCGAGACGGTGCAGAAGGTGATGGACCGCTGAGGATCCGCGCTGTTTTTCCTGATTTCAGGTGACGGGGCTCACAATGGACCCCGACAACAGGCAAGGATAGTAAAAAAGACACTTACATAGTGTCATGGAGGTGCGTATACTCTTGTCGTGTCCCTGTGCTGACTCGGTGCCTGTAACTCGGGTGTCAGCAACTCGGGTCTTTGAGACCTGGGTCTTGCAGGGACTCAACATCAGGAGGTTACGCAATGGCCGTCGGCTTTCTTTATACCTGCTCAGGCTGCGACAAACGCTTCAAGGTGTATGTGCCGAAGCAGAAGTTGTTCCGCAATATCACGGGAGAGACTGTCGATTGGGAACGAATCGATCGTCTTGATGAAGAAGAGGGTGGCGTGGACGAGGTAAAGCGCCAGGCAAACTTCACCCAGAGCAGTTTTGTCGACATCCGTGGTGGTGAACGCTTGCAATGTCCAAAGTGCGACCACGAAGTCGATCTGATGCGCCATTTCCGCACAGTGATGACCGGGCTGGCGACGACGCCGATGAACTAGCCGGATTCCTGAAGCGAAGATCGTAGCGGCGCCTGGGTAGGTCGATCAAGGCACCGATACTGCACGGCCTCAGCAACATGTTCGACGCGGATCCGCTCGGACGCCGCCAGATCAGCGATCGTGCGGCTCACCTTGAGGATGCGATCGTGAGCCCGCGCCGACAGACCCAGTCGCTCCATAGCGGCACGCAGCAGCGTCGCCGCCGGTGTATCGAGGGGCCGACAATGCTGGCGGACGCCAGCTGATTCCATCTCCGCATTACAATGGGTGTTGGCGACCTGGGCGAAGCGCTGTCTCTGCCGTTGACGGGCAGCCTCGACACGCACGGCGATCTGCGCTGATGACTCGGCCTGGGGATGTTCGTCGATGGCCAGATCGGAGACCTCGACGGCAGGTACTTCTATATGCAGATCGATCCGATCCAGCAGGGGGCCCGAAAGGCGCGCACGATAGCGTTCGATCTGGCGCGGTGAACACAGACACTCGTGCCGCACGTCTCCCAGGTATCCACAGGGACATGGATTCATGGCGGCAACGAGCATGAAGCGGCAGGGATAGCGAACCGTTGTGGTCGCTCGCCCGAGAGCAATGGCGCCCTCTTCCAGTGGTTGGCGCAGCGCCTCGACAACGGGACGACGGAATTCCGGCAGCTCATCCAGAAACAGAACACCGTGATGGGCCAGCGAGATCTCACCGGGTCGAGGTATGCGACCGCCACCGACCATGCCTGCATCAGAGATCGAATGGTGCGGCGCACGGAAGGGGCGGCGTCGAACCAGTGGTTGAGAGGCAGGCAGCAGTCCTGCGACAGAGTGGACTTTTGTCACCTCGAGTGCCTCGTCCACCGTC
>JABJJN010000051.1 GCA_018660835.1 Gemmatimonadota bacterium | reverse complement strand
CGATGTAGGCAGACCTCGCGCCGATGCGCGCCGCGTAGAGAACGCCAACGTCGCCGCTTACGTAGTCATTATCCACCGTCGAGGCGCCCATGCTGGTCTTCAGTACCAGCATTTGCTGCCGAACCAGATTCTCGAGCCTGATCTTCAGCGGTTCGTCGGCCCCCTCGTCCTCAGCAGCCTGGCGCCAATCATCGGCGAGGCGACTCATCTCCTGGTGCACGCTGGCAGAGGAGACATCGCTGTCGAACACGGGGGCCGCTTGCTTGAGGGCATTGCGACCGGCAACACGCTGCAGGCTTTCCATCAACAGAGCACGCAGTTGCTCCCCGTCAGCGTGCGAAAGCGATCCAGTGCCAGCTTGCAGCAGCCCATCAGACTGACGTCGGGCGTCGGCGACAAAGGCGTCCAACTCGTCCTCGATCAGTTTCCTTTCGAGGACAAAGTCGAAGTGATAGTAGCGCTGGGCTTCCAGCGGCTGGATCAACATTCTGAATGTCCGCCATCCAGTCTCTTCGCCGACAGGCTGCCCGCCGCGACCCGAATCTGAGAAAAAATCCTCGTCCGGTGCCCCCCTCATGGCTCGAATCCGTTCCAGCTGGTTCCAGTTCACCAGGGGGTCTGCCTCTGACGTGCTGTTGCCCTGGGTCCGGCCGGCGACCTGGTCCATCCGCTTCCAACGAACTACTGGTCGCGGCGTCCTGGAAGACGAAAAGGTAACCACCTGCGCCGAGCGCGCCTCGCGGGCGATGGAGCCGAACAACTCCCGCGTCGTGGCCAGACCTGCGCCCTGACTGTGGTCGAACATCGTGCCCGGAGCCAAGACCGCCTGCATCCTGCCACGGGACCGATCGCCCCAGTTCCATGGTGTCACAGAGCGCCAGATACGGCGCAAGGGTTGCAGAGATCCCTCGGACTGGACTTGCTCCAGCAGTAGCGCCTTCGCCTTCAGACGTACCCTCTCGGCATCAAGGCCACCGGTCTGAGAATCCTGCTCAGTGTCCGTAACCAGGTACTGTCTCATCTTTGACTCGAACCGCCGAAGTTGCTGCTCGTTGAGGGTCACGGGCGCCTCGAGGTATTCGCTGAGCCTGACCTCCACCGCTTCTGTTGGTACCGGCACCTGCCCCACGATCAGGAACGCCTGATCGAAAGGCAGGGGATCCATAAACGTGCCCGCCTGCAGATCTACGCGCACCACCGGAAAACTGGACTCACCCGAGCTGCCTACCTCTTCTGCCCAGCTCGGCTCCGCTGCGGCGATCATGGTCCCGCAGTATAGAACGGCTACGCCCTTGGCAAGCCCTTTTGACCTGTTTTTGAAGAACATGCTACCCCTATCCAATATTAAATCCTTTGTACCCACGTATTCTCTCCGACCTTGTGCTCGCTACGGCATCACCCCAACGAGCAGTCCTGCCGCGTCGGCCGTTCACGGTGCCATGAACCTGACTTTGCATTTCACGCCCGCAGGCAACTCGTAATCGGGATTCGACAACTGCACCCGTACCCCGAAGGTACCACTGGCTGCATCAATGATCTGATTGACGATGACCACCTCGCCCACATACATCCCGCCAATCGCTGCCTCTGGACGTACTTCGGCCCGCATTCCCTTTGTGATGGTGTTGTAGCGCTCGACGGGAACAATCACCTCGACGTTGAGCAGATCGATGCGCGCGACAGTCAGAATGGGATCGGCTCCGACGCTTTCTCCCGGCGCCCGGGTCCGTTCCACCACCACGCCACGGATGGGGCTGCGAATCGTGCGCATCGCCAGCATCTCTGCCGCTTCCTCCACCTGCAGCTTATTGATGGCGATTTCTGTCTCGAGTTCGTCCTTTTCCGCCATGGAAACGAGTTGTGCTTCGTAGAGCTCCTCGTTGCGCACAGAGCGCCGAGTGCTGAACTCCACGCGGGCGCGCGCCAACTTCACCTTAATCTCCTCGAGACTGTCCTCGAGGCGTGCCAAAACCTGGTCTTTCTCCACCAGGTCGCCGCGCTTCACGACAACCTCATCCAGGATTCCGGGAACCCGACTGCTGATCTCGACGACCTCGTACGGTTCGATCAACCCATCCAGGTCTTGCTCTTGTGCACTCAGGGCGACACCAGAAAACAACCAGCACAGTGTTGCGGCCTGTACGAATCTGCCAACTGTCATAATCTTCATTGACCGCTACGAGGCGATCCTCTCCTTACGTGGCCAGCCATGGGTCACTCGGCCAGCCATTGGTTGACGGCGACGATGTCTTTTTCACTCAGTGTGCCCACCATTTGTTTCAAGCGCAGACTGTTGAGGATGTAATCGTACCGAGCGCGAGCGTAGTCCCGACGACTGCGGAACAGATCTCTGACTCCATCCAAAACGTCGAGGCTGGGAAACAGCCCCGATCGGAAGCCTTTTTGCCGGCCATCCAAGGCCAGTTCCAGCGCAGCCACCGACTGCTGTAGTGCCTCCACGCGCCCAATGGCGCTGATGACCCCCCAATAGGCGGAGCGAGTCGTACGCTCGACTGAACGCACAAGCCGCTCGTGCTCCTTGCGAGCTCGCTGGTAGAGGTAGGTCGCCTCCTTGACCTGCGAGTTGACCAGACCACCCTGATACAGGGGCAACCTCAACTCGACTCCCACATTCAGAATCTCCGTGTCTCTGCCTTTACCAAACAGATCACCGCCGGTTCGCTGTCGGTTGCCACGAGCCACCAGGTCCAGCGTCGGTAGATGCCCTGCTTGCCGACGGTCGACCTCCCTGGAAGCCACGTCCACAGTCAGAGCCTGCACCTGCAGGGCGAGATTCTGCTTCAACCCAGCCTCGATCCACTGTTCGACGGTTGCCGGATCCGGCGGTCCCAGAGGCAGTTCCTCTTTGATCCCCGCCGGGTTAGCGACCCGGTTGTCGCTGACTTCGCGTAGCCCCTCGAAGGCGTCGTCCTGAGCGTCCTTCGCCGAGAATTCGCGCTCCTGGGCTGCCGCCAGACGCGCCTGCGCATCGTAGAGGTCCGTCACCGGGATCAGGCCTCTCGCCTGCTGGCCTTGCGCCCGCTCGTAGTGCAACTGCAAGGCAGCCTGTTCGGCCCGGGCAAAGCCCAGATCGTCCTGGGCGGAAAGTGCCTGCAGATACAACTCGGCCACACGCAGAACGAGTTCCTGCTCGGCGACAAAGTATTCGAGCCCTGATCGGGCAACGACATCTTTCGCCTGTCGCACACTCACAATGGCAGCGTAGCGGAACAGCGGTTGGTTGAGAGTGAGGCTGAGGTCATACCCGCCGAAATCCGACGTGCCTTCCTGGAATAGGGGGTTGTCCGAATCCAGAATCTCCTGCCGAGTCAGGTCATACTCGGCACCGGCACTCAATGTGGGGAGCAACCCCGAGTACGCCTGTCGCAGGCTTTCACGCGTAGCCAGGTTGGCAAACTGGGCCGCCTGAATGAGCGGATCGTGCTGCCGCGCCAGTTCATAGATATCCAGCAGATCCTCGGCCCGCGCGGACGAACACGACAGCAGCAGACAGAGTAGCATGAGTGACCGTGACCACCTCACTAGCCCGCTCATGAACCGACATCGCCCGGAGCGAAGGAAAGTGAGTCATCCAGCCATGTGTCCGTACGCAAGACCGTCTTGCGTCGATGAAACGCCATCGCCTGTGGTCGGCGCTGCGCCCAGCGCACGATCTGCTCCGCCGCCCAGGTAGATGCAAATCCCTTTAGTCTGAGAACTTTCTTGATACTGTTTCGGGCCGGCGCCGGCACGTAGCGGCACAGCAGTTCATCTTCCAAACTCACAAACGAACGAGCGCTGCCGGGATCTCCCTGCCGGGCACACCGGCCGAACAGTTGGCGGTCTATCCGGGTGGCCTCGTGGCATTCGGTTGCGATCACATGCAAACCACCCAGACGGGGAACCCCGGTGCCCAGTCGTATGTCGGTGCCGCGGCCGGCCATATTCGTCGCCACCGTGATGCTGCCCCGCTCACCCGCCTGGGCAATGATACCTGCCTCTTCCCGGTGACGGATGGCATTGAGCACGCGGAAAGACAGACCGAGTTTATGCAGACGGGCGGACAATTCTTCGCTGGCCCTGACGCTGCGGGTACCGACAAGCACGGGCTGGCCCATCGCGTGCCGTTCAGCCACTTCCTGGACAATCGCCTGCCACTTCGGCTCTTGCTCGGCGAAAATGCGTCTGGGGTAGATCTTCCGTTGGCAAGGGCGGTTCGGAGGAATCGAAACAACTGGCAGGCCATAGATATGCCACAACTCGCCGGACGCCTCTTTGGCGGTTCCCGTCATGCCTGCCAGCCGGTGAAAGAATCGAAAGAACCGCTGAAAACTCAGCCGAGCCAGTGTCTCGCTGGGAGCGGTGACGGTGATGTCTTCCTTCGCCTCAACGCTCTGGTGCAGACCGGCACTCCAGGTTCGCTGCGGCATCAACCGCCCGGAAAATTCGTCGACGATCACCACTTTGCCGTCCTGGATTACGTACTGGGTGTCACGGTGGAAAAACTCTCTGGCCTTCAGCGCCTGCTGGACCAACTCCCGGTGTTGGCTTCGCCCGCGGAACAGTCTCGGCATGTTACCCGTCTTTTGCACCAACTCGTCCTCTTGCCCGCGCAGTAGATCGATGTCCTTGTACTGCTGGTCAACGCGATAATCCACACCGGGCCTCAAGGTAGCGGCGACCTTCTGGGCCTCGCGACAGGCCTCAACAAACGGCTCGTTGGGCGTTTCCCGGGAGATGATCAGGGGGGTGACTGCCTCGTCAATGAGAATGCTGTCGACTTCATCCACCACGGCGGTGTG
>JABJJN010000054.1 GCA_018660835.1 Gemmatimonadota bacterium | reverse complement strand
TTAAACTGGCGACGGTATTTTTCTGCTCCGACTATCCATTAGCCGAGCAACCTTATTCCAACACTGGGCACTGACAAGCTTCTCAGCATTCGTCTTGAAAGTCTCGTCGCGCCACTTCATAGGCTTTCCGCAATAGAGTGGCTGACGAAGCAAATTTTGGATTGTCTGCCGGCTGAAGCTCTTGTCCTGTCGTGTACGATAGCCTCTTTCCTTAAACACCCTTGAAACCGCTCCTAACGACTCCAAGTCAAGGTAGAGGTGAAACATTTCCTGAATTACCTTGGCTTCATCAGCGACCACACTAAGGTCGCCAGATTTATCTCTGGTGTATCCGTATACGTAGGAGCTGGGTAGCTTGTTTTGCCTAAGCAATTCTTCGCGGCCATTGCTCATACGCATTTGAATATTTTCGCGCTCATTTTCTGCTATGACCATCAGCAAGTTGCAAAACATGCGGCCTTGAATCGACCCTGTATCAACATTCTCTGATATCGAAATCAGAGCCTTATCCTTCGCAAGTAAACCCTTAATGAATGTTGCAGAGTCCAATATCGACCTCGAAAATCTGTCGAGTTTCGTTACGACTACGGCTGAAAAACCGTTGGATTCAAGTCGCTTCGCCATTTCTTCAAAACCTGGCCGATTCGTATTACTCCCTGAGCTTACGTCCTCGTAGATATCAACCAGATTCCAGCCACGACTCTTCACGTACTGTCGAATTGTCCGTTTCTGTAGAGCTATGGACGTGTTTTCTATTTGAGAAGATGTGCTGATTCTAACGTAGCCCAGCACACTCAACTTCGATGTTGTCTTTGTCGTCTGTGTTGTCATCTGATTCCTCTTTCTGTCTCTGGTCTACTTCAAATCAACTAAACAGGGACAAGGGTGGCAAGTCTTACGGGAAGCTTTACGTATACTGGTTCGATGTTTCTCTGTGAGGTTAAGAAATCGACCTTGATTTCTTAACCATTTTTGTCGATTTCTGACCATATATCTACCGTGTGACCTCACGGATTCAACGATACTTTGGTCGTCCGATGGATTTCTCTTCTGGTCCAGTAAGGTTGATTGGGATAGGACACCACCACGGACTCGACTGTATAAACAAACACACACGCATCCAAGACACCTGTCATGTTCATCACCGACACACGACCCGAAAAAGTGAATGGCTTCGTCGTGCCCTATGACATGCAGGACCCGACGCAGACAAACACAGCAAAGCTCTCCGACACGTGTGCAGCGATTATGTGTCGCATGGACAATGGTGCCGTGCTCAAGTCACTGCATGGAAATCTCCGGGGGCACGGCAACTACGTGCGGATCCATGGCAACAAGGGCCTGATGGAGAATTGCCGGCACGGTGACAAGCAGCGGCTGCGCGTCTGGCGTGAGCCCTTCGAGAAACGCACAGGTGAGCCAAAGGAGACCGTCTACACGCCGGACTTCCCCACACACCACGACCGAGCCACCCGTGCTGGCCACGGCGGCGGCGACTTCTTCACAGGATATCACTTCGCCGAGGCCATCCGTAGCGGCGAACCGCCGTACCTCGATGTATATCGCGGTGTCGATATGAGCATCGCCGGCGTGCAGGCATGGCGCTCAGCCCTGGCTGACTCAGCCCCCTTCGAAGTTCCGGACTTTCGCATCAAGCGCCTGCGTAAGAAATACCGGAACGATCATTGGACACCCGATCCGGCGCACAAGGGTGCCGGTCAACCAGCCAGCAGCATTCGCGGCCACATCAAGTTGAGCGTCGAGGCGAAGAAGCTGGCGCGCAAAGTGTGGAAATCAAAGGGCTACGACGTCTCGCAGATGTGACGATCCACCGTCACATCACGATGCCCCAGTGGATCGCCCAGTCAGACGGCACTGTCAATCACCTTGTCCCTCGAAGGACTGTCGGATCTGCTCGGCAGTCCACGCCTCAGGCGCGACAGCAACGGCGTCGATCTGGCCATCAAAGCTGGCGCCACCACCGCCAAGATACCCAGTCGTCACAGGAAGATCTGGTGCAAGCAGGTCTCCCCTCGCCTCGCGCTTTGCCGCCAACCGACCATCGATCCACAATTGCAGCGACGCGCCGTCGTAGACGCCCACCAGATAATGCACACCTGCCCCCAACGGTTGATGTGTCGCCACACTGCGAACACCGCCCTTCGTATTGACTAGAAAACTTGGTCCTGGCACTGCGGCACACAGGCCGCCGTTATGACCATAGTCACAGAATCGCAGGCTGAATGCTCCGTCTCCACCAAGGGTATCAACGCGCATCATACGTCCATGAAAAGCCTCCCCATCCGACGCATAGAGGGGTGCTGCATAGAACGAGCCACCATCGAAGGCCCCGGCATTGTAGCCGAGCGACTCAAGTCCATCCGTCGCACTGGCGTCATATGCCGACCACGCAGCTGCATCATCAAAAGATCGCGTTGTGTCGTAGCGCAGGTAGTTGCAGTGGTAACCCGCCTCGCCTGGCGGCGGCGTACGTGTCCAGGGGCAAAACGTCACATAACGCCCATCAAAGAAGCCACCATCAAATCCACCTGTGTCGAGACCACCCGTGTGGGCCGCATCATACTGCGCCCAGCTACTCGGATCGGTGAAGGGTTTGCGCGTGTCGTAGCGAACCATGGATGCATGGCCATAGGCGCAGAAGTAGAGCCAGTGCCCATCGAAGACGGCGCCGACATTCATTCCCAGGCCAACAGTACGAGCGTCGAAGGCCTCCCAGCTGGCTACATCATCGAAGGGCCCCTGCGTGTCGTAGCGCACGACAACACCATGGATCAATGGCACGAAATAGACGAATCGACCATCGAAGGCTCCCCCATCAAAGCAAACCGCTTCGGCGCCTAGGACGGTCGTGTCAAAGACTTGATAGCTGGCAGCATCCTTGAACTCAGCCGACGTATCCATGCGCATGACTTTGCCACTGAGCAGACCCTCAGTCATCGGTTCACCTGGCACGCTTTCGTAGCCAGGGCAGAAATAGACATGCTGGCCATCGTAGGCCGCTCCCTGCGCCGAATGTGGCAGATCCGCATCGAAGGCAGACCACGCGTCTGCATCCTTGAAAGGGCCCTGCGTATCGTAGCGCAGAACGCGAGAGTGGTAGCCGTGGCTGTCATCTCGCGGTGCGAAGATCACGTGACGTCCGTCAAAGGCGGCACCATAGTAGCAGACCGTATTCAGTCCGTCTGTGCCCCCTGCATCAAAGGCGTCCCACGTGGATGGATCGTGAAAGTCACCATGTGTATCACAACGCAAAACATGCCCGTGGACACTGTCGCGTTCTCGATGTGAGCGGATGGGACAACCGTAAACGTGACGACCGTCAAAGACGGCTCCATAGTAGCCGGCGCAGGTCAGTCCATCTGTCGTGGTCGCGTCATAGGCTGCGAAATGGGGTGTCGCCAGAGGTTGCCATTGAGACACGACGGGCTGCATGGCCTCACACCGCGCCGCAGTGGCGTGCACGGTCGCAGCGACGGTGATGGCACCACCGGCTCTGATCTGCTGGATACTGGCGCTCTGGATTTCAGACTGACGTGGCATGTTCTCTTTCCACTGGTTTCTCGCGCTCGGCGCTGGGGGTCAACTCTTGTCTCCCTGCTTCATTCAGGGAAAATAGTAGCCTTCGAGGCGAGGCCACCGCCAGCAGTGTCAACTGAGGGGTCACCTGAGACCTTGACACTGGCTGGGTGAGTTGGGACAATGACACTCTATGACCATGAGAAATCCTCTTGCAGTGCCCATCACGATAAGCGTCTGTCTGCTCATCACGGGAGCGACCTTCGCCATCTCGGGCCGCAATGTAGCACCCGATGCCGTCACGCGGGCAACAACGTGGAACTCGCACGTCGGCGAATTTTCCACTCTGAGTGACGGCCAGATTCCATCGACCGATTCTGCGGCACCACCATTCATCTGGGAAACGAAGGGAATTCTCGTTTTTGAATGGAGTGAGCCTGTATTTCTTGATTCAATGCGAATCTATGTTGGCGACGTGGGCAACAACTACCAGGTCCGAGCCTATCTTGGCGGCAGGCTCGACGAGACAGGAACACTGCGCGAGCCCGAGGGACAGCAGACGGCGCTCCTCAACATTGACGATCGTGTCGTTGATCAATGGGTGGAGGTTTCCTTCGCCGCAGGCACCCAGGCCGACAACATCGAATTGTGGTCACTTGGACCGACTGTGTTCTACGAGGTGGAGATACTCGCCCCGGCGAGTGACGAGACCTCTGTCCGGCCCTTGAGCTGGAGCCAGATCAAGTGGCAGGCGATGCCCCGAAGTCGCTGAAAACCAGTTGCCCCACCAGGCCATCGTCTTGAGATTACCCCGGCAGAAAGCCGGTTCACTACCCGAAATGGAGAACACCAAATCGTGAGCAAGTCTCGCAGGAACCTCATCGCCCTGAGCGGGCTTGTTCTACTTGTCGCCTGGGATCTCGTCTCTCATCGACCGACTACCTTCTTCATTTCCAGTGCGCATTCAGCCGCCGCCGTCGACGAACCGCTGCAGATGGATGGACTACCCATTCTGCGACCAGGAACACTGACACTCGGTGAGGGCAGGCCCACCGTCGCCATCGCGGCCTCCATCGATGAGCAACTACAGGAGCCGGCACCGATCGATGCGGTACTCAGCTATGAGCAGGTAGATGCCGTCGTGCGACGTGCCCTCGATCTGGATCAGTCCGGTCGTTCGCTGCGGGATATCATCGACGCAGATGACTGGGTCCTGCTGAAGGTTAACATGGTGACCAATCGCGGCAATCGTTCCTCCGCCTACTATACGGATGGATTCGAGCACCCTGGTCAGATCACCGATCTGCGCGTGGTGAAGAGTGTCATCAACTATCTCGTCGAACATGTCGGGCCGCGCCGCATCACGATCGCCGAGGGTGGTGCCGAATCACCAAGACGAGGCGAGCCCGGTTTTCCGACAAGTGCCACCGAGGATGGATGGTCCGTCACGTATCCCGAATTCGCCGATCTCTCCTACATGCAGATACTGAGTGATTTTGCCAGTGTCGCCACCGTCGTCGACACGACAGACCTGAACTACGCGCCCTATCGCCGCGAGCCAGTGCCGGGCGGACCGGTTCAACGACTTGGCGTTACACGCCTGACGTATCCGGGTTCCCAATTCGGCTTTCATATGGAGGGCACGGGACGATTCCCCGATGAAGGCTTCTTTATGCCGGAGCCCATCCTGGATGCCGATAAGATTATCTCCATGCCAGCCATGAAGACGACGATCTACGGTACGACTCTGGGCATCAAGAACTATGTCGGTACCCTGGCCTCCGGCGCTTACGGTGATGGCACCTCCAAACGCCAGCACTACCGGAACAACCCCGAGCACGGTTATGTCGATCTGTTCTCTTACAATCCATCCGCGTACACAATCATCGAAGGATTCTGGGGCACCGAGGGCGACGGCCCACAGTGGGGTCTGAATGTCCAACACAATGTCGTCGTTGTCGGCGCCGATCCTGTCGCCACTGAGGCGGTGGCGAATGTCACGATGGGCTTCAACCCACTTGATCTGGAAGCACTGTATCTGGCCGCTGCCAAAGGTTTCGGCACGCTTGATCTGAACCATATCGGTGTCGAGGGCCGCTCACCTGAGAGTGTACAACGCGACTTTATCAAGTCCGGTGGCGGTGGAGGGTCGGGAATCTTCTATGGTCGCGGCATCCGTCGCTGGCTCGTGGCCGGACCTTTCGCTGGTGGTGAACTGGATGCAACCGAGCACCTGCCAGGTGAAGCTGACCTGCTTCCCGCCCAGGACCAGCCCGCCGGAGATGCCAACTGGCAGACCGTCGAGCATCTGGGCTACACAGCTGAGATTCTTGAACTGGGAGATGTGCTGGAACTTGGGACGGATCAGAGTGGCTATGCCTTCACCCTGATCCATGCTGACCGCCCACAGGAGGGTTTTCTCTGGTTCAGCCACGACAATCGAGCCCGTGCCTGGCTCAATGGTGAAGTCGTTTACGAACAAGGCTCACGGCGCAATTTCCAGCTCGCCGCTAACAGAGTCCCCGTGCGCCTGGAAGCGGGTGAGAATCGACTCCTGCTCAAGCAGAGCAGCCCCTTCGGAGGTGGCTCCATGGCAGCCCACATCGTCGACGAAGATGGCGATCGCCTACCGGGAGTGCGCTTTCACCTGCCGGGAGAAGTTTCCACCGCCGTAGAGGAGGCCCTGTCTCCTGAGGCCCTGCCAGCTGCGTCGAGTCTGGTTGGTAACTATCCCAATCCCTTCAATCCGGCGACAATGATCCGCTTCCAGTTGCCTGCAGCTAGTCCTGTGGAGCTGGCCGTCTTCGACATTGCGGGCCAACGAATTCGGACTCTTCTGCGGGGAAATATCGAGGCGGGACACCACGAAGCTGCATGGGATGGTCGTGATGCGACGGGTCATAGTGTCGCCAGTGGCGTCTATCTGGCGGTCCTTAGCGGTGTCGACTTCCGACATACGCATTCAATGCTGTTGTTGCGCTAACATGAGAAATCGCATGCTTCGTCTGACGCTGTTCGTAGCACTCGTATGGTCGCACACGGCCACAGCTGACACAATCAGCACCATTCGTTATGACCTGCAGTCGGAGACCTTCGCCGCAGGCTTCGAGATTCCATGGGCACTGGAGTTCTTGCCCGACGGCCGTCTACTGGTCACGGAGCGCCAGGGTACCATTCGCATAGTCGATACCGCTGGAAATGTGTCAGCCCCGATTGGGGGCGTCCCCACCGTTCGCAGCCGCGGTCAGGGAGGGCTGATGGATATCGCCCTCCACCCCGATTTTGCAACGAACCACTTCGTCTATCTCTCCTATACTGAACCTCGCCGTGTTGACGGTGACAGTGAGGGCGATGGCGACGAAACGATCGGCTACACCGTCATCGATCGCGCCCGCTTCGAATCTGATGCTCTCATCGAGGTAGAGCGCATCTACGAAGTTGATGAATCCTTCTATTCGGATCGCGGTCACCACTTCGGCTCTCGTATCGTCTTCGACGCGCAGGGTTATCTGTACTTCACCATCGGCGACCGGGGCCAACGGCCACTGGCGCAGTCAGTGGAGACACCGAATGGCAAGGTGCACCGACTATTCGATGATGGCCGGGTACCACAGGACAATCCCTTCGCCGGTCAGCCGGGGGCGATCACGTCCATCTGGTCCTATGGTCACCGGAATC
The DNA here is from genome assembly GCA_018660835.1 of Gemmatimonadota bacterium. GTDB lineage: Bacteria > Latescibacterota > UBA2968 > UBA8231 > UBA8231 > UBA12574. The sequence goes on along the minus strand of JABJJN010000054.1, from coordinate 292,739 downwards.
CGCAGGGCATGGCGGTCCACCCCGTCACGGGTGATCTCTACACGACAGAGCATGGTCCCCGGGGCGGCGACGAACTCAATCGGATTCAGCGGGGCGCCAACTACGGTTGGCCCACGATCACGTACGGCATCAACTACAATGGCACACCGATTACCGAATCCATGGCGCAGGATGGAATGCAGCAACCGATCCTGTTCTGGAATCCGTCCATCGCTCCCTGTGGAATCGATTTCTATGATGGCGACCGCTTCCCGAAATGGAAGAATCACCTGCTCGTGACAGCTCTCGCCTATCAGCGGCTCGAGCGCGTGCACATCGAGGATGGACGCGTCGTCCACAAAGAAGTCATCTTCGAACCCGGTTCCCGCTTCCGCGACGTCGAGACGGGGCCAGACGGACTGATCTATGTCGCTCTCGAAGATCCGGGTCGCATCATGCGCCTGTCGCCAGCCGACTGATCAGTTGCTGTACGCCACCGTCCCGCGGGCATTCACCTGATACCCCCACTTTGACAGATATGCCTGCGAAGGCAGGAACTGATCGCCTCGCAAAGCGAGCTTGGCTGTGAGTTGCTTGTCGAGTTCCTTCAGGAGCTCGACCTGCTCGGCGACACCGACGAGGTTTTCTAGCTGATACGGGTCGGCCTCGTTGTCGTAGAGTAACCAGGGGCCTTCCAGGGCGCGCACATACGTGTGCCGTTGGGTGCGTAACCCGCGGTAGGAACGACCGCCATCGCCGACCCACCACTGACCAAAGGGATGCGGGCATTGCAGCAGCGCTGCCCCATCTGACGGATCATCGCCTCCGTGCAGATAACTCGAAAAATCGAGTCCTTCTACCGTGTCCGGAATTGCCTGTCCACTGAGCCCCAGCAAGGTCGGCATGATATCGGGAATATCTATGCGTGCAGTACGCTCACTCCCCTGTTCACCGAAGAGCGCCGGATAGCGCAGCAAAAAGGGCACACGAATCGATTCATCCCACGGGCGCTGCTTGTTGTAGGCACCCCTTGAACCAACCATGTCGCCGTGATCCGAGAAAAACAGCAAGATCGTATCCGTCGACATACCTTCGTCATCAAGAGTCTGCAACAGACGGCCGGCGCAGTCATCCAGGGCCGTGCAATGGGCGTAGTATCCCGCCAGTTGCTCCCGCGCGTGTTGTGCCTCGCCATCAGGGACATTGCCTCGCAACTCGATCTGCTCGGCGTCGTAGCGAGCCCGATAGGCTTCGGGTGCGGTCTGATACGGATTGTGCGGTGGTCCCCAGGACAGCACGAGCAGGAAGGGCGCATCCTGCCCACGACGAGATTGCAGGTAGGTCTGCGCTGCTGTCGTTTGCGCCGCCGCATCATATCCCTCCCACTGCAACTTCTGCTCGGAGTCACCTGCGTAGTAATGGGACTCATTGTAGTCGTGAGTGCATTCCAGGACCTGCCACTCGTCAAAGCCCTGACGACGTTCGGGCGGAATGTAGTTTGACCGCCCCTGGCCATCGACGTGCCACTTGCCGATGTAAGCCGTGTCGTAGCCGCCCTGACCGAATGCCTGAGCCAGACTGACGGCCTGGTCGCTCAGAGGCACGTCATTGACGAAGACGCCATGTGTGAGGGGATACTGTCCCGTCAGCAAACAAGCGCGAGCCGGTGAGCACACGGGGCAGCCGGAGACGGCGTGGGTCATATTCACACTCTGTGCTGCGAGCCGATCCAGATTTGGTGTCTGCACATTCGGATCGCCCGCGTACCCTGTCGCTTGCGCCCGCCATTGGTCACCAAAGACGAGCACAACATTCGGCTGCTCAGCCACCTGTTGTCCCCGCTTTGAAGGTTGCCCAGATCACGAGGGACCTGATCGAGTTGGCCTCGAAGAGGCTGAGCACATCGATCTCAGCCTCGGACTTGAACTGTACTGCCGCACCAGGAAGAACAGATCCTGTCACGACGCCACCCTCTGGTTCGTACGTAGCGATCTGCGTGAATGAACGATCTTCGAAGGTCAGCCTGCTCACAGTGATGGTAATCGTCGTATCGCTCGGATTGATGAAGATGATGTCGTAATCCAGTGACACGCGGATTCCCTCGTCTGTCACGACGAAATCCTGCATTTGCCATTGCACATCTGCCGTGACGGGTGAAGTGCCCCAGAAAGTCCGTGGTGTCCGGCGCTCTTTCGTAGACAGCTTGTCATCACGTATTGAAACACCATCGTCGCCGCAGGCAGCAAGGCTCAGCAGAAAGATTGCGATGATCCAACGGCGTGTCGGCACTACAGTTTCACCTTGAAGACGGCCTTCTTCACCGGTGCAGGTGAGTCGATGGCCATGCCGGGCATGTGAGCATCCTGCGGCCACAGCACGATGAACTGCCCCGCCTGCATCGGCAGGAACAATCCTTCCCCTGTCAATTTCACGAAGTCACCCTTGGCGTCGTAGTCGCCGGCCTTCAATGAATCGGACTGGGCATAACCCATATGCTCTGCGCCACTGACGACGAATTGTACATCTGCATAGGCGCGGTGTGCCTCCCAGAACCCCTCGCTCTTGGGTTTGCTGTCGTACTCCTGGACCATGACGTAGAGATTGTCACCATCGAGGTCATAACGCTCCGGCTCCATGGACGCCAGGTCGGTACTGCCCAGATAATCCAGCGCTTGCGCGAAGCGCGGACCGATGCCGCTGTAGAGCCCTGCGTTGCTGATATCATCGAAGATCATACAAGTCTGTCTTTCTCTGAAATTAGAGCCGAATCACGGCCATTTTTTCCTGTGTCATGTCATGCATCGTGTAGCCGATTCCGCCGACGCCGTAGCCCGACTGCCGTCGACCGGCGAAGGGCATCCAGTCGACACGAAAGGCTGTGTGATCATTGACCATCACGGCAGAGGCATCCAGCGAATTGATACAGTGCATGGCCACATCGAGTTGCTTGGTGAAACAGGAGGCCTGGAAGGCAAAGGGCAGACGATTCGCCTCTGCAATGGCCGCATCCATGTCATCGTAGCCATACACTGCGATCGCAGGGCCAAAAATCTCCATCGTCGATAGCCTGCAGTCGCCGGGAGGATCGAGGACGACGGTCGGTGCGAAACTGGTATCACCAAGCCGCCGATTCCCGGTGATAACCTGCCCACCACCATCGACGGCTTCCGTCAACCACTCCTCCACGCGATCTACTTCGCGGGGACGAATCAGTGGGCCCACCTCGGTCTCTTCCTTCACGGCGTCACCAACGACAAGTTTGTCCGCAGCAGCTGCCAGTGCCTCGGCCAGTTGTTTTGCCTGGCTCTTCGGTGCAAAGATACGCTGCACTGAGACACAAACCTGACCCGCGTGGTAGAGTCCTCCCTTGGCCAACAGGGGAACCATCGTCTCCGTATCGGCCGATGCATCAACGAGTACCGGTGCCGCACCACCGTGCTCGAGGGCACAGCGCGTCCCGGGCGACAGCTTGGATCGCAGCATCCATCCGACCTTCGCTGAACCGATGAAGCTGAGGAAAGCGACGCGCGAATCGGTCACTAGTTTTTCTGCTGTGGCGAGATCGCAGGCGATGAATTCGCACCAACCGGGCGGTAGACCAGCCTCGGTGAGTATGTCGACGAAGCTGCGCGCCGACAGCGGTGTATCATCAGCGGGTTTGACGATCACCGGGCAGCCAACAGCCACAGCGGGAGCAACCTGGTGCACGATCAGATTCAGCGGATGGTTGAAAGCTGAAACGGCGACGACGGGGCCGATCGGCTCACGCACAGTGAAGGCCATGCGCCCTGCACCGGCTTGTGTCAGATCCATCGGCACCTCCCCCCCACCCAGATGCTGCAGCTCACGCGCGCACAGCCCGACGCCGTCGATCGCTCGATCGACCTCCACTCTCGCATCGGTCAAGGGTTTGCCGCCCTCGTTGGCAATCTGGTGCGCCAGCTCCTCAAATCGGTCCCTCATCAGGGCCTGTGTTCTGTCGAGAATGGCAAGGCGCTCGTACGCAGGAAGCCATGCCCGACGATCGTCAGCCAATTGTCGCGCCCGCGTCAGCCAGGCGTCTGCCTGGGCCCAGTCGCTCGTCTGGACCTCGCCGATCACCCCCAGGTGGTAGGGATTGTTCACTTCAAGGGTGTCACCCGCCATCAGGTCCTCGTTCCTTGGTCAATTTCCGCAGCTGTCGATTTGTCAGCCATCGATCTGTGTAGCAAACCAGGCGCGGAATCCACGCATCTGTGAATCTACGCATCTGAGGGGCAATCTACGCAACGGGTCCGTTCCCTCCCACTCGGAAAGTCATCGATGCATGGTTTCGACTAAGCACACAGATGTGTGGACTCTTATACTTCTGTTGTCTGTGAATTGAACCAACACACTGTGACCCGCGAGGACGGATGAGGCTTGATCGTATCCTGGCGATGGTTTGCGTACTGGTAACAGCAGTGCCAATCCTGGCCCAGAGTCCACCAACAGACCTGACAGAGTTGGATATCGAGGCAATCCTCGCCCTGCACATCCGCAAGGTCGATGCCCCCGAGACAACCAGACTTTGGAATTTTTCATACCGACTGGTCTACGCTCGGTTTGACGGCAATCGAGATGGAACGCAGGACCTGACATACGATGAGGTAGTCTGGGATCGTGCTGGCGGCGAAACTCGGACGGCTGACAATTTCCCCGTCGTACCCCTGGTGATCAACCAGCAGGCCCACATCTTTGGTGTTGGCTATGATATCTCGCCGCGATGGACGATCAATCTGCTCGTTCGCTATATCCATCAGAATACCGACCACAAGAGCGTGATTCCCGGCTTTGATGAGTTTCTCATCTCATCTTCTGGAATCGGGGACATCTCTTTGTCCGCCTCACGCCCGGTCTGGCGCCGCAACCAACACTTCGTCGCAGCCAGTGTCGGCGTGAGTCTACCCGTCGGATCGATTGACGAGATCGGTCCCACACCGCGTGACCCAGATCAAGACACGCAGCTTCCCTACACCATGCAGATCGGCTCTGGCACCATCGATGTCATGCCGAGCCTCGTTTACTCAGCCAGGGGCAGCCGATACACCTGGGGTGGTCGGGCACGTGGCACATTCCGGATCGGCGAAACGGATCGGAACTATACGCTTGGGAATCGGCTCTCAGTCAGTGGTTGGCTGGAGAAGCCTCTGCGGCCCTGGTTGCAACCGAGCGTGCGTGTGTCGCTGCAGAAGTGGGGCCGAATCGACGGACGAGATACGGATCTGCAGATCGACGCACTTCCTGTGTCCCCGTACCCGGCGGCTGTGACGGACCCTGACAAGTTCGGTGGCACGAAGGTGCATGTGACCTTCGGTGCGACACTGATGCGGGATGCGGGTTCCCTTGCCAGACACGCATTACAACTCGAAGCAGGACTCCCCGTCTATCAGTCTCTCCACGGACCGCAACCAAAAGAGATCTTCCGACTCGGTGCAGGGTGGAAGTGGTCTTTGTGAATACGATCGTACAACGTGACTTGTCCGGCACTGTCGGTCACCAGTTTCGCTCGCCCCTGCTGGCGTACGCACTCGCCTGTCTGATCTTGCTCACAGCCGCAGTTGGGCAATCTCAGAGCCAGGATGAAGCAAGCGCCGAGGAGTATCGAGCCAAATCGGCTCTGCTGTTCGCCTTTGCCAAATTCGTTCAGTGGCCCGATGCAGCCTTCGCTCAGGACACGTCCCCCATCGTCTTCGCCGTGATCGGCAATCATGACATGTTTTCTGCCTTGCATGTTTTGACGGACAAAAAGATACACGGCCGTCCTCTTGAAGTGATCGAGTTGGACGACCCTGGATCGTCGGACATCTACCAGTTGCTCTACTGCGATCGCGGGATCATCGAACAATTCGAGCAAGAACACCCTGAGCGACTCGCACAGAACCACGTGCTGACCATAGGTGAAGACGAGGGATTTGCTGAAGCGGGTGGGATTCTCCGCCTGATGCTCATCGACGAACACCTCGGATTCGTGATCAATGCAACGGCAGTTCAGCGGGCAAAACTCAGTCTGGGATCAAGTCTGTACAACCTCGCTCACGCGGTCCTGGAAGAATCCTACTGATGGTTGGATTCACCAACCTCCCCCTGCACCGCAAGCTGACCGCGATCATCGTCATTACGACGGTGGCCGCGATTGTCCTGTCGTCGATGGCAACCGTCGCCTACGAAACCATTCACTTTCGCTCCTTTCTTATAAGTGAACTGGAGACCACGGCCGATATCGTCGCTGCAAATGGTTCTGCCGCCTTGCGCTTCAATGTGGCTCGGGATGCGGAAACGACCCTCGCGAGTCTGTCGGCGAAGGAACACATCGCCTCCGCCTGCTTCTTCACGCCAGAATCAGAGCTCTTTGCAGCCTACATGGCACCGGGTGTAGAGCCGGTGATGCCCCCCTTGCCCCTTGTGGAAGGGTATGAATTCACCCCGAATCACTTGATCTCAGTAAAGCACATCTACCATGACGATGACTTTATCGGATCTATCCATCTGGTTTCGGGTCTGGATCGTCTCTACGATGGCCTGAAGAGATCACTTGCTGCAACGATTCTCATCGTCCTCACCTGTTCGACCCTCGCTCTGCTGGTGTCCCTGCGCGTCCTGCGGGTCATCGCCCGGCCCATAGATAGTCTGATCGGCACAGCGAATCGAATCTCGCAGGATCAGGACTATTCTCTGCGCGCCCGAAAATTCGCCGACGACGACCTTGGTAGTCTCGTCGATGAGTTCAATGAGATGCTGCTACTGATTCAGCAACGTGAAGAAGAACTCGAAAGGCGCGTGAGCGAGCGTACCGTCGAGTTGCAGGATTCTCTCGACGAAAAAGTCGTCCTGCTGAAAGAGGTCCATCATCGCGTCAAGAACAACCTGCAGATTATTGCCAGCCTCCTGAGTCTGCAGTCGAACCAGATAAACGATGAAGAGACACTCGCCTTATTTGCCAACAGCGAACATCGAGTGCGCGCGATGGCCACGATTCACGAACGCCTCTATCTGTCTGAAGACCTGGCCAAGATCGACTTTGGTGGCTACATCGAAGCCCTCGTTGAGGGGCTCATCGGTGGCTACAAGACGAGTCAGGATATCTCCCTGATGACCGCCGTCGATGACATCACCCTTGATCTCGACCAGGCGATCCCATGTGGTCTGATGATCAACGAATTGGTGTCGAATTCGTTGAAGTATGCCTTCGTCGATGACCGTCAGGGAATCCTTGAAGTGCGCATGAGCAAGACGGCAGACGGGTATCGCATGAGTGTGCGTGATGATGGCGTGGGATTTCCGGCCAACATCGACTTTCGCAAGAGTCCGTCTCTCGGCCTGCAGTTGATCAATACGCTGACCCATCAACTGGGCGGCAGTGTCGACATGAAAAACGACGTAGGCACAGAATTCATCGTTGAGTTCCCCGCCATTCGCGGCAACGGCGAGATCACACCTGTTTAGGGAGCCTGTGTCCTAGTCGAGGCTCACGACACCCTCTGCGATCGCATAACGTGTCAGTTCGGCAACCGAGTGCAGATCGAGTTTGCGCATGAGGCGTTCTCGATAAGTCTCCACTGTGCGCACACTCAACTTCAGATCGCCAGCGATCTCCTTGTTCATACGCCCTCGCGCGATCAGTGCCAGCACCTGCGTCTCGCGAGGTGCCAGGGTCGGGCGCTGGGGGCGGCTCCCGTCGACATAGCTGCGCAGTAGCGAGCCTGCAACCTCCGGAGAGAAGAACGTTCCACCTGCGGCAACCGTTTCGATGGCTTGCACCATCACGTCCGGCCCAGAACTCTTCAGGACGTAGCCGCGCGCACCGGCTTGCACGGATTCGATAACGTATTCCTCATCTTCATGCATCGTCAGCATGACGACGGCAAGATCCTGCTTGTTCTCTCGCAATCGGCGTGTCAGTTCGATGCCGCTCATTCCCGGGAGGGTCACGTCCATCAGAATAAGGTCCGGTGTCAGCTCAGCAATCAGCTGCAGCGCCCCCTCCCCGCCGCTACTCTGACCTGCAACCTCAATGTGGTCGATGGACGACAACTGCGATTGAATGCCATCGAGAATGAGCGGATGATCGTCGACGACGACGACGCGAATCAACTCAGCCATCGTTATCCTCCCCGCCGTCGCTCAGAGGCAAGCGCACAACAATGGTCGTGCCAGTTCCCCCCGAGGATTGAATCGTGACTTTTCCCAATAGCATCTGCGCTCGTTCCTGAAGGTGTCGCAGGCCGATTCGCTGTGAGTCGTCCTGCACCGTAGTCGGATCGAAACCGATCCCATCATCACTGATACGCAACAATAAGATCTTCCCTTCGACGTAGCACTCCACCTGAACCTGATGCGCCTGCGCGTGACGAGCAACATTGGTCAAACTTTCCTGAACGATTCGATACGCAACACTTGCGATCTCAGGGGGAACAACGAGGCCCTCGGAAGATCTCAGGATGTACCCAACTCCCTCCTCGTCTTCGAAGCGTTTCCCCAAACTGCGCAATGCCGGCAGCAACCCCAGATCGTCCAACACAGTAGGTCGCAGATCGCGAGAAATGCGGCGAATTTCCAGAATCGTCTGGTCGAGTAGCTTGCGGGCCGTTTCCAGATCCTCTGACACCGGGCCGTCAGCGGCGGCCAGATGAAGACGCGTCGCCGTCGCTGACAGGACCTGATTCACACCATCATGGAGCGCGCGTGCGATCTGTCGCCGCTGATCTTCCTGCAGGCGTTCACTTTGCCTTGCGAACGTCCGACTCAACCTCTCGAGTCGCTGCCGCTCGCTGATATCACGAGCGATAATGACGTACAACTGTGTCTCATCACCGAGGTCAACCCGACTGCCATCGATCGCAACAGGAACCTGGCGTCCATCTCGATCGACCATCACAGTCTCCAGATAGACCGGCCGGCCGGCGCGAATCTGGTGCTGCCAGGTGACGATCGCTCGCCGCCAGTGATCTGGATGGATGATATCGACTGCACGACGTCCGATCAGATCGCTTACATCACTACCAATCAACTGTGCTGCCGCCTCATTTGCCTCAACAATGCCGGACGTACGCGCAAAGGTAATCACCGCGTCACTGGCGCCATGGAACAGTGCCCGGTAACGTGACTCCGTCGCCAGCAGAGATCCGGCGGCGGCCTTGCTGCGTGCAAGATCGTCTGCCCGGGTCAGCGTCTCAGCAAGGATCTGTGCCATCTCTTCGACGAGACCGATGTCGACCGGAGAGAACGCATCCGCCTCGACTGAATTGATTGCCAGGGTTCCGTGGGAGAACGGTACATCGAGAACAGATCGCACCTGTTGTTGCCTGTGGAGTCGGGGTTTCTCTGAGAAGGAGTCCGCTTCCAGGAGATCTCTTCGATAGACTGTCTTCCCATCGCACACAAAGCGTTGGATCAGGCTCACGACACCTGGCTCCTCCTCTTTCCACGTATCAGCATCACCTGTCTGCATCACGTACACCCGCACAGACGGAGTCTGGCCCATGTCGATGAGATTGACGCCGCAGCCAAAGAAGTCGACACCGCACTTGCGCAGCGTGTCCCGCATGGCCCGAATGATCCCATCAATGTCGTCAGGGGATGCCATGTCCCAGACAGCTCCGCGCAACTCGCTCAGGGCCTCCTGGTGAATCTGGGCCGTGACCTGGTGCGTCCGGTCTCGCTGCAGGATGAGCGCCTGACGATCGTCGCCTGAGTACACGACTCGACCGGCCATCTCAATGTATCGCCTGCCGGCCGCCCGCCCGATGGTCTGTTCCTCCACCAGAGTTCCTTGGGCGAACAACCGCTGCAGGAAAGGTTCGGCATTCCATCGCTCCGGCGAGTCGAGCACGACATCTCCCAGAGATCTGCCAATGAAATCGGCCTGATTCAGAGATCTTCCACCAACGGCGACACTTTCGAGGAAAGCGTCGTTCACGACGACGATCACTCCTGCTTCGTCGACAAGCGCCGCCGGGAAGGGCAAGCACGCGAAAAGTGGATCGTCGTGGTGACGGATCCCTGACGTGGCTTGTATTGGGCCCGACGTGGTTTCTGTTGAGTCTTTGACCATGGGTCGCGGGAGAATACGAAATTCACTACCCCCTCGGCCAGTCACCGGTGCCCACAGACGCCGACGGGGGTAGCACAAGCTTGTGCTACCCCCGTCGATGCCCACAGACTCCTGGCGCCTAACCAACGCGGCGCAGGCGACTCTGCTGTAGAATCGTGGCCACCTTTTTCAACACAGTATCGAGATCGAAAAAGGGTTTCTGCAACCAGCCATCGAATCCGTCGAGACGCTGATCCCCATCTTGCAGATCATCCCCCGTGATCAGCAAGGTTGGCATGCTGCGGTCAATACTGCGCAGAGCTCGTGCCATGACGTCACCGTCACGACCCGGTAGTCGAAGATCTGTGACCAGCAGATCGTAGCGCCCGACGACGAACCGATCCATGGCCATCTCCGCAGAGGACGCCGTGTCCACTTCGTAAAGCTCGCTCAGCAGGATCTCGAGCGCGCCACGAAGCAGATCGTCGTCATCAACCAGCAACAGGCGCTGGCGTGTCTGGGGTGGTCCGGTGGGTTCATTTGTCAGCAGCCCCATATCGGAGCCGGCTGACAGCAGATGTTTCCTTCTCATGATTCATCTCCGTTGTGAAATCCGGTCTTGTTGCCCTGGCCGGCGGTTATCGTCGACGCGGACAGACTTCATCCTCGTGGACGCCCCCCACACGCGTGCCGTTCCCGGAATCAGGAAACTTCAGTCGCGATAGAAATAACGGCGAACGAGATGAACAGGAGGAGCAGCAGTCGCCCGGGTCACGGCAAAGGTCACAACAAAAGAGACGGCCAGGCCGACGAGAATTGGATCGAGACCGAACAAGTGCACGGGCCGAAAGAAGCTACCATGCACGAAGATTCCCGCCCCATACATGGCCAGATGCGTGCCGAAACCACCGAGCATACCGGCCATACAGCCCGCTGTATTGGCGCGCGGGATATACAAAGCGAACACGGTGGGTGCGAGAAAGCAGGCGGCCAGACCACTACCGGTATACACGATGATATCCTGGAGAAAACGTGGCGGATCAATTGCCCCAAGGACGGCGCCAAAACCGACGAGAAGGGTGACGCCGAAACTCAGACGTCTTAGCATTCGCTCCTCTGCGTCAGGCCGCAGGGTCCGCTGATAGACATCACGCACCAATGCCGAAGAGATCATCAGCAGGAAACTGTCCACTGTGGACATGACAGCCGCAAAGGGCGCCGCCACCACCAGCCCACCGAGCCAGGCAAGACCGGCGTGATCGGTGACGAAGATGACCATTGCCGGCATGATCCGGTCTGATTCGGTCTCCATACCGGGCATCAAGACACGGGCACAGCAGAAAATGATGACGAGGGGAAAATAGATGAGCGAATAGTACACGGTGACCGACGCGATCGCGTGCCTCAGTGTCCGACTGTCCTTGAACGCCATCAGTCGTACGTGGGCGCTGGGTTGCCCACTGCCTGCAATCGCCCACATGATGAAAAAGGAGACGGCCAGACTCAGTGGCAGAAAGCCATCAGCCGAGTGTTGGCTGGGCCCTGGTGCCGTCACATAGGCACCTGGCGCCTCACCAGAGGCGTAGGCTGTGGTTCGCAGATTCCCGAGAGCCATGGACTCATCCATCCAGAGGGTCCGCTCCGACGTGCGAACTCTTTCGATCTGAGATGGTGTCGTCAACTCGAGGATGCGTATGTCAGCAACATACTTCTGCTGCGCACCGATCGTGATGGCCGCAGCAAGCCGAATCAGGTGGCGCTCCCCCGCATCCGACTCAATCCAGGCCCAGGCGCCAGCCGTCACGACGCGCTCATGAGGAGTCGCTGACACGGTGAGATCGGCAACACCGGCACGTGGAGGTGTCATCTGCGCCATCTCCTGCGTGACCTTTGTCAGCCCCCCCGCCTGGTGCAACGTCAGTGGCAGCAGAATGGCGACACCGATCACCATCACAACGCCCTGCAGGACATCTGTCCAAACAACGGCGTGGAAGCCGCCATAGGCCGTGTATAGAACGACGACGATGCCGAATACGAACAGACAGAGCAGGTATTGTGGATCCACTCCGGCCAGAAACGACCACTCATTCACGGCGACACCAAGGCCCTGCGATGCGTCCTGAAATAACGCCACCGAGTCCAGCAACGTCTTGAGGATCAGAGAGCCCGCCTTGAATTGGGCAACCAGATTGAAGGACATGAAGAAGACGATGAGGGCCGTTGCCAACAACCCGAAAGCGGCGGAATTGAAGCGATCTCGAAAGACGTCGGGCACGGTGATGGCACCAGAGATCCTTGCCACCTGATTGAGTCGCTTGCCGAGCAACCCCATCATACAGATGGGCACGACCATGTAGCTGCCGATCCACAGTGCCAACACCCAGCCATGGCTGTAGATTTTGGAAGGAAAGCCTGTGAAGCTACCACCAGATGCACTCGTGGCGGCGAAGGTGAGGGCAAAGGCCCACACACCGAGGGAACGCCCGCCAAGGAAGTACTCACTCAGGAAATTTTTGTCTCGAAGAAGACGATTCGCCAGCCATGCAAGGGCGAGGACGCCGCCGATATAGAGGACGAATGTCGTGAGTGCCGGGCCGCCCATCAGCCTACCACCTCCGGTTGGTCACCTGAGTCGAGGGGCTCGGCGAGGGCCGTCTGCCGCCTACCGGACAGATCGTCATCGACCATGTAGCGAAAGCAGAACCACAGCGAAAAAACGACGGCTACAGCCCAGGGGGTGGCGATACCCCAGAAGACCCACGCTGGTACGCCCCAGATCGTCGCAAGATGCGTCGTAGAGACGCCGTATCCCAGCCAATAGCAGATGCTGATCGACCATACAAGGGCGACGCACCAAACGAGAAAAATGACCATCGCCTCACGACGAGCGTGGAGAAAGGTCGGATCGAGGCGTGAATCGTCTGGTACGTTACCTGGTGGCGTGCTTTCAGCGTCAGACAAGATCATTTTCCGAGATGAATGGTGACAGATCGTTCGATATCCGGTGTTTAATAGTACCATCACCGGCCCGCCGCAAGCGGGCCGCTGTGGCAGCATTACAACAAACGAGGGTTGATCATGCTCCGACTGCGTCTTTCTCACTGCGCCATTCTGGCCATTCTTGCGGTCATCTCGCCACGTCTCGTCGAGGCTTGTGGCGGTTTTTTCTGCAGCACCCAGCCGATGAATCAGCTCAGTGAGCGGATCCTGTTTGTCGATCGCGGCGACTCAGTCACAACGCATGTGCAGATTCAGTATTCCGGATCCGCTGCTGATTTTGCCTGGATTCTGCCCGTCCCCTCTGTGCCGCAACTGGCGGTCAGCCACAATGAAGTTTTTCAACAACTCCAGTTTGCCACGCAACCCTTCTTCTTTCTCGAGTGGGCTGCAGACGGAGCGTGTGGGGACGTCTTCCCGCCTTTCTTCCGAACCCTCGAGGAAGACGCTGCAACGACAGGTGCCGAGGTCGATGTCGTCGCCGAACAGCGTGTCGGCCCCTACGACACGGTCGTGCTCAGTTCGGACGATGCGGATGCCATCGTGACCTGGCTTGTCGACAATGGCTATCAGCTCGGGGATCTCGGGCGCGATCTGCTGCAACCTTATGTCGATGGTGGTTTCTTCTTTATCGCCCTGCGCCTTGCGCCAGACCGCGAATTGGGCGATTTGCAGCCCATCTCGCTGAGCTACGCTGCCGACACACCAGGGATTCCCATTCAGCTCACAGCCGTCGCCACAGCGCCGGATCTGGGCGTCACCGCCTGGATCCTGTCTGCAGCGCGAGCGGTGCCGACGAACTACCTGCATGTGCAGATCAATGAGGCCCTTATCGATTGGTTCAATGGCGGTTTTAACTACGATGATGTCGTACGCGCCGCTGTCGACGCCGCCTCAGAGGGTCAAGCCTTCGTCACAGATTATGCCGGGCCGAGCAAGATCATGGAAGGACGTTTTCCTACGGATTCCTATGACACGTCGGCCCTGGCACGGATCGACGACGCGGCACGTTTCCTCGATGCGGCCCTGCGCCAGGGTCTGCCGAGAGACGCCCAGATGCAGGCATTGCTGCGGCGTCACATGCCGATGCCTGAGGCAGCACGAATCGACGGTGTGTTGGAGGTGGTCTTCGGTGGCGACAGGCAAGCCTACGAGCAGGCCGAAACGGAGGGTTTCCTGGCCAGTCTCGCGGAACGCGCCTTTTACAACGACCTAGCCGCCTTTCGACCGTGGTTGACTGATTGGTCTTTCGATCCAGTCGCCTTGGCGCAGGACCTCGAACGCGTCGTCGTCGAACCACTGCGCGCAACGCAGCGATTGTTTTCGACCCATCCCTATCTGACACGGCTCTATACGACGTTGTCGGCAGAGGAGATGACCGTCGATCCGATGTTTGATGTGAATCCCGACCTGCCCGACGTCAGCAACCAGCGCACGGCACTTGCGCATTGGGAATGCGAGGGATTCGATCCCGAGAATATCGACTTCACCGAGCTCGTGCTCGTCGTCACCCTAGGTGACGGGCGTCAGGTCCGCTCTCGTCCTTTTGCCGATGGACCGTGGCCCCTGGCACGCGAGACGGACATTCCGGCGGCGTCCCTGGTGGAACGCCTGAACACGAGTGGGCCGCCGGTTCTGGTGCAACGTCTCACAGCCATCACTGATGATACGACCCCCACTTCCTTGCCGACGGAATTTGGCCTGCACCTGAACTACCCAAATCCTTTCAATGCGGCCACTGTCATTCCCTTCACCGTCCCTGCCGCGGCGGGTGCGGCTATGGTGTCGGTGACCATTCACGACCTACTGGGCCAGCGGGTGCGGACCCTATTGCGGGCAGTACGCTCACCTGGCCGTCAGCAAGTCATTTGGGATGGGCGTGGAGATGACGGTTCGAACCTTGCCAGTGGCGTCTATCTGATACGACTGGAAGCGGGCACCAACAGATTCTCGCAGAAGATTCTATACATCCAATAGGCCGTTCCTAGTTGCTCAGACCCTCTGCCAGGCGCGTGCGGATGGTTTCCATCGTGTCATAGTTGACGATCTTGCGCCCCTGATCATCGACGATGTAGAAGGCATCCGTCGCTCGATCGGCAACCGTGTTGATGATGGCCATGTGAATATCGAAGTCCATTTCACCCAGACAATGAGTGATGGTGTACAGAACGCCTGCCTGATTCTGCGTCTCTACATCGACGACGGTATAGCGATCGGAAACCTGATTCTCGAAATCGATCATCGGTTCACGTGCGGGCAAATCCTTCGTACGTCGTGACCAGTTTGAGCTGTAGGCATCGAACAGTTCACTCACATCGAGGCCGTCGACGAGGACCTGCCGCAAACGCTGTCCAAGTCGTTCTTTTTTCCATTCCTGCAGTGATGCACTGCCATCGATGTCGGTTATCTGGAACGTGTCGAGAACCACATCGTCATCACGCGTCTGCACATCGGCGCGCAGAATATCTACATCATTCACAGCCAGGACGCCGCAGATGTTGGCCAGCAGATGATGCCTGTCGCTGGCACAGACAACCAATTCCGTATGATCGGAATGCTCCTCGAAATGCACCGCGAGGTCACCATCCTCCCGGCGTTGCTCGACGATGTCCAGGTGCCGCTCGATTTGAGCCAGATCATAGGCCGCCAGATAGCGGCCTGGCAGTTGTTGCACATGTTCCTGAAATGTGACAACCCGCGCCGGCGACCACTTGCCCTCAACCCTGACAAGGTGCTCATCCATCGTCTGTCGCCGATGCTGTCGATCCTCGAGTGTGTTGAGGCCCGATTCCAACTGTTGCATTGTCTTGTGGTAGAGTTCCCACAGCAGTGCGCCCTGCCAATCGGACCAAGCATCAGCCGCCACCGCTGACAGATCGGCGTAGGACAGCAGATAGAGCGCCCGCAGCCATTCCGGCTGCGTGAAACGGCCAGCAAAGTCGGCGATCATCTTGTAGTCATCGAGATCCCGACGTGTGGAGATCATCACCATCTCTTGATGCTGCTCGATGAGGAACAAGATCTCTCTTCGATCTGCCTCAGGTAGATCAAGTCGCTCCATCAGGCCGCGGGCCATATCCATGCCCGCTTCGATATGCTCCTCACGACGCGACTTGCCCACATCATGCAGCAGCGCGCCAAGAAAGAGCAGATCCTTGCGTTGCAGCTCCTCATACGCCTGTCGCAGGGGACTGCCGGCGCGATGTCGTGGAATCCCCTCCAACTGCTCGAGGGCGACCAGTGTGTGCTCATCGGCGGTGTAGATGTGATAGATGTCGTATTGGACGAGGCAGGTCAGGTCGCCGAATTCCGGGAGATACGCCCCCAGAACGCCAAGTTCATGCATGGCGCGCAGTGTCTCTGCTGAGCGCTGCTTGCGGCGAATGATTTTCAGGAAGGCATCGCGCGTCTGCGGATCCTTGCGCACATCATCATCGATTGCGCTCAGGCTCAGACGAACCGTTCTCCTCGCCTGTTCGCTGAGTGGCAACCGCCGACGTTGCGACAGGGCGAACAACTGCAAGAAGCGCCGCGGATCCTCGCGGAAGTAGCTCTCTGAGTCTGGCAGCTCAATCTGGTTGTCGATCGCAACGACACCCTCTTCCAACAGTAGTCGTTTGCCCCGGCGCTTGGGTGACACCACAAGGTGGTCGAAGCCAAGACGAGCACAGTGGAAGATGTCGCGGGCGCATAGGAAGTAATCGCCGAGAAACCGCTCGACAGCCAACTCACGGCCGCGATCCGTGCCGGTGCGATCCTTTGTCCCGACGCGGTGCTCGCCCCGGGTGTCGTCGAGGGAAACTGTCGGCAGAACGGCGCGATCCGCATAGCCAAGATGGCGTGCCGTGATCGGTTTGTTCTCTGGCTCAAGGGTGTCCTGTTTGCGACCAACCTCAAAATGGAGATCGTGGCGGATACGCCACAGGAAGTCGCGCCCCTTTCGCAGAAGCTCGATATCCACCGTGTCGAGAACCTTCGCATGCAGCCCGTCGATGGACATGGTGCGAAACTGCGCCTTGAGGGCCCACTCCAGCAGATGCAGCTCGCGCAGACCACCAGGGCTGGTTTTGACGTTGGGCTCCAATAACTGCACGGACCCGGCATGTCCCCCACGATCAACGTGCAGACGACGCAAGCTTGCAGGCAGGGCCTTGGGCAGTTGCTTGAGAAGACGCTGACAGAAAGTATCGAAGATGTCCTGATCGCCTGCCAGCAGGCGGGCGTCGAGCATGGCCGTGCAGGACTCGAGATCCTCCTTCGCCATCTTGACCGTCTCATCAACGGTGCGACTCGCATGGCCCAGATCGAACCCTAAGTCCCACAGCGAGTGCAGAACACCCGTGATCAGGTCGGGCGCCTTGTCCCGTTCGCGCCGAAACAGGAAGAGCAGATCCACATCCGAATGCGGCGCCATCTCTTGCCGTCCATACCCACCAAGTGCGACGAGGGCATGCGACACATCCTGTGTATTTGCTGTCTTGTGCGCGTCGAGGACGATGACATCCACGACATCTGTGATCGCTTGAGCCGTGGCGATGCCTGCAGCACCGCGGCGGTGTTCGCTGCGCAGACGCTTTAGTTCAGTATCCCAGAATCGACGACGTGCCTCCACGGTCGTCGTGCCCGGTGTCGAGCGAAGCAGATCGGTAAGATCAGCCATCGTCGTCACCCGCGGCGGCGTCCCGACTTACCACCTGCGACGGCACGCTTCTTGGTTGCAGATTTCTTGGCTGGCGACTTCTTGGCTGCAGTGCGCTTCTTCGATCTAGTGACGGCGCGCTTCTTCTTCGCCGGTTTGGCAAAGGCAATGGCCATCGCTTCATCAAAGGTCGCGACCAACTCAAAGTGCAGCGCCTCGCGAACATCGTCGGGCACCTCTTCGAGATCTCTCTCATTGCGTTTTGGCAACACCACAGTGTGAATACCGGCCCGCTGTGCGGCCAATACCTTGTCGCGAATTCCTCCCACGGGCAACACGCGTCCGCGCAGTGTGATCTCACCCGTCATGGCCACATCGGCACGCACGGGACGCGACGTCAGCAGCGACAGCAAGGTCACCGCCAATGCCACACCGGCAGAGGGGCCTTCCTTCGGTGTGGCACCTGCGGGAACGTGCAGGTGCAGATCTGATTCGTCCAACATATCCGTATCGATGCCAAGTTCGATGGCGTGAGACTTTAGATAGCTGAGTGCCGCTTGCGCGGACTCTTTCATCACATCGCCTAATTGGCCTGTGAGAATCAGTCCCTTCTTCCCCTTCATGCGGGTTGCTTCGATGAAAAGGATCTCACCACCCGCCGCTGTCGCGGCAAGTCCGGTGGCGACACCAATCTCCCCTTGCCGTTCAGCCACCTCGGAGAAGAAATGGGCAACGCCGAGGAATTCCTCCAGCTGTTTGGGACGAACGCGTATGGGATGACGTCGTCCTTCAACAAAGCGGCGCGCTGACTTGCGACACAGGGTGCCAAGCTGACGGTCGAGATTCCGCAATCCGGCTTCGCGCGTGAATTCGCCAATCAGTCGCAGAATGGCTTCGTCATCAAAACGCAGCTTCTTCGCCAGCAGACCATGCTCCTGCAACTGCCTGGGTACCAGATGGCGACGCGCGATTTCCAGTTTTTCTTCCTGCGTGTAGCCAGGGATGGGTATCTCTTCCATCCGGTCTCGCAGTGCCGGTGGCACCGTATTGAGAAGATTGGCCGTCGTGATGAACATGACCTTGGAAAGGTCGAAGGGAATATCCAGATAATGATCCTCGAAGCTGAAGTTCTGCTCCGGATCCAGGACCTCCAGTAATGCCGCCGCAGGGTCACCGCGAAAATCAGCCCCCACTTTGTCAATCTCATCGAGCATGAAAACTGGATTGTTGCTGCCCGCCTTTTTCAATCCCTGAATGAGACGACCTGGCAGAGCCCCGACATAGGTGCGCCGATGACCGCGAATCTCTGCCTCGTCACGCACACCACCGAGAGAGATGCGCGTAAAGTTGCGCCCCATGGCCCGGGCGATCGAGCGTCCGAGAGAGGTCTTGCCGACCCCTGGTGGGCCGACGAAACAGAGGATCGGTCCCTTCGCTTCCGGTCGAAGACGGCGTACGGCCAGGTATTCAAGAATGCGCTCCTTCACTTTCTCGAGACCATAGTGATCATCGTCGAGAATCTTCAGGGATGCCTTCAGATCGAGATGATCCTCCGTCGACTTCGACCACGGTAGCGCCAGAAGCCAGTCGAGATAGGTGCGAGCCACACTGTATTCGGGGGACGCCGGCATCATCTGTTCAAGGCGACTCAGTTCACGCTGCGCAGCCTCCTGCGCCTCCTGGGACATATTGGCTTCTTCGACCCGTGTGCGTAGATCGTCCACCTCACCGATCAGTGGATCGGAGTCGGCCAGTTCCTTCTGAATCTGTCGCATTTGCTCACGCAAATAGTGCTCACGCTGTGTCTTGCCAATCTTCTCCTGCACCTGATTCTGGATACTGGCACCGACTTCAAGGATCTCCTGTTCTCGTGCCAGGAGATTGGCCAATTGCTCGAGTCGCTTCGTGATATCGACTTCCACGAGCACCGCCTGCTTTTCATCGACAGACAGATCGAGGTAGAAGGCGACCAGATCGGCCAGGCGACCAGGGTGATCGATGTTGACGGCGACCACTTTCAGTTCTTCCGGCAGATTTGGCGACAGATCGATCACTGCCTGAAACTGCGCGTTCACCGTGCGCATCAGTGCTTGTGCTTCGGTGGAACTCTCATCTCCCACATCTGCCAGGGGCAGCACTTTTGCTTGCAAATAGGGTTCGGTCTGTGTGACCTGCTGCAGCACCCCACGTTCGAGCCCCTGCACGATGAGACGAACACTACCGTCCGGCAGGCGCCACATGCGGTGAATCTTGGCGATGGTGCCAACGGGATAGATGTCGTCTATGGCGGGTTCTTCCACCTCGGCGCTGCGCTGGGTGAAGATGCCAATCGTCTGGGGCCCCTCCGGGGCTTCCTCAAGAGCACGTAGCGACCGCTCACGACCCGCTGTGAGCTGGTGCGGCATGTGGGGATAGACGACGGTGTTGCGCAGGGGCAGAATACCCAGCACCTGCTCTGCTGCCAGGTCGGGCAAGGATGGTTGAGGATCGACGGGGCTGTCGCTCACGTGTTCTTTCGCCAGAATAGAGGTAATACGGCCACTTCCCAAACTACCTGTTCCAGCGGCCTTGACAAGGGTCGAGACGGCGCACGATCCTCTGGAAGAGACGACGTGCACTGTGTGCCAACCTGTCAGAGGCGACGATGTCCTACAGCACAGAGAAACCCGCTGAGAATGCCCTGCTTGTTGGTCTGTCTGTTCCCGGGATTACGACCTGGGAAGCTGAGGACTCTCTCGACGAGCTGGCCCGCCTGACCGATACGGCAACAATCCATGTTGTCGGTCGTATGCTGCAGGCACGCAAGCATATCGATGCAACCTACTACATCGGCAAGGGCAAGGCGCACGAACTGAAGGATCAAGCCAAATCCACCAAGGCGGATATGATCATCTTCGACAATGATCTGTCTCCGGCACAGATGCGCAATCTTGAGGAATTGTGCGAGACCCGCGTGATCGATCGTAGTGCGATCATTCTCGACATCTTTTCGCAACATGCCCGCACACGGACGGCGCAGGTCCAGGTCGAACTGGCACAGCTCAACTATCTGTTCCCTCGCTTGACCGGCCACTGGACGCATCTGTCGCGTCAGGCCGGTGGCGGCGCCATCCGCGGCATGGGTTCGGCTGGTGTTCGTGGTCCAGGTGAGACGCAGCTAGAAATTGATCGTCGCCTGATCCGTGGACGCATTGGCGCCCTGCAGCGCGAGTTGGACAAGATTGGCAGCCAGATGGCAACGAGTCGCAAGGCACGCGGCGACAGTTTCAAGATTGCCCTGGTGGGGTACACGAATGCGGGGAAGTCGACGCTGATGAGAGCTTTGTCCGGTGCCGATGTGCTGATCGAAGATCAGCTCTTCGCCACATTGGATTCGACGACCCGATCCGTCGAGATCGATCACTCACACAAGATCTTGCTCACCGACACAGTCGGTTTCATCAAGAAGCTCCCCCACCACCTGTTCGCTTCCTTCCGCGCCACCCTCGAAGAAACACTGGAAGCGGATCTGCTTCTGCATGTCGTCGACATGAGCCACCCCCACTACGAACTACAGATGAATACGGTGCAGTCTGTCCTCGCAGATCTGGGTGTGGAAGACAAACGCACCCTGCTTGTGATGAACAAGATCGATCAGATCGGCGACGGCGATGAGATGGACCTGCACGTGCAGGCCGCCGCTGAACAGCCAGACAAGGTGGCCGTGTCGGCCATGAATGGCGTCGGTCTGGATGTACTGCGGCAGAAAATCCTCTACTACTGCCAGGAACATGAAGTAACGCTCGATCTGCAGGTCCCGCAGTCCGAAGGACGACTCCTGTCGCAGCTGCACGAGCAAGCTGAGATCCTCGAGCAGGAATACACACCGGAGAATGTCATGATCCGCGTACGCGTTGACCGCGCGTGGGTCGAGCGCCTCGACTTGCAGCGCTTCGTCGCCGCCGAGCAACCAACCCTCGAGGCTTGAGTGCCCAGCTTATCAGCTCAACGAGTCGAGATCGATCAGCCTTTGAGTTTACCTTCAGAGACGGCCCGATCGATCAACTGCTGCGCAAATGCCCACAGTGGTGGTGCTCCCTCCTGGATATGCTGATTTCGCTTCACGACCTGTTCCTTGCGAATGCCGTGCTTGAGCCAGGCCGCGCTATCGCCATGGTAGTTAAGCAGTAGCGGCTGTAGACGATCCAGCGACGCCGCATAGCGCGAATCTGCCGTTGTGCGCTCTTCAAACTCTTCCCATAGACCTCGAAGTTTGTCGCCCTGATCCTGTGGCAGCAGCCCAAATAGTTGCTTTGCCGCCTCACGCTCGCGTTCATCCTTGCTTACCTGCCCCGCCTCGTCGTAAATGAAGGTGTCGCCGGCGATGATCTCGACGATGTCGTGGATAATGTGCATTGTCAGCACCCGCTGCAGATCGATGTCGCCCACGGCATGCTCCGCCAACACGATGGCCATCAAGGCCAGATGCCAGGAGTGTTCGGCGTCGTTCTCGGGGCGCCCATCAGCTCGTAGTGTCGTCTGTCGTGTGACATGTTTCAGATCATCGACAGCCATGACAAAGTCGAGTTGAAGTTGTAGTCGATCGTCGCTCAAGGACATCACTCCTGTGGTTGGGGGTTGTTTCCCATAGGAACAGACTCTGATCGAATAGTGTCAACGACAGGCACCAACGACCTCTCTTCTCTGCGACATGGAGCTTCTCTATACTGAGAGCGCCGCACTGAAGACAACTGCCTCGGCGTCTTAGGAACCCTGCCACCATCTGCTGCGAATGGAGCCGCAATGAAAGCCATCGTCGTCATGTTCGATTCACTGAATCGACACTTTCTGCCCACCTATGGCTGCGACTGGACGAAGGCACCCAATTTCCAACGCCTGGCGCGTCACACGGTGACCTTCGACAACTCCTATGTGTGCTCCATGCCCTGCATGCCGGCGCGGCGCGATTTTCATACGGCGCGACCCAATTTCCTGCATCGATCCTGGGGACCCCTTGAGCCCTTCGATGACTCGATACCGAAGATGCTCTCAGAGGCCGGTGTCAGTTCCCACATGATCACCGATCATCAACACTACTGGGAAGCAGGTGGTGCCACGTATCACACCAACTACGACACGTGGCAGTTCCATCGTGGACAGGAGGGCGACGCCTGGATGGGCCAGGTCGATGACCCACCCGTAGGCGACGCGATCGGCCGCAATGCTCACGAGGCCCGCGCCAGTCGGCAGGATCGTGTGAACCGGCAATTCATGCTTGACGAGGCCGATCAGCCGCAGTCAAAGACATTCGATGCCGGCATCGACTTCATCCGCAGGAATCATGAGGCAGACAGTTGGTTCCTGCACCTGGAGACCTTCGACCCGCATGAACCATTCTTCACCCAACAACAGTTCAAGGATCTATATCCGGATCACTATGATGACTACGAGGGTCCTGTGCACGATTGGCCACCCTACGACCGGGTGACTGAGACACCTGAGCAAGTCGAGCACATGCGTTATGAATACGCGTCGCTACTGAGCATGTGTGATCAGAAGCTGGGCCACGTGCTGGACCTGATGGACGAATTGGACCTGTGGCAAGACACGATGCTCGTCGTGTGGACAGACCATGGCTTCCTGCTCAGCGAACACGATGTGTGGGCAAAATGCTGGGTGCCCTTTTACAACGAAGTGGCGCACACACCGTTCTTCGTGTGGGATCCACGTTGCGGCAAAACCGATGAGCGTCGCCAGGCGTTGGTGCAACCCGCGATCGATCTTGGTCCAACTCTATTGGGTTTGTTCGGGCAGGAGCCGACGCAGGACATGCTCGGACAAGACCTGGCCGCTACGATCGAGGCGGAAGCTGCAGTTCGGGATGCAGCGATCTTCGGACAGCATGGACATCAGGTAAATGTCACGGACGGCGAATACGTCTACATGCGCGGCCCCGTGCGCCAGGACAACCAGCCTCTGTACGATTACACCCTGATGCCCACCCATATGCGCGCCCCCTTCGGCGTCGATGAGCTGCGCGGACGAATCGCCCTGGCGGATCCTTTTTCTTTCACCAAGGATTGTCAGACCATGCGGATTGGCGGTGATACGGGGGAGGAATTCACTTTCTTGAGCAAGGTTCACAGATATGGCAGCAGTCTCTATGACCTGAAGAACGATCCACAGCAGTTGACCCCCATCGAAGACGAGCACGTCATGCAACAAATGATCGCATCCATGACTCGTTTGATGGCGGACTGTGACACGCCTGTCGAGCAATTCGAACGTCTGGGACTTGCCGCACCTTGACTGCTCAACAGATCGGCTCAGAACTTGATATTCTGGCCCCATTCCGACTCGAATCGTACACTCTACCACCATGACAAATCATACGATTGCCCTGATTGCCGGTGACGGCATTGGTCCTGAAGTCACGGTTGCCGTCCAGCAGGTCCTGGAAGCAGCCGGTGCCCCCCTGTCGTGGGATGAACATCCTGCGGGCCTCGCCGCCCTGGAGCGTGATCTCGACGTCCTGCCTGAGTCCACGGTCGAAGCGATTCTCCATCACGGTCTTGCCCTGAAGGGCCCCTGCACCACGCCTGTGGGCGAGGGATTCTCCTCCGTCAACGTGCAACTGCGAAAGCAGTTGGAACTCTACGCTGCAGTTCGCCCCGTGCGTTCGCTTCCTGGTGTGGATACACGTTTTGAAGATGTGGATCTCGTCATCATCCGCGAAAACACCGAAGGTTTGTACTCCGGTGTGGAGAACGAGGTGACACCGGGTGTTGTGATGAGCATGAAGGTCGCCTCCGAGCGCGGCTGCCGTCGCATCGCCCACTGGGCCTTCCGCTACGCGACGCAGCGTCGCCGCAAGAAGATCACCGTCTTCCACAAAGCGAACATCATGAAGTTGACGGATGGCCTCTTCATCCGCATGGCTGCAGAGGAACACGAGCGCGAGTATCCGAACATCGAATACCAGGAAGCCATCATTGACGCAGGTTGTATGCGACTCGTGCAAGACCCGTCGCAATTTGATGTGCTGCTATTGGAGAATCTCTACGGCGATGTCGTCAGCGACTTGTGTGCCGGCCTCGTCGGCGGGCTGGGTGTCGTGCCCGGTGCCAACATCGGCGAGTCTCATGCCGTCTTCGAGGCAGTACACGGCTCTGCGCCGGACATAGCCGGGCAGGGCGTAGCCAATCCACTGGCCTTGCTCATGTCAGCGGTGATGATGCTCAACTATATAGCCGACACCCGGGGTGACAAGGAGTGCCGCCGCTGTGCGGAGCGTATCCGCGACGCTTATGATCAGGCCTTGAAGGACGGCCAGAAGACGCGAGATCTTGGTGGTGAATTGGACACGAATACCTTCGCCGCAGCGGTCATCGAGCGACTATAGGATGCAGTAGTGCCTGTGGAGGGGTATCCTCAGCCTCGCCTGCACGATGGCGAGACGACACGAAGTGAGATCTACGTCGGCGTCTTCCTGATCTCGCTGGCAACACTGATGTACGAGATTCTTCTGACGCGGGTCTTCAGCGTCACCATGTGGCATCACTTCGCGTTCATGGCTGTGTCTCTGGCCATGTTCGGCACGACAGTCGGTGCCGTCTGCGTTTTCCTCGCGCCGCGCTTCTTTCGCGAGCGCCTTACCCCATTTCATATGGGCGTATCGTCGCTGCTTTTCGCGATATGTATTGTCGGGAGTTTTCTGACCCTTGTGGGTGTCCGCTTTGTCCCGGAGATCTCTTGGGAATCCCTCGATGCCCTCACCTTTATCTACGTCGTTGCGGCGATTCCCTTCGTTTTCAGCGGCCTTTGTATCACCCTTGCTCTGACACGATACCCGGCTCGATTTCCGGCGCGCGTGGGGACACTCTATGCCGCCGACCTCGTCGGCGCAGCCGTGGGCTGCCTTGTACTCGGAATTGTGATCAGCATGACCGATGGGATCACCACGGCTTTTGCGATCGCCTGGCTGGCAGCGATCGCTTCTGCCTGTTTCCTGGCGCGTGAGACAAGACCGAAGGCTGTCATCATCTCTCGCCTGTCCTGCTTGGGCCTCGGCGTTTTCGTCGTTGTCAGCGCTTATCAGGTCAGCAATCAGGAACCGCTCTTACGGCTGCAGTGGGTAAAGGGGGAGGCAGAGGCCCCACCTCTCTATGAAAAGTGGAACTCCTTTTCACGCATCACGGTGAAGGGTGATTCAACGAAGCCATCTTATCTACACAGTTGGGGATTGAGTCCGAAGTACCAGGGCAATCGGATTGGGCATCAGCTGGTGCTCACGAATGATGCCGGAGGCGGCACATTTCTTACGGCCTTTGATGGCGAGCCGTCGCGGTTAGAGCACCTGCAGCATGATATTGCCTCGATTGCCCACTATCTGCGTCCTGACTCGCATGTTCTGATCGTCGGCGCAGGGGGTGGACGGGATGTCCTGGCCGCCTTGGCCTTTGACCAACCTGCCATCACGGCGGTAGAGATCAACAAAAGTGTCATCGACGCAGTCAATGGCCCCTTTGGCGACTTCACGGGGCATCTCGATCGGCAACGGGGTGTGCGCTTTGTCGCCGCCGATGCCCGCAGCTTTGCGGCTCGACAACAGGACAGCTACGGTATCCTGCAGTTTTCCTTCGTCGATACCTATGCTGGCACAGCGGCGGGGGCCTTCGCCCTCACAGAGAATTCTCTCTATACGACCGCAGCTTGGGGTGTATTCCTACAGAGTCTGCAGGCGCAGGGCCTGCTCTCTGTCACCCGCTATTACTTCCGTGATCTGCCTGCTGAGTTCTATCGCCTCTACGGCCTCGCCACTGCTGCATTGAGGAAGGAAGGTGCTGTAACCCCAGGTGACCACATCGTCGTTCTGCGTCACATCCGCAGGCTCCCCCCGGGTGTCGTTCGACTGCCCGAAGCGGCGCCGCGCTACGACATCGGCACGCTACTCGTGAGCCCTTCACCCTTGTCTCAAATCGACCTGGACAGCATCGACAGTCTCGCGGCGAACCTGGGCTTCCAGATCGTCCAGAGCCCACGCGGTGGACTCGATCCGGCATTCGAGGAAATCGGTCGCAGCGATCAACTTGGAGGTTCGCAGTCGATTCATGGTCTGGATATCTCACCGCCAACGGATGATCGACCCTTTATCAACAATCTGCTGCCACCGAGCGAGTTGATGGAAGGAGCCTTCGTCGGCCGCGGCAATCTCGACTCCAACCGCCGCGCTCTTTTCATGCTCGGCGCCCTACTGGCGGTGGTCGTGGTTCTGTCTCTGGCATTCACCATCGGACCGCTGTTTGTGACATCGTCGATCAGTCCATCCATGTTGCCCCACCTTGTGTTCTTTGGCGCCATCGGACTCGGTTTTATGCTGGTCGAGATCTCTCAGATGCAGCGACTCACGGTCTTTCTTGGCCATCCCACGTACGGCCTGTCCGTCGTGCTCTTCACGTTGCTGTTGTCGGGAGGATTTGGCAGTTGGCTGACACGGCGAATCCGAGTCGAACGATTTGCTCAGATCGCCTCTCGACGGCTTTTGGTACTTCCCGTGGTCCTGTTCGCCACAGGTTGGGTCACGCTGCCAGCGGTCGACTATTTCACCCAGCAGACGTTGACGATCAGAGTGGGCATCGCCGTGGCACTGCTATCTCCAGCGGGGGCCGTCATGGGCATGGCCTTCCCCCTGGGGATGCGCCAGGCGATGGCACACGCGCATGAGATCTCACCGTGGCTGTTTGGCATCAATGGGGCGATGTCGGTCTGCGCGTCGGTACTGGCCGCCGTGATCTCCCTGATCTACGGGATTTCAACAACCTTCTGGTTCGGCGTCGCAGCCTACGTCGTTGCCCTGCTTGCGTTTCTGCTTACAAGCCACCGCCAACAGCTACGCCATTCGTAATCGCCGCAGCGCGACGAGTCCGGCACCGACCAGCAGCAACACGAGAGGCCATTTGCTCTGAAATGGAATCGGCGCGGATGTCGGGATCTGGTCCAGGCTCTGCAGGACCATTCCCGTTGTACCGACAACAAGGGTGTTGTTGAAGCCGCTGTAGGCGATAGCAAGCAAGTCTTCGGTTGTCGTGCTCGTCTGCGTCACCCAAACATCGCCTCGATCACTGCTGCTATAGATCTCACCATTGTCGCCCACTGCGAGCACGATACTGGACGCAAGAAACTGCACATCGTTGAGCGCTGAAACGCCAACGGGCGGTGGGGTTGTGGGTAGTATCCAGTTGACGCCGGAGTCGATGCTACGCACGACGGCACGGTTGGCACCGACGGCGACCAGAAAACTGGTCGTCCCATCGATGGCGTTGAGATTGTCTGCCGTGGGCGAGGCAATGTTGGCCCAGTTCACGCCCGAATCTGTGGTCCGCAGGATCACACCGGCCTGCCCCACTGCCACCGCCGAGGAGGTCGTCGCAGCGGCTACGTCATTCATGTTCTGGCCTGCACCCGGCCCCGTCCCGGCAAGCCAAGTTAACCCGCTGTCCTGGCTGTAGGCGAGCATCTCGGTAGGAATGTTGTCGCCCACAGCCACGACCAGGGCGCCGCGCGAGTCGACGGCGTTGAAGCCTGCCAGACCCGAAAGGGGGTTGGTCCACGAGGCACCGCGATCAACCGATAGAATGATTTCTCCTACTCCCCCCATCGCGTCGCCGACGGCGACGACATTGGTCGAAGTCACGAAGAGGCCGTCGTTTAGGTTGGCGTCGGTCGGCGGCAGGTTGGCAATCAAGACCTCCACCCACGTAGCACCATAGTCGTTACTCGTGATGACCGCCTCGGGGTCGCCTCCCATCTGGTCTTGGCCGACACCGACAATCGTCGCAGCGCTGGAGAACACGGCGTTTAGATCTGGCGTGTCACCGCCGGCGAAGGTGACGGTCTCGTCGCTCCACGTGGTGCCACCGTCGCCACTGGCGATGGTGACTGAGTTTGCCCCTACGGAAGCGGCCGTGGAGGCCGTGCTGAAGGCGACATCAAAGAGATCATCGGCAGTTGTGCTCGTTCGCTGTGACCAGGTCTGGGCCCCAACAGGTATGCTGGCAAGTGATACGGTAAGCACGGCGATCTTGATGAGATTCACGCAGACACCGCTGGCACTCGAGTTGCAGTAGATACTTAGTGCGCCGACGGAACGTGCGCCTTGTCTTTTCATGTAAGTCATTGGGAAAGCAGCCGGTTATGATGTCTCAAGCGATTACTACTTCGATTTTCGATCGGATGCATGCGGAACTTTTTTCCGCTGCCATGGATGGTCTTTCCACTACCTGCCGGCAGATGATGACCGGGATATGCCTCGGTGCAGTGGGCCTCAGCGTCATTCTGAGTGTAACGGTCGTGCTTATCGGTGTCACCGAGCTCGGTCTTGGCATTGCGGGCCCGGCGATACCTCCCGGCCAGATTCAGCTCCCCTAGAGTCGCAGGGCTGATACACCCACAGAAACTCATGTAGCCCGAGTCGCTTGCTGGGCCTTGCCCCCCGACATCCGCTGAATGAGGGGCATTGCGGCCAAGGTCCAGATGACCAGGGCCAGGCTTTGCCGTCCCCACGTGTGCCACAATCCAAAGAGCCTGCTGAACAACCAATCCCGTTCCATTGGGAACCGTTCAGCGACCTTGGGCAGTAGCTCTTTGCGAACATCATCAGGCACACTCCAGAGGAAGTCCCAGACGATCACGTGGCTTCCAAGAAACAGACTCGCTACGTGACTTGCCCAAAGTGTCGCCACAGCGACTCCCCCCCATTGTAGCTTCCACATC
This sequence comes from Gemmatimonadota bacterium, assembly GCA_018660835.1. Classification (GTDB taxonomy): domain Bacteria; phylum Latescibacterota; class UBA2968; order UBA8231; family UBA8231; genus UBA12574. The sequence continues at coordinate 263,322 of JABJJN010000054.1, read as the reverse complement.
AAGTTCGCTCGTGTTGCGGCAAATAAGGCCAGCGCCACCAGAAGATTCTGGTAGATGATGTCATGCACGGCAAAGCGCAAACCGAAGTGGCGATAGACGAGGCTCAGTTCGTGTCCCTGCTGGACATACACAGCGCCAGGTTCTTCACCAATAAGCCAGTTTGCCGGTGTCGTCACCATGGACAGATAGATGGAGGAGATGCTCGATCGCAAGAGGTAGAGAACACCGGCGACAAGAGCGAAGCGAACCAGAAAAATCAGTGGTTCGCGCAGCAGGTCACGGTCAAGCATGGCGCACCTGCCCCAGCCAGTAGGTCCAGGTGAAGAGCATGAATCCGAGGGTGGCCAATTCCATGACGTAGACGTGGAAAATCTCGATCCAGTCTGGTTCGATTGTCGCCACGACGCCAAGCACAGCAATGCGGAGAACACTGAATGCGAAGATGGCTGGCAGTCCCAAGGCCAGCCCCGATGCCTTGTGCTGCCATGTCGCAGGGTAGGCCAGGGTCAATGACGTGAAAGCTAATACCGCAAAAATCCCGGTGCAGTCGAAGGTGATACGATAGAGAATCCGACTCACTGCGAGCTCACAGAACCCATCACCAAGATGGCTTGTATCGAGGATCGCATCGACGGTGACCGCTTGTAACAGCGCTGTCGAAAGATGCGAAACGGGCAGCATGTAGAGTTGCTGAAACACGGTAGGAGCCGCCTCGAAGACGCTTCCCAGGCACGCGAGTCCCAGGGCAAAGAGCGCCACGAAACGCAGCGAGGCCCGGTCGATGGCAAGAGATCCGAAACCGATCATTGTGTCAGGTCGTAGTCTGGTGAGCAGGTCGCTGACTCTTGGTCACGGCGACAAGTAGGCACCGCGGCAGCAGCGTTCGCACCAATATACGGAGGGCCGGCGAAATGCGTCGCCTCAGCGCAGCATGGTCATCTTGCCGGTTTGCAACTGTTGTCCAACGCGCACCTGATAGAAGTAGACGCCTGTGCCGAGAGGGCGACGGCTGTTGTCACGCCCATCCCAGGTGGCACGGTGAAAACCAGGCACCATAGGACCATCCAACAGATCACGAACTCTCTGTCCCAGGGCATTGAAGATCAACACCGACACCGATACGGGTGCGAAATCATCCTGTGCAGCCGGGATATCGAAGGGAATCACCGTCGACGGATTGAAGGGGTTGGGATGATTGGCGCCCAGACGAAATACCGTCGGTGCCGCCAGAATTCGAGGATCCCCGGACATCTCCAGAGGCGTTGAGGCATACTGCGAAGAAAGCAGTTTGCCCGCCGACACCTGCAGTGACCTTGGGAAACCATCCTCCTTCAGGCGAATACGAAACCGCACCAGCTCACCGTCCTGATGAGCAGACCAGCGTCGTCCGCGCCGAACCGCGGCGAATTCTGCACGGCCGTGGCCGATCTCATGATGCGTGAACCAGCCATCCGGACTTTCGCTGAAGATCCGACCCACATCTACGCCGCCATCCGCTGCCGCCACCAGATCGAATTCGCCCTCGTCGTACTTCAGGTGCACATCGTAGCCCACCAGATCGCGAATTCCCCGAATGTAGAGAATCAGGTCGATTTCATCTCCCATCCTCCATGGCGTTCCTGCACGGTCTGGTGCTTGCAGCTCCAGTCTTACCTCTTGCTCCAGCCCCTTGAACACCGGGGGTGCACCAAAACCTGTCAGACTCGAGATGTTCGAGATGGTCACAGCGAGATCTTCCACACCGACACGGCCATCGTTGTTGATATCCGCTTCTTCGAATCGATCAACGCCTGAATCTGTACCCCATGCCGCGTCCACGGCATTCACATCATCCTCGTCGATCTCATTGTCCTCGGTTACATCACCGGCGAACAATCGATGACCATCCTGACTCAGCAGAAGCGAGGGATCACCACGTAGATCAGATGCATACATCCGTGCGCCATTCAATCGAATGGTTTCACCACCACGAATCGTGAGGGTATCCGTGCGGCCACTCACATGACTCGTGTCTTTTACCGTCAGGACATAGCGTCCGGGAGGGATCTCCTCGAGGACAAAATCCCCCGACGCAACCGTCTGTACTTCGAGTGTATCCGTCGTGGCCAGATCATCGTCATTGGCACTCAGAAAAACCGCGTCCGTGATGTCGATTGTGCTACCCGGCAGACGTAGATGTACGTCGAGCAGACTGGCATGATCGCCATCGCCGATCGGTGGCGACCTCCCCTCCAACAGCACCGTTGTCAGGATTCGGCCACGAGCGACGGCTTCGATCAGCGCATTCTTCGTCGACATGCCATTGCTGGCATTCAGCGGCACACTGCTGCCAGAGAGGCTCAAATTCGCCTCGGCCGGATCAAATTGCAGCGATTTGAGACCTGAGAATCCGGATTTTAAGACAAGGGCAAATTGTGCGAGTCGCACGGGATCATCGTCACTACCGATGATTTCGCCACTCAGATCCTGTTTGGTAAAGCGCACGGCATCGTTGATCGTCGTGTCCTCGATCACCGTTCCGGAAGCGAATACTTCATCCGCATCGGTGAAGGGGCTCGTGGGATTGACGATATCGTACAGGGTCGGGTTCACGGAGATCACGGCACTCACGACCTGGGCTGTCAGACCACTCGACTGCACCAAGACGTCAAATCGCAGGGTATCACCCACACTGGCGCGCAGACGACTTGGGCTCAGACCGAGATTGGGACTCGTGCCAGAATATCCAGTGACGACGAGCTCATTCACCGAGCGGCTGAGTTGCCCCAGCGAATTGTCGATGAAGGTCTCATCGGCGCTGATCGTCGCATAGACCGAATAGGTTCCCTCAGGTAGCGAGAAACTCGGCGTGCGTGTGTCCCAGCGGAATGTGTTGCTGCTGTCCTCCCGGACGCTCTGAATCGTCCCGGACGAGGTGCCATCACTCGAATTGACCAGGTGGACCTCATCACTGCCACCAGCACCAATGATGTCGGTCTCGAGTGTCGTCAGCGTCGAATAGGTATCTGTACGAGAAGCGTAAAGCCGAATGTGAGCATCGTCTGTTCCCGTGCCATCGTCGACCAGGTAATCGTCCCATGCGATGCGGACGATGTCTCCCTGACTGATCTGCGGAAGACTGGAAGTGAGCAGGATATGGGGATTGTGATTGATGACCAGAGAGCCACCAACACTCACCCGCTCATTGCCATTGCCGTCGTCCAGGACGGCGTAGAGCCACACCCGCACACCACTCTGAGGCACCGCGTTGGGTGGCGTTCTCAGATCCCATGTGTAGAAGTCATCTGGTCCTTCGCCATCCTCACTCAGCCCATCGATGATCAGCTGCGCATTGCCGTCACCCGAGTCGAGTAGATCCGTGGGATCCGTCCCACTGTAGTTCTTTGTGACAGGGTCTACCATCGTGAAATACAGATCGATCGTGGCATCATCGTCGAGATCCTCGTCCCCCGGCCCTTTCTGCCACTGGATCGTATAGATGGGCTGTGAGCCAGAATCTATCTCCCGCTGCGTGTTGCGCGCCGGTTCGTAGAACGTGAAGCGTGGTGAGTGCAGAACATCGAGGCGATTTGCCGAGACACCCACCGTAACCGAGATCGAATCGCTGGCGGCGGCGTAGATGTAGTACGCCCCCTGTGGAATCAGCGGGTCGCGAACATCCCAGGAGTATTCCCGCTCATGGCCTGATAGAGTGGTCGAGGCTGTGATGGCTGTGCCGCGCACGCCTGACAGGCTCTTGCCCAGGACGAAGGACTGATTTGGATATGTGCCGGACGCCGAAACAGAGCTGATGCCAGTGACGGCAGCGTAAAACAACTGAACACGTGCTTCTGAATCGTAGTCAACCACAGTGAAATCAAGGTCATACGGACTGGCGAGCAGACCGGTTCGGACACCGGAGTCGACAGTATCAGCAGCAATCGGATCCACCTGCACTACAACGGGTGCGTGTATGATTTCAACCTTGCCAGGGCTCACGGCAAAGACCGGATGATTGTCACCGTCTTCGGCGACGAGATAGATGTAGTAGCTCCCGGATCGGACCTTCTGAATCGATGCGAACAGGGCGCCCGTCTGCAGTGCGGACGGAGGCTCGTCCCAGGTGTAGGTCTGACTCGACCCCTCCGTCAGATCATCCGTACCGGCAGCATTTCGCGCGGAGACATCATTCTGGTCGGCAATCAGGGTCGCAAAGATGCGGATGTCCTGCACCGTGCGTAGCCCTGCCGATGGATAGGCGTAAAATGCGGCATCCAATAAGCCAGAGAGGGCGTCGTCGCTGTCATTCAGATCATAAGTGATCACGTAGGATGTATTGGCCGTATCTCCGGACCCGTCTGGATCACTGATCGCCACCGTCGGTGCGCTGTTGGCCGCCACGATATCAATATTTGCACCCAATTGGAAGTAGGCACCCGCCACAAGGGACACGGTGGGTGCCGTGCCGACGAGAATGCTCCGTTCGGCGGCAGAGCTGCCACTGATCAGTTGCAGATTGGATGATGAATCGCTACCGAGAATATTGAGTTTGGCGAGCAGACCGACCTTGTCGTCCTCGTCGCCCCACTCGCGACTGTCCGTGCTGCTGTCGTCGATCAGTCCCTCAAAACGCTTCTGCGTGTCTTGCAGAGATGTGCCCACACGTTCCCATGAACCAGCCAGGAAGCCATCTGACGTTCTGTCGTTCGCTCCAAGACCACTTCCGTCCGTTGGATCTGCCGCGTGCACCCAGATGGGTTGGTCGTTCCCCATATTCGGATTCACAGGTTTGTAGCGCAACGTGAATTCGTAGGCGCCAACAGGTATCGACTCATCCTCGTCGGTGATGTCTCGCCCGATCACCTTGAAATAGGGATGATGATTTACGTCGGTTACGCCATCGATTCCATAACCTTCACCGGTACCACCAATGAAAGCCAGGAAGATATTGTCTGTGTCTGGCAACTGCGCCAGCGCTGGACTACCGAGATAGATGTCGGTATTGGCGATGCCATCTTCCGTCCCGGCACCATCGCTGTCGACATCGGCTACGAGTTCTGGCAGCGTCCAACTCGAGCCATTGTAGGTGGCAAAGTAGATGTCGTGTTCATCCGCCGTGGAGCCCGAATAGCCGGCACTGAAGGCAATGTGGAGGTCGCCACGCTCGTCCTCGAGACGGTCATCCACGAAGGCAGCTATACGCTCGGTGTGTTCCCAGTCCAATTCGGTGCCATAGTTTCCCAAGCCATCGGCGAACAGCGGCGTGCCCCCCGTACTCCACGCTGTGCTCGGCGTTCCCCAGCTTGCCCCAGCACCCAGCGATCCATCGTCATCGTATTGATTGAGATAGATGCCTTCGATCGGCGTGCCATCAGCGAACTTGTAGATCGAGTACACACGATCCGGAACGCGAAGACGATCGACGACGATTGTCGGGAAGTAGTAGTCGGCATCGACGTCCAGAGCCGCATTACCTGCCGCCTCATCTACAAAACTCCCCACGACGGCACCGTCAAGATTCTGACTCCAGCCGTTGGTGCTCACATCAAGCCAGCTGTCGTCCGTCTCCAGTCGTTTGTGCTCAATACGATCGTCGCTGTCGGAGAAATACAGCGCATGCAGTGCATCGCCATCTCCGAGCGCGAGATCAGCACCACTGTGGCGCTTGGTGTCGTCCGTGAGCCGCACACCGCCTGCACTGCCGACGGTTCCCACAGAACCAATCGCTTCCATGCTGAAGGGCGACGTGCTACCGTTCACCTTGGCGAGCATGATGTCACCCGCTGCGGCGTCTGTACCACGCTCGTAGGCGATGAAGATTCGGTCTCGATCGTCGATGACCATGCGCGGAAAAGCACTGGCCTCTCCCCCTTGGCCGATCGTACCCAGATCATTAACTCTGAGGGGTGTTTCCCAAACGTTCCCACCGTCAGTCGAATAGCTGAAGTAGACGTTGCGGTTTGCACTCCGATCTGCTGTCGTGACGAAGGCATACGTAACCCGAGGATTGCCGCCGCTGTCGATCTCAAGATCGAGTGTCGAGAACGAGCTGCCGCTCACGTCTGTGGTCAGGACGTAGTAGCTCAGACCCGACGAAACAGTCACAGGTGTGCTGAAACTCGCCCCGCCGTCCGTGCTGCGAGCGTAGTAGACCTCATATGCGGGGGTCGATCCACCCGTAAAGACAGGCCCCGTTGTGGATACGGACGCTTCAATCCAGGCCATGTGGATCGCCGTCACGAGACTGGCTGCCTGAGTGACGCCTTCGCTGGGTATGTTGTCATTGGTGCCAAAGGGAGCCACATCGACGATTGCGATATCGACCCACGCACCATCGGTGTCCGTCACGCTCAGTTGCTCGGCCCGCTCGACGCTGTGGAAGTGACCAATGAGCGGATACTCATCGGTCACCGCTTGATTCAGATCAACGCGTATACCGATGTCGATACCGCTGACGAAGTTCTCCGTCGTCGTGCTATCCGCCTCGACGAACCCGACAGGCGTCGAATTCTCAAAGGTCGGCTTTGCCGCCCAAACTGGGGCAGCCAAGATCAGGCAGATGATCGGGAGCACGCGCATGGGCTACTTCAGCAGACTCATCTTGCGAGTCTGACGAGTTGACTGGGTCTCCAACAGAGTGAAGTAGAGCCCTGCCGCAACGTGGTGTCCTACGTCGTTGCGCCCGTTCCACACGAGGGTGTGAAATCCTGCGTCCATCGGCCCGGACACGAGTGTACGAATACGCTGTCCGAGGACATTGTAGATCTCCAGGCGAACATCCTGAGGTCGGTCGAGGGCAAAGGGCAGCACCGTCGTCGGATTGAAAGGATTCGGATAGTTCGCCTGCAGCGTGGTTTCTTGCGGCAGGAAGAGGCTTGCAAGGCTCTTCTGCCACGACACCGTCTGTTTCTGATAGCTCGGATCGAGTAGGACGCCTTCGCCCAATTCCAGACCGTCAGCCAGTTGTGGGCTTTCCTGCAGGACTTCGAACCACAGTCGTAGTAGGCGACCATCACCACTGGCAGCCCAATCCTTACCGACTCTTGAACCGATCACAAGTAAGCGCTCGCCGTCCACGCGCGTCTGGAAGACGCTGCCGTGGGGATTGGCGTCAAAGATGTCGCCACGCTCTGTGCGTTCAGTCAGTGGTTGCAGACGCGTCTCATCAAAACCCAGTTCGAACTCATAGCCGGCGAGTTGCCCAAGGCCAACGGCGTTTATCTCGATACCTAGTAGATCACCAGGGCGCAGAGCACTGCCCGGTGGCCCACCGATGACCCGTAGATCCAACTGCGCATGATCGTTGTTTACCGCACGAGTCGTTTTGTAGACCGGCGGTGCACCAAATCCTTCGCTGTTGCCGAAGTTCGACGTTGTCACGGTCAGGTCAGAAGCGCCGACGATATCATCGTTGTTGACGTCCGCCTGCTCGAAACTCGGCAGCGCGGCATTCGTGCCCCACGCAGCAATGATGAGATTGACGTCGTCCTCGTTGATTTCATTGTCCTCGCTCACATCGCCGGCGATCAGTTGTGCCCCGGAAGAGGGCAGGATGGATGTGGGATCACCACGTAGGTCTGACCCAAAGAATCCGAGCACCTCCAATGCGCCAGAGACGGAGGACACGATGTCGATGGTCTCGCCATTGCGAACAATGATCGTATCCGATCGGCCACTCACGTGGCTTGTGTCTTTCACGGTCAGCACATAACGACCGGGAGGAACACTGACCAGGGTCAGCGCGCCTGCGGCATCGGTGGAAACTTCCACCGTATCCGTCGTGCTCAGATCTGCATCGTTGGCGGCGATGAACTTGGCATCGTCGATATCTATCGTGCTCCCTGGCACGCGCAGATGGATATCGAGAAGTGTGGAGTGGTCACCGGACCCCAGTGGAGCCGTGTGACCCTCGAGCTCTACTGTCGCCGTGATCGAACCACGACTCAATCTCGTCAGATCCGCATCGGCCAAGGTCAGACCATCGTTGAAGTCGAGGGGCTCACCCTGTCCGACCAGGCCAAAGACGGTACCCGTATCAAAATTCGAGAAGGCGACACTCGGCGCGCCGGTCAGTGTCGTACGTGCAATCAGTTGCACCCTCGCCAGGGCGACGGGCTCGGCGGCGGTCCCGACCAGTTCCCCAACGAAAGAGGATTTGGCGAAGCGAAGTTGATTGCCTACCACCTGATTCTCTATCGGCGTGGAACCGGTGAAGACATTGTCGAGATCGATAAATGGCACGACTCCCGGATCGCCCTGATCGAGAATCGTAAAGTCACTGCTGTTCAGATCGATAACGATCTGAATAAGGTTCAGATTGCTGGGGTGCTGCACCATGACATCGAGTGTCAGTGTGTCGCCAATGGCGACGGCTGCGTCTGTCGGACTCAATCCGACATTCGGCGGTGTGGCGGTACCACCGATCGTGAGAGCAGAGCTCGAGACGTCAAAGGTCGAAAGTGTGTTGTCTACGAAGGTCTCATCCACACTGATGGCTGAATAGATGAGATACGAGCCGGCAGGACCGAAGAGTCTCGTATTCCAGTCGTAGAAATCGGCATCGCTCTCGCGGATCGACCTATGACCCGACAGCGTACCATCCGTACTGTTGATGAGGAACGTCGACCCACCCCCGACATCAGCTTCCAGGTCGGCGAGTGTGGTAAAGAAACCAGAGGCTTGAGTGCTCGCATACAGTCTGATGTGGGCATCATCCGTCCCAACCCCATCATCCACGAGATAGTCGTCCCAACGGAGGCGCAGGACATCGTTCTGCTCGAAACTGGCCAGATTATCTAGGTCAGAGGACAGGAGCACGATCCTTGGGTCGTGATCGACCGTGAGTGCCCCGCCGAGTTCCGCGTTCTGATTGCCTCTGCTGTCGCTGATCAGTCCGTAGATCCAGATCTGCGTTCCATCGGCAGGAACGTCCGTCGCCACGCTGCGAAAGTCCCAGACATACATGTCACTGGCACCATCGTCACCGTCTTCGCTCAGCCCGGTATCGATGAGATGGGTGTCGGCATCTGACAACAGGGAATCAGGGAATCCCTCGTAGTTCACAGTGAGAGGACTGATCGTCGTGTAGTAGAGATCGATCGTCGCATCGTCATCGAAGTCCGCGTCCCCCGGCCCCTTCTGCCACTGCAGAGTGTATACGGCCTGGCTGCCAGAGTTGATCTGGCGATGCGTGTCTTTCGGTGGATCGTAGAATGTGAGCGACGGCGAGTGCCTGACAGACAGCTGCCCTTCGCTCTGCCCCACGGTGACAAAATCATCATCAGAGGCAACCAGATAGAGGTAGTACTGCCCCTCGGAGACGATACTCGAATCACCATCGACGAAAACCGAGTCCGTCACGTCCCAACTGTACTCCACATCTGCACTATTGAGATCCGTCGTGCCTTCGATAAAGGTGGCCCGTGCACCGCTGACACTTTTTCCCAGTGCAAAGCGCTGGTTCGGATATGTGCCACTGACAGAAACCGACGATAATCCACTCACGGCGGAATAGAAGAGCGCCACCTGCGTGCTGCCTTGGTCGTCGAAGTCTCGGACGAAAAAGTCGAAGTCATAGGGATTCGCGTTGCTGCCCGTGCGGATCCCTGTGTCGACGATATCTATACCGATGGGATCGACGAATTGCACGAGTGGTTTGTGGCGCATGGTCAGCGCCCCCGGACTGACGACGAAAGCAGGAGGATTCTTGCCATCATCGGCAACCAGGTAGATGTAGTAGTCACCATCCGGCACCTGGAAAATCGATGCAAAAAGAAGACTCTTAAGGGCGTCCGGCGGATCATCCCACAGGTAGGATTGCGACGTCCCCTCAAGGAAATCGTTCGTACCCACGGCATTCACACTTGAGTCGTCATTCTCATCAGCGATGAGGGTGCCGAAGATGCGAATGTCCTGAACCGTGTTGAGGGCTCCACTCTCGGCAAAATAGAGTGACGCCTGCAGACCACTGCCGAAGTCATCGTCCACGTCCGTCAGCTCATAGCGAATCGTGTAGGATGTATTGGCAGAGTCGAGGTTGCCATCGGGCTGGCTAAGCGCCAACGAAGGGGCGCGATTTGCGTCGACAATGTCGATTTCGGCACCGAGCTGAAAGAAATCACCGATCGCCAGAGACACCTGCGGCGCGGTGCCAACTCGTATCGTCCTGGCACCCTGTCCAGTCCCTGCATCGGAAGCAGTGGACGACGTGATCAACTGCAGATTCGACGCTGAGTCTGAACCAAGGATGTTCAGTTTGACGAGAAGACCGATCTTGTCATCATCGTCCCCCCACTCATGGTCTGACGCCGTGTCTTCGTTGATCAGTCCTTCGAAGTATTTGTCATTGTCTTGTAGACTCGTGCCGACATTCTCCCAGTCTCCTGCGAGAAAGCCGTCAGCCTGACGCCCTGCCGCACCGAGGCCTGATCCGTCAGAATTGTCGGCAACGTGCACGTAGACAGCATTGTTCTCGATATCCGTCGTCGCATCGTGCGCCAGCACAGGTGAGTAGGTCAGATTGTATTGATAGGCTCCGACAGGCACAGATTCATCTTCTGAAGCGACGGCGCGTCCAAGGACTTTGTAATAGGCGTGCTGATCCGCATCAAAGCTATCGTCGACACCATAACCTTCTGCCGTCCCACCGACGAAGGACATGTAGATGTTCTCGTCCCCTGGGCGCTTGGCGAGCATGGGCGCCTGCAGGAAAACGTCGGCCGCCGCGATCCCGTCGATGGTCCCCGCGTCATCATCGCCGACCTTCTCGGGCAGTGTCCACGTATTTCCGTTGAAGTAACCGTAGTAGATGTCCTGCTCACCGGCGACGGCGCCAGCCGTATTTGAATAACCAGCACTGAAAGCAATATGAATCTCGCCCTTGTCCGGGCGACGATCGTCCAGGACCGCTGAGACGCGGTCGACCAGTTCCCACTCGAGTTCAATATTCGTCTGCAGATCACCACTGGAGAAAATCGGACTCGCGGCAGTGCTCCAGACCGTCGAAGCCTGGCCCGTATTCCAGTTGCCACCACCTGCCTTGGCATGGTCGTAGTCGTAGAAATTGTAGGCGACGCTTTCCAGTGTGGCGTCACCGAACTTGTAGAACGCATAGATCCGATCCGGCGTAGAAATGGTGTCTACCAGCGCCGTCGGAAACAGAAAAGTCACATCCGTATTGAGTGCCGCATTGCCACCAGGCGTGGGATCGAACAGATCAACAGCAGCGCCAGCCACATCCTGGTCCCAACCAAAAGCACTCGCATCGTCCCAGTCGTCTGCCAGCAGCGTCTTGTGCTCAATCTGACTTGTGGCAGGAGTCGCATCGTCCTGGAAGTACATCACATGCAGCACGTCGCCAGTGCCAAGCACGACGTCCGGGCCGGTCTGGCGCTCCGTATCCTCTGTGAGTCGCACACCACCATTCAAGCCTGACACGGCGGTCATAGTGAAGGGGCTGGTGCTGCGGTCGACGCGCGCCAGCATGATATCATCGGCTAAAGCAGTCGTTCCGCGCACATAGCTGACATAGATGTTGTCGCGCTCGTCGATGGCCATACGTGGGAAGGCGCTGGCTCGCCCCTCCGTGTTACCAGTCGAGGTCGAGTCATTGACGAGAATCGCATTGTCTGCCGGCAGCCAGCTGGCACCGCCATTCTGCGAATAGTTGAGATAGATATTGTTTGGCGTGCTATTGAACGCCGCGGTGCGACCGTCTGGTGAAGCATCGAATGCGTATACGACTCGTGGATTGCCGCGGCTGTCGATCTCCAGATCAATTGTGGAGAAGGACGTGCCACCGCCATCGGCGGTGAGTAGGTCAAAACGCAGCGAACCACTGATGCTTACGGCCGTATTGAAGGTGACACCATTGTCGTTGCTGCGTGTGTAGTTGACATAGTAGACGGGTGTCGAAACGGTGCCTTCCACGACGGAACCGATCCATGCCATATGTACGACGCCGCCGTCTGCAACGGCGATATCTGCGTGCAGCCCATCGATATCGTCGCTGTTGAGGGCGGTCGCTCGTTCAAGATTGTGGAAATGTCCGATGACGGGGTAGGTCGGAGTTGCCGCCTGATTGAGATCGACGCGGACGGTAACCTCCGTGCCTTCGACGAAATCAGTCTTCGTCGTCGAATCGGTGACCGAGAACCCCGTGGGTGTGCGATTCTCCAGCGTCGGCTGTGCCGCCTGCGCGTATTCGGCCAGAACCACACAGACAGCGATCGCCAGCACCGCCTGCCCCAGGACTGCATGCAGGCCCAGGGTCGGGCGCAGTCGGGCAGCGGGGCCCGCAGGGATCGCCGGCGACGTAGGATGCGTCGGCAGTCTGAGGCAGCTCTGAGGGTTCACTTGTCGCCCTCCACTCCGTCGGAAGGTGAACCTCCCAACTGGGGAGGTGGGCTGTCTACTCGAGTGGCCTTCAGCCGAATCGAAGTAGCAGCGTGCCCCGCATCCTGCGGGACGGCTCTGAGTGTGCGGGTCTATCGTGCACCCACTGGAAGCGAGGTCCCGCCTGGAACCTCGGACTTCCACACAACCAGATAGCAAGGGCAGTGCCACGGACATTCTCTCTGAGGAATACGGGAACCGGGGGTTCATCTGCCTGACAATGGGAAAGGATTGCCCCCCGGGTGCGATCCTTTCCTCCCTTCTTGCCAGATGAACGGCTTACAGTGAGCAGTCGTGACGATCTCCCGGGGATTTCATGGTGTGGCACGTGGTTTGCCTCGCCAAGGGCTGGGAAGCCCTACGAGCGGTAAGCGCTTCTCTTCGCGGGAATCAGAGCTGGACCATCCAGGATGGATGGCCCTGGACCGGGCGCTGCCCGGCTCGAACCGGAGTCAATGGACTATGGCACGACATCCTATGCGGCCGCGGGGCTTTGCTGCCCTGCTGATCTTTACGGGGCTGCTCTTTCTTGGCCTCCTGACCGATCCCCTGATGGCTGCACAGTTGCAACTGCGTCACGCCAATGTGGGCGTGAGTCAGACATCGGTTCTTGTGGGCGACCTCATCGATGTGGAAATGTGGGTCGACTCCGAAGGCAGTGAGATCTCCGGCGCGGCGATCTTCCTGACCTTTGACGAGGATATCTTCGAGATCGTCGAGGAAGATCAGGAACCAGGGATTGCAGGATTTCAGCCCTTTGCCCGTGGTGGTTTTCTCGCCAATGGTGAAGTCTTCCGCAATGCCTGGTTGGAACCTGGTGACCCGGCAGCCTCGCCGCTTGGAGAGCAGATCGATTACAGCGTCGTGCGCGCCAGCGATCGTGGGATCGGCCGCGTCGCGACCTTTCGTCTGCGTGCCAAAGCCCCTGCCATAGCGACCGATGTACGGATCGACGAAACGGGCTTGCGCGAAACTCGTGTGTTCCTACCCGATGGCTCGAGCGATGCATTCCGCTTCATCACTCCCCTCAGCATCATTGTTCGGGGAATCGGAATCGAAGGCCTGCCGCAAGAGCTTGTTCTTGCTCGAGGCCAGGTGGATTCAACCACCTTTCGACTTGCAGATGCCCTCTTCGATCCTCTATACGGGCCTTCTGACATCCAGTGGCAGGTCTCCGGCGGTAGTAGTCTCGGCCTGGAAATCGACGCGGCAACATCGATCCTGACTGTTCGTGCCCCATCTGGCATCTCGCCTTGGGAACGACTGACCATTACGGCGACCAATCCAGATGGACAGGTCAGCTCTGCCGTGGTCGACATCTTCGTGAATGCAGGTCCCACGCTGACGGCCCCTGCGCCTCTGATCACCGTCGAAGATGTAGCCTACGAGTTGGATCTGACGGCCTATCTGCAGGACCCTGACACGCCAGCCTCGCGACTTTCCTGGGAAGTCGATGCACCACCGACGGTTCGTGTCGAGATCACCGGTCCACCGTGGCTGGCGACGATTACACCCGCCGAAGACTGGCATGGGACGGCCCTCATCGGACTCACTGTCCTCGACCAGTATCAGTACAGTGACACAACGGATCTTGAATTGTCCGTCACGCCGCTGAACGATCCGCCAACGGCTCTGTTGTCGCCGAATCTTCAGCTGACGCGTGGGAAGCAGGACTCGACCTTGCATCTGGCCAACATTTTTGGTGATGCTGAGCAGGACGCAAAGTTTCTGTCTGTAAGTTGGAGCGGAAATGAACTCGTCCAGATTGAGCAGCGTGGTGACTTGATGATTGTTACGGCGCCAGCGTCCTGGCTCGGCAGCGAAGTGATTCAACTCGAGGCAGCCGACGCCGAAGGTGAGATCGCGACAAGTCTGCTGACGGTAACCGTTGTCGCCTCTTTGGCACCCGAATTTCTGAGTCCGCCGGACCGACTCGGTCTGGTCTCCGGTCAGCAAAGTGTCGTCGACCTGGCGGCGTTCGCCTCCGACCCTGACGATTCACTGGATGATCTGAATTGGAGCTGGCAAACCGAGATCGGTAGCGACTTGCTCGTTCAAATGAGTGCGTCCGGTGCTGCGCTCATCACGGCACCCGACAGCTTCGAGGGCACTGAAACGCTCCGTTTCATCGTGTCAGATCCAAGTGGCGAACAGTCAAACTTTGATCTACTCGTTTTCAGTGCACCCGTCGACGGCACTCCCCTGCTGATTTCCCTACCGGCGATTGAATTGCCTGCAGGTGGCGTCGACGCCTCCATCGATCTGGATGCCTTTGTGTTGGACCTCAATCACGACTCAGAGCAGATGAGCTGGCGTGCCACCGGTGCACCAGGTCTCGAAGTACGCGTGGACGAGGTCTCACATGTGTTGTCCATCAGCGCCTCTGATTCGATCTCCGGGGACTTTCAGATCGGCCTGGAGGCAACCGACCCGACGGGACGCTCAACAACAGGACTGATACAGGTCGTCGTCCTCGGTATCGATGGCGACGATCCGCCAGACAATCCTGAGCCTCCTGATACTGGGCAGAATCCGGCGATTCAGCTGTCGTCATTGCCCACTCTGGCAGTGGAGGCCGGTGCCTTCAACCAGAGCCTGGATCTAGGCGACTATCTTCAGGGTGCCTCCTACGGTGACCTGGCATGGGAACTTAGCGGTGGCGAACACACGCAGGCCTATGTCGATGCCGTATCGGGACGTGTCGTCGTACTCGCTGATGCAGATGCCACCGGCGCGGAGATCCTGTCGATCCGTGGCCTTGATGCCTTTGGCAACATTGTCGTTGAGGGACTCATCGGAGTTCAGATCGCCTTCGCAGCCCCGAGTCTCGAATTGGTCGAGTTGACCGAATCTGTCACCTTGATCGGTGACTCACTGCTGTCGCTGACGCCGTCGCAACTGCTGGTGTCAGCTGGCACGGACGGATCGGCTCTGCAGTGGACGGCAAGTGCGGCGATCGGCGTGAGCCTTGAGATCGACGCCCAGACAGGCGACCTCAATATTTCGGGTGACATATTGGCCGTGACGGGATCACATCTGATCACACTACGGGCCAATGCCAACGACGGCTCTGTCGCCGAGACCCGTCTGCTGCTGCAGGTGTTGCCAGATGATGGATCCGCTGGTGTCCAGCGAGATGGCTTTGATCTGGCGATCATTCCGAATCCGATCCAGCCCGACTTTCTCAATCTGTATGTGATCGACAGCCCTGCCTCCATGTCCGCACCCCGATTGCGCAGCAAGATTGACGAGTGGACAGATGTCTTGATTGAGGATCTGGGCAATGGTATCTGGAACGGCTCGCACGTACTCACCCTCGGCATGGAGGGCACGATCGAGTTTCTCGCTCTCGCCCTGCAGGACCAGACCCTCTATAAGGACAGTCTCAGCATCCATGTTGGCACGACCCGCGTCGGTGCTGGCCGCATCGTCGCTGGCGGTGGAGCGCAGCTTCATGTGACACCCGGCAGCTTCGGTGAGGAGACCCTCGTCGTCCTCATCCCCTCTGCCGTTGCCGTCACCGCCGAACTGACACCAGTGAGTGCTGGATTTGAAGTGCATGCGACCCGAGAACTGCTCAGTCCAACCGTCCTGGAGCTGACCACAACCGGTCTGCCAGGAGATCTCTATCGTTTCGATGGCACCAGCAGTTCATGGGTCTTCATGGGAGGCAATCACCTGCCGAACTCGGTGACCCAGTCCATCGCAGTCCTGGGTCGTTATGCTCTGCTTGCCGACCACGTGGCGCCGAAGATTATGGCGGCGGCTGAGGATCAGCGACGGCTACAGCTAACCGATGCTGGCAGCGGCATGGATGCGGTTACCTTCTGGGTCGATGAAACACCGCTGTTGGCTGATTTTGATTTCGATGGCCAGTGGCTGACCATCTCCCCCAATGTGACGGGCGTTGTTACAATGCGGGCCCGCGATCGGGCCGGAAATATCGCCGAACGAGTTCTGAATCTTGGTGGATCGCTGCCGGAAGACTTTGATCTCGCCCAGAACTACCCCAATCCCTTCAATCCTGAAACGACGATCCCCCTGACGCTGACCCGCCCCGGTGCCGTGCGCGTCGAAGTCATTGATCTGCTGGGTCAGCGCATCCGCCTGCTGATTGATGATGAACTGGCAGCTGGACAACATGCACTGCGATGGTTTGGCGCCAACGATCTGGGCCAACCTGCCGCATCAGGGATCTATTTCTATCGCGCCACCACAGCGGAGGGCGTGCAGACACGCCGCATGACCTTGCTTCGTTAGCAGGCCCTTCAAGAACCGGTGTTCTGGTAGGCGTCAATTAATTTACGGATGCGGGGGTCTGCATCCACACCCCGGCCCGGATGAATGATCAGGCGGAACTGGCTGGCGGCGACATCGCCGCCATTGATCGTCCAACTGCCGTCGACACTTTCGTCCTTCTTGAAATCGTGCAGGCCAAAGGGATTGGCCGTAAACAAACCGTAGCCACGAACATGCCAGTGGGTTGGATGCCACGGATTGTCTTTGTGGTCGATGACGGTGTGGCCCCACTCGCTGCCATCGGGCAAGGGGCCAGAGTAATCAACCCATGCGGCTGGAACCCCCCAGGTCGTCTCCTCTCCCTCACCATTTTCGTACACATTTCCCTCTGAATTCTCGATGCGGCCTTTGTCCTTGGCATCCATCGAGGTTGGGACACGGATGGCGAACATGCCACCCTCTTTCGTATCCCCAAAGGTGACATCGCCATGTACGGCACGCAGTTCACTGCGCTGGTCGACGATACGCAGATCGTCCTCAGCTCGAATCTGAAGAGTGCGACGCTCTTCCAGCAACGGCTGCCCCGACGGCCCGTACCAATCAACGATGCCATCGATCTGCGCCGTATTGTTTGCCAGACCGATGACAGGTTCACCACGCTGAAGCATGGAGCCGTGGCCAAGACCCTTCACATTTTCATCCCAGAGATTGAAGCCATTCACCTCACCATGCGCCGTATAAATGCTGCGGTGGTGATAGTGATCCTGGTTTTCGCCATCAACTTCGGCAAAGGGATAGTGACGGGTCAGGCCGGTTCCTGCCGGGGTCTGCACAGGGTATAGACACGGACGGCAGGTGAAGTGCCCGTAACGATACTCGGTGAACAATTTGCCATCGACGGTGATCACCGCTTTTTGCTGCTCACGCTGCAGTTGAATGTCGATCATATCGATCTCCTCTTCCCTCTCCCGGGTGTTTGATACCGCTGACTGCGTAAGGTTGAGGTTCAGCTCGCCGCAGCGGCCGAAGCACCTGCCTTTGTCCCGCAACAGCGCTTGTATTTGCGACCACTGCCACAGGGACACGGGTCGTTGCGCCCTGGAACCTTGCTCGGAGTTCGTGCCTCGTCACGCCGGCGCGCCCACTCCATCACCGCGAGGGCTGGACGTTGCTGCCGCAGTTCGTTGGCCATGAACTGCATATAGGGGGCAATATGGGCGAAATACATCTTGTAGCCCTTGCATAGATAGTTCAACCCCCCCTCGCCATCAGGCGTTCGTTCAAAACGCTGTTTTGGACACCCGCCGTTACAGGCGAAACGGAAGTCGCATTCGCGACAGTACTTTGGCAACGTGTCCTTCTTGTCGTCACCAAATTTCGTCTGTGCTTCTGAGGCGACCATATCACGGATCGAAAGATCTGCCACATTCCCGATATTGTATTCAGGGTAGACGAAGTGGTCGCAGGAATACAGATCCCCATTGTGTTCGATGACTAACGCCTTGCCACACTTCTCGGCGAAGATGCACAGACTTGCATCCTGCCCGAGGAAACTGCCGAGACTGACATCGAATATCTGTACGAATGCCTCGCCTACGTCATGACGGACCCACTCATCAAACACGCCGCAGAGGAATCGTCCATACTGAGTCGGCCCGACCGACCAGCGTGCAACCTTTGCACCCCCCTCGTGGGTCGGATCGACTAACTCAAGACCCTCGGGACCGGGATCGTCCGCGACACGTTCGACGATCGGAATGAATTGCATGAACCCTGAGCCGATCTCCTTCAGAAATCGATAGATCTCGACGGGATGATCGGCGTTGTGATTCTGCAGGACCGTCAGCGTGTTGAACTCAACCTTGTGTTTCTTGAGCACATCGAGACCGGCCATCACCCGATCAAATGTGGGTTTCTGTCCTTTGTCGACTCGATATCGATCGTGGAATGGTCTTGGCCCATCGATTGAGAGCCCGACAAGGAATTCGTTCTCGGAGAGAAATTCGCCCCACTCATCATCCAGCAGAATGCCATTGGTTTGAAAGGCATTTGTGATGGTCTTGCCATTGGCATACTTCTGTTGCAGTTCGACGGCGCGACGGTAGAAATCCACACCAAGGAGCGTGGGTTCGCCGCCCTGCCAGGCGAAATTTGCTGCCGGCACGTCCTGGGCCTCGATATATTGCTGCACGTACAGCTCGAGGACTTCATCGCTCATGCGCCAGCTGCTCTGGGCGTCCGGGTAGAGCTTCTCTTTCTCGAGATAGAAGCAATACTTACAGTCGATATTGCACACAGACCCCGATGGCTTGGCCATCACATGGCAGGCAGAGGGTGTTGTCGACAAGGTTTGGCTCATGAGCTTGTGTGCATCGCAGGAAAAGAGCGGCACGAGAGTGCCATCAGAGACAGATCCAAAGGACGGATGGAGACCCACCCATCGACTCCCCCACATCCGTCGAGTATGATACACGCTCATCTGCGGATGATCAACGTTGAGAGGCATGGGTGGCAACAATCTTCATAGGTGATTTGCATGGATGCGCGGCGGAATTTGAGTCGCTCCTGCAAGCGGTTGACTATCGCGTAGGTCGTGACCGACTTCTGCTCACGGGGGACGCATTCAGTCGCGGTCCCAATCCGCGCCGCGTGTGGGAACTCATCGTCGAAACCCGAGCCGAGATGGTCCTGGGCAACCATGACGCCCGCCTGCTTCAGCAGTTACAGTCGTATACCACGGGGGAAAAGGTGTCCTTTGAAAAGCCGGACCAACGTTTGTGCTTCGATGCGTTATCAGGATACTTCGACGAACTGTATCCGTGGTTGCAAAGGGTTCCCCTGAAAATCGAGGGCGAGTCCTTTCTCCTCGTGCACGCGGGTGTTCACCCCATAGAGGGAGTCGCGGGTACTTCTCGCGATGAGTTTCTTAACGTTCGCACATGGCCGCCGACAGGTGGTATCGATGGTCCGCGTTGGCATGACGTGATCGCACCGACGGATCGCACCATCATCTTTGGGCACGACGCCCCTGGTGGCCTCGTCATCAAGCGCCGCGCGGAAGATGAGGTCGCCTGGGCGATGGGATTGGATTCCGGATGCATCTATGGGGGGGAGCTTACGGCCTATGTTCAGGACAGTGACCGCATTGTGCAGGTGCCGAGTCAACAGGATGGGGACCGGCGCTGGCGCTAGCAGGGCGATTTGATTCAGCGGCTCAGGTCCATTTTTCTTCGGCAGACAAAATGACAGCTATAGAGAGAGGCCTGTGCTGGATGAGAACCTGTTGTAGTGGAATCAGCCGCTTGTGCGTCATCCTGTTCGTTCTTGTCGCCGCCATTCCCGCCATGGCTGAGACAGAGGCACAGGATTCATCTTTCGACACCCTTCAGCATGATCTGAGTCAGGCCTTCACCGCAGGCGAGTATGACAGGGCGTCACAGATCATCACAAAGTTGGCCACCCTTGTCGAGACAAAGAGGGCAAGTCTGGCAACCCTCGACTCCCTGCTGATCAAGGCCGTGGCACAAGCCGATGCGGCGGCAGTCGAGACCATTCTCGGCAACGGTGCGCGCGCAAATGTGATGAATGCCGCTGGTTTCAGCATGTTGGCCGAAGTCGCGGCGCAGTGCGCCGGCAGGGAGGCCATCGTTGAGCTGCTTCTTGACCATGGCGCGGACCTTGCCATCGGCCACTACGCCGGCACCTCTGCCTTCGAGCACGCTGCCAATGGCTCTTCAGGTTGTGCCCATGTTCTGGTGCGCTACGGGGCCAAGGTAGATGCCGCCTCTGAGATGGCATTGCGAGCTCTCATCTCAGGCGTTCGTGCAGGAGACATGGAAGCTGTGACCCTCTTGCTCGATGCAGGTCATCCGATCGATGCAGTCGACGCCGAGCGGGACCGATGGTCTCTATTGATGCACGCGACTGACGCGGATCAGGGTGATATGGTACGGTTCCTGCTTGAGCGTGGCGCACCCGTTGCATGGGTCGATGACACAGGGCGAACTGCTGAACAGATGGCCCTGGCTGCCGGACGAGCTTCGATCGCCGAGTTGCTAAGAATATCGATGGAAGGATTGTCCGATGCCGATGCGGACGCCGGTGAGCAGCGTCGGAAGCAAACGAAAAAATAGCGGCTGTCGTTCCACGAATACTGCTGTCACGTCAGGATACCAGCACTCCGTAGTACCGTTACTCCAGAATAGCAGTTGCGACGCCGAAGCCTGCGCGCATGTCGTCCCGCAGCGACTGCAACATGCGCGCAAGTTCGGCGACCTCACGAGGTGGCTTGCCAAATTCGTAGGTCACTCGCCGACGACCATTCGCGCTCTCGACCTCTATCCACTCGGCGCCTCCGTCGGCGCAGTCGGGGCAACCGATGACCTCAGCCAGGCTGAAGAGGGCTGCCAGCTCGGGAGTGATGATCAACTGCCCCCACATGGCACCATTGAGATCTTGCGTAACCGACTTCTGCGGAAAGGCCACAGGATCCCATCCACCTTTCACGAGCGTGGAGCCCTCCTTGACCAGATGCACTTCCTCCCAGCAATACCCCAGACAGTGACCGAAGGAAGTGCCACCTGAGATAGATCGTATCTCTGCACTGGGGATGATGGCGAAGCGCAGACCGAACCGACCATCTGCTGCCCCCAACCACAACTGACCTGGAGCACTATCGATGCGCTCCACCCGAGCCAGGGCGTCCAGGAACTGTCGTTCCTGGTCCATCGCCCCTTCTGGCTCGAGACAGGCGATCTCAGTCGAGAAGATGTCCACGAGCGACATCGCGCCACCTTGGCTGAAGGACCACTGTGCTCCCCAACCGTTGCATCCTGTATTGCCGCGTACCGTGCCGTCGACGGAAAACTCGATGGTCAGGTGTGTTCCCGGCAGAGGTTCGATGGCCGTGAGGTTGTCACCATCTGTTTGCTCGAAAAGCTCGAGTTCCCACATCAGGCCAGTGAAAGATTCGTCCCGCACCTGTTCACGTACGACCAGGTCGAATAGCAGATACTCACCTGTTCCGGTATCGATCCGCAGCGTCTGATCTGTTCGTATGGCACGGCGGGCCCCCTGGAGGGCACGAAAGAGACGCTGCTCTTGCTCAGTGACACCGACCTGCTCACAGGCGATCAGCGTCGAGATGATTCCATCGACGCTAAGTGCCCCATCCTCTGACTGCGACCACGAACCGCCGTAGCCATTGCATCCCCCATGGCCACCGAGCGTTCCATCTGCCTGAAAACCAATCGTCATCCGACTACCCACGATGGGGGGCTCTTGGGTCCCGTCTGCGGAGACGAAAGCAATCAGAGTCCATTCGTGGCCGAGGAGTTCAGCAGTTAGACGAGCGGCCTCACCGGTCTCTGGAGCCTGGAATCCTGGCGGCTCGGACTCTGGTGCCTGAGAAATTGGGTTTGACTCACCACAGGCGAGCCAGGAGATCGCTGCCAGCAACAGCAGGGCGCGGCGAGAAAAAGCGGTCATCGAATCGCTCCATCATCGGTGGTGTACTCATTGAACACCGAAAAGCGATTCTTCTGTTACTCCGACCCCAAATTGGGTAATCATATCGTTCACTGGATCCCGGAGTTTGTGCCACGCGCAGTTTGCGGGCACACAAGACAGGGCCGGGCTGTTTCGGCCCTATCCAATGACCCGCATGGGCATCAGCTCACTGTGCGCATCCAGACCAAAATCAACATCCACCACATCCTCACCGTGGACGAAGCGCATTCGCCCTGTGTCGACCTCTGCGTGCGTTCCGCCTGCGCCTTCGTAGAGGGGCCATGTGCCGTAATCGATGATTTCACCATCGATGCGATGATCGCCGTTGTAGGTGATGTCCAACTGCGTATCCTGCAGAGTTCGCATCTGTACGCGATCTCCATCCGGCCATTGTGTGAGATCGATATCCAAATCTGCTCGTCGATCGCAGAATGCTTCGAATGATTCGGCATCCGTTGCCTCCACCGCTTCCAGGGCGAGGCCTGCATGGGGATCATCGATACGCAGGAGCCAACCATCGATCAGATCGCCGTTGGTGACCATGATCGCATCGTTGCGAGCCTCCCGGATTCTCTCCCAGTGCCACGAACCGATGGGACGGACGCCCACGAAGAACTCGGACTGGTCACCGAAGAGCCAGCCATCACGCGCCACCCACTGCGTGCCACCAGGCAGAAAGAGATTCACAAAAGGCGCTTCGTCATCCTCCGGGATGCGGTAGAGGACGAGAATCGCACCATCCTTTTGTAGAATCCGCTCGAAGGGCGACGCTCCAAAGAGCCGATCCACAGACTGGAGATAGGGTTTGTCGCAGCCGATGGCGCGTCGAGCATTCAATGGGTGCGGCCCCAGAAACGCGCTGAAGCGCTCCGGACCCTGAAAGGGATGGTTGCAGCAGATTTTGCCTTCATGTTTCGGTGCCGACCATGTCAGGTCCCATGAAACCAGATCGATGGGTCCTGCCGCCGTTCCTGGAAGGTTGATCTGTGCGGATCCCAGCGCAAAAGAGCGGCTCATGAAGGTTGACTTGTAGACAGGATCCGCGTGCCTGGGTGCATGGCGAACGATATTCCGTGGCGCTTTCGTCTTGCGAACCAAGTGCGGCTCGGAGCGATCCCAAGCCATTTGAGCGAACATGGCGGGTGGTCGAAATGCCGAGACCAATGCGGGAATGGCGTAGTGGTGGATATGATGTTCTGCGTCAAAGGGTTCGCCGCCGAAATAGAGATACTGCAGCGTCTGAATCGGCCCTACACGGGTCCACGTATTCTGTCGATAGCCCTCACGGGAGTGGCTCCCCGCCCATGATCCCTTGAAGTATTCGAGCGCCATATCGGCCACTTTCAGTGTCAATACTCGCTCCACCTGCTGGCGCAGATGGTCGTCCGTCGTGTGTTCGTAGAGACCGATCAATGGAGCCATGTGCTCCACATGGTAGCCAGGAGAATCGTATTCATGATGACCGATCCGGGCGGTACGCTCAATCGTACCCAGAATCCAGCGCGT
This sequence comes from Gemmatimonadota bacterium, assembly GCA_018660835.1. Classification (GTDB taxonomy): domain Bacteria; phylum Latescibacterota; class UBA2968; order UBA8231; family UBA8231; genus UBA12574. Next base: position 239,697 of record JABJJN010000054.1, on the reverse strand, counting down.
CGCCTCACGTCGCATCGCCTCTGGCGAACATCCATTCCACATCTGCTGCTCGTCGTGCCAACGTTCGGCGGCGAGCAGATTTCCCGTGTAGTACATCAACCAATGGTTCTCGGTGTTGCCCCGTGCCTGCACGCCTTCCAGGAAGAAACTTCGAATCGCGGCGATGGCCTGAGACGGCATCACCTCTTCCCATCTGCACAGAAGCAGCATCGCCGGAAGAATGTGAAATGGGCCACCGAGTTTCGCGTCGTCTCCGCCAGCAATGACTTCGTTCAGGGTACGATCCACTGCCTCGTTGACATCATCCGCCGCGTCCTTTGGACTTGCCTGCAGATGCAGATTGGCATGTACCGACCACATCGAACTGCGTGTTCGCGTGACCGCCGCCTTGAGCACCTCTTCCGCTCTCTCGCTCACCTGGCTGTCATACGCTTGCTCGTCCACCACCCTAGACCTCCGCCGTCGTATTAGGTGCACCTGAGACAGCTGGTGCGCGAATCGCACGCACACTGTTGAAGTCCCCCGTGTGGCGCCAGCTTCCACCCTCGTCTGTCGACACCCACAACCCACCCGGATCGGCCCCCGCCAACCAAACACCATCACCAGTCGCCATGGAACCGATCATTGCACGAGGCCCGGAGTGGCGCCATTGGGAATTGGCATCTCGAATGTGAATCCCGTCATAGCCACCCAGCAGTAGCTTGTCGCCCTCGGTGGCAATGGAAAAAACGCCAGGAGTTGGGGCGTCCACGGCTCTCCAGTGTGCCCCATCGACACTGTGCCAGAGCCCGCGCGTGTCGCTACCAGCAAGCCACCCGTCCTCAACACGGTGCAAGACACGGACTGCCGTATCTCGCAGGTCAGTGAGTGACCATTGCAGGCCGCCATCATCGCTGACGAGCACGCCCGCCTCCGTCGCGGCAAGCCAGGGACCTGTTGCCTGTGTGAGCAAGTCGTTGGTGAATCGCTCGTCTGGAACATGGTCCTCAGTATTGCTTTGCCAACGTGAAATGCCGAGATCGTCCGGGGTTGCACGTGCCACGCCATAACACCCTGCGACGATCACCCCGGCGTCAGCCGTGGGTCTTACGACGGCGACCTCCGTCAGGGTCTCGTCGTGAAGTTGAATCCAACGCTTGGTCGGATCGCCATTGGCCAGCCACAATCCGTGTCCTGTGGCGACCAGAATGTCAGCAGTGGCATGGTCGGTCCGGAGTGTGTCGGTCGGGGAATCGACGACGACATCGTTGGTCACGTATGTGTAGGGACCCAGACGACGCCAGCCGCCATCCGGTGTACCCATCCATACTCCGAGAGCACCAATGAGCCAGTCCTCGGGCCGCAAGGGTGTCGTGTTAGCGGTGTCCATAAATCCTTTGTCCAGTAAGTATCTGGGGTTGGTTGTTAGAGCGATCGATTCTTGGCGCGCTCGACGAGGTGTCGAAAAAGTCCGGCGCCGTCCTCCCCCATCAATTCAGGGTGAAACTGTACTCCGATGACACTCCCGTCCTCCGACTCGAGGGCCTCAATAATGCCATCTTCGCTACGTGCTGCGATGCGCAAGTGCGGCGCCACATCAACGACCGACTGGATGTGATAACTATTCACCCGGGGACGTCCGGCTCCGAGGACGGCTTCGAGTTGTGATTCGGGTTCTACAATGATCTCATGGAGAATCTTCTTGCCATCATTGCGCGAAGGTGTGTGTGGACCAACACCGAAGTGAGTTTGGAGATCGGCGCTGATGGTGCCACCAGCCCGTGCATTCATGAACTGCATGCCGTAGCAAATGCCCAAAATCGGCCGTTGTCGCTGACGCAATTCATCGAAGGTCACCCGATCCGCATCATGGCGGCGCGAGGGGGTCGGATCAATGTCTTCTGGCAGAGTCCCAATCAGACCATCACTGATCGCAGGCCCGCCTGTCATCACCAGTCCATCCAAGCGCTCCAGGATCGGTCGGAGCGCGTCCAGATCCTTCGTCATGGCGATCGGCACGGGGCACCCTCCGGCTGCTTCGATAGCATCTACATAGAAACAGTCGAGAAGCTGTCGAGGCCGCTCCCCCGTTGAGAGACTGGTCGTAATTCCTATCAGAGGTCGTGACATTCGAGGTCAGACGTGTGCACGCAGCCGGGCAAAGGTGACAACATCGTCGAGCTCGGAGAAGGCCATGAATGTGTCGAGATCGCTGCGCGCCGGGTCCAGTTTGCGCACCGCACCACGTAGAAAGTCGCGAACATTATCAGGCGACAGACTTCGCAACGTCTCGTTGAGGGCCTCGACTTTGCCTTCGCCAGCCTGCAACTGAGGCTGCAACCACTTGAGGACCTCTGCGTCCGTATCATATGCTTTCAAGCCTTCTTCAAATTCTGCTTGAGCAACGCCAAGATGTTCAAGAATGCGGCGGTCGAATCCCGAATCTTCACCGAAGTAATAGACACTGAGTCGCTTGGCCAGATGCGCCCTGCCCTTGTCGATCATGCGACCAAAAGAGGTGATACCCGCGACACTTTGATCGTAAGGACTTCTCGGTGCCCGACGCTCCAAATCTACCAGGCCGAAGTGCGCCTCGTCATCGATATCCATCAACTCGAAGTAGGTCGTCACATGCGTCTGTCCCGCACCACACACCTCATCGCGACGTGCCGCGAATTTCTCTTCGTATCCAGGGGTAGCGATGCCGTGGAGGCTCATCCGCGCGTTGAATGCGGAAATAGCCCCAGGCGTCAGGGGCGTAATTCGCTCCAGTAGCCACTCTCCCAACTCTACGTCGTTTGGATTCAGCCATGCCCCCTCGGCGAAGGTTTCCGCGTCGACTCCCAGCAACTCAAGAATCTGTCGATCGAGATAGGAATCATCGCCATAGAGGTAGTAGCCGCCGAGTTTGTCGATATGAGAGGCTCTCGCCTTGTCGGCCATACGAGCAGCCGCAACGATACCCAACACAGTCTTTATGTAGGCCGTCCGCGGCGGCGCAACAGTAAGATCCGTATCGCGAAATGCCCCCCAGTCATCCAGTTCGATCGACTTGAGAACGGTTGTAATATCCGTGCGACCGGGCGCATAGGCCTCGATCCGCTCCTTCAGCAGGCGAACATGCAGTTCGTCGTGGGGCTCGCGCTCCAACTGCTGTGTGTTGAACGCCTCGATTTCAGCGGCAGTCCGACCGCTCGCAGCCACAACTTGCTCGGCCAACTCATCATCGGGTATGGGGATTGCCAGCTCAAGGAAAGCGTCCTCTGTCGTATTCAGGAATCCCAGCAAGTCAGCATCATTGCCGGATATCTGGCCGTATTTGAATTCGCCAATCAATTCGGCGTAGTGACCACGTGCCTTGTCGGTCATGCGGGCGAGTCCTACGACACCACCCATTCCTGTGTTCGATGGGCGACGAGGTGGCTGACGATTCAAATCCATGGATCTACTCATTTTGTTAAGTGTCTTGAATGCCGCTGCAATTGTGTTGGAATCAGGTCGAATGTAACGGCCACGGACAACGCTCTCAAGCACCGGCACATGCTTGCCGTTCATGCAGACCACTCCTACACTTGCCCATACTCCCGCGGCGCCCTTTGGCGCCCAGATCGTCTCATGTCTGACGTTTGAGAGCCATGCCGCTTCGCGATAGCTACCCAACCAGCACTTTCTGCTGGATTCAGCATTCGACACACCAGTGTGAGAGTGCTCGCCAGTACTACGGAGCACTCTTCGGCTGGAGCTTCGATGCCGAGGGCCGTGCGACGCTGAAGGATCGCCTGATCGCCGCCATTGGCGATAGTGTCTCAGATCAGCACTTACCACCTCACTGGCTTGGTTATGTTTCCGTCGCTGATGTCGAGCAGTCGACGTACAAGGGGGAAAGTCTCGGGGCCACAGTGCTGCGTGAGCCGGTGCAAGCAGGTTCCTGGGGTCGCCTTGCCGTGTTGCGAGATCCGCAGGGCGCCCACTTTGCCATGTGGGAACCCCATGCAAGTCACGGCGCCGAGATCGTCAATGAACACGGTACTCTCTGTTGGAATGAACTGCTGACGCGTGAACCCGACGCAGCCGGTTCCTTCTATTCAACCTTGTTTGACTGGACGATCGAGCCCTATGGTGACAGCTACACGGTCTTTATGAATGGCGAGCGTCCGGCGGGAGGGCTCATGTCATTGGGTGAAGATGCTGGCGGTGCACCCTCAAGCTGGCTGGTGTATTTCATGGTCGATGACTGTGATGCCATCCATGATCACTCAAATACCCTAGGTGGGAGCGTGCAAATGCCCCCGGACGATTGGCCCGAAGTCGGTCGTGGTTCAGTTCTCATTGATCCGCAGGGCGCCTCTTTTGGTGCCATGCATCTGTTGGATCCACCCGACTGAAATCTGACACCTTGACCTCGATCTCGGGTCCGCATCCACCCAGATGAAAATGTAGATGCCGGAACTACCTGAAGTTGAAACGGTTCGCCGAGCGATGGAGGCACACGTTGTCGGCCGCCGTGTTGAAAAAGTCTGGTGTTCCAGTCTGCGCCTGCGCGAGCCCCTGTCGCGACGACGGTTGGCCGTCCTCCAGGGCAGGCAGATCCTATCTTGCGAGCGTCGCGCCAAATACCTGCTGCTGCATCTGGAGGGTGCACGGACACTCTTGGTGCACCTGGGTATGTCCGGCAACCTGTTGGTGACCGAAGAGCGCCGCAAACACGACCATGTCATCTTCTATCTCGACGACGGTCCTCCTCTCGTCTACCATGACCCGCGACGATTTGGCATTGTACTAGCGCTGACAGCGAAGCAGTTAACCGCGTGTTCCTGGTTGCAGGGATTGGGGGTCGAGCCTCTGTCTGACGACTTTGACGTCGACCTGCTAGTCGAGGCATGCAAGGGCCGGCAGCGTCCAATCAAGTCCTTGTTGCTCGACGGCCATGTCGTAGTTGGTGTCGGAAATATCTATGCAAGTGAGGCATTGTTTGCCGCCGCCATACGTCCGACCACTGCGGCGGGTCGAATCAGTCGCGGCCGCCTTGCCCGACTCGTAGACGCCGTTCGCTCAACCTTGCAACGAGCCATCGATCATGGCGGCACGACAATTCGTGACTATGCGGGATCAGGAACGGGGGGGTATTTCCAGCGACAGTTGGCGGTCTATGGGCGCGACGGGGAACCGTGCGACACCTGCGATAGCAGGATTAAGTCTATCGTGCAGTCTGGTCGCAGCACGTTTTACTGTCCACGCTGCCAGCGCTGAGACCGCAAAAACAAAGCCGCCCTCCCTAGGGGAGAGCGGCCTGCAGAAAATATAGCCTGAACAAAGGCTGATGATGATAGGTGTTACTTACCATTGGCCTTGGGCAAAGTGCTCGTCTCGACAATGTCGTCGATTAGGCCGTAATCTTTGGCCTCCTGCGGCGACATGTAAAAGTCGCGATCCGTGTCTTTCGCCAACTTTTCCAGGTCTTGTCCGGTATGCGACGCCAACAGCCGATTGATTTCCTCACGCGTCTTCAGCATCTCGCGTGCATGGATATCGAGGTCCGTGGCGCGACCGGTGATCGTGCCCATGATCAGCGGCTGGTGGATCATGATTCGCGCATGGGGCCAGGTGAAACGTCGTCCCTTGGCGCCACCTGCCAGAAGCACGGCACCCATACTCGCTGCCAACCCTGTGCAGACCGTCGATACAGGAGATCCGATCGCTTGCATCGCATCATAGATCGCCAGCCCGTCAGAAACCGAACCACCAGGACTGTTGATATACAGCACGATCTCGGTTTTGGAATCTTCCGCATCGAGAGACAGCAAGCGCGTCACGATGGCACGAGCTGAATCATCGTTAACGGGCGACCACAGGAAGATCTTCCGCGATTTGAGGAGGGAGTGCTCAATATTGCGCTCCGTCACTTCTTCCAGAAGACCTTCTTCTTTTTCCTTCTCTGCCATCTCTTCGTGTTCCTCTCGTAGCTCTTTTTGCTAGGGTTTAAGAATATAACGGCCCCCTCAGAGAGGGTCAATCGGCCAGAGGAGGTCAGTGGCCGCCACTGGGCCGATCCTTCACGGCTGGCGCGATGGGCACTGGTTCTAGTCGTGCTGAAGGGTCTCCTGGTCGTCGGCGTCGAACTCGGCAAGGATGAGGTCGCCTACTGGTATTGGGCACGGCATCACCTGGATGCGAGCTATGCGTTTGTTTTGTTCGCACTCATCCGGGTCTTCGACGTTGTGCTGTCCGATAGTGATCTGTTGCTGCGACTGCCCTTCCTCCTGGGCAGCGTAGCCTCAGCGTGGCTCCTCAACCTCGCCTGCGAGCGTGCAGGGCTCACCGCACAGGATCGCCTCGTCGCCGTGTTGAGTTTCGCGACCTCCCACTGGGCGTGGCACACGGGGTCTTTTCTGCATCCAGATGGCGTGTTGGTGCCGATCTGGCTGGCAACCTTGGCCAGTGCTCATCGGGCTGAACGGACAAAATCTGACGCTGACTGGGCTCTCACGGGCGTGCTGGCTGGACTGACCTGTCTGTGCAAATACACGGGCTGTATTCTGGCAGCCGGATTGATGCTGGCCCTTGCTCTGCGTGGGCGTCACGGTCTTCGCGCTCTGCTTCTCGCCGCAGTGCCCTGCGCTGTCGTGTCGACTCCTTTGATGTGGGCTCTGTGGGAACTCGATTTTCATCTGCCTTTCACACTGGGTTCGCTGTCACAGGTGGCCGCTGAGCGACCCGTGATCTGGCGTGTTTGCCTGTTTGTCCTGGCACCGCTTCTCTACGTGTCGGCCCCATTGCTGTGGCTGCTGTATGGTGGGATTGGCAGGGCCTGGCGACAACGAACTCGCGATGGCGTTGATCTGATGCTTGTGCCAGCTGCCAGCCTGCTGGCAACCTTCGCCTTCTTTGCAATCGTCAATGGACAAGTGAAAGGCAATTGGGTGCTTCCGGGTCTTCTTGGCCTCTGGCCCCTGGCTTTCCACAACCTGCATCGACGAAAATTTCACCGGATCTGGTGGGTGGCTCTGTTGATATTGGGTGCCGGACAGACAGCCGTTCCAGCTGTGACATTGCGCCTTCCGGCCACAGCACGGTGGCTGGTGTCCGTCTCTGGAACGATGGTGGACGCAACCTATCCGGCCATCGTGTCGCCGACAGATCTTCCCAAAGAGCCGACCTTTTCCTGGACCGAGAGGGTATGTGAATACCACGGCTGGTCCGAATTCGGCCGCGACGTGTCGGCCCGTTTGATACGGGCAGATCTGACCGGCGTGCGCCTGACGAGTGCCGAATATGGACTGGGATACGGTTTGGGACGCTACATGCCCGACAGACCGGCTGTGACCATCATCGATGATCAGCGCTTTGCGCACATTGCGGACGTCGACGCGCAGGAGTCGACGATCTACGTCACACGCCATGGCAACCCGTTGCCCCTGTCAGTGAGTCAGCGGCAGCCAACCTGGCTCGATCGGACCACACGTCATGACGTTGGCTGCGAACCCGTCGATTACGAGATCTACCTGCTACCCGCCTCCTACGACGTATCTGCTGAGAGCAACACAGAGTCGAGATAGAGAAAGGCGCGTTTGTCCGAGTCCGCCTCACACCAGAAAGCGACGTTCAGCATGCACCAAAGATTCGCCATCGCTGGCATTTCAATACAGGTGAGTTGCTCGTGACCGTAGATCTGATCGTTACACTGAAACCCGGTGAAAGCACGCTTTTTCAGGTCGAGGCCAACGCGCAGATAGTGCCAATTCATCTTGGTCGCGATTTCATTGTAGCACAATCGTTGTGGGTCTGCCGGGACGTCCACCCACCCCTCTGGCCCGAGGTGATAGTGAGAAACGGTCTTGCCCGTATCACCGATCGCTTCGAAGGCTCTGGTCTGCGGTTTTGTTTGCCAGCGAGCAACTCGCTCTGAGTCCAGCGCATTCAGATAGCGCAGATGCGGCATCCAGCGCTTGGCATCGTCGCCTCCCCCATCCTGGATGTCGAACAACACGCCTGCCGCCCGCACATCCATTTCCCCCAGCTGTAAGGTCGATGCTTCGGGTTTGAAGGTGAAGTAACACTCAAGTTGGATCTGGCCCAGTTCCCGAAAGGTGTGTCGCTTGATGCCGACAGCCAGACTTCCAGGCGTGGGGCGTGTCGCCAGCTTGAGGGCGTACGTGCCTTCCATCGACCCGTGCGTACCCGTATCCCACATCGTCAGGTTGCTGAGCATGGGTGGGCGCAGATCTTGATACTCAGGCAGAATCGAATCGAGACTGTGTTCGTAGTTGCCAATCAGCGGCACCCAGCCATTCTGCCCTTCGTCGAAATCGTCATAGCAAAGGATTCGGCTCAGAGGAGCAAAACGGCTCAGGCGGGGATCCGGATGAATCGTCGTCGTCACTTGAGCGGCTCCTGGGAATGATCTGAGGGCGGAAAGGATGAACAGATACTCTGCAGTGTCTCTGGGTCATTGGTGAGGATCCCATCAACACCACACGCGATCAATCGCCGCATTTCATCTCGATCGTCAGCGTAGAAGGGGTGCACCTCGATGCCTAAGCTGTGTGCCTCGGCAACCAACTCGGCTGTCGTGATGCTATTGGACGGCTGCAGAATTCGACAACCGATCTCGGCGCAGCGTGACGGGGGCAAATTGCTACAGATCTCGATCTGTGGAACCACTCGGCGAGCCTCCAGCAGAATCGGTTCACTACCGGTGATAAATGCGCGCCCGAGCAACTCGCGATGCAACAGTTGCTCAACGACGGTGGCGACCAGCTTCGACCGATCTGCATCATCCGTCGCCTTCAGATGCACATTCAGTCGAGTCGACGTCGGCATCAGGTCAAGAGTCTGCGCCAAAGTGAGGAATCGCTCACCTTCGAAAGCCTGACCAAACCAGGCACCGGCGTCCAACGCCAGGATCTGCGCCGTCGTCAGATCGCTGACCCGGCCTGTACCATTCGATATTCGGTCGACGCGATCGTCATGGATGATGACGAGGCCCCCATCCTTCGTGCGGCGCACATCGAACTCAATAGACTCGACACCCAGCTTGATCGCAGCGTCGAAGGCACTGCGGGTATTCTCGGGGTGATGTGTGCTGGCACCACGATGTGCTGTAATCGCCACGGTTTGAGCCTCTGGTCTCACAATGTCTCGTCCGTATCGTCGCCTGTGTGAAGGCGGGTCCCCCATGCGGGATGCAGATCCCCGTCAATCGGCAGCCGCTCGATTCCCTCGCCGTCGGCTGCGTCGAGGATTCGAAATCTCGTTGCCACCACCTCGGCGCCGAAGGGACCGTAATCATTTAGAAATCCTTGATGATCTCCGACCATGAAGATGCTGTCATCGGCCAGCACGCAGGCGGAAGGATAATAGGCGAAGCGGTCCACCTGGAAACCACGATCCTTGCAAGCCCTCACCCACGTATCCCCATTGTCGCGGCTGTAGAGAACCTGGCCATTGCCTCCGGGCTGGCCGCAGGTGAGCAACACGATCGTGCCATCCGACAGGACAACAGCATCCCCCTTCTTGAAGGCATTCGGATGCGTCTTTCCTTCAGGGATCTCAAACTGCAGCAGAGGACGTGGCGTCGACCACGTATATCCCTCGTCGTCACTCGTCATCCATAGCCCCCACGGTCGCGACGCCGTCCCCAAGCGACCATCGGCTAGTCTCACCAGGTGCCCTTCCTCCACGTCGCGTTCTTCGTCTCCGAAGATCGAGCGCGTCTGCCAGGTTTCCCCTCGATCGGTCGAATGCAGAAGCGCATTGATCCATTGCGAGTCGGCGGCGGGCGCAGCGTGCCCATCGATAAGCATCAGCAGTGATCCGTCCGTCCCTTCGGTGATCGAGCAGGGATGCTCAAGGCGCGACAGAAAGGGACCGGATGTGCGGCCTACCTCCTGCCAGCTCTCACCCAGATCATCGGAGCGCAGAATCGCCATCTGTTCGGGGAAATTGGCATCCATACAGCGAAGGAAGTCCACGGGATTGCTGGGTAGGTTCGACGCCCAGAAGTGGCCACTCTGAATCAGCGCAGCGGCATACATGGTTCCATCGCTGTGCTGCATGATAAGCCCCGGGGCGTACGCGTGAGGGATCTGTGGCAGATCTCGCGGCGTTGTCCACGTGGCGCCGTCGTCGCTGCTACGTGTCCACATCATATGTCCACCCGTCGGCGCGTTCCATGTGGCGCCCCCCTCCATGTGATCCTCCATGTAGTTGGCATACGCCTGCGGCAGATCGGGCCGCGGATTGACGAAGGAGGCATGCCAGTAACCAGCGCCGAAGACGACATAGAGATCGCCATTCTGCAGCCGGCAGATCCGTGGCCATCCACAGAATCCACCGAAGCCCTGAAATGGCGTCGGGCAATTGATCTGAGGTGAGACGATGATCTTGCGAAGATCGTCACTCATAGTGCGACTCTAGTTTCTTGGGTCGATTCAGGTGAGAAAACGTGGTCCCTGCGCCAGCGGGTGTCCAGGGGCTGCTGGCAGACAAATGGGGTCCCCGGAACCTGTTGGGTGATTGGCGCTTCCAAGCGTACGAAACCTTTTCGCCTGCTCTTGAGAAAGCTGATCGCCCGCTGGAGCGAGCAGGCCTTGAGCGTGCCGCATCGACGGACACGTGAGGAGAATCGATGAACAAGAAGGCAATCGTCGCTGCATGCATTGTGGTTGCGGCCCTTGGTGGCTGCGCCCAGACGGGTATGTTCACCGCCGGCAACATGACAAGTGTGGAGTTGTCTGCGCCAAACTATGAGATCGTCGCCGTGGGCGTCTCTGGTTCGGCGAAGGCGTCGTATTTATTGGGCGTCACGTATTCCAACGGACCGCAGACGGGCTCAGTCGCCTTGGCCCGTATCGGTGGCACGGGTCAGATGTACAAGGAAGCGATGGAGAATCTATGGAAAGACTTTGAAGAGAAAGAAGGCCCTATCGAAGGGCGTCGTCTGGCCTTGACGAACGTGCGCTACGACGCGGACAGTCACAATTTCCTTCTCTATTCAGACATGAAACTCGCCATCAGAGCAGATGTGATCGAATTCACCGAGTGACCTTGGATTGGCCTGTCCGAGCTCGGCCCGGGAACCGGACAGGCCCTTTCAGTCGATCTCGCCAGGATCATCCGCTCCACCGGAGACCGGGTGAGGTTGCTGCACGGCGGCCCCCATCACACGCTGCACCAACGTGCGCAGATCATCGAAGTAGGTATAGAACAGTGGCACGATGACCAGCGTCAGCACGGTCGACGCGAGCAGTCCACCCATCATGGTACGCCCAAGAGGCGCATAGGGCATCCCGATCATACGCGCATTGCCCGTCGCCATGGGAATGAGCCCACAGATCGTCGTGAAGGTCGTCATCAGGATGGGCCGGAATCTGTGGCGCCCCGCTTCCATGAGGGCACTGAAACGATCGTGTCCCTCCGCGCGCAATCGATTCGTCATATCGATCAGAACGATCGCGTTGTTGACGACGACCCCTACGAGGATAACGGTGCCGATCCCCGATAACATGTCGAAAGGCGTACCCGTCAGATAGAGTGTCCAGTAGACGCCCAGGAAGGAAAATGGAATGGAAACGATGACCGACAAGGGCAATACAAAAGACTCGAAGAGCACACCCATCAGCAGGAATACGAAGGTGACGGACAGGATCAGACCAAACTGCTGTGCTTCATCAGACTCACGGATCCTCTCGAACCGCGTCCCCTTGTCCCAACGGTACCCTCGCGGCATTTCGAATCCTGCCATCGCCTGGTCAATCAGGCCAAACAGATTCTCCGCATCTGACTCGCTTGCGGTGGCTGTCACAGACAGCACGGTCTGTCGATTCTCTCGACGAATCCCACCGATCGTTCGTTCCACATGAAGATTCGCCAGCGACTCTAGTGGCACATCCTTCCCGGCGGCGGTCTTGAATGTCAGATTGCGCAGTTGTGAGACACTCTGGCGATCAACCTCCTCAAGTTGGAAGAAGACGCTGATCTCGCGGCCATCGTCAGAACGGAATCGCGTCAACTCGCGGCCTCGCAAGGCGTATCCGATGTTTCCAGAAATCGCCCGCGGGTCAACGCCGTAACGACGAACCTGCTCACGATTCAGTTTTACCTGCAGTTCCGTGCCACCTCGGTCAACGTCGGTCTGCACGGACAGCAAGTTGGGGATCGTGCTGATCCGTCGTTCAACTTCCTCCGATAGGCCCACGAGTGTTCCTGTGTCTTCGCCATACAGATTGAGGGTGACCGCTGCATCATTGCCACCACTTCGCCAATTGACACGCATACGCACGCCGGGTGGCATGGGCAGACGCTCCTTGATATCATCGACGATCTGTTGATACTCCAGATGTTCGGACTCTCTCCATCCCGCCTTCTTCGCGATACCATCCCAGGCGACGGCGTACCAGGCAGTGACCTCCTCTTCGTTAAAGATCACATGGATACGGCCCCAGGAGTTACGCGAGTAGGTCTCCAGAACACGAATATTGTATTCGTCCCTGTGGTTCGACAAGGTATCCTCTACGGCGCCGATGAATTTGTCCGCCGCTTCCAGCGTTTGCCCCGCAGGCATCTCGAAGGCAAGCCAGATGTCTTTGCGATTACCTCCGCCCTCATCGGTCTTCGACATGCCCTCCATGGGAATCTGGATACTCGCCATGGCGATGATGACGAAGATCGTCGTGTCGAGACGATGATTCAGCACCCAGCGCAGAATGCGCTCGTAGGCGGAGCGACTCTTGCGGATAGCCCACGGTTCCTTGCCTTGCTTCGGCGACCCCAGATGCATCGCCGCAAGGGGAATGATTGCCAGAGCGATAAACAACGATGCCAACAGTCCCACGATCACGGGCATGCCAATACGCAGCATGTAGAAAGAGAATTCTGCCTCGTCGCTCATCAGCATCAGCGGCAGGAATACGACCACCGTCGTCAGTGTCGCCATCGTGACGGCAAGGCCGACTTCACCTGCCCCCTCGATCGAAGCCTGCCTGGGTGAGGCCCCGCCTTCCCGCTTGCGATAGATGTTCTCGACAATCACGATCGCATTGTCCACCACGAGACCGAGGCTCAGCATGAGCCCCATCATGGTGATCAAATTGAGAGTCCACCCCAGGAAGTAGATCGTCGTGATCGTGATCAGGATCGACAGAGGGATCGCGAGGGTGATGATCGCCGTCATCCGCACCGCCCGCAGGAAGAAGAACAGGATCATTGCCGCGAACATTCCACCCCAGAGGCCAGTCTGTTGGGTGTTGTCCACCGACTCGGTGACATGTTCCCCCTGGTCCCAGAGAATCTCGAAATCGAGCCCTTCGAGATGGGGTCTGGTGCGCAATTCATCAAGTTTAGCACGAACTGCGCGGGAAATACCGACGATATTGCCACTCGCCGCCCGCTTGACTTCGATGCCAAACGTCTCGCGTCGATCGATGCGATTGAACCAATCCTTCTTAGGCGATTTCAGCGAGACTTCGGCAATATCACCCAGTCGCAGGCCGTGCTCGGCATCAATGATCAGGTCGCGGATTTCTTCCAGCGACTCAAAGCGCCCCATGGAGCGGACGTAAATCTTGCGTCCCCCCTCCATCACGTAGCCACCGGGCAGCGTGAAATTCTGCTGTGACAGTCTACCGCCAATGGCGAAGGCCTCTATCCCGTGACTCTTGAGTCGTTCCTGATCGAGTTCGATGCGAACCTGCTTACCTGTCTCGCCCCAGACCTCGACGGTTCCTACGCCTTCGATCCGCTGTAGCTCCGGCCGCACATGCACATCCAGAACCTGATAGGGATCCGCATAGTCGCCACTCAGATAGGCACCCATATAGAGGATGGGCCAATCGTCCTGGTCCCACTTGCGAACCTGGATTCGATCGATTTCATCGGGTAGCTCGGGCATCGCCCGATCCATGCGATCTCGCAGGTTGGCATAGGCCTCACCCATATCAGTACCAGGGAGGAAGGTCACCGACGTCCAGCAACCACCCCGACTCGCACTGACCGAGATCCGTTCGACACGGGGCACCGTGGCCACTGCCTCCTCGATGGGACGCATGACCTTCTGCTCCACCTCTTCGGGACTGGCATTTGGGTAGTTGACTCGTATGTGGAGTCGATCACCTTCCAGGCCTTCCGGGATGAGCCCCAGGGGGATTCTCGTATAGGCAATGGCACCGACGGCAAGCATTGCCACCAGGACCATGATGACGGAAACAGGGCGATCGACGCTCAGACGAGGCAAAAAGCTACCCGCCACGCGGCGCTCGCTCTCCTTGTTGGATTCCTTGGATTGATCCATATCAACGACCTCGATCGACGAGGGAATACACCGTCGGTATGACAACGAGAGTGAGGAAGGTCGAACTGAGCAAACCGGCGATCACCGTCAGGGCCATGGGGGTACGAATCTCGGCACCGTCTCCCAGGCCCAAGGCCATTGGCAGCAGGCCGAGAACGGTGGTCAACGTCGTCATCAGTATCGGCCGCAGGCGGACAGAACCGGCGCGCACGATGGCTTCGGTTCGGTCCATGCCACCACGACGCAGGGTGTTGATGTAGTCCACCAGAACGATGGCGTTGTTGACGACGATGCCCGCAAGCATGATGAAACCAATGAAAACGACAATCGACAGGGCGACGCCCTTCAGATACAACACCGCAATTGCCCCGATCGCCGCCAGTGGCACGGTGAACATGATGACAAAAGGGTGAATGAGGGACTCGAACTGACTGGCCATGACGATGTAGACCAGGAAGATCGCCAACAGCAGTGCGAACACGAGGCTGTCGAGAGAACGTTCCATCTCTTCGCGCTGCCCGCTGATCAAGAAGGAGAAACCAGGCGGATATTCGGCTGACTGGAGAGATGCGATGATCTGGTTCGCTGCCGTGCCCAGATCAACTCCATCAATGTTGGCCGTCACCAGCGCCGCTCGCTGCTGATCGATGCGACGAATCTCGCTCGGCCCTTCAGCAATCACGATATCGGCTACCGAGGACAGTCGGATCGGCACATCGCCATCAGGATTCACGATCAGTCGCTCGAGTTCGCCGACACCGAGTCGATCGTCTTCCTGCAGTCGTACCAGTACATCGATATTGCGTTCACGACGACGGAAGTCAGTCGCCACTCTTCCCTGCACTTTGTTGCGCACCAATTCGGCAACCCTTCGCAGGTCGAGATCAAGTTCTGCGAGGCGATCGCGCTTGTAGATGATCTGTAACTCGGGATGGCCCACCTGCAGGCTGGAACGAACATCGGCCAACCCCGGTAGTTCTTCGAGACGCCCGACAGCATCGACACTCAATTGCCGCAGCGTGCGCAGATTCTCGCCTCGAATCTCAAGTTCAATGGGTGTCTTGAAGCTGAATAGAGCCGGATAGGAAACCTCGGTCTCAACTTCCGCCAGATCCCGCACGCCGTAGCGCAGTGCGTCGATGACGGAACGCTCCTCCGCTGGTGTGATGTCCTTCGTCAGGCGCACCGTGATTCTTGCCGTGTGCTCGCCTTCATCTGCCGCCGACGTTGCCGAGTTGTCGCTGCCCACGGTGGTGGCAACCCGCTCGACCTGTGGGTGTTTGAGAGCGATGTCTTCGACCCAGCGCGCTATCTGCTCCGTGCGCTCAAGTGGCGTGCCCACGGGCATGGAGAGTTCCAGGTCGAATTCTCCCTGATGCACCTGTGGAATCAGTTCAGTTCCCAGGGCGGGGATCAACTGTGTATAGCAGAGCCAGAAGCTGATTGCCGCTCCACCGATCACGAGGAGTCTCTGCTTCAACGCTGCCCGCAGTACCACAGGATATGCGTCCTGAACCGCGGTGAGTCCCATCTGAAACACGCCAAGGATCGGTGCCGCAACTGGCACAACCAGGAGGGCCACAAGACCCGTAACAGAAATGGCCAGCAAGGCGATCAGCAGGGCCGCGCAGACCAGCAGCGCACGTACCACGGACAGGGCACTGTGCAGGACGAAGCGGATGAGCAGATAGGCCACCACGATGGGTAATGACACACAGCGCAAGCCAGCAACGGGCCAACGCCACCAACTCGATGGTCGTCGCCAGACCCAGACCGCTGCGCGGCGCGTATCCGCGGCGAGAAGGTCCAGCGTGCTCAGATCCAGCAGCCCCGGCCATACGGCGTCACGCAAACCCCGCAGCGGTGGCGTGTGACTCATCCAGGCGTTCACACGAACGTAGCGTGACCCAGCCGCTGCAGGACGCCACACCTCAACCAACCTCACCAGAGGCCAGATCACCTGGAAGACAAGGGCGGCGAGGGTCTTGGCCACGACGACAAGAAGCGATGCCAGCACGAGTGCCACACGGACCGTCAGGTCGAGCAGTGTCTGCGGGATCACCAGCGCTGCCTCACGCAGCCTCTGCCGGGCACTTGCTGTCGGCTCGCGACCAAAGGCGCGACGCAGTCGGATGCGAGCCAAAGGCTGCAGGAAGGATGACTGTGCAATTTGCTCGAGGACCGCATGCGTCTGCGTAGGTCGACGCGACGCCAACATGGGAATGAAGAAGAGGGCGACGGCGAGAGAAGCCATCAAGGAGAACACGACGGTAAGGGCCATGTCTCCGAAGACCTGACCCGCAACACCTTCGACAAATACGATGGGGAAGAAGACGGCGATCGTCGTCAGCGTGGATGCAAAGACCGCGCCCCCGACCTCGCTGGTGCCACGTACCGTGGCAGTGGGCAGATCATCGCCTTCCTCGCGACAGCGGAATATGCTCTCCAGAACGACAATCGAGTTGTCCACCAGCATACCGATGCCCAGGGCCAAACCACCGAGGGACATAATGTTCAGAGACACCTCGAAGAGAAACATCGGGGCGAATGTGGCGATCACGGAGACAGGGATCGTGATAGCGATAATGAGTGTATGTACGACGTTGCGCAGAAAAATCAGTAGCACAACGACGGCCATCGCCCCACCGATCAACGCACTGCGTTGCACTTCCTCGATGGAATTCTCTATGAAGATGGATTGATCGGACAGGACTTCGAGATGCACCGCCTGCGGCAGTTGGTACTCGAGAAAGTCTGTCATCTGCAGATGCAGGATGGCTTTGCGTGCAGCCTGCTGCTTCTGCGCCTTCAAGTCGGTTCCACCAGCATTTTCGTCGTCGTCTGAACTGCCCTCGGTGTCGGTACCAGTGGTCTCGCCTGCAGCGCCTTGTTCGGTCGAGTCCGCCTCTGCGTCGACGTCCTCTTGGCTGCTATCTTCTTCTTGACTGGCATTCTCTGTGCTGACGGCAGATGAATCGGAAGCCACGTCGAGGAGGCTGTCGGATGCGGCGGTTGTGGTATCCGTCGCCGCCGAATCGAGGCCGGCTACGTAGGCCTTCTGCGCCACAGTACCTTGAATTCGTGTCTTCACGGCGGCAGCGACGGCGACGATGTTCGCATCCGCCTCCTTGTAGATCTCCAGTTCGACACTCTCGCGGCCATTCACACGAGTAATGATCTCACGATCCTTGTGCGCGCGCTCAACATCGGCAATGTCACGCAGGCGGATATTGGCCCCGTTGGTGCGCGTAACGATGAGATCACCGATCTCTTCCAGTGAGTCGAATTCGTTGAGGGTGCGGACCAGATACTCCGTCTGACCTTCACGAAGCTGCCCACCGGGAAGATTCACATTGGCCTGATCGAGGCGCTGATTGATCGCGGCAATATCGAGTCCCAGCAGAGAGATGCGTCTTTCACTCAAAGCGACGTGAATCTCTTCTTCCAGGCCTCCCTTGACCTTTACTGCTGCAACACCGGGGATCGACTCGAGTTCGCGACGGATCTCCTCCTCTGCCAATTCCCGCATTTCAAAAAGAGTGCTGCCCTCATCGGCATACAGGCCAATTCGCAGAATCGGATCCAGAGAGGGATCGTAGCGCAGTAGAAGCGGTTTCTCCGCGTCATCCGGTAGAAAGGTTCGATCCACTTTCTCACGGATATCCTGCGAGACCTCGTTCATATCGGTGTCCCACTCGAACTCGAGTACGACATCCGATTGCCCCGCACGACTGATGGAACTGATGCTGACCAGATGTGGGACGATGCCCAGTTCCCGTTCGAGAGGTCGAGAGATCAGCGTCTCCACCTCCTCGGGTGCAGTCCCCGGAAACTCAGTCCGAACGGTCAGCGTTGGATAGGCGATGTCCGGCATGAGGTCGAGTGCCAGACGCTGATATGAGACCCACCCGAACACACACACAGCCATAACCACCATGAGAATGGCCACGGGACGCTGCGTCGTAATACGGAAAGCAGATGGAGGTGGGCCGGCAGAAGTTGGCGGCTGGGATTGATCCATGGAAATCGCGTGCCGCCCGATCAGCCGGCGGCCACGTCGTCAGCAGTGGCCACGATGCGGATGCGTGCCTCGTCCTTCAGCCCATTCTGGCCGACGACGATGACTTGTGTCGTATCGTCGATCTGCGAGCGTGCCTCAACGAAGCGATTGTTCTCGTAGCCTGCGTCGAGTTTTACGCGATGAGCCGTGCTGTCCCGGACGACGAAGACAAAGCGATCGGCACCGTCGTAAACGATGGCTTCCTTGGGTACCAGGACAGTACTCGCGTGCGTGTCGGTGACGATACGCGCAGTGACAAAGATCCCTGGCCTCAGGTGCTCCCAGCGATCGCGTACGCCGAGCGTCACCTTGAAGGTCCCACTCTGCGGGTCCACAACGGGGCTGATCCGCTTTACATACCCATCGAAACTCATGTCCTGCAGAAAATCTGATTCGATCTGTGCTACCTGCTTGACACGCACATTGCGTAGATATTGACCCGGCACATGCACCCTTGCGATCAGATCGTCCAACTTGATCAGATCAAAGAGCTTGCCGCCTGGCGCTACCCGTGCCCCCACCTGCACACTGCGCGTAGTCAGGACACCGGCAAAGGGGGCGCGGATGTGGGTGTGCTCCAAAGCCAGTTGCGCCTTTTGTCGACGCAGCCGTGCCTGTTCGAGCTGGTAGAATTTGTCCTCGGATTCCTGCGTGCTGATAAGACGCCGCCGGAACATCTCCTCTGTACGCTTGTAGGAGCCCTCCAGATGATTGAGTTCGATCTCACTCTCCCGGTCCTCGATCAGCGCCTGCTCGTCATCGAGCTGAACCAGGATCTGGTCAGCCTTGACGTGATCACCTTCCTCGGCCAGAACCGCTTCGACTCGTCCGCCGATCTCGGGATGGATCTCAACGGATTCTTCCGTCGCAATCGTC
Organism: Gemmatimonadota bacterium; assembly: GCA_018660835.1. GTDB lineage: Bacteria > Latescibacterota > UBA2968 > UBA8231 > UBA8231 > UBA12574. The sequence goes on along the minus strand of JABJJN010000054.1, from coordinate 220,495 downwards.
GAAGAGAATACCAGATAGGAAGAGATATCGCCGCGCTGGGCACTGGCGGTCTCGACAGGGACTGAATCTGGCAAACTAGCCGCGGAATCGGCCGCCGTCGTATCTGTGAGGGTGCTGCCGGCAGCCACGGCAGACGTGTCAGATGTGACAGATTCTGCCGCAACAGAGTCGTCCGTTTCAGCGGTATCATCCTTCGCACCACAACCACTGCTCAAGCTGGCAATCAGTAGGGCGAAAACAGCTCGTCGGCACTGCGTGTCGAAATAGGTCAATCTTGTCTATGTCCTTGAAAACAATACATTACTGAGCCATTCAAGCCGAAATCGTGGACACTGTCAAGACAGCAATGGCAGCCCTGCAAATTGCTCTACTCACCCTGCTTGCGGCGGGATTGACGCGCTGGCTCCGCCAGGGCGAATCGACCCGTTCTATGCGTGAGTGGATTGAGGATCGCTCACAGTTTCTGGCCAAACTGGTCAATTGCCCGCACTGCCTGTCCTTCTGGCTCGCCGTGGGCGGCACGAGTGTTCTGGTAGCGATTCGAGGCATGTCGCTCCTTGAGTTTGCTCTATTTGTGCTGATCGGCTGGCGCGGCGCGTATTTCATCAATCGAACCGTGGATGGGCGCCAGGAAGCAGCATCAGCGATCCCACCCGAGTGTCTTCAGTGTGGCGATTCCCTTGACCGCCAGACCTTCATCGAACGCGGCTCACTGGCCTTTTGTTCCCCCGATTGCTGGTTCGATTACCTTCGACAACGACCCATTCCCCGCGATCAGCTCCTGGGAGCTGGTGGCGAGATCCTGCGCCAGGAGATCTATCCCATGAGTTACAAGAACGTCACCCCCGCCGAGGCTCTGCAGTTACTTGAGGAGGGGGAGAGCCACAGATATGTAGATGTACGATCTATCCCGGAATTTCAAAATGGCCACCCGAAGGGATCATTCAATGTGCCCGTCATGCATCGGGAGGCAGCGGGAATGGTGCCCAATCCTGATTTCCTCACCGTCATGCAGGTGCATTTCGACCAGGATACGCCGCTTCTGATCGGTTGTCAGTCCGGTGTTCGTTCTGTGCGTGCGGCGGAGGCCCTTGTTGCCTCTGGCTTTACACAGGTCACCAATGTCACAGGTGGGTTTGGTGGCGTAAAGGACCAGATGGGGACCGTCGTGGTAAAGGGCTGGTTCGAGGAGGGCCTGCCCGTTGACTATGGTGACCCAGACGAGCGCAGCTATGCCGCCCTCCACGGTCAGCGTCAGACGGGAGGCGGCGCGTGAGTCATACCCAGCACAAGTCGGCGGCACCGACAAAGGTCAGTGTAGCCGTGATCACCTTGAGCGATACACGAGACGAAGGCAGCGACAAAAGTGGCCAGCTCATCAAGCAGAAACTTGAGGAGAATGGCCATCAAGTCATGCACTACGCCGTCGTGAAGGATACGGCACGACAGATCAAGGGAGTATTGGCCATCGTCTGTGAAAAATCGGCCTGTCAGGCAGTCATCCTCAATGGGGGCACGGGGATTTCCCCGCGGGACAATACCTTCGAAGTCGTGGATAGGATGCTCGACAAGCGCATCCCTGGATTTGGCGAAATTTTTCGTTTCCTGTCGTACCAAGAGATTGGATCGGCAGCCATCATGTCACGCGCGACAGCCGGGACCTATCGTGGTCGGATCATCATGTCGCTCCCTGGTTCGACGGGTGCCGTGCGTTTGGCGATGGATGAGCTGATTCTCCCTGAACTGGGGCATCTTGTCGCCACGATCCAGCCCCGCTGATGACGACGAGGACCAACAACCCCTATTTCCAGGTAGGCCTGGATGTTTTTGGCCAGCGTTGTTTGGTCCTTGGTGGCCAGGATGAGGCCGCAGACAAGATTACCCGTCTCGTAGCGGCGGGAGCGAATGTCGTCGTCTTCAGTCCGAACGTATCGCCAGCGATCTCTGCGGCGGCGCAGCGGGGCGAGTTGGCGTGGCTGCCGCGGGAGCTCGACCTGGATCGCGACCTCGAGGATACATTTCTGGTGATGAACACATGCCGCCAGGATACAGAGACGGTCCAACACATCTTCACCGCCTGCAGGCAGCGTCGCATTCTGCTCAATACCTATGACGAGCCGGAGCTCTCCGACTTCGGTATGGCCGCCCTCGTGAACCGGGGCCATCTGCGGATCAGTATCAGTAGCAGCAATGCGAGCCCAACCCTGGCCGGCAAACTCCGACGCAACCTCGAATCGGCCTTCGATGAGGATTTCGTAGAGTTCTTAGAGCAATTGGGCAAGATTCGCCGAGATCTGCGACATCAGATCACCGATGGAGCCAAGCGTAGGGCCGTGCTCAAGTCGTTGGTGGACGGATTCCGCCTGCAGACATCGGTAGAGTTGCCCCCGGACTGGCGAAATCGGCTACAACAGGTCATAGAAGGTGATTCGAACGCTACCGGGGAACCCGGCAGCGAGTAGCGTCAACGAGGCCCTGTAGTTAGACCGACTCGGCAACTCTGCAGTTAGGGAACTCTGCAGTTAGGGAACTCTGCAGTTAGAAAACTCTGCAGTTAGAAAGCTCTGTTAAGACGAACTCTCTTCGGGAAATGTCGTCGGCGAATCGTCATCAACGTCATCTGCGACCTCGATTTCGTCGTCCGCAACACTGGATACGCCCTCACGAGTCTGATGCAGCGCCTCTTTGAGGAGTCGACCTGGCTTGAAATGCGTCTTGCGTCGAGCGGGTACGTAGATGATCTCACCCGTTCGAGGATTGCGCGCAGCTGGCTTCGGGCGTGTGTCCTTGACTTGGAACACGCCGAAACCGCGGATCTCGATCCGATTTCCCTCGATCAGGCTGTCGCGCATGGCGACGAAGAGACTATCCACCATTTTGGCGGCTAGATTCTTCTTGCAACCTGTGCTCTGGCTAACGAGGAGTGCCAGATCTTTTTTAGTTATGGTCGACAAGGCGCTCGACCTCCGATTCAGAGCGTTTTGACAACGCTCGTCCGAGAGGGTCAAAAGTGACATTAGTTGTTTCTAAACAACGCTTTCGGGAAGCTAAATCCGCGTATTGGCCGTGTCAAGCGAATTCTTATTGAAGCGCTTATTTTTTGAGGAGTTAGGGCAGAAAGAGCCTCCGATTCGGGGGGGCTCGACTTCGCATCAGAGCGATGCGTATCTGAGGACTCTCTCAAAACTTGCATCTCTAGTAATAACAGTTACTTGAACGGGAATACAGTGAACAAGCGTAGATTCGGCCTTTTATGAGCTCATCGATGCGGATCGTTCGCGGGATTACCAGGCTCGTAAGGCCCCTGAACTGCCTCCTCACGGCCGTGTCCGTTGGTGTGGGGGCGTTGCTCGCGGGAGAGGTGGCATGGCAGATGAATGTCGCCATGGCTGCGATCGGTGCCGCCTGCCTGACCGCCGCAGGCAATGCGGTCAACGACGTGGTCGACCTGCCCGAGGACATGATCAATCGCCCAGACCGGCCACTTCCCGCCGGTCTGTTGAGCACCCAAATCGCTTGCTGGGCAGCCGCCTGTCTACTCACAGTTGGTTTGGCTCTGGCCTGGCTTGCTGGCACGATACCGGGAATCATCGCCACAGCAGTTGCTGTCGCCCTGATGATCTACGCCTTTTGGCTAAAGAGACTCGGCCCTGCCGGCAATGTCGTGATCGCCATGCTGGCAGCGGCGACCTTCCCCTACGGAGCCCTGGCGGCTGGCAACCTGGGGCGGTCCTGGATACCAGCGATCTTCGCCGCTCTCTATCACCTTGGGCGAGAAGTCGTGAAGGGAATCGAGGACATGGAGGGCGACTCACGCCACTCAATACAGACGGCAGCCCTGCGATGGGGGCCCGTTGTTGCAGGTCGAATTGCCGGTCTGTGCCTTGCCACCGTTGCCACGATCGCCCTGCTTCCTTGGGCAATGGGGATCTACAATGCCAGCTACGGGATCCCGGTCCTGAGCCTCGATCTGCTCTTGATTTGGTGGATTCGCCAGTTGTGGCATGGGAGGCCACCGACACGCCTGAGTCGTAGAATGCTGATTGGCATGGCTCTGGGACTGCTGGCGATCTGCCTGGGTGAAGCGACCTTGCCCTCCTCCCCCTCTCAATCGCCGATTCAGGAGATCAGATGAAGATCACTGATGTGAAGTGCTTTCCCATTTTTGCAGGCTCAAAGAACTATCTGTTTGTGAAAGTGGAGACCGATGCAGGCGTGTACGGTATGGGGGAATTTGGCATCAGCTGGCGCGAAAAGGCCGGTATTGGAGCAATTGAGCACCTGAAACCCCACCTGATCGGAGCCGACCCACTCAATATCGAGTATCTGTGGCAACTGATGCTGCGCGGTGATTTCTTCCCGGGTGGACGGATCAACACGGCGGCGATCAGTGCCGTCGATATTGCCTTGTGGGACATCAAGGGCAAGGCACTGAAGCAGCCTGTTCATATGCTTCTTGGCGGTCGACTGCGCGATCGTGTGCCATGTTATACGGGTATTGGCGGCGCGACACCGGAAGAGACTGCACAGAAGGGCCTCGATCTGGTCGCCGAGGGATGGAAATTTCTGCGTCTGTCGATTCCGGATCGAGATGGGATTCTTGATGGCAGCGCCGCCGTACGCGATGCCGTCGCTCACTTCGCTGCCGTAAGAGAAGCGGTCGGTGCCGAGATTGAAATCTGCACCGATGTCCATACGCGGTTGGATCCACCGGATACCATTCGGCTCGGACGCCAGTTGGAGCCTTACGATCCATTCTTCATCGAGGACCCTCTTCGCTGCGAGAACCCGCAATCGTACCGACTTGTACGTCAGCATGTTGCATGTCCCCTGGCCATTGGCGAGCACTTTGCCACAAAGTGGGAATTCCGTCAGCTCATCGAAGAAGAGCTACTCGACTACGCGCGTTTGGACCTGTGTATCGTGGGTGGCCTCACAGAGGCCCGCAAAATCGCAGGCTGGTGCGAGACCCACTACATCAAGATTGCGCCCCACAATCCTCTGGGCCCGGTATCGGCCGCCGCTTGCGTGCAGTTGGACCTGGCGACTGACAACTTCGGCGTTCAAGAGATGTGGCACGGAAGGACGGATTTTCTCGCCGATCTGTTCCCGGTTCAGGTTCCCTACGAAGCGGGCCACCTGCTACCAACCGACATGCCGGGACTCGGTGTCGAGTTCAACGAGGCGGCAGTTTCCAACTATCCCTATGAGCCTGCATCGGGGCCCCGTTTACATAGATCAGACGGTTCCCTCACCAATTGGTAGGGTAAGCCCGTTGCGAGATCACGAAATGCCCTTGCGAGATCGCGAAAAGCCCTTGCGGGATCGCGAAAAGCCCTTGCGATGATCGCAGGGGCAGCCGACCCTATCTAACTATGAATCTGTCGCCCCCACGTGGTACACGAGACGTCTTCCCCGAAGATCTGCGCCTGCGCGCCTGGCTGTTTGGTCACTTTCGCCAGGTAGGCCGCCTCTTCGGCTTCGAGGAGTATGATGCACCCGTCGTTGAATCTGCCGATCTGTATGTGCGCAAGGCGGGTGAAGAGATTGTCGATCAGCTCTATGTCTTCCAGGACAAGTCTGGACGGGAGCTGGCGCTGCGACCTGAGATGACACCTTCTCTGGCACGCATGATCTTGCAGCGCGCCGGCTCTCTGCCCCTTCCTGTGAAGTGGTTCAGCCTGCCCCAATGCTGGCGCTATGAGCGGATGACCCGCGGCCGTACCCGCGAACACTACCAATGGAACATGGACATCATTGGTGTGGATGATGTCACGGCCGAGGCAGAACTACTCGCCGCCCTGGTTACATTCTTCCGCGGCGTCGGGCTCACCCAGGACAATATTCAGATTCGCATCTCGAATCGACGTCTGCTGCAGGCAGTGCTCGCTGCTGCAGGAATCGGCGATGATCTGCTTGCCCCCGTTTGTGTTCTGGTCGACAAACTCGAGAAAGTGTCGCGCGACGCAGTAGAGGCAGAGTTGGCCGAATTGGGTGTCGACGCCGCCGCCATCGACAGCGTCCTCGAAGTCGCCTCATGTAACACACTTGAGGACGCGGCGAAGCTGGCAGGTGAAGGCGACAATGGCCTGGATGAGATCGGACGATTGCTCGATCTGGCGTCTCAGTACGGTATTGCCGAGTGGTTGCAGTTTGATGCGAGCCTGGTTCGTGGCCTCGCCTACTACACGGGCATCGTCTTCGAAGCCAAGGCGATCACTGGCGACTTACATCGTGCAATTTGCGGCGGTGGTCGCTACGATCGCCTGCTGTCGACCTTCGGAGGCAAGGACCTTCCCGCCTGTGGATTCGGCTTCGGTGATCCGGTGATCCTCGAAATTCTCAAGGATCTCGACCTGCTCCCCACCCTCCCTCGTGGAATAGACGATGTCGTGTTCGCCTTTGAGGCATCTCTTCGGGGACCCGCTCAGGATGTCGCCAATCGCCTTCGCAATGCTGGGCGTAGTGTTGATCTGGTGCTGGAGGATGGCAAGCGAATGAAATGGGCCTTCCGCCACGCGGACAATGTTGGTGCCAGTCGCATCGTGCTGCTGGCACCCGATGAGTGGGCCAAGGGTGTCGTGAAAGTGAGGGATCTAGCCAGTGGCAAAGAGACTGAAGTGTCTCCAGCGGATCTATAGGGCCCGAACATGAAGATTGGCGTCTGTGCCTGGAGTTTTACCGGGGTCCATGGTCAAGTCGGAGCAGCAGAGGATCCCCATACTCCTGCGGGTCTGGTCGACCTGGCGATCCGACATGGATTGCACTCGATCGAGGGAGCCAGTGGCTGGTGGGATCCACAGGACAAGGCAAGTCTTGGCGATTTCAGGCAGCGCCTTGCTGATACCCACCTCGGCGTCTTCGTCGATACCGGGGGCCACGACTACGCTCAGAACATCCAGCCATTGCGCGACGCCATCGGCATTGCCGGCAACCTGGGCTCAAAGATCGTGCGTACAACGATCAGCGGCCTCCTTGAGGGAGACCGACGCAGCCTCGGTGCCGACGGCTGGCGAGCTCACCTGCAGGGCCTGGTCGCACCACTGACATCCGTGATGCAGGAGGCAGAGGCCACTGGCATCGACGTGGGTATTGAGAACCATCAGGACATCTGTTCACACGAGCTCGTCTGGCTATGCGAACAGGTCGGGTCGCCGCGTCTTGGTGTCACGATGGACGTCGGCAATGCCTACGCCGTGGGAGAGACACCGCTCGCCTTCGCACGTCGCGTCTTGCCTATTCTCAAACATGTGCATCTGAAAGACTACACCGTACACGGTAGTGATGCGGGCTTCCGTCTGAAGCGCTGCGCTCTAGGTGACGGCGTCGTCAATTGGCCCGAGATACTCGAACTATTCTCCGAACATGCGCCGCAAGTGGAAGGGTGTATTGAATTAGGAGCAACGCAGGCTCGGCACATCAGACTCTTCGAGCCCGACTGGTGGTCAACGTATCCGGCGCGTCCCTTCGTACCGGACGCGCTCGACGCACTGGGTGATCTGCATCGAGCGAATACGCCGAATGTCGACTGGCGCACTCCGCACGAGATGGATGCTGACGAAACGACTCGTGCCCAATACGAGATGCAGCAGTTCGAATCGAGTATCTCCTATCTGCAGGAAATCTCGGCGATCTGAGTCGGTTCGTTCGGGCTCGAGTCGGAAATTCAGCTCTCGAGCAAGGCCAGTTGCTGCGTCTCAGGAAGTGGCACGATGTGGTTGTCGAGGGTTCCGATTCCCCCTGAGAATGTCATCCGCACCAGATCGCCAACCTGCAGTCCAGCTGCCAGATCGCTTTCAGCGAAGACGATCGGTGTGCCCCAATACAGGACCTGCAATTGCCGCGGCTCGAGAGGTAGTCGCCGGAAGAGCATGCGTTCCATGTGCAGCAAGCCATCGGGCATGTTCAAATTCGCCTGTCCTGTCTTGCCTTCCTTGAAGCCGACGCGCTCCCCATCTCGCAATACTTCGCAGGAAACCGTGACCTGGCTGTCGTCATAGGCCGAGGCCAGCACGAGTGAGGGCCCCATGCTGGCGCAGCCTCCTGCCCAGTTCTTGGCTTGCGGAAGATTGAGTGGATTCGTCGCTTCGATGCCATTGTCGGTAGCGTCGTTGCCACCTGTATAGCCCAGGCGTTCGACCTGGCCTTTCGCATTCAACCCGTAGACACTGATCAATTCTGTCTCCGGTACGAGTCGCTCTGTGTCCGCTGGGCGGGTGATGGCTCCATTGTGGCCGACCACCGTATCGGGCTCACCCTTCGAGAACAGTTCAGGCCGGCCACCGGCGGCACACTCACGGTATTTCTGGTCATAGACATTGACGGCATCTCCCGTCGCCTGTTGCGCCTCGATCTCACGCAGCTTGGCGCTATCCTCATGCGTCACCCCCGCCAACCACACGCGCATCGCGTACGGCTTGCCCCGAGGGCCAGACACGGGCTTATCAAGTCTTAGAGAGCTTGCCGAGGTCGCTTGCGTAAGATCAGCCAGGGACAAGCGGCGATTGCTGTCGGCGGCACGCCTTGCGGACTGCACGGCGGCGTCGATCCCATCGCGATCTCCCCCTCTGTCATAGTAAAGTTCGAAGATGGAGGCGGGGCCGTCACCTGCAGTCAGATCGACAACCTCATCGCCCTCCACCAACCCCAGGTGCTGTGGTGAAGGCACGCTCGTATCGAGAAACTGGATTAAACGCATGATTCTTGTCCTTTCGTTCATCGATGCAGACTCGTCAGCCGTGCACGAAGAGGGAGTCGTTGATATGCGGCACGATGCCCGCGTCCGCAGCCCGTGCTAACAGGTCATCGATCGCCGCTTCGCCTTGATGGCCGTAGTCTCTGGTGTATTGATTGACATAGAGAGCGATGTGTGCATCCATCACCTCGCGTTCCATTTCCTGCGCATTCGCGGCGACATAGTCGCGAACCACCTCGGGATGTGCGTGAGCAAACTCGACACTGTCGCGCAACGCGGTTTCGATCTGTCGCAACCGGACCTGTCCCAGGGAACGCCGTGCGGCGATCCCTCCGAGCGGGATTGGATGTCCCGTCGTCGATTCCCACCACTGACCCAGATCGACGATCTGATGCAAACCGTGTTGCTGATATGTGAAACGACTCTCATGGATGATGACACCCGCATCGACCTGCCCGGACTGCACGGCGTCCATGATCTGATGGAAGGGCATCTCGACAACGTGGGTCAATTCCGGCGCAAAGAGCCGCACGAGCAAGGCTGCCGTTGTCATGCGGCCTGGGATTGCGATACGAGCACGTTGAAGCTCGTCGGCATCCATGGGTCGCCCAGCCACGACCAGCGGCCCGCAGCCTCGTCCGAGGGCCCCACCAGATCGCAATAGGCAATAAGACTGACGAAAGTGACCCAGCGCATGGAAGGACACCTTGACGATATCGAGTTCCTCTCGTGTCGCCATGCCATTGAGGGTTTCTATGTCTTCGAGCACTTCTGTTACAACCGGCGCCCCAGGCAAACACCCATGTACAAGGCCGTAGAACACAAAGGTGTCATTCGGACACGGAGAATAACCGAGGCTCAAGGTATCACTCACTTCTGATCACCTTTCTGGCCCCATTCAGCCAGTAGCAGCATAGCTGCACTCTGCGCACGCTCGCAGGCGAGGGGTAGATTCCAGCGCGAGCGATCACGATCCTCCACGGCATTGCTGATGGCACGCAACTGCAAAAAATCGACCTGATAGAGTGCACATAGTTGCGCCGCTGCGGCACCCTCCATGCTCTCACAGATCGCACCGGGAATTCGCCGCCTCCGCTCCTCTCCCAAGGCTGCCGTCCCACTGACCTCTTGTACGGTAGCAAAGGGCCCCACAGACACACCCACCTGAAGATGCGACGAGAGCAGCGTGTGGGCATGCTGTGTCCTTGGCGCATCACAGGGGTATGTGTTGTAGTAATCAACTTCACGCGAGAGAACAGGAATGCCGATCGCTTCAGCGCCCTGCCATCCGGATGGTGTCATCACACCCAGATCGGCGAAACTGTCATTTTTTGACAGGGCAATGTCACCGATCGCCAGGCCAGACGCATCGTATGCCCCGCCGACGCCAATCTGCAGGACCAAATCGGGTTGCGACAACTCCAGGGCACGAGTCAGGGCGTGGGCCGTATTGACGGCACCGAGTCCACCCTCCACAAGAAGAGTGTCCGCACCGTGCAGAGCACCTGAGAGCCAGCGACGGCCAGCGATGGTCTGCTCGATCGCTTCTTCAAAAGCTGCAGCGAGGCGGTCTCCCTCCATCGCCGTCGCGGTGAGCAGAAGAATCGACACATTGGCCTCGGGCGATTTCTACTGTTTCAGTATTGGAGAACGACTTTGACGGGACGCTCGTCGACCGGGCGATTGGCAAACAGTTCAAAGGCCGGCTGAATCTGATCGAAGGGGAGAATGTGTGTGATGAGATGTTCCACATCGATTCGCCCCTGGCAGATCCAGTCCAGGGCCGTCGCATAGTCGTCGTAGGGGTTGTCACCGGCATTGACCGTCATCACCAGACGGATCTCGCGCCGCTGCATATGCAGCAGGGGCAACTGAATTTCGCCCTCATGCCCGGCCTTGTCCGGCACACCAAATCCGATCACCGTGCCATTGCGGCGTGTCAGATCGGCGGCAAGCCGATACGTGTCGGCATCGCCAACGGCTTCCACGACAATATCTGCCATGGCGCCCTGTGTGATCTCACGTACACCGGACTCGATGTCGTCTCTGAGTGGATTCAGTGTATGCGTAGCACCACTGCGTCTTGCAACATCGAGTCGGTAATCAAGTGGATCGACAGCGATGATCGAACGCGCGCCAAGATTTCGCAGAGTTGAATCGAACAATTGCCCCGTGGGCCCCTGCCCCAGGACGACGACATGCTGATTGATGATCTGCGGGATTTTTCGGAAAGGTCGGATCACGGTGCCCAGCAACTGCGACATCAACACCTTTTCAGGCGTCTCTTCCACAGGCAGACGCAGGAGCCCTTCGTCGTGGGTAAGTACCGCTTCCTGGAACAGACCATTGTCGCGATCGAATCCCCACAGCAGAACTCGCTCGCCCTCGGCGTATTTGCCAGACGGACAAGCCTCGACAAGTCCGATTCCTTCATGACCACTACCACCGGGCGCTACGGGATAGGAAGGCGCAACACCGTGATAGTCCGGCATGTCACTGCCACACAGGGCCACTTGCTGCAGGCGGACACGCATTTGGTTGGCACCGGGCTCCGGCGTCTCAACATCGACGAACTCCCATTGACGCGGTGCACGCAGAGTGGCGGCTTTCACCGCCGTAACCTCGCTCTCACCGCCGCAGCCTTTCCGTGCGCTCGCCACGGGTCTTGGCTGCCTCAATGACTTCCTCCGGATCGACACCAGCTGTTTCCGGGTCGACAACCTTGCCGACTTCACGTCCTTCGGCTTCTGATCGCTTGGCGAGGTTCACAATGAAGGGTGCCGGGCGCGGGCGCCCATTGGACGTGGTGATGATGGCGATCGTTGGCTTGCGCACATTGTCCGGATTTGGTTCGTAGACGACGGCAACTTCCTTGTTGTTGAGCTCCACAAGGCTGCCGACTGGGTAGACACCAAGAGATCGCACAAAGAGATCGACAAAATGTTCGTCGAACTCAGTGCCGCGATTCTTGTGCAAAGCCATCAAAGCCATGTGCATGGGCATCGCTGGCTTGTAGACGCGTTTCGCCGTGAGTGCATCGTACACATCGGCAACGGCTGTCATGCGCGCGTATGGGTGGATCTCATCGCCCTTCAGTCCGTAGGGATATCCACTACCATCAAGCATTTCGTGATGCTGTTCGGCAATAAAGACCTGCTCCTCCGTAAAGCCACCCTCTTCGCGCATGATATCACCGGAGAACACGGCGTGCTTGCGCATGACCTCGAGTTCATGTGGCTCGAAACGGCCCGGTTTGTTCAGGACTTCAAGTGGCACGCGGGTCTTGCCGACATCGTGCAGCAGTGTCGCGGCGGTGATCGTCGGCAGGTATTCGGGGTCCACCCCATCCGCCTGCGCCACGGCAACGACCAGTGTGCACACATTCATGCAGTGCAGTGCGGTATAGGGATCATGCTTCTTTATGCGTGTCAGCGACAACATGGCGTCTACATTGCGTAGGATCGATTCAGTGATCACTTCGCTGGCGGCATTCACCTTCTCTGTGTCGACACCTTTTCCCTCGGCGACGTCTGCGAGCGCACTGGTGAGAGTTTCCGTCGTCTCGGCGCGAATTTCTGTGGCGCGCTCGATCTCTTCATCAAAGTGGACGAGACGGCCATCGGGGGGCGGTCGCCGGGATGGATCGGTGAGAGGCTTGACGCCTTCGGCCAAATCGGCGCCCTTGTCCGTGTCGATGGTTACCATGGACAGGCCTGTTTCGCGCAATCGTGTGACGAGGGCATCTGATGACACCAACAGACCTCCATTGTTGGAGATCTTCTCGTGCATCTTCCCCGTCAATCGCGCCCGCTTTGCGCTGGAGCCTGTGCTCACGGCATTTAGCGGTTCCAGGAAGCGTGTCTCCTCACCGTCACGGTCCTCGACGACAACCGAGGCCTCGAGGAACATGCCAGCTTGGAGGTGATCGACAGAAATCAGCTTCTTCATGACGCAGGTTCTTATACTCTTGACTGGTAGAGGCGGGGGTGGCAGCCTGTATAAGAAGCCGCCTCACAGCTAGACAGTCAAGAGCAATGGCAACATCCGTATTTACAGGAACTTCCAACTACATATCGGAGTCCAGATGAGCCTCTTACCCACACGTATTGCCGATATTGCAGTACAGGTGGTGCAGATTCCCAGGCACTATGTCACGCACGTTGCCGATGGCTCGCCACCAGGAGGTAAAGAGGCATCACTTTACTACGTGCTGCAGATCATCGGCGATGATGGACAGGTTGGACTCGGTGAGATCTCAGACATCGAGCCTGATTGGGCACCGCCCTCAGCAGATTCCATCCGCCAAGGGCTACTCAACGGCCTAGTAGGTGAGGCTTTGATAGACGAAGCGGCGCTGAAGAAACGTGCTGAACCGGCGATCACCGTCATCGCCCACCCCGAGTTGCGGCGACTGACAAGATGTGCTGTGGAAATGGCTGTTCTCGACCTTCTCGGTCGCTGCACATCGCTCCCCGTCTGTGCGCTGCTAGGTGGTCCTGTACGTCAGCACATCACCGTCAGCTGGGTCGCCTACATCCGCTCCACAGAAGATGTGGTCGCCGAGGTCGAACAACGGCAGGCTCAAGGTTTCAATGCCTTCAAACTCAAGGTGGGGCTCGACGCGGATGCGGACGACGAGCGAGTACGCGAGGTCAGACAGCGATTGGGCCCTGGCGCTCATCTGCGCGTCGACGCCAGTGGTGCCTGGGATCATGAGGAGGCGGTGGCTCGACTACACAGGCTGGCTGAACTTGGAATCGACGCCGTCGAAACCCCCTTGTCCGCCATTTCACGCAGCCTAGCCAAAGATCAGCCTCAGGTCATCGATGAAGATCCAGAATCAGCGGCCAGATCCCTCGCCGCCCTCCGATCGCAGATTTCGGTTCCCATCATCGAGCATGTGGGTGATTTCGACGACGCCTTTACCCTGGCATTGCTCGCCAACAAAGCCGTAGACGCCATTAACGTGATTCCTGCCCAGGCAGGCGGTCTGCGCCGAGCCATGCGCCTTTTGCAACTGGCCCAGGCTGCAGGGATGCCAGCCCTGCTGGGCAGTACGGTCGAGCTTGGTATCGGCACCGCAGCGGCGCTGCACGTTGCGGCAGCGGCGACGGCGGTCACTTGGGCAAGTGATCTGGTTGGCCCAGGATTGCTCACTGCAGATGTCGTGGAGCCTGCGATCAGATACGAATCAGGCGGACTTGCCCTCCCGCCTGGCGCCGGACTCGGCGTCTGCCTTTCGGCCTCAGCCATGGAACGCTGGCAGGCTTGAATCTGAGAAAGTGACCGTGCCGACATCGGCGGGCAACCAACCAACGCCGAGGTGACAGACAGGTCGTAGCTGACTAAGATTGGCGCCACAAGTCCAACAGGAGGATGGCCATGCCCAAACTATTCGGACGCAACTACACACGACAGCAGGTTCAGGATCTCGTCGGCGACATGTCGCAGGTCGCAGGGATCCGGCGCGGTGAACTGATAGAGGGCACCGAACGGGGTGCCGGGTTGATCGAGGTAAGCAATGCCTCGGGCCTGAGCTTTTCTGTATTACCAGGACGCGCCCTCGATATCAGTGCAGCAACCTACAAAGGGATGTCCCTGTGTTTTCGCTCCAAGACGGGAGACGTGGGCCCTGCCTTCTATGAACCCACAGGATACGATTGGATGCGCGGCTCCTTCCTTGGCTTGCTGACGACGTGCGGACTGACCTTCGTCGGACACCCGGAGACCGATCCACAGGAAGAAAACGAGGAGTTGCCACTACACGGCCGTCTCTCCTACATCCCGGCAAAGGACGTATACACACGCGGCGCCTGGGAAGGGGACGACTATGTATTGCGCCTGGGTGGACGAATGCGTGAGCACATCATGTTCGGTCATTGTTTGGAGATGACGCGACAGCTGTCGACGGTCCTCGGAGAGAGCGTAATACGTATCCACGATCGCGTTGAAAACCTGGGTACTGACCCGGCACCACTGATGGTGCTCTATCACACCAATCCAGGGTGGCCCCTGCTCGATGTCGGTGCGCGACTGCTGGTACAGTCACGCAAGACGACAGACTGGCTCAAGGATGAAGACGTTTCTCCCGACGTATATGCGAAAATGGCCGGCCCGCGCCAGCGCATGCACGATGACGTCTACATCCACCGACCTCGGGCCGATCGGCGCGGTGATGTGCACGTAGCGCTCATAAATGATCGGCTAGGGCTAGGTTTGTATTGGAAGTTCCCGCGCAAGGAAATGCCCGTTCTGAGTCAGTGGCAGCACTTCCACCGCGGCACCTATGTCACCGGGATCGAACCGGGCAATTGCAGTGCCCTCGGTCGTGCCTGGAATCGGAAGAATCGTAGCCTCGAATACCTTGAACCGGGACAGACACGCGATTTTCACCTGGAGATGGGCGTTCTCGACGGCGAAAAAGAAATTCGAGCCTTTGAACGGGCTCATAGCTGATTGTGACAGGTTCCCGGAGCCGGGACGGCACTTACCAATCAAGATTCTTGTAGATCTCAAGCAGGCGCTTAGCCACAATCGACTCGGTGTAGTGCTCGGCCACGCGTTGTCGTCCAGCGGCGCCCATACCTCGCCGCAGGTCCTTGTCCTCCAGTAATGTTGAGACCGCGACCTGCAGGGCCGCTGCATCACGCATAGGTACCAGCAATCCAGTCTGCCCCTCCACGACAATCTCTCGACAGCCACGAATGTCGCAGGTTACCGCGGCGCGAGACATCGCTGTGGCCTCCAGCAATGACTTGGACAAGCCTTCGCGGTGCGATGCCAGGACAAAGACATCCATCGCCGCATAGAGGGCGGGCATGTCACTGCGCCCCTGCAGAATCTGGCAACGATCCTCGACTCCATGGTCGCGAGCCAGTGCATAGGGATCGACGGCATCCGATTGCTCGGGTTCGAACAAGCCCACCACGAGGAAGCGGACTCTGTCGTTGATACGAGCCAGCCGCCCGGCCATATCGAAGAATTCAAGATAACCCTTTTCTTCGACGACTCGTCCCACCGTGCCCACCACGAGATCCTCGTCAGACCATCCCAGTTCATGCCGCCTCTGGGCCCTGGCCTGCGGGTTTGCAGCGGGATCGAAATACGAGATATCTACACCATTGCCCACTAGATGAAGGCGATCTTCTTCTTTGAAGTGATGTGCCGTCGCGTAGGCCAGATCCTCTTCGGACTGAAACAACAGATGATCGCTCCAGAACGCCGTCCAGCGCTCAGCAGCCAGTGCGGCGGCATGGTAGAGTCCCTTGGTGCGATCGTGAAATAAGAAGCCATGCACCGTGTGTACGACCTGTCGCACACCGGCAAGTTGCGCAATCGGTGGGCCGAGCAGGCCCGCTTTGGGATTGTGCGTATGAATGATATCGTAGTTGCCACGACGCAGCGCCGCGTACAACGCCGCTGACGTACGAGCGTCTGACCAAGGAGAGATCTCCCGCTCGAAGGGCAAGTAGGTCAGCTTGATCCCGAGCGCTTCCAAGCCGGATTCGTAGTCGACGCCGTCGGCAGCACCCGAATCAGGCGCCCTGCCACAAAGCAGGTGAATCTCGCATCCAGCCGCCATCAACTGGGTCAGACGGCGTCTCAACAGAAGCCAGGCGATGCGGTCTGTGGGGACGATGTGAGCGACGCGCACTCAGATGGCCTCTGACTCGATCACAGGCCCGCCTGCTCCCAGACAGAGCGTAGGGCCGCTGCCGTAGCACCCACTGCATCTTCTGTCGACATTGCGCGCACAGTCTCACTGAAGGGCTCCACCATAACGGGCCCATCATAGCCAACACGCTTGAGGGCGGTGAGGAAGGTCATGATGTCGATCACACCCGTCGCTCCGGGTAATTCGCGTTGGTTGTCTATCTGAGCATCCACCGGTTTGTCCGGTGCATCATTCACATGGACATCCACGATCTGCTCTGGACTCAATCTCTGCAGGTGCGTGCTGTCTTCCCCCGCCGTATACCAATGCCAGGCGTCGAGGAGAAATCCCACATTCTCACCTATTGCGGCGCAGAGATCAGCCATCTGATCCAAGGAGTGCACAAAGGCATGCTTCATGCTCTCGCGACTGCGCAGGGGGCCGACGTACTCCAGGCCCAGGCGGATTCCATGCGCATCAAGGATCTCTGCAGCCGGTCGCAATCGCTGCACATGCAGGTCGAAGTTCTCCTGGAAAGTCAGCTCATTTGACGCGGGACTGATCCACGTCGCCGTGCGCTGCACGCCGAGGCTTGCAGCCAGAGCGGCCTGCGCCTCAAGGGCACCCAGGCTGTCCTCCAGTTGCTCCTCGTCGCCGCGAAATTCCAATGGGAAACCAAAAGCCGCCAGACGTACGCCTGTATGCTCGCAGAGTTCGCCGATTCGCTCAGCACCGACGGCTGCCGCATCCGTAATGCTGAAGTGATAACCGTCGAAGCCGTGGTCGGCTGCCAGTGTCAGTCCTTGTTCAAGACCTTCAACGCTGACACCGATCGCTCCTGGGCTCAAAGATGTGAACATTACAGTGGAGTCCCCTTTGTCGCGTCAGCGGGTAACTGTATCGCGTGAGTGGGTAGCGGCGCCGTGTCAGCGGGCAACATTGTTCTGCGGCCGCCCTTCAAGGAAGGCGATGACATTGTCCACAGCACCCCCATTCAAAAGATCCACTCCCTCTGGCGTCTGATCCGCTGCGTGGGGTGTCATCACGACCTGCTCGCAGTTCTGAATCGGGTGCTCGGCGACGAAGGGTTCGTCTGGAAACACATCGAGTCCGGCGCCAGCCAACTGACCTCGTTCAAGCGCCGTCGCCAGTGCATCCAGATCGACAACATCACCACGCGCACCATTCAGCAGAACAGCATCCTCTTTCATGGTTGCCAATTGCTTTGCGCCGATCAGACCTCGCGTGTCGTCGGTGAGTGCCACATGGAGACTCACATAATCTGCCTGTGCCAGCAATTGGTCGAGGGTCGCAACGAAGCGCACGCCAAGTGCCAACCCCCGCTCGGGTGAAGGATTGAATGTCCAGGCGATGACCTCCATTCCCAGGGCACGCCCGAGGCGAGCCAGTTCGGCGCCGATATTGCCCGTGCCCACGATACCCAATGTCTTGCCTTGTACCCCGAGATTCATGCGTCGCGTCCAGCGCTGCTGACGAATCTCTGCCGTCTGGAAAGCGGCACGTTTGGCGACGGCAAAGAGCAGTCCGAGCATGTGTTCGGCGACGACGGGCGCCGTCCTGCCGGGCTGATTGGAGACAACAATGCCAAGATCCGCCGCCGGCTTCAGATCAATCATATCCGTTCCGATGGAACAGGTCGTAATCATGCGAAGATCCGGCAAGGCTTTTAGATCGTCTTCCCTCCATGTAACGGAACCGCGAGAATTGATCACCACCTGACAGCCAGCTGCACGCTGGATCTGATCTTCCTTCGACGCGGGAGGATCGGCGTGGAGGATAACTTCACCATACGGCTTCAGGCGCTCGAGGTGAGGTGAGCCTGCGATCTGAGGTGGGTCATCACCTGGAACGAGAATGCGGACGGGGTCTGCCATAGCGAGGATCTTTCAGCATCGTTGGATTGTTGGGATTTGCCGGCCACGCTACTTTGTCTGCTGCATGGCGTAACATCGAGCTAATAGAGCCCCATGCCCCCGAATCTGTCAAAAAAGGCGCGACCGTGGAATTGCTGCTCAATACCATCATGCTTGAACCCAATCGTTGGACGGCGGACAAGAAACTCAGTTGGCCCCTCATTGATTTGCTCGAGCCGGTCCAGCTGGCTGGGTTTCAACAGCTTGAAATCTGGCAGTATCACATTTCGAATCTGACCGATGAGCAGGTAGAAGCTGTGCAAGCCCGGATGCAGGCTCTGGAAATGCAGGTGATCGCTGTCGGCGCCTATCCGCAGTTTCATCATCAGGACTCCGCGGCCCAAACCTTCGCCGCCGAGTTGCAGCGGACGGTGGAAGTCAGCGCCTCCCTGGGTGCGACTGTGTTCAAGATCTTTCCCGGTCGTGTCGCCAGTGCCGATGCGGATGACACCGTCCGTGAGTTGACCATGCAAAGGTTGCGGACCCTCGCCGCCGACGTGGGTGAGCATGGAATGATCCTGACTCTCGAAACTCACGGTGGCACGCTGTGTGACAACCCCGCCAGTACGGATCGATTGTTGGCAGATTTGGCGGATGTCGAAAACCTCGCACTCTGCTTCCAGCCCTATGTGGATCACGACACGCAGGCGACGATCGACTTCTACGACAGCATCGCCCATCGTGTCCATCATCTGCACCTACAGAATCGCTTGAGCGCAGAACGCCAAACGGTGTGCCTCGCAGATGGAGATTGGGTCGACTATCGTCGCCTGCTCCCTCATGTTCGTGACGGCGGCTTCGATGGCATTGCCTGCATTGAATTCACCGCCGGGATTACGCCGGCCGCGGGCGAAACCTTCGCCCTCGAAGACGTGATCGGCAATGCCGTGTCTGACCGTGATTTCGTTCAGCTGGTGTGGGGAACCTGAGCAGACAATCCCTGCCGGATTGGGCTATCCGTTTTTGACTCATCTGGTTGTGCCCGTTAATTTTACAGTCTTCCGACGAACGCCTCCGAACCGACCTGAATGGACCAAAGTGAGCACTGATCTCTCCCGTCCTGAATACTATATCAACCGTGAGCTCTCCTGGCTGGACTTCAATCGACGCGTCCTTGAGGAGGCCCGGGATGAACGCAATCCCCTGCTTGAACGGGTGAAATTTCTCGGTATCGTCGCCAACAATCTGGACGAGTTTTTCGAGGTACGCGTCGCCGGCCTGCTGCAAGTCCACGAGAGTGGCGGCGGCCCCACCGGACCTGACGGCCTGACACCGGCAGAGCAACTGCAGGCCATTTCGCGGACAGCCCATGCGCAGGTGGACGCGCAGTATGCCTGCTGGAATGACGATCTACTGCCTGCCCTTGCGGCCGAGAAAATCCACCTGTGGGACGTGGAGCAATTGCAGGGCGAACACCTCGCCTATATCCACAGCTACTGGCGTGGTGAACTTGAGCCGATTCTGACGCCGATTGTCATCGACCCGGCACACCCCTTCCCTCGCGTCCTCAACAAGGCCCTGTGCATTGGCGTTCTGTTAGAGCATGATGGCCAAACAGCCGTCGGCGTGGTCACCGTGCCACGTGTGCTGCCACGGATCTTGCCACTACCGGATCTCGACGATGGTTCGGTCCATATGGTCACCCTGGCGGGCATCGTTGAGCATCAGATCAGTGAAATGTTTGAGGGCTACACCGTCACCGGCCACGGGGCATTCCGTGTCACGCGCAATGGCGAACTGTATGTCAACGAAGAAGAAGCGGACAATCTTCTGGAAGAGATTGAAGAATCCCTGGAGAAGCGACGCAAAGGGGACGTAGTGCGCCTCGAGGTCGATCGTGGTGCACCGGAACGCCTCGTCAATTTCCTTTGCCGTCAGTTCGAGATTGTTGCCGATCAGGTGTACTACGCCCATGGACCGGTCAATCTGAACCGCATCTTCGCTGTGTATAGTCTGGTCCAGCGTCCAGACCTGAAGGACCGTCCCTACACGGCGACCGAAGTACAGCTTCCCGAGGATTCAGACACCTTCTTCGAGAGCCTTCGACAACGTGATATCCTCCTGCATCACCCTTATGAATCCTTCAGCACCGTCACGGATTTCATCGACAAAGCAGCCACAGACCCGAAGGTATTGGCAATCAAACAGACCCTCTATCGGACAGGCGAGGATTCGCGCGTCGTGCAGGCCCTGATCAAGGCCTCCGAGGGTGGCAAGGAAGTGACGGCACTGATAGAACTGAAGGCACGTTTCGACGAAGCCTCCAACATCGAGTGGGCGAAGCAGTTGGAGGAGAGCGGGGTCCATGTTGTGTATGGACTGATCGGCATGAAAACACACTGCAAGCTATCGATGCTCGTGCGCCGTGATGAAGACCGTCTGCGACGATATGTCCACCTCGGGACGGGCAACTACAATCACACGACGGCGCGATTGTATACTGACATCGGTCTACTGACGTCACGTGAGGAGATTACGCACGAAGTGGCGGAAGTATTCAATATGCTCACGGCCCGATCGGGCGAAACCTTCCGGCAATTGCTGGTCGCGCCGACGACGCTGATGGATGGCATGCTGCAACGGATCGAACGCGAGACTGAATTCGCACGCGCCGGCCAACCGGCGGCGATTGTTGCAAAAATGAATGGCCTCACAGACGCCAAGATCATCAAAGCTTTGTACCATGCATCCATGGCGGGTGTCGAGATCGACTTGATTGTCCGCGGTGTCTGCCGTTTGCGGCCCGGAATGTTGGGAATCAGCGAACGCATTCGTGTCACCAGTATCATCGGACGTTTTCTTGAGCACAGTCGACTGTATTACTTCGCCAATGGTGGTTCTCCCGAACTATGGGCTGGCAGCGCTGATTGGATGACGCGAAATCTGCGCAATCGAGTAGAGGTTGTCTTTCCCATTGAAGACCGAGACTTGCAGGAACGACTCGTGCAGTTTCTTCGACTGACACTGGCAGACCGGGTCAAATCACGCGCTTGTCAGGCGGACGGCAGGTATCTTCGCATCGATGCAAAGGAAGGCGAAGACGCCTTTGCGATGCAGGACGTGCTCATGTCGATCACCCATGGATCAGCACCGCCAGCCGATCTGCCACAACTGGCCGGTTGGCCTCCGGTGGCACATGGCGAAGAGACGGCGAGACGAGACTGATCGTGGCCACTGACACGCGAAGACTTCTTGAACAACTGCAGCGGCCTCTGGCTGCGGACAATCCACGCCTGGGGATCGTGCTGGCCGCAGGTCACGGCAAACGCATCCGCTCTGCGACGTCCAAGATGCTCCACGAAATCTGGGGACGCCCCACGGTCCAGCGGGTCGCCGACGCCGTCGCCAAGGGTGTTGAGAGTCCCAATCAGGTGATCGTCGTTGGGATCAAAGGCGAGGAAGTCGCCCGCACCCTTGACGCCCGTGAGGGCAGAAGCTTCGCCTATCAGGAGAGTCCAGTCCTCGGTCTACCCGGCGGCACGGGAGACGCTGTTCGCGTCGCTCTCGAGCAGTTCGACTCCGGTGACCGCACGGTCTACGTCTTTCCCGGTGACATGGGTTTGCTGACACAGCGAGTCGTCGCCCAATTCCGCCAGGACTTCGAGGCCCAGTCATGCGACATGATGGTTCTCACCGGGCTGTACGACGGTGCGGCGGAAAGCAACTACTACGGCAGAATCGTTCGCGTACCCGATGTCGATGCTCAAGGCTCGCCGACAGGTGAGGACGCGGGACGGGTGGTCGCCATCAAAGAACACAAGGATATTCTCGGATTACCCATCGGCGGCAGCGAGCAACTCGACTACAAGGGGCAGAGTTTCACATTCACCCGTGACGAACTGCTCCATATCAACGAAATCAACACCCTCGTCGTTGCCTTCCGAGAGTCTGCTCTGCGTGAGCATATCGGTGCCATGGACACAGACAATGTGCAGGGCGAGCTAATGCTCACCGACTTGGTGGAGATATTCAATCGCAATGGCCTGATCGTGCGTGCCGTCCCCGCCGTCAGCGAAGAGGAAATCCTGGGCTTCAACGTCAAGAGTGTCTGGCGACAGATGGAGACGATCGCGACAAGACGATCCTACGAACGTCTCATGGATATTGTCACCATTGTTGATGAGGAGGACTTCTTTCTCGATGACGATGTCATCGATCAGATCATCGCGCTCGATGAACGCAGCGGGCCTCTCGATATCGTCATTGGTAAAGGCGTGCAGGTCGGTGCCGGCGTGCAGTTGGCCCCGAAAGTCCACCTGGGCGACCGCTGTCGCCTCTCTGGGGGCGTTCTGCTTGGGGAGGGTGTCCAGATCGGCCCAGGTGTCGAACTCAGCACCTATCCTGAACAGACGATGCACCTGCGCGCCGGATCTCAGGTATTGGCTCGCAGCGTACTGAAAGGCAATCTCGATCTGGGCGAGGGCAGCCGCATCGAGTCTGGCGTATTGATGACAGGCAGCGACACACACCCCATGCGTGTGGGCAAGGGCGTCACCATCAAGGGCACCAGTTACCTCTACGGCTGTCAGGTCGATGACGATGTGACCATCGAGCACTCAGTGATCAAAAGCCGCCACGTGCACCGCGTGTTGCGGCGTGACGGTTCAGTTCAGCCCGTCCGCTATGTGCTGCCCCAACCTGAAGGCCTCGACTCCATCGCCCCTCTCGACTAGCCTAGGCCCGCCGGTAGGGTTCAGCTTCTACGCAAAGCCTCTACCTGCTCACGCCGCACCTTGCACACCATGGTGTAGGCTGGATCGAAGATATTCCCCAGATCGTATTCAACGCACTGCCCTAGGAAATGGTGCGCCGTTCGCGCCTCGAGCCCGATCTCATCACTGGTGAGCCAGGCGAGCATCTCCGTCGTGGCGTGTTGTACGCATTGGTCCAGTGGACGAGCATTGCCGACCGTCATCATCCATGTCTCGTCGATTGCCCGCGGCCAGTAGATGGTTCGCCCCTTGATCAGTTCAACTGAGAATTTCACGTCAAAGGAGATCTCAACACCCGTGCCGACGATCTCGCCATCTCCCTGCGCAGCATGTCCATCGCCCAGGTGAAAGAGCGCGCCCGGGGCGTACACGGGGAATTGCACTTCGACGCCCTGCCGGAACCCACGATAGTCCATGTTGCCACCGTTGGTCGAGGACGTTGCCGTCGAAATCGCCTGCCCGCCGGCGGGAGCCACACCGAAACAGCCGACCATTGGATCGAGCTTGATGGGTGTCTTTGTCATAGGGCCATCACCGGTCGCCAGCTGGACGGTGCCCGCGTCGATATCGACATCCCACAGGAAGCTTGGGTTACTGTCATCGTCGAATTGTGGCTTTGGGTCATCAGTGAAAACCGGTCGAAAACCGGGATCCACGACGTTGGCCGCCACCTGACCGCCAGTCCAACCCCAGGGCCGATTTGGCTTCAGTTGATCGAAACGAACAATGAGGGTGTCCCCCTCCTCAGCGCCACGAATGTAGAAGGGGCCTGTCTGCGGATTGCCGCGCGGGGTCACGCGCTCGCCGGAATGATCCCGTCCACGCGCATCGACTGTCGTCGTGGCAACCGTGTCACCCGAGTCGATCTCCAGAACTGGATCATGCCATCCAATCGTCGTGTGGTAGTGGGTCGGTGAGAAGTCGTGATGTGCCATCGGTCTAGGCTCCCTTGCCGAGCGTTACTTCCTTGCCTGTTCGACCGGATTCATAGATCGCGTTGATGATCTCAACCGCATGACGCGCACTGTCCAGGCTGATATGCGGATCACGCCCTTCACGGATCGCATCCATCAGGTCGATGACGATCTGTGTATGGCCATCAAAGCTCACAGCCAGCGGGTCGGCAGAGCCGCTCTTCTTGTCTGCCTTTAGACCGAAACTCTCCAGCATTTGCGCTTCCTGCGAGCCATCTTCGTCATTGATCAGCTTCCAGCCATCGAGCGCCCCTTCGCGTTTGCTGACGGAGCCTTCACTGCCATAGAGCATGATGCGCTGGTCGAAGCCAGGGAAAGCACATGTCGTGGTGAACAGGGTGCCAATGGCACCGCACTCGAACTTCAGCAGTGCGACAGCTTGATCCTCAGCCTCGATATCATGGGCAAAGACACCGAACATCCCCATCACCGAGGCGACAGGCCCGGCGAACCATTGCAGCAGATCCACTGTGTGGACGCCCTGATTCATCAACGAACCACCACCGTCCATATCCCACGTGCCCTTCCACGACCCGTGGTCACCATCGTAGTAGGCCTGTTTGCGATACCAGGGCAGATGGCCGTGTACGCCGATCAGATTTCCAAGTTTGCCATCGGCAACGGCATCACGGATCTGCCCATTGAGCGGATCAAGTCGTGACTGGAAAATACCTGCCGCCTTGACGCCCGCCTTGTCGACAGCGGCGATCAACTCGTCGATGCGATCGACGCGAATGTCCGCCGGTTTCTCGACAATCAAGTGCTTACCCGCAGCTGCGACTTTCAGCGCGAGCTCTACGTGGGTTCCAGACGGGGTGGCAATGTTGACGACATCGACAGCATCATCGGCCAACAGTTCATCGAGACGATTCCAGGCCTTGCAGTCATACTCCTCGGCTGCAGGCGCCAGACGTTCTGGGTCCAGATCACAGACGCCGACGAGTCGAGCCCCAGGCGCACTCTGCACTGCCTTACAGTGATGACGACCCATACCCAGGCCAACGACGGCGAATCCGATTTCAGCGGACATGGCAAACTCCAGCGGGCGGCGATGCGCATGTATTATGCGATGCCGCACGTATGCGAAGGTCAGAGGAAGATTCCAAGTTGCTGCGAGAAGCTAAGTCACTCAGAAGGCGGGGAACACCTTGGTCGCACCTGCGTCGTCGCGAACACAGCCATTGATGATGTCTGCCGGTGCCTCACCGATGAGCCGATTCGTCCTGCCCACGGTGCACAGATACTTCCGCCCCGTCTGCAGGGCCTCCGTGTCATTTGCCTCGGCCTCTTTCTTTGCCGCCGAGGCAAGTCGGGCGGGCTTGTATTCGCGCAGTTCAAAGAGATCTACGAATGTGCCGTCTTCGTAGTCATCTACGTAGTGCATCTGTCCATCGTCGCTGACGCGAACGTAGAGATCCTTGAGATTCGCATTTCCAGAGACCTTATCGAGACTGACAACGGACAAGGCCAGACGAGCATTGTCCTGATGACGCCGTTTCTCCGGTTTGAAACGGAAACAGGCCATCAGAACCTCGCGCAGCATGTCCAGGATCTGCGGGACGACCTTTTCAGGCTGATGCACCGCTGTCAGCACCGCCCAGACCTGGCCACAGATATGCTTCGCCGTCTCGTCGTAGATCGCTCCCAGGTCACTGGGCTTCAGCAATTCGACGGGGACGTCACCCGCTTGCGAAGGTTCTGCCCCTTCGAAGGTCAGCGGCGCTGCAGCCAGCGCGGCCTGTAGTTTCTCTTCTGATGCAGCGTGGTCTTCCGCAACCAATTCCATGGCGAAGCCCCGACTCGTCTTCAGGATCGAATCGACAAATTCCTGCGCTTCGTGGGAGGCAAGCATCGTTGCCGTATCCGCATCGGCGCGCTCGCGTGCGAGGTTGAGTATGTCACGATCCGTCTCATCCGTAATCTGACGCAGAGCTTCCTCGAAATAGACGATGACTGCCTCACGCGTGTACTGCTCACCGTGAGTCTCGGCGAATTCGACATTCACCCGCAGTGCTTCCAACCGAACCAGGGCGCTCGCCGCATGGTCGAGGACCTTTGCCAGTGGTGAGACCTGTCGAGTATCAGGTTGGATCTCGCGATTCGAGTTCTTCACGTAGTTGAATAGCTGATTCAACTCAACTGTGAAATTGCGCTCTTTTTTTAGAGCCTGATCGGAGACCGTTAGCAGATTTTTCAGCCCCATGAACTGCGCCGCCATGCGAATGACGGTATAGGCCTTGAAGGTTGGTGTGTTCTCACGGGTAAGGGCCCGTGCAAGACCGGGAACATCCCCGATGGCACCGGCGGGGTCGACAAACAGACTCCAGACGATCTGATCTGCTGACTCGACACTGGCCAAGCCGTTGCACACCTGTTTCAGACGCTCGCTGAATTCACCAAATGTGACATCCGCCGCATCGACGAAGTCCGTCGGTTCAACGGTGACCCCTTCGACCTTGTTCATATCGACTCTGTCCGAGCCTTTGCCGTCGGAGCGCGGTGTAGGACGGGGACCCGCTGTTGGCGCTTCGCCACTTCCACCACCACCACCCGCCGACGTGGCTGCACTGGTTCCGCCACCACCGCCCTTGATGACGGTCGCACCACCGCCACCACTCTTTCCACCGCCAGCACTTTTCCCACCGCCGCCGGCTTTGCCTCCACCTCCCGCAGCCGCTTTCGCAGGTGCAGCCGGCGCATTCAGAGCGGGACGATGGCGTCCGGCGTTACGAGCACGCTCAAGGCGCATGGCGATTTTCTGCGCTTCCTCCATGGAAGGGATCGTCGCTCGCAGCGGATTGAATGCGGCGATGATCTTCAGTCGTTTCACCAAAGGGCTCTCGCCTTCGGCTTCGTCGTCATCTTCCGCAGACCCTCCGGAAAAGTCCTCCGCCTCGTAGAGAGCGTGAATTGCCGTCTTGAATTTCAGCAGGACCGTGTCGATCGCTGCTACGTCCTCCTCGTCATCATCATCGTCATCATCATAGTCGTCAGACGCGTCGACCTCCTGCTCGTCATCATCATCATCGTCATCGTCATCATCGTCATCGTCATCATCGTCGTCATCTTCATCGTCGTCATCTTCATCGTCGTCATCTTCATCGTCGTCCTCCTCCTCTTCGTCCTCCTCATCGTCATCATCGTCATCATCGTCATCATCATCGTATTCATCGGTGTTTGCTGAACCAACCTCGGACGCCTCAACCTCGTTGACTTCTTCATCCTCCTCCTGATTCTCAACTACCTTCGACGCTGCAGCGGCCGCATTGGGATTGAGGAAGGGATCATCAAAAAACTCGCGGATCGAATCAGATAGATCGCCTGGCTCAAGAGATTTGAGACCAAGCTGAAGCACCTGCGGCAGGGACGCAGCCCCGTCGATCACGGGTTTTAGAACACTGGTGAGGGTGATGTTGGCGCCCTTGAGAATCTTGGCGACGATAACCAGGGCACAGGCGTCGGCGATGAAACGTTCGATGTAGTCGCGCGGTCGATCAGAGACGACACGTTGGCTCGTTGTCCGATACAGCTTGAGCAAAGCAGTCTTGATCTTACCCTTTGTCAGTCGATCGTCATTGAGGCTGTAGATGAAGGTCATGAAGTGCAGGACCTTGGCGACCTCTTCTTTGAATTCGAAGATGTCGAGGTCGAGACGACCCGAGCGCAGTTGCAGGATGTAAGGGATTTCGGGTGTCTTGCCATTTGCCACCATAATCGGATGGCAAATCTCCTCCCACACGTCGATGGCCTCGAGAGGGTCCATCTTCAGCAGATTACACCACTGCCGCCAGGTGGTAGCAGGAATGCGACTCTCGTTCTGTAGACGGGCGAGACCGTCGCTGGAGCTCTTGGCCATGCTACCGGGTCTGGAGGTGGGATTCTGACAGGAACAATGCGATGGCCGAAGGTAATCCCGTAACGTCCTCTACCGCAACGTAGAAGCTAACCACGCAGGATGTCCTATAGTGAAATCGTGCAAAGGACGCACCAAAGAGATAACGCCAACTGGAGATTTAGTCTCCTTAGACTAGTCGCCTTAGAGACAGGGCGACCTACTGTACGTCGTAGCGAACGAAGGAAAGCCAGGCGCCCATGAAGAAAATGACATTCCACAGCACAAGAAGCAGTAGATCGGGATAGACGAGTGTCAGTCGATCCTCGACAGGCATATGCGAGAACTGGAACTGTGGCGCATCGCTCAGATCCACATTGTTGAACTGTTCCATCAGTTCCTGCGTCATGCGACCACGATTCTCTTCCATCACGCGACGGAAGTCTACCTGTTTCTCTTCGGCGTAGACGCCCCATTTTTCTGAAAAGGCCTGCAGTGCATCGACATATCTCTCCTCCTGTGTGATGCCAGCTGCCGCCAAATCGAGGCTCGCGAGGGTGAAGGAAGTCATCGGTGAGATACGCGCGATGATGGCCGACCAGCGCATCTGGTGTCGGACCTGGGCGGTCTGGTTGTCAGAAATTTTCTGCACCTCGGCCTCCATTTCCAGACGCATGTCATCAAAACGCTGTCGCAGAGCGTCGTCGTAGACATCATCGCGGCCTTGCTTTTCCTGCTCCTCACGCCAGATCGTCTGGAAACGCTCACTCCAGTCCTGCTGGATCGCCGCCTTCTCTCGCCTCACACTCTCCTGCGATGGAATCGGCACAATCTGTGATACCGCATAGGGAGCCATGTTCGGCAGAGCCAGGACAAAGGCGACCCACAACAGCAGCAAGACGGTGATCGACGTCGACGCGAGTCGCGTCCTGCTACTGATGAATAGACCGAGGGAAAAGATCGCCGCCAGATACAGCAGAGCCAGACAGAACAGTGCGAGCAGAGACAGCGAACTGTCCAGGTCCGGCTCGACTTCGGGAAACAGCAGCATCAAGAGCAAAGCAAGCAGGAAGGAGACGGTGAAAGGTGCGATGAGCGCGAGATATCCACCGATCCACTTTCCAAGCAGAACCAAGTCTCGAGGTACGCTATAGGAGAGCAGGAGTTTGAGCACACCCGACTCGGCCTCACCGGATACGGCGTCGTAGCCAAAGGCCAGCGCCAACAGGGAGACGATGACGCCGACGATGAAGACGAAGTCGACCGCAGGAAACAGCGGTAGGACGGGATTGCCATCCCAGGACTCGGGGAAATCCAGTCGGTTGCCGGGCTGAATCTTCACACTTTCCGTCAGTTCCTGAGACAGGCCCCTGACCATGGTATTCATCAGATTCAGCGGTCGATCAACGGTCATTCCCTCGTTGACGGACCAGATCTGAGTGCGTTGCTCGAGTTCGTTGCGGTGCATGACACGGTTCATGTTGTATGTCGACAACGCCTCACCGTAGTCTCGAGTGAGCACAACACAGCTCAGCAACATCACCAGTAGACAGACGGCGCACGCGATAGCGAAACGCAGTGAGCGCAACTGATCAAGGAGTTCTTTGCGAACGATATGCAGCAGCATAGATGGCCTGG
The DNA here is from genome assembly GCA_018660835.1 of Gemmatimonadota bacterium. Lineage (GTDB taxonomy): Bacteria > Latescibacterota > UBA2968 > UBA8231 > UBA8231 > UBA12574. The sequence goes on along the minus strand of JABJJN010000054.1, from coordinate 191,056 downwards.
TCTGTCAGGCGCTACGTAACGTCGTAGCGCAGGAAAAACGCAAAGGAAAGCATGAAGAAAAGCACGGCGAAGATGACGAGCAGAAGGATATCGAACATGGCAGCATCAAAGGCCTGCCATGTAGTCTCAGCATAAATCTGGAAGCGCGGTATTGAATCTGGATCAAACCAGTTCTTGTCTTTCACCTGGGGTCCGGTGCGGGTGAATTCGACGTTGCCCGATCTGTACAGATCGTTGCGCCAGTCGTCCTGTGCCTCCTGAAATCTATCGTTGGCGTCGCGGAATCGGTCAAACAGAACCGGTCCTGTACCCGCCAGTCGCGTCACGGCGAACAGATAGCTGGCAGAAGGCGACAATCGCGCCAATCCCTGGCTGAACGAGACCTGCCGTGTCATGCGATCGTTGTAGAATTGATCAAGTTTGCGCCGCTTGCGTTCGGCGTCCTGTTGGATGCGCTCACTCTCTTCTTGGTCGCCATATACCTTGCGTTTACGAATGGATTCCTGCAGGAGTTGCGCTTCACGATCGATCGCTTGCTGTTCGGCATCGATCACCTGGCGTGATGGTACCGGTGCCACGAGACGCGCCGTAATGGGGGCCAGATTTGGCACGATGAGGATCCAGACGATCCAAACCAGCAAGGACAACAGCAAGGCAGTCGAGCCACGGTGAGTCGCAGCAGAGATAAACAGACCCAGACTGAAGAAGACGGCCACGTAGAGCAACGAGATCGTCGTGATCAGGGCAAAGCGAACCACATCGTCTGGTCGCAATTCCAATGCACCCGACACGGACAGATAGACGAATCCACCAAGAGTCGCGACAAGAAAGGGCGTGACAATCGACAGATATCCCCCGATCCACTTCGCCAATAGCACAGTGTCGCGTGGAATCGAGTTGGACAACAACACCTTCAGGGTGCCCCGCTCCTTTTCTCCACAGATGGAATCAAAGACGAACAGCAGAGCCAGCAGGCTAAGAACGATGTTTACGACGTAGGCGTAGTCGGGTGTCTGGAATACGTCGTAGAGAACGTTGCGCCCGAGTCGATCGTCACTCGATCGTAAGACGAAGCGACTTCGAGATGAAACCTGCGTCGGCAGACTTCCTTCCAGGCCGCGAGCCAGAACGGCCAAGGGACGCGGTGCCCGCGCCCCAGGTAGATCCGCCTGTGTCACCTTCTGGAATTGTTCGTTCGCATCCGGGATGGCGACGAGCTCGTCCATCTGAGACGTAAATTGTGCCTCTGCCTGGATATACTCATCGACCTTCGTCCGATGCTGTGATCCCATGAGAAACATGGACACAACGACCACAACGAAGAGCAGGACATAGGTCACGGCAAAACGAAAACTGAGGACGTTGTGAACAATTTCTTTGCGGATAATTCTCAACAGCAGCATGATGATCCGCTCATTGGAAAAGGAGGACCCCGAAGTCATCGGGACTGTGGCCACCACTGTAGGTACGAACCCACTGATTGTACTCTTCGCCGCGGTAGACGCGGATCAGATTGAATCCCCAGATGGTACCCGGTGCAGGAGCTGGAATGTTGGAATCATCGAAGTCGATACGGTACTCGATGGACCAGTGATCGGCACCGACGTTGACAGCGAGTGCGTCGTTCGCCCGCCAGGCCTCATCGCTGAAGTCGGCGCTGAAATCACCACTCTCGAATGCCTCCTGTCGAGAGCGCGCGATCCATTCGTCTACCCTGACGCCGAGGCTGTTGATGCCGATGTGTGCGTAAGAGCTGTGATCGAAATTCGTATCGATGAACAATTCGATAATATCGTCAGTCCAGATACTCGCGTCACCGACAGGCCCCCCCTCGTAACTGTCGGCCTCGTCCTGCATATCGGGTGTGACTTTGGCAACCAGATCCTGTGGATCGGCATCCTCACCGTAGAAGCCGATCCAGAGCGATCTCGCTGTTCGTCCGATGAAGAAGTGGGACGCGTGGTCTGACGGGGTCGCCGCAGTATGCGAAAAGGAAAACTGATAAGCCCCATCAGCTCGCGCCGCGTGCGACCAGGCGGCTTCGTCGAGACGACCGTCAAGAGCCGGTGCCTGCGGCAGGAGCGGCACATCGAGTAACAGTCCGTGGGCTCGTAGCGAGTCGATTCCACGTTCGGCACTGTCGTTGTCGTACATGAACCGCGCCAGCCGATAGTGAGCTCGTTGACTGGAAGGATCAATCTCGAGGGCCGCTACAAATAGAGATTCCGCTTCTGCGAGTCGTGCTGCGAGGGCCGCCTGATTCGCCTTATCGAGCAGCGCGTCCACCTGACTGGCAACGCGGATCATCGCTTCACGCCTGACAGGTAGACTCTCGTCCGTCAGCAGCTTGCGCGCCATGAGATCGATCTCGACCTCCTGCTCAGGATGCATCTTGCCGGCAAAGCTATCGATGGCGATCAGTGCCTGAAGACGGACACGTGCCTCGGGATCACTGAGCCCCTTGATCACTGCATCAAGTAATTGCGTGCGACGGTGCATACCGACAAGGCGGATGATCCGCGCTTTCAGATCCGCATCCGAACCACCATCGAGGAGCCCCGTCAAGGCCGTCGCGATACGTGCATCTTCGACACGCATCATGAGACTCACGAGGATTTCGACGAGGGCCGCTTGCGCCTGGCCTTTCTCAGGATCGGCCAGTGCTGCCAGCAGGGGGCCAACAGCCTTCTCCTTGGCGAGAAGCAATTCCTGCGCGGCCGCTTCGCGCTCATCTTGCGATCCGGACAGATCGTCGATGAAATCTTCTGGCCCTGGGGCACAGGCGCCCAGCAGGGTGACGAAAATCATCCCGTAGATGCAGACGAATCCTCGCCGCCACTTCATGGCAGTCACGGGCTGCCTCCTGGTAGGGGTCAGGCAGCCTGTTCGGCCGGTTGACTCACATACTCGACGTAGATCTTTTCGAGATCTTCTTTTTCCAGTTCGCTGCTTGTAAAGGTCCGCATGAGATTTCCCTCGACCATGATGCCAACTCGATCGGCGATCTGCTTGGCTCGAAAGATGTCATGAGTCGTCATCCAGATCGCCTTGTTCTCCTCACGTAACTCTGCAAGTAGTTGCAGAAACTCCGCGCCACTCTTGGGATCGAGACCTGACGTCGGCTCATCGAGGAGGATCACTTCGGCATTCTTCATGATCGCGATAGCAATACCAAGTTTCTGCCGCATGCCCTTCGAGAATCCCTTCACCCGACGATCGAACGCATCCTGCTGCAGTCCGACACGCCCCATGACTTCCCGGTATTCGTCGTCACTGACGTCCTTGCGACCACCCAACTTCGTGAAGAATTCCAGATTCTGTCGCGCCGTGAAATTGCCATAGAGCATGACATTCTCCGACACATAGGCGACGTGTTTCTTCGCTTCCAACGGATCCTTTGTCACGTCGATACCACAGATCTTGACGGTGCCTTGTGTCGGCTCCGTGAAGCCCAGCGACACCATCAGTGTCGTCGTCTTGCCCGCGCCGTTGGCACCAAGCATGGTAAAGATCTCCCCTGGCTCAATCGTCAGGGAAAGATCATTGACGGCGTGAACATCTCCGTAGTGTTTGGACAGATTGATGATCTCGAGCATCTGACACGACCTCCGAGGGATAGTCCAAAAAGGAATTCGACGTAACAGTGGCTGGCAAAGGTGACCTATGTCAAGCGTTTCACCATGGTTGAACGTCAAAGAAGGCCCCTTCATCTACGCCCAGCAAGGGTGGAAAAGTTGGGGTCACACTCAATCTTGACAGGGTCCGCCTTGCACGTCTAACGTATCCAAGTCAACGACAACCAAACCTCTGATTTTCTTGAACTTGCGACCTAATCACTCCTTCCTCCTGATCCTGAGCGTCTGCGTCTGGTTACCTTGTCAGGCCCTGTCTGCCGACACGGATCCCCTCGCCGTTTCAGATCCACTAGCAGATTCCGTTCCTCTGCGAGACTCGCCCCCGGTCCTGCCCGGGATGATCGAGGCGGCATTGGCGGGCAATCGCGATCTGCAGGTGGCCCGCGAGCGCATCGACGAAGTTCATGCCGATCAGGTGGTCGTCAGATCACGCCTGATGCCGCACGTGAGTCTGTCGGCATCCTACGATGGTCTGCGCACCGGAGCCCGGGGTGAGATAGAGGACGATGTGTCGTCGCAACTGCTGTATCAGCAGCGTTTGTTTGAATTTGGTCCTCATGCGGCGCAAGAGGTTCGGCTGCGCAGCGATCTTCGCAATGCGATGTTCGAATACGAAGATCAGGTGTACACCGTGCTATCGAGGGTATGGGAGGTGTACCACCTCATCCTGCTGAAGAACGAACAGATCACCCTGCGACAAGCCTCGCGTGACAGCTTCGAGGTGTTCCTGCAGAAACAGACAGCACGCTTCGATGAGCGCCTCGCCTCCGAAGAGGATATGCTGCAGGCTGAACTCAACGTGCTGAATGAAGAATTGCAGATCAACAGCCTGCAGCGACAGCAGTTCAACGACAAGATGGAGTTGCTTCGTCTCGTGGGCCGCCCCATCGGCGCATCGATCAGTCCAAGTGGCTCCCTCGCGCCAATGACCATCGATCAGAATGAAGCGGTTCAAATCGCCTTGACGCGCGACGTGCAAATCGGCTTGAACACGCAGTTGCTGGCAGAGCAGCAGAGGGTCGTGCGCGAACAGCGATGGGAATACGCCCCCGATCTGTCATTGCAGGCCGGTGTCGATGATGGCCGTCGCAGTGCTTCTGTCACCATCGATCGTGAGAGCAAAACGTGGGGTGTCGATATGGCAGCGGGTCTCAGTCTTGACGAAGCGCGGACCCACGTCCCAGAGGACGGCGCCACGTGGCGCACGCAACTTCAGGCACGGATTCCGCTATTTGAGGGCGGCATTCGTATTGGGCAGGAGACCCTCGAACGGGCGCGCCTGCGGCAGATCGAAATCCGTCTGCGCGACCTGAAAGCTGGTGTCGAATTGCGGGTTCGCCAGGCCTTCCAGTCTATGCTTGAAGCCGAAGAAGAGGCGCGCCTTCAGGAGCGTTTCGTGCGCATTGCACGACGTCGACTTGAGATCAACCAATTCTTGCAGGAGAAGGGCCAGGCAGACGAAGCCAAGCTCGAGGCAGTTCGCTCTGCCTTCTTCAGTGCTCAGGATCGTTTGTTCAGCAATCAGAGAACCTATATCACACGCCAGGCACAGTTGCGGCGCCTGATGGGCTACGTCGAATGAGCCGTCTTGTTCACATCGGCCTCGTCTTCATCTGCCTCGGCATCGCCCACTCGCAGTCGCCACGACAAGGCGCTGCGGCGGCGGGTCTGACGCGTCAGCAACAATTGAGCAAGTTGCTGCTCGATGAACGCCAGTTTCAGTTGCAACAGCGGGCGGCGGCGCTGCAGACAGCTCGCAGCGAGTTGGAGGCAACTCGCGACCTGTTTGATCGAGGTTTTGTGCCCCTGCTGACATTCAACCAGACCAACAACAGCTACGAAGATGCGCGCCTGCAATTGGAAGAAGCGCAGATTCTGCTGGAAGAGACCAAACTCGACCTGCTGAAGAATGCGACCCGCATCCTCGTGCGGGATGCGCGCAAGTACAGAAGTCCGGATGGCAAGAGTATGGTAGATATCGTGCTTGAAAATGCCTCCGATGTAGAGGAAGCGTTGATCGTGAATCCTGGGCTCGACGAAAGCCAGTTACGCAGCCTGTTGAAGGTAGAAAACATTTTTGTGTCTCTGGTGAATGGTGCCATCGTCGGTGAGCCCTATGAGACACGTATACCGGCATTGGCGGTGGGCGAGCGGCGGACACTCACATTCAGATTGCTGCGTGACGAGTCCTCCGTCGCCATCGATCTCAGTTATCTCGACATCAAGAGCGATCGCATCCCTGTGATCCTGCGCAAGGGAGGCGACCAGGAGTTGCCGAACATCAACTCCGCTCAGTTCTCCCAATCGGGTGAGCTGCAGCAGAACGTGCGTTTCGATCTGACTCTCGAGCGCTTGTCGGACGAAGAGCGGAGTTTCGCTCTCGCAGTGATCGGGTTGCCGCAACGCATCGAGACGTCCTTCGTCGATGATGGCGCGAAGGTCAACCAGGTCAAATTCGACGAGAATAAGGCACGCGATACGCTGGCCCTGCAACTGGAAATCCCGGAGAAACTCGATCGACGCTATATCGGCCGTACACGGACATTCTTCGCCCTTGTCACTGAGACCAATCAATACGGCCTGATTCGCGATCTGCGCGCCAAGTATGGCGACGACGCGGTGCCCGAGGCAGAGGTGAAGGCCCTGCGTTGCCAGTATGTGAAACTGGAGCTGATCCCCAAGGGCACGGGTAAGCTCGAGGTGTTGGTCGCCAACAAGTATCAGGAGATCGATGTAGGCGAAGAGCTGAGGATCCGCGTCGAATTTCTTAATCGCGGCTCTGTGGCGGTGCAGAACATTAAAGCCGCCCTCGATCTGCCGTATCAGTGGGAGAGTGAAGTGGAGCCGCTGACAATCAAGCGACTCGAACCGGACGAACGGGGCACGATCAACATTCTCGCGCGGGCCCCCGTCGACATTGCTGTCGGCAACTATGAATTGGGTATCGAAGCACAGGGACAGGTAGGTAACGAGAATATCGAGTCTCTGGAGAAGAACATGAATATCCACGTGACGGCGAGTTCCAATGTTGCGGGCAATGTCATCCTCATTGGCATTCTCATTTTCCTCGTCGTCGGCATTGGCGTGGCAAGCGTGAGGATCAGTCGCCGATGAACAACCACAACAGACTCCTCAGATTCGCACTCCAGCTTGGGTGCGCTGCCTTGCTATCGGGATCAACCGCTGCAGCAGTGACAGCCGCCGACACTGTCGTTGTCTCTGGCGCACCAGCAGCAGATTCGATCTTCACGGATTTGCGCACCAAGGAACAACGCCTCTACGACATCAAGTTGCGTCGGGCCAGTTGGGAAGTGGAACGACGGCGGTTGGAGATGACGAACAAGGAAACCGAATACGACGCCATCACCGCCCTGTATGAAGAGAAAATCGAGACCCTCGACCGGCTCAATTCATCTCGGCGCGCATTTCAACAAGCTGAGATGCGGTTTCAAGAAGCTTCCTTCGAGAAGGAACGTACTCGTCTCGAATTCCTGCGCGACGCGACCCATGTAGCCATTGTAGAGGCGCGGAAATATCGGACCCTCAGTGGTCGACGGCAGGTTGACATCGTCCTGCGCAATGCATCACAGCTCGATCAGGCCATGTCACTGAATCCGGATAGTGATGAAGCCGCAGTACGACCCCTGCTGGAGATTCAAGGTCTGAGGGTTTCCCTGACCAACACCTTTGGCACAATCATCGCCGAACCGTATGAAAGCCTTGTCGAGACCCTACCCCTTGGCGATCAGGCCAAGTTGACCTTCCGCTTGCTCGATGACGATGACGAATTGAATGTCAACCTTACCTTCATCGATCAGTATCAGGAGAACCGGGAAATTGTCCTTCGTCGTGAATCGACACAGGACTTGCCGACAGTGAACTCCGTGCAATTCTCGCAGGAGGGGAACCTGAATGAACGTATTCGTTACGATCTGATCCTTGAGCGACTGGCAGAGGACGAAAAGACCTTCCGTCTCGCACTGGTGAATCTACCACGGGAGATTACGCCAGCCTTCATGGATCCGTCGACGAATGCAAGTCTCACGCAGGTGAAATTTTCCGAGCAGGTGACGCGGCAACAACTGGAACTTGAACTACAGATACCGGAGAAACTCAGCCGCCACTATGTCGATGAGACCCTCGAATTCTATGTCTTTGTCACAGATGCTGACGGCTTCAAGCGCATTGGCGAGCTCAACCGAACGCATGGATCTGAACCGATTCCGCTGGAAGAAATCAACACGATCCCCGGCAGCAAGGAACTGTTCGAACTAATTCCGCGCGGTCGAGGTGCGTTGGAAACGATTATCGCCAATCGCTACCAGGAGATCCGAACGGGCGAAGAAGTGTCCGTGCGCGTCGACCTGTATAACACGGGAACCCTCGAAGTGCTCAAGGCGCATTTGGTCCTGACACCGCCTCTCGACTGGACCTGGTCCAGTCGACCCGACACGATCGACAGGATTCTTCCCGGCGAAAAGGAACCGGTCAACATCACCCTGGTTCCGCCTGAGGAGATTGGTGTCAGTGAATACGATGTGCGCATCGAGGCCGCTGGCTACGAGGGTGAGGAACGTATCGAGGCACAGGAGAAGGACATTACGATTCGCGTCGAGGAGCGGGCGGATGTCATTCGCAATGCTTTGATTATCGGGGCAGTGATTGCACTTGTCATCGGCGTCGCCGTAGGTAGTATCAAGGTATCGCGCCGCTGAAATGACTCAATGGGCTGCAGTAGCGGCCTGTTTGGGCATCCCGTATATTGTCAGGCGTTCGCTATTGAGATTGCAGCACGCACGCACGAGGCATCGACGTCCGGCGAACTTAGAGAGGCAGCAAAAGGCTTCTATATGAGATACGACATCGGGGATCTGCTGAATTCCTGGCCCTTCGATCCCGATGAATTCATCGCCCGTCGCATCACGGCCCGTGACGGCTCTGAGAAAGTACAGATCCGCATCGACATGGGGATGCTCCAGCTCGAATTGGAGGGTCGTCCCGATGGTCAGAAGCCACATGGCTGCGAGTCGTTGCTCGAGTTCTACCGGGCGGCGCAGAAGGGCCGTGTCGCTCGCGTGACCCGTGACGGGGTTCTCGATGAGGAAGCTTGCGAGGATCTGTTTCAGGAGGCCTGGCAGTATTACCAGCGATATCTTGCCCTGTTCTATCTGGAAGACTACGCCAGCGTCATACGCGACACAGGCCACAATCTCGAGATCTTCGATCTCGTGTATGAATACGCAGATTCGGATGAAGTAAAGTGGTATTTCGAGCAGTATTTCCCACATGCGGTGATGATGCAGGTTCGTGCTCAGGCGATGCAAGCGCTGGAGCGCAACGATTACCCGACGGCCCTGAGACGCGTTCGCGCCGGCATAGAGCGCATCGACGAGTTCTCAGGTGAATGGGAGGGCGATACAGACGTCATGGAAGGCGATCTGCCCGAATTGACGTTCCTGAAGGACTGGTACGATGAGTTGGAGAAGGACCGTCCACTGTCCGACAAGGAACAGCTCGAGCGCGATCTTCACGTGGCAGTGGAGGCGGAGAACTTCGAAGAGGCCGCCAGATTGCGGGACAAACTACGCACCATGCGTCCCGCCTTTCTCGGGCAGTCGACGGAGCGCTCGTCGATGTAGCATGGGTATGTACTCTGGCGCCGCCATGCCGCTTCGCGTCTTGCCGACTATATATGACAACAGGCCCATCCCCAATGAGGGGTGGGCCTGTTTTCGTCATGCTTGGAATGCGGCGAATCTACAAGCCCAACACATCTCCCATGTCATACAAGCCTGGCTGCGCGGCGGCTGCGTAGCGAGCCGCCCGCAACGCGCCGGAAGCGAAGGCATCGCGACTGGTTGCGTGGTGCCGCAGTTCGAGATACTCGCCGGGGGCACCATAGAACACGGAGTGATCGCCCGCCAAATCTCCCAATCGCAGGGCATGCATCCCGATCTCCTTGCGCGTTCGCTCACCCGTCACCCCTTCTCTCCCGTGGACGACGACATCAGGTAGATTGCGGTCCAGGCCGGCCGCGGCACGCTCAGCCAGACGCAAGGCTGAGCCTGAAGGGGCATCCACTTTCAATCGATGATGGGCCTCTACAACCTCAACGTCGTAGTCGTCCCCCAGAATGGCCGCAGCTTGTTCAACCAGACGAAACAGCACATTCATCGCCGTGGAGAAATTTGGCGCAAAAACGCAAGGAATCGGGGCAACGCTGGTCTTGAAAGTGGTCAGTTCCGTGTCGGTGAAGCCCGTCGTTCCAACGACCATCGCCCGACCAGCGGCGGCACAGGTAGCTGCATCCTGCAAGGTCGCCGCGGGCATGGTGAAGGCGATGGCGACGTCCCCACCATCGACCTTGCTCAGATCGTCGACCAGTTCTACACCCAGTTCACCAGCGCCAGCGATGACACCTGCATCGCGGCCCAGGTCTGAGTGCCCCGGCCTCTCCGTCGCCCCGACCAATCGCAGGTCATCCGCCTCTGTGGCCAGGGCAATCAGCCGCTGCCCCATACGACCACTTGCACCGCAAACAATCAGATCAGTCATCAGACGTGCACCTAATAGCTGCCGGTGTAGATAAGTTGGTCGATCAGACTTGCATCCTGAAGGCGTGCTTCGATGTCGACGCTGAAGAAATCACCGATTGGCGTCAGTAGTTCCGGATCATTGGCAAACAGCTGCCGAGCCGCAGCCAGCGTCACATCAATGCCTTGGCGTGTCAGCTTTCCGAGTGGGCGCCGGCAAGGTCCCGATGGCATACCGAGAATATTCATCAGCGTCTTCACCGGCACGGGATTCCTCGACTTGCACTGCACAGTCCCATGCGGCGACGTCTCTGTTGTGGTCACTCCGACAATGCCAAACAGAGGCTTCATATCGGCGGCGAGTTTGTCGGCTGCCGTCATGTCACCGGCGGTGATCGCCTCAGCGAGTCGCTGAATGGGACCCGGCAGAATATTCGACATGACAGAGATGACACCGGCCGCACGGATATCAGCACGCGTCATCATCTCCACCGTTCGATCATCGTCACCCGATAGAATGATGTAATCGTCACCACATACAGCCCGCGTGTGCGCCATGTTGTCGTAGTCGCCGGTTGCTTCCTTCACGGCACAGACATTCGGGTGCTCCGCATAGAGGATGGCCAGGTCCTCCGGATACATCATGGTGCCTGTGCGTCCTGGAATTACATAGGGGATGATGGGCATCTGTGGAAATTCTGCGGCGACAGGCGACACGTATTCGCGGCGAATCTCGAGAGAAGAAGGGCCATTGTAATAGGGGTCGACGAGCAACACCGCGTCGACACCCAGATGAGATGCGTGCTCGGTTCCTGCGATGGTCTCGCGCGTCGAATTAGACCCCGTGCCTGCGATCGATTTGCAGCGCCCCTTGCAGGCCTGCGCAATCTGCTTGGTCACCTGATTGTGTTCTTCCCACAACAGAGTGGGGCTTTCGCCGGTGGTACCGACGGCCAGCACTCCTTCGATACCGCTACTGATCTGAAATTCAACCAACCGCTCCAAGCCATCGTAGTCGACGGACCCGTCGGCACGCATTGGCGTAATCGAAGCGGTGTAACAGCCCTTAAACATGACGCTCTCCGTCGCCGGATGGCGGACCGGCCGTGGGTGTGGTTCATTGGTCTTGCGAAGGTGCAGGAACTAGGCGAGTCTTCGAAGACCGGTCGTCAAAATCCAGCCGGTCGTTGGAAGATTGCAACGCAGCATTGTTGAAGCGGCGATGATAAAGTGACGTGAACACAGTGTCAACGCGATCCAGATGTCGTAACTCAACACCACGCACTCACTTATGACGTGACACAGAAACTGCAGAGGAAGATTCCGAAGATGAGCAACGAGCTGAGCATGCGATATGGGTGCAACCCACATCAGGCGGCTGCCCGCTGTATAGCGTCCGGCGAACTGCCGATCGAAGCCCTCAATGATGCGCCCAGCTACATCAATCTGATGGACGCCCTCAATTCCTGGCAGCTGGTGCGGGAGTTGCGTCAGGCGACGAACTTGCCAGCGGCGGCGTCATTCAAACATGTCAGTCCTGCAGGTGCCGCCGTCGGGATCCCGCTGAGTGATCAGTTGCGACAGGCACTGTTCGTCAATCAGGACGACCCAAGTCCATTGGCCTGTGCCTACGCGCGTGCCCGTGGGGCGGACAGAATGGCCAGTTTTGGCGATTGGATTGCCGTGAGTGATCCCGTCGATGTCTCGACGGCTGAACTCATCCGTGTGGAGACATCCGATGGTATCATCGCCCCTGACTACGAAGAGGGTGCCCTAGAAATTCTCAGGAAGAAGAAGGGTGGCAAGTATCGAGTGGTCAAAATCGACCCGGAATATGAACCCGAACCACTCGAGCGTCGGCAGATTTTCGGCCTGGAACTGGAACAACATCGGAATGACTTCATACCCGATGCTGATTTTTTCAGCAATGTGGTCACACAGAATACGCAGTTGAGTGCTGATGCCATCAGAGATCTGACGGTCGCAACGATTGGCGTGAAATACACTCAGTCGAATTCTGTCGTGCTCGCTATGGATGGCCAACTGGTGGGCGTCGGCGCCGGCCAGCAGTCAAGGATCCACTGTGTGCGGCTCGCCGCTGACAAAGCTGACCGCTGGTATCTGCGTCAACATCCAGTTGTGCGTGACATTCGCTTCGCCAAGGGACTCAGGCGGGCCGACAGGGACAATGCGATCGACTTGTACTTCGAGCAGGAACTGACAGGTGCCGAACAAGGTGCATGGGAGGCTTGTTTTCGCTCAGTCCCCGACAGATTGTCAGCGAGCGAACGCAGAAGTTGGTTGGATTCGATGCAGGGCGTCGCCCTCAGTTCCGACGCGTTTTTTCCCTTTCGCGACAACATCGACCGTGCCAGTCGCTCGGGCGTCGAATATGTCGTCGAGGCGGGCGGTTCCATTGGCGATGACTCGGTCATTACGGCGGCCAATGAATACGGCATGGTTGTCGTGTTCTCCGGTGTGCGCCTCTTCCACCACTAAACTCACGTCGGCGACAGGTCGGGAACGGACAGATGCAGAAATGCGCTTGCCGGTGCGTCTGCGTAGCCGCAGGTGGAGACCTGCGGCGGTGCCCCGATACTGGCTTCGTTCTTGATCTGGACGTCGTGTTCGCATTGAGAGATCTGATTGTCCACCAGGCCGATGGACGATGCCGTCGCGGCGACTCGAATTCCAATGCCCTGCCCCTCGCCGTCGATCCGATTGTCCTCAAAGAGCAAATCGTGGGCATCGCTGGTAATATCCACCTGGGCGTCGCCATTTGCGCTGATCTGACAGCGACGGATATGACAGGTGTGCACCTCGACCGGGCGTGGCGACGGCCGCACCAATAACCCCACTCGGCGGTTGTCACGGATACGGCAATCCTCGATCAGATTGTGGCAATCACGGGTTCCGATCGACATGCCGGAATCGTTGTGTTCGAAATCGCAGTCCCTCACTGTGATGTGATTGGCGCGAACACAGAAGAAGAATCCACTCTTGGCGTTGTCTCGCCCGCCACAGGATTCGAACAGGACGTTCGTGCTGCCCGCCCCCGGGTGCAGACCGTTGCCGGAATTGCCATCAAAGCGACAGTCTCGGATCAAGACATCGCGGCACATCTGAAAGCTCAGCCCCTCACCATCGTAGTCCGCCTCACGAATCCCGGTGATCTCCAGGTCTCGACTCTGGTAGAAGTAAATGGCACCACCACGACAGCCACCCATGTTGCGATCGCTCGCGGCCCGATTGCCCTCCAGGCGTAGATCACGCACTGCAGCCGATTGGATACGGTGGCCGAAAACCAGCGGATACACCGTGGTCAGAGCCGGTTTGTCCTCGGCGCGGTAATCGGCCTCAATGCCGTGATCCAAGCCAACCCAGTTGTCCTGGATCCAGGTGATCGTGGCGAAAGTTTCATAAAAACCGCCGTGGGTCTTGCTATCGTGGACGGAGACCGTCATCCCTACCTCAAGACCCGTCGCATCGGCGAGCGGCACGTCGCACATGCCGTAGTTATGGTATCCGGAGAGAGGATAGATCTGCCCTGGCCCTTTGCGCAGGATAGTGTCATCTCCCTGTCCGGTGAGTTCGATACCATTGCGCAGCGTCAGACCTCGGTCCAGTGTCAGATCCATGACGGGTAAGACGATTCTCCCGCCCCCGTCGCTGGCGAGGGCATCGATATGACGTTGGATCTGAAGGGCAGTCGCGGCCTGTTCGGTGCTCAGCGAAATCACGCTCATGCTTGGATGTTCCTAGATGATGGGTGCAAGCCAGCCGCCGTCGATCGGCAGAGCGACACCGGTGATCCATTCGGCGTCATCGGAGGCCAGGAATGTGCAGGCCCGAGAAATGTCTGTGGGCACGCCGAGTCTTGGCAGGGGTGTGCGCTGCCGTGCTTCGTCAATCTGCTCTGGCGTGAGGTAATCCTGGATCGCCGTCTCAACATAGCCGGGGCAGATCGCATTCACCGTCACACCGTGAGGCGCCAATTCCGTCGCCGAATCGCGGGTGAGATTCACGACTGCCGCCTTCGCCGGGGCGTAGGCGGGCCCGGCACCGCCACGAAAAGAATGGACTGAACCGATGTTGATGATGCGCCCCGCCCGGGACCTCATCAGATGCGGTGCAGCATACTTCGTCAGTAGAAAAACCGAGCGAAAGTCGACACCAATGACGCGATCCCAGTCCTGCGTCGACAACTGCTGGCTGTCTCCCGGGATATAGATCCCCGCATTATTGACGACGATATCAACGCCACCATAGCTGGCAACCGTCGCATCGACCAGAGACCGAACACTCTCTTCATTCGCCACATCTGTCTGGACGAAGACGGCCTTGCCACCGAGATTCTCCACCTCCTGCGTCGTGGTCGTGACGGTGTCTTGTTCGTGGTAAATTCCCTGTTTGGGAGCCTCCTGGATATCTGCAACGACCACGTTCGCACCTGACTGGGCGAAATCCAGGCATACGGCTCTGCCGATGCCGGAACTACCGCCCGTGACGATGGCAACACGTTGATCGAGGCGCATGGACGACTCTCCTGAAGGAATCCTGCTGAGCATGTGTGGTGCATGGAACAAGCGGTATGCGAAAATCAACCGCTGCCTGACACGTCAGTCAATCAGCGAAGAGGCAATGCGATGAAACATCTCGGAACACAACTGGGGTATCTCCTGGTTCTCGGTGTCGCAATCAGTACACCGGTCGGAGCCGCGCAGACACAAGACGTTCAGGCACAAGACGTTCAGGTAGCGACGCAACTGACTCAGGAAATCACTACATCGCGAGCCCTGAAGGACAGCATGTTCCGGCAGGGAGAGGCGTCGCCCTTGTTGGCTGAAGATCGGGCGAACTTTGGTGGCCTGAAGTATTTCCCGATTGACCTGCGTTTCCGTCTAACCGGTCGCCTGCATCGCTATGCACGCATCCGTCAGGTGCGGATTCCAGATACGAATGGAACGCAGATGTCAGTTGAACGAATTGGCCGCTTTCATTTCCAGTATGATGGAAAACCCTTCTGGCTTGAGGTCATGGGCTCCACCCGAGATGATGACCTGTCGGTTTATTTTACCGACGAGACCAATGGGATTACCACCTATCCTGCAGGCAGATACGCACCAATCCTGCGCACGGAAGATGGAACATATCTTCTTGATTTTAATAGCGCTTACAGTCCGTACTGTGCTTACAATCCGGCCTATACCTGTCCTTTGCCTCCGCCTCAAAATCGTTTGGATTTTCGGGTCCAGGCAGGTGAGACTTTAACTGGTCCAGATCTTGCTCACTGACGGTCAGTGGCATATCTTCTTTCGATTCTGTCCAGATCGCACGAAAGACACGGCGGACTGCGGCGGTACGGACGGCAACACCCTTGTCACCCACTTATTGGGTGACATAGGGAACTTGTCGCCGACGACTCTTTAGGAGGCATGCTTCGAATGCAGGACCTACAGTCGATGTTTGCACGTGAAGTAGATTTCAAACTTGAAGTCACGATCAACCCCTATGCAGCTTGTCGGGCTCTTTCAGTTCGAGCTCGTGATATCAACGTGAAATTCAGGCAGCTTCCAGAAGGATCCGATGGCGAGCAACCCAATCCGACCATCGGTGCCTTCAGCGACTACTCCGTCGGCCGCATCGATTTGAAGGCCGGCCCTAACAGTGGCGACGAGGAATCACCCGCACCCAAGGCGTGATCCTGGCCGCCTAGAGCGGCGATGAGACGTTTCCTTTTACTCACTTTTCTTGGTGGTCTGTCCGCTCTCGTCGGACACGCTTCTTTGAGTCTGGGCCTGCACCCTGAGCGTCTCGTCCCTTTGACGGCCGTCGTGGAGGCGTGTATCGCCCTCGCCGTCGGAGCAGCCCTGTTTGTAACAGGTATGCTCGGCCTGGCTGAAGGTTTTGAGAAGCAGTCGGCTAGACTTGCCGGCCTCCTGGATGCCAAACAGGCACCGGAGGCGGACGCTCCCCCTACGGACCAGCTGATCGATCGCCCAACAGGACTTGAGGCAAGTGCGGCTCAGTTCTGGCGCGGTTACACCAGCACCACTGGGGGCCTGCTACTGGCATTCTGTGGCCTGCTGGCACTGGTATTGATCCTTGGCGACGTGACCTACGAGACCTATCGCCTCACCGTCGCCGCCGGGATCGCCGGCATCGCCCTGCCGACATTCGTCCTGTGGGCCAGGGGTTTGGCCAGAATTCGCAGATCCCATGTCACGGTCGTGGCATCTGCTCTTCGCGCCGAAGGTCTGCCCGAAAAGACTGCGCTCCCGGCCGAAGCACCTGGGCGACCATCGCGTGGTGCGGTATTTCGATCGGCACGCCCCGCGATCAGCAGAGATCTCAGAAAAACATCCCGACGCAGGGACCCTCGCCCCGGTGCGAGATTCTAGGGCCATGAACACAAGGCCATGAACAATTCCAGGCCTGACCTGACCGGCGCAAGGAACGCCCGGGGCCAAGGGGGCATTTGCTTCCCCTGCCCTAAGTACTTGCTCCAGATGCTGTTAGGGCTTTTCTGATTGCCTCGGTGGCGCCAGCCACCCTATATTGGCAGCAGCTTTTTCCCATTGCAGGGAAGAATCTTCCCCGTCTAGCGTGATTTCTGACGGCACGGACCCGCTTTGTATGCGGCGTTGACCGAATTCTCAGGGGACCGTCACGAAAGGCACCGCTTTTGCTTTCCTGCCTAATGAACCGGTGGAATGACCCAAGGCAAGGTGATTCCGAATCAGAGCCCCGGCACTCAGAGCGAACGTGAAGACATGAACGATCAGATGCAGACGGCCAGTGCCGTTGATCCTTGGATGCAGGTGGAAGACGCCTGCGCGACTGCCCTTTCCTTGTCGCAGCAGGTACGACACCACGTCGATGAGGGCGTGGATGCCAATGACTTGGTGCCACTGCTGCACCAACAGCGCGATGCCGTGACCGAGTTGCAGAGCGCTCTCGGAAGCCTTGTTGCGCTCCCCCACCCCGGCCAGACCCAACGTCGCGATCAACTCGGCAAGCAATTGCGCGAACTACTGCAACTGCATGACACGAGTGTTGACTGCCTGTCGTCACGCGGCGTGCGCCTCAGTGGCCTGCAACGACGGATCCGCTGACTGATGACAACACCTTCCGAACACCCACCCGAGCACGTGCTGCAAATGTCCCCTTCCAGCGACGCTGCGCCTCTGGAGGAAGCTTTCGCCGACTCCTTCGTGTTGTTCAACGAAACGACGCGGCGCTACATGGAGGCATACAAACAACTCGAAGAGCAATTCGAGTATCTGAATGTCAAACTCGAGGAAACCAATCGCGAGTTGCGCATCAGCCTCGAAGAGAAGGATCGGGTCAGCAACTATCTCAACAATATCCTCGAAAGCATGAGCGGTGGCGTTTTGGTCACCGATCTGGACGGCAATATCACCGTCTTCAATCGTGCGGCCGAGGCGATCACAGGTCGTAGCCAGGAGGAAGTCCTGGGCAAGAGTTATGAAGAGGTCGTCGGCCTCGACGCGGGGCGTGAGAAGACCATTCTGCACACACTGGAGACGGGCGAAGGCCTGGCGAGCAAAGAGAAGGACCTGAAGCGCGCCGATGGCCGCAGAATTCCGCTGGGATTCTCCACCTCTCTCGTTCAGGATGCCGATGGTCACATTCTGGGTGCAGCGGAGGTCTTCAACGATCTGACAGAGATGAAGCGCCTTGAAGAGCAGGTGCGCCGCATGCATACACTGGCGGCCCTTGGCGAGATGGCAGCAACCGTCGCCCACGAAATCCGCAATCCCCTCGGCGGGATCGCCAGCTTTGCCAATTTGCTGGAACGTGACCTTGAGACAGATGACCCGAGTCGGCGCTTGGTGCGCAAGATTACCGAAGGTGTTGCCCGACTGAACAGAATCGTTTCCAGCCTGCTGTCCTACACACGCCCACTCAACCTCAACACACATCCAGTCGACATCCTGCAGACGGTGGAAGAAGCAGCTGCTTTCTTCGAGATCGATCTCGAACGCAAGCAGCAAGCGGTGGAAATCCGCCGGATGTTCCCTGCTAAGCCCTGTATCTGCCCCGTAGATACGGAGCAATGTCACCAGGTCATCCTCAATCTTCTGCTGAATGCGACACAGGCCATGCCAGAGGGTGGCACAATCGATCTGGAAGTCACGCAGGCCAGTGATACCGATGGGGACTGGGTCATCGTCCACGTGCGGGACACGGGCATGGGGATCAGCGAAGAGATCAAGGACCGCTTGTTCACCCCCTTCGTTACGACCAAGGAAGATGGCACCGGCCTCGGCCTGGTGACGTCACGCAAAATCATTGAAGCCCACGGCGGTAGCATTGTCGTGGACAGCACACCTGGCGATGGCACGTGCTTCACCATCGCCCTACCACTGTAGATCAACTGCCAGCTGAAACCGCATCCAGGGAAGAGACGCAAATGGCTACCAAGAGAATCCTCGTTGTCGATGATGACTCCTACGTCCGCGGAGCAACCGAAGAAATCCTGATCCGCAAGGGATATAGTGTCGACACCGCCGGCGACGCCGGCAGTGCACTACGCAAGCTCGAAGACGCTGACTACGATCTGCTGTTGTCTGACATCAAAATGCCCGGCATGAGTGGTCTCGAGTTGCTCGAGCAGGTACGCAATCGCTGGGCGGATCTGACAGTCATTCTCATGACAGCCTATGGCACCATCGAAGATGCGGTCCACGCCATGCGTAATGGCGCCTACAACTACATACAAAAGGGCTCAGAATCGACGACGGAAGAGATGGAAATCATCGTCGAACAGGCACTGAAGATGCAGGAGACAGAGCGGGAGAATCGTCGCCTGCGGTCGGAATTGCAGGGCCGCTATGGCGATGGCGGTATGATCGGCAAAGCCGCGAGCATGGCTCCGGTCTTCGACCTGATCGGTACAGTTGCCGAGAGTCGTGCCACCGTGCTGGTCACGGGCGAGAGCGGCACAGGCAAGGAACTGGTCGCCAAGGCACTGCACTACGGCTCCGGTCGTCGCACAGGGGCCTTCATCCGCCTCAATTGCGCTGCCCTACCAAAGGACTTGATGGAGAGTGAGCTGTTCGGGCACGAGAAAGGCGCCTTCACAGGCGCTCACAAGCAAACACGTGGTCGCTTCGAGATGGCCGATGGTGGAACGCTGCTTCTCGATGAGATCTCCGAGATCGACCCCTCCCTGCAGGCCAAGCTCTTGCGGGTATTGCAGGAGCGCGAATTCGAGCGCGTGGGCAGCACGGAAACGATCAAGGTGGACGTGCGCATCGTCGCCACCACGAATCGTGACCTGCAGAAAGAGGTAGAGGAAGGAAATTTCCGCGAGGATCTCTACTATCGTCTCAACGTCATCGAAGTCAGCCTACCTCCTCTTCGGGAGCGCATTGAAGATGTTACGGCTCTTGCTCATCTATTCGTCGAGCGCTACAACGAGGAAAATGGCAAGCAGATCGAGGGCTTTGAGGACGAGACGCTCGAGTTGCTCGCCGGTTACGATTGGCCCGGAAATGTGCGTGAACTCGAGAACTACGTGGAGCGAGCCGTCGTGGTCGCCCCGGGCAATCGCCTCACGCCAGCAGACTTCCCTCGCAAGCTCGCTCAAGGTCCAGCCCTCGAGGGCGGCGACGGCCTGCAAGTTGGCCTCACGGTTCATGAGATGGAGCGGCGGCTGATCATGAAGACCCTGGAGTCCCTGGGGGGCAATCGGACCGATGCAGCGGCGCAACTGGGTATCAGCACGCGCACACTGCGTAACAAATTGCACGAATATGGCGCCATGGATGCTTTCAAGAGTGGTCATGCACCCTACCCTCCTGAGATGGTCGAAAGTATCTGAGCAGATCGACCACTTTCTCTCTCTAAAAAGGGCCCCCCGCGCAACGCGTGGAGGGCCCTTTTTTGTGACAGTCTGCCGATCTCGGATTCGTTGCGCTCTCTGATGAGGCCACCTACCTTACTTATTCTGTATTCGAGGTCCCCAGGCATTGGATTTTCCCCTTGAGATGTCCTGCCTGACGGCAGGAGAGGGATTGGTGACAGAAGAAGCCCAGCCAGCTGGCAACCCGCTGATTATTCTCGGAGACAGGATCTCCGCGACCCGTCATCTGACTGCCTTTGTCAAAGATCTGAAGCAGGAGAATTCCCTGCTTGATCCCGGCGAGCAGGTGAAGTATGCCATATGTGGTGACAGCAGCGAGGTCGCCACAACGCTGAAGAAGTACGCCGACGATGTAAAAATGGTGCTCATCGGCCCCGGGTTGGGTGGCAATGGCGTCACCGTTGCCCGTATGCTGGCCACGAAGGCACACATTGTCATGATCATCGATCCACGGGTAAATCCTCTTGGCGATGATCCTGCCACCTACGCGCAAGTGCAGGCAAACCTTGAAGAGCTGAATGTCATCCTGTCGCTGACCAAAGACGCGGATGAGGCCTTCTTTCAGCCCCTGATCAAGGAATACGTCATCTCCGGCATGGCGGCGGGTACCGATCTCGAGTCCATGTCACCGGAAGAACGTGCCAAGATGATCGACAAGCGTCTTGATGCGGTGAATGCCTTCCCGTCTCTGCCTGACACGCAGCGAAAAGTCGCGGCCCTCGACGATCTCGACCCGCCAAAGAAATGGGCAGAGGCGATCGACGACGATCTGCCGACCAAAACGGTCATCCTGCGTATTCTCAACAGTGCTCGGTATGGTTTCCGTTCACGGGTGGAGACGATCGACCAGGCCGTGGCCCTGGCAAGTGCACGTACGATTCGCGAAATCGTTACGGCCTGCCAGATTAGTCAGATCTTCTCGAAGACGTCTGAAGGCACGATCGACCAGTTTTGGAAGCACTCTCTTGCAGTGGCCAACTTCGCCAAACTCCTGTGCCTGCCTGCTGATCCGGCCGCTCAGGACTCACAGCAAAAGACAGAATTAGAGCGCTTCCAACTCGATGAAGACCAGGTTGCGGTCATGCAGGACGTCAAACTCTGGGAGAAGATCGAACTCGGTGAAGAAGACGATCCATTTACCTCCGGCCTGCTCCATGATATTGGCAAGGTAACGATGTTGATGTGTCTGGAAGATTCCCTCGAGTTGGTTATGGCCCTCATCGAGCAGGAAGTTCAGGAAGCACAGGCCGAGAACAAAATGTGGGCCCACCAGGTGGTGGATATCGAACGCTTTCTCATGAAAGATATCGACCACCAGGTCATCGGCACGCGTCTCGCCGACAAATGGGAAGTGGCACCTTCGATCCAGCAGGTGATTGCCAACCACCATCAGGTGGCAGAGCACGCTCCACATATTGTCAAATTGGCCGCCCTGGCAGATATCGCCGGCAATTGCCTGTTCCCTTATCCGGCAACCGACACTCAGCATCCCTTTCCGATCCTCTTTGATCGGATCGATAAGGCGATGAAGAAGTCGACCAAACAGGGAGCTGAAGCCCTTGACGAGATCATCAGTGAAGAGATCTTCGAAGATCTCGTTGACGTGCTGAATCGACTCGATTTGCCGAACCATCTGTGGGAGCTAGTCGACTTCAAGAGCTTCTTCAAGCTGGTTTACGTGCTGGCGCCGAAAATCAAAAGCGCGACCATCGGTTTTCTCCAGCAGACCGCATAGCGGCACTCACCTCTCACACTACCACCTACAAGGATCGCCCGTGAACGACGGCGGATTCCCCCTCCGGCTGGTCGAGCAATTCAACGCGCGCACGGGTGTTTGGCGCGCCCGGCGAAGAGCCGGAGAGCTCGGCGCTGAGGCCGAATTACGCATCGGTGGAACTTCCCTGGCCGAATTGGCCTGGGACTCCCTGGATCGGGCCCCAGACGATGTCGAGTTGACGGCGCGCCTCATAGAGCGTGCCCTGCGCCTTGTGCCACGACGCTTCGACACCGACGCACGTCTTGTGGAATTGGTTGGCAGCCTGGCAAGTCGCCGTATCAACGTCCGCTTCATGCGGCAACATCACCGCCTCGCCCATATTGAACAACGGCGAGCGACATCTTTGCTGATCTGCACAGACATTGCTCCGGCTCTTGGGGTTTCCATCGACGCGACGAAGGATGATCTCGTCGCCGAGGCGCCGGAGCAATTGCGCGCCTTCGAAATGCTGCTCGCCTTCGTCCTGTTCTACAGTTTCGCTGTCGAGTCGGGCGATTCACCACGGCAAGCGATGCGCTGGATTGCGGGGCTCTACGACCAGCTCGCACGACGCGAACGCTCGCACTTGCATCATCTGCTCGAATCACGTCATCTCGATGCCGGCAACCATGTGTCCGTTTTTCTACGTCGTGTCAGCGAGCAAGGCGCCGACGCCGGGCACTGGCGTGAACAGCAGATCACCTGGCTTCTGGGGCAGGATCGCCTGGATCTGCCGTACAATCGCCGCGCGGCAATCGATGTACTGATGTCCGAAGCGGACGTCGATGACAAGCGCTTCCTGCTCTACGACGTGGTGCGCGATTATGATCGCGACCTCGAAGGCGACAATATCCTGCGTATTGCTGCAGAGGTACGCGATCGTGGACAGCAGCTTGTCTTTGGCCGTATGAGTCGGGCCTTCCACAACCAGGGAACCTTGTTTGCGAACGCCTCCCTCTTGGCACCACAACCAACCTGGGCGCAACTGGGTGATCAACTTTGGCAGGCTGTGTCAGGCAATGCCGAGCTCGAAACGGTCGCCCTTGAACTCAAGTTGCTTCTGCAGGGCTCCAGGGAAGTGGCTCTCACACAGATTGAGGGCGCCTGTGAACGTTTTGAGGAAGCCGTCCTCGACGCCCAACGCGACGAGCTCATGGGACGGATTCTCGACGCCCGCCGTCTGATTGAAGACCACGGCGATGAACTCGTCCAGCCGCTGCTACCGGCCATGGCTGAGGCCGGCGTCGTAAAGGCAACGCAGAATCGACTGGAAATCGTCGATGAGGTTCGACGTGAGTTGCTCAGTGCGCCGTCACGCGACGCTGCCTACGTCGTTATCAGCCAGCGGCCGTCGCCGACGGGATCTCATCTACTGGTCAAGATCAACGAATTCGATGAACCGTATCTGGGTAAAGCAGCGAATCTGCGCAAACTTGTGCGCCTCGCAGGAGACCGAGTCTACTCCAGCCCAGACTATCGTTGGTTGAGACTGGCCGACCATTGGATTGAGGCAATTCCCCTCTTCATCAAAGAGGAAGTGCTGATCGTAGATGGTCACGAACAGACGCGAACCGTCATCGATATCGCTGGCATGGAAGAGTCCTTCCGTGAAGAGATGTCCGATCACTGGGCCGCCAACATTCAGGATGTGCTGCGCAGTGAGTTCGCCGCTGCCGCACGCGGTTTACTCTGGACGGCCAGACAGAATCCTGAGACGGCTGATGGCTCGTCCCCCTTGGGCGACGAGAGCACGATTCTCAACTGGGCGAAGGATCAGGCGCAAAACGACAATATCACTGACAGCATCTGTGCCATCGCCGCCGCCATTCAAGCCGCTTATTTGGCCGACCCTGTCGCGGCGCAGATCCCGGTCGAGACAGCGGAACAGGAGCCATATCAGGCCCTGTGTACGTGGCTCACTACAGCACGACCACAGGCTGTCACCGGTATCCTGGAGGCTATTGAGGCTGAGCAGACCGACCAGCGACTCAGCGCTCTGGGCAGCAGCCAGTCTATTGCGTGGGAACGCTTCGGGCCGCACGCGCTGGCACCGCGACGGGCACTACCTGTGTTGCATGTGCTGACGACCCAATCGGCAGGCATGACCGAGGGATATGTGCGCACATGGCTTGAGGAATCCATGGCATTGCACCAGGTCGTGGAGGCTGCCGGACTTGCCGGTGAGGTTGAAGAGCGCCAACGGCGCTTCCGTCAGCGACTCGGCGCACTTGGCGCGTGCATTATCCGCGAGCTAGGCATCTGGGTAGAAGTCGAAGAGACGGCCGCCGAGGAGGGGATCGAAGAGATGTCCGCCGTGGGGCGCGTCGTGGGGCGCAATCGGACGGTCCAGGAAGAGGTGGGTGTTCTGGGCGCGTTGCTCGAATTACAGGAGCAGCTTGGTGTCGTTCGAGAGGCGACAGATATCGATGATCCCGTAGAGGTTGCCCAGACTCTTGTCGACCACGAGCAGAGCCTTGCAGAAGATGCCCTGGTGCGTGTTGCTGACCGCAATGGGGCAAATCTTGAAGCAGCCATCGACGATTTATTGCACCGGCACACCTCTTTGGATCGCGACGAAGCGCTGCGACACGTAGTCGACACTGATGAAGACTTTCGCCAGGATCGAACGACTTTTACCCGCTTCCTCGCACGTCGCCACCTGCTGCAATCATGGGCCGCCGCTCAGGGGATCGATGCAGAGGATCGCATTGCCACCTATACCCGTCGGTATGGCAGGCTGGCCAAGACCACGGCACGCAAGCAGATCGTGCTCGAGAAAGGCCTACAGGCGCAGACCCTGCACTCTGCTCATCGTTTGGCCGCCAAGGGAGCTGGCAAGGGCTACCACCTGCTCTATACACCGAGCCGCGTCGATCTGGGGCATCGGGAGCGTGAATCCGTCGAAACCTGGGCACAATGGGTGGGAGGCGCCGATCGTGCTGCCGCCCGCGCCGGCCGTCAGATCTACGGACTGATCAACAAGTCCGTGCGGAGTTTCGACAGCCTGACTGAGCCTGAGGTGTTGAAGACCGGCGAAAACGCATCCATGGCGTCACACTTCGCCTACTCCAATGCCATGTCATTGATGGTATCAGCATCCGGACATGGCGATGTGGAGGAAATGGGTGATCAGATGAGTCGTCGGGGTGATCGAATCATCCACCCTGCTGGCGAGGGTTACGGAGGGTACTGCGTTCCAAAGGATGGCCTGTTTCTTGAGTTTGTCCTGACCCTGGGACGTCGGGAAAAGTTGCGGCAGTTGGGTATACCCACCGAGCACCACGATCGTGTCGCCAGCTTGGCCAATTCCCTGCTCGATCGTCGCGACGATTTCGACACACGCTTCGCCTGGGATGCCTGGGCGACAGAGCTGTTGGCTGACGAGAGCGCCCTTGGCGAACTCATGCAGATACGCAGCGGCGCGAGTCCCGGGGCGGCACCGATTCCCGTCTTCCAGGTGACGCGTCTGGCGGAAGTGCTGGTTGGCCTTGGGCAACCCGAGTTGAGAGACCCGGAACGGGTGACGGCAGCCCTCGTGGCACGCTGGGGAATCCACAAGATGGTCGCCGGCGCCGAACATGTGAATCGATTCATGCCTTTCTACAAAGCCTGGCTGTTGCGTCGTGGCCTCAACGAGGCAGAGCGCCGGGCCGGGACAGCGGGACCTTCTGGATCCTCCCCTGGGAGGCCCTTTGTCGGCGTCTTTAGTGCCGAATACAAACCGGACACGCAGGACGGTCGCTTCGCTGCCGGCATGCGGAAATTTGAGATTCTCACGGGCAGCGCGCAGCATCTGTTGTATGCGCTGGACTCAGACGGCCAATTGCTGGCGACCCTGTTGTCCTCCGGCTTCGAAGTCCTCGCCGCCGACGGCCGCGGACCGAGAGTAGCGCGTATGCTCGGACTCGCCGAGGGTGACACAGACCAGTTGTCTGGGCTGTTTCCGGCGCCACGTGCGGCGGCTGAGTTGCGCGTCGTTTCCCCGACCGGTTTGTCAACTCAGGATCTGCTTTCCTACACCAGCGACACGCCACTGGAAGCAATCGCCGAGGACGCCCGAGCCATCCTGCTGAAGGCAGGGATAACGGAAGCCGAGTTGGAGGCGAATGTCCTCTCTTTCGGGCCACGTATCGATCGCTGGGCGACGTCAGCGCCTCTCGAGGAGGCGGACCTCAACACCCTGGCCGAACGCGTGGGCATGGGGATTCATGCGCTGGCTTTGCAGGTTGCCGGTCCAGAGCGCTCCTATGATCGTGCCTTGCAAGGCGCCGATGTGCTGGATCTGGGTATTCCGCACCAGGAATTGCTCGACATGCTTGCAGACCCATCTCGCGTGGCGCGATTGATGCTTGAAGATCGACCTGACAGTGCGTTGGTCATCGTCGACGGA
Source organism: Gemmatimonadota bacterium (assembly GCA_018660835.1). Taxonomy (GTDB): domain Bacteria; phylum Latescibacterota; class UBA2968; order UBA8231; family UBA8231; genus UBA12574. The sequence continues at coordinate 164,850 of JABJJN010000054.1, read as the reverse complement.
GCATCTGGCGCACGACGACGTGCTCTCAACCGCATCGATGTGATGCTCTGGTTTGCCGTTGCCGAGCGCCTGGGGCGCGAATCGACGTATGTGTCGATCGGACTCGGAGCCGGCACTGTCGAATCGTGGCGCGTGGCAATGCGTCGACAGCGTGAGCGTGCCAGTGGCTTGCTTGCCGCCCTGGAATCAGGAGACACGCAAGAGGCAGAAACCTGCTATCGCCGCATCGTCGATGAAATGCACGAGGAGCAGGAAGCGCAGTTACAGCTGGCGGAAGTCGCGAAACTGCGGCGTTTCGGTCGTCTGCGGAGCCGCGACGAGGCACTGACGCGCTCTCTGGCAGATCTGGCAGCAGGTCGTGCGCTGCAGGAGCTGACCTTTCTCGACTTCCTCGCCCTCGGTGGGTTGTTTCTGCTCGACGGCGCCAAGCTGCCGCAGATCTTGTCGACACATAGTGCGTTGGGAGAGGGCCTGGCGAGGCTCGGCCGCAATGACTGGCCCAGCTGGGATGATGAGCCGGCAGCGACTCTTGTTAATGCACAATTACCACCCGCTGTGGAGGATTTCCGCGAAGAGAAAGGGTTGGAAAGCTCGAACAAGGCTTCCGAGGACCGACCCGTTGTCGCGCTTGAGGCACGCAGTCAGCTCGCAGCACGAGTCGAGCAGGCCCGTGCCCTAAACGAAAGACAGTTCGCCTACCAGGCAGTCGACGCAGACAGCATCTCCTTCGATGAAGCATACAGCTGCGCCAAAGCATCCCTTGGCACCGGGGGTGACGAAGTCAGCGAGGCAGCCTTCGGCACCTTCCTGGGTTACGCGCGCAATGCCTTGTTTGCCCTGGTCAGCCAGTTGTACGAAGAAGACAATGCGGATGACGCGCAACGTTTTGTCGAGCACCTGTCGCAGTTGTTCATGGGTCGGCAGATCGACAATGAGCACTGGCGGCAGATTGCCGGCGGGTATGAGGACCTCGGTGACTTTGGTCGACTCGCTCAAGTCGTTGCCGAGCAGAGCAGTGATGAACCATTGCGCCAACGGCAACTCGAGATGATTGCACGTGGCGGAGAGTTATTCTACATCTTGCTCGCCGTCGACAGCGTTCTTCCACACATCCGCGGCGAAGGCGATGCACCGTCGCTCTGGCGGGCCCTGGCAGACTTCTTTGCAGAGACCATCAACGACCACTTCCACGAGTATCGCCCCTGGATCTACTCTCGTGGGATCGGTTTCGCTGCACTGGAAGGAGACGAACTGTATGCGTTCTCTCTTCGGCACCATGGGTGGCTCTACCGATTTCTACGTCGAGTCGTCACCGGTTTCACCGAGGTTGCGGCGCTGCCAGTCGATGAGCAGGACCTGCTGCTTGGCAATTACCTCGACGATGCACAGGTCGGTGCCATCGGTGCAGGTGCTGCAACACAGGTCGAACGCCATTGGCGCTCCTACGGGCAATTACGGGAGTTGGCCTTTATTCGCAATGATGGCTTCCCGCTTCCTGAAGTCTTCGACGCTTTTGATCCTGATCTGATCGATGCCGACAAACGCGTCAATCACGTCATCGCCCTTCCCGTAGGCCGGACACACTACTCGCGGGCTCTGCGAGAGGCACCAACCCTTGCTCGTGAGTTGACCGAGCAGGGACGCCCCGGGGCGAATCTGATCATCACTCGGCGAGTCGAATTCACCGAGGACAAGCCGCGTGCTCAGGTCGTGGTCGAGGGTGGGCATCTGTATCTGAGTGCCGAGGCGTATGCCGAAGCGCTCACCCGTCACAAGGGTGTGAGCGCCACCGCGGCACGGGCGGCGGCGCAAGCGACCCATGCCAAGGGGCGCAGAATCGCGGCGCGTTTTTCCCGTCCAGTGCGCGCCTCTGTCGTCTATCCATTCCATGGAGATCCCGACTACGCCAGCGGAAAACTCGAGGACTGTGGCCTTCCCTATTCTGTGCAGTCTCTCTTCCACACGTGGACGACGTACGACAAGGCCAAGTATCCCGATATTTTTGAGCCTCAGGACGGCGTCGATACACCACAGGAGATTGACTGGCTCGCCGTGGATACCTCGCGGGCCCCGGACGAAGTCACTGCGCGCCGCTGGATCACGGACGGGATCGATGGTGGCTACACCGGCCTACGTGAATTTGCCGGCGTGCATCGATTGGTCATGATCAAGGATGCCGCCGAATCGGGTGGACGCAATGCCCGTGCCTTTGTTTTGCGCACGGTTGGTTCGAGCACGATAGATGAAGAGGCACTCGAAGAAGCAGTGGACTTCATCTATCAGGTGTCGCTGCGACACAATGTGGCAATTCAGGAAGTCATCGTTTCGTCACCTGAGTATTGGGCGACCCCCGCCTTTCTCGATGACTTCGTTCGCCGTCAGATCATCGAGTGGGGATCAGCGGTCGAACGCGATCGTCGGCCAAAATCACCACTCTATGGTTCGCACCGAGTCATCGTGTCGACGGATGATCCGCTCGCAGACGATCCTGAGCGTTGGCACTTGTCACATTGGATCACCCTGAACAGCAAGCAGTTGATCACGAATGTGGGCCGTGGTGGCTGCCTGGAGCAGTTCCTGCCCAGATACATCGAACCCAGACACCACGAGGCGTTGTTCACTGGCCTGCGTGATGCGGCTCGGGCCGCAATGGAAGCCCTCGCCGCTTACGAGGTTCGACAGGGACACACGTACGAGGCCGAACAGGGGCGCCAGGTTGGCAAGGACCTCGCCGGCGTCTCCTATGGTATGCCCCGCTATCTGATGCTCGACTATCTCGTTACACCGGACTTTGTTGAAGATGGTGATCTGGTCGAGGTCCGTCATGACGAGGACGGTGCCACTTTCATCCTGCAGCAAGCAGAGCAGCGGATCCAGGGAACGGTCGATGGCTGGCGCATCGTCCTGATTGAGCCCAACATCGGCGTCGGCTTGTGGGATCGGGTCGCCCTGCGCGAGGAGGCACATGAACTTGCCGCAAGTCGCACCGAGGATCGCCCTTTCGAGTGGGATCGAGTCGGCGAAAACGCCCGTATCGTATTGCGTGATCTGAGTCGAGGTGGCGAGCAGTATCTGGCGGCTCTGCAAGAGCAGACCTCATGACCCGACTCGGGGTCAGTGATTCGCCGTATCTGCCGACCTGGCATCGGGCGACGCACGCATTGGGCGTCCCTGCGGGAACGCGTCTTGATGCAACCCAGGCGACAGCTCTGCTGCGACGATGTCTTGCGCAGTGGGCGCAGAAAGACTCGACGCCATCTGCCAGCAACCGAACTCGCAACGTCTTACCACATCTGATCTGCGAGCTGGCGCAGCTTGCACCATTCCTGCAGCCGGGCGTGCCGCGACAACTGGCAGAAGCCTTGTCTGATCCAGTCTATTCCCGGCGACTCGCCGAGGTCGCCGCCGACCTGTTGCTGAGCGAACCTGTGGCACCGGAGATCTGCCTTGCCCCGTCGCCCGCGCCACGGGCCTGGAGCAGCGGGCCCGACTGCTTTTGCGACGCCATCGTTTTCGCGGATCACCAACTCATCACGCACGAATTGTATCCCCTCGTTGTTGATGCCTGTGTCGCCAACGGTCTTGATCAGACGCTGGTTGGCGTAGACGTGGATTGGCTCGTTGGTGATTGTGCTTCGCGCGTGGTGACATACGATGTAGAACAAGATCTCTTTGTCGAGACGCCCCTTGCCACCCCTCTCGCACTCGATCGCGTGCTGTTGCTGTCCCTTGGACCTCAAGAACAACAGCTGCATCGCCAACTCGATCAGGTATTTGGTGCGCGTTGCCGCAACCCATGGGTCGAGGCGCAGAAACTCGACAACAAAATCAACACGATATCGGCATGGCACAGACTCGGTCTTGCCGTACCCGAACAACACTCGTACCCCGTGAATGCATCGACAATCAAGCCGATCTTACGAGATGCAAGCGAATGGGTCCTGAAACCCGTTGCATCTTCTCTTGGGCAGGGCGTTTCCCTTGTGCCGGCAGTGGCCTCTCCAGAGCACGTAGCAGAGCTCTTGCGATCCTGCTGGCGCTATGGCGACGGTGTGCTTGAGTCCCGTCGTGACGGGATCTCATGGCGCGACGCAGATGGGGCACAGCACTCCCTGGCGCTTCGACTCCATGTCGTGTCAGACGATGAGGGTGTTGAAGTTGAATCGGGGTATGCCACAGTCGGCATCGACACCCACACGCCGGCGACGAAACTTCATGGGGGCCACACGATGGGCCTACCGCAGGCGCTGGAAGGCCTGTCCCGTCGTGGTGGCGATCAGCTGCATGTCGACGGCGCTGCACTGCTTGCTGATCTGAGGCAGACGGCCATCGCTGCGGCCAGTGTCTTTTCGGGAATTGATCTGGTAGGAGTCGATCTCGTCCTCGACCTGGTTGACCAGTCTCCCGTGGCGGTATTGCTCGAAGCCAATCCTCGACCTGCCGGACTGATTCACTCGCGCCGACTCAGTGACCAGATGCCGGGTGTGTCCACGAAGCTCTGGTCTTCTCGTCGCGCGGTACAGGAGAGTGTCGTTTGAAAGCGGCCGAACGACTTCTGACGGCAACAACCGAGCACCAGGCGCAGGGGTTGATCGATCAGGCGTTGCGTGAGGTGCGCGGCGACACAAGCCTGAAAGATCGATGCGATTTGCTGCGGGCGCTGATCCTTGGTGGGCTGAGTGAGACACAGCTGGTGGCCTCTGCGATCGACTATCTGCTGACATCGATCGGGGCCGAAGAATGGGAAGAGCGATTCGGAGCGGCCGTCGAAAAAGAACTGCCCGGATTGCTGGTCGATATTGTCGACGGGTTAGTAGATACCCCCCATGTGGATGTCCTGCGACTCCTGCCAGGGGAGTCACACAGTACGCTGATCGCCTGTATCAAGAAGATGGGTACGTACCTCGATGGCCTCGAGGATGCACCGAGGAGGCTACGGGGAATGCGCGCCTCGATGATTTTCGCCGACCTCTATTCTCATCTTCAGGACCCGAAACTCTGGCGCCGTCGCACGGTGCCAGCTTGTGCGATCGACAACAAACAGATTCGCTCCCTGAAAGAGGACAAGCAGATTGGTGAATTGCCTGAAGCCTATCTGGCGCGAGTCAATCAGTTGCAGCGAATCGATCTGCGCAACAGCCTTCTTGAGGTGCGCAGCGACGAGGTCGGTGGCCAGATGTCTTCAGACGATGGTGAGTTGCGATTCGAGGTCCGGTCGCCACTACGCCTCGGTTTGTCGAGTGCAAATGCATCTGACAACCACATGCGCAGCAAGGAACAAGGTGGCAAAACACTCAATGCGGGAATCGACCTGCACACTGCTGGTCTCGAGACTCCCGCACCGCCGCTGCGAGTCACTGCCCGACGCTTGACGGATCCAAGACTCGTACTACGATCGAGATCGGCCGACTTTGAGGCAGACTTCGAAGCCGATCTTCGCGGCAACCCGACAACGCAGAGTGAGCTATTCTTTGCCTATCGTCGCGGTGGGGACGAATCTCTTCGGATGCTCAAACAATCTCTAGTGCACACGGGGATCGTAGAAGACAACTCCGACGATATCGTGCGTGACATCGCCGGTTTCACGGAGGGAGGTGGGCTTGAAATCACGACATCCAGTTCAGTTCTGCAGGGGTCAGGATTGGGTACCAGCAGTATTCTGGCCGCTTCGATTCTCAAGGTTCTGTATCGACTTGCGGGACACTGTGCCGGTGGTTCTGACGAATATCCATTCCTCTACGATCAGAGTGTCTTGCTCGAACAATCGATCGGACTCAATTCCGGCTGGCAGGATGCCCGTGGTGCCTGTGGTGGTACCAGCGCTGTAAAGGATTTCCTTGCCCCCGCGACCACCGGTCTTCCGGCGCCCGAGATGAGTTTTGTCGAGGTTGATGAGGATATATTCCATCGGCGTGTCGTGCTATTTGATACGGGGATTGCTCGTGCGGCGACGCGTGGGCTCAATGTTGTGCTCGAAAGCTATCTTCGTCGTGACAGGGATCGGTATGGCGCCATGCAGGCGTCTCTCGAGATCCACGACGAGATCGTTGACGCCCTGCGCCAGGGCGACTATCCACGACTTGGACAGTTGGCGACCCGCTATTGGGAATACCGCTGTATCCTTGATCCGGATGCAACGAACGAAGCACTTCGGCAACTCTTCCGATCGCCGGTCTCAGATCTACATGAGGGTGGCATGCTGACCGGCGCTGGAGGTGGAGGGTTCGCCCTGCTGATCGCACGCGAGGGTGAAGAAGAGAGTCTGCGTGAGTGTCTATCGAAGATGAAGGACCAGCGCGCTTACGCTGGTAGCGCCGTCGTCGACTACAGGTTGAATCGTACGGGGCTGCAGTTGAGCACGAGCCCCGTGGATGCGACCGGATGATATTTCTGGATCGAAATTGACTGAAAGATGAAACACAGGAGAAGGCACTTATGATCATGAAGGATCGCAATACCTTCATTGCCGGCGTTGCCAATCATCGAAGCATTGCATGGAGCATTGCCAAAGCGATTGATGCCACCGGTGGTCGACTCGCCTTGGGATATCTTGGCGATCGTGAACGCGAGGGCATCGAGAAGATCGTCGATCAGTTGGAAGGATCTCCGATGCTTGTACATTGCGACGTCAACGACAACGACTCCGTGCGAGCCGCCTTCGACGCTGTGGGTAAGGAGATGGGGCATCTGGACAGCCTCGTACATGCCATTGCCTTTGCGAAGCGCGAAGATCTCGATGGACGCTTCAAAGACACGTCCAGAGATGGATTCGAGTTGGCTCTCGGCGTCAGCGCCTATTCTCTCAATGTCCTGACACAAGCAGCCGAGCCGCTGATGAAGGAGGGCTCATCGATCGTTGCCCTGACCTTTCTGGGGAGCGAAAGAGCGGTACCCAACTACAACGTAATGGGTGTCGCCAAGGCCGCCCTGGAGGCAAGTGTTCGGTATCTGGCGCGCGATCTGGGGCCGCAGGGCATTCGCGTCAACGCACTGTCGGCGGGCCCGATCAAGACACTCGCCGCGCGTGGGATCAAGGATTTCCCCGAGATGCTGCGGACCCACGCAGAACGGGCCGCCATGAAGCGCAATGTCACGGTGGAGGAAGTCGGTCAGGCGGGTCTGTTCTTGTGCAGCCCCATGAGCAGCGGCATGACCGGTGACATTTTATATGTCGACGCCGGCTATCGTTTCATGGCTGGCTAAGGTAGCTCACGAAGAAGCTGTCAGGAGGGGGCGGGTAGTGACAGTCCGTCAAGCACGGCCAGGCTGTGTTTCCCAGTAGACTGTCCCGCCTGCCGTAGCGCCCGAAGATGGGCGCGTAGAAAAGCGGCTTCACTCGGCAGGTCCACATCGTACCAGACAGGCAACAGAGCCAGAGAGTGATCTGCAGCTGCTTCCAGTGTCTGCGCAAGCACACTGCCCGTGCCCCAGGAAATCTGATCGGAGAACAGTGCAGGCATCGGGGCAGACAGGCCAAGCAGATAGTAGCCACCATCCGTCGACGGGCCGACAACCATCCGATGTGTCTCCAGCAGGTCCAGCGCCTGGTCGAGCAATGAGGTTGGCAGCGACGGACTATCGGTACCGATGACAATTGTTGCACTCGAACCGGCGGCAAAGCTTGCGTCGAAGAGCTGCTCGAGGCGTTCCCCGAGAGAACCCTCTATCTGAGGTCGATAGTCGAAGTCCCCCGCATCGCGTAGCAGACTCGGCAATCCGTCGGCGGCACCTTCACCTGTGTATGCCACCACCTTGTGGTACGCCTTACAGGCACCGAGTATCGCTGCAGTATCCAGGACAAAGCCGGTGTAGAGTTCTGCTGCCTGCTCGGGGGTCAGGCACGATTGTAAGCGCGTTTTCACTTCCCCGGCGCGAGGCTGCCGCGCGAATAAAGCCGCCCAGGTCGTCACGTACAAGAACTCTGAACGAAGTGGTTGTAGCTGCGCGGCAGCAGCAGTACTTTAACCCTTCTCGGACCGATTGCTGCCGCGAGGCAGTGTCTGAGCAACCCAAAATATCCAAACATCATTTTACGTCACTTTCTCGTTTACCGCGTTTTTTTGAGGAGAGTATCAGGCCATGGCCCAAGTTCACATCATCCGACACAATCCCGGTGCCGTCTTCTGCAACCCCTGTGAGGTCATCCAGGTCGACGACGATGGCAAGATCACTCGTCTGATCGAACCAAGTGGCAATGTCGGCACCCAGTATCCGAACAATATCGGGGCTGAGTGGTTCGGCACCATCGAGAATCTCACCAAGGGTCTCAGCACCTGCAACGCGCATTGGTCCGATGTGTACAAGACGGACGTTATGTGGACAACGCCTTCCGACGATCGCGACGAGTGCGATCAGTTCAAGAATGACTTCAATGCCATCTATGGTGCAATGATTAATTCTGCCACCGGTGGCCCCATGCGCTCCAACCGTATGGCACGCTTCACGAACCAGGAGGGTTTCCCCGATCCTGCCGCCCTCTTCGAGGTGCAGATCAAGGCGGCGCAGGGCGATGTAGAGATTGGCAGTGGCAAACTCGATTTCGGTTCCTGGGTCGACCATCAGCCTTCTGGCGCGTCCGTGTCGCACAAGAAGGGTGAGGAATGGGTCCACACCCTGGGGCCGGATGTTGGCAAGGAGATGGAGTTCGTCCTCGAGGAGCAATATGCCAAGGGCTTTGCCGAGCAAGGTATCGACTTCCGTAAGCAGACCGTGTGGATGGAAATCCTCGTTGCCGTCGACGACTCACCGGAGCAGACCTGGGCCCGAATCGAGGCAACACGGAAGGCCTTTGAAAACTATTTCGGCGACGATCGGCCCGCTGGACTCATCTACCCCGTGTCGCGCATCCCGAACCTCGATGGCGTCGTCGAACCACAGCCACGTGTCGTCTCCGGAGATGTCGAGATTCAACGATCGGGCAACTTGGAGCATGGCTTCAGCACATGGACGAGCATCAAGCACGGTGGAATCACCGAGGCGATGGTCTCCGCCGTCGCGGGCAATGATGCGGCGTCGATTCTCGACAGCGTTGATGAACGTGTGAAGCAAGCTGGAGGCGAGGGGCTGAAGGCCAACGGCATCTTTAACAACGCCTACATCGCAGCCGGTCCTGATTCCAAGGCGAATCGTGACTCCCTGACTGCCTTCAATCCTTCCTTCAGCAAGTGGTACGAGGGCACGGTCCCATCGGCACGTACTGCTCAGTATGTCGGGGGTATTCAGCAGGAAGAATTCGCTTACGGTATCTCCAATCGTGCCATTTTCATATAGAGGCGGGATCTGTGCAAGCATCTCTCATTGTCGAGCAACTCAAGCAGCAGGGCGTGACGCACATCGTCGGTCTACCCGACAATGGCGCGCGTATCCTGTTCGAACAAATCTGGGCCGATGACGATCTCACCTTTGTCGGCGTTACACGCGAGGGAGAGGCCTTTGCCGTCGCCAGCGGCCTGTATCTGGGTGGCGTGACGCCTGCTGTCATTATCCAGAATACAGGCTTTTTCGAAACGGGCGATGCTTTCAGAGGAACCTGCTACAACATGGGGCTGCCTATCGTCATGCTCATGGGTTATCGCGGCTATCAGACGATGGTGCCTGACGCACCACGCGTGGACACAGCAGCGACATTCCTTGAGCCGACACTGAAGGCTTGGGATATCCCGTACTCGCTCATGCACAACGATGAGGACGCACATATGGTTGCCGACGCCTTCGCTGATGCACGTCAGCGTTCGCGCCCGGCAGCTGTCCTGATCGTCAACCACACCGTCTGATAGCGAGAGATTCTGTGCTAAACAAGTACGATTGTCTGAAGAAGCTCGCCGACGCACGTGGCGAGGGTGACGTTGTGGTCACGACGATGAGTGTTTCCATGCCGTGGGCCGAGTTATCGGACACGCCTCTCGACTTTGCTCATGTCGATAGTGCCATGGGGCATGCGGCAGATTTCGCCTATGGTCTGGCGATTGCCCAACCAGATCGACGAGTTCTGTGTCTCAATGGTGATGGCAGCACGCTGATGTGTCTGGGAACATTGGTGACGATGACACAGCATCCCGCACCAAATTTCACCCTCGTGATTACCGAGAATGGCACCTATGAGGTAACGGGTAGTCAGATCGTACCCGGCGCCGGGGCTGTAGACTTCGCCGGATTGGCTCGGGCAGCGGGGATCGAACACGTCGTCATGATCGACAATGAGGCAGACTTCGATGCCCATCTTGCCGCTCATTTCGATAGTCCCGGGCCCTCGGTGTTCGTGTGGAGAATTGAAAAGGCAGACGAACCGGTGCCAAAACCATCGCGGCCGATTCGCGATCGTGCCCACGATCTGCGAGCCGCGCTGACGGGAAGCTGATATGTCCTTCCCGCAGATGGCCACCTTTCGCCAGCGGTTTGATGCGCAACGACTCGACGATCCTGTCGCAGCTGTGGCAGCCGAACTCGAACGCAATGGCATGGCCGATCGAATCGGCAAGGGTCAGCGGATCGCCGTAACAGGAGGCAGCCGTGGGATCGCCCATATCGATGTGATCACCAAAGCCGTCGTGGATGCAGTACGGCATGCGGGTGGCGTTCCCTTCCTGATGCCCGCCATGGGCAGCCATGGAGGTGCGACGGCGGCAGGGCAGAAGGAAGTGCTGGCCAGCTATGGACTCAGCGAAGCCACACTTGGTTGTCCAGTCGAGGCCACGATGGATACAGACGAAATCGGCCAGTTAGAAGACGGCACACCCATCCTTGTGAACAGACTGGCACTCGAGGCCGATGGCGTCATCGTCATCAATCGCGTGAAACCACACACATCCTTCCGTGGTGTTCATGAGAGTGGTGTCGTGAAGATGATGACGATCGGGCTCGGTTGCCATCGTGGTGCGTCGCTGGCCCATGCCCAGGGGGCGGACGGACTGTCCCGTTTGATTCCGGCGCTGGGGAAAGCCATCCTCAAGCATCTCCCGGTGATCGCAGGTGTGGCCATCGTGGAGAATGCGTACGACGAAACGATGATTATTGAAGCCCTGCGCCCGGATGAGTTTGCAGCACGCGAGCCGAAATTGCTGCACGTGGCAAGGCAGTCCATGCCGCGCATATTTGCTCAGGGTATCGACCTGCTGATCGTTGATGAGATGGGCAAAGAGATCTCCGGTACCGGTATGGACACCAATGTCATTGGCCGGATGATGCTGCCGGGCGTGAAAGAACCGGATACGCCGGGCGTGTTGCGGATTCTTGTTCGGCGGTTATCTGAACGGACGCATGGAAATGCCAATGGCGTGGGTCTGGCAGATGTGATTCCCAAGCAACTGCACGATGAGATCGATTTCGACGCAACCTACGCCAACGCCTTCACCTCGACGTTCTTGAATCGAGCTTACGTGCCCATTGTGAAGGCCAATGACCGCGATGCGATCCTGTCCATGTTCGACGTCTTGCGGATCGAGAACCCGATGCAGGCGCGAGTCGCCCGGATTAAGAACACGCTGGATCTCGAACACATCGAACTTTCACAGACGCTTGCCCAAGACACGTCCCATCCAGACTTGAGTCAGGCGGGCGAGTTCGCCGACATGAGTTTTGATACCGAAGGAGCACTTCGATAGATAGCTCCATAGACTCTTGACGCGTGACCGGAAAAAAGAAAGAGCCCCGATGCAGAAAGCGACGGGGCCTCTTTTGTTTCTGGAGTCAGGGCCGGATGGAAAACGCCAGGCAGTATCAGAAAACATCCTTGCGATAGCGCTGAGAATTGATGCCCAGTTGGTCACGATACTTGGCAACGGTACGTCGGGCAATTTTTAGTCCATCTCGACCGAGGATCGCAGCGATCTCCTGATCACTCAAGGGTTTCTTTTTATCCTCGCCATCGATGAGGTTCGAGATTGTCTCTTTCACACTCCGTGCCGAAACGTCCTCACCCTCGTCGTTCTGAACCTTGCTGTCGAAGAAGTACTTCAACTCAAACACACCGTGTGGCGTCTGCATGTATTTGCCGTTGCTGACACGTGAGATCGTCGACACATGCATCTCAACCGCGTCAGCTACGTCCTGCAAGACCATGGGGCGCAGGCGCGAGGAACCGTGCTCGAACCAATCCATCTGTGCGCGCACGAGATAATTTGCCACCTTCAGCATCGTGTTGCGACGTTGGTTGATCGCATTGATGAGCCAACGGGCATCGTTCAGTTTCTTAGAGACATACGTGCGTGTGTCGTCCTTCCGCCCGCGACCATCTTTCATCAATTTCGCATAGCCGGCATTGATCCGTATCGATGGCAGGCCACCATCCGTCAGACTCACGATCCAGTCTTCCCCTGACTTCTCGACAATGAGATCCGGGGTTACGTAAGGGACCTCCGTATCGAGCATCAGCAGACCGGAATAGTCCGAGATACTGGCTGATCCAGGATTCGGCTGCAGGGTTTCGATCATCTCCAGAGCACATTTGAGTTGCTCGTTGTCGATCCCCAGAGCACGTGTAATGCGGGAGAAGCGCCGTTTGGTCAGATCCTCCATATGCTGACGGATGATCTGAATCGCCAGTTGCCGATCCTCGTCGATGACTTCGCCGGCCAATGCTTCTAACTGGATGGCGAGACACTCGGCCAAATCTCGTGCGCCGATACCAGGAGGCTCGAAGCTCTGAATCACAGTCAGGACGCGTTCTGCAGCTACGACCTCGACCTCGAGAGGCTCAGCGATTTCTTCGATGGTGCACGTCAGATACCCGCGATCGTCGATGTTGCCAATGATGAATTCCGCAATCACAATATCATCGTCAGCGAGGGGGCTCATTAGGAGCTGCTCGTGCAGGATTTCCACCAAGGGCCGGACAGTCGTGATCCGATTTTCCTGAGGCTCGCGGTCCTGTTCCCAGTTCGGATCAAATTCTGTGTCGTTGTTGTAGGAATTCTGATCGAATTGATCTTCGAGCAGCGCGTCCCAATCGACGGTGTCCTCGAAGTCGTCCTGCACGACCTCTTCTTCTTCCTTGAGTGCCTCGTCGGCAGGCTCCTTCTCCTTCTCTTCCTCTTCCTCCATCTCCATCGATTCCTCGAGAAGCGGATTGACCTCCATCTGCTGCTTGATCTCGAGCTCTAGTTCGAGCGTCGACATCTGCAGTAGTTGCAGCGACTGGATCAGCTGAGGGGCCATGCGTTGGTGCAGGCCCATGCTCAGCGATTGGCGCAGCATGGTCACGGTGTAGGAACTCCCAAAAGAGGGTCTAACTTTCGCTCTGCAAAGGACTTGCAGAGCCTGTAGGAGCGCGGCTAATATAGCCGGGGCGCCACCGGAGTGTCAAGCAGGGCACGCCATTTGCTCTCGGGCAAGATTGGGGCCGCTCTACCAGTCCATGCGAAAACGATCACCTAGATACAGGCGTCGGACACTCTCGTCTTCTGTCAGCTCTCGGGCCGAACCGGATGTGAGAATCTTCCCATCCACCATGATATAGGCTCGATCAGTGATCTGCAGCGTCTCGCGGACATTGTGATCGGTGATCAGGATGCTGAGCCCCTTTTTTTGCAGCTCACCAACGATGATCTGAATGTCTTCGACCGTACGTGGATCAATCCCGGTAAAGGGCTCATCCAGAAGCATGAATCTGGGCTCTGTCGCCAATGCGCGGGCAATCTCGACACGCCGTGTCTCTCCCCCGGACAATGTGTCGGCACGCTGGTGCGCACGCTCCTCAAGATTGAGCTCTGCCAGCAATTGATCCTGACGCTGCTGCCGCTCACTGGCAGGAATTCCACGAGCCTCCAGCACGGCGCGAATGTTCTCAGCCACCGTCAGGCCACGAAAGATGGATGTCTCCTGAGGCAGGTAGCCAATCCCCTGGCGGGCGCGCCGATACATGGGCAAGTCGGTGATCTGCTCCCCGTCGAGCAAAATCTGCCCTTCATCAGGGCGTACGAAGCCGGTGATGCTGTGGAAAGTCGTCGTCTTGCCAGCGCCATTCGGCCCCAACAGACCGACGATCTCCCCCACCCCTACGTCCAGTGAGACGCCATCAACGACACGACGACGGCCGTAACTCTTAACGATCTGGTTCGCCTGCAAACTCAAGGGTTCGTGCCTTCCTGTTCGCTTTCCTGCTCTGGCGGAAGATAACGTCCCTCGATCTTTTCGAGGACCCTTACGGCAACGACAGCCCCATCTTGTAGATCGATCAGGAGTCGACTGCCTTTCACCTCGTTGATGGCGATCTGGCCGTCTGTGTCCACGATTCGAGACAAGGCGGTCGCGTCCCCCAAGGCCTCAAGTTGCCGTAAGCTTCCATCCGCGGCAAAAACGAGGACCATCTCCTGAGCACTGAAACGACTCGACCGCTCTGTGTCATGACCGCGGTGTGTCACCTGCGGCGATCCACGCAACAGCAGGCTGTCCAAACGACCCTCTACCAGCCACAGATCACCGCCTGACGCCGTGAGCCATGTCGTTTGCTCTTCGTCCTGCAGTCGCCCCCGAACATTGGTTGGCCAGTCGAGACGCCGCACAGTGCCGTTCTGCAGTTCGACATGGACCTCGTCAGCCTCAAGCTGATGATTGGCCCCACCACGCCGATGGCGCATCAGGGTTGTGCCATGCAGATGTAGTGAATCGGCCTTCGCATCAAGTTGCCCCGCATCAGCGCTCATCTGCAGATGATCAGATATACTCAAATCGAAGGCACCGCGTCCCTCCAGCCGTTGGGAGGTCATATCGAGGATCACCGTATCCGCCGCCAGCGCCAGTCGATCTTCATCGGGGCGATCTCGCACCAGGCGAGGCTCCCCTGTCAGCTCGACGATATTCCCCCCCTCTTGTGAGGCCAGGAAAGACGCACGCAGCTCACCTTTGAACTCTGATGAGACGAGCTGGATCCCTTCCGCCTCCAGTCGATCATCATCCAACAACAATTGCAGGCGCTCAGCCTGCAGACTGCGCGTCGTGCCCTCCTCCACCAGCACACCCGCAGACGCCGACAGAAGGTTGCCATGGACCAGGTGCTCTACCAGAGGGGCGCGCATGCGACGGCCGTCCATGTGTAGAACCACTGGATTGCCAACGGCGCGCCAACCATCGTCGTCATCATCGAGATGCTGCGCCTCAATCCGGCGATCATCCTCATTGAGGATGACGCGACCCGATGCGCTGAGCTGATCGATGCGCAAATCGAGTTTCAGCGTATCCGCCTGGAGCGTCCCTGTCGAGTCGCTTACGGTGATGGCCCCGTAGAAGGCCATCTTGTCTCGGACACCGTCATAGGTAGCCCTAAGACACTGAAGCTCTCGACCTTGCCAGTGACTGGAAACCGTGTCGAAGGTTGCCGTGATCCCGTCGGCCACAAATTGCATAGACGCCTGCTCTGCATCGATGCCCACGCGCCTCGGGCTCTGCAACGACAGCGTATCGGCATCTTCGACGACAAAGGAGGCCCACACCTGTTTGCCCCGCCAGTTTTCGAGCGCCGTCGTTCCCGCAAGGTGACTGGCTACGACCTCGCCGTTGGTGAGTGTCATTCTCGAGAGACTGGGAACCAGCAGACCATCTGTATCTCGCTCCCAGCGTACCGAGTCAGCGACGAGGGTAATCCTCGCCCCCATGACGCGTACGTCGCCGGAAAACGCGACACTGCCGTCTTTGTGATCGACGACGAGCGTAGACGCTTTGATGCGTGCCGTATCTGTGGGTGCTGGCTGTTGGGCCTTGCCGTCGCGGTGGATGACGAAGACAAGCGCGCCTGAGTCCGCTCGTGTCTGTCGCGCCTCAAGATAGTCAGCCAGATAGGGTGCTTCGACGATGAGCTCGGAGGTTGGCCCGCGTAGTTGCAGACGCACGTCCCAGGACTGGCGATCAGCATCGGGGCCGCCATGGGGTTCGTCCGTCAACGCCGGTGCCAGGTCGAAATCTGAACAGGCGGTAGCAAAAACCAGCAGCAGCAACCCAGCGATCAGGTGGCGGGAGTGGTTCACGTGAATGTCACGCGCAATCCCCGCCACTGCGCCGCGACCGATGATCAGGAAGCAGCTGCCTGGGCATGGGGTGCCCCACTCGCCTGACGGTGGGCCAACACCGCTTGGATGAAACCGGAAAACATCGGTGCCGGGTTGTCCATACGCGACTTGAACTCGGGATGAGCCTGCGTCGCCAGGAAGTAGGGATGGTCGGGCAGTTCAATGAATTCCATCAGGCGCGTGCCGTCAGCCCGTCGATGGTGGCCTGAGAAGACGAGGCCCTCATCCTCGAGCAATTCTACGAAGCGGGGCGAGATTTCGTAGCGGTGGCGGTGGCGCTCCAACACGACACTGTCGCGCTCCATGATCTCGCCCACTCTGAAGGCTTCCTCAGAATTTCCCAACAGTTGCTCAATCCGCTGGGCGTCTTCCTGCAATCTGCCCGTCTGCTCGTAGAGTTCCAGAACACGGCTATCCTTCTTCAGAACCGCTGCGTAGGCGCCCAGACGCATACTTGCGCCGTAGTGGCCGTCTTCAAGCACCTGTTTCTGACTCTCCTGCACGGCGACGACCTGATTGGGCGAATCATCGGAAAACTCCTCTGAACTGGCATCCTTGATGCCGACGACATTGCGCGCGTATTCGACAACTGCCAGCTGCATTCCGTAGCACAAACCGAGAAATGGGACATCATTCTCACGTGCGTAGCGGATAGCAGCGAGCACACCGTCGGCGCCCCCCTCGCCAAAAGCACCGGGTACGATAATGCCATCGAACTCACCAAGAGCGGACAGATCCATGTCGCCGCGCTCGAATTTGCGGCCATCGATCCACGTGATATCGATCTTGCTGTCGTTGGCGACACCGGCATGGAGAAGGGACTGATTGACGGAGATATACGAGTCCGTCAGTTGGAAGTCTCCGATTTCCACATACTTGCCCACCATGGCAACGCGTACAACATGCTTCGGAGATTTGCTGCGCTCCAGAAGATTCTGCCAGTTCGTCCAATCCGGTTCGCTTCGGGCCTCCAATCCCATCTTTGCCAGCATCTTGGCGCCGAGATCTTCTTCCTCAAGCCGGATGGGAATGTCATAGACGGTGGCCAGGTCGGGGGCCGAGATGATGTGATCCATCGGCACGTTGGCGTTGACCATGATCTTCTTCTTGCGGACGTCATCGAGAGAGGTCTCCGCTCGACAAACGATGAAGTCCGGAAGAATACCTTGCTCGCCAAGTAGCCGAATCGCCTGTTGCGTGGGTTTGGTCTTCATCTCACCCACATGCCGAGGGATCGGCAGATACGTGACCAGGACATAGACAAAGTGCTCGGGACCGATCTCGCGCTCGAGTCCTTTTACGGCGAAAAGGAATGGCTCGTTCTCGTAATCGCCGACAGTGCCGCCGATTTCGATGAGGGCCACATCGAATCCTTCTGCCGCTTCCTGAATGCGACGCTGGATCTCACCCGTGATATGCGGAATGGGCTGTACCGTTTGCCCCAGATACTCACCGCGACGTTCTCGGGAGATGACACTGTGATAGATCTGGCCAGTGGTCAGGTTGTTCTGGCGCGGCAGGTCGAGACCAAGGAAACGCTCGTAGTTTCCCAAATCCTGATCGATCTCACCGCCATCATCGGTGACCCAGACTTCACCATGCTCAGTGGGCCGCATCGTGCCTGCATCGCAATTGATATAGGGATCGATCTTCACCGCAGTGCAACTGTAGCCATACTCGCCGAGGATACGTCCCATGGACGCAGTCGTGAGCCCTTTGCCAACACCACTCATTACGCCGCCTGTTACGACGACAAACTTCGGACCACTATAGTCAGCCACGCTTAGTGCTTTCTCGCGTCTTGTCTGGTTCAGAAAATGATTTCCGGGTGACTAACACTCGGAACCTGCTGCTTACCTGTCACTGCAAACGAAAAAGGCGACAACTTATGTTGTCGCTTCTTCAACGTCAGTCGATGATTCGAGGGACGCGAAAATAGCTTTCGCGTAGATCGGGCGCCTGAGCGAGCAATTCTGATATGGCTGCGAAGCGCTCACTCACATCCGCCCTGAAGAGACTCGTTTCCGGCGTAACGTGGGCCGTCGGCTCCACCCCCTCCGTGTCGAGCTCGTTGAGCTTTTCCATGTAGTCGAGAATACTACTCAGTTCGGTTGTCAGCCGCTCCTGCTCGTCTGGTGTGAGCTCGAGCCGAGCCAAAGCTGCAACGCGCCGAACATCCTCGATCGAAACGGCCATAATATGCCTCCCGGCGCCGTAATATGCGTCAGCCGAAAAACCCGCGCAAGAATCCCTCAACGCTGGCACATTTCCAGCCGGCAAACTATACTGGCGCCCCTCTCGTGTTTACAGCACTCCCTCCTTGGGCAGAAACGATTGATGTCGAGACGACCTTTTTCCGTCAACCAGGCAAATGCCATGGTACCGACCCTCGAAGAGATCTTCGAACGTCTCGACGTGCATCGTACCGTGTGGACAGGTCACTACGAGCGTCTACAGATACTGGATGCGATGTGGGGAGAGGCCGTCGAACAGCAGACCAACCCGGACCACGAGGAGTTCCTCACGGAGCGGCGAGAACTGCAGCGGGCAAGTGATACCATAGACAGTGTTGTGCAGCGCGACCTGTTAGGACAAGGTCTCCGGCTTCCTGCTGGTGGCCTGGAAAATGGGATCCTCGATTTTCCGACGACCCTGGAAGGCCGCTGGGTCTATCTGTGCTGGCGCAGAGGAGAGACGCAGATCTCACACTGGCATGAGATAGATGGTGGATTTCGCGGCCGCCAGGAGCTTACTGATGAGAATACCATTGCCATGGGGCGGCTCGATGAAGACATCCCCGACGATTCTGCTCTTGATTTCCCACCCATGTCGTGACGCCTCGCCGGATCGACTCAGTTCCCAGCTCTAGTTCACGGCGCAGCGGGCCTTGCACTCTGCACCCATTCAAGCAACATAGGTGCAATCTGGTCAGCGCGATCAAACCAGACATCGACGGCGGGACACTCGGCCAAGTCGATCACAACATCGGTGCTGGTTGCACCAAGTCTCTGTAAATCGAAGCATTGTTCGAGCAGGCGACGTGCACTTTCCGCCGGCGTCACCGTGGCCATTTGAGCAGTATACCCCTGACGACGGTGTGGGAATACCAGCGCCCCCACACGAGTGGGTGATGCCCAGGTTAGATCCGCCTGCCTCGCGGCGAGGTAGTCATACTCTTCGAAACGACTGCATCTGGCAGGCCGAGGCAGTGGCCGGTGAGCGCTGCGTGTTCCCGTATGCAGGACGAGCTCACGCTGAAATGACATGGCTGACAGTGTCTGCGGATGGATCGGCGTGACATCGTCACTGAAGAATTGGCCCCTATGGCCCAGCTCAAGGGCAAGGGATGACTTGCCACTGTCGTGTCCACCGGGTAGCAACACCGCAGTGGAGCCCAACTGCACCGCCCCGGCGTGGACCAACAGATACCTTGGAGCCAGGTGCGTCAACAGAGCGTAGGTCAACTCACGTTGAAGCACTTCGTAGAGTTCAGAAGGTGTGTCACACCATTGCTCACACTTGTCGGCCGATTGCCGATCACCACTGGAAATAGAGCCGCTGGAAATAGAGGCAGTGAATCGCTGCGACACCGATGCCAGATGCAACGATAACGTCGTCTCAGCCGTTGTGGCGGGTGCATCTGCATATAGCGCGCTGACGACCTCGGCCAGTTCATCCGGCGCTCTGAGATCGACTACCTCATCAAGGACGGCGAAGCGCCGACTGCACACGATCTGCGTCACCCCGCAAAGGGTGGCAGATGGTGATAGAAAATCAGGCTGCCAGACGAGGCCCCGGGTTGCGGCGCAATTCGTCGAGTCGCAAACGTTCGGTGTGAATGTCTGTTGCTAACCGACTCTTGCGAACTTCGAATTGACGCTGGATGTGGTGCACGTCCATCAGTTGTGATCGAACGTCGGAGTACTCCAGGCGTAAACGGCGCAATTCTTCGTCCTGGTGAAATGCACGCTGACGCAGTCGCGTCATATGCCAGGACGTGAAATAGCGCAGGCCGAGGGGAACACACAGTAGAAGAGCGGCGACCAGCACGAAGGGACCTTTCTGTAGTACCACGTATTATCAAGTTAGGTTCCTTCAATGTATCGGCCCGGCCCAAGATTTCTCCAGTCAGTCGGCTTCGAGGCGATCGAGCTCGGCGATCAGCATTCGCAGCAGGCGGCGCTCGCGGCCGGTTGAACCAGCCACGAGTGCCAGGGTAAACTGGAATGTCTCCGAGCCGCCATACTTCTCCACCAGCTCTTCGTAGAGCTTGACCCGCTCTGGGGGGAGTTGCTCGTGTACGTCCTGCAACAGGTCATTGAGGGTCATGGTCTATCTCATTTCCAGGTGAACTAGGCACCATCGGGCCCCGGTGTGACTCGATTGTGTCTCGCCAGCGCAAGGTAGCACCCGCGAAAGGCCTGTCAACGATAGTTGATCAGGATGTCCTGCCAGCCAGCCGAGAGGCTCGCCAGAATGGGTCGCTTTCAACATCGAAACTGTTGACCCACACACCGACATGTAGTACCGTTTGTGCCACTATCCCCAAGCGGTAGTGGTCCTGGCTGTCGACTCTATATCGACTCCCCTCTCCAGGATAACACGCCAGACATTAGATTTCATGACTCCTCAAGGCTCACTCATGCCTGTGGGGTCCTTTTGCTGTGCCAGCCACGGCTGCCTTACAGCAGCCATTTGGAGGAGAGGGTCCTTGCGCGTTTCCCACCTCGACATTTTCGGTTTTAAGTCGTTTTACAATAAGACGGCCATCCATTTTGGCGACGGGATCACCGGCGTCGTCGGACCGAATGGTTGTGGCAAATCGAACGTGGTCGAGGCGATCCGTTGGGTACTCGGCGAGCAGCGCGCTGCAGCAATCCGTGGCCACAAGATGGAAGACGTCATCTTCGCCGGCACACGCGCTCGCAAACCACTGGGTATGTCTGAAGTATCACTCACCGTCGACAATACGGAGGGTGTACTCCCGATCGATTATTCAGAGGTCACGATTACCCGCCGACTCTTTCGATCGGGTGAATCAGATTACCTGCTGAACAAGGTTCCCTGTCGCCTTCTCGATATCCAGAATCTGTTGATGGATACGGGTTTGGGACCCGGTGCGTATTCGGTCATGGAACAAGGCATGGTCGATGAGATCGTCAGCGAAAAAACCGAGAATCGGCGCCGTATTCTGGAAGAAGCGGCGGGAATCACCAAATACAAAGCACGACGCAGATCGACGTGGAACAAACTTGAGTCAACCGAGGCAGATCTGACTCGGCTCGAAGACATCATCACGGAGGTCAAGCGCCAAGTTGACTATCTGGGGCGCCAGGTTGGGCGCGCTCGACGCTTTCAGTCGCTGACAACAGAGATGAAGGACGTGGAGCTTCGCTTCAGTCGACACCGCTACTTTGCCTTGCGGGACGAGCTGAAACCACTGGATGAGGAATTCCAGGGACTGTCTCGTGACTCTGAATCCGGTCTGACAGAATTTACGGCCCGTGAGGCCGAGTTGGAGAAGCGACGACTGGCCGTAACAGAGGCAGAGCGCACTCTGCAGGAAGCCGGTGTCGCCCTGTCTCGTTGTGTCGAAGAGATCCATGAATTGGACAACCAGCTGATCTCGACTCGAGAACGTCGCGAGGCGCGCGAACACTTTATTGAACGCGCCACGGCACAGTTGGAGGAATCTCGCCAGCAACTCAACGAAGCGAACAACCAGCGGACGCAGGCCGAGGCGACGCTTGTCGAGTCACGCGCGGAAATCACACACAGCGCGGAACAACTGCAGACGGTTGAATCGGCGGCTCAAGAGGCCGAAGCCGCCTATACCGAGAGTCGTCGCAGCCTCGACGCCGAGAACCATAAACTCCGTGACCTGTTGCGTGAGAAAGGTGAGCGCAGTGGTGCGCTGGTTCGCCTGCGAACGGAGCGTGAAGGGTTGGACCGCGCTCGCGAAGAGGTGGAAAGCGAACGTGCACGACTCGAGTCCGAGAAAATTGCAACGGGCACCCGTGTTTCTGAGACACAGCAGTTGTTTCAATCGACACAGGAGCGTCTAGCCGCCCTGCAGGCGGATCTGCAGGCAGCACACCAGCGGCGCCAGGACGCACAATCGTCATTGGAGCGTGGGCGCAAACGCACGACGGATGCCGAGCGCGGTATCGAGGCTGGGCAGGCAAGAATTCAGATTCTCGAGCGCGTCCGATCCGGCTATGAGGGATACTCAAGTGGCGTCAGACAGTTGCTCGTCGATTCCCCGTATACGGCCACCTTCAGCGGCGTGCTCGGTGACCTGGTCGAAGTAACTGACGGCTTGGATCGCGCCGTCGAAAGCGCACTGGGCGATGCGGTGGAAGCCCTGGTCGCCCAAGATGACGAGAGTATCCTTGAGGCGCTGATCTACGTGCGCGACCACTCCGCCCGTGCCGGTGTGTTCCCCATGAACTGGCAGCGACGGACACCGACGACAATTGATTTACAAGGTGTCGACGGCGTCATTGCCCCCCTGCGGAACTACGTGCGTGCCGACGACACAGTGACCCCGCTCGTCGATCATCTATTGGCGAACACATTCCTTGTGAAGGACCTGGAGACGGCTCTGCGACTGGCTCGTGACCATGCAGACCTCGCCGTGCGCCTGGTCACCGCGGAAGGCCAGGGCGTCGATATCGACGGCCGTGTTGCCGGAGGCGAAGCTGGAGAGGACGATTCGGTTCTCGGCCGCGGACAAGAAATTCGCCAGCTACGCGCTGAGATGGCCACGCAACGTTCCGTGCAGATCACGGCGCAGCTTGGAGTCGATGCGGAATCACGCAGGGTCGCCGTCCTGGACGGATACACTCGCGACCTGCAGGCACTCGTCGAGCAGGTACGAGACGAAGAGCGTGAGGCACATCTGCGCGAACGTGCCGCACGCGACGAGGGCGAACGACTCGACAAGCAATTGCAGACACTGCAGACGCGCGTACAGTCCAACGAACAGCGCCTTGCTGGTTTGCTTGAAGGATCGCAGGGCGAAGAGGAGCGCTTGCAGCAGATTGACGCTGAAGCCGCCGGGTTGGAGCAGTCACTACGTGAGCGAGAAGAGCGCCTGCAGGAAGCGGAGCGGAATCGTCGTGAACGACAGGAGATGCTGCAGAGCCTGCGTGTCGAGCGTGCCCGAATCGTCGAGAAGGGTGATAACCTTGGACGTGATGTACAGCGTCTCACCAGCCTCGAGGCTACGCAGCGGACAAATATCGACCGCCTTGAGAAGGAGATCTCACAGGCGACACAGGACCGTGCAGGTCTGCAAGAGCGAGAAGCTGCCGCGACGGACCAATTGACGCAGAAGCACGAGAATCGCGAAAGCCTGGCCACAGCCCGAGATGAGCAACACAATCAGTGGCAGGAAGTGATGGTCCGCTCACGAGAACTAGAAGAAGAGATCGGGCGCCTACAGCGTGAATTGTCTGTCCAGCGTGAACGCCGCCACCAGTTGGAACTTCGTGTGACGGAGCTGCGCACGGAACTCAAGCAACTGCTTTCCCGTGTCACGGACGAATATGAGGTAGATCTTCCAAGTCTCGGACCACTCGAAGAGGACGACTTCGACGCGGAGAAAGCCAAGACACGACTGGAAGAGATTCGACGAGGTCTTGCCCGTCTCGGCAATGTCCACGTGGGTGTTCTTGAGGAATTTGAAGAGCAGAAGGAACGTTACGACTTCCTCGTCCAGCATCGTGATGACTTGATCGCCGCCTCGGAGGATCTACGCAAGACACTGCAGCACATCGACCGCGTCGCTCGCCGGCTCTTCCGCGAGACCTTTGAGGAGATACGCGAGAAGTTTCAGGTGACCTATGCTCGCTTCTTTCCAGGAGGCGAGGCAGATCTGACGCTCGAGGCGGATGTGGATCCCCTCGAATCATCCATCGAGATCACCGCCCGGCCTCGGGGTAAGCGCTTGCAGAGCATTGGACTGTTGTCAGGCGGTGAGAAGGCGCTGACAGCTATCGCCCTGCTCTTTGCCATCTATCAGGTAAAGCCCAGTCCCTGGTGTATTCTCGACGAGGTAGATGCGCCCCTGGACGATGCGAATGTGGAGCGCTTCCTGCGCGTGCTGCGTGAATTCGCGCAACATACGCAGTTCATCATGATCACGCACAACAAGCTGTCCATGTCCTCTGCTGACACACTGCACGGTGTGACCATGGCCGAGGAGGGCGTCTCACAGTTGGTGTCGGTGCAGGTCGCGGAGCAAGCGATCGATAGTGAGGCAGCCGGTTAGTTCGAGAACGATACCTCGGCGCGCCACGAAACCTTCCAGGTGCAGCCACCTGAACCATCACAGACTTAGAGGCTGAGTCCGAGGGTGTAGGGGTCTTGCTTGACAAGTTGCCGGGCTCGCGATTTCGTGCGCTCATCTTCACAGCTGAGCGCTGCCTGTAGAAAATCGGGATTCTGTTTGAGGAAGGCCGCCATCGACTTCTGTGGATCGCGGAAATAGGCAGTCAGCGTCTCGTGTTGTTGTTCTTCAACGAGATTTTTCTGACGCAGTGCGTCGAATAGGTCCTCATCGACGCGCAACAAGGCCGTCGCTGGTACCCCGGCCTTGTCCAGCACCTTCATGCCCCCTTGGGCACGATCGACGACATTGGCGGAAAACGTCATCTCGCCCCCCCGGTCACGGATCGCAGGAATCCAGGCGCGCTCATAGCTCGAAGCTTCTGTGACAAGGTCGGCGACATGTACTGTCGTCTCATCTGTCAGATCGTCCACGAAACGCAACTGTCCGTCATCGTCGACATCGGCTGCTCGACCATCCTTGAACAGAAATAGATGGGGTCGCTCAAGACGATCAGCGACGGCGAGGGAGAAGAACCAGTCTCGTCGGGCGCCACCGGAGACCCACGTGCTGGGTGCATCTGACTCGGCGGCTAGAATGGCTTCGGTTAATTCGTCGATGACATCTCGATAGCGAGCATCCTCGTCCAACTGTACGCTCACACGTTCCTGCAGGTTCTGCGGAAAATCGGCGCGATCGCTCTCTGCATCAATGAAATCGAGCAGGTCGCCGGCGGGCTCTGGGCCACCGTAGAGAAAATGCGTGTTGATGTAGTAGGGTCCGACGGTGCCGGAGGTGTAGAAGAAGAGTTCCCCCGGAGGCGAAATCTTCAGCGCCTCGGACTCGATCAACGCATCAACAATATCCATCATGAACCTCTGGGTAACTGATCGGCTGGAAGGTCGATCAGCATGGGGTTTTCAGTATCGCGCTCAGACACGATCGGCACTGAGGGCACTTTCCAATCGAGTCCCAATGCGGGGTCATTCCAGGCAACGCCAAGTTCGTCGGCCCCATCGTAGTAGTTGTCGACAACGTAGATGAGGGTCACGTCAGTGACTGCGTAGAATCCGTGTGCAATACCAGGAGGAATGAAGATGCCAGTGAAGTCCTCGCCGCTCACGTCAATCGTCTGGGAAGCACGGTGCGTCTTCGACCAGGGTCGTAGGTCGTAGAGTCCGACGCGCAGCGTTCCTGCCAGGACGTGCCAATAGTCGGCTTGCTTGTGATGGTAGTGCAAGCCGCGCAGTGTGTTCGCCACAGAATGCGATCGGTTGACCTGCACGTTCTTCCAGGCTCGTTGCGGAAACCATTCATCGCGGAACATCTCACTGAAACGCCCCCGATCGTCGCCAAAGACGGCCAGATCAAGGGTCAGCACATCGGCGATCACCTGCGATTCAACGCCTGCCATGGTCCTCCTTTTCACTCCTCATGATTGCACTCATCCTGATTTGCCACAGCACTTCTTGAACTTCTTCCCACTCCCACAAGGGCACGGATCGTTGCGCCCGACTTTGGGATCCTCGCGACGAAAAGTAACGACCTTCTCTGGAAACAAGCGCCCACCGTCCAACACATCGGCTGGACGCTTGCCCTCAAGTGTGGGGCGCTGGGTTTGCAGCCATTCGTCATGCAGCCCCTGCAACTCCTCATCCATCCCGGAATCGCCCGGATCGCCATCGTAGCCACGCTCCTGGCAAAATGCGCCAAAATCTGCCATGAGTTGTCCCCGCTCCGAAGAGAGCAGCTGTTCCAGTTGTGCGGGATCGACACCTGGAGGCAAGGACTCCCGCAGCTCGGCTAACTGCGCCTGAAGGTCGGCGGGAGCATCGGCCCCCTCTGCCGTATCAGCCACTGCCTCTGAGGTCTCAGCAGCGGACGGCTCAAGCTCCGCATCCCCTTCTTCCTCTGGCTCGGGTGCAGTGTAGACGAGTGGAGCCATTTGCGACAGCAATTGCTGCAACTGCGTTCGGCCCTCGCCCCCTTCTTCTATCGCCTGCTCGGCGACCCAGGTCGGATCCTCTCCGTCGGCGAGCAATTCGACAATATCATCCGCCTCAAGGCGGCGAACTTGGAGTTCCTCGCAGAGGGCCTCGAGACTCTTTTGCAGCGATTCGCGGTCCGTATCGGACATTAGCTAAGGCTTTTGTGTGGGTGAAGACCTGTGGGGGGAAGTCGGGTGCCCCTTGGATGAGGAATCTACCGATGCCCCCCGCGTGGTGTCAAAGTGACTCGGAACCTGTCACGAAAGCCAAGATATGGCATCAGAATTGTGAGGCTTATCAGGATTCTGAGGCCATATCATCACTCGATGAGAGTCATTCGAGGCTGTTGATATTGTGTCGTCAACCTGTGATAAAACAATTGGTTATGAACACTTCACATGATCCTTTTGCAGCGCTGGTACGAAGCTTGCGATAGGCTTCGTGAACAACGAGATCAGCCATCCGGTGGGCACGCAACATACAGCTCACAACAACCGAACGAGCAGAGGACAGTCATGGAACAGACACACTCGCAGCTCTCAGATCGCGCCGTCTTACGGCGTGCTGCCACGGACCAGGCGCAACTGGGCATACTCGTTCGCCGCTATCGATCACAACTCTACAACTTCGTCTATCGCTTCGTCAGCGATCGCGAAACGGCTGAAGATATCGTGCAAGAGACCTTTCTTCGATGCATGCGGCACAAGCACCAGTTTCCCAATATTGAGCAGGTTTCGACATGGCTCTACACCATCGCCGGGAATCTGGCCAAGACCGAGTTGCGCCGTCGCAAGCGCTGGCACTGGATTCCCATTGGCCCCAGCCCGGATGACGAGGAGCGGACCTCTTTCTTCGAGCCCGTTGATCGCGGCCTGATGCCCGGTGAGACAACAGACGCCGACACTGTCCGCAGTAGCGTCGTGGATGCCATAGGCGACTTGCCCGAGGAATTCCGTGAAGCCGTCGAACTGCGTGACCTGGCGGGACTCTCCTATGACGACATCGCCAAGATCATCGACTGCCCTGTGGGCACAGTGAAGTCCAGAGTAAATCGGGGACGCCAGCGCCTGCAGAAAGAACTGAAGTCACTTGCTGATGAGGTCATCGGCGGTCCAGCCCATGCCGTGAGTCCGAACTAACCGGTCAGGGCCGGCCCCATCAGGCGACAGGCCCCCACCGGTGCTCGCGGCGAGCCCCCCCAACGCCGTGACGCCCCTGTACTTCTTCCGTGAACCGAGGGCCGCATCCTGCCGTGACAGGATGCGGCTTTTCGTGTGATGGTCTTGAGTTAGAGCATGGAGGTCTTTCGAAGAGTCCTCGTCCTGCTTTGTTTAGCACTGAATCGCCTTTCGCGCCCTCGATGTTATCGCCGTTTCTCATCCTCTTCCTGTGAGCTATCCGTGACTGTCAACCGTGAGCGTCTGCTGAAGAATCTCGAACCACTGCTGCTGGCGCATGCCCCTTCAGGGAGTGAGACGGAGGTCGATCAGCTGATGCGACAGTTCATTCCGGAGTCGCTGCCACATAAGACGTGGCAGGATGGAGCGGACAGCATCGTCTATCACTTTGTCGGCAGTGACCCAACATTGCCGGCGACGGCCGTCACGGCGCACAAAGACGAGATCTCGATGATCATCAAGTGTGTCGAGAAAAATGGTCGAATACGAGTACAACCTATCGGTGGTCTCCACCCCTGGGCCGTGGGAGAGGCGCCCGTGGAGATTCTGGGCCGCGAGACGGTTCAGGGCGTGTTGTCCGTTGGCTCCAAACATGTGTCCCATCTCAGCGCCGCCGGACCTCTGAAGGAGGGCACACCCCTGACGTGGGACCGTATGTGGGTGGAGACAGGGCTGTCAGCAGAAACACTCGCTGCCCGTGGTGTGAGAACCGGGCGTAAGGTGGTCCTCGCTCGCCATTTCAAGAAGCCCTGGTGGATCGGCGATGGTGAACTGTTGTGCGGCTACAACATCGATTGCCGTGGCGGTTTGGCGATTCTGATTGAAGTCGCCCTCGGCTTTGCCGACAAACCGCCTGCTGGAGATGTGTATTTGATCGCCAGCGCAGAAGAAGAGATCGGCGGACTGGGCGCCGTCTGGTCCGTGGGCCAACTACCGGTCGAATCGGTGATCGCAATCGACGTAGTTCCAGTCGCTGAAGAATACGGCGTCAGTAACAGTGCCGATCCCGCCTTGCCTTGCAAAGACCGAGCAGCCATGTATCACACCGGCATGGTTGATCACATGGAGACCCTTGCCCAGGAGTTGGGTTTCGGCGTGCAGACGGCGGTACTCACCTCTTATGCCAGCGATGCGACGCTGGCCAAGGCCGCCGGTTCGGCGGCTCGGGCGTGCCTGATCGGTTATCCGGGGGACAATACACATGGATACGAGATCAGCCACGTGGGCGGACTCGTGAACAGTGCCCGCCTGCTGGAAGCGTATCTGGCCAACCCATTGCCATGATGCAGGCAACCGGGATGCGGGTGGCTTCTGGTTAGAAGGCGCGCTGTACGAAGAAATTGAGCATCTCGTGAAGCCGATCACGAGCATCTGTCGCCGGCAACTGCTCAAGATGCTGCTGGCTTTCGCTCCCCCATTCGCGCGACAGCGATTCGGCATAGGCCATTGCGTCGTAGTGTTCGACGAGGCCTATGACATGTTCGATCTGCGCAGCTGTCGTTTCTTCCCGCGAGGCGTGCAGGATCTGCAACACCTCCTCTTTCTCCGTCGCCGTGCACTTGCGCAGCAAGTCGATGATAATCAACGTGCGTTTGCCTTCGGCAATATCACCACCACGCTCTTTGCCGTAGGCGCCGGAGGTAATCCCAGGTGCCAGGGTCGCGTCGTCTTCCGTTGCCGTCAGATTGAGCAGATCATCGCGAATCTGGAAAGCAATCGCCATCGTTTCGCCAAAGTTTCCTATGGTACGGCGATCCTCGTCACTGGCGCCGGCGATAATTGCCCCCGCGGTGCAGGGCCCACGACCCGTATACCAGCCCGTTTTCTTACGTAGCATCGTCATAAACTCTTCTTCGGACGGGATGTGACGCCCGCGGATCCATCCCACATCGTACGCCTGTCCCTCGAAAGTCTCTCGTGACCCGGAGACCATCTCGTCGATCAAATCGACGGTCACTTCACATCCAAGAACCTCACGATTGGCTGCCAGCACTTCGAAGACCTTGGCGTAGAGTGCATCTCCCACATTGATACTGAGGGGCACACCGAGCGTCCGATGGCAGCAAGGTTTGCCTCGTCGCATCTCGGAATCGTCTTCGATATCATCGTGGAGCAGAGCGAAGGATTGGAACATCTCAAAGGCGGCCGCCGTGCGCAGGGCCTTGTGCAGGTCGCCGCCGAGTGCCTGGCATGCGAGAAGTACGAGAGCTGGACGAGAGCGTTTGCCGCCGCGCTCGGGGTAGTCCCGCATAGGGACATACATGAACTCTTCAGGTTCCTGGATAGGCAGAAACGAGAACAGCTCGGCCTCAATGAGAGGAATAGTCTTCTCGAGAAAACTCTTCAGCTGTGGAGGGACAGCCGACATCAGGCATGTGCGCCGTTAGCTGGCGCCGACACTCAATCGGTTGATGGCGCGAGACAGCGAGGCTTGTGCACGCGCTCGATCTGTTTCGGCAGCCTGTAGTCGCTCCAGTGCTCGATCGCGCGACGCCTGGGCTCGTTCAACATTGATCTCGTCACCAAACTCAGCGGTCTCAGCCAGGATCGTGGTCCCCTCACTTGAGACTTCAACGAATCCGCCGCTGGTGGCCATACTGCGGTTGTCGCCACCCGACTGGAATTCGACAGATCCCACACCGAGAGCGGCCACCATCGGTGCGTGACGAGCCAAGACACCGAAGGAGCCCTCTGAGCCAGGTGCCCGCAGAGATTCTGTGTCGCCCGTAAAAACGGTGCGTTCAGGTGTGACGATGCGCAGAGAAAAGGATCCGGCCATGGGGTCTCCTTAGAGCGACTCCGCCTTCTCCAGGGCCTGCTCGATACCGCCGACCATGTAGAAAGCCTGCTCGGGAACCTCGTCGTAGTCACCCTCGACGAGACCCTTGAAGCCGCGCACAGTGTCTTCAATCTTGACGTAGGCACCGGGCTCGCCGGTGAAGATCTCAGCCACGTGGAAGGGCTGGGTGAGGAAAAACTGGATCTTGCGAGCGCGTGAGACGACGAGTTTGTCTTCGTCTGACAACTCATCGATACCGAGGATGGCGATGATCTCGCGCAGGTCACGGTATCGCTGCAGGACCTCCTGTACACTTTGCGCCACATTGTAGTGCTCGTCACCCACAACACGCGGATCCAGGATGCGCGATCCGGAGGCGAGTGGATCGACAGCCGGGTACAGCCCCTGATCAGCGAGGGAACGCTCAAGCACGATGCGTCCGTCGAGATGCGCGAAGGCGGACACCACGCCGGGATCGGTGTAGTCATCGGCAGGCACGTAAATCGCCTGCACGGAGGTAATCGACCCATCTTTCGTCGTCGTAATCCGTTCCTGCAGTGCGCCCATCTCTGTCGCCAGCGTCGGCTGGTAACCGACTGCAGAAGGCATGCGGCCAAGCAACGCTGAAACTTCAGCGCCTGCGAGAATGAAGCGGAAGATGTTGTCAACGAAGAAAAGGACGTCCTGGCCGGCGCTGTCGCGGAAGTGCTCAGCGATCGTCAGACCCGTGAGAGCGATGCGCTGACGGGCACCGGGGGGCTCGTTCATCTGGCCGAAGACCATCGCCGTCTTATCGATAACGCCAGACTCCTCCAGCTCTCCGAGAAGATCGTTGCCCTCACGAGTACGCTCTCCGACGCCAGCGAAAACCGAATAACCACCGTGACCGGAGGCAACATTGTTGATCAGCTCTGTAAGGATCACGGTCTTGCCGACACCAGCGCCGCCAAACAGACCCAGCTTACCGCCACGCGAGAAGGGGCAGACCAGGTCCATGACCTTGATGCCTGTCTCCAGCATATCATCGGTCGTGACCTGATCCATATGCGAAGGAGGATCACGATGCAGAGGCATTCTTGGTGTATCCGCAGGAACATCGCCTTTGCCATCGATGGGCTCACCGATCACATTGAACAGACGTCCCAGGGCGGCTTCACCGACGGGCACTGTGATGGGGCCTCCCGTGTCAGCGACGCGAGCACCGCGGGCGAGTCCATCGGTCGAGTCCATGGCCACACAACGTACCAGGCTCTCGCCGAGGTGCTGCTGCACCTCGAGCACGAGACGGCCATCCGTGGGGCGATCATCTTCGTGGACCTCGAGCGCGTTGTTGATCGCCGGCAGTTCGCCACCGGCGAAATCCACGTCAATGACGACGCCGATGATCTCCTTGACGGTTCCTTCTTTCATCGATCGTTCCTCTTGAGAGCCTGCCAAGACTGCAGGCGGAAGACGGGCAACAGCGTTGCGCCGCCGGTGTCATAAATTCTTGCTGGGTGTCGACGTCGAACGCCGACCACGTTGCGTTAGCTGGCTACTGCTTCTGCTCCGCCGATAATATCCATCAGCTCGAGCGTGATAGAACTCTGACGGGCCTTGTTCATTTCGCGGGTCAGTTCGTCGATCAAATCACCCGCGTTCTTCGACGCATTGTCCATCGACGTCATCTGGGCCGCAAAGAATCCGGCATTGGACTCAAGTAGCGCGCGCCATACCTGGAAATTAACATGGCGCGGTACAAGAATATCGAGCAGTTGTGCTGGATCGGGCTCGAAGATGTAATCACCATCGACACTCTCACTTGGTTCGCTGGCGACAATCGGCAACAATTGATGAACGACCGGCTCCTGCAGAGCGACGGAGCGAAACTCACTGAACACGAGCAACACCTTGTCGACACGACCTTCGACAAAATCCTTCGTAAGCTGTTCGGCGATCTCAGCGGCACGCGAAAATTGCAGCACCCGAAACACATCGGCGTGATCCGTCGTGACATCAAAGCCGCGACCACGCAAGAAAGCGGATCCCTTGCGGCCGACGGTCACAATGTCCACTTCGGACTCGATTGCTTCCAACTCAGTCTGAGCCCGGCGTGAGACGTTGCCATTGAATGCACCGCACAGACCGCGATCGGCGGTTACGACAACAACGGCGGCGCGCTCTACAGGGCGCTCAACAAACAGCGGATTCTCGCCTGGGTCGATACTGCCTTGCAGGCGACGCAGGATGGTATCCAACTGCTCGGCATAGGGCCGGGCCGATTCGATTGCTTCCTGGGCGCGGCGCATCTTGGCGGCGGCCACCATATACATTGCGTTGGTGACGCGCTGAATATTGCCGATTGATGCGACGCGTGTGCGCAGTTGGCGCAGGGTTGCCACGTTGGTTTCCTCTCAGCTCACGTTTCAGCCCGCAGAGGGCTTGAACGTGCCACGGAAGGTGTCGAGGGCGGCGTTCATCTTCTCTTTGGTCTCGTCACTCAGATTGCCGCTGTCGCGAATGGCCGCAAGAATCTCTGGCTGTCGATCACGCATGTATTGCAGCAGTTCTTGCTCGAAACGACGCACGTCGGCCGTTGGGAATTCGAGGACATACTCGATCGCTGCCAGCGCCACCGTCTCTTCTTCGAGAGGCAGAGGTGAATACTGCCCCTGCTTCAGGATCTCCATCAGCTTTTCGCCACGATTCAGCAGATTGCGTGTGGACTGATCGAGATCGGACGTACCGAATTGAGCAAAGGCTTTGACTTCGTTGTAGCGCGAGATATCACCCTTGATAGTCCGCGCCACAGCCTTCATTGCCTTTGTCTGCGCAGCACTACCGACGCGTGACACGGAGGCGCCCACATCCATGGCTGGACGATTTCCGGCGTAGAAGAGTTCAGGCTTAAGTAGAATCTGACCATCGGTGATGGAGATAACATTCGTGGGCACGAAGGTCGATACATCACCCTCAAGGATCTCGATCACTGGCAGCGCCGTCAGCGAGCCACCGCCCTTTTCGTCGCTCATCTTAGCAGCCCGCTCAAGCAGACGGGAGTGCAAGTAGAACACGTCACCCGGATAAGCTTCGCGGCCAGGAGGACGACGCAAGACCAGCGACATCTCACGATACGCCCAGGCCTGCTTTGACAGATCGTCATAGATGATCAGTGCGTGTTTGCCACTGTCGCGGAAGAACTCGCCCATCGACGCACCGGCGTAAGGTGCGATGAACTGCAACGGTGCGGGAGTAGAAGCAGGTGCTGAGATCACGATGGTGTACTCCATGGCACCATTCGCCTCGAGCTCGGCGACAACCTTGGCCACAGTCGATGCTTTCTGGCCGATGGCGACGTAGATACAGATCAGATCGCCACCCTTCTGATTGATAATCGCATCGACAGCAATCGCGGTCTTACCCGTTTGCCGGTCACCGATGATCAATTCTCTCTGCCCGCGACCGATGGGCACGGTGGAGTCGATGATCTTGATCCCTGTCTGTACCGCCTCGGTAACAGGGGCACGATCAATAACGCCTGGCGCCTTGCGCTCGACCGGCAACGACTGCTGGGCATTGATCTCACCCTTGCCATCGATCGGCATGCCGAGGGGATTGACGACGCGTCCGAGCAACTCGGGACCAACGGGCACTTCGACGATGCGCCCCGTGCGCTTCACCGGGTCACCCTCGTGGATCTGCGTGTCGTCGCCGAAGAGCACACATCCAACGTTGTCCTCTTCGAGGTTCAGAGCCATCCCCATGATCCCATGGGGAAACTCGACCAGTTCGGTAGCGCGCACGTTGCCCAGACCGTGGACGCGGGCTATGCCGTCCCCCACATAGAGCACGGTGCCGCTCTCGTAGACGTCGATCTCTTTTTCGAAGCCAAGCAGTTGCTGCTTGAGAATCGCCGAGATCTCATCTGGCTGAACGATGGCGTCAGCGGGCATTTAGTTTCCTCAAGTGTTGAATGAACCCGAACTCTGCGAGAGCTTCAGGCTCGGAAGAGCTTAGGATTCAGTTACCGATGAGGCGCCTGTGTAAACGCGCCAATTGAGTTTCGATGGTACCGTCAAAGACCTTGTCACCGATGCGAGCGATCAGTCCACCCCTTAGTGACTCGTCGACTTCGACTTCAACACGGACATCACCGCCCGTGTGTCCAGCAAGACGCTGCTGCAATTGCTCGACCTGCTCAGAAGACAGCTCTACTGCAGAGCGAACCTGAGCGGTGGAAATTCCCGCTTGCTCTGCCAATAATTGCTGCGCGCAGTCGACGATCGCCGGCAACAGGTGGATCCGCCGACGTTGCACGAGCAGGCGCATGAAATTCAGCGTCAGCCCGTCGACCTTGCCCTCGAACAATGCGTCCAGGGCCTTCGTCGCGGCTTCCGGCGTGAGGATGCGGTTGCCGACAAAATCACGCAGTTCCGCTGATGCTTCCAGCGTCGCCTGCAGCCCGGCGAGATCGCCCCCTACTGCGTCACCTACACCACGCTCGGCTGTTGCCCCGAGCAGCGTGACGGCATAACGGCGGACGACTTCGGGTACTTGAATTGTGCTCATGGGCTACGTGCTCAGTTGCCTTGTGAATCGGGCAGGCGGCTGATGAAATCGTTGGCGATCTTGCGATTGCGATCAGCATCGAGTTCCGCATCGAGAATGGCTCCGGCAGCGCCAACAGCCAGATCTGCAACCTCCGCACGCAACTGCGCGAGGGCGGCATTCTTCTCGGTCTCAAGAGTCTCGCGACCCTGATCTACGGCACGCTGTGCCTCGGCTTTCGCCTCGTCAACGATTTGCGATCGGACCTTCTCGGCCGCCTCGCGGGCCTCGCCAACAATCTTGCGAGCCTCGGTTTCAGCTTCGTTCAGACGCTTCTCGTGTTCGGCCAACTGGGCTGCCGCCTCGGCGCGGGCGCGATCTGCAGTCTCGAGAGACTCGCGGATGCTTTGCTCGCGTTCGTCAAGCGCAATCAACAGTGGCCCCCAGACCTTCGCACGCAGGATCAGAAACACCACAAAAAATGTGATGATCGTCCAGGCGATGGTCCCGGCATGTGGGGTCAGCAGCATGAACTATCTCCTCGTCAGGTGTCAGACCATTGGGACGAACGACCCCGTCGGGGCCGTAAGATACCCTAGGATCCGCTCTTTACGTGGTTACGACGACGAGGACACAGATGATCTCCGCCAGCAACGCAACACCTTCGATGAGGGCTGCAGCGATGATCATGTTCGTGCGGATATCACCGACAGCTTCGGGCTGACGAGAGATCCCTTCCATGGCAGCGGCCGCAAGCAGGCCGATTCCGAGGCCGGCGCCAATAACGCCCAAACCGGCGCCGATGGCGGCACCCAGATATGCAAACTCCATGGTGTCTATTCCTCCAGTAGTGTGGGTATCGAGTTCAAGGGTTGTGGTTCACTCAAAATCAATGGTCCGGATGCGCTGCCATACTCACAAACAAAGCCGTGAGTAGTGTGAAAATGAAGGCTTGGACGAATCCGATAAAGATCTCGAGCAAATAGAGCGCTGCAGCCAAGATGACGGAGACCGGTGCGACCCAATAGGTGCGGAGCATGATGATCAACCCCAGAAACACCAGGATGGCGATATGACCGGCAATCATGTTGGCAAAAAGTCGGATGGCAAGAGCGAAAGGCTTGGCGATCAGGCCGATGATCTCAATTGGGATCATGATGATCAGAAGCGGCGCGGGTAGGCCACCAGGAACGAGTGCCTTAAGGTGCCCGAAGAGTCCGTTGTTGGCGATCCCGGCCCCTTGTGTCACCGCGAAGGAGATTAGAGCCAGCGCGACGGTGACACTGATGTTACCAGTCGCTGTGGCGCTGTATGGGACCAGACCGAGAAGGTTGCAGTATAGAATGAAGAAGAAAATAGTGAGCAGGAAGGGCAGGTACGTTCTACCACTTTCGCCCATCACCGGCAGCACGACTTCGTCCCGTATGAACAGCACAATCGCTTCCAGGGCGTTGGCCAGACCCGTCGGTACCAGCTTCGGACGACCAAAACAGGCGATCAGCGTTGTGATCAACAGACCACTGGCGAGCCACATCCACACCACATGGCGTGTGAGGGACAGATCGATGCCCAGGATCGGTTCGAGTTGGGGTAGATCGAAACGCCCGTCAATTAGATGATGGGCATTTAAGAATGGCACTTCCAGATAGTCGCGATCCAGAATGTGCCCTATGACATCTACTTGTCCGTCGGTGTTGGCACCGGCGTTCGCGTCTGCCATCGACTCCTCGGTGGCGTTACCACTGTTTGGGAAAGGCGGAGGGGCTCACGGACGCGCGACAGGCGCCCTGAACCGGCTCAAGAAACTAAGCCAAGCCGATACTCTGTCAACAGTGGACGAGCCTTACGTTTGCGTCTGGGTCTGCGAGCCACGTTTGCGCAGGATCAGGAAGATTTCTATACCCAGAAACCCGAGATATGAGACAATCAGTGATGTCGCGTAAGCCAGGGGAGCCACGTTTGTAAATCCGAGCAGCAATACACTGCAACCGATAACCAGTAGCAAC
This sequence comes from Gemmatimonadota bacterium, assembly GCA_018660835.1. Classification (GTDB taxonomy): domain Bacteria; phylum Latescibacterota; class UBA2968; order UBA8231; family UBA8231; genus UBA12574. Next base: position 128,042 of record JABJJN010000054.1, on the reverse strand, counting down.
CTTACGAGGGTACCCCCGAGCACAGCAGCCACTACCAGACCGGGACGAGAGGCTGACCAACGCAGGCCCAGCAGGGCGATCAAGGCACTCGCTGCTGCCACGCCGATTCCACACAACACGGCAACCCAAGGCTCACCTGTCACGATGTCTTCTCTCCCGCTTCTTTTTCGGTTTCTGGTGCGACGCCAACAAGGGTGCGGTATAAATGATAGAAGCCACCGACCGAACCGAAGAGGCATCCTCCGATCAGCAGCCATGGTGACGTCTCCCAGCGTGCGTCCGCCCACCAGCCGCCATACGCACACAGGGCGATGGTGAGAGCGAACTGCAGGCCCACGCCAAGGTAGGCACCGACCTGCGCCTGTGGAGCATCAGGTTTTGGTTTCTGTATCATTGTCTCATGCTTTTCAGGGGAGAATGTCGCACGCAGCCATCAAGTCGACCAGGGGGGCGGGCCACAAACCCATCAGCACCAACATTCCCGCCGCCAGTACCAGAACTGCTGTCCTCTCAGGCCGGGCGGGTGGGGCCGGTTGTGGTGCGCGCGGTGCGAACAGGACCCGGCCACTTGCGGCGACGAAGACCCATGCAGTCACAGCGACATTCACACATACAAGTAAGAAGACGCCATCGTCGAAGGTGGCCAGATCGGTCAGCAGACGCGTACGAGCCGCGTAGCCGAGTAGGGGCGGCACGCCAGCCAGAGCCAACAGACACACACAGACCGCTGCCGCCAGCACGGGACGACGGGCGGCCAGACCAGCAGCAGTGATCTGTTCAGCTCGAAACTCGGTAGCCGCCGCCAGGCCGACCAATGCAAGCGCAGCGACGACGATGTGTAGAAGATGCGCGTCAGATCCACCTCGGCTACCGATCGCCAGCAGACTGTACCCGACATGTATCATCAGAGCGACTGCCAGCAATCGGCGCAGGTCACGTTGCACGAGACCCAACAGATTCCCCACGGTCACACTCATCAGCCCGAGGATGATCAGCATGGGACGAAGTGTTGCAAAGCCGATGAGTGGATCGGCGACCAACCGCGCGAGCACCGCGACAGCGGGCAATACGCCGAGGGCCAACACATGGGTCAGTTCGTGCCCGGGGCGTCTTGCCAGGGGGGCAAGCCAGCCGTGAAAGGGCACACAACCAGCGCGCAAACACACGCCGATCAGCAGCAGAATCGCACCGCTACGGGTCGATGACGCGGCGAACAGCCGACGCAGGCCATCGAAGGCGATGCCCTCCCCCCCCGTCGCCAGAAGCGCCACGCCGATCAGCAACACAGCCGAGCCCAATGCATGTGCGATCAACCAGCGCGACAGCGGCGGCAACGGTAGTTGTCCTTGCCGAATCGACCTGGCGAGCAAGGCGAGCCCGGTGATTTCGAGCCCCGCATAGACCAACAGCAGATGTCGGGCAGCAACGACGAGCAGTCCCCCACCGACAGCGATCAACAGCAAGGTCGTCTCCGCCCCATCATCAGACTCAGACCTTCTGCCGGCGTCGAGAGCAGCAACGAGCACACCGATCGTGAGCAGCAGAACCCGCCACGTTTCGTAGTAGGGATCGATCGCAAGCCACGGTAACCCGCTGGCCGTTCGTGTTCCCCACATAGCCAGTGCCGCCGTCAGTGGTAGCAAGAGACCGAGGAAACCCGCATGGGCAAAGCCACGCCCCTGCCGCCGCGGCCACAACCAGGCGTCGAGGGCGGCAAACACGAAGACGAGCAGCAGAAGAAGAATCTCTGGCAGGAGCGGATGGGTCACGGCAGAGCCTCGGCGGCATCAGACTCGGGGTCATCATCTGTCGCGGCAGTATCCGTGCCAATCGGGGCATTGGCCAAAATGCGCGCCACGTCGGGTATTGCCCATTTGGCCAACGGAGCAGGGCGCCAGCCACTGAGCAGAACAACCGACGTTGTCACAACCAGACACAGATGCAGCGACCAGGGGATGGGCACTGCCCGTCCTCTGGACAGGCGACTGATGGGAACAAGCAGAATGCCGACCACGGCGGTATGCGCCAGCAGTCCGAGCCATGCGGGCCAATCAGCGCCTCCGGCCAACAAGGGCAGCAATCCGGCAAATCCTCCGGTGCCACTTGCGGCAACCATCGCCAGCCCCAGCGCCACCCACCACAGAATCAGCATGCGTCCGCCACCGTCAGCAGGCAGCCAGCGGACGAAGCTCAGCGCCGTTGCGCGTGGGAGTCCAAGCGCTGCGCACAGCAACAGTGCCCCCGTTGTGGCTGGCAGATTCATCGATCCCAGACCGACCGCGACGAGACCAGCCATGGCAACGCAGACCCAGCGCAGGCGATCCCCAAGATTTGGTTGAACCGCAGCAACACCTACGGCAATGATGGCGGATACACTTCCCCAGATCTGCAGCAACCATCCCACGTCTGCCAGTGCGTCAGCACACAGAGGCAACCCCAGACGAAGCCAGCCCACGACGCCGAGCATCGTCCACAGACCACCTACAAGAAAAATGCCACTGAAGGCGGCGCCTTCACCGCAGCCTCTTGTCTGCCACCGGTGGAGTGGCAACAGGGGCAGATGCAGAATAAGAAATGCCGTCAACAAGGCAACCACGCCTGCCGGTGCTGCCATGCCCACAAGCGCATCGATTGATGCGGACGGGCCATTTCCGGCCGCCCGCGACCATGTCGCAGCAGCCCAGAGCAGACCACTGGCAAGCAGAGCGGGGTGCAGAAAGGACAGCGCCGCTGGACGCCGCGGCCGTGAATCGGCCCCAAGATGCAGGACCCAGCCCAAGGCCAGCGCCGCCGTCCCATGGCAGGCTGCTGCCAACACCAGATCTCGGGACAGCAGATAGCCCGCGGCAGCGGCACTCACGGCGAACACACCCGCCTGCCGCAGGGCACCCCGCCCCGAGCCATCGAGTGAATCCATGCACAGCGCCAGCAACGTCACGACCGAGAGCAGGAGCAGGGCGTAGAGGTTCAACCCATCCACAGCGAGTCGCGCCGGTGGCTCTACCATCGACATCCAGTCGATCGTCGTCGCCATCTGGGCGATGGTCACCGGCCCGGCGGCAGCGCCTGTCGAAGGTGGTGTATCGAAGGCAGACACTGCCCCCATCGCCAGCACGACCTGGCAGATGCCCGCAAACAACCCAAGCCAGCGTCGCAGGGCGAGCCACGGTGAACTCAACAGGCTCAACAGGCCTGCCATGGCGGGCACAAGGATCATCGCCTGAACGATACTCGGGGCACCCAGGTTCATTGGCGTCCTCCGAGAATCGCGAGGGCAATTCCTGCGACCGTCAGACAGACCCACCAAAGAGGCCGACTCTCGAGCCATGTAACACCCCATCCTGCGGCTCGCAGCATCTGCGCGATGGCACCTGGCAGAAGAGCCAAACCTTCGATCATCCACGTGAGGTGGCGTAGAACAGTTGGAATCCAGGCTGCGCTTGCCCGTGGCAGGTATGCACCATCCCCGACGTATTGCCGCAGGAGACCTGGGACCGGGACCGATTCGTCCTGCCGACGGTGACGTCCTAGCAGTTGGGTGATCAGCCCAAGTGTGATCGCCACCAAGGCTGCCGTCGCCAAGGCCGGCAAGGGCGGCACGACGGCGCTCTCCAGCATCAGTGCCAAGGTTGCCAGGGCGCCAAGGACAGCACTGCCGATCACGACGGTGACCACAAGAGGGCTCAGGGCGGTCTGCCCGCGCTGCGCCAGGACACGATGACGCGGCGGTCCGAAGAAGGGCCAGAATCCCACACGCATGGCGGGCAGTATGAGAATGGCAGGCAAGGCTGCTGCAAGCGCAAAAACGTGCGAAGTGGGAACCAGAGGAGCAAGGAGTTGAGTGTTCAACGCGAACAGACCCAGGGGCGGCAGTCCTGCCACACACGCAGCGGCAATGACGCTCATCCAGCAGACGGCAGGCAAGGCCGACGCCAGCCCACCCCAGCGGGCCGCACTCGCGTCGCCTCCCAGGGCGGTGATGACCGTATCTGCGGCCAAACTTGCGGCAGGTCGAACCAGAGCGAGGCAGATCCAAACGCCGACGACCGGTTCTGTGCCGAAGTGGAGGGTGACGAGTATGGCGAAAGCAAGTTGGCTCGACCACGACCACATCTGTGCCCGTCGAAGATCAGTGGACGCCAGGCTCATCAATCCGGTCAGTGCGGCGGGAATCGCGAACCACATGGCTCGTGTCGCCCACAAGTCTGCCACGGCGGGATCATTTGTGAGTCTCAATAGCAGTCCACCACTGGCAAGCAGCAGCAGGCTACTCAGGTGGGCCCTCTGCACGGGGGCACAGGACTGCAGGGCAAGCAGACCCCGATGGAACGGGAAGCATCCACCAAGGGCCATCACGGCTGCGATGACCAAAGCCGGTACCCAGAAGTCGATACGGTCTGGCCCCTGCACGTCCACCACCGACCGGTGCCCGCCAATGACAAGTGACACGAGAAGTAGCAGCCCTGCAGCGACGCGCTGCCCAAGCACAAGACGCTGAATCCTTGTCGTGACAGAGACCACAAGCAGAAGAACCATCAACAGGAGGATCTCGGCCGCCGCGAGTCGGACCAGCAGGTGTTCGCCGATCAGCACGACGTGCGTGGCGGCACTGGCGAGCAACAGCAAAGAGGTATCCGTGCGTGACACAGAATCAGGCAGCGCGACCAACGTCACCAAGGCCAGCAGCGCCACAGCCGCCACCAATAGTCGCGCGGATGAATCGGCGTACCACCCCAATTGAATCACCGCAGACTGGCCCGGAATCATGAGCCACTCGGTGGATGGCAACGGCGTCCCGCCGTTCAACACGCCATAGATTACCACGCCCAGTGCCAACAGGAGCAGTGCACAGCGCACGCCCCACGCTGCCTTGGCGGAACGCAGGTGTGAAAAAGCCGCGAGCAAAGTGAATACTGCAGGTCCGAGCAAAACCAGCAGCCCCAGATGGGTGGTATTCATGGTGGCGGCTCGGGTGGTTGTGCGGCCGCCGCCGCCTCTTGGCCAAGGCGCAGGGCAGCGAGACCCACCAGTAGGCCGAAAACGATCGCCAACACTCCCAGATCACGTTGCCCCATCATAGCCAGAGCCCGTGCAGCGGCGAAGGTCATCAGTTGAACTCCAACGAACAGGGAAAGCCGATGGCGCGAGCAGAGCGCCGTCACCAAGCCAGTACCAAGCAGGATGGCGACGCCGAGAATCGGTTCCATCACGATCATCGGTTCGAGCGCATTCACTGTCGTCGTCCTTCACGAATACGGACGGCGAGGCTCGTGCCGATGAGCAAGGCGACAGCACAGATCAGCACGACGAGTCCAGTCATAGGCCGCCAGGCAGCTGCAGAGGATGTTGCTGACTCGACGGTCAAGTTGGGCACGGCGGCGACCAACACGAGAGCCAGCGCGAGTCCCATCAGCAGCACCAACGGCTTGAGAGCTGCCTGATGAGTCGCCTCATGTCGTCGCAGATGTAGAAAGGCGACAGGACCCAGCACGGCCAACGACACAACGAGTGCCGCTGCCATGAGCGCATCATCCATGGCGATTCGAGCCGCCAGCATCAGTCCCGCTAGCAGCATCGCCCCCAGACTGTGTTGCCCTCGCCCAGCGAACATCGCCGCGAGCGCCAGCACAGCCATCGCCAGGACAAGCCCCATCGCCATCATTGCGATATGCCTTGAGCCACTTGCGCTGCGGAGACGACAACCTCAACTCCAGCCAAGGGCAGGAGCCCACCCCAGGCGAATCGACGCAAACGCTGAGGCGTGGGATCGCTGAACAAGACGACGGCACACACACGGGAAAGGAAGACCCCCGCCGCAACCACCAGTAGCAGAGCCGCTGCCAGGGATCCGGGCGTCAATGGCATTGGCTCGGTTGGTAACAGCTGCGACAAGCCAGAGACAGCGGCAGCGGCGAGAATCAGTGCGGTCACCACCAGATGAGATGCCATAGCAGCCAGGATCTGGGCGGCGGCCCCCGCATCAACAGAGATCCCCGGTGGATGCATTTGGGCTTCGAGCCGACGCCAGAGCCCGGCCATGGCAATCAGCACGAGGGTGGCAACGGGATGAAACGTCGCCGGCACCAGACCAACGCCTACCAGGGTGATGAACAGTGCCACCCAAAGTCCGAACCATGGAGTCAGACCACTCAGCAATCGCCGACGTCCCAAATCACGGGACCCAACCCATACGCAGGTCAGGATCCAGCGATTGGCGGCGGCAGCTCCCAGCAGGGCCGCGAGCCACCACAGCAGCCCTGGAACCGTCGTCGCCAGCATCTGCGCACCAAAGGCAAGTGCGAATACTACGTGCAGCATCCCGGCGACCAGCAGCAACGCGGGTAACACACTCAAGGCGGCGACCATCGTTGGCCAAAGCGTTGGCGACCGCACCCGAACCATATCGGCGACAGCTCTCGCCAGGGATCCTAACAGACCGTTTCTACGTCGACGCCGCCCTTCTATGCGAGCCAACACACGCCCGTCAAACCACGAGACGAACCAGGCCAGCACGAAAGCCATCGTCACCATACCAGCCGCCTGGCTCCACATGGAAAGCAGCAGCGTCGGTGGATTCAGCCAGTGCGTCATCGCGCCGGATCCTCAATCACCAGCAGGCGCTGACGCTGCAGCGAATCCATCCACGCCCCACCGGCGGCGACACCAGATGGCTGTGTGCGAGCGTCTGCATCCAACTGTGCGTAGCTGTTTCCCTCGAGCCAGGCGAAGCGTTCGACAAGTTCCGCAAAGACCTGACCGGCCGTTGTGTCCGCACGGCCAGCGAGGGCCAGCATCAATTCAAGATCCGTGTGTCCACTCGCGGTGCGACGGGCGGGGCGCACGCGGCGAAGCTGCTGGGTCTGATTGAGAAAGGTGCCGTCTTTCTCGAGCCAATGGCTGGCTGGAATGAGCAGGTCCGCTGTGCTGGCTCCCGTCAGATCGTGGGCGGCAACAAAGACGATATCATCACGTTTGATGGGTGGACGCCCGCCGGCCGGACCACCACCGCACATCAACAGTTGTCCCACCTGCTTGTCAGCGATCGCCCCCTGCAGATCAGCCGTCGACCCAGCCTGAATGTTCGATTCCGCCAGAAGGCGCTGAAGACCTGTCGCATTCGGTGCTGCACAAGCGCTGATCTTGAAGCCACCCGGGAACGATTGCTCCCGTGCCTCAGGTGGCGCCCACTGGAATAGCCGCGCGCCCCAGCCCTGCGCCGCCTCGATCAGGAGAAATGCCTCTTCGAGGGTCAGGAAGGGACTGAGCCAGACCGCGGACCGTGGCTGCATCAGGCGCCTTTTGAGTCTGTCTATGCTGACCTGCCAGGCGGTTTCAGGGTCAGGCGAAGGCGGCTCGGGAAGAGCGAGACGATCCTCGTGGTCGGCGTCAGATTCGTAGCGGCCGTGATCACACATCCACCAGCCATTGACCTGCTCGTCGTTTCTTGGCCGCAGACTGACAACACGTCCCCCATCGTCGATGTCCGCACGAATGGCGCAGCCTGTGCCGCAACCACCACACACCGTGTCGACACTGCGACGCGTCCAGGTCGGCGGTAGAGATGTCGATTCGGGATCAACCAACGCACCTGCTGGACACAAGTCGACGAGATTCCCCCCCAAGGCGTGATCGACACCTGCAGCGGCTACAACAACATCGATGTCGCCACCACGGCCCTGCATGGACAGTTGCTGCGTACCACTCACCTCGTCCTCGAAACGGGCACAGCGCCCACACTGGATGCAGCGTCCCGCGTCAAAGATGAGGCGCGTGCCAAGCTGCAGACGAGCCGTCGCCCCGTGTAACTCATGAGGTTGTTTCTGCGGCCCGTGACCTGCCACCGCTTCCTGAAACTCACATTCGCCAGCCGCCTCGCATATTGGACAATCCATCTGATGGCGCTGCAGCAGTTGTGCCAGCGCACGTGATCTGAGTTGCTGGCTGTCTTCATCGAGCACATGCAGTATCAGCCCGGCGGACACGCTGTGATTGCAGGCAGTCACCACATGTCGCTCGGCTTGAGCATCTTCGACGTGCACGACGCAGCTGCGACAGGTTGCGGGACAACTCAAGCCGGGGTGATGGCACAAAGCAGGTACGACGATACCGTGGCGATGCAATGTCGTGAGCAGGCTCTCACCCGACGTTGCGTCGTACGCACGACCATCGATCTCTATTTTGCATATCTGCGTCATCAGAATCTCAGGTGGATACTGTCTGCCGTGCGCAGTGGGCCATCATTCGTGCACGGCTCGACCCCGGGCTTCGCCTGCTGGCTGAGGTCCTCCGGGGCGATCTGCAACAGGCCCTGGGTAATCAGCGCCGCAACCGTGGGATGGCCACAGATCGACAGCCCATCTGCCTCGGATGTGGCCAGTTCCTGAAGGCGTGCCTCGAAAGCAGGCAGGTCCACTCCTGCGACCCCTCCCTCCCGCAATCGCTGCAACTGCTTTGCCAACCAAGCGGAGCCCTCGCGGCATCCGGGGCATTGACCGCAACCTAACTCGGCGGCATCTCTGAGCCAATTGGCCGCAAGTTCGATGGGCGCCACCGATTCGTCTGCGACGACGATCGTACCACTGCCGAATGATCCCATCTGGGGTCCGCCACCAGGATGAGACCATGCAGCCGGATCGACAGGAGCAGACCAAATCGCCTCACCCCTGAGAGCGGGCGCACCATCGCAGAAGATGGCAAGCGATTCACCGTCTGCGACTGTGCCTCCTGCGAGATCATCTATCACATCGCCGAAGCTCCCGCTGCCGATCTCGATCTCAAACAACCCGGGTCGCCGCACGTGGCCACTGACACTGACGGCAACTGTTCCAGGAAAGTCCTTGCCGCCGAGGGCACGAAAAGCATCGGCACCACGGCTCAGGATGGATGGCAGGTAACCAAGCGTCGCGGCACAATGCACGAAAACAGAGGCACCAAACAGCGTCGGCAAGGCGTCCACGCCGTCGGCAGCCCGCGGCTCTGGCCTGGAGCACTCGATGAGATTCGGCAGAAGATGATCTCCACCGCGTGCCGGAAGAGGTCCTGGAACAGGGTGGACCTGGAACTTCACTGCGTGTCCGGAGCGCCCAAGGGGACGCCCGATCCAACCGGCTGCCTCTGCCTCGGCAAGAGCATGCCCCAGCACGCTTCGGGCCCGACGCCAATCAGCACGAATGCACAGATAGACTTCATCAGCCGCCAGCGCATGTGCTGCGATCAGCGCGCCTTCAATGAGGCGGTGGGGCAAGCGCTCGGCCAGCTTGCGGTCGCGGAAGCGGCCCGCCTCCGACTCCGTCACATCCACAACGAGGGCACGCACATCCTGCCCCGCAGCCTGACGCCAACGGGTGCCCACATGACGCCAGCCGCCGCCAGCCCCGCGTAGTCCCGCCTTCTCTACTTCATCGATCACGGCACGCGCGTCGATCTCATCGAATGCCCGCCAGGCGCCTCCATACCCGCCATTGCGACGATACACGTCCAGCGCGTCCGCATCGGGTCGTTCGACGCCCTCGAGAAGCCATCGGCGTTCCTGCATTAGTCTCTACTCGCAGGGCGCTCGAGGCGTCTTGCCAGAGCATTGAGAGAGTCCTCATGCAGCCCACCGTAGAGCACACCATGGACCTGCAGAGTTGGCGCCGAAGAACAGGCGTTCTGACAGACAGAGGTGCAGACCCTGTCCTCGCCCAGGCGTTCCTGCAACAGAGCGCGGACGGAACTGGCGCCCATGAGGCGGCAGGTGAGCCCTTCACAGACAGCGATGCTGTCGAGGTCGCGACTCAGTTCAGAAAATCCTGACAGCGCCCCCAGAACGATGGCCGCTGACACCTCGCACGTGTGCGCGATCCAGGCCGTGACGTCGGCGTCGATGTCGACACCCTCATCGCGCAATAGAATCACCAGTGGCAGAATGGCACCGCGCGGCTCCTTGTAGGCCTGCAGCACTTCGCGTAGCCGACTCTCCCCAATCGTGGCTCGCAGGCGCTCGGCGATGGCGGGGCGACTCATTGATCCATCTCGGCGGCATTCAGGTTGACACTCGCAAGCAGATCGAACGCATCGTCTAAGTACTGCCCCATCAGCAATCGTGGTAGCAATTGATAGTGGTAGTGTGATGGGGATCGCCAGTGAACGATTGAGGGCTTGCTACTACCATCACTTTGCAGCAAGATCCCAAACTCTCCCTCAGGAGCTTCGACGGCAACGAAGGCCTCAGCTCCGGGTTTTGGCTGCAGCCCATGCCCCTCCATCCACATCTCAAAATGGTGGATCATCTGCGCCGTCGAGGCAGGAGATTCGGGGGGTGCGATGCGTAGATCATCGATCTGCAGAGGTCCCTGAGATGAGGCCAGTGCGCGCTGCGCCAGCAGCAGACTCTGCGCCATTTCATCGAGGCGGACCTCACACCGATCGACGACATCGCCCCCGGTGCGCACGGCCAGATCGAAATCGAGTTGGTTGTATGTCAGATACGGAGTATGTCTTCGCACGTCGATGGCCACGCCCGATGCACGCGCCATCGGTCCACTGAGCATGCGCTCGACAACCTCTTCCGCTCCTACGACACCAACGCCGGTCAGACGACGACGCCAACCTCCTCGACCTGCCAGAGACTGCCTGGCCGTCCGGATTAGACACGTTAGATGATTCGTCACCTCCGTCAGGGCTGATTCGGCGGGGTCTCGATCGATGAGGATCCTGCCGGGCAGGTGAATTCCAGTCGGCCGCCGCCGACCGCACACATCAACAAAGAGTTGTGCCAGTCGCTCGCGGGCGTGACGAGCCTCATTGACCAGGGCCTCGTCGGCACAAGCCGATGCCTGCAGAACGAGCCAGCCGCAGTGTGCTTGCACACGCTCCAATTCGGCCATGAAAACTCGCGCGTGCTGTATCGCCTCCGGTGGGTCGATCTGTGCAAGAGCCTCAATGCCCAGCACGGTCGCCAGTGCACAGGTATTCGGGGACTGCTCATTGAGGCCTTCTGCCAGGACCGGCAACTGCAGGTATGTGTGGTGCCTCGCTAGTTGTGCCAGACCACAAGTCAGTAATCCAGCTCTCGTGGCGATGTCGACGATACGATCACCATCAACGACAACAGCCAGTTGCAGACGACGCCGGGTCGTCGTGCCCCCGTCACCGAGGGACAGGAATCCAGGCAGGTCATCGAAGCGTGTCGGTTCCCCTGGCAGGTGCGCCGAAGATTGCGCTGCCACCGGCTGCACAGAAGGCCACCGATTCTGTAGCAGAGGCCGTGGATCTCCGTTGATTGCGAGCAGATCATAGCCCCTATCGCTGGCCAGAATAAGAATCGCCGAATCGTCGTCTACGGGGTGTACCAGATCGACGAGCCGCACCTCACCAGGATAACGAGCGGCCAGGACTGCAGGCAGTTGTGACGACTCGATCCGCTGCGACTGGGCCAGTTCCTCGGCAGAATCCTCAGCAACGGGTGTCATTGCTCGCCACGTGTATCCGCATTGAGGACCTGGCGACGCCAGCCATGACACAGACTGATGAGAAAAGCGCAGGCGAGGGCGGCCCCAGCGAGCAGATGAGTCCGTGATGTCGCGTCGTGCGTGTGCAGCCAGAGCGCACTCAGAGGTGCCCCAATGCCGATCAGAACAACCGTCAAACGCGCCGCAGACAGGGATTCACCAGAGGCGGCAGACACGCGTCGCGCGGCGGGCGCGGCGGTTGCCGCTGAAGAAGTGGCAGAGTCATGGGAGGGCGACACGTTCTTGTTGGCGAGCAAACGCGCGCCTAGAGCGATGATGAGGCAGATCACCGCCCAGAAGACGACAACGGTAAGAAAGAAGGAGGAAACGTTCACTGCACCGCTCCTCGCGTACTGCTACACGACGGCAGACTCGCGGGCCGGAGTGGCCGGCGAATTCGTCTCCATCAGCTCAGGCACGAAAGTACGATCGTCATCGAAATCATCGTCGTCCCGTCCGCACGATTCACCGGGCTTGGCACCACACTCACACATGGGCTCGCCAAAGTCATCCTGCATATTGGCCAGACCGCCGCAGGACCCGGCGATACGGCGATCGCTGACGATGACACCAATCGCCATGCCTGTCATGACCAGACCAAACGCCACCAATGCTGCGAGAAAAACGGTGGGATCCATGATCATCAACCGAAGTCGTCGAAGCGGATCATCTCTTCTTCAACGCCGAGATCATCCAGCATTTTCATCACAGCCGACAGCATCATCGGTGGGCCGCAGAGGTAGTACTCGATATCCTCCGGCGCAGGGTGCTTGCTCAGGTATTCCTCGAGCACGACCTGGTGGATGAAGCCCGTCGAGCCCGTCCATCCGTCACCGGGAAGAGGATCGGACATGGCAACATTGAAGGAGAAATTCGGAAACTTCTCCTCGATGTCACGGAAGTGATCCTCGTAGAACATCTCTATGGAGGAGCGAGCGCCATACCAGTAGGAGACCTTGCGCTTTGTGCCCTCGGTATGGAACAGGTGAAACAGATGTGAGCGCAGGGGCGCCATACCGGCGCCGCCACCGATGTAGCACATCTCCCGCTCTGTTTCCTGGATGTAGAACTCACCGTAAGGGCCGGAGATCGTGACCATGTCTCCAGGCTTGCGGCTGAACACGTAGGACGAGGCGAGACCCGGTGGCACATTCATCCAGCCACCCTTCTCGCGATCGGGCGGCGGCATGGCGATGCGGATGTTCAGCATTACGATGTCACCCTCGGCGGGATGATTGCCCATCGAATAGGCACGGATCGCGGTGTCCGTGTTCTTCGTCTTCAGATCCCAACAGTTGAAGCGATCCCAGTCACCGTGGAAGCGCTCATCGATATCAAAGTCCTTGAAGTCACACTCGAAGGGCGGCACTTCGATCTGAATGAATCCACCGGACTCGAAGTCGAGGGTCTGGCCTTCCGGCAGCTTGACGATGAATTCCTTGATGAAGGTCGCCACATTGTCGTTAGAGACGACTTCGCATTCCATCTTCTTCACCGAGAAGACCTCGGGCGGCACTTCGACTTGCATATCCTGCTTGACCGCAACCTGACAGGAGAGGCGCTCGCCCTCCTTCTCTTCTTTGCGGCTGATATGCTCTTGCTCAGTGGGCAGAATATCACCACCGCCGTCATGAATCTTGACCCGGCACTGGGCGCACGTGCCACCACCGCCGCAAGCGGAGGAGACGAAGATGCCCTGATCAGCCAGTACATTGAGCAGCTTACCGCCTGCTTCGGTCGTGATCGTGCGCTCGCCATTGATATTGATATTCACGTCGCCGGAAGCGACGAGTCGGGAGCGAGCGGCGAGGATCACGGCGACCAGAATCAGCACCACCCCGGTGAACATCCCCACGCCGCCAATGACTTCAGTCATGGATCTTGATCTCGCTTAGAGCTGGATGCCGGAGAAGGCCATGAATGCCATAGCCATGAGACCGACGGTCATGAAGGTGATCCCCAGGCCACGCAGACCATGAGGCACATCGCTGTAACGCATTTTCTCACGAATACCGGCGAGGGCGACAATGGCCAGGGCCCAGCCCAGACCGGATCCCAAACCGTATACGACGCTCTCACCGAAGCCGTAATCCCGCTCAACCATAAATAGTGACCCACCCAGGATGGCGCAGTTCACGGTAATCAGCGGCAGGAAAATGCCCAGAGCGTTGTAAAGGGAGGGCACATACTTATCGAGGAACATCTCCAGGATCTGCACACTCGCCGCAATGACACCGATATAGCTGATCAAACCAACAAACGTGAGATCCACACCGCCGAGGCCGATCGCAGCCAGCGCCTCTTCGCGCAACAAGTGACGGTAGACCAGATTATTCAATGGCACGGTAATCACTTGCACAACGATAACGGCAACGCCCAGGCCAAAGGCCGTGGTCACCTTCTTTGATACAGCCAGGAAGGTGCACATGCCGAGGAAAAATGCGAGGGCAATATTCTCGACGAAGACGGCCTTAACGAAGAGACTTAAATAAGCTTCCATCGTCTAAGCCTCCTCGATCTGCTCGGTCTTGAATGACCGCAGAACCCAGATGAACCCACCGATGATGAAGAAGGCACTCGGCGGCAGTAGCATGAGGCCATTTGGTTCGTACCAACCACCGACATTCGCCAGTCTGAAGATCTCCACACCGAAGAATTTGCCTGAACCGAACAATTCTCGCAGCACAGCGACAACGAGCAGGATCAGGCCGTAGCCAATCCCATTGCCGATTCCGTCCAGCATGCTGGCGCCGACACTCTCCTTCATGGCGAAGGCCTCAGCCCGTCCCATGACGATGCAGTTGGTAATAATCAGACCGACGAAGACCGACAATTGCTTGCTGATATCGAAGGCGTAGGCACGCAGCCCCTGATCGACGATGATCACCAGGGAGGCAATGATCGTCATCTGCACGATGATGCGGATGTTTGTCGGGATGTGTTTGCGAATGAGGCTGACGGCGCCGTTGGAGAAAGTGGTCACAAAGATGACCGCCAACGACATAACCACTGCCGTCTCCATTTTACTGGTCACAGCCAGGGCCGAACAGATCCCGAGGATCTGCAGGGCGATCGGGTTCTCATCGAACACCGGTCTCAGTAATGTGTCGCGGGCCTTACCCATGACTAGCTCATTCCCCTCTCGGAGCGTAGACGCTTCAGATAAGGACCGTAGGCCTCATCGCTCAGCCAATAGTGCAGCATGTCGTGTACGCCGCGTGAAGTAATGGTCGCACCAGACAGTCCATCGACCTGTGAACTGGCCGTCTGCGACGATGGATCAACGGCACCACGCATGACCTGGATGCTGATGTTCCCCTTCGCATCGAAGGCCTGCTTGCCATTCCACAGCGCTTTCCACGCCGGATTATCGACCTCACCACCCAGACCGGGTGTCTCCCCGTGCTGATAGTAGACGAGGGAGCGAATCGTCGTCAGGTCGTCTCGGTCGAGCGCAAGAAACCCATACAGTGTCGACCAGAGGCCTTTGCCATATAAGGGTAGTACGATCTTGTCGACCTGTCCGTGTTTCCGTACCAGATAGACGGGGATGAAACGCGAGCGCCGTTTGATGCCTGCCCGATCCTGCGCCGCGTCGATGGCGGCACCGAGCTCGTCATCCTTGGCAGCGCGGACGAAGTCGAAAGTTCCCGGATCCATGTCATCCATGTATTGACCGGACTGCAGATCGACAACACGCGCCTCAATTTGTTCAAACAGAGCCGCCACATCGGCGCCCTCTTCATACAGTCCCGCCGCACTCAGGATATTCTTCTTCTTGTCCTCAAGCTTGTTAGCAACCTGCGTCGGCTTAAGAACCACAGCCGCACCGGACACCAGCACAGAGCACACAACGCACAGGGCAAAGGCGACGAAGAAGGTCTTGCCCATTGTTTCTTTGGCCATCAGATATTCCTAAACGTCATTGCGGCCTAAAGGGCCGTCCGCAACGCGCGACGACGCACGTTGGCTTGCACGACGAGATAGTCGAAGACGGGGGCGAACACGTTACCGAAGAGGATGGCGAGCATCACACCTTCAGGAAACGCCGGATTCACGACACGGATCAAGATCGTCATGACCCCGATGAGACCACCGTAGAGCCACTTGCCAAGATTGGTGAACGATGCTGAGACGGGGTCAGTGGCCATGAAGACACAGCCGAAGGCATAACCACCCAGCAACAGGTGCCACATGGGATCCATAGCGAACATGCTGTTCGTCGTGCTGTCGACCATGTGCAGCAGCGCTCCGAGGCCCACTGTGGCAATGGTCATACTCAACATGATCCGCCACGAACCGATGCCGGAGCCAATCAGAACCGCCGCACCGATGAGACAGGCTAACACCGACGTTTCGCCCATGGAACCAGGAATCGTGCCGAGAAAAGCCTGCATCTTCGTCATCGAACCGGTCAGGGCGGCAATGCCATCTGCAGGAACCATGCCGAGAGGCGTCGCCTTTGAGTACCCATCGATGGCGACCCAGACCTTGTCTCCACTGATCTGTGCTGGATAGGCAAAGTAGAGGAAGGCTCGCGCTGTCAGCGCCGGATTGAGGAAATTCTTCCCAGTGCCGCCGAAGATCTCCTTGCCGATGACCACACCGAAACTGATACCCACAGCAACCTGCCACAGAGGAATCGTCGGCGGCAGCGTCAGAGGGAACAGAATCCCAGTGACGAGGAATCCCTCATTGACCTCGTGGCCGCGAACACTGGCAAAGATGGCTTCCCAGAAGCCACCGACCATATTGCAGACGAGGAAAACAGGCACGAAGAACAACGAACCGTGGATAAGATTTGCCAGCAGGCTCGTGGGATCGTAGCCGATGCCGAAGATGTCGATGATGACGCCTCGCCAACCGTCGGCAGACTCCATACCCAGATGGGCCATCGCCAGATTCGCCTGATACCCCGTGTTCCACATGGCCATGAAGATGCACGGAATCAACCCCACTGCGACGGTGATCATCAACCGTTTCAGGTCGATTCCATCACGCACATGTGAGGCGTTCTTGGTGACATCCGCCGGTGTGAATAGGAAGGTGTCGATCAGCTCGTAGATCGGAAACAGCTTCTCGAGCTTGCCACCGTGCGTGAAATGCGGTTCAGCCGCATCCAGCAGTTGTCGCAAAACCTTCATTTTGACACGTATCCCCTGATGTCAGCAGTACAGATGTCTGGAGCGAACGAGTGCTTCAGGTCAGCCACTCAAAACTCCTTCTCGATAATTTCGAGATTGCTGCGTAGCAGCGGACCATAATCGGTCTTTCCAGGGCACACGAAGGTGCACAGGCTCAGATCCTCTTCGTCCAGTTCAAGACAACCCAATTCCATGGCAACTTCTGCATGCCCCATCACCAGTGACTTCATCAGTGATACGGGAATGATATCAAGAGGCATTACCGCCTCGTACGAGCCAATCGGAACGATGGCGCGCGGTGAACCATTGGTACTGGTCGTAAAGGGAAAGCGCTTGCCTGGCATCAGTTTCGACAGGAAGATGTTCTTCACTGAGAACTTGTCAGCGCCCGGCGATTGCCAACCGAGAAACTCTCGTTCGCGCCCCTCGCTGAGCACACTCACCTGCAGATGCCAGCGCCCCAGATAGGCCAATTCGCCTACCGCCGTGCGGCCTGACAGCACGGATCCGGAGATGACGCGATTATCGTCTCCTTCGGTCTCCTCTGTCAGCAACTGCGTGAGATCTGCACCGAGACGTGTGCGCACCAGACGCGGTTGTTTCACCTGCGGGCCACCAAGGGCGACAACCCGCGACGGATCAACCTTCCCCGTGAGGAACAACTCGCCCATGGCGAGTACGTCCTGGTAGTTGATGAAGAAGACCGCTTTCTGCTGACCAACAGGGTCGATAAAGTGGATGTGTGTTCCAGCGAGTCCGGCCGGATGGGGACCAGAAAATTCGGCAACACTGACATCGACGCGCCCCGCACCGTCCGGAATGGCGGCGCCCGGTTCGGTGCACAGGTGCACTTCGCCGTCTGTGAGTTTGGCCAATGCCGCCAGCCCCGTCGTGAAGGCTTCTTCACGCCCCTCCAGCACGACCGCCGGGTTGGCGGCCAGTGGATTGGTATCGATCGCTGTGACAAAAATAGAGTGCGCCGTCTGCTCTGGCAGCGGCACTTTGCTGTACGGTCGAATTCGCAAACCCGTCCAAAGACCGGAATCGACGAGTGCCTTGCGCACTGTGTCTGCATCCAGATCTTCAGGTCGCTTGCCACCCACGTCGAACGTCTCTGCCTCTTCACTGGCAGCGACCTCAATGACGACGGAGAGCAGGCGGCGTTTGGCGCCGCGGTTGATGGCGACGACCTTTCCACCTGCAGGAGCGGTGAAGCGGATGCCCGGACGACGCTTGTCCTCAAACAGCAGTTGGCCGAGGCGGACATCGGCTCCTTCATCCACTGCCATCGTGGGACGCAATTCGTGAAAATCGGTGCCGACGACTGCAACCTGTGTCACCGGGCGACCGTCCTCGATGACCTGAGCACATTCACCAGTGATTGGTAGATCGAGGCCTTGCTTGATGCGGAAAGACCGCCGCTGACCCATTCGGCACTACCTCATACGTTGTCGCGCGACCGCACGCTGGTTTGACAGCTCAAGAGCGCTGCTACCACCGGTTCGCGGGGCGAGATGTGGACGTTGTTACGCATGTTTATTACAACCTCGGTAGGGTAAGCCTGATCCTGAGGACTGTCAAGAAAACCACCTCGAGATGAAGCCTTAAAGCCGAGGTGGTGTCCACGAAAACGAAATCTGTGATCAGACCCGTTCCTCATCCCGAAGAAAAAGTGACTCGCTGAATGACCCGGCTACCCCGACGCACACTGGTTACTTGCCTTTCCAGACACTTTTCCGCACTCATCTGCACCCTCTGCCTGGCAGGGGGTGCAACGCCTGCGATGGCTGGAGCTTCGGACCCTCTGCCACCGGCCCTGGTACCCGAGGTTCTGGTGAGCTCCACGCGCTTGAGCACTGACACGACACCGCAGACGCGGGAAGTTGTCATCCTTGATAGTGCCGAAATTGCGCGCCGCGGCGCAAGTTCCATCGCCGATCTGCTGGCGACCGTGGCAGGTCTTGACGCGCAGACGCGAGGGCCCTTTGGCACGCAGGTTGACCTGGGGATGGACGGCGCCACCTATAGCCAGGTCGTGATCCTGGTAGATGGCATGCGTGTCAACGATCCGCAGACCGATCACCACACACTGAATCTGCCGCTGACGCCTGCAGATCTGGACCGTGTCGAAATCCTGCATGGTGCCGCATCCTCCGTGCACGGAGCAGATGCAGTCGGTGGCGTGATCAATCTCGTCCCCCGGGCTGCCTCTGGTGTCCGCCTCGATGTCGCCACGCGTCGTATTGACGACATCGACGGCGGTGACGCCGGCACAGGTTCTGACATCAATCTGCGTATCGGCACAGGGAACGAACGGCGCGGCGTGACCCTCAGCGCCGGCAGACTGCGCTCTGATGGCTATCGCGAAACCACAGATGCTGACGAAGACAGGCTCTTCCTGCTGGGTCACTCCGATCTCGGCGGTGGCCGCTTGTCGGTGCAGGCAGGCTGGCAGGACAAGGGCTTCGGTGCCCGCGACTTCTACGCCCCCTTTCCCTCCCGCGAATGGACGACGGCCCACCTCGCCGGTGCTCGCTACGAGCGACGCGTCGGCACCACAATGGCCACGAGCCGCGTGTATGTGCGCCGCCACACAGATCGTTTCGTTCTGATCGAAAGCGATCCGTCAGTCTACGAGAACAACCACACGAGTTGGATGGGTGGTGGCGAGGCCCACGTCCGTCGGGCCATGGCTGGCGGGCAAGTCGCCGCCGGCGCCGAGTGGACTCGCGAGGAGATCGACAGCAGCAATCTGGGCGAACACACGCGCAACCGTTGGGGTGGTTTTGCCGAATACGGTACGACGAGAGGCGCATGGCAGATCAATGCCGGCCTGCGCGCCGATCATCACCAGGAAGCAGGATGGGAGGCGGCGCCCACCGTCAGCATCGGCCGCCGACTCAACGATCGTTCGCGTGCCTATGCCACCATCGCTCGTGCCTACCGCGCTCCCTCTTTCACCGAATTCTACTACACCGATCCCAACAATGTCGGTAATCCGGATCTCGCCGCAGAGAGATCGTGGCAGTATGAAATCGGCGCCTCGACCCTCGTTGCGCAAACGCAATGGCAGGGCGCCATCTTCCTACGCCAGGAACAGGATCTCGTCGACTACGTAAGAGCCACGGACACGCCCCCGTGGGTCGCGCAGAATCTGGGAGAAATGCAGACCCTCGGCGTGCGTGTGAGTGGCGCACGTCAGTTCGGCCCCGTGGACACTCAGATCGGCTACACCTTTGTCGACAAAGAACAGACCCTCGCCTCAGGCTTGCAGTCGAAGTATGTCTTCTCGCATCCGCGGCATCAGGCCAATGTCCGCCTGCGCCATGCCCTGCCAGCGCAGATCACAGCGGATTGGAGTGTGCAGGCGCGTGAGCGCATTGCGCCCCTCGATGACTATGCACGTGTCGATTTGCTCGTGCGCCGCCCGGTTCCTTGGGGTGAACTACGACTGCGAGCGACCAACCTCTTCGACGACCACTACGAGGAGATCCTGGGAGTGCCCCTGCCCGGCCGCTGGTTCGGCGTCGAAGCAAGCCTCAACCTCTAGCAGTTGCTATCAAAATAGCAGTTGATGTCCGGCCCGAATCGCTAACTACGCCAACCGTCACGGGGCCCAGGCCGAGGCGTGGGCGCCGATGCTCAATCGATTGCCTTCACTTTGTGCACTTGAGGTAGACAACCGTCGCCGCATCCGGGCAACGCCTGCCAAGTACACGATCCAACAGTCTCTGGAAGGCGGGGAAATTCGCCGAGAGATCTCCGAAGAAATACGTATGGCCTACGGCATCGACCACGGTAAGATCGATGGACGACAGATAGGCTCGCACGTCCTTCAGGTCCCAATACCGGGTAAACTCGGTGAGATCCTGGAATTGCTCTCTCCCCTGGCGGCCGACGAGTCGGTGTTTGATCCAGGACAGCAGACCATAACCGGTAATCCGGTTGATGAAGAAGCGGCGACGCTGAGCGACAGCGGAGGCGATAGAGCAGATGTATACCCCACCCGGCTTCAGGACACGCTTGGCCTCGGCAATCATTGCTTTTCGGTCCTCCTCCTGGAGCACATGCACCAGGACTTCCTGATTCACGACGACATCGAAGTGATTGTCAGGAAATGGCGTATCCTGTCCGTGGCCATTGAAGACTTCGTATCCACGTTGCCTGGCAATTTGTGCACGGTGTTCGGACAGTTCGACACCATGTAGCTCAGCAAAACCCTGAGCCTTCAGGAACGGATACCATGAACCATTGCTGCAGCCGAGATCGAGGACTCGGTCGCGCCCGGTCCCTTGTAGAAGTTCGTCCACGATTTCGCGCCGTCGGGCATGATCATATCGCTGAATCGCGCGATCGTGGTGCTCCTCGTCGAGGCCGATAATCTCAACGATGTCTTGTTCCGTCTTGCTCATCGAAATGTCCTGGTTCTGAGGGATCGCAGCATGGAGGGTATGGGCGCCCTCCCCTGCCACGTCCATTTCAGACGACTGCTCGTGGGCTTCGGGGGTCAGTACGGCTTGATCACTCATTGTAAGATCCAGTATCCAAGTTACAGAGGGTGAGTCGAATTGTGCCACGGGAATCGACCAAAGAAGACGCCTGGAGCGGTGCCCCTACTTGCGACGAATGGGCACCATGTTGAGGTGCAGCTGTCGTGCCTCTATACGGCTGCGCGTGCGTAGCTGCTTGTCAATTCACTGATGCGTTCAAGTCGCGGGGCGCAGGCAGCCAGGGTCGCTGCAGGCACCAGTGGTTTCATCTCCTCGATCGCATTGTACCACTCTCCCGACTCGGAGATATCCATAAAGCCATTTTCGACGAAGTAGATGAACTCGGTCACCTTCTGGCGGAAGGTGAGATCCTGATCCTCGTATTTCATCGGCATGGCCTTCGCCTGTGCCAGATAGTCCCGTAGCAGATCCGGCGTCAGATCATTGACCTGCACCTCCGCACGATCGCGGCTCGGCGTGTAGACGGACCAGTCAATGCCCCCGTCCAGCATGGTCAGGCCCCCCTCACCCTTGAGCAGATAGTCCTTGGCGCGGGTTCCCGGGTAGAAATCGAGGATGAAGAAATTTGCCGAGTGCAGCTTCAGTTCGTGGGAGAATTCGATCGTCTCTTCGACACTTGACCTCGTATCGTAGGGCAAGCCAAAGATGAAAGATCCTCGCGGATGCAGACCTGACTCGTGCGCGCAGTCGACGATGGCCCGCACCTTGTCTTTGCTGATTCTCTTGCCGTTCTGCTTGAGTACTTCCTCATTGCCGCTCTCAAGGCCAAAGAAGATGTATTCACCACCGGCTTTGCGGTATTTGACGAGAATCTCCTCGTCAATGGAGTTGATCTGTGCCTGCCCGATCATCGAGACCTCCTTATTGAGGCCTGTGGAAACCATCAGATCGCAGAACTCCAGGAAACGCCACTTCGGGATGCACATGACAGAATCGGTGATGTAGTAGTGGCGCACGCCGTGCTTTTCGAGACCATTCTGGATCTCATCGATAACATTCTGCGCCGATCGGAACTTCAGTTTCCCCGTGAGATTCGCGCCGTCACAGAAAGAGCACTGGTAGGGGCAGCCGCGATTCGTGGACAGTGGTGCCACCTGCTCCATCGAATCAAACTGGGACGAGTAACGCATCGAATACTTGTTGAGGTCGAGGAAATCCCAATCGGGCAGAGGAATATCGTCCAGATCCTGGATCGTCCACTCTTTGGTGAGGGGCCGATAGGCGATTGTTTCGCCATCGCGCCAGGCGACACCGGGAATGTCCCAGGTGAAATCCGGTTGGTCATAGTTCCGAACGATCTCAGAGAAGACGACTTCCCCTTCGCCCGAAACAGCCGCGTCGACATGTTCGGTACGTTCAAGAACATCGGTGGGGAACGCGTTCACGTGCGGCCCCCCCATCACCACGAGCAACTCGGGATTATGGGACTTGGCCATCTCCGCCGCACGCACGGCTTCCACAACATTGAAGGTCGCCGTCGTGATGCCGACGATATCCCCGGAGTCGAGCTTCTTGTACTCTTCGAGCAGATCGTCGTCGCCAAGTCTGAGCAGGGGCATGTCGAGGACCTTGACGTCTGCGAATTCCCTCAGCGTCGTGGCCAGATAGCAGAGCCCGATATGGGGCGTCTGTCGAACAGAGTGTCGCGATCCGTTCTCTGCGAATTTTTGTCCCGGGTCGATCAGCAGAACTTTGCGGTCCATCGCTTCTTCTTCTCCTTGACGGATGTCTCTCAATTTGGCAGCCGGTGTGAAAAGCCACCGGACATCCCTCTATGTATCGGCAGATTGCTGGGAAATCCTTGCACTCTGTTCGCAAAGCACATGCCAGACTGCTAAATCACATCGCAAGTATCTGTTTTTTTAGATGTTAGATAAGATCAACCCAGCGCAGATGTGGAGTCGATTCGGATGCAAACCGGAAATTGGTTCCCTATACCAGCCGATTTGGAGAGCACAACCATCCCAATTCTCAGGAGCGGCGAAGGACTCTCTTTGCCACCTGCACTGCTCGTTCTCGGAGCTTCCCGTGCACCTTGGTGTAATAATCATATTCATGCATCTGACCGCCCCACTTCGACTTGAATCGCCGGATACCTCGCTGCCGATCGTTCTGCGGCACGGAGTCAAAACCGGTCATGTCGAAGGTTCCGTATCCACTCTCAGCAGCCCAGGAAATCATCTTCCAGCACAATGCGTCGCCGTCGGCAAGACGTGCCTCATGGAAGCTATCAGACCTCGCGTGCAAACCAAAGCTGGCGACTCGCCCAAAACGCTGAACCAGGGTGCAGGAATCGACCTGGCCGTCGATCCCGGCGCAAAACATCTGCGACAGGCCGGACGTGATGAGGAATTCGAGATACGGCAACATGCGTTCCTTTGCATAGATCGGCCGGTAGATGTTCTGTCGCTGATCCCGACGACGATTCTCGGCGATGATATCGTAGTAACGCTCCAAGTCCTCAACACCGCCGAGTCTGACCTCGATTCCCTGCTTCTGCGACCGCCGCACCGCGGTTCGAGTCCCACTCTTGAGCCCCGCCCACAGTCCTTCCTCGCCGATCCCCAAGTCGATCAGATACGTACCATGAGTCCAGATGCTGTAGCCTCGATCAAGGAACGCCTCACGACCTGCGACGGCTGCCAGTCCAGGAGACGGGTAGCGTAGATGAGAGACGCTGTAAAGACGTTCGCGTTTGGCGAGATCCTCCAGCGTATCGAGAAATCCGTTGATAATCTCAGACTCGAGATCTTTCCGGTAGATGAGGGGTGTCGTCGGATAGTCGTATGTCTTCATCGTTCGCCGCAGAAGAGGACTCAGCAGACTGAACCTGCGATCCGCCTGAGCCAGATCGTGACCAAAATAGGTTCGACAGAAGCCAAGCTTTCCGGCCACTTCGCCATCGGCATAGGCCAGCAGAAACCGGGGACGCATATCCGGCCATCGGTCAAGAATCGACTGCTGCCGCTGGATCGAATCCTCGAAGCGGGCGAAGGGAAGCGCCGACAAACCGGCGTCCCATTCCTGTTGGTCAACTTCCTCAACTACCTGAATCTCAACACCGCTACTCGTCGTCATCACTGGGTCGCATTGTCCAAAGGTGGTGTGCGTAAATGGAAGAATTGATACGGATTCATTGCTCTGGGCCTTTTCTTGGCCTCAACCATGATCGAACAGGGATCAACAATTCACGGATCTCATGCCGATGGATCACACGCAAGACCAACATGAGTATGAAAAAGATGATCCCCCCTGCCAGCGCGCCAGCGATCACGGCAAGATGCCCATGTGATGATGCGGTAGCCATCACCAGTGCGGCGACGCCAGCGCTACCTGCGATCTTCACCAGAGCCATCGATTCGGCGGCGATCATCCGCTGTTCGTTCGGCAGCGCCAGAGCAAACAAGCCAACCGCGTAGGCGAGAAATGCGGCCATCGTGGCGAAGGCCGCGCCGCTGAGGCCGTGCTGAGGAATCAGAACCGCGTTGAGAGCTATGTTGACCGCCAGAGCAGCACCGTAGAGCCAGAGAAAGGCAAATCCACCGCGTCGCAAGTAGACGACGTGATACAGTGGGTTCGTGAGGCCAATGATGACGTATCCAAGTGCCAGCCACGGCAAAGCATGTGCTGCATCGGCAAAGGCCGCGCCGCTTAATAACGTGATGACGGGCCGGCCCATGGTTGCCAGAAATACCGCACAGGGCGCCATGAGTACAGCCAACCATCGAAAGGAAATTCTTATGTAACGTTCTGACTCAGCAACGTTGGTGGACCTGAGGTTTGCCAACTTTGGCTGCAACACGCCATTGATCGGGCGAGTCCAGTTGATCAGCATCAGCGCGAGGATGTCTGCCACATTGTAGAGCCCCACGTCACTGACCGACGACCACATCTTCAGCATATACCGGTCCGCAGACATGATCAGTGCCCACACAAAAACCGCGGGGATCATAGGCAACCCGAAACCGACGAATTGCCGGATCGGCGCCAGCGACCAGTCGCTGCGCTGAGTGGCAAGTTGCCGCCGCCCAGCGTAGAGAATCCAGGCCACTACCACGCTGAGAGAAATGATGCGGGCAAGCAACAACCACGCGATGTCGGCCGTGAGCAGAGCGGCAATCGTGAGTAGCAGAAGTTCGCCAACGTGCCGCCCCGTAGAGATTCGGGCGTAGTGCGCCAGCCGTTCCTCGGCCTGCACGAAGGCGGTACCGACTCGGAAGAGCGCCTCCAAGGGAAACAGCAAGGCAATCAGACAGAGCAGGTGCCAATCTGCCGCATCACCAATCGCTATCTGTGCCAACCAGGGCGACAGGACCGCCAGCAGAACCCCCATGGACAAGCTGACCATGAACGCGAAACGCCGCACCGTCCTGTATACGTTTAGTCGGGCGTCACTGGTATCGTAGGTCGGGCAGAAACGGATGATCCCTCGCGCCACACCAAGATCCGTCCATGGCAGGACGTAGCTGATCAGCACGAGGACAAGAGACCACTGACCATAGGCATCCGGGCCAAGGACTCGCGTCAGCACGGGCAGCAAGAGTGCACTGGCGCCGGCACCCACAACCTGTGCCAGTCCTAGTCCCCACGCGTGGGACACGGCACTTCTTTGCTCTTGGCCGCTCAAGTTCGCGACAGTACGGGATAGGGATGGAATACCCCTCCCCATTTCGCTTTGAACTGAGCTATGCCGCGTTCCTTTGGAGACGCTGGATTTGGATTCACGCCGGTCAGGTCGAAGACACGACCACCCTTGGAGCGCTCGCGACGCAAGATTTCCCACTTCAGCAGATCGTTTCCATTGAGCTTCTGCGCCACGCTCTCAGGCGTTTGGTGTGACCCAAACTCACTGATTTGGCCATTGAAACGAAAAACCCCGAGGCCAGAGATGGTCTCACCCTGATGGACTGCGATGTAGACCTCCTCACCATCGATAGATCGCAACAGTCGATGACGGTCGATGTAGTTTGCCGCGGACGTGACACGAGCCCCACGCGCCTGTAGGCAATGGCGGCGAAAGGGCTGATACTCGAGACGTCCTTGCTCTCCGTCGACGAGTTGAACCTCCAGGCCATCGCGTTCGGCCTTGCGAATCGCTTTCCGCGCCGACCGCTTCAGGCCATTCCACAACTCTTCCTCATCGACCCGTAGATCGACCAGATATGTCGCCCACTCCAGCCGATCGAAGGCAGCCAGGCTTTCATTCTCCACCAGGGCCTCCAGGCCGATGGGCAATGTGATGCCCGAGAATCGAGCCCGCGGCGTGTGTGACCTCACGGCGTCCACGAGAGCGGCCAATGCAGACGGCCAGCGCTCCGGGTCACCGAGAAAAACCGGTCCCTGCTGCCAACTGAGGAGGGGCTTCAACCAACGACTCAGACGCAGCCCGGCAGTGGCCATTGGACGTTCGATCAGCTGCGCCTGACCAAAACCACCGATCCGAATCGTCAGGAGAGCAACGAGTTGGTCTCCCTCAAAACAGCGCAGATAGAACACGTCGTACCCGAGATGCGACCGATAGAACTCGCCCAAAGAGGCTGTCTGATGAATCGTTGCGTGCTCAGCACCGGAGATCTGCTGATTCCACACGTCAAGATCGACCTGATTGGCAACGTCGACTCTCACGCGACGTCCTGTCGACGACCAGACGTGTCCATATCCTCGGTGACACCGATATCTACGGTCACGCCGATACCGGCTAGGCGTGACAGAAAGAAGTCAGCAACAGCACCGGCCTCATGCTCCTGTCGCACCCACTCATACAGGTGGTCAGCCAACTGCAATCGTGACTCTGTGTGGGCCATTCTCGCGAGAAAATCGCGAATCGCCTGCACCTCGTTCAGCGCCGGGATCGGGCACTCATGTCCGTAGCAATGGCTGAAGCTGGCTCGGTCCAGATGGACGAGTGCGACCTTCCGCATGGCGAAACAGTCAAGGGCCGTGCCACCCATCAAGCCTTGCTTGAACTGGTCGATCACCAGGTCCGCTCGATCGATTTGCGCCAGATAGAGGCGCTTCTCGTTTCGGAAAGGGGCGGTTTCAATCCCGATGCGCGGGGCCAGATCTGCGAGTGCTTCCGTGAAGGCGACCACGCCTTGATCCTCTGCGGAGACAACGAGATCGGCCTCGAAGTCCGGCGGCATCGATTGCAGGGCCTCCACTAACATCCGATGGCCTTTGATGTCGCGTGGCTGGTCGTAGGTATTGCGGCTGGGCATCAAGATCCGCAGGCGTCGATTGGGCTTCTGCTCCGTGGGCTGGAACTTGGCAAAATCCACGACGTTGGGCAGGAAGCTGTAGTTGCCTAATCTGGACACTTCGTGATTCCACAGATCGATGTTGCCATGGAACTTGAAGGGCGCTCGACGATACGCTCGCCGCAGCAGATGGGCGGCGGGTCCCCCCTTCTGGTAATCATCGCGCAGATCCGAACCCGTGGACTGGCAGCTGTAATGCCGTGTGAAAGTATGAGCGAACACCGGATATTCGGACTGGGCGTGCACCCAGTGCCGTGGACTCCTGGCTCGAATCTCACGACGGATTGCCCACGCTTCGGCGGCGAGTTGCCTCAGTCCCTGCGCTTTGAAAGGCACCAATGTCACGTGCGGTGCAGTCGGATCATAGTCCGGATCGTAGTCGGCTGGGTCACTCACGGGGTGTCTCGACGTAATCCGCTCAAAAAGGATGATTCGTGCATCGACACCGCGACCACGCAAAGCCATCATGAGCTTGTAGTTGTTGTTGCACAGATTGCCCATGTGCAACGTACCGGCGAAGGATCGCGGTTCAGGCATGACTCACCTCTTCAGCGCGTCACCTGAAACAGCACGTAGGATGCATCTCTAACAGCGACATTCATCGCGGTAACGGGCCTCCCGGGCCTGGATCTGCCAATTCCACCTCGGCAGCGACGAGCACGATTCCTCGGTCCGAAGCCACCAAGCCTGACGACAGGTGGTATCGCAGAACTGCAGGCGATGCCCAGTGCCGGTGCCGCCAGCTAAAGGGTGCTTGGAGTGCTTCAGATGGGGTACAACTATTGAGGACGCGGGCGTGGTAACTAGGCGAAAATAGGCAGCCCGAAGAGAGGGTGATTCGGTGTCCATTTGGGGGGGGACAAATCACGCGCCAATATACTGGAAAGACTGAAGATATGTCAAGATGACATGTGCTCATTCGGGACGCAGAATGCACCAGTTTCGAGGCCAAGATCTACATGGAAGGAATCCCGTATTGTCAGCGGCTGCCGACACGGTCGGCCGTCCGCCGAACCAACCTCTTCGACGACCACTACGAGGAGATCCTCGCTCCTGCCGGGTCGTTGGTTTGGCGCCGAGGCGCCTTAACCTCTAGCAGCCGATGTCCGGCCCGAATCACGAACTGCGCCAGCCGGCACGGGTTCCAGGCCGGATTCCTCGGTGGGCCTTGTCTGGAGAAGAGCCACGTGAATGACTCGTGGCAAAATCCCCCTGCGTGATCATCAACGCCCGACGCACAGACACCTATGGCAGATACCTGGCTGACATCAAATACCTCGCTGCATCCAATGACCCGTCACGGAAACTGAAGGACGGAACGTATCTGAATGGCCAATTGCTCAAGCAGAGGTTGGCAAGCCGCTATCTGCCGTGACCCTGCAATTCAGTCGTCAACAGATCGGCAGAGGAACTGAGAAATCGTGCCGCTGATTAGATCCTCGCTGATGGCTGATCGGAGCATGACGTGCTGGTGAAAAAGCGGACCGGCCAGTTGCGCACTTGCCGTCTCGATGTCGATGGTGGAAGGCAGCAGACCTCGCTGCAGGCCGGCGGTAAGGACATCCCGAATGGGTTGGAGCACGCCGTTGACGAAGCGGCGTTGGGCAGGCACGATTCTGGGGTCTTGATTGGCCTGGTCGAGGATCGCTGTGAAAACAAATCTGAACCGCCTCTTCCTCATCCTCATCTCGAGATGGGTGAGAGCCACACGCAGATCGTTTTCGATATCGTCGCTGGTCGTGGTCGCGACGTGGGGTCTCACCATCTGGTCGATCGCGTCCAGCAGCAACGCCGGTGCATCAGGCCAATGACGGTAGATTGTCGTGCGCGCAACGCCTGTTTCCTCGGCGATGCGAACTGCCGTGACGGCGCGGCCACCTTCTCTTACGAGTAACTCCATGGCAGTGTCGATGACAATCTGGCGAACGCGTGCCGTACGCGCATTTTCAGCACTCACCCGGCTTTCTCCCATTGACTCGATCGCTACAATCTGTAGCTTAAGATACACATTGTATCTGTAATCTGAAACGAATTCCATCTCATCGCAAGAGACACGCTCGATTGCCGGGCAACAGGAGGTTGCATACATAGATGACCCTGCGAATGTGTATTGCTGCGCTGGCTTGTTTGTTGGTCTTGTGCACAGAGGGCCGGACACAGACATCTGAGAACTCTCTGCCGATTACGCCCGCGGCTGAAATCTCGGCTGCCCTCAACGCCGCCCCGGAGAGAGAAGGCCCCGCACCTGCAACGCCGGATGGTGTACCGCACCAGCAACTGAACCAGAATGCCCCGTTGGCAATGGTCCAGGCGTTGACGGCGTCGGCCATCCCTTTGCCGGGCATCAAGTTTGCCCCCACACCGTTCTCCCTTGCGGGATCCTTGGGATGGAGACTGGATCCGGATTTCGCGGAGGGACCGGATGAAGGGTTTATCCGCGGTACGCTGGAGTTTGGCCATCAGCACAGGGTAGAAGATGGCAGCATGCATCTGTTGCTGCCATCGGAGTTCTCGACCATTGCCCTGGAGAAAGGTTGGGGGGTCATCCACCCGATTGATGACACGATCTCCGGAGAAACCTCGACCTATGTCATGATCTACGGTGCGCGGAACCCTGAGGAACTCGAGACGGTTTGGCTCATCGCTCAGATCTCCTACTACCAGGCGCGAGGTCTGAGCATGGAACCCGCTGACTCAACAGCAGTTCGTCGCACTGGCTGGGGATGGTTCAAACGCATCACTGGTAGAGCCTCCGGCAAGCAGTGAGAGACGTACCATCTCGACTGACGTACCGCTGCCGCGCGACAGGATCTCGTCACGCTGGACTGACTCCCGAAAATCCGCTCACCAAATAATCGAGAGAGACAATGCCCGAGCCACAGATCGCTGATGTAAAGCCTGTAGAAGTTGAGTTCGAGGCGACAGAGGAGCTTTACTGGTGTGCGTGCGGAAAATCCAACAACCAACCTTACTGTGACGGATCCCACGCCGGCTCGGAATTCACACCCGTTGCGTTCGAGGGAAGCAAAGGTGAAACGGCCCATCTCTGCATGTGCAAACACACGCAGAATCCACCGTACTGCGATGGCTCACACGCCAGCCTGCCAGACACCGCCATAGAGGCCGACACAACAGCAGATGAACCTTCAGACGGGATGCCCGTTGCCAGACCCACACCAGAAGAGCCGCACGTCAAAGCCATCCACGATCTTGCCCGGGACGGACTGTCAAAAGTCGGCCATCACGGTCAGATGGGCGCCATGGGAGTGCCTCGGAACGAACTGCCCACGTGGGATGATCTCCAGATTCTGACGGCTCAATTTGCGCACAAACCTCTGATGGACGAGGCAGAAGTTGGCACCGAACTCGTCATCGGTCCCAGAGCTAAGAAACCGATGACACTCGCGATCCCGCTCTTTGTCTCGGACATGAGCTTCGGGGCATTATCCGAAGAGGCAAAGCTCTCGCTCGCCAGGGGAGCGGAGATGGCAGGAACCGGCATTTGCTCAGGCGAGGGCGGGATGCTGCCGGAGGAACAGGAAGCGAACAGCCGCTATTTCTATGAGCTTGCTTCAGCGAAATTCGGCTACCAGGAAGACCTCCTCACACGGGTGCAGGCATTCCACTTCAAGGGCGGCCAGGGGGCAAAGACCGGTACAGGAGGACATCTACCGGGGAACAAGGTGATGGGTAAGATCGCTCAGGTGCGTGGATTAGACGAAGGTCAGGCAGCGGTGTCGCCGCCCACCTTCTCGGATCTCTCGACGGTCGAAGACTTCGCCCGATTCTCTGATCGGGTTCGGGACATCACCGGTGGGATTCCGATCGGCATGAAGCTCTCGGCAAACCATATCGAAGACGACATCGAGTTCGCCTTGCAGGTTGGCGTGGACTACATCATTCTGGACGGACGCGGTGGCGGCACGGGCGCCGCCCCACTGATTTTCCGTGATCACATCTCGGTCCCGACAATCCCGGCCCTTGCGAGAGCCCGCCACTACCTCGATCTGCGCAAAGCACACGATGTCACCCTCATCATCACGGGCGGACTCCGAATGCCGCCTGATTTCGCCAAAGCACTTGCACTCGGTGCCGACGGGGTTGCGCTGGCCAACTCAGCCATGCAGGCAGTCGGGTGTGTGGGAGCAAGGATGTGCAACACCAACAACTGTCCAGCCGGCGTCGCCACGCAGAAGCCTGAACTCCGCGCACGCCTTGATGTGGCTATCGGCGCCAAGCGGCTGGAGAACTACCTGAACGCTTCCACACAGTTGCTCCAGGTCCTCGCCCGCGCGTGTGGACACAACCATCTCAGCCAGTTCAGCCAGAACGACATCACGACGTGGAAGAAGGAAATGGCCGACCTTACCGGCATCGACTTCGCGGGTTACGCCTCAACCCGTACCGAAGCAGTGCTGTAGCGACTATTTCCGGCGCGTCTGACCAGTTCAGCCTCGATCTCTCACAGATCGTACTCAACACAATCGATGGCGATACGGGTCTCGCTGTGTCATCGACGGGATCCGCCACCCTGGACGACTTGAATATTCCTGTAAATGTGAGTACAACATGCACGCCACCACATCGTCTTCACATGAGCAGGGAACGATAGATGAAGATCACGATCAAGGATGTCGAGAGGATCACCGTCCACGTGCCATTCACTCCTCGCTGCAAGGTGTGGTGTGCCCGCGAACAATACCAATGGGATATCAGTGAAGTTGTACGGGTCACCACGGACGTAGCCGATATCGTCGGCTACGGTGAGACGATGCTCCACTATACATGGGGCAAGGTCACGGATGAGGCCATCGCCCGGGTGACAGGGGCCAATGCCGTGGACTTCCTCGGTGACGACTCGCTCGGGGCCGGTCTGCAAATGGCCATCTACGACCTGGTCGGCAAGGCCTTCGAGGCGCCAGCCCACCGGCTCTTCCACCAACCCAGCGTGCGGCAGTGGTGCCCGATCTCCTGGTGGAATGTTGACATGTCACCGGAGGATTTCGCCGCCGAAGCAGCCGAGGCAGTGTCCCGTGGCTACACGTCGCACAAGATCAAGGGCCGCCCATGGTGGGACATCTACGCTCAGGTCGAGGCCGTCCGCGATGCCACGCCGGACTACTACCACCTCGACATCGACTGGAACCAGATGCTCGTCAACGCCAGCCGGGCCACACCAGTGCTGCAGCGGCTGGACGAGTATCCGATCGTCGACATCTACGAGTCGCCGATTCCTCAGGGCGACGTCGAGGGCAATCGTCAGCTGCGCAGCAAGATCTCCAGACCCATCGCCCACCACTTCGGCAACCCACCCTTTCCAACGGTGGTACGCGACGAAGTCTGTGACGGGTTCGTCGTCGGTGGCGGCGTCGGCGGTGTTCTGAAGCAGGGCATTCAGGCTGCAGCCTTCGACAAACCGTTCTTCCTGCAGATCGTCGGCACGGGCATCACGACAGCTCTGTCACTGCAACTCGGGTCTGTCCTCAGTCACGCCCAGTGGCCGGCGGTGAACTGCATGAATATCTACGAAGAGGATCTGCTGGCGACGCCGCTGACGATCAAAGGTGGGTATGCGCAGACGCCGGAAGGCCCCGGTCTCGGGATCGACGTGGACGAGGAGGCCCTGACGCGTCTGCGCATGGAGCCGCCGTACGAACACCCACCCCTGCGTCTGCTGCTGGCCCTGGTATGGCCCGATGATCGCCGCCGTTACTATGCCAACATCCAGCAGTGCTGGACGGATGCCCTGAATGGCAACATGCCCATTCACGAAGCTGGGGCCCGTCTCGAATACGTGGACGATGATGGCTCGAAGGACTGGGACGAATTGCAGACCCGGGCTGCCGAACATGGACCGGTATTCGACTGACAGGAGTGGCGCCATCGCGGTAAGAACTGTGGACAGGGCAGCGTGGCTTGTTGACGAGATTGAGGCTGTGATTCAGCCCGAGCCGGAAGCGCTGTGCATCGCCATTGGCGGAGGGCGACCCTTTAGCATCTTCGCCTGGTGAGAAGCCGATGCCGGGCACGACACTGGCGGGATAGAAGGCCGTATGCTCGACTTCGATGAGCGCACAGAAGGCCTTATCTGGACCCCACGACCAGCCACGGGAAGTGGCCAGATCGTGTGAAGACGCGACACATCACACGCGAGTAGTCCGTGTGGTAGCGGTGCGGTCCCCGCCCCGGCTCGATGACACCCAATCAACTCGAACATCACCAGGCGCGGCAACGACGGCACAGTTGCCAGATCTCCTGGAACTGAGGTTTATCCTCACATGGGCGATCCCATCCAACACTCAGCGGACTTGCATGCCGGCGGATGCTTGCCGGGACTACACACCGAGCAGATCGAGTTCGACCACCATCGTAGCCGAAAGCAAGCCCAAGAAAGGCGTAGTGAGAGCCATGTGCTCAAGATTCAGATCCATGACCGTATTGTCTCTCCTGTCAGGACTGTTTCTAGGCGGAGCGACGTCCGTCGCCGCACAGGAGACGCCACGTGTCGGCCAGCACGCCTATCGTGCCGACGTGGCCGGATCGATGGTCAACTATCTGCTGTTTCTGCCTGAGACCTATGGTCAGAATCCTGACAAGAGATGGCCGATTCTCATCTATCTCCATGGATCTGATCTGGTCGGCGATCGACCGGAGATCCTCAGAGCGTACGGCCCCCCGGCCATCGTCGATGAGGAGCCTGGCTACCCATTCATCCTACTCTCTCCTCAGGCGACCACCAACTACACTCTGAACAAGGAGACGTGGCGCGAAGAGCAGATGCGATATCGGTCTCTCTTCTCCGGCCTGCTGGATCAGGTCATTGAGTCATACGCTGTCGATGTGGACCGTGTGGCACTGACGGGTCTCAGTATGGGCGCTTTTACCGCCTGGCACTGGGCAACCGTCGAGCCTGAGCGGTTCTCGGCGGTGCTCCTTGACGCCGGCGGTGGTGATCCAGCGACGGTGACCCAATTCCGAGACCTGCCCATCTGGGCTTTTCATGGTGCGGCCGATGGACAGGTGCCACCCACGGGAAGACCGATTCCTGGTTCCACCGGAGCAGCCGAGAAACTCCGAGGGTCGCTTGACATGATCGCAGCACAGCAGCAGATCGGTGGCAATGCCAGGCTCACCCTCGTCCCAGATCGTGGGCATGGCTACGACACGGATGAGCCGATTCATGGCGACCCTGATGTGATCGAGTGGCTATTGGCGCAACGTCGCCGCAGGCCGAGATCTCCCCTCTACATCGACCATGTCACGCTGACGCCGGCCATCGTGACCCACGGGCGGGGTTCCGAGATCGTGGTGACAGCTTCAACCCGGTCAGGTGATGAGAATGGTACAATCCGTCACGTCACGGCTCGCCTGGAAGACGAAATCGATCCGCAGGCCATCGACTTGACAGACGACGGTACGGATCCGGACCGGGTAGCCGGAGACGGGCAGTTTTCAGGTTGGTTCTCAATGCCTGTTGAGACCGGCGAGGGACTCCGGAAGATGCGCGTCGAGTTGGAGGACGATCAGCGACGGATCAGCACGTTCTTCGTGTATCCGACCGTTGCGCCTGAGCAAGACTACCAGCTATACGGCGACGGATTGGCTGATGGTTGGGAAGCCAGAGGACTGTGGACGACGGTCGATGTGGCTGGCACAACCGAGGTTTATGAAGGCGAAGTGTCCATGTCGATGGTGGCGACGCAGACTTCCGGCTACGTCCATCTGGACTGTCCGGAGCCGGTCCCCATGGCAGGATACGAGTCTTTGCGGTTTGCCTTCCATCCAGGAGACACCGAGCCAACGGAGACGACTGACTACAATGTCGAGATCAACGGATTCCGACCAGGGGCCGTTGACCTGCTGCAACCCATTCCGGAGGGCAGTGGGATCGATCCGGATCAAAGGGCTTGGCAGAACATCATCATTCCCCTCGGGTCGAATGCGATCTTCGACGACCTCACGAGTCTTCGCTTCACCGGTCGGCTGCGCGGTTCTTTCTACATCGATGATGTTCGATTGGTCGGGACGCGAGGGGACCTGAACTCAACGGCTGTTCTCGAACACTACAGTGCGGCAATCCCGGTGGCGCCGCAATTGTCCCAGAACTACCCGAACCCTTTCAACCCCGAGACGGTGATCCGATTCGTCCTGCCGAGGGGACAGGAAGTGGATCTGGTGGTCAATAATCTGGTCGGCCAACGTGTAGCGACACTCGTTAGCGGATACAGAGAGGCAGGCACCTATTCGTTGACATGGGACGGGCGTGATGATCGCGGAATGATGCTGGCCTCAGGTACCTATCTGTATCGCCTCCGGACGACGACGGGAATCCAGACCCGCAAACTGGTCCTGGTACGCTAGTCACCACCCGTGGGGCAAGGACATCGTGTGCTTGGATGAACACGATTCGGCTGGGCAGTATGAACGTTGAAGGTGGACCGATGGCGACAAGCACGACGACCTCGTTAGCTATTCCTCCGTCTTCGGCCAGGGCCGCAGACCAAGAAGAATCTCTGCACGTTCCGTAAGCGGCCTGGCCAACCCTTCCTCGTCGGTGAATTCGGCAAGCTGCTCGACAACCAGAGCATAGACCGTCTGCCTGTCCTGGCTGGTATCTACGTCGATGCACTTGCCCTCCCCCTTGAAGAACTCAACGGTAGGAAGCGTTTCTGCCTTGAAGGTGTCGAACCTCGATTTCATGCTTTCCATGTTGTCGTCGCTTCTGCCCGAGTACTTCGCCCGCCCCAGAATGCGCTGTTCGAGCACCGGATAGGGGCACTCGAAGTACAACATCTTCGGCAGCTCAGCTTCGCCGCCGAAGACCTCGTTCCAGCCTTCCATATTGTTCAACGAGCGCGGGAATCCGTCCAGCAGGAAATTGTTCTTGCCCGTTGTCCGGGTTACCGACTCCATCGAGTCCTTGAGCAACCGCACCATGATCTGGTTCGGCACCAACTGCCCCGCCTTGATGAACTGGTCGATGACAGCGGCGGTCTCGCCACCTTTGGCTTGCTCGGCTCTGAGCAGATCTCCCATGGACAGGTGGGTCCAGCCCAACTGCGACTCCGCCAGTTCGCACATCGTGCCCTTTCCTGCCCCTGGGCCCCCCAGCACGAAGATCACATTCGGCGCAGGGCAAGCCCCCCTCGGATCGTAATGATGCATCACGACCTTGGGTGCAGGTGCGACCCCCTTCTTGTAGACGTGCCATTCCCGATCCGTCGGCGGCATTTCCACGTCGAAGGTCGCGTCGTAGGCAAGATGCCCGTCGAGACGACAGATCCGCCAGGATGAGTAACTGCTGGAGTACGAGAGTGCCGGGCTTCTCGCCGATTTTCCGTCGGCTCGGTCCCACGCCATCCTGCCATTCCAGTAGCCAAGACTGGATACGGTTCCAGACTCGGATTCAGTGGGCGGCGCTGTTGAGGGGACGTAGAGTCCATCGCATTCGGGGAGGCCCGACCCGGAAACTTCGATGAAGAAGGTATTTGGCGCCGGCGTGTTCGTATCGCTCATTTCTGCTTCTGCTTCCAGGTGGTTATTTGAGGGCGGTGTGGGTCGAACAATGTGACAGACGATCCCTTGGACCGTCAAGCGGGACTGCCTTGATTCAGAGGAACTGAGAAGGAAAATAGGATCGATGGCCACAATTGCGCATTCACGTGAACACCTGATGGACCTGCTTTCTACTGACCGTGTGAGGATGATCGCCCACTACCCAATCGACGTGATGCTCTCTCCCGGTCGCTACTTCGCCTACTCCGACTGCGACGAACGGGTTGCACTCGAAGCGGGTCTGGTCACACGCCTGATCGAGCGAACCGGCGTGGAGGAACTGCGCGGCGCCCTGGCGGAGCCAGCGGGTATTTCCATGGGCCTCAGCAGATTCCATACGGCCTGGAGAAACATGCTCTGGTGGGATGGGACGCGACCCGATCCACCGCAACTGCAAGATGCCTGGCTCAGACAGAGCGCTGTCGTTCGCCTCGTAAGCAAGACAGATGCGGGCGCTGAGGTGGTCCTCGCTGCAAAGACCGGGCACAATGGCGTGAGCCACAACCACAATGACGTCGGCCACTTCGTGATCCACGCCGATGGAGAAACGCTACTCTGCGATCCGGAAAAGGGCCTGTACGACCTGTATCGCCGCCACGGACACGACGCCAACCTCTTTGCCAACAGCATCGGTCACTCGGTTCCGAAGATTGGCGACACGCCGCAGTCGAAGGGTGCAGAATTCGGCGGCAAGATCCTGACCTGCGATACCACGGATGACAAGAAGCGGATCGCGATGGACATGGCCGGAGCCTACCACGGCGTATCTCTGGAGAGCCTCCAACGCACTCTGACGCTTAACGGCGGCGACATCGTTTTCGAAGACCGTTTCGATTTTTCCGCTGAGGACCAACCCGTTGAGGAAGCATTTGTCACCTGGCTGGAGCCCGTGATCGATGCTGCGACAGCCCGAATCTCGGGTGCAAGACACCAGCTGGAACTCGAAATCCTCGAACCTGCAGGTGCGACGTGGAGCGTCCAGGCTTTCGCGGAAGAATCGCTCGCCAACAACAAGAAAGAGACGCTCAAGCGCCTGACCTTCACCCTCGCGGCGGGAACGAACGCAGCAAAGGTTCGCTTGCGCGTAAGCGAGCTCGCGCCGGAAGAGAGAGCAAATGCCTGAGCGCAAGAGGATCGCCGCCATTATCACCGAATACCGGCCCGACTCCCACGCCGAAGTGCTGGTAACAAAATTCCTGAAGGGCTTTCCAACCGACGAAGGTCTCTTCGCTCCGCGAGTCGATATCGCCTCTTTCTACATTGACCAGATCGCCGACGAAGACATCGGCTTGCAGCGCGCTGCCGAGCACGGCGTCCCGGTGTATCCCAGCATTGTAAAAGCGCTGACGCTGGGTACAGAGGAACTCGCCGTGGACGGTGTGTTGCTCATCGGTGAACACGGCGACTACGCCTGGAACGAGAAAGAGCAGCACTTGTTCCCCCGCCGCTACTTCATGGAGCAGATCTGCGGCGTCATGGCGACGAGCGGCAGAAGTGTTCCTGTGTTCAACGACAAACACCTGTCCTACAGCTGGGACAATGCGATGTGGATGTGCAACCGGGCCCAGGAGTTGGGTGTTCCCTTCATGGCAGGGTCCTCCTTGCCCGTGACCTGGCGATCGCCTTGGCTGGAGCACGAGTTGGGTACGCCCATTGAGGAAGCCGTCATCATTGGCTTTTCCGGATTGGACATCTGCGGCTCTCACACCCTGGAGGCATTGCAGTGCATGGTGGAGCGTCGTGCCGGAGGGGAGACGGGGGTCAAAGCAGTGACCTGCCTGGAAGGTGACGCCGTGTGGCGGGCGGCGGCGGGTGAATGGTCCCGTGAGTTGACAGAAGCAGCCTGCACTGTGATGGTCGACAAACCAGACGGTACAATGATGGACCACTGTGACAATCCTGTCGCCTTCATCGTCGAGTACTGCGATGGCCTTCAGGCGACAGTGCTGATGCTCAGCGGCTATGCCTCCAGTTGGGCCTACGCCGCGCGCGTACCAACCAAGCAGCGTGGTGGATCGGGTTCGATCGCGGCAACGGAGTTTTTCTGCCAGGGTCTCGGGGCACCAGGCGGCGCCTATGGCCATTTCAGTTACCTGGGCTTGAACATCGAAGAGATGTTCCTCACCGGGACCCCGTCCTATCCGGTGGAGCGTACGTTGCTGGCGACGGGCGTGCTGGAGGCGGCGCTCGATTCACGGCACGAGGGGTATGTCCGCAGACAGACGCCGTGGTTGGACGTGACCTATGATTCGTATCACGACTTGCCATGGAGGCCAACGGGGCGGCGTCCGTCCGGTGCATCCCTGGATCCGTGGCCGCCCGGTGGGTACGGTGAGAAGGACAAAGACCAATGAGGCAACGACCCTCTACCGCAGGGGACCCCGCACCGGTCGCGTTGCCGGGTTGGAAGTGGAGCCTTAAGCCAACGCGCTGACGAGGAACGACTCATCATAGACCACCACCATGTGATGGTCAGTGCTGTCTGACTGCCCGATCCAATGGGTCACAGTAACAACCCTCCTGTCGTGATTCCCTTCTCGGTCGGATGCTACAAACTGCGATCCTGGTTGCAGACCAACTGACCCACCGCGCATCTGCCAGGCCATCGCCAGCAATCCGACCAACACGGAAGCGATCCCATCCGTCGATGTCAGATTCCAGCCGTCGGGCACGACCTGCAGACCGCTCAGACTCTCTGCGACGCCTTCTCCAATTCCCAAACGCAGCGAACTCGATTCGGGAGCGCCGTCCATCACATCGTACAAGTCTGCATCTCCCCAACCCGGCCCCTCGTCCCAGCCTTCAAGAAACTGCCGAAATGTGATGTACTGAAGATGCGCTACACCGTGGCTCAACCCGGACAGCAGTTCCTGAATCGGCTCCAGTATCTCCCGATGCAGATCGTCTACCTCACGAAGTTGATCACGTGACAACAGATTGGCTCCATTATCAGTCATACTGCTAGCCCCTCCCTCGATTGTGGCATTGCCGCCAGCGCACGTCGGATGATCCGCTTGATCTGGTTGTCAATCTTCGGGGTGAATGTCCCCGGCAATGCCCAGTTCCGATGGTCCGCCTCGTAGCCACCTTCCCACAGCATTTTCTTGTCGATGATGTAAGCACTGGTCGTGTTTGTGTAGCCAATCAGGGCAGCGTGGGATGTCCCAACCAGGTCGCGGGCCATCGGTCCCCACGGAGCACACACTTCACCTTCCATACCAATCACCGTAAGCGTATCACCGAAGCGCCACGTCTGCACGTCGTAGCGGAAACGGTCCGTGTAGCAGGGAAACTCGACAAACTGCCGCGCCGTCCAGGTCATGTAGTCCTGCAGGTCGCCCTCCGTGGCGAGACGCTGCAGTAGGGCCGGTGATTCTTGCGGTTGTAGAGCCAACTTGCCGCTCGCCTGGGCGCAGGATAGTATCGATGGCAACTCGACCAATTCACCTTCATCGAGTTGAACCAACGCCGCCTGTGCCAGCTTGCGCCCGGCGGCTGCGGAATGACGTGGATCGGCAGTGAACACGGTCTTGCCCGTCTGCTTGTCCACGTGACACACTTTCGCCGCACCACCAGCACCCATGACGAACATTCCCTGCACGCCGCGCTTTCTGGCCAGAGCGCGCCGCATGGCTCCCGGGTAGTCGGGCGACCACTTGTTGAGGACACCGACACTGGTCGGGTGACAGGCGTGACCGACGACGACGATGTCTGGCTTTGGGCCGCGGCGTTGTGCATGCCACACGGGCGTATGGCGATCGTAGCAGCCTTCCAGGTTCGGTTCCATGCCCGTCTTCACACGTCCTGTTGCGTCGTGCACGCGCCGGTTGCAGCCAATGGCTGTGTCGGCGGCAGTGTAACGCAGCTTCGCGCGACTCAGATCCTTGACCGCCCGTCCCACCGTCGCGCAGATCATCTGCTCGAAGCGTGCCATGTACCAAGGGCTGGCCATGCCGCAGAACCACTGGTTCTGCAACTGAACCCCAGGTCCGAAGTGCGTGTGTGATGCAGCGAGCATGACCGCTGCCGGCTCGATGGCGAAGTCACGCTCCAGTCGGTAGCGCAGCGAATCCACCGTCGTGCGGTCGAACCCCGTCACATCCGCCGTCACCAGCACAGCCCGTCGCCCGTCGGCATCCTCAAGTGCCAACGCCTGCGTCACCAGCGGCGCCAGCTTCCCCGTGGCAAAACGAGGTCGGCCGAAGCCACTCAGGAACGCTTCGTTGTTTGCGGGCGTGATATCGGTTTCAGCGAAGCCGACTCGCCACGAGTCATTGCGCATGGGTGAGTCCCTTCTGTGGATACTGCCCGGCCTGCTGTATGATCTGGACTTTGAGCACGCTCAGGACGGACTCGCCGATTCTGGAGATCGGCTTCGGTGTCCGTCGGCCGACGATACCATCGTGTGCAGCGACGCCCTGCTGCAGCACGTCGAAGGATTCCAGGCTCAGGATCTGGAAGACTGGCTCACCCTCTGACACCGGATCGTATTCGTGTTTGAGATAACGGATGTGACCTATCGCCGTCGCCTCTGTGGGTGTGGAAGAAATTACTTCGTACGTCGGATGCTCGAGGACGATGTCGCGGGTGGTCATCCCCAGTGCAGCCATCACATTGTGGATGCCCTGTGTACCCAGAGCGTATTCGTCCCGGTACTCGTGTTGTCGTGAAAACTCGACGCAGAAGGCTTGCCCGCCCTGCGTTCCGGCCTGGAATCCCAGATTGCCCTGATTGAATTCGTCTGCGGCGGCGACGTGGTAAATGGCGTGAGCGCCGAAACAACCGGCGAGGGCGACGGACTCCTCGTGCCAGTTGTAGATCAGCGGCTTGTCAGCCTGGAGAGAGTGGAAGTCTACCGTCAAGTCAGCCCCCTCGATCATCTCGTCCCACAACCAGTGCGTGATCTCCCCGGCCACGCCATGAATCGTATCACGATTCCACAGCCTGTTCATGTTGTAGTAGTTCGGCCCCTTGGCGCGTTCCATCCCGTACGGGCAGTAGTCATGCCGGAAGCGCGAGTAGAAGTAGTCGTTGAGGACACTCAGGTCCTCATTCTCGGGATAGAATTCGTAGTCGAGTTCCAGTGCCAGTGGGTTGGCGCAGGCGCAGATGCTCACACTGCCGGCGAAGTCGGCTCCTGTCAGTTCAGCCACT
Source organism: Gemmatimonadota bacterium (assembly GCA_018660835.1). Taxonomy (GTDB): domain Bacteria; phylum Latescibacterota; class UBA2968; order UBA8231; family UBA8231; genus UBA12574. The sequence goes on along the minus strand of JABJJN010000054.1, from coordinate 85,929 downwards.
ATCTGCTTGAGTAAGACGGGACCGATGTGTTCCATCCCGTGTTGGCCGGCAATCAGCGCTACAGCCGGGCCGGGGCGACTGCCCTGGATGCGGCAATAGCTCACAGTGAATTCGCGGCCTTGGGCGCATGTGAATGACCTGCTGACAAACTGTGGCGTGCCCATCTGATCCTCAAGTACAGGGTGGGTGACTCATTCTATGTTTGCGGCAAACATAGCCCCGTCTCGGTACGCAGTGAAGGATTCAGGACTCTCCTCCGGCTCCAGAGGGCCAGACGATAGACACGCCCGCCGGGAGAGTGGGCGATCGTTGAGTTCGAGGCACCTGGCATGGGTTGTCGCGCGCGTTCAGCTGGCATTCTCAAAGCCGGTTGGATATGGTACATAGGGGGAGGCAGGGCGATGACGGCGGTGACCGCAGACACACATCTGCGCGGTATCATCTTCAACATTCAGCGGAATTCTAGCAGCGACGGTCCGGGCGTGCGGACCACCGTATTCCTTAAGGGTTGCTCGAATCGCTGTGACTGGTGCCACAACCCCGAGTCGATTCGGCCTAAGCCGCAACTGCAGGTCTATCTGGACCGCTGTATCGGTTGTGGTCGTTGTGTGGTTGCCTGCGAGCACGGTGGCCAGCATCTGGACGACGGTGTGCGCCGCTTTGATCGAGAGGTCTGTGTCGGCTGCGGGCAATGTGCGGCAGAGTGTTTCACCGGCGCCCTGGAGATCTCCGGCCGTTCGATGAGTGTTGATCAAGTCGTCGCAGAGGTCGTCAAAGACGAAGTCTACTACCGTCACTCTGGCGGCGGCGTCACTTTCTCTGGTGGCGATCCAGTGCTGCAGCCCGATTTCCTGCGCGAACTGCTGATCGCCTGCGGCGAACGCGGTCTGCACGTTGCCATCGACACGGCCGGCAACTACCCCTGGAAATTCCTTGCATCGCTGCTGCCCCACGTCGACCTGGTGATGTACGACGTGAAGATCCTCGACCAGGAACTGTCGCGCCGCTACATCGGCAATGATGGCACGCGCAGTCTGCAGAACCTCGACCACCTGGCGGCCACCGGCTGCCCGCTGATCGTGCGCACACCTGTCATTGGCGGGGTGAACGATACACGCGAGGAGATCGGTGGCATCGCCCGTCATATCGGCGCCTTCGAGAGCCTCCTTTACTATGAACTGCTTCCTTACCACCCCCTCGGTGACGCCAAACTTTCTAGTCTGGACTTGCCCGCCAGTACCCAGTTCACCACACCCGATGCCGATCAACTGCAGACTCTGGCGGCCATCGCGCGTCACCATGTAAGCGAGGTCCGCCCGCACGCCCCCACAGTCCCTACCAACGGAAGAGTATCCGGATCATGACGGACACGATGGCTGCCATCTCCTACCAGGAACGTATTCAAGCCCTGCGACGCACGAAGATAGAGCACACGCGCGAGAAATTGCGCCGCCGTGGCACCCTCGATATCGATGACCATGGCTGGGTACCCTGGGATGAACCCATCCCCTTCACACCGATGCCTAATCATCCAGACGGAAAAGCCTATGGCATCCGCGCCATCGGTGAGCACTTTCGCGCCTGGCTTCAGGTGCATCCCGTGTATATCCATCCGCACAGTGCTCTGGCCGGTGCGTGGGTGCAGGTCGGTATCCCTGGCGTCGGTGGCTGGCCCGAGGAAGCACGCGCCGACCACCTGCAGCCGATCTTCGAGAAATACAATGTGCTGATGCCTGGTATCGGGGGCATGAACCACATCGGACCGGATATGCAGATCGGACTGGATCTGGGTTGGGGTGGTCTGCTGGCCAAGTTGCGACGCTACCACAAACTCAACCAGCCCACCGACCCTGCCTTCTATGAGGGAGAGGAAGCGTTCGTAGAGGGAGTGCAGGTGTGGATAGGCCAACATGCACACGACGCCCGACAGCTTGCGGCGCAAACCGCCGATCCTCAGATACGCGAGAATCTCCTGCAGATAGCTCAGATGAATGAATGGCTTGTGGAAGGACCACCTCGCACCTTCCGCGAGGCCTGCCAGTTTCTGGCCTGGTTCCAGTCGGTGGATCGCATGTGGGCTGCAGGTGGGGGTCTGGGACAGATCGATGAGTTGCTGCGACCCTTCTACGAAGCAGATGTGGCGGCGGGTCGACTCTGTGATGAGGAAGCGGTCTGGTGTCTGGCCAGCCTCTTCTTCAATGACACCCACTACTCACAGATCGGCGGCCCCGCCACCGATGGCCACGACCTGACCTGCCCTGTGTCCTTCATGGTCCTGGAGGCGATGCACCAGTTGCACATCCCCATCAACATGGCGCTCAGGGTCCATGACGATCTCGACCCGTCGCTGTTGCATCAGGCCGTGACGAATCTATTCGCCGATGGTACGGGAGTCAGCTACGCCTGTGCCAAGGGTCTGGACGAGGGCTTCGCGCGCAATGGCTACCCGATCCAGCTGGCTCGTATGCGAGCCAAAGTCGGCTGCAACTGGACGGCCCTGCCAGGGGTAGAATACTGTCTCCAGGATGTGACCCGACAGTGCCTGGTTGCGCCATTCCAGCACGCCTTCAACGATGTCATCCGGCACGAGCAATCTAGCGGCGAAGCGCCGACGATGGATCGTCTCTGGACTCGCTATCTCCACCACCTGGCCGTCGGTGTTGACGCATTGAAGCGTGGCAAGGATTGGCACATGGAGCACCACTCCCGCTACACGGCGGAAATCGTGCTGAATCTGTTCATGCATGGCACCGTGGAACGGGGGCTCGACGTAGCCGAGGGTGGCGTCGACATCTACAATCTCACTGTAGATGGTCTGGGCACGGCGACCGTAGCGGACTCCTTCGCCGCCATCGAGCAGCGAATCGTCCATGAGAGCCGCATGAGCTGGCAGGAATTGGCCGAGCAACTCGAAAACGATTGGGAGAACGCTGAAGACATACGCCTGATGATGAAAAGTATTGCACGTTTCGGCACCGGAGGCAGCCGCGCCGACTACTGGGCCCTGCGGATCAGTGAGGCCTACAGCGATCTGGTGCGCAGCACACCGACACCGAATGGCTTCCGTCTTCTTCCGGGTCTGTTTTCACACGGTACAGTCAACCACTTCGGCGCCAAACTGAGTGCAACACCCAATGGTCGCCGCAGCGGCGACCCCATCTCACACAATGCCAATCCCGACCCCGGTTTTCTACCAGGCGGCGGCGGGGCACCGACAGCGAAGTCAACAGCCGTGGCCATGGTGCAACCGCGCTGGGGTAATACAACTCCCCTGCAATTGGATCTGGACAGTTCGCTGGCTCACACGATTGGTGGCATCGACAGTGTCATCGCCCTGATCAAGGCGCACAATGAATTGGGCGGCACTTTAATCAACTTGAATGTGATCTCGAAGGAGCAGTTGCTGGAGGCACACGAAGACCCGGAAGCACACCCCGATCTCGTCGTGCGAGTCACCGGATACAGTGCCTACTTCCGGTCTCTGTCGAAAGAATATCGACAACAGGTTGTGAATCGGATTCTGGCAGAATCAGCCTGAGCGCTGTCGTATGGTAGCCCCAACCCTCATCATTGCCGCCGCCACCATCCTCGCGATGGTCAGCCCCACCCGGTCCGAGCAAGGGCTGCGTCCGTCTGACACCTGGTCCTACCAGACCGGGGACGAACGCACGTGGGCAAGCCCTGCCTTCGACAGCGGCGACTGGCCAGTTGTCTCCCGCTCCCGGTATCCTGAGGGGGCCAGTGAAGGCGTCGTATGGTTCCGGTGCTCCCTCGAGATCGACTCGACGCGATGGGGCCATCCAGTGCCATTTGCTCTCCAATATGCGGGGGCCGTCGAGGTGTATCTCGATGGCGAACTCGTCCGCCGCTTCGGCCGGATCGGTGACTCGACAGACTCAAGTGTCTACGGTGTGAACACCGAGCCGATTCCGTGGGAGCTCACACCATCGGTGTCGCTCACACCATCGGCGTCGCTCACACCGGCCGTGTCGGCATCCAGCGCGGTGTCTCGTCACGTCATTGCCCTGCGCTACGCGCCCCTGAACGGCCTGTCCTTCCGTGCCGACGGCGCTCCTCCTCTGCTGAACCTCAGGATCGGAGAGCGCGAGACGGACCCGGGCTCCCGGGTGGAGGGCGGCGGGTCCGAGACGGATCCGGCGCTGTGGGTGTATCGGACCGCCTTCCCCGGTCCGCACGGCATCTTCCTGATCGGCGTGTGCCTGGCCTTCGCTTTCCTTCACTGTTTCCTCTTCGTCTTCTACCCCGCCCAACCTGCCAACATGTACTACACGCTGTTCCTGTTGGGCACGGCAGGGGGCCGGATCTTCTCCTTCGAAATGCTGTCGCCAACGGATCCTTACGGCATTGCCGGCGTCGTCGCCTGGGAGATGACCTCGTCGACCGCTTCGATCCTCGCCGCGACAGGACTCGTCCACGTCATCTTCCTCGGAAAACGCGCGAAGACGTATCTGCCGCTCGCAGGCATGGGGGGGCTCCTCTCGGTCTGGCACTGGTTCGAGCCATTCCACATGCGGACGCCTGTTCTGGTTCTCTTCCTCCTGCTCTTCGCGGAGATCGTCCGGACCATCGTCGTCTCTCGACTCCGAAGCGACACCCGGCCGGTGGAAGGCAGCTGGATCCTGGCGGTCGGTATCCTCCCCCTCACAGTCATCGCATTCTTCGCGATCACCTCCATGGCCGGAGATCCGTCTCCAGCCTTCGATCTGTTCATCATCGACAGCGCGTTCTATGCGGTTTTGTTCCTCATCGCGTGCATGTCGGTTTTCCTGGCGAGCGACTTCGCACGCACCAGCAAGAGACTCGTGTCTGCAAATGCTGAACTCGAGTCGTACAGCCACACACTCGAGGATCGCGTCGAAGCTCGGACCCAGGAGTTGAGGGAGAAGCAGTCACAGCTCGTCCAGGCGGGGAAGATGGCATCCCTCGGGCAGTTGGTGGCTGGTGTCGCCCACGAGATCAACAACCCGGTCGGGGCAGTCAACGGCGCGGCGGACGTAGCCGCTCGGTGCGTGGACAGACTGGAGGCGCAACTCGAGACCGAGAGGGAGGGCGCAGGTGATCGACTCCAGGAGACGTCACTACGGAAAACGGTCGGAATCCTCCGGCAGAACGTGGCTCTAATCGCGGCGGGTGGACGGCGGATCGGGTCCGTTGTCCGCAGCCTCAGGGATTTCGCCCGGCTCGATGAGGCCGAGTTCCAGAGCGCCGACGTGCATCAGGGCCTGGACAGCGTCCTCGACCTACTGCGCCACGAAGTGGAAGGTCGCGTCACGATCATTCGGGAGTACGGCAGCATCCCGCCCATCGACTGCTACCCGAGGCAGCTGAACCAGGTATTCATGAATCTGCTGCTCAACGCGGCCGAAGCGATCGATGGCGAAGGAACGATCACGATCACAACCGTGAGCGATGACGAGTGGGTCAGAGTGCGGGTCACCGATACGGGACATGGGATCCCGGAAGAAGACCTGGGCCGAATCTTCGATCCCGGATTTACAACCAAGGGAGTGGGCGTAGGTGTCGGGTTGGGACTGGCCATCTCGTTCAATATCGCGCGTGAACACGGTGGGACGCTTGGGGCACAGAGCCAGGATGGCAAAGGGACCGTGTTTACACTGACAGTCCCGATCCGTCCGATCCACTGATGAGTCCAGCCACATCAGGCGAAGGAGCCGGTGATGACATCACAGATCCTGCCACCAATGATCGGGGCCTCGGCCCTGCTCGCTGTCCTGCACTTCACGATCTGGCTCCTCGGCATAAGAGATCGGGTCCGCGGACACCGGCCAGGGGATGCGCCTGCTTCGGAGAGTGCTGATCTCGTTTTCTGCGTTCTGTGCTTGATGGCCAACGCCGGGATGCTCTGGCACGCTGTCTCGCCTCAGGAGATGATGGTGGCTCTTCCCATCGGCCTGATCCTGGCCACACTCCTGATCGCTGGCTATTTCCAGAGCCTGTTTGGATGGCCACTGGCCAGTTCTCGGACACAACAGGTCTGGTTGGGCGTCGTTGTCACCGTCGTGTTGCTTGCCGTCATGACATCTACCACCCACTACGCCGTCATCTTCTTCTCGGGCTGGCTACCCATGATCCCCTTGTATGCTGTACTACGCCTGGGTCGGCGCGAAGCGTGGGTCTTCATTCCCGGATCGGTCGGCTGTGCGGTGGCTTTCGTGACCCAGGCGATGCAGCTGCTTCAGGGCGAGATCGTCGTCGTGTATCCCGTCGGCCTGCTTTGCCTGTATCTGGCGTCCGTCCTCTTCCTCGCGCGCGGCCACGCTGCGGCCATCACGCGGGGTGAGCAGACGCTCGGGAGCGGCATAGACCGGCCCCGAGCGCCCCACTGAGCCTGCCACGTTTGGGCCACCCGGAATATTCGAGCCGGAACACCGGTTCAGACGAATGCAGCGCACTCGCACCGTCAGCATAAACTCGGGTATGTTGACGGTATGAACCGGTGCTCCTCCACTGTCCCCACCATGGAAGCAGCAAGCGATGAATGACAAAGAGGAAGTCGACCCATTCGAACAACTGGTGCGCGCATTCCTTGCCAAGCAGCGGATTGCGATCTGGGGGGTGGAGGAAACCAGGGGGGATCCAGGGAAGATGGTGGTGGGCAAGTTCCGCAAACGCGGTGTCGAGGTGATCGAGGTGAATCCAAAGTTTGAGCATGACCCCGAGAACCAGCGCTCAACATCACTCGCAAAGATCGAACCAGCCGTGGAAGCGGTCCTGATCTATGTGGATCCGGATCAGACGATGGCTGCAGTTGAGGAATGTGTTGAAGCCAGGACGCCCCTGGTGTGGCTTCACGATGCACTCAGCGCAGGGTCGGCTACTGAGGAAGCTATCGACAGATTGAGATCGGCAGGTTGCACCGTCATCCCCGGGCTCTGCCCCATGTTCTTCCTCAAACCCGTTGACCCGGCGCACTTCTGCCTGAAGTGGGTGCTGCGGCTGTCCGGCAAGGAAAAACGCACCCGGGGTCTTGCCGACTGATGGCAATCCGCTTGTGCCCGTCGGGCGTGAGGGCCCTTCCCTTTCCAGCGAGGCCTGTCGTCGATAACATGACCTGACAAGACTTAGCAGAGGAAGACAACGATGAGCGTGTTCTCACCACGCGTAACAACTGATCTGCAACCTGATTACACCGATGTTGGGCGCTTTGCCAATTTCTCAGGCTGGCGCGACCTGCCACCTGCCGAGAAGGCCGTGGCAATCTGGCGCTACATAACCGATCGGAAGACGGGTCTGTTCCCCGTCCAGGGAATCTACGAAGACGATGACCCGGGTCCTGAATACGCTTTCTACGACGAGCGTGATGTCAGCAAAGTCCTCAATGTCCATGGCCACGGTTATTGCGGCCTGTTGAGTCCGACCCTCGATGGCGTCTTCACTCATGCCGGCTTCGCCGACTCACGCATCATTCGCATGAAGGAGAATCACCACTGCGTCACCGAGGTGTTCTACGATGACGCATGGCACTACTTCGATGTCGATTTGCGTGGGTTGCTCTTCAAGGCCGATGGCAGCGTCGCCAATCTCGAGGAAGCATGCAGCGAGCGCAGCCTGTGGACAGATCCACCGGTCGCTGTGGAACCATTCTATCCACTCGATGACAAGCCGGCCATGTTCGAGAGTTTCGCCCGTTGCCGACTGGAACGGCTCTTCGCCTGGCACAAGAATGGGCACACGATGGACTTCGTCCTGCGTCCGGGAGAGTCTCTCACGCGGTATTGGGATCCACAGGGACGTTGGTTCCATCCGTGGCCGACGGCAGGAGGGTTCAACATGGATTTCCTGCGTCGCCGCTTCGAAGCGGATCCTCGAGGTCTGAAATCTAAACATCCGGGTTGGTCGAAGTGGACCCATGGGAATGGCGAGTGGGTCTACACGCCGAGATTACGCGAAGGCTTCGCTGATCTGGAGCAGGGCGCACACGAAATGGAAGGGGTCGCCCTTACCCAGCGTGGTGTGGAAGCGGCGGAGGACGGCTTCGTCAGTTTCGCCGTGCACACACCCTACATCATCGTTGGTGAGGTTGACCAGATCGGACCACCATCGAAGATCCATGGCGCGGCGATCCTCACGTATCAATCGCTCGGCCCGACGACGGTTTGTGTCTCCGTCGACGATGGCTTCACGTGGCAGACCGTCGGCGGCACCACGGGGAAGGATGTCACGACGATCGACCTGACACCCCAGGTCGTTGACCACTATGACTATCTGGTGAGGTTCGATCTGCCTGCCGGCAGTGGCCTGGATGAATTCAGCCTCACGACGTGGACGCAACTGTCGCCACCCTCTCTGCCTCGCCTGACGAAGGGGAACAACACGTTCCGCTATGAGACAGGCGATCGCCACGGCTATCACACGACGGTGAAGGAAATCCGTCTCAACCTGCGAGATCCGGCCAAACTGGAACGGTATCTGGTGAGCCTGCACGGCGACTACCAGCCACTGCGAGAAGAGGCCAAGATTCGCGGTGAGGTGGTCCTGCGCGTCGATGCAGAACCGGGGACCCGCATCCAATGGCTGACGGCCGGTGGTTACTTCCACACGCACTTGGGCCATGAGGCAGCAACCAATCGCAATGCCGTCCACTACAGTGTCGATGGACCGGATGGTCCGTGGCAGGAGATCTGCCACGCCACAGTACCCGAGTGGGTTGATTTCTGGCACACCGGGATGGATGGTGAGGCCATCCTCGATGCGCCGATGGCGACGGTCTATCTGAAGTACATCGGTGATCCCGGACTCAACCAGATCTGGATCTACGCTCACTGCCTGGAATCAGCGGCGACGTCACCGATCCACGTCACCCATGGTTTCGAGATCGAGGGCAAGCTGCAGGAAGAGGAGCAGCTTCTCTCGAAGGCGATGACATACGAGGTAGATTGTGCCAGCGAACCGACGAATCGTTACCTGCGGTTCGCCGTCGACAACCTCAGGACGACGTAGGGAATTCAGTCAGTGATGGACATCGACCGAGCCTTGCTTCCTCCTGCGCTGTTTGAGTTCGTCGTCATCAGCGACACGCATTTCATCCTCGACGCAGAGGCGTATGCCATCGAGTTCGACTCCGTGCGCCAGTGGCCGGCACGCGCGGCGTGGGCCTTTGAGTGCGCCGCGAGGCTGCAGGCCGAACTGCTAATCCATCTGGGTGATCTTTCGGAAGAGCCGCCGATTCACGCTCACCACGCCTCCTCGCGCGAGGCGGCGATGGAACGGATCGGGGCCCTGGGTCTTGAGCCGATCTTTGCGGCGGGCAATATGGACATCGGTGACAAACCGGATCCCACGATGTTCCAGCCTCCCGTGACCGAAGACTCCCTCGAATGGTATTACCAACGCTTCGGGCCGAGCTGGCACAGTTTCGATCGCGGGCCGTGTCATTTCGTCATCGTGAATTCCCAGATCCTCAACAGCACGTTGCCCGCTGCCGAAGAGCAGATGCGCTGGCTCGAGACCGATCTGGCGACCCACGACAGTGAACGGATTCTGCTGTTCCTGCACATGCCGCCCTTCTTCGTCGCCGAAGACGAGCCGCACACCGGCTTCTACAACAGCATCGACGAGCCCGCCCGCTCCTGGCTCACCGCTTTGATGCGACAGCATCACATTGAAGCAGTATTCTGTGGCCACACGCACTTTCGTGCACTGAATCGGGCAGGGGCAACGCGAATCCACGTGTGTCCTTCGACGACGACGTCACGCGCCGGTTTCTACGAAGCTTTCACTGTCGCACCACCGCCCGAGCAGGGCCGCAATGATCCCGACAAGCTCGGTTTCTACCTGGTGCGCGTGATGATGGATGGCGTGCGGCCCTACTTCATCCGTACGGCGGGGGCGACGGACTCGCACGAGGAACAGCCGCCTCGTCTACTGATGCGCTCAAGTCCGGATCTGCCGGAGTCCCGGATGGGGCTGGATCTGCGTCTGCCCATCGCCACCGAAGCGGCCGGCGCCCTCGCCTGGCCGAGCGTGAAGCGACAGCGCGTCCGCGATGACCACCCACTGCTGTGCGCCATCGAGATGGGTGCGCGTCACGTACGTGTTCCCGAGTCGGATCTCTCTGATTCGCTGCAGTCCGAGCGTCTGCGTGTATTAAAGGACGAGGGTGTCGAATTGACAGCCCACTTCGTCTGGACTCCGGAGATGGATCTACCGGCGCGAGTCGATGCAGCTCACCTGCAGCCTGACATCCTCGAGTTGCAGATGCCTGGGCGCGATCTGCCTGACGCAGCCATCCTCGAAGCGCTGCGGGCCCTTCGTGCCAACTGCGATGTCGGCCTGTCCCTGGCTCCCCTGCTGCCGCACGAGCGCATACCTGGTCGGTATCACCCACGGGGTCGTCTGGGATTCCGCATGGAAGAATTGGTCGCGCTTGATGCGACGCTAACGGAGGGCGGTGTTTTGCTGCAACGGGCCCTATGTGTCCTGGAAGGTGCCGACCCCTGGACGGCCATGTGCGACCTGCCTGAACTACATGCGATCGACGGATTCGATGTGGTCTACAACCTCGACGACCTTGAAGAGGATGACCGCGCATGGCAACTTACCCGAGCCCTTGCGGCCCTCGCCGTGCGCGAGTCCCTGCGGTTGTTCCTCGACCCGTACGTCGATCTGGATCGCACCAACGATCTGCGATCCGGCCTGCTGGATCGTCTCGGCAACCCGCACCCGCTGTTTCATGTGGCAGGGGTCCTCAACACACTCCTGTTCTCGGAAGCGAACTGGCAGAATCTGCACACCGACGACGGTGAAATCGCGCTGACGTCGGGCTCGGGTAGGCACCTGCGTCTTGTCCGAAGCGGCGAGGGGATGACGCGAGGTGTCGAGGAGGGCGCTGTCTATCACCTGGAGACAGGACGTCACTGGATGCAGGGGCAGGATCGAGCCGGTCCCCTGGCGCTGTTCCTATGACGCCATGGGTTGGCGGTTCATGTAACCGACGAGATAGTCGGTAGCGCCAGATTGCCACGCATCACCTCAGATTTGCCACAGCACTACCTGAATCACGATCATCGATTCATCTGACACCGCCCGCAGGAGATCTCTCGCGTGATTTGGTCCCTTGTCCGCAAAGAGCTGTTGACCAATCTGCTCACGTATCGACTGTCGATCGCTCTCGTCTTCACGATCGTGCTGTCTGCTCTGACGACGGTCATCGGCAGTCTCGACTACTCCCGCAACGTGGCCAGCTATGAGGATGAGTTACGCAACCAGCGTGAACTGATCGAGCAGGTCACGATCTATGAGCGACTGAGTCCGACCATCATCCTGCCGCCTCAACCGCTGGCCATCTTCGCTCGTGGTGTCGTTGGCGTCGCACCGCTCTCCTACGACATCAGGATAGACGACTACGGTCGCGGCCCGGAGCAGTTGTTCAGCAATCGCGATTCGGGCTACATGAAGGCTCTCATCCAGATCGACTTCATCACCGTTGTCACCGTGTTGTTGAGTTTTCTGGCCATCGTCCTCGGCTTTGATGGCATCTGCGGCGAGCGCGAGCGAGGGACATTGAAGCAGTTGCTGACGAATCCGATTCCCCGAGCCTACGTCGTGCTGGCCAAACTCATCGGTGGCATCATTTCGCTTTGGATCCCATTCACCCTCGCCTTCGTGCTTTGTCTATTGATTGCCCTGGCCAATGTTAATGTGGTATTCAGTGGTGATGACTGGCTGCGCCTCGGGCTTCTTTATCTGCTGACATGTCTGTTCCTTGCGCAGATCTTCTCGTTGAGTCTCGCCGTGTCCGCCTTTGCTCGTGACACGGACACAGCGCTGATCATCTGTCTGTTTGCATGGCTCGTGGGAGGCGTCGGCTACATCAGTGCCTTGCCCTCTTTCTCGCGCTACGGGCATGATGAGATCCCGCACCAGCACTATGTCGATCAGAACGACGAAATCTGGCGTGAGTGGCGACAGCAAGTGAGCCACTGGGAAGAGCAGAATCCTCCTCCTGCAGATGCCTATTGGGAAGGCATCAATCGGGACGGGCGCAGGCGCTTCAATCACCCGACTGCGTATCGCTGGCTCGAGCGACACCAGGCGAATGCTATGGGCATGAGAGCCGACAATGCAGATCGTCGCTATCAGGCACGTTACGGGACCTGGGACCCGTTGGCGCAGGAAGCGTACGTCGTCGATCGTTGGAGTGCCCTGTCTCCCTTCACAAACTATCAGGTTCTCGCCTACCGTCTGGCACGCACCACACTCGACGATCTATTCTACGCGGGTCGGGCAGGCCAGGACTATCGCGACACCTATATCCAGTATCTGCGCGGCAAGAATGCCTTTGGCTCACAGCGGTGGTTCACCGACGATCCACCAGGTCAGGAGCCTATGATCCCCCAACCAGAATCAATCACCACAGACATGCTCAGATCTGATGCTCCGTACATGATGGAACGCATGGCATGGGCCGAGGAACAACAGCGACTCGCCAATGACGACGCGGGCCGGCGACTCGATCTGAGTGACATGCCCAAATTCGGTGGTCGCTGGCAGCGCTCCTTGGGGGATAGTGTTGGCACCATGACCATCGGACTGGCGGTGCTGCTCCTGAGTTTCGGTGCCGCCGTGTTACTCACCGTAGCGCGCTTCTTGCGCTACGACCCACAATAGGCCGAGCGCCATGTGGACGATCTTCAACCTGCAACTGCACGACAATCTGCGTTCCCTGCGCTTCCAGGTGAGTCTTGTCGTATTGCTCCTGTTCTTCGTTGGCAACGGCATCATCTATTCGATGAAGATCGAGCGACTGGTATCTGAAGATGCCATGATCGAACAGACGATGGAGCGTCGCATCGAGGACGTATCGAGTGTTGGTGCTGCTGCTGAGACGTGGGTCCAGATCCTCAATCAGGAGACCGGGACAGAGTTTATCTCCGAAGCCGGCTTCAACTGGTTCCCATCGGTGCTGTGGGTGAATCCTGAGTATGGCACGAATCTCGGCTACCAGACACTTCGCACGACGAACAACTGGATGCGTCGTTTCGAGGTACTCGACTGGACTCTGATCGTGCGCTATGTGCTCTCCTTTCTGTGTATCGTGCTGGCCTACAATGCTGTCTCAGGCGAACTGGAACGCGGCACACTGCGATTGGTCATGGCCAATCCTGTGCCACGCGCCGCCTTTATGCTCGGAAAGTTCCTCGCCCACCTTGCGACACTTGTCGTGTCCGTTGCTCTTGGCAGCTTGATCAGCCTCGCCATTCTGGCTTTGGGTGGCCTCGTCTCACTGGATGCGGCCTTGTGGCTCAGCTATATGACGTTCTTGCTGTCCGCAACGCTTTTCGCCGCTCTGTTTCTGTTGCTGTCCATGGGTGTATCGGTGCTGGCCAGAAATTCAGCGACGTCTCTCGTGTTCCTGGTGACAATCTGGACTCTCCTCATCGTCGTGATTCCTCAGGCATCCTACCTGGTGGCGACCCAGACCATGCAATTGGATGACAGTCGCTGGGACGAGATGAATGAACTACAAAGTGCCACGTGGGAGTCGCTGCAGCGCGAGGGATCTGTTCCCCGAGCGATGGAGATTGCTGCGGCAGATGGATATGCTGCAGAGCGTCGATTCGCTCGCCGCATGCGTGAGATAGACGGTCAGGTGAATCGGCTTCGCGACCAGATTGAGGAAGATCGTTGGGAGCAGTTCCGTGTGGCCCGACGTGTCAACCTTCTGTCCCCTGGGTATGCGTTCCAGTATTCAGTGGAGGCTCTGCTCGGATCGGGATTACAGTGGATGGAGAACTTCGGCCGACAGGGACACCGCTACAGAGAGCACCTACAGAAATTCCTGCGGGCTCGAGATGAATCTGACCCAACCTCTCCCCACATCCCCTTCCTCCAGGATTTCATGTCCCAGGAAGAATTGGATCCATCCCTGATTCCTCGCTTTCAGTCGACACCGGTTCCCCTTGAGCAGCGTCTTGAAACAGGGCTGGTACCGATTACTTCGCTGCTAGTTGAGACGATCCTTGCCCTGTTCTTTGCTCTGTGGGCCTTCCACCGTGCCGAGCTGTCCGGTGGAGAGCAGGTGGGCTGAGCAAAGTGACTGACACGGGCGGGTAGACCTACTTTAGACCGCCGTGTCATTTGTCCACGCTTCTCCCCGGAGGGTCCCTTGCTCATCCGTCGCGTTGACGCTTTCGCCATACGTATGCCCGCCGAGTCAGAGGCACGGCCCGATCCACAGCGGCAGGACGTCGGCCCCGACCACTACATTGATCGCAACCATTGGACGTCCATCTATTCACGCCGGCACGAGACCTGTCTGGTGCGGATCGAATCTGAGGATGGTGTCATCGGCTGGGGCGAGGCCCAGGCGCCCGTCTCTCCCCGGACGGTCGTCGGCATTGTCGAAGACCTGTGTGCCCCCTTGCTCATCGGTCGAAACGCCAACGATGTGGAGTACATCTGGTATCGCCTGTATTCGGCGATGCGCGAGCGCGGGCACGCCACAGGTTTCTACGTGGACGCCCTCGCCGGCATCGATCTGGCGTTGTTCGATCTGCGTGGCAAGAGCTTGTCCCTGCCCGCCCACCGCTTGTTGGGTGGTCGCTTCCGCGATCACATCGCCATCTACGCGGGAATCAGCGCGGCAGATCCCGCGAAGGCTGCCGATGTCGCCCAGCGACACGTCGAGGCGGGCTACCATTCCCTCAAACTCCACTTGCGGCAACCGAACGATCAACTGCTCGCCATCGTTTCTGGTGTACGAAACGCTGTCGGCGAAGGGGTAGAGCTTCTCGTCGACGTCCATGGAACACGAGATACTGCGGCGGCCATCACCTTGGGACGTGGCCTTCAGGAATTGGGTGTACGCTGGCTCGAAGCGCCGACGATGGCCGAGGATGTACGTGGTCACGCGACGGTGGCGGCAGCCCTTGATCTGCAGATCTCCACAGGAGAATGGTTGCGCACCGCTTGGGAGTGGCGCCCCTGGATTGACGCTCACGCCTTCGACGTGGCCATGCCCGATATCGCGCGCACGGGATTGACCGAGGGGAAACGCATCGCTGGAATCTGCGACACGTACGGTCTGCCCGTGGCGCCGCATGTCGGTGGAGGCGGGATTCTCTCCGTCGCCGCCTCGGTTCAGTTCAGCGCCGCCATCCCCAACTTTCAGATCCTCGAGCACTCACACGGCGCTCACGAACACAAGGCCCGGATCGCCAACACCTATCCGACGCCTCGGGACGGCGCTTTCGTCATCGATGACTCACCGGGTCTCGGTGTGGACATCGACGAGGACGCCGTGCGTAGTTTCAGCCAGTAGCCACGCAGACGCCCTGCCCACCCAACACGCCCCTATGCAGCGACGTCGCCCACTGTGTCGTGTGCTACGGCTTAGTGGCATCCAAATAGACTGCATCCATGAACATGCCCTCGACAGGCTCGACGAACACGCGATCGACAGCAAACCCAGCGTCACGAGCCCACCGGGCGAGCTCGATGTCACCATATCTCAATGCCACCACTTCGGATGCCTCGCCGTAGTCGATCGCACCCTCCCCCTCCCAAGCGGCGATCAGTAGTCGCCCACCAGGTCTTGTCACACGGTGCCACTCCGCAAGAGCGAGGCGAACACCGGCGGGGTCCAGATGGTGCAATGCAAAGAAGCTGAGCACGGCAGCCGCTGAGTCGTCCTCTACCATGTTCAACGCACGCATATCACCGACGCAGACCGTGGCAGCCTCCCTGAGTCGAATCGCGGCGATGTCGACCATTCTCTCGGAGAGGTCCACGCCGAGCAGCGCACGCTGCTGATCGTATTGTTGATGATACATGGCCAACATGTGACCAGAGCCGCACGATGTATCTACCAGTACACCAGGAACACCTTGCAACTGTGTGTTCAGGCGCCCAAGGACAGAACGATAGAGTGGGAGATCAATCTCGGCGTCCATCATAGTTGCATAGGAGTCCGCCGTTTCATCATAGAGTTCTCTTACCTCTTCAACCGATGATGCTTTCATCCTGCACGCTCCTTACGCCCCATCAAGGTTGCAGTTGCTGGTCGAGCAGATCGCTGACATCCCTCGTGACGAGATCGAGATCTCTGTCTGTGTCGATAGGAATGGCTCCCGCCCGGAGCATCTCCGCTTCCATCTGCTTGTACGTGCCCAGTATCCGTTTGCGTTCCGATCGCTGTCTGCCATAGCGGTTTTCTGGACGCTCCTGAATTCGTTGCAGAAATGTCATCTCAGAACACTGCAGCAGAACTAAGAGGTCGAACTGATCGACGAATTCTAACTGATTGGTAGACAGCCCAGCGACGACACGCAGTTCATCGTCGCGAAGCAACTCACTAAGACGATCGGTCGAGACGATCCAGTCGTGCGAGCCGTGCCACTCTTCGCCTGCATCAGGTTGCCAGTTGCTCGGCGTCCCCGTGTCTCGATTCAGCCATCTCGCTATATTTGGCACAACGTCCATATCGACAGCTTTGATACCGGCAGAGCAGAGAGCACTTACAAGGGCGGACTTCCCGGTTCCTGATGCGCCCGTGATGAAGGTGGTCATTGCCACGGCTCTACTCCGTACTGCTTCCAATGTGAAAACGATAGCCGTTGAGGTCGGTTGCAACGATCTCTCGCATCCCCCAGGGTCGTTGCTCAGGAGGCCCCTCGACTTCAACGCCGTTGGACACCAACCAATCGTAGAAGTCATCTACATCCTGAACCTGGAGATAGAGCCAGACATCGGTACCGGTGTCCTTGATGTCGGCGACCTCACTCAAGTGGATCTCGGCGTCACCAAAAGCGACAGAAGCATAGGTCGGGGGATCTGGATAATCCCAACCGGCGGTGAACCCAAGCTTCGATGTATAGAAATCGATCGCCGACTTGAGGTCAGGGACCACGAGAACAGGAATGGCAGCCCGCGTCGGACGATTCGTCGCCAGCCTTATCTCTGACCAGTTCTCGAAGCCGCGCTCGCGGGCCACGACAAACTGCGCCTCCTGCAAACCAACGGGCCTGTCCTGCTGCGACGTCTCACCAGATTCGCGGAGCCTGCGTAGGTGACTTTGCACACGCGAAATGGCCTCGTCGTCTCCTGTGTTGAAGGAACTCAGGAGGTCTCGTGCCTCACGCTTGAGACGGTCAAGGTTGAGATGGGATGGGGATGATGCGGACATAGCGATCTCCTCTCGATAGCTGCCCTATTTGATCAGGCTGCAGCCTTCATCGCCTTTGCCAGGGACTTCCGTGTCTGGTCATTGAGACGGTAGAAACCACTCTCATCGGCTGGTGAGTAGCCGGGAAACACGTAGTCCACTTGTGCCTTTGCGAGTTGGGAAAGCTGCGGGCCGATCTGGTCCATGCGCCGCGGGTTGAACTGCAGTTCCCACTTATTGCCCTGGGCATAGATTGCGTGACTCGTGAAGAGGTAGTACTTACCTCGACTTCGCCAGCGGAAGATGCAGTGTCCGGACGTGCAAGTCGGCCAGTACATCACCTCGAAATCAGGTGCATACTGCAGACCCTCGTTGCCGTGCTGCTCCACTGGGCACTTCGTTTTCTTGCGTACCGCCGGTCTATCCTGGGTGTGGTGGTGTAGCACGCAGCCAAAGCGATCGTGAAGATCTTCATGCGCACCGTCTGTGAGCGTATCATGCTGGTGGCAGACCCATTGGCTTTCTATGCCGCCAAGTTTCTTGATCTCGGCAATGTCCGCCCGTGAGGGCGCGCTTTGGTGCGCGACCAGAAGGTTTCCCTCCTTGCGGACGAGGAGATAGGAGTAGCTCGTCCCTCTCCTGTTGGGGGCGCCCATGCGGTAGAGATTTGCGAATACACGTTCCATCGTGACCTCTTTCTCTTAGTGTTCACTGCCCGCGTAGATCCACATGGGCTCTGTTTTTCCTGCCCGGACGAATCCAAGGGCCTCATAAAATGGGATGGCTTCCCCATCCGCCGTCAGCATTTGCTGATGAAAGGCTGAATACCTCCCCTGCAGTGCCGCCATCATCCTTCGTCCAATTCCTCGACGTTGAAAATGCGGATGCACCAATAGGTGAGGGTAGTAGACCACCAGATGTCCATCTGAGATCGCATTGGCGATTCCTACAAGCCGGTCTTCAGCCCGTGCCGTCACAAGCGTATGAGACCCACGCAGTGCCGCCAGAAGCTGCACAGGTTTCTCTGCCGAGGACCAGTCATTGGCGCGATAGAGCGCCAACACCTCCTCATCTTCTATCTTGTCTTTGAGGCTGATCTCGACTGTCATGCTCTTCGTCTGTCCGCGTGCGTGAGTGTCATCATACCACCTGCATTCAGGATTCCGCCGTCAACTTCGAACCATTGAAGAGCCAGTCGATGTAGTCTGCTGGGTACTTGTCCGTTAGCTGATCCAGGAGCGCCAGACTCTCCGACGACAGCACGCCCTGCCATTGCCCGGTGGTTCCTTTGTTGAAGAACTGTGAATTGGACTTCCACATCTTGAAATTCGTATCTGGTGCCGTGCGATCTGCATTCTTCTTCATACTCTCGAACTGAGCTGCCTCAACCAATTCGGGCCACCTGTCCTCGGCAATCTCGATTCGCAGAGCTTGTGCAACTCGACGCATCTGACCGTCAAGATCGGTCTTCAAGTCACTGTAGTGCACCATGTGAATGTTCGACATATCACGATGCGCCCAGAATGAAGCAACGTGGCGAAACACCGACCAGTAGGGTGCTCCATCGCTCTCCCATTCGAAACTGCCTTTGCCGAGCCAATTGGTGAACAAGGCATTCGGATCGTCGGGCACCTCCGGTACGAACCCCGCCTCACGTAACTCACGCATGAAAATCGCCTCTGCATCTGGATTGCCATTGCGCAGGTGATTCATCATCGACATGAAGATGTCGCGTGGATCCCGGGCAACACAGATGTAGGTCGCCTCAGGATACCAGGGCAGACCGTCCAGGGGCGTGTGTGTTTTAATGAACCGTCGATGACTCTGGGCGGCGTAGACTGCGTGCGTGTCTTCCGCCGTCGCCGCTTTCAGATCCATCCAAGGTGAGATCTCCGCCAGGGGCAGATGAAGGTCTGGCCGCTGGAATACCAGCAAGGCGCAGATCATCTGCATCCACGTCGTGCCTGATTTGTAGGGCGTACAGATCAGGATGTCATCAGCGCGCGTTTCGAAAATCTGCCAACGCATGCTGTCGAACACAAGGTGATCGTAGTGCCGTGTCGGCAGGGCCTCAAGATCCAGTTTTTCCATATTCGGTCCGCTCATTCCTATGTCGCATCATCCAGGTTTTCACAAGGTTGCTGCACTTTCGCGTCCATGAGGGGCCGGTGAGCCTACAGTTCGACGACCATCTTGCCGATATTGTCACCGCGGAAAAGCCCGGTGAAGGCGACCGGTGCATTCTCGAGTCCCTGGATCACGGTCTCTCTCCATTTGATCTGACCTGCACCGATCCAGGCGGCCATGTCGGCACGGAAGGCTTCACGTCGATGCTCGTAGTCGCTGACGATGAAACCCTGGAGTGTGAGACGCATGCCGACGGCTAACATCAGGTTTGCAGGACCTGAGGACGTTTTAGTGGCGTTATACTGGGCGATCATTCCGCACAAGGCGATGCGACCATGGAAGTTCATGCGGTCGATGGCCGCCTCAAGGTGGGCACCACCGACATTGTCGAAGTAGACATCAATACCGTCGGGGCAATGGCGGTCGAGTTCGGCGGCGAGATCACCTGCTGACTTGTAGTTGAAGGCGGCGTCGAAACCGGCCTCGTCGCAGAGCCAGGCGACCTTCTCGTCTGAACCAGCGCTGCCGACGACACGGCAGCCCTTGATCCGGGCAATCTGGCCGACGATCGAACCGACCGCCCCAGAGGCGGCGGAGACGAATACGGTCTGGCCAGGCTCAGGGCGCCCGATGTCGAGGAGGCCAACGTAGGCGGTCATTCCCGGCATCCCAAGAGTACCAAGGTAAGTCGAAAGCGGCGCAAGGTCGGGATCTACGTGGGTCACCTCGCTACCCGAGGTGACGAAGTGCTCACGCCAGCCGTAGAAGCCGGTGACGGCATCCCCCACCTCGAAGTCCGGGTGGTTCGAGGCGATGACCTCGCCGACACATCCACCATCGAGGGCGACACCCAGAGCGAAGGGCGAAAAATACGGATTGCCCTCGCGCATCCGGCCGCGCATATAGGGATCGACCGACATGAAGCGGTTGCGCACCAGTACCTCACCATCTTGTGGCTCAGGTAGATCGACGGAAACCAGATTGAAGTGGTCGGATGTAGGTAGTCCGTCGGGGTAACGCTCGAGGCGTATCTCACGGGTCTGCAATGGCTTCTCGCTGTTCTGTCATCCTAGTCCATGCTGCCAATTCGTTTGTGCAACTGAGACCTTGCCTCCGGTTGCTTCTCCATTTGCCGCGCATCCCGCAGGGACCCACCCAACCCGCCTTGCTTGAGGATGACGCCGGGATCGCCCAGTTCGGTATCTATCAACTCGGCCAGCAATCGTTGACAGAGGTCTTGCTTCACATCCTCATACGCGGTGTCATCCCAGAGGTTGTGCAGATCCCCTGGATCATTCTCCACATCGTAGAGCTCGCCATAGGGCGCCGAGCCATAGTGCAGCAACTTCCACTTGTCCGTAACCAGCATCTTAACTCGCAGAACGAGTGCTTCCTTCTCCTGCTCGACGGCGGGTAGTGTCGTGATCCGTTCGACGATCACTGCGTCTCTGTGTGGCGCCGCCTCTCCCTCAAGAACGCGCGCGAAGGAACGTCCCTCCATACCCGGTAGTGGCTCGGCGCCTGCCAGATCGATAAACGTCGGCGTCAGATCGAGATGACTCATAACACCGTCGTAACGACTGCCTGCCTCAATCATACCGGGATGCCGCCACAACATGGGGACACGATTCACACATTCGTAGGACATCATGGGTTTCGCAGCGATTCCGTGGTCTCCCAGTCCTTCCCCATGATCGGAGGTAAACACGACATGTGTGTTTTCATCCAGTCCCAAACGCTCCAACTCGACCAACACGCGAGCGATAGAATCGTCGATGAACGTCGTCAGCCCGTAGTAATGAGCAACGATCTCCCGATGATGATCATCTGACCATCCCTTCTGCAGATTATAGCCACCATAGGGCTGTCCCTCGCGCGCCCGAATGTATTGCGGCGGTTTGGCACTCACGTCCTCTTGTGGAAGGGGCGACGGCATGTCGGCCGGGTTGTACATGTCGCAATAGGGGGCCGGTGGTGTAAATGGTTTGTGGGGATCGGCGAAGGACATCCACAGAAAAAACGGTTCCTCTGTTCTATGACTGTTGAGCCAGTTGATCGTACGATCCGCCGTCCAGTGCGTATAGTGGTGCTCAGCAGGCAGTGCATTCTTCCAGCTGGAATACGCGCCGGACCGGGGAGCGAGAGCATTCTCTGGCCGCCACTGATCAAGACCCGCGGGGTGGTTCTGTTCCAACCATAGACGCCAGTGTCCCGCTGGATAGGTGTGTCCCGTGTGAATCTCAGCATAGTCAAAACCGTAGTACGGGCCGTACCACAGGTCGTCTACCGCATGGGTCGGGCTTCCAGGCGGCGGCTGGTCAGGCAGGACATCTTCAATGTCCGCCGTCTTGAAATGGGCTTTGCCAATCAACGCCGTCTGATATCCTGCCTTGCCCAGGGAATCACCCAATACGGGGATCGCCTCGCTCAGATTGACGCCATGATTGAATACCTGGTGACCGCGCTGACTGCGGCCGGTGATCATACTTGCCCGCGCCGGCATACAGATGGCGTTCGTCGGATACATTCGCCCGAATTGCATTCCCCTGCGCGCAATGCCATCCATGGCAGGGGTCTGCAGAATCGGACTGTGCAGACCCATCGCATCCCAACGCTGCTGGTCGGTGGTGATAAAGAGAAAGTTGGGCGAGTGATCAGCACTCATGGCAGCCTCTTGTCGCAGATTGCTACGCCGATGTGACGATAGATCCCGTCGCTGTCTACTCGAAGCGTGCCATCACCAGCGCCGTAGATATTCCCCCAGTCTCTTGCCGAGTAGTAGAGCAGATACCGGTCTGCCTCTTCCAGAACGCAAGGCGTCGAGGTGTAGCGCCCGTCAAAGTGATTTGGATCGCGCGTTGCTTCGAATGCAGGCGCGTCGTGGTGATGCTGCCACACGACCCCGTCATCAGAAGTAGAACTGTATATCTGGAAGACACCGCCATCCACATGGCATCCGTACCACATCGTATGATCCGACCCATTTCGATGTACGAATGGGTAGACCACACTCCTGTGCAGTTCAGTTGCTTGCACAGCGGGCTCTTCATCCTGAGTCCACACCAGCCCATCAGGAGAAGAAAATCCGAAGATATGTCGGGCGGCAGATCTGAAGTCACCCTCAGGATCGGGCGCCGCATTCATCCACATTCGGTAGGAGCCGTCCCCTGATTTCAGCACGCAGGGCCGTCGCCCACCTTCGAGCAAGGCTTCCGGATGAACATCCCAACTCAGTCCATCGATGCTGGTGGCGTAGCCCAACCTCTGTGTGAAGAAGACGACCTCATTGTTCTTGTCGCGCTGAGAATCTGCCATGATAAACCACATCTTGTACTGATCCTCCTCCACATCGAACAACACATGGGGCGTCTGCCAGGCACGTCCCCAGGGCAAGTCGCCTGTCCGCAGAATCGGATTCTGCGAATGTTCCACCCAGTTCACGCCATCTTCTGACTCGGCGTAGCCCAGATCCATATCACTCGTGCGAGTTGCCGTGCCGTTGCCGAGGAACCACATCTGATACCGACCATCTCGGCAGACCACTGTTGGGTTGTAAACCTGCACACTCCGCCACGGCCGCTTGTGGGTCATGGCCGAAACAATAGGCTGCTCTCGCCGCTGCCATTTCAGATTGTACAGAAACATCCGATTCTCGATTCGAAAAGTGATTGCTGCGCGGCGTGAGTCTACCCGCTTGACGATTGACACTGTTAATCCAACGGCACACGCTCAGTGCAACGTCCTTCTCAAGACAACAGATAGATACAGGTCTCTATGCGACGATTCAAGTCACCTATCACCGAGCTTCCGGATCCCATCCAGATAGCGATCGATGCCATCCTCGATTTGGGCACTGTGAGTGCCGTGTCCCTCGTCGGCTCTCGTGCCAATGACTTTGACCGGCTGGATGCGGATGATTGGGACCTCGAAGCGTTTACGTCGGTCGGTCCCTACCCAGATCAACAAGCACGGCGCGCCATGTGGGCATCACTGCCTCTCTTCAATGAGCCACGAGCCACAGTCGTAGGAGGAATGAACGACCGCTTTGCCATCAACGGTCTGCGCTTCGGCTTCGGCTACTTTCCACTGGAGGAAGTCGAGAAGAAACTCAACGCTGTGGTTGCGGGACGATGGCCCGGCTATCGGTACTATTCGCCCGAGGCATTCGCCGCGACCATGTCCGTGGCGCAGCCACTTTGGGACCCAGAGGGTGTCATTCTGGGCTGGCGTCAGAGCCTCGAGCCAATGCCTCAGTTCTTTAGGCACAAGGCGATCCAGGAGATAATTTTCGAGGCTCGCGCGGATCTGCTGGATCTTGAACGCGCCTGCGAATTGAGTGATGTCGCCTTCTTTCGTATTGCCTTGTTGGAAATGCTGCAGCGCCTTTTTCGTCTGGCCTCGGTTGTGCACGGAGCCTGGTATCGGGGGCCAAAACGAGCGATCTCTCGATTGCGTGAGATAGAGAAGATCGAGCCGTCCTGGCTGGAAGAGATCGAGAGTCTCATGTCGATGGGACTCAGCGAAGAGCCCCTTGCATCCACCTACAAGCGGACGCACGCACTCCTGGTCTTCATGGCAGAAACAGCTGTCGCCCAGGGTGACAAAGAAGCCAAGGCTGTGCGCAGAGGTCTCTCTTATTGGCCTGACGTGGCAGACTTGTCTCTACCTGCACTGTCTAAGTGGGAGGCTGAGAATCCTCGTCCTTGATGCGACCGATGACCTTGGCATTCCGACTCTGCAGCAATACGACGATGGCGGCGTGGTCTTCTTTCGTCCCAGGAGAACCTTCGCCCGTGAGTTTGCCATCCGCACCGTCTAGTGCAAGAGCGAGGGGCGACGGATCCTCCCCCAGCCCATCGACATCAGCTCCTCGCTCTACGAGGAGCGCTGCAACCTCAGCACGGCCAAACCAGGCGGCAAAACCGACGGCCGTTGCCAGGTATTCCGTGTCCTTCGCTTCAATGTCAGCACCTCGCGCGATGAGCAGGTCGACGACATCGATCATATCAGCGCAAGTGGCATGGATGATTGCAGGGATCTTGTCATCGGCTCGTGAATCGATCAGAGAGGCATCGTCCTCGAGCATCTGATTGATTTTGTCGATACGCCCGTTCTTGCACGCGTCAATGAAGGTGTCTGCATCGCTCATCTCTGGCCTGCCATCTGGTCAGGGTACGTGAGTATTGATCAGCCTGGTTCTGACGCCAGTTCCTTCGTGAAATACAGGACGAGATCATCGTCGTTCACCGTCGACTCCATCGGTTTGAGGACCTTGGCGTCGTAGGTCAGGCCTCGACCGTCTGGTACGTAGCCACGCAGTACGTAGAGTCTCTGCGCATTCCCATAGTCTGGGTACATACCGACGCCGATCCCGACAGTTCGCGAGCGCTCGCCGATCAGTGCTTCCGCTGCATCCATCAGTGCCGTAGCGATCCCGCGCCTTCGATAGTGGGGCAGCACATTCAGATCCATGATCTCGGGAATTTCGGCATCTGCGAATGGGGCATCTTCCGGCCTCCACTTGACCGTGACATACCCAGCAAACACATCGTCCACAGTGGCGACCAGAACCTGCCGATCGTCGTCATTCTGCTCCTTCAGATAGGCCTCGAACAGTGCCACCGATTTGTTCCAACCGATCCGGTCAAAAGCGGCAGAGATTTGCTCGGGGTCGTCCTGGCACAGATTGCGGAGCTCTAATGTCATACTCTCCTCTCGGTGCTCATAGATCGAGCAATTCTCGTGACTCTTCGCTGAGACGCGCCCGCACGTCTTCGTCGATCATCTCTGCAACAGGCGGATCCTGTGCGTGGTCCAGTTTGCAGAACGCAGTTAACAGTGTCCAGCGCACGTCGTCGCTGAAGTTTTGCGCACCGCCGTGCCATGTGTGGCCACCGAAAACGACGACAGAACCAGCCGGGGCTTCAAGACGGATTTCGCCGGGGGCATCCGCCTCTGGATCGTCGAGGACCTTGCGTGGATTCTGGCCGGATGTATGCGACCCGGGAATGAGGCGGGTGCCGCCATTGTGGCGGTCAAAATCGACCAACGTCCACAACGTGTTGCATCCAGCTGGGTGAGTCTGTCCCAGATCGCGACCGAAGTCCAGATGTAGTGCCTGATGACCATATCCTGGGGTCGCAGAGCGCGAACCCATGGAGTGAAACTTCATATCACCACCGAGCACATGGCTCGCCGCAGCGAGCACACGCGGGTGCGTGTAGCCGACATCGAATACATCGCCGCCATTGATCAAATCGACGACTTTGATCATATCCGGCTCGACGACGGCTTCACGCGAAAGGTCGCGTTCGGACGTTTCGGCCAGGTGTTGGATACGATCGACGATCGCGGTGACCTGGTCTCGACTCAGTACGTCGTACAGAATCACGAAACCCTTTTCGTCGAGGCTGCGACGTTCGTCGTCAGTCAATGCGTCGACACTCGATGCCTGTCAATCCAGAAGGCCAGTGCGACCACCAGCCAGAGCGCCTGTGCAGACCATGCGACGGCAGTGACGGATGGAGGCGGTGGACCAAGTAGGTTCGCCGCGTACGTGATCAATAGAAATGTCCCCAGTCCCCACAATCCGTAGGTACCAATCTTATCAATTGGTCGTGTGTGGCGAGCATATATCCAAATACCAAGTGCAAATAACAGCAACTCCAGCGGCACGGCGATGACAGGATGATTCCATAACCCCAGGCCAACGAGCGTCGTCTGATCAAAGTTGATTGGCATATCCGGTCGGTGCGTCAAGAAATCCAGGAACCAGTGACTGACGGCGACGACAGCAATCACTATGGCCGCCCTCTTGCCTGTGCGCCGCAACAGCGAATACAGTCCCGCCAGCAACAGACTCCAACCGACGAGCCCCAACAGGCTGTGTGAATAGGGGTAGTAAGTGAAGTCAAGAGGCGTCAGAACTGTTATACCAGGTTCAATCTCGAAGCTCTCGATCCCAAGCAGCACAAGGTTGGGCCATACCAAGTCTGCCAACTGGCATGCGAGAAATAGCATTCCGAGTGAAACGTGCGAAGCATATTTCTTCGCGCCAAAGGCGATGGCGAAGTGACCGACAAACATGTCATTCTCCGAGATTTGCGTGCGATTGGCAGTAAGGGGTCGTCCATTCTCATTCTCTACTCTTGCGAATGGCCGCAGCGAACACCCTCAGAAATTGCATCGGCTAGCGCTTGGAGATCTGTGATGTGTGCTGCCGAGAACGCATGGGGCTCAGTACTGTTGACCGCCAGGGTGCCGTGCGAAAAGGGCACATCGATGATGCTTCTAACCGGGGCCCCGTAGTCATCTGCGTGGGCCTTTGCCTCACCGAAGAGATCCTCCGCCAGAACGTCAGGCCGGTAGGCGACCTGTTGCATCTCCCAGATACGGTAGATGATCTCCAGTCCCTGCAGCTCACTCTCTGGTGATCCTCGCCGACTTGGCGGAGTATCCGGTGTCACCCGGTTCACACCGCAAGCGTGGAAAGGGATTTCCAGAACCCGCAACGCTGTCTCGACAGACGTCTCCACTTCACCAGAGTCCTCTGACATGAGCATCCTGGTCGCCGCATCGCGCAGCCGCGCAAGAGCCTGCTGGCGCATCTGGGCGCTCAAAGCTTCTTCGCCACGACGTGGAATAGTTGCCAGTGCTTGGGATTGCGCACATCCGGCGTATCATCCGCCTCCTCGACCTCCATCATCTCGATCTGGAAGCCCTCGAGTAGCTGCATGATCTCATCCCTGTCGTGGTGCGTCCGTCCTGGCAGCGCTGCCCACGAGTCTTCCTTTCCAAAGAACTGACCTGCCAATCGGCCTCCCGGGCGAATCGCCGCCACGACTCGGTCCCAAAGCCCCCCGAAGTGCCGCGGTTCGCAGAAGGGAAAAGCATAGCTCGCATTGACCAGATCGCATGGGGGAATGTGCGTCTCCTCAAAGCTCACCTGCAGGGCTGTCAGCAGTTGTTTCTGCGACTCAGGAACACGAGGCCACAAGTGCGTGAACGCTTCAGCATGGAAATCCGTCGCCACCACACGCCAGCCACGTTGTAGCAATTCAAGCGTATCTCTCCCTTCACCGGCGGCAACATCGACTGCCAGGCCATCGGCGACCCCCTCCCGGGTGAACGAGTCCAGCGCCGTGGTCAGCGTCGCGCGGGGACCCTTTCCCAGCACAGCCCCGAAGTAGCTGGGCCAATCCTGCGTCTCTGAATAGTCCTGCGCGCCCAGAGGCGGCAGGTCGCGTTCATCTGATTCTGGCATCGCGTCTCTCGGTTGTTGAAGCCTTGCCTCTATAGCCGTGTGTGAAAACCCGTCTTCTCCTTCGCCTTGAGCCCCGCGCCCTCGTAGAATCGTAGAGTCGATGGTTTCTTGGATCCAGTGAGATTGGGAATCAGATTGAGATAGCAGGTGCTGACGATCTGCCCCTGATCCTCGCCCACAAGAATCACGTTGCCCTCGGATGGAGTCGCACGTCGGATCATGGCAACGCTCTCGCAGGCCTGGGACTCTCGCGCGGAATGTCCCCGC
This sequence comes from Gemmatimonadota bacterium, assembly GCA_018660835.1. Taxonomy (GTDB): domain Bacteria; phylum Latescibacterota; class UBA2968; order UBA8231; family UBA8231; genus UBA12574. The sequence goes on along the minus strand of JABJJN010000054.1, from coordinate 58,126 downwards.
TAATCGCATCTCGATCAAGTTGCCGAAGTAATCTCTCCTAACTCGTCACAGTCGCTCATACAGCGCTCTCACATCGTCTGCCCGCGAAGCCATAAGAACACCATACGCTCTGTTCGTGTCGTCCGACACCAGTGTGGCGCGACTGCCTATGTTCAGGCTGTAACTGTCGATGTATCCCACGATCGCTTTCGATGGACTGCCCCCCTTCGAAGCAAGCAATGCTTCGTCCGTAAAGAGCCCGTTCACTGGCTCTCCCCTGCCAGCGCCGACTCACCGTCCCGACGATATCTGCCAAGAAACTCGCACACTCGTCGATGCAGCTCCACGGGATAGACGAACCCAAGCCTCTGCGCGACGTCCTCGCCCACTTCACGGAATATGGCCAGTGTCGCGTCGAGAGCACGCCAGTTGTCTTCGATTGCGCTCCCTGCGTATCCGGTCTCGAGCTGCTGCCACCGCTCGCCGCTCATGCGTCGCTTCAGACCTTTTCCGAGCGATCGGAACGGCACGTTCCAGTCGGAGTCCAGCGCGATCTGCCATTCCAGAAGCCGCCTCAGATAAACCTGCTTCATGTCGTGGTCAAGGTCCCACTTGGCCGCCATCAAGTCGCCACGCATCAGATGTTTCGCAACAGAAGGCGCGTCACTGTAGAACTCCTCAACGATCCGTGCGAACTCGGTTGCCGTCGGTCTTGTTGGAGCATACGCCATGAAGCTTGGCAACCTGAAGCCCGCTGTCAGCTCGTCTTTGTCAAGAATCACCGAATAGCCAGCATCAAGACCTGCGGGAAGCTTCGAGGTCTGTCCTAGTCGGGTCGCTTTCTCGACGGGCCAGAGCGTGAAGTCAATCCTCAATCCACTTTCGTAATGAACGACGTTGGCAAAGAACTCAGGGCCAGTCTCCTGATCCGTGTGGAGTGCGTCCCAGTAGGTCACCAGAACAACGCCAAAATCGCCGATCCAGATCCGGTCCGTATGAAAAGGACGGACATCCTTAACCACCAGAATGACATCGAAGTCCGACAGTGCATTGGACGATCCAGTTGCGCCTGCCCTGTTACTGGTCAGAAGTACAGCACGCACGGCCTCCCTGTCGGCGGCCCACGTGTGCAGCTTCGCGATCACTCCCTCATTCCAGTGAGCATCGGCGGTGCGGTGCATGGGTCAACTCCTATCCACTGATACGCGCCATCGCCACCTATCTGCCAGATACCAGCCCGGCACTGTACGCGGCGAGATCGTATAGATCGAAATATCCACCGTACAGACCAAGATATTGGGCAGCCTCAACGCTGAAACAGAACCCAAGAACGAAGAAAGCGTGATCAGGGGACCGCAGCCCCCAGAACACGCGCCCATCAGTAGCTCGATGTCGACCCCGTAGGATGCAGCGCCGCGCGCCACTCTGGTCAAGAGGGTCCTCCTGGCGGACTCAGTCGGTCAGGAGGGCGTGCAGCAAGTGGTGTAGTTCGCCAAAGCGTCGGTCGTAGTCCGACTGGCTGCGACGGATCACCTCGAAGGCCTCCTCGCGATCATAGATATCGGTGATTTCGGTGGACCGCTCCGGTTCACCGGGAGCCTGCTTGTAGGTTAGGAAGTAGTGCTCGAGTCGCCTGATCAGCGACTCCGGGCAATCGCCGATATCCTGGTAACGACCGTAGAGCGCATCCCCCTCGAGGACAGCCACAATCTTGTCGTCAGCCTCGTCGCCGTCGAGCATGCGCAGACCGCCGATGGGGACGGCACGCAGCAGCAGATCTCCGTGGGCAATGGTCTTCTCCGCAAGTACGCAGATGTCCAAGGGGTCCTTGTCGCCGACGATGCCAGGCCGACCGGTACGCTCCGAGCACAGTGCCGCCACCTGCTCGGCGCAGTATGTCTGCGGCAGGAGCCCGTACAGGGCTGGGCAGATGTTCGAGAACTGCTGCGGACGGTCCACCGTCAGGTAACCCGAGACCTTGTCGATCTCGTATTTGACAGTGTCTGTGGGCACGACCTCGATGAAGGCAGTGACAACCTCTGGCGCATCATCACCAATGGAAACACCGTGCCAGGGATGGGGCTTGAACAACAGCCCCATCGCTGCCAGCAAGGGATCGAGTTTCTTCTCGTTCATGATTTCCCGATTCTATCGTGACGCAGTTGCAAGGCGAGTCGATCTGACGATCGAAAATAACTGACTTCGAGGCCCGCGCCATATTCGTGGCCACATCCCTCACCACCTGCATGGCGGATTCTCTGATCTGTTTTGGGACAATCTGGCAGCACAAAAATGGAGCGGCTATAGCTTCTCCATCATCTGCCTCTCAAATTCCAGCGCTGACCGACACACGCCTCTTGCTCGCTCCCTTTGCGCCTGACCATCAGGGAGTTGATACCCCAGCTCGCCTCGAATTATTTCGAAGAGCCCTCTAAGGAAAGGAACACGCTCCGCTCCGATGTGACTTTCGTACAGGTCAGGGAGTGTGTGCTTGTCGGTCACGGTGACATTGTGGCACTTGGACAACCAGGCCGTCGCAAGGAAGCTCAGGCTCATGAGACGGGAGAGTGCTTTGGGCGACTCGTAGTCAGGATAGCCAAAGTAGTAGTCGTCTGAATCCGGATACGTGAGACTGTCAGCACGGACCACGTCGGCTCGATGCAACTCACTCACAAAGTTCATGGCCACAGAGGTAAGCCACTCATCTCGCTCATGCTTTGGCGGCAGCCTGATCTGGTCTCGTATGTCCTGGCCGCCAACGAGACGCCCCTCTCTCTTGAGTCCGAGCCCTCTGCTGACAAGGCGACCAAGGCTCCTGGGCAGGATGTCAATCTCAGGGTCGAGGGTCTCACGTAACCCGTCTCGGACATGTAAGAGTCTACGCAACTCCGCGCCTTCGAGTTCTCCTCTGGTCACGAGAACGAAATCAATGTCGCTTCCCGGTATCTGCCTCGGCGTATCGTGGCTGCCGACTAGATACAGCGCCACAAACTCAGGCCCCAGGCATTCCCGCATTGCATCCAGGACATCTTCGTCAACACTCATTGGTCAAGATGGCGCTCGAACTGATACGTCCGGTCAACAGCATGGAATCCGTAGTGGCTGTAAAACGTAAACGCCCGATGGTTATCGGTGCTCGTCGAAATGGCTGCGTGGCGGTAGCCCACATTGCGTGCCTCGGTTAGAGCCCGCCAAAGTAGATGGCGTCCCAGTCCCTTCCCCTGCCAGGGTTCCTGGACCCCAATCCAATCGCAGAATGCAAAGGCTTCGGCCTCCGGACAACGAGCCCCCTCACCGCCATTGATCAAGAGGCATGTGGCGATTGGTTTGCCATCCAGATGAGCCTGCACCTTCAGACCTGGCAAGTGACAGTGGCTCACGACCTCCTCTACAGATATGTCACACTCGATCTCGGGTGGCGGCGGCTTTGGCGTGGGCTGCATCTCAAGCCAGTCCAGGAAGATCTCCCCACCGCAGTTACTGTAGCTGTGAGCCTGCAGCAGAGCTTGAATGTGATCGAGGTGATCAGACAGATGACAGTGCGGGAAACCATAAAAGGGATAACGACAGCGCGGAGCCACGGTAGCTACATGCCTGACGCCGTGATCCAGAATCCACTCCTCCCCCGCAACAAGCAACTCACTGCCCAGCGAACGCTGGGTGCGCGGATATCCGAGGAACAGGATCATCCCCAACGGGGAGTCACCAACCTTGGGTGGTGTCAGCAGCCCCACGTGGATGAAACCCCGAGCGTCGTCGGCAACAAGCACAGAATGTTCGGTGAGATTCCATCCATCACGAGCGACGCTCGGTGGGTTGCGTAAAGCTTCACCAAATCGCTGTGCGTCGACGGGCCAGCAATGTGGTACGTGATTTGTCACGAGTTGCTCGTATAATCCGTGCAACGCTGCGAAGTCGGCATCGTTCCGGTCCCTGATGCTACTCATCGACTCTGTTCCTTTCCCAACTACCAACGCCTTGGCTGACTAAGCCGGGGATAACCGTGGCCATCCTCTGGTCTCCACCGTCGCCGAGTGAATCTGCGCTTCCAGACCGTGTCCGATCCGAGATGCAGCCTCCAATACGACGCGTTCGTACTCCGCATCAATACCGGTTGCTATGGCGTATTCGACCTCAGAGATTGGGGGAAATGAGACGTATGTATAAACCGGCACATTTTGCGGCCCATTCCTGCCATCTCCCAGAATCGTAACGTCGTCGGTTACTTCTACGCGGTCGTAGTTTCTCTCTCGCATATCAAGGGCGAGCAACTCTTCTTCAGACACGAGAACCAAGACGCCAGTGACCTTGGCTGCCTCACGCTTCTCCAGATTCCAGTGAGCCCTGTAGGTCGTTGCACTTCCCGGCCCCCCTGCCGATAGAGCGGACCAGCGCCGACGAAAGCCCTGCAACTCGGCAACCAGCAGATGCTCATAGCTCAGATTGTGACCCGCGATGGTTTTACTCAAACCTCTGGGGTGCTCCGGATTCATCAGGGAGCCATATCCAAAGACGTAGGTAGAGTCAGAGCTGAGTTGTAGACCGTTCGAATTCAAGTAGACTCTTTTCTGCTAGAGCATCCACTCAGTTGCTGCGCTCAAACTCCGCGATCAGATACTTCTGCGCTGTGTGGCGGAAGGCCTCCTCAAGTAGGCCGCGGACCTCCAGCCAGTCTACGCCGTTCGCGTCCGGCGTATCAAGGCGAACACCAAGCCAGTTGGAGAACGTTCCACGGACAGAGGGCTGTGGCACGTAGAATCGACTCGCGGCAATTGCCCGCAACTGATCGAGATGGACTTCTGTGATTTCGTCTCGCATGCCTTAGCCACTCACGCTGTCGCCGTCAGGCGATGATATCACGCAAGCGCCGCCGATATCGGCCGATCGAAACCGCTCTCGCCAGAACGGCACGTTCTGGCGCATGAACGCGATCTGATGCCGCACAGCTTCGACGAGAAACGTATCTCGATCCACTGAGCTCATACTGTCCATAGAACCCGCATCAAGTCTCATAAAATTACCTATCGGGAAACCCAAGCAGCCTGAGCACTGCCCGAGTCCCCAGCGTGCACAGGGCCGCAATCGTCGTAAGCATGCCGAACCAAAGGCCGAAGATGAGGCTGAATTCCACCAGGCCAAGCCTCTGGACATCTACTGTGGTCAGATCCAGTCTACGTGCCAGTTCCGCTCCGACAGGGAACGACAGGCAAACGGCGAAGATCTCGACGACCTGCACTCTGATCGAGCTGCGAGTCAAGAGCTGGAGTGCGATCAGCACGGGGAATCCGACCATTGCTGCAAACTCGATGAGCAGCCCAAAGTTGCCTGGTTGAACAAGCTGGACGGCGAAGCGATCTCTCCCGAATGACGTAACCAGTCCCATTGTCGCATAGTAGCCGCAGGCTACGGCCGTCCGATACCAGGGCCGCCATGCTACGCGTTTCTCACCAGGCTCTCGTTGGTCCAGTCGATCGACGATCCAACATGTGACGACGAGGACAACGATGCCGATGACGATGCTGAGGATTCCGTACGTCACTTGGCCAACGTCTTGATTTCCGCCCACGTTGCCGTCGGATGCTCACCCACGAGGCATGATGGGTCCTGTCCGGCTCCCAGCCCGCCGTGTCGTCCTATCATTGTTTCCCTCGTTGTCTTATTCGTTCAGCACGTGCTTTGCCTCTGCCGCTACTTGTGCATCCAGAGCCAGGAAGAATGACGTACGCGTGTCATCGCTGAACTGATGGTACTCTTCTTGGTCATCGACAGACACGTTCGGCATGGTGTAGTCGAGAGACAATTCTGCGATCTTGGCCAACTGAGGCCTTGGATCTGGAGGCGTCTCGCTGTCACTCCATTCGCGCAAGTTCCTGTATTGCCAGAGATCGAGGCCATTCTGCCACTCGCCTTCTACAAGGTTGATCACATGGCTCGTAAACAGGAAGTGCTTTCCGCCATGCTGCCAGTGGTAGAGACTGGAGCCGGCACAACAACTGGGAAAGTAGATCGCCTGGAAGTCCGAGCCGACGCGTAGCCCTTCGTCACCGAAAACCACTGACTGGCACTTTGTCTTCTCCGCGATCGCATCCTGTTCGGCGCTGTGATAGCAGAGCTCAGCGCCGAATCGATCGTGGACGGCTTCCACCAGAGCGCCATCTACGTCGTGGTTGTGTGTGACAAACTGGGTAGCCACCCCACCCAATTCCTCGATGTCATCGAAGTGCTCACGCACGGGACCATCCTGGCATGGAAGAAGCAGGTTACCACCCTCTCGCACGATGAGGTACGTAAATAGCGTCTCATTGCGTGCAGACGCTCCCGTAAATCGGTAAAGGTTTGGGAACAAGCTCTCCATTGCGACCTCCTGCGGCATGACGCCGCATGATGATGTAACGACCTGTCGTTCAGCAAGCCTTCGATGGGCTGGCTCCTTCGAAACAAGCAGTGATTCGCCGATCATCACTGCAGCGAGCATGGTAGCTGCATTCAGATTCAGCTTTGTCCCACACATCCATCAACACATACACCGTCTTCCCAAAAGACCTCGTCGCTTATGTTCCCGCCTTCATCATACCAGACAAATCTCTTGTCCTTCTTCCCATCCCTGTAGGGCCCTTCACTAATACTCAACGACCTTCTCATCCTGCCCACCCCCCCCGCACCAATCAAAACGAATAGTGCTGCAGCAAGTCGGGTCATCTTCCGGACTGCGCCAGGACACGAAACTGATAGGAGGCGGCAGGTAGGTAGGGACCGAACTCCGCTTCTCGTCTGAAGTCCTTGATCGTTTCGATATCGCGTGGGCGTCCATCTTCAGCTCGTAAACGAAACGAGCGTGCCGTAGGTCTGTGGTGCCGCTGATCGATTGACCTGTTATCGGAACATTCATGAGAACGAATGCTCCTGATGGGGCTGGACCCAGACTGCTTCCTGTGATTACGACTGCTTGAGCATCAGCTGTGTCGACGAAAACGACGAAGGACCGAGTGAACGATTTCGTCTCGAAGTCGTTGAAGACCTCCCCCTCGCCGCGATACGTGCCATTGAAGTGTGCCCGCGTGTTGATCTCCGCTTGATTGGGAAGCGGCGCAGATTCCGCTGCCAGATCATTGTTGGCAGGCTCGGATCTACTCAGGTTGCCGGCACAGGCGGCCATCATTGCGAACGAAGAAAGCGAAACAACGTATCTCCAACAGTGCATGCCCCCCCTTACGACGAAGTGGTTTCTCTGAGATAGAGGGCTGTGCTGTGAACCCTGACGAATAGTCACGGTCGTCTCCTGATCAAGACCAGGCTTCCAATTACTCCAACCCAAAAAAACAAAGTTAGCAGATAGAGGAGGCCTTCTATGGAAGCTTCTATTTCGTGTTGACCCTTAAGCCTGAACCACTCGTAACCGATGGCGAAGATGAACAGCAGTGTTGTGGAGATTCCCGTCAGAAACAGGAATCCTTTTGTCGCTCTGGTTTGCGTTGCTTTGACGCTCACACTCACCAAACCGCCCCCTCCGATGAATAGAAAGGAGAAGAAGATGTAATTGAGGAAATTGTATTGCGTGTCCTGCAGAAAACCGCCCAGAAAAGTCATTGCGTAGAGCATCGCCAAGGCAGAAATGACGACCCTCAACCTTGTTGAGTTGTCTTCTCTCATTTGCTGGTGGATTTCGTCAGCCATGAACCCTCGACCGCTAAGCTGCGGGCTGAGTCACACCCATATCCGCATAGGTCTTGTTCGTGATCTTCCACTCGCCATCGATCCTGGCGACGGAGAAGTAATCGACAAAATCATGACCGAGATAGTCAGTCTCAACGAGGATGGCGACACCGGCATCTCCAGAGATATCAATCTCTCGGATGTCGGCGCGGTAGTTCGGCCCAGCATTCCCAGGCGTCTGCCCAATCCATTCAATGAAGTCGCCAATGGGCCCACTGCTGGTTGGATTGTCGCCAAGACGCCCAAACATCCGCGCCTCGGCGTGAAATGCTGCCTCCAACTTGCCCACATCTCCGTTAGAACCTTCGATGTAGAGTTGGATCAGCTCGCGGACGTCGTTGAGGTCATCCAGTAGAGATGGCATGCTTGTCAGAACCCGGCCACGTGTCCATCGGCCCGGACCTCGGCGCCGCCCACCATGTGGCCCGTGGTGGGATCGATCATCACGGCATTCACGTGGCCGGTGATCGGACGTCGCCCCCCATTGGGTTCAACATCATGACCCAGGGCCCCCAGGGAGTCGCCGATGGTGGCGGCGATTTCTGGCTCGAGATGGACACCGGTGCCCCCGGTCCAATGCAGGACATCGCCGTAGACGACGCGCGGTGACTCGATGGCCGCCTGCGGATCAAGGCCAAACTCCACCATGTTCAGTAACACCTGGGCGATCCCTGGCATGGTGGTCTCGGCGGCGGAACCGCCGATAAGGATGTAGGGCTTGCCCTCGGCCATGATGATGCCCGGACTCAGGGTGAAGCGGTTGCGCTTGCCCGGCGCCAATACAAGGCTGCTCGCTTCACCACTCCACACGTTGTTGTCGACGTCGAACCAGTCCATGATGTTGCTACCGAGGACGCCCGTCGTGCCCAGCACGTCGTGGCCGCCGTAGATATTCCCCAGGGAGTGAGTGAAGGTGAAGCAGTTACCTGCTGCATCAGCAACGATGATGTGGGATGTCGAGCCCTCCAGTGGCTCTCCCGACCCGGTGCGGGGTTCGGCAGCGGGTCCGGCGGGCACAGGCGCGGGCAGTTCGGCCCCACCCGGATCGCGGGTCCAGGACGTGGGGCTTCCGTAGCGCACTCTCCCCGCCGCTGCCCGACCCGCATCAATGCGGCGGCGCTGCACCGAAGCGTAGACCTCGGATAGCAGCAGTTCGGTCGGTGACGGCACGAAATCAGGATCGGCGACGTATTGGTAGCCGTCGGCGTGGGCCAGCTTCTGCGCCTCAAGAAAGTGGTGGACGTAGGCGGCACTGTTGTGGCCCATGGCCTGCAGGTCGTACTCCTCGAGAATGGTGAGGATCTGCATCCACGTGAGAGACGAGGCGGATGGTGGCGACCCGTAGACCTCCAACTCGCCGTAAGTGGCCTGCAAGGGACGGCGCCACTTCACCTCGTAGTCGGCCAGGTCGCTCTTCGACCAGATCCCCCCCTGCTCGCGCATGTAGGTGACCATCTCGTCTGCCACAGATCCCTTGTAGAAGTCATCGACGCCCGCAGCCGCCAGACGTCGGTAGGTCGCCGCCAACTCCGGATTCTTCATGATGTCACCCACTCCGGGCATCTTGCCATTGGGAGCGAAGACGCGGCCGAAGTTGGGGAAGGCTTCGGGACAGTGGCCGCACAGCCAGCCAGTGATCGTCGCCCCAAACTGGGTAAGGACCGAGCCCTCTTCCAGGTAGTGCAGGGCGGGCTGCACCACTTCACCGAAGGACATAGAACCGAAGCGCTCGAGCACGGCACCATACCCCGCCATGGCGCCCGGGATGCCCATGGCCCGGTGCCCTTCTGACAAAGCCTCGCGCGTGAAGTCCTCGGGCTTCGCCGCCGCAGGGGCGAGGCTGGAGGCGTCCATTGCCCAAACCTCCCCGCTCTCGGCATCGTACACGAGACAGTAGGCACTTCCCCCGGGGCCACCCATCCATGGCTCCACCGCCGACAGGGCGAGAGCGGCGGCGATACCGGCGTCGAAGGCATTGCCGCCTTGCCGCAGGATCTCCAGCCCCGCCTCGGAGGCCATGGGGTGCATAGTGGAGACGATGCCATTGGCGGCGAATACGGGCTCCTTGCCCAGCCACGGTTTGCTGGTGAAGCTCAGCCAGGCGTGGCTCGCCGAGACGGCGGCCAGCACGAGAAGCAGGGCTGTGGCGGTGCGGGCCCAGCGGCGAGCAACGCGGGACCTGCGGCGAGATCGGATCGTTCTGGCGCTCATGGGATGCCTCCCGGCGAAGGGGCTTCGTCTCTAGGAAGGAGCTTGGGCGGTCCCGCATATAGTCGAATGGGGGGCTGGCGCGGGCAAGGGTGGGCGGCGCCAGCGTGTCGCTTGACCCTGTTCACCTGTCCCGGCGACCCTACGCACGTCGGCTCCCTCAACCCCGATGAGCCTGCGGCAGACATTTACCGATCGAGATGCGGTCCTGAGTGCGGGACTCGTCCTGATGCGCTAGGGAACCACGGGGTACCGCTCAGTTCGGCGCCCACACGTCCGTATCGGGCCAGAAAGTAACCCAGGCGAACCACATCGAGCTGTGCGCGGGGATCTGGCGCAGGCTCTGACCGGCCAGTTCTCCATTGATCCCTTGCCCCTTGACGTCCCACAGGGTACCCGTCTCCCGATCGCGCAGGCCGAAGGGGAACAGATCCTCGGCGTCGGCCAGATCGAAGGTCAGGGTACGGCCGTCTACCTGGCGTGAATACGGGATGGCCAGGTGGCTGTCCGCATCATAGGCGACGAGGACATCGAAGCCACCCACCGTCTCGTTGATCGCGGCGCGCTCACCCATCTCGGAGAACGGGAAGGCGAGGGTCTGCGAATCGATCCGCAGGCCAAGGACCCGCACCTTGGCCCCATAGGAAATGGAGTAGGGGTTGCCGTTGGCCGCCAGGGTCGGACGGATGGGGAAGAGGAAGAAGAAGTTGCGCGTCCGGTAGTCGCCGTACGGGTAATTCTGGTAGGCGCTGACGTTGAACGGGCCATCGGACTGGACCAAGGTCTGCGGATAAAGACGTTTCCACGTGGACCACGTCGTCTCTACGACGGGTAGAAGGTCCAGGGTCTGGCCGACCTCCCCGTTCACGCCGGACGCGTAGATCTGCGGATACAAGGTTTGCAAATCACCACGATCGTACATCACCAGGTTCGTGTTATACAGGAGCCCGGACACGCCGAGAGACAGGCGGCTGCCATCGGCACGCTCCCCGTCGAAGACCAGGCCCGTGCCGGTGAGTGGACAGAAGGTGACACAGACCGGGTGTCCGCCGACGACGTCATTCACGATCTCATGCCGCCAACCAATATTGTGCGGATAGGCACGAGCCTCGCCGTTGATGACGACACCGAAGACGAGATCATCCTCCAGCAGAAACGGCGGCGGCGACGTCGACATGGGCGGGTCCGTGATCGCCGGGATCGCATCGCGCGGGGTGATTGGGAGCATCTCCTTCGTCGGAAAGTCGCTCGCCGTGAAGGGGGCGCCGACGAAGCCGGGTTGGGTGCCGATCGGCACACCGAACGCCCCTGGCAAGGCCGGGAGTTCCGGATCCGTCTCGGGATCCGCCGGCGACGCGGGGGCGGACACATCGCTAACCTCCGTCGGTGCTATGTCACCCGAGCCCGTCCCAGGCCCTGTCGGCGACACAGGCGCATCATCGCCATCGTCGCCACAAGCCGTCAAACCAAGGCCGGCCAGGACCAGGACCTGCAACCAACGAGTACGTGTATCCATCACATGGGACCTCCTGCAGCAGAGAATACTGTTCCTCTTCTCCACCGTCCGTGAAATAGCACCCTAAACGCATATAGGTGGCAGCCTCACCCTGGAGGGCATCAGATCACCGACGAAGAAGCTGTTCGATCGCCTCTGCTTCCTCTGCACTCAACTGCTCGCGCGCACGCCCTGCCAGTTCGTGCGCGTCCGCATCGCGCCCCTGATCGCGCAGATACTGCACGTAGATGCGGTAGGCCGTGGTATGATGGGGGTTGGCCTGCAGGGCGCGGTCGAGGTAGCCTACCCCGTCTGCCCTACCCTTCGACAGTGTGATGGCAGCCATATTGGTCAACGATTCAAAATCGTCAGGATTGAGCTCGAGGGCCCGCTCGTAGTGTCCCCACGCGCTGCTGTGCTGCCCCAGCCGTGACAGCGACCAGGCCAGCATGCGATGCGCGGCAATATCATCCGTGGCATTGGCGAGAATCGCCTCGTATAGTGGAGCGGCATCGGCGTAGCGTCGGGCGCGTACATGCGCATTGGCCTGGGCAAAGCGTGCTTCATTCTGCTGGCGTGCACTGTGCATTTCCAGCGCCTCTTCACCGCGCGCGCGCAGATCCTGCCTCAGGTCAGCAGAGAGGTCAGTGTGCTGCGTCAGAGCGCCTAGCAGATAGTGGCGCTCGGGGTAGCGGTGCACAATGCTGCGCGCTGCCCGCGACAGACCCGCTTCCCCTTTTACGTCGACAAAGAGTCCATCCAATATCTGCCTGAAGACCTTGTCGTCGACGGGCGCGAGAGGCTCGTTTGTGCCCCGATACATTTCGACCGGGGCGCGATACTCCAGCCAGAGGTTGTCATCCGTATTGCGCACGCCTGAGGAAAAGGGCTCAGCCTGCGTCGGAAACTGCGCGTAGGCACTGGCAAAAAGATCGAAGGGCTCTTGCATTTGAATCCGCGCCAGCGAACGAGCGACCGATTCGACAGAGGACCGTTCTACCATGTCTTCGACCGATCCCTGCAGTGGCTCATTCGCCGCCAGGCAGATCAGGTCGCCGTCGATTGAAAAGACGGTCACATAGGGAAAGACACCGGTCAATGTGTGGAGCATGGCCTGGCGCGTAGCCGCCGAGATTTCATAGGTCTGAATCCACTGGCAGAACAGTCCATTGGGCCGCAGTCGCTCCTGCACCGACTCGTAATATTCGGTGGTAAAGAGCGAACCGATTCCGGCAATCCACGGATTGGACGGCTGCGATATGATGATGTCGTAGGCCGCATCCCGGCGGCGCAAGAAACTGCGCCCGTCTTCCATAAAGACGTGCACGCGCGCATCGTCGAGGACCTGATTGTTGATAGAGTGGAAATAGGGTGAGACATTGAGCACGGCCTGCTCGATTTCCACGACGTCGATCTGCTCAACCGTAGGATACGTGGCGACTGCGTGCACTGTGGCACCGCTGCCGTAGCCGATAATGCAAGTCGTGCGAGCCGACGGGTGCATCAGCAGTGGCATATGGGCGATGAGATACTGCGTGTCCATATCGCCCCCCGTCGAAGCGTCGGCCTTGCCGTTCACTTTGAGCACGGTCGAGTTGGGCGTGCGAAAAATGGTCACCGTCGCGCTCGTGCCTTCCTCGGCGTACAGGAGCGTCGTTTTCGACTCGGACGATACGGATCCAGCCTGGATGCCGCGAAAAACGCCGCGCTGCAAGCGCGCAATGTCAGTGTCTGGAACGGTCACAACGCTCACGGCAAAAAGTGCAACGAGCGCACCAGCTTGCCCCCACGCGGTCGAGGGTTGCGTGTTTGGCTACGACAGCAGCAGGGCGACGGCCGATACCACACCCAATGCGGCACCTGCCACCACCAACTGCGTCGCACCCATCAGAGGCAGCAGAACGAATCCGGCCAGGAGCGAACCAGCGATGGCGCCGAGGGTATTGACCGCATACATGCCACCTACCGCCCAGCCCGTCGAGCCAGCGGCGCTACGCCAGCCGGCGATGCCCAACGGTAGCGCTGCGCCCAGCGAACAGGCCGGCACAAACAGAACGCAGGCTGTCAGCAGACCCTGACACAGGAAAAGTAACCACGTCGTATCGCCCCCCACTGAGCCAGCGCCGCAAACATGTCGGGGAGCCTGTTGACGGCAAAGAGTCCGGCAACTGACGAGCAGGCGCCCAGCCCCATGGCCAACCCGACCACGCGATGGTAGGATGCGTCGCGCGAGCGCGGTAGAGCGGCCAGCAGCGCCCCTACGCCAATGCCCAGCAACACCGTTGTGAGAATAATCGTAAAGGCGTAGACAGAGGAGCCGACGACCGGCACGAGCAGACGCGTCCAGGCGATCTGGTAGCCGACCCCGAGGGAGCCGGCCAAGCCAATGGTCCACAGCAGCAGATGCGGCAGCGGCACGGTGCGCTCGGCTTTGACCGCAGGCGCTACCCGTACTGCAGCAGGCTGGGTCGATGGGGAATGCCGATCGAGGGCAAAGGCACCCAGAGCGACCACCACACCGGCACCGGCGGCGACATACAGCGTATTCACAATGCCGAGTGCGGGCAGCAGAAAGACTCCTGCTGCAAGCGTGCCCAGCGCTGCGCCGAGAGTATTGATCCCATAGAGCACGGCGACGCGCTGGCGAAATGTGTCCTGCGGCGCGAGGGCGGTGATCAGGATGGGGAGCGAGGCGCCCATCAAAAAAGTGGGGATGGCGAGTGAAAAGAAACTGACGAAGAACTGCATCACCAGAAACAGCGCGAACTGTCCGTCAATCAGTCCATAGAGCGGATCGAGCAGTTGCGAGGTGTAGCGCAAAATGGGCGCTGACAACGCACCAAAGGCGGCAATGCCCAGCTCAATCAATCCGTAGGCCAGGAGCGGACGACGGAACCGCTCGGCGCGACGCCCGGCCCACGCACTGCCACTGCCCAGACCGGCCATGAAGCTGGCCAACACGGTGGCGATAGACCAGGACGCGCTCCCCATATGCAGCGTCAGCAGCTTTACCCACGCCACCTCGTATACGAGGGAGGTTGCTCCTGAGAGCAGAAACAACAATCCCGCCAGGAGAAAGACGTGCGAATTCTTCGTATCAGACATTGCGTGTTACCGTAGCATTTTGAGTTCGTCTACCGGCGGAAAGGGCGCGACTGCGCTGGCGCCGTACCGAGAATAGTAAAATAAGGCGTGCCGTCGCATCCCGTCGGGTGCAGCCGAGCCTCTGCGACTGTAGGCTCTCGACGGCGTCGCGTAGTGTGTGCTGCGCGCCCCAAGATCTGTCTGCTACTTCAGCAGGACCAGTGACCGCATCAACACCTTGCCGCCGCTCTGCAACCGATAGAAATACACGCCGCTGCCGACCACTTGCCCCGCGTCGTCGCGGCCGTTCCACAGCACCTCGTACGACCCCGGCCCGCTCTCCCCTTCCACGAGCCCCCTAATCTTCTGTCCCAGCGTATTGAAAACCTCCAGCCGCACCATGCCCGCCACACCCACTTTGTAGTGGATGCTCGTCTCGGCGTTGAAGGGGTTCGGGAAGTTCGACGCCAGCGCGAAGGCCCCGGGCACGTCACCGGTTGTCTCTTGCACCGCCGTCAGCACCTGCCCCTCCACCACCGCCAGCCGGCTGTTGACGGGCACATCAACGAAGCGCTCGGTGAGCCCCCGCGGCCATTGCACCAGCAGCGAATCCAACCGTGTCGTCTGTCCCAGCCCGAAGTGCACGACGCGACTGCTGTGCGACATACCCGACGTTGCGTTGACGACGCGCGTCCACGCACGCTCCCCGGCGTACAGCTGCAGGCGCGCACTCAGTGCCTCGGTGTTGCTCTCCACACCCCGAAGCCCCACCTGCAGCCAATTGTTGTGGTTGCTGCGATTGTCGTAGAGCCGGTTCGCCGACCTCTCGTTGACCACGTAAACGTCGAGATCGCCGTCGTTGTCGTAGTCGGCCAGCGTCACGGCCCACGCCCAGGACGTGTCCGCCATGCCGAAGGCGGCGGCCATATCGACGAAGCTGCCGTCGCCCCGGTTCATGAACACCCGGTCCGCGGAGCCCCCATTGACGACGAACAGATCCAGATCACCGTCGGCATCAAAATCCCCGAAGGCACAGCCAGCTCCGAGGGCCAGATTTTCGGTGCCACTCTCC
This sequence comes from Gemmatimonadota bacterium, assembly GCA_018660835.1. Taxonomy (GTDB): domain Bacteria; phylum Latescibacterota; class UBA2968; order UBA8231; family UBA8231; genus UBA12574. The sequence goes on along the minus strand of JABJJN010000054.1, from coordinate 42,575 downwards.
TCGCCGACGTCGACGAAGGCGGAGGTTTCGAGATCGTTGCGGGACAGCGTGCTGCGCCGGCTCTGGTTGATGACGTAAACATCGAGGTCGCCGTCGTTGTCGTAGTCCCCCGATGTGATGCCCACGGCATCCCCCTCGTTGCCGACCTCCGAGACGCCGAACTGCGCTGCACCCACGTCGGCGTAGAACCTGTCGAAGGTGCCGAAGATGCTCGCGTATAGGTCCACGTCCCCATCTGCGTCGTAGTCGGCGAAGGAGGCCGCACTGCCGCCGTAGTTGAAGAAGCTGACGATCCCGCTACCAATGCCGACCTCTTCGAAGCCGCCATTGCCGTCGTTACGGTAGAGCTGATTGGGCTGCCCGCGAAACTGCGAGACGTAGAGATCGGTGTAACCGTCCTGGTCGTAGTCGCCTGCCGCCGCCGAATAACTCGACAGCACCACATCGAGTCCTGCCGCAGCCGACACATCGGCAAAGGTGCCGTCGTGGTTATTGTGGAAGAGTCGGTTCGCCTGTCCCTGGGTGTTGAATCCCCCCTTGGAGATGAACAGATCTTCCCAACCGTCGCTGTTGAAGTCGGCAAAGACCGCCGCCGTGCCATTGCCGTCGTCGGCGACACCGCTCGCCAGGGCAACGTCGGTGAATCCGGTGTCGCCGTCGTTGCGGTACAGGACGTTGGCCGCGTCGCCCGCCGTTGCGCCGTTGGATACGTACAGGTCGAGGTCGCCGTCGCGGTCGTAGTCAGCCCAGGCAGCGGCAAAACCCGGACCGGTGTCAGCCACACCTCGCTGTGAGGCGACGTCGTCGAAGTCGTGCAGGGAATGGGCCCGCACCCAGTGGTTGTTGGCAGCCACGTCGTCATCGACGTCCAGGGCGAAGGTGAAACGGTGCTCCCCTGCCATCGCGGGCGACCACACCGGGAATCGCAGCGGCACCGACTCACCCGGGGCAAGGGTGGGGACCTCGAGCCGCTGTTCGTACTGCACGCGATCGTGAACCTCGACGCGGGCAGTGAGACCGGTGCCGCCGACCGGGGCGACGCCCACATTGCTGACCATCACTTCGAACGCCAGCGGCCGCCAACCCGGTGCATGACTCGGTTCTGTGACCGTGTCGATTCTCAGATCCCGTCCGGGAACCGGTTCGCGCAGACGCAGGCGCTGGTTGGCGGCGATGCTTGGAAGCGTCTGCTGCTGCCCCGACGCCCAGTGGATGTCGAGTTCGACCTGCTCGTTGTCACCGAGGCCAAAGTGCAGCTCGTGACCCGAGGCCGTGCCGATCTGCGTGGACACGACGTACTCGCGCAGTTGAACGCTATCGTCGGAGTGCACCCGTACACGGCTCCCGAGCACGGTCTGTCCGGGTCGTCCGACCAACTCCACCTGCAGCCAGCGTCCGGAGGCGGATGCGTCGTTACGCAGGAGCAGATCCGCTGCTTCGAGGTGGCCGATGAATGCATCGATGTCGCCATCCGCGTCGTAGTCGGCCGTGGCCACCCCACCTGTCAGTCCGGCTGCGAGGGCGGCGGCGGGCAGTGACGCCGAACCGACGTCGGCAAACGTACCATCTCGCTGGTTTTCATAGAGCGCCGTCGTTCCCGCGGTGGACACCAGTAGATCCACATCGCCGTCGCTGTCGAAGTCGGCCCACGCCCCGCCGGTAGCACTGACGGTCCCGCCGACACCTGCTTCGACGTCGACGAATCGTCCAACCTCGTTCATGTACAGACTGCTCGCCTGGCCTTGGCTGCGCAGAGTGTAGAGATCGAGATCACCATCGTTGTCGTAGTCCGCTGGCAGGCTCAGGATCGACCACCCCTCGTCGCTGAGCCCCGCCTCCCTGGCGACCTGTAGAAAGCTGCCCCGTCCCTGATTGCTAAACAGCAGGTTGGCAAAGCCCCAGTTGCTCACGTAGATATCGACATCACCGTCCGAGTCATAGTCGAAAGGCAGCCCGCCAAAGCTGTCTCTGCCCGAGCCCAGCGTGCTGTGGAAATCGCTTAGTTCGACAAAGCCGGCCTGGTCCGGCCTGCTCCAGTACTGGTTTGCATTGGCGCCACGATGCGTCGTGAACAGGTCCACCCTGCCATCGCGGTCGTAATCGGCAAAAGCGGCGCCCGTTGAGGCCCCTGGATCGGTGAGCGCATCGTCGGCGAGGATCAGGCGCCCATCCACATTTTCGAAGAGTTGATTAGGACGGAAGAAGCTGATGGTATACAGATCAAGATCGCCATCGGAGTCGTAGTCGACGAAGACCCCGCCCATGGTTGAGCCGGAAGACACGCCATTCAAATCGGCGGTGGCAAAGGTCCCATCCCCCTCGTTGCGGTAGAGCAACGGTCGCGCACTGCGTCCCAATCGTGCGACGAACAGATCCGGCAACCCGTCGCCGCTGAAGTCACCGAAGGCAGCGCCATTGGCCTCCCCCTCATCGGCGACACCGGCGGCCAGCGCCTGGTCGGAAAACTGCATCTGGGCCGACAGCGCGGCGGGCAGCGCGGAGCACAAAATGAGCGCACGGACAGATCGGTGCATCGTCAGTCCTCAACCTCGAAGTGAGTGTGATCTTACGCCGGGATCAGCGCCCTCTAGTTGGATGCACCGGTGCCCACGAACGGCCCGGATGGGCCCGGCGTCAAGTTCGAAGTTGCTGGAATCGGGGGTGCGACGAGGCGAGGGCGCGATGGGCCGGCGACCGGAGGAACGCTAGAAATCGCCGTTGTTACGGTTGCTGAACGTACCGTCGAAGCCGCGCTGGCGCAGACGTTCTTCGAAGTCGTTCACAGCCGTGCTGGAGAGTCTCGGGTTGTTCTCGATGGCAACGCGGCCGCCAACGCGGCCCGGATCGAGCCCATCCAGGGTCTGCAGGCTGGCGTTGCCGCGGATAGTCACCCCCCCGGAGACCGTCTCCAGGCTGCGCAGACCGCGGAGATCAGATAGGACGGGATTGTTCGCTATACTGAGAACGCCTGCCTGAATAGTGCGCAGATTGTGCAGCCCCTCGAGCGACGTGACACCGGCGGCGTTGAGGACGACGGAGCCGAGAACCTGCTCCACTGCCTCGAGTCCAGCGATGCTCTGCAGGTTGGGGTTGCCGCTGATGGTGATGCCGTTGGACTGACCGAGGTTGCTGAAGCTACCGAGGTCAGCCAGCGCGGCATTGTTGAGGATCTGCAGGCGGCCACCGATCGTGCCCAGTGCCTTGAGGCCGTCGAGGCTCTCGAGAAGGGGGTTCTGGCTGATCTGCACGCCCCCAGTCACCTCCGACAGACTCGTCAACGCGGAGATCTCCACCAACAGCGCATTACGCTGGATACGGAGCGGCCCATCCACACGCCGCAGGGTGCTCAAGTCCTGCAGGTTCGCCAGCGGTAAGTTCGACAGGGTCAGGCTTCCCTCAATCTCCAGGCAACGGTTGGCATTGGGGAGTTTGAGCAGATCGAACAGGCGCTCGATGGTCAACCGTCCACTGCGCACGACGGGTGGCTCGTCGCAGAGTACAGCAATCTCCAGCAGGCCACTGTAACGCACCTCGGCACCGCGCTCCGACAAGCGCCGCAGGTCGGCGGCCGGCACCGGGTTGCCGGAGAGGTCAACCCGCTCCAGCAAGGGCAGGAAGAACAGCGGCGACACATCGGTGACCAGATTGTGCTCGACGAACACGATCTGCAGGCTGCGCACCGTGCGCAGTGGCGTCAGCGATGTCACCGCGTTGCTGCTGACGTCGAGCCGCGTGAGCTGCGTCAGACCCGAGAGTGGTTCGAGGTCGCCAATGAGATTGTCGCCGACGTCGAGCACCTGCAGGGCCTCCAGCGTGTCGAGACCCTCCAGACTCGTGATGGCCTGACCGCGGGCAACCAGCTGGCTGAGCGTGTCGAGGTGGGCCGCAACAAACTGCTCGTGAGCGTCGAGGCCGAGGGCGCCGCGCACGGCCTGCGTGAGTGCTGGATCAACGAACGGCGAGGGACCCGGGTCCGGCGGTGCCACCGGGGCCGGCGCCGAGCCGTCACCGTTGCAGCCGACGAGAGCTTGCAGAGCGAGAGCCAGCAGGACAAGGACCAGGATGCGGGACACGGGTGCGCGCGTCGACGTCATTTGACTCCTAACGCTCGATGCCGGCATAGATCGTCAAGAAGCCCCGGGTCCGTGTCTGCATGGGCTCGAAGCGCAGGTCGAGACGGGTGACCTCCAGACCAATAGTCGTCGTGAGCCGGTAGCCGAGATAGTCGGAGAGATTTGTCATCTGCACGGTCGTCGTCACCCCCGTGAAATCGGGCTCAGCACCCGGCGGCACCGGGTCCTTCAGCTGGTTGAATAGCTGGTACTCGACGCCGCCCTCGACGAAGCTCTTCTGCATGATGGGGTGGCGGACGACGAGCATGAATAACTCGTCAAGCTCGTGGCGCTGTGGCAGGGAACGGCGCACTGGCGTGTCGTGCAGCCACTCGCTCTTCCACCGGGGCTGTAGGGTCCACGTGCCAAGCTGCAGGCTGTACTCTGCCTTGTTGACGAGGCCGTAGAACCACGAGGCGCGGCGGTGACCGCGCAACTCGAGGTCGAGCTTGTCTTCCCGCTGGCGGTAGAGCTGCCACTTCATCCGATTGTCGAGCTTCAGGCCACGCATCAGCTCGTGTTCCCAGCCGAGCCAGGTGCTGTTCACCCAAGTGTCCTGGGCGGGCAGTTCGTCGATGACGAGACGAAGACTCCCACGAGTGTTCGGCAACTGCACCCACTGCAGCAGGTCGTCCCGGATCGTGTCACGAACCCGACGCAGGTCCTGGAAGAGCCGCAGCCGACCCCAGGCCGAGGACCTGAAGTCGACGGCGAGCTGACCGTAGACGGCACGGTTGTGGCGATCATCGGAGAGCTGCTTGACCCGCATGCGACCGACCGTGAAACGCACATCCGGTCCCAGGTGCACTCCCGCGTAGACGTTGTAGCCCTCCTGATCGCGCCGGTAGGGGTAATCGGGCTCCTCGTCGTTCTCGAACCGGTCCACCGTGCCGTTGTGGTTGGCATCGACACCGAACAGGAACTCCGGCCGGTCAGCGTAGTAGCGCAGGAAGGGCTCTTCCCAGTCGGGCAGAAGGTTGGGCCGGTCCTCGTTGTCGTTCTGGTTGAAGTCCCAGAGGCGGTCGTTGTTCTCGTCGAGGCCGGGGAAGACGTAGCGGTCGCCTGCCGTCGAGCCCTTGCGCCGACGGTCAGCGAACTGATCGGCATCGTCATTGTCGGCGACGAACTCATAGCGCTCGAGCTGGTTGTCGTAGTCGGGTACCCCCTCGTCCTTGTCGATGGCGACGATCGACGTCGAGTAACCGGGATCCATGCCGAAGGCTTCGAAGAAGGTGAACCACGGGTGGCTCTTATGTGACAGATTGGCGAGCCAGCCGATCGCACGATCGCTGTCCACCGTGTGACGCTTCGTGTGGGGGTTCGGGTACTTGCGATAACGGGTGTTAACGTTCATCTCGAAGTAGCCGTCGATGCCCTGCAGGTCTGTCATTTCGACGGTGAAGCCGGCGATCTGGTTCGCCGTCGGCACACCGTAGTCAAAACGCAGGACGCGCTGGTTGGAGCCATCCTTGACGTTGCCCCGAGCACGGGTGTAGGGCAGGAAGACGATGGCGCCATCGGCATTGCGCTGACGATCGGAGGCGATGTCGATGCTGTAGTCGTTGGCTACGACGAGCTCCATCTCGACCCGGTGGATTTCGGTGGGATCGGGACCGGTATACGTGCGGTCGTTGAAGTCGTAGGTCAGCAGGATCTCCTCGTGGCCATCGGCAGCGAGGAACCCGCGGCGTTGAAAGCCACCCTCCACCAACGGCCGGAAGCCAATCTCGGAGGCACGGAAGGTCTGCCCCTCGAGGTCCTCAATGACGAGGTCGTAGGAGAACAGCGCGCCGCCTCCCTCGCCGTCATCCGGCGAATCATCGGAGATCCGCGCCTGTACGCGGCCGACGACACTGAAGTTCTGCCCTTCCGCCAAGGCACCGGAGAACACATCGCCATTGACGGCATCCAGCTGCGTCACCGAGTGGTGGGCGTTGACGAAGGTGCCGCCAACCTTGACGAAGTCCCCTACCCGCGCTTCCACGCGGCCGCCGAAGAGATTTGTGTTGCTCGTCAGCCCTTCCGGCAAGAAGGTCGGCGAGTTTGGCTCGCTGATGCGGGACAACAGCAGGGTGACGGCGTGTTTGTCTGAGACAAAGTCCCACTGGATGCCATCGAAGTTCGGCTTGCTGAACGTCATCGGCGTCAGGGTCGTGCGGATCTTCGAGCCGACGGTGATGGCGAAGTGGTACTGCCCTTTATGATCGGAGGCGATCGCCACCGACGAGAACCATTGGTTGAACTGGCTGCTCTTCTCCAGCACACTGCCGAAGGGGGTCGGATTCTCCTGTCGCCAGTCGTAGATCAGCCAACCCTGAGTCAGCATGTTGCCATAGACATCGTACCAGTAGTCTCCCTCCAGCGACGTCGACACGTAGCGCTGGTAGTTCTCTCTGGCATAGTTGGAGTATTGCCACTGCTGCCACTGGTATTCGGCGTAAAGTTCCTGCGGCACGTACCACTTGCGCAGGGCCGGATCAAGGGCATCGAACAACACGCCGGGGCCGGTGGGCTCGAAGCTGACGCGGCCGCCACGTTTGACCGTGCCCAAGCGCGCACCATAGTCCTGAGCCGCCACCATCGTCGCCGTGCCGAGCAGGAAACAAAGGGCGAGGATCACCGCTGTGTGATACCGGTTTGTCATCAGTATGCGACCACCAAGATGCCGAGATGCTCCTCGTCGAAGGCGTCGGCCGCTACCACCAGCCGCCACACGTAGGTGCCGGGTGTCAGCAACCGGCCATCTGAGCCGGTGCCGTCCCAACTAAAATCGACCGGTCCCAGGGACCGCTCGCCGATGTCGATGTTGGCAACGCGTCGGCCGGCCAGGTCGAAGACCTCGAAACGTACCGGCGCGACATCGACGAGCTGCAGCAGGTTAAACTGTACGAGAACATCATCGTTGATGCCGTCACCATTCGGCGTGATGACCTCGCCGGACAGGGCGATCGTGCCCACCAACTTGCCGATGCGCTCCTCCGGGATCGCCACGAACAGGTTGGACAGATCAGCAAAGTCTCCGGGGCCGAAGTCTATGGCGTTGCCCGCCTCGAGCCGCTGCGGTACACGCGCGAAGCGGCTGTTCACGACACGCCCCGAGAAGGTCGTGCCGAACCGGAACACGGGCAGATCGAAGGCAAATTCGAGCACATCGCCGTCACCGTCGATGAGGGGAAGGAGCAGGCGGAAGGCATCGTGTCGCGAGTACGCCACTTCGAAGGACACGGGGACACCGTTGACGGTGACGTCGCGGATGTTTTCCACTGGCACCGTTGTATCGACCTCGAGCTCGTCAAAGCCAAGGATATCACCATTGCTGCGCAACTGCACCGCATAGCGGAATGTGGCCCGCTCCTCGACCTGTGATCGGCGCGGAAAGACCTCGGCTCGCAGGGTGTCGGCGATCGGTGGCTGCAGATAGTCGAACTGCAGCCAGTCAAGTTGCCGGGTATCGGCGATGCGCCCTGCAAAGCCGATCTCGAACTGCACGAACTGGCGGGGCAACCGGCCACCGATCAGACCGCCGTTGTCCACCGTCTTCCACTCGCTCCAGTGCTCGACGTCGTCAACGACGCCAGCACGATCAGTGATATCGAGGTCCCAGTATGTCTCGGCATCCACCTCGGTGACGAGCACGGAATCGAGGCCGAAGGGATCTTCAGGCGCAGCACGCTGCTGAAAGCGCAACGGTGTGTCGTCATCGCCAGTGCGGACCCGCACCTGCGTGCTGGAGAACGCCTCCTCGCCGACGACACTCTCGCGCCAGCTCACCGGGCCCACAGTTGCCCCTCCGCCCAGGTCGATGAGATCGGAGACCCAGGTCCCCTCGCCCATGTAGCCGGAGCCGATGACCTCGAGTTCGTCGATTTCAAAAGGGGTCTCCGTCAGCGAGCGTAGCTTAACCAGGCGTACATAGCGGGGGTCGATGTCGATCTGGACGACAGCGTCGTCATTGTCGGGGCGGCGCTCGACGAGGACATCGGGAAAACCCTCGGCGGAGTTCGTGACCTCGGGATTGATCCATAGCTCGAAACCACGAAGGAAGTCGTCTTCGAATGGCGTCTGCGAAGTTGCCTCGATGGTATTGCGTGGGTAGAACCGCAGTCCCTTGACCCCCACCTGACGACCGAAGTCAAGGATGATCCAGATGCCGAAGGCCGGCATCTCGGGCTGGAATGTCGTCGGCTTGCGCTCGTAGGCGATGTCGTGGTCGCCGTTGATGATGCCCTCGAGCTGCAGTTTGAGCAGCGATGGGGGAATGTTGAGGGAGTTTGGCGCCCTGATTCGGCCCGGGCCGTCAATGACGAGGCTGGCGATGTTGGTTTGGCCATCGAAGAAGCGTGGACTGATCCATCCCGGACGGGCGAAGAACTCGATGTCATCACCCGGCACATTGCCCGTGTCGAGACGGGCACTGAAGATCGACCCGGTGTTGCGCACGGGCTCCACGAGGCCACCTCCCTCCGACCACGGTTGAGCACGATCACCGAGGATGTAGGTACGCAGCTGAGCCTGCGCCCCCGTGGCCCAGAGAGCCAGCGCCAGGCAACTGAGCCAGCGCAACCGAATGCCGCGAGGTCGCTTCACTGGAGGCCTGCGTTCATCGTGACGAACAGCGTCGATGTGCGTTCGTCCTCGATACTTTCGAAGTCCCGACGTCCATACTGAATGCCGGCTCGAGTGACCAGGTTGTAACCGAGGTAGCCGACACGGTTGATGATCTGCACCACAACGGTCTGTCCCTTAAAGTCCTCGCCGACGTCTGGCCGTGTGCCGTCAAGCATCCAGAAACGGTCGAGTTCGAGGCCTACCTGCAGTTCGGTGTCGAAGAGCTGACGCCCGTAGCCGGCATAATAGTTGACGGAGGTCTGCTCGGCGAAGATCGGCTGCGTCCACATCAGGTAGGCGGAGATCTCGTGACTACGAGCCGTTGGCAGCCGTGTGCTGAACGGCCGGTCGGCCCGGAACTCTGACTTCACCCGCGGCTCGAGAACGCTGAGGCCGATGGGGATCGTCCACTCCCCCTTGTTGATGACCCCGAGAAAACCGGAGCGCATGCGTCCTTCTTCGTCGGCCACCTCGGCGCGGTCACGTCGCTGCCACCAGCGCTCCCACTTGAGGCGGTGGAACAAGCGTAACCCCGCCGGCAGCCGCTGATCGGCGTCGATGTAGAGCGTGTTACGCCAGGTATCCTGGGCCGGCAGCAGATCAGTCACGTCGCGCATGCGACCAACAGCACCCTGAGGCTGCACCCAGGCCTGCAAGTGATCGGCGATGTCATCCTGCACGAGGGCGGCGAAGTCGAACACCCGCAGCCGACCGCCACGACCCAGGCGGCGAGTCCATGTCAGCATGCCGTACCATGACTCGGTGTTGCCGTCGCCGGAAATGAGCCCCATGTCCTGGCGCCCCGCCAACAGCCGGATCTGCGGTGTCGGTGACCACTTGGCGTAGGCGTTGATGCCTCGGTGATCGGCCTTGTAAGGGTAGTCGGGCAGAAGATCGTTCTCGAAGGGATCGGGCGTGCCATTGTGGTTCATATCCACGCCGAAGAGGAACTCGGGCCGGTCGGAGCGGTACCGCAGGAAGGGCTCCTCGTAGTCGGGCACCAGGTTGCGGTTGCGATTCGTCGGCACATTCGACGGCCGTCCCGGGATCGACACCGTCGGCGCCGGCCGTGGGTTGTTGTTCTGATTGTAGTCGTGCAGGAAATCACCGTCCGCGTCGTAGCCCGGCCAGGCGATGCCCTGAGAGGAGCGCTGGAAGGGCCGCTGCCACTCCGGAATGGAGTCGTGATCATCGTCGTCGTCGACGAACTCATACAACATCGGCACCGGCGCCGCATATTGAACGGTGCCACCCGCCTGTGTGAGCCAGAAGTTCGTCCGGTAGGCATCGGCGATGTTGAAGGCCTCGACGAACAGATTGATGGGCAGTCGCTGGTAGGCGGCAATGCCGTAGGCCGCATGCGCCCGGCGCACCATCTCGTGCCGGTCCTCCGTGCGCGTGTTGGGATATCGCCGATGCTGCCGGTTGAGCACCACTTCGCCCTGCACTGACAGCCCGCCCCAATGCACGAAGTCCCAGTTCAAACCAATGAGCTCGTTGCCCGTCGGCAGACCGTATCCCAGTTGCAGCAACTCGCCGTTGCTGTCGTCCTGCACGTTGCCATCGGCGCGCGCGTAGGTGAGGAACACGGTCTCGGGACTGAATCGCTCGCCATCGGTCTGCAGGTCGGAAGCCATCTCGATTCGGTAGTCGTTGGCCACCGCCATCTCGATGGCGGAGGAGGCAATCGCTTCTGGTTCGATGCCCAACTCGCGCAGGCTGGCCAGGTCGTACTCGAAGAGCATCGTCTCCGAGCCATCGGCAACGAGGGCGCCGTCGCGCAGCCGTGCACCGGAGATGGCGGGCAGAAAGTCGATCTCTGAACCACGCAACTCGACACCCGCGGTATCGACAAGGATGATGTCGTGGCCGAACACCGTGGCCCCACCGCTGCCGTCCCGGGGTGAGTCGTCGCGGACCTGCACCCACAGGGTCGAAAGGGGCTGGTTCTGCGACGTCGTCAGCACCCCGGCCAGCGGGTTGCCAACGCTGAACTCGTCCTCCGAGTTGGCAGTGTGAGCGTTGACGTAGGTGACGCCGATCTTAGCCAGATCGAACAACTGCATCTCGGCGTGGCCCGCTGCGACATGAGTGAAGTTGGTGCGCGGCGCGTTGCCAGGGTCGGAGGGCCGGGAGAAAAGAAAGGTCGACGACAGGCGATCGGTGCCATAGTCGAGCCGGACACCCTCGAAGTTGGGCTTGAAGAACGTCATCGGTGTCAGCCGTGCGTCGATCTCGGAGCCTACCATGAGCCGGTAGGTACCACCGCCGGCCGTATCGGAGGAGATGACGAGACGCCCGAAGACGTTGCTGTAAAATCTGCCCTGCTGAATCCGTGAGCTGTTGCGCCCGGGTTGCTCCTGCTCCCAGGTGTAGACGAGCCAACCCCGTCCCAGACGCCGACCGAAGGCGTCGTGCCACTCGACCCCTTCCAGCTCCGGCTCGAGATACCGCTGGTAGTGCTGTTCCGCGTAGCTGGTCAGCTGGTTCTGGTACCACGGCCGCAGGTAGCCGGTGGGCAGATTCCGTGGGCCGTACCACTTGTAGAGGGCCGGGGTCGTGTAGGCCACCTCGAACTGCGGATGCAGCTCGTCGGAGGCGCGCATGGCCAGAAGCGACGTTGCCTGGGCGCCGTACGACTGGCCCCAGACCTGACCAGCACAGAATGGCAAGGCGCAGGCCAGCATCGCCAGCCCCGGCACCGCACGTCGCAGGAGCCGGTCAATAGGCGACATGGACGAGCCCTGTGCGATAAGCGGAGGTCGACGCGTCGACATTGATGCCGGCGCGCACGATGTAGATGCCAGGCGCAACAAGACGGCCGCCCTCGTCTCGGCCGTCCCACCGGATCTGGTGGCGGCCGCTCGGCGACGGCGCGGTTTGCGACAGGTCGCGGACCCGGGCGCCGGCCAGATCGAAGACCTCGACATCGATGCGAGCGTTGCTGCCGCGCACCTGGAACACGTCGAGGCCGATGATGGTGTGGTCATTGATGCCATCGCCATTTGGCGTGAGCACGGGCGGCTCGATCTGCAGATCATCGAGCAGGCGGCCGGGACGCAGCTGAGACAGAGCAACGAGGGTCTGGCTCTGCGCGAAGCCGACAGCGTCGCCGTCACTGGCTTGCTGCACGACGCCAGGCCGCGAGTCCAGCGACAGCAACGCCTGGAACGTCGTTCCCGAGAGAAAGACCTGAGTGCGGAAACGCATCTCGTAGACCCTGCCGGAGCTGCGCTCGGTCTCTGGTAGAATAATGTCGACACCGCCATCGACGGACTCGATACGGGACTCCCCCAACAGATCCTGCCCGGTGCCGAAACGTAGCTGCGTCTCGGAGCCGACGCGCAGACCGAGTAGCTCCACAGGTGCCGTCGACGACGAGCGCAGGCCAATGCCGTCGAAGCCGGGATCGCCTACCGCAAACTGCGGCCGCAGATACATCGTGAACTCCGTGTCGACGCCGGGCTCGACTTCCCGCGACGGGACGATCTCGGCGAAGGTCTGGTCCACCAGTGGCGGCGCCAGGCCGATCTGCAGGCGGCGGATGAGCGCCCGACGCTGCGGGTTCGTCGTCCGCAGTCGGACGTTGACGAGGGCGTAGCGCCGCGGACTCGGCGACCGGAACATCTCCCCGGACTCGCGATAGAGCTCGCTGTAGCTACTCCATCGGGGGCCGGGTAGTTCCAGCACCTCCACGCGACCACGGAACTCCTCACGCGCCGCCTCCCAGGCCTCCTGGCTCATCTCGCGACCCCACCTGTCGAAATAATTTCGCACGATGGTCAGATCGTCGCCGGTGCGCGTGCGAATCTCGATGCGTGTGTCGTTGGGCACCTCGCCCTCCCACGACAGGCTCGTGAACATGCGCGACGCCCCGAGCTTGATGACGGGCGATGTCAGCTCAATCTCAGATACGAAACCCTCCCCGTAGGCCTGCAACTCGGCGAGGGTTCCAGCCTCGGTCTCCGTGCCGAGCAGCTGCAGTGCCCGGACCTGGATGTAGCGGACCTCCTGCAGCGGAAAACTTTCCTGGAGCTGCAGGTAGCGCTCGCGGTTGGCACGCTCCTCAAACTCGTTCCACAACCGTTCGCCGCTGGGATCGAAGGAGCCGTCCGAGACCAGCACCTGGTATGCCCGCATCGGCTTGTGCAACGCCACCATGCGGATTCGGTCGAGCCAGTACTTGGCACCCAGATCGATGTCGAGTTGGTTGCGGTCGCGTAGCTGGTCGTAGGGCTTGATCAAAGACTCCGAGCCAACATTGCCATCGGTCGTGAGGGCACGCAGAACATTACCCAGGACTCCTTGCTCCCGGTTGACTCGCTCCTGAGTTAGCAGGACGATGTTCTCCCCCGGGCTGACGACCTCGATCTCGGCCAGCCGCGGCCGCTCCCAGCGAAAATAGTGGACCGGACCGCGCTCCTCATCGGACAGCTCGATCCAGGTCAACTCGTCCACCGGCAGCACGCGTCCTGTCACGGTGCGCCGGAAGTAGTCGATGGCCCCTTGTTCCCCACTGGGCAGGGCGGCATACGCTTCGGCATCGACCTCGCGTCCGCGTGGACCGTCGGTGGCCAGGGCCTCGATGCGGACGAACTGCACGACCTCCCCTGCGACGCCATCCGGCACGGGCCGCTGCGGGCGCACATCGAAGACGAACTCGCGCTGCTCCTTGTTGGCGACGTTCACCTGGCCGGCGCGGAAGTATTCGAGCACGCTGGTGCGGTGAATGAAATCGCTGCCGTCGGACAACCGCACGCGAAACTTGAGGAACGGATCTCCCTCCCCTTCCGCAGCAAAACGCACGATGACCTGCTCGACGACGACAGAACGGCCGAGGTAGACCTCCAGGACCCAGTCGTCGACCGGAGTCGTCTGATCGGGTTCCCAATACGTGGTCAAGTCACCATCGATAGCGAGTGCGGCCGTTTCGGCGCCGGAGCGGGTGTTGCGCACGCCGCCGTAGATTGTGTCCTGATCGCCGTCGTAGAAGAAGAACCTCTCGGCGTTCAGTGTCACATTCGTTCGCTGTCGCAGCAGTCGTGGCGACACAGAACCATCCTCATCAACTACGGCCGCCCCCTCCGGTGCCTCCCACGCCGCCCACTGCTCGGCGCCTTCGACGACGACCTGGCTGCCGGTGACGCGGTAGCCCGGATCGACGGGCTCCTCAGGAGCCTGAGCACCGATGGCCACGGCGAGAAGCGGGAGTGCAACGGCGGCGCGCAGGCGTCTCAATACGCAACACTCACGATGCCGTGATGACGGGCCTTGGACGCATCAGCGTCAAGCCGGATCTGGTAGAGATAACTGCCTGGCGGCACCACCCGGCCGGCGTCATCAAGGCCATCCCAACTCAGGGTCAGATTGCCGCTGTTGTGGGGCGCATCCACCGCGCGGCGCACGAGATGGCCGTCGAGGGCGAAGATCTCGAGGCGCAGGCGCACCGGCTCGAGGAGTTTGAGCAGCGACAGCGATACCTGTAGCGCATCGTTGGCACCGTCCCCATTGGGTGTGATCACCGGACTGTGGAGGCGCACGTTGGCCAGTAGTTCGTTCGCGCCGGTACTCCCGTCGGCGTCGAGGTCGACGATGAGCCCACCCCCCGGCGTCGATACATCGACGTCGGCCTCGCGCGCCAGCTGGTAGGCGACAGATTGTCCATCTTCGAGGTCGGAGCGTCGGTCGACAGCGCGCACCTCGAACAGGGTACGATCACGCAGGGCGGCGGCGGTGAGCTCAATCTGCACGAAACTGCCGTCTTTCAGAACTCGATCCCACAGGTTGAGGCTGAGGCCTACACCGGGCTCGATCTGGGCGGTAGCGAACACCTCCTCGTCGTCGACGAGGACGCGACCGACACGAGAAATCTCGGCGCTCGTGCGCACCTCGATCTGACGAAAGCCTGTATCCCGCCTTTGCACGGCACCAGAGGTCTTCATCTCCGCCGCCAGGGACAAAGTGAAGTCGGTCTCGACACCGGCGGCGACAGTGCGCGGCCAGATCTCGGCGGCCAGGTCGCGGGCGATGGGAGGAAAGCTGTACTCGAAGCGCAGCTCCCGCAGACCAGTGCCGGGCGCCGGCAGCGACACGCGGAACTGCAGGTAACGGTTCAGTGCCGGCGAACGCACGGCACCTTCGGTCACCGTCGACCAGCCACTCCATTCCGGGTTCGGCTCCCTTGGACCCTGCAGACCGGGTAGCGTCGTCGCCCACGAGGCCGCGTCGATCGGCACGAGCTCGTCGCCGTTCTTGATAAAGTGCAGCACGGGGTGGGGATCGGGCCCGGTCCGGGTCTGCACGACGAAGGGCGCTTGCGCCAGATCGCCGCCCTCGTAGCGCACCTGGCCCCACACCGGTGTCGATTGCCGCGCCGGCAATGGTACGGACACATACTCGCCCTGGGGCACGGTGCCGTCGCTGTAGACCTCGAGTTCGGCAATCTCCCAGGCACGACCGGTCAACGGCGTCAACTGCAGAAAGCGGGCACTCATGGAGTTGAAGCGCAGGTCGACGACAGGTTCGGTGTTCTCATTCGGTGCCTGGAAATGCGCCAGACCACGTTCGAGGACAATGCCGCTGCTGCCGAGGGGCAGGATCACAGCCGCACGCAGGGAAAACTCCTGCAGGAAGCGGTTGCGATGAGTTACGTCAAGACGCGGAACAAAACGCACACGGTTGATGTTGAAGGTGCCACCGAGATCGACGAGGATGGAGGACGAGCGTTCGATGAGGGCATGCTCGTCCGGATCGAAGTAGGTCGTCGGGTCGCCGTCGAAGAGCGCCGTTGTGCGCAGTGTGTCAATCCCGGTCTCACCGGCGTAGAGCGCGAAGCCGCCCCGCTCGGCCAGACCACGGGTCAGATCGGCCTCGGTGGTGATATCCCACATCCAGATGCTGTCGGCCTGGATACTGACAAACCGCGACGATAGCTCGGCCTGGTCCCACGGCAGCGCCGCGTCATCGGCACCAACGGCGACGAACTCAATGGCGTACACCGGGGTGACGACGGCCACCAGCAGAAGGACGAAACAGAGGCGGATCATGGAGCGGAGCAGGTCGTACGCAAGGAGTTGTGGGTGGCAGGGGTCATGGATTCAAGAACAACAAGATCACCAGAATGTGCAACAGGAGTGACGCCCGGGTTTACTTGAAGACCAGACCTGTAAAGGCCCGCAGGTCCTCCTGCCAGACGGACCACGTGTGCTGCCCGTCGGTCGACCGAGACTGGTAGTCGATCTGGCGTCGGCTAAGATTCCCGAGGAGAGATTGATTTGCATCGTAAAGCCCGTCAGCTATGCCACACGTGTGCCAGAGCAGTTTGGACGGTTGCCCCACCTCTCCGTGCTCCAGACTGGCTCGAGCTGCAGACCATGCGGTTTGAAGGAACTCCTCTTGTCCTACAGGTGAGTACCGGCCTGGTTCCTCCGGTGGAACATATGGTGAGAAGGTGCCAACCCAGGCGAACATGTGCGTGTGCGTCAGTCCAGCTGCCAAAGACATGAGTCCACCAAACGAGAGACCGGCAATACCACGACCGGTCGCATCCGTCCTGGTCCTGTACGCGCCATCTATAGCAGGAACCAACTCCTCACGCAGGTATTGCGGGAACGCCCCGAATGTCCTCTCGAACCCCCTGGGCGAGAACCCCAGTGACCGTGCCTCCACGGCAGAGAGAAGGATGTTGGGCATCACGACAATCATCGGCACCGACGTTGCGTCGGCAATAAGGTTGTCCATGATGACAGACACTGCCCCGTAGTCTTCCCAGAAGAGATGGTTCGAATCGGAGCCATCAGCCCCTCCGTGGAGCAGATACAGAACGGGCAGGGGAGTATCACCCGTTTCGTACCCCGGTGGCGTGTAGACGATGTAGCTCCGCCAGTCCCCGTGGGCTTCGGATCTGTGTCGGTGGTGGTGCAGGACGCCGCGGGGTACATCCTGCTCTTCGTAGAAAGCCGGGGGATCGTCAGGAATTAGAAGAATTGCCCAGACATCCTTCGTACGGTAATCGTTCTGTCGATCCGTCGCAGACCGCCCATCGATTACAAAGCTGTAGAGGTAGTAGCCAGGATCCAGGGGGCCGAAGGTAGCCTGCCACACGCCCCCCTCGCCGCGAGCCAGGTCAACAGTGTCAATACGGGCGAATTGATAGACGACGGCGATCACCGAGTCGGCGCCGGCCGCTTCGAGGGACAAGGACACTGTTTGATCGGCGTGGACAACCGGAGACTGGGTTGGTGCCTGTTGGGCTAGCACCTCGTGCCCAGCAAGCACTGCCAACCACAGAAAGGCAGCGACGATTCTGATTCTCATGACATCATTTCTCTCTGAGTAGGTCCCTTGTCTGAGTTCCGGGGTGATCGGCCCGGCAATCTATTTGGCCAACCAACGAAAGATCCCCTGAAGAAGCTGTCGCTTGGTACCCTGAGCCGGGTCGCGGAGAGTATGAAAGAAGAAACAGCCGAAGACCACGCGTCCCTTACCGACCTCTCCGGCCACCGCGACCGGCCTACCCGATGCATTGCGCGCCAGCACGGCGCCCTGATCGCCAGGCTCGAGACTACCACCATCGTATAAGCTGCTCTCGAACCGCGCCTCCCCGGGCGCATCGCCCGTAGCCGGATGCCCCTCACAGATCGTCAGCTCCTTTCCGGGATCCTCTGTGGGATGACCCCAGACCGCGATCTCAGGGAAGGTCTGACCACCGGCGATCCAACGCGGGTTGACCTGCCGATGGGCATCGCTGATGAACAGCGTCCCTCCCTCCTCGACATATTGGCGCAGCACGTCCCAGAACTTGTGCTGGGGGCCGAACTCCCTCCTGAAGCCACAGAAGAAGAAGGTATCTGCGAGTTCAAGACTGTTGAGAAGGATGTCGATCTTACCCGCGGCGCCACCTGGCATGCGGTGAATCGCGAAGAGCCCCAGCTCCTCGATGAGGGTGTTCAGGTGCGTCGTGACGTAGTTGGTAAACAGGCTCGAGGTGCCCGTCGAGAGCGGCTCTGCCTCGACGCGCTCGCCGAGTCGCAGTCGAATGTAGATGCTCTTCTCGGCAGGCGTGAGACTCTCCCGTATCGCCTGGTGGTACGCTTTAAGACTGCGATCCGTGAAGGTGTGGTAATCGTCGTCATCTGGGGACGTATGTCCCGGAAGCAGATAGTCCACCGGCAGCTCCAGCAGCCGGGCCAACTGCGATGACCGGTCCAAGAGCGGGTCCATCTGAACGCGCCACTCTTCGTCGTGCCCCTTGACGGCGTGGCCGGGAAACAGAAAGTGTTTGCCCCGATAGCTCCAGTGAAAGACCGTGTGTCCCATGTCGATGGCATGGAAGTCACCGCCCAGCTCCAGACCTTCGTCTCCAAACTCGGAAACCGGACATTCCGTCTTCTTCTCGATCCTCTTCCGATCCCGCTCGTGAAAGCTGAGTGTGCAGCCAAAGCGCTCGTACAGCAGCTCGTGCAGTCTGCCTCGCGATGCTGCTTCCCATCTGTGAGGTACGAACTGCTGAGTAATACCGCCGAGCCCTTCGACCTCGTCCAGGAAGTCGACGACACTGGAGCCCTGGTTCGCCTGACAGATCAACAGATTCCCCTGTGGCCGCACGAGTAGATAGCAATGGCTCCGGCTGTTCTTGCCTTTGCTGAACCGATAGACGCCTGGGAGGATCTCGTTCATTTGCTGTTGGCTACCGGCGCTTCCCCGTCGTAGCCACTATCGCTGGCGAAGTCCTCGAAGCTCTCAATGCAGAGCATCTGCCGAACCGCCGTCTGTGGATCTGACTGCCTTGCATAATAGGCGGCACAGATCTGGTGGCCGAGGAAGTATCCCAAGTCTGCAGGTCGATCTGTGGCGCTGTCCCCTTGGCATAGCCAATTGTCGATGTCCGACCCACCCATTTCGTCTTTGAACTCAACCCATAGGTCTGCTTCGTGGATACGGCCATACTGATGGTGCGGGGTTTCGTGACGACCCAAGAGGAGGGACACGACGAAGTCTGCCGTGCCCTCAAGGATCGAGTTGGCAAGAAGAGTCTTTGGCGTCGACGTCTCCTGCAGGGCGTGTACGTACTCGTGCAAAACAAGCCTCGGCAGTTCATCCAAAGGTCTCACGACGCTTCGATGCCAATCACCAAGTTCATCAAGAGGAGCAGACTCAGACCGACCCATCATATCCAATCCGATCAGGAGGCCACTCTCCGATACGGTTCCGGCTGAGTTCATACAGCCAATGAGGAAGTAGCTATCTGTCCGAGGCGATTGGCCAACCAGGTCATTGAGACGAGAACAAGCATCCCGGATAGAATCCTCCTGCGTGCTCAGATTGACACACGTCGCTTGCAGCGAGGCATAGTATCTGGGAAAAGCCCGGATTGTATCCGCGAGCTGCCGCCCCGACTCGATCCTGAGGCGCCAGAAGTCACGAAGCCCGGCCGTCCCCTTATTCAGGTACTCTTCCTCCAGAACCTTGGCACACGCATCCAGGTCAGATATGGGGAGGGTCTGCCAAATCTCCCAGAACCTGTCCACGTCCTCATGTATTAGATCCATCGTTCCCCCACTCTTGATTGCGGCTATCGCAAAGATGAGCTGCGAGCGGACCCACTGTCCGCTTCCATTCATCGGCCAGCATTGCGAACACGAAACAGCTGGCTGAACCAGGATGGCGTGACTACAGCAGATGTTCCTTGAGAAACGCCGGAATCGTCGCCTTCCGGCTTCCCATGATCGGCTTGCCCGCGGCGACCACATCACATGATGCGCCTACGTCATCCATCCTCTCCTTGAAGGCCTTACCGAAAACTGGATGGTGGATACCGTATGGTGCATCAAGGCTGTGATCGTAGCGCAATAACGTCGGCGGCGAGTCGGCATCAACGTGATGGATCGGCGACATCTCTTCCATCAACCGGTATTTCGATGCCGGCAGTCGATCAACCGCCTGGACGTCGAAATCAAGCAGTTGCTGGAACCGGCCATGCTCTCCCGAACCGGGTAGCAGATCTCGAATAAACCGTGGATCGACGGAGGTGACGGCGGAGTTGCCCGCCACGCAGGCCAAACGAGTCGACTGTCGAGCGATCGGGTCCTTTGACCTTGGACTTGCCATATCCCGATGGCAGCCCAGCCACAGAGACAGGCAGGCACCGGAGGACGCGCCGGTGGCGGCGATCCTGGTCGCATCGATGTTCCAGTCTGACGCCACGCTGCGAACGAATTGCACAGCTCGAGCCGCATCATGAAATGGCGCCGGAGCGGGGTGGAGATCTGGTCGACGATGCGCCGGCGCGACGACCGAAATACCGGCCGTGAGCAGCCGTAGGATTTCTTGCTTCACACGAAGCACGGGCAACTCTACACTCGTTGCCATTGTGTCGTTGGAGATGGCCTGCGACTTCCGTCTGCGACCCTCGCCAACCAGAAAACTACCGGGGTAAAAGTGCATGACAACGGGCGTGGGCTGGCTCGACGCTGCGAGCCAGACGGTCATGTAGTTGAGCGAATCTGGACCATAGCTGATTCGATCAATGGTCGGTGACTGCAAATCAGATCCAGCGCAGCTCGATCAGCGCTCCCTTGAACACAGACCCACCACACGAGAGAGACGCGTGATAGAGAAACTGCGTATCCCCAACGCCATCTGACGACTCGGAGTAGAGGGAAACGCCACGACCACCTTCCACCTGTACCTGTATGCGGCCACTACTGATACGCCCCGTGAACTCGGCCGTCCTGAACAGACCCGTCGCGCCATTGAATTCAAGATGGGTTGATTGAATTCTCTCGCCCGAGACCAGATCCACTGTGGCATTGGACAGGACATATACCGTGTCAGCGATCGGCCCGCGATATACATCACTGTCGATCTTTCCAGCGATGGTTTTGCACCCCTCACAGGTTTCGTGGACTGAGAACTGGGCACGATGGGCGGCCCACCCCCTGTGCCAGACGCAAGCACTGAGCATGGTCAGGCTCATCAAACCGATCCACACGATACGCTTCTCGGGTCTCATCTCTTGCCTCTCATGGGCTGTCATCACGATACGATGCGACGAACGACTCAGAAATCAACATCGAGAAGCTGAACATGGTCAATCGAAAACTCACACGCTGGCGGGATCCGCCACACCGCAGGCGGATCCCGCCGGTCCTCGAGGCCGCATGGGTCTGCCGATCTGCCCCCACAGGCAGAAGCCCAGCCTCTCACTGCGTTGGTGCGCGACTTGCTGATGTCCCCTTCGAACAAGATTCTATGAGCACCAACTATGCGTTCCAGATGAGGAGACCGTCATGAAATGGCTTGGACTGCTGGTGATTCTGGCATTGAGCCTCGGTACACGCCCTGCCAGCGCACACCACTCGGGCAGCGTCCGTGCCCCCATCCTTCAGGGCATGGTCGTTGATGGCGAACTGGGTGACTGGCCCTCTTCCGTGGAGAAGTACTCCTTCGACCGCAGTGACTGGGATTCGCAGATGCGCATTCAGTATGCGGCGCAGGAGCGCCCCGGTGCGTACTTCATGACCGGTTACGAACCGCAGGCAGGTATCCTCTATTTGGCGATCGTCGTTGAGGACCACAACGTCATCAGAGGCCATAGCTGGAGCAACACAGACGGTGTCGAGGTGTATCTGTCACGCTTCAAGAACAAGCAACGCAACCCGACGCAGTATGCGATGATCCCGGGATCTGGTGGGCGCGGCGAGCTGTCGTCAGGACATGGCACACGTTGGCGTCGCACATCATCAACCAAAGGCGACTACACCTATCGTGATGGGAAGCTTACCTACGAGTGGGCTTTCCGCCTCGGCGACTCCGCCCCACCTCTGACGGCTGGCGAGGAGATCGGTTTCGATGTCGTCATCCTGGATCAGAACAAGGAGGGACGCCATCGCTGGATCCCCTGGGGCTCCCCTGATGTCAGCAAGACGGGTAGCAACTCACGTGTCGGCCGTCTCACCCTGACCACCGATTCTGCGGGGAGCGTTGTTGCCCAGGGCTCGTCCTGGATGAAGTCCATTGTCCTGTGGACCCTGCCTCTGGGGGCATTCGTGGCAGTCGCAGCGATTGGCCTGCGACACTTCCTGCCGGATCCAAAGCGCCTGGAGGCACTCGAACGCCGACTGACGGACACGCAGGATGTGATGATCGCTCTGAGTGAGAAGATTGACCGCATCGAGGCACACATCCGCCCCACAGATGAATGAGAGACAGGTGAGTGCGCGATCAGTCGTAAGAGAGTGTCAGCAGGCGTAGCTAGATCGCGTCCAGCACTTCCTGCAGCTTCACGACGGCGGCACGCTCCGCATTGTAAGCTTTCCTGATGAGGGCCGTCGCATCCGGTGCATCGAGTAAACCCGAGGCACTCAGATCTCCAAGATCACCGAGGGCGTCAATCACGTCATCATACATGAGGGACGCCTCCCGCAAGGGGGCGTGGGCCCTCTCGGGTAGGTAGACCTCCACCTCCGTGAGATAGATCACGGCAGCCGTGCGCATGGGCACGAGAAATCTCACGTGCTGTTCCACATCCCCCGCCGCCAGACCCCCGGCTTTCGCAGCATCGATCCACATCTCCCACGCTGCATGACCATGCGCCGTGGCGACAGCATTCGGATAGTTGTCGTGGCCGCCACCTGTGGGCACACCTGGATACATGCCTGTTGACGTCTCGATGGCACGTTCGATAGCGCGACGATTCGCCGCCAGTGCATCGAAGGGCTTCGTCTGCTCGCGAAACACCATCACGTAGAACCAGTTCACCGGATCGGAGTGCCCATAGGCATCCCAGGCAATCGTGAAATCACCCGTGTTGACGTGATGCACGTCATACGTGCCAGCCTCTTCGTCATAGCCCACGATCAGACTCCACAACCATGGCAGCCTGCCGCCCGCGGCCCGCTGCTCCTTCGTCATGGCCTGCCACGTGATGGCTGGATAGCCATCGTCGATCGCACGCCGAACCATGTTCCAGCCCTCGCGTTTGGCTTGCGCATGCTCTTCGGGCGAGACGCCAGTGTCCTGGTGGATCGTCGCATTCACCGTTTCATAGTCGAAATAGTCAAGCATCTCGTAGAAGTGGTGCCATTCATGCGTGTCCGCCTGGACGAGTCTCCCACCATCAGGTTTCATGGCGATGGCAAAGGCCGACCCTACATACCCGCGCACAAACTCGCTGGACCAGTCATGCCCGATGGCACGTAGTGCCGTCGTCAGACAGCTGACGATTAATCCGGGGAACGACTTTTCAGCCTGCAGGTCGAGCCGCACACCCGTCGTCCTTGTTTCCGTCTCTGCATTGTCAGCCTGTGTCTGCACCTCTGTGACCCAGATGAGACCGAGGAGTCCGACGATGGTGATAATGCCCCGTGCAGACATGAGTAACTCCTTCGTAGTGAGTCCTGTATTTATCTGTCCGAAACTTTTTTGAACTGTCTACCCCATGGTTCATGCCGCCAGGCGGGATCGGCCATTTCAGCTGCCTTCAGAAGATCTTTCGGCGCATACGTGACCCCATGACGGATCGTTTTCGTGACCTCTGGCTGATCCGGGATGCTTGCTGTCGGGTCCCCCTTCACAATAGCAGCGTCTGCTACTGCACCCTGCCGTAGGCGACCCAGCTCAGGGCGTTCGAGGAAGTCTGCCGCCGCTGAAGTGGCCGAGCGCAGAGCTTCGATCGGTTTCTGTCCAGCTGCGACCAACATCTTCAGCTCTCGCCAAAGACTTTGCCCGGGCAGGATACCACCACAGGGGGTATCACTTCCGGCCAGCGACGGCACGTCGCGGTCTAGCAGCAGTCCCTGAAAACGTAGCGCCGCCTCCCAGGCTCGCTGCCATGTCGCCCCCAGTTCAGCGTCTGGCTTTGCCGCAGCCCACGTAAATAGATCTGCAGGCATGTAGAGTTGCTCTTCCGCATACGGTCCAGCCGCCGAGCGGATGCGCCATTGGCTGTCCCAGTAGGCGAGAGTTGGCGTCGACACGAGATCCATCGAGGCGATCGTGTCGGCCACCTGCTGTTGTCGATCCCAGGTCTTGTCGAAGTCAGGATGACCCCAGACGTGAAGCCAGCCAGGGGGATGGTCGGGCCAGACATCGGCGAGAATGCCGTCGAGATGATAGAACTCGTCGATTCCCGCGTGCCCAGCGACGAGCACACCGTGTGGCAGACAGTGCATCGACACTTTCAGCCCTGCCGCGTGACTTGCTTCCGTCATCGGCTGGATCCACTCAGCGGCGATGCTGGCGTACAGCTTAATCCCATCTACGCCGGCAGCGGCCGTGTCGCGCACGGCAGCAACGGCGCCGTCCGTATCAGCAATGGCGTGCGCCACCTGATCATGTGCCGGAGGTGTTCCATCGAGCAGAGGTCCCAGGCTTACGATCCGCGGCCACGCGTGCTGCGACCACTCGTCACGGCATTGTAGAATCCATGCCAGATCGTTCCCCGTATCTCGTACCGTCGTCACACCATAGGCGAGAAAGACAGGCCCCTGCCAACGCATGAAGTGCATGTGCGTGTCGATCAGACCAGGGATCAGAGTACAGCCCGGGTGTTGCTCCAGGGAGATCGTCGCGGGCAAGTCTGCCAGAGGGACGACTCCCTTGATCCTGGCTCCTTCGACGAGTATCGCGTGTCCCTCCAGGACACGATCTCCGTCGAAGATCCGATCTGCCGCATACGCCGTTGTTGTCGTATCTAGGCTCATAGAGGCTCAATATAGTCGGCATCCGCCTTCCCAACCCCTTGACACTGAGCCAGACGAATCACGATGGTGCAGGTATCATTCTTGGACCTGACGTGAGGGATTTACATGGCTCATCATCGCCGTAAGTCAAAGCGTGCCGACGCCGACCGCGCCCGTGTGCAGACTGCCATCTTGCGCGGCAGTCTTCAGTCGCATATCAAGAGTCTCGGTCTGACCTCGCAGAAAGAGTATCAGGACTGGTGTCGTACCCGAGGATTCAGCGAGGGGCTGCATAAGTCCGATGAACAGAAGCGCAAAGAACTGCGCCTCGCCAAAGTCCACCAAGGGGAGTCGATTCTGGCGCGCAAACGCAGCCAGACGCGCAATCCGGGCAACACGATCCGCCAGCTGTACGATCGGGCCGTCCCCAAGGGTCGACTCGGCGCCGACTATCTCTATCGCATCCGTTCCCTCTTTCACGCCCTGGAAGACGATCCACCATCACGACGTGCCCTCTTCGACATTCTCCTCGCCGTCGAGAATTCGGGAAAACTCTTCGGTCTCGACGCCGCATTACCGTACAGACCAGAAGACCCGCAGAACACCTTCCTGCAGGGTCTCATGCAGTTGGCCCGTCGCCACAGAGACTTCGTCCGCGCGCCCAGCGACTGGCAGCCGCTCTCACGCAACTCGCGGCGGCAATTTGGCCAGCTTGCCCGTCACCTGCTCGCCGAGTACCCAGATGTCCCCGACTTCCTCGATGCCGCCTGGATTGGGCCCGAGGACGAGAACCATCAACGCTGGCAGGAGTGGTTCATCCACTTGGGCACCGGTGCGAACGTTCGCACTGCCTCGGACATACCAATCAAGCTGACCAAGAGCATGGCGCACGAGCTATTGCAGACACCCGAACTGACGCCGATCCCCATAGCCCTGCGACGGGCGCAGATTCTCGGTCAGGGTGGCTGGGACTCGCTGGTGCATGCCCTTTGCCAAACTCAGTTGGGAAACAGTTTCGAACACGAACACTTCTGGTCTACGGTCATCACGTTCTTTCTGCGTCATCCCATGCTCGACCCAGCCCATGTAGGCCCCATTGTCGACTACCTGCAGCAGCAGAAATTCGACGGCGCGGAAATTCTGCAACCAGGCGGGGCCCTTGCCCATGAGCCACCCGCGCAGCCAAATCTGTCGATGAAGTCCCGATCTATCGACAAACTCCTGCGACAGGTCGACGACTGGCACGAAGAGCTGGCGCAGGCGGAGATTGGACGGGCGGCGCAAGCCGATGCCCAGCACGAGGGGCGACACTCACGGTCACGCCGCCAGGTGCGCTTCATCGAATTTGTGAAAGGTTCGATAGGCGACTTCGAAGTCATCGAACGAGTGGGAAAACAGCGCACCATGTGGCGCATTCGGCGCCTGCGCAACAATGCAGATCTCGCCGCCGACGGGCGCGCCATGCACCACTGCGTCCTGACCTACGCCAAGAGCTGTCGCAAAGGCGATGTCTCGATCTGGTCCCTGACGGCGAGCGAAGATGGTGGATCGCCAAGGCCAGTCCTCACCATCGCGATGTCCGGTTCACGTGCGATCACGCAGGCTCGTGGTCGACACAATGCACAGCCATGGGGCAAGAACCGCGGCAATATCGAACACAGCTATGCGAGCCTGCTGACTCGGGGTGCGGCCATCATGGAACGCTGGATCAAGCGCGAGAAGCTCGTGTGGGGCGAAGTGAGAATATGAGCAGGTCAGATACCGACCTGAGCTTCCTGTACAAACTCACGCCCATCGCTCGCGAGACTGCCCTGTGGGCAGATGGCACCATGCCACTAGACGTCTGCGCCTATATCTCAGACCGTGTTCCACCGGCGAGTCTTGTGTCTTCCGTACGCTGCATTCTGCGTCGTGGCGCAGATATCATGGTCATCGAAGACTTCAAAGGCGACCACCACATCCTGCCTGGCGGCCGCTGCGAACCTGGCGAGGAATCCGAGGAGACGCTCCAGCGAGAACTCCTGGAGGAGACGGGCTGGACAGCGCATAGCCCGGTGCTGGTAGGTTTCACCTACTTCCATCATCTGCAACCCGCGCCTGAAGGGTACAAATATCCCCATCCCGACTTCTTTCAACTCATCTACGTCTCCGAGGCAGGTGAACATCGACCTGACGCCATGGAGGAAGAGAGCGAATGGGAGAAGGCCGCAGACTTCAGGCCCGCCACAAACGTGAGATCGCTGAATCTCGACCCCATCAATCGCGCCTTCCTTGAGGCCAATCTTTGATTCCGGCGTTCCCAGATAGACTACGCCGATATGCCGGGGGCTTTGAGGGTGGCCCGGCCTGGCTTGCCGAGTTGCCCAGCATCCTCGAGAAGTGCCGCACGAAGTGGGGTCTTGAGCTCGGACCGGCGACGCAGGAGATCAAAGCCAACTATGTTGGCTATGCCAAGATGCCCGACGGGCAGCAGGTGATGCTCAAGGTTGGCATTGCACGCCACATTCATCCTGAGATCAGAGCGCTGCAGGTCTACAACGGGCGCGGCATCAATCAGTTGATCGACAGTGATCTCGAATTGAGCGCCATGCTCATCGAGCGTTTTCAGCCAGGAACCATGCTCATCGAATTGCAGGACGAGCCCCAGCGTGCCCAGATCGCTGGGCGCATCATGAAACAGCTGCACGAGACCACAGTCGCCGAACCCCATGAATTTCCACACAAGATTGAGCAACTCGAGAAAACAATAGAGCTCATCGGAGACGCCGACCTGGATCGGTCCCGACCCTACCTCGACCAGCTGTCACGAGTACAGGCGATGGTGCTCGCCATGGCCTTCGAGCCACAGATTCTTCTTCACGGCGATCTGCATCACTACAACATCCTGCTCGATGAACAACGAGATTGGACGGCGATCGACCCCAAAGGCAACGTCGGTCCTTCGTGTCTCGATGCAGGTGCCTTTGTCGGCAATGCAAGACACGACAACGCGACACCCGAGCAGGAACGTGCCACGATTCTGCAAGCCGTCACCGAACTGAGCAAGACCTCTGGTCAGAGCGAAGAGCGTATGCTGGGTGGCGCCTTCTTCGACTGGCTCGTATGGTCAGCGCGTACGATGAAAGACCCACCAGATGACGAGGAAGCGCACAGACTCCAGATGCTTACGATATACGTGGAGCTTTTGGACGGTATTGATCTGGAAAGGTTGGCAGAGCCATGAGTGACTACACACTGCTGTCGACCCATGACCATGTCGACTACACGGTCGACTGGGATCGGCTGTCGCAGATATACACGGTTGCACCCCTGCCCATCGAACAGAGTCCCGAACGCCTTCGCCTTGCCTATGAAAACAGCCAGGTCTGCTGCTATGCCTGGCAAGGCGACACACTCGTCGGCGCCTGCCGGGCCCTGGCCGACAATGACTACTGGGGATTCATCTGCGACCTCGTCGTCGATCCCTCACACCAGAAACAGGGACTCGGTCGCAAGATTCTCGACTGGACGATCAAGGAATTGGCAGTGGAGAAAGTGATCCTCGCCTGCGTCAAAGGGCAGGAAGGATTCTACGAGAAAGCCGGGCTACTACGACACACGGCAGTCATGGCTTTGTATCCCGACGCTGCTTGGTATCTCGAGAAGGGAATACTGGAAAACGTGGAATAGCGACATCGGCTGGAATAGCGAGATAGTGGATTGGTGAGATCAGACGGCGGTTACTCAGACAGTGGAATTCGTTGCGTAGCCACGGACTGCCCCGACACATCTCGAAGCTCGAGCGAGAGCAAGCGCTCCGGCCAATCGACAGCGAGCCAACCGAAGTTCGCATCAAAATAGACGGCACCAACCCGAGCCCGATCCTCATGATCGAAGGCCAGCCGAGCTTTCTCAGGCATGGGGAAGTTGAGCGAACTCGATGTGACCTCCCACAGGACACGATGATCATTCTCGGCGGTATAGAACGAACCAAAGTGACTATCGCCCGACAGCAGGATCGTAGTACCAGCAGCACCATCCAGCATCGACAAGAGACGTAATCTTTCGTCCTGCCACCTGTGCCACGACTCTCCTTCTGGCCGCTGACTCAACACGGGGATCGAAGAGACCAGCACACGAAGATCGGCGGGCTCGGCAAGTGTCTCTTCAAGCCAGTTCCACTGTTCGAGCCCAAGCATCGTTTCAGTGGTGCGAAAAAATCTCGTATCCAGGAGAATCAGCTGTGCACGCTGTCCACTCGGACCGACGACGACGCTGTGATAGATGCCATCGCGCGATCGCCTTGGATCATCTGGTGCAATAGCCCAGACCTGCTCGAAGAGTGCTTCTGATTCGTATCTGACGGGTAGCTCGGCACCGGCATCGTTGAGCCCGTAGTCGTGGTCATCCCAAGTCGGCAGAACGGGAATCTGCGAGCGCAGCTGAGCGAAGGGCTCATCGTTAGCCAGCAACCCATAGGCCTCGCGTAGTTCAAGCAGCTCAGGCTCGGCCTTCTCCTCACTCTGGTAGACATTGTCTCCCATGAAGAGGAACACATCGGGCTCGCTCTGCGCGATGGTGCGCCAGATCTCTGCTTCTTCGAATTGCGGCACGTAACATGATCCGAAGGCAATGCGCGTGATCGCCGATTCAGTATCGAGTGCTGCAGACCGCATCGCTGCGGACGTTTCGACAACCACCGCACCAGATGCGGGAATCGTCGAACGACAGCCAACGAATACAGAAGTGCAGATACCGAATCCCCAGATTCCGATCCGGCAGACAGCTACGATGCGCAACCATGTGAGGCGACCGTTGGCCATACTGGGCATCATGGCGCCACCGCCCCTGGCGGCAGGCATCA
Source organism: Gemmatimonadota bacterium (assembly GCA_018660835.1). Lineage (GTDB taxonomy): Bacteria > Latescibacterota > UBA2968 > UBA8231 > UBA8231 > UBA12574. The sequence continues at coordinate 13,329 of JABJJN010000054.1, read as the reverse complement.
ACCTCGACATCCTCAGGCCCGCAGCCGCTGTAAGCAATCTTCGTAGGCTTCGAAGTGTTCACCCTCGTGTTCTTCCGGATCGACGTATTTCAGAAAGAGGGCGCTACCTGGTTTCTTGCCGGTGAAATCACGATGACTAGAAATGTGCGATGGATCTGGCCCACTCCACTTCACTTCGCCATCCTGGAGATAGATGAAGTCTCCACCATAGCGGTCGATCATCTCCTTCCTCTTGTCGCGGTAAAACAATCCTTGCTCACATGCCGTCTCACGCACCGTCGCCATATGTGCCGGCGGATCCTGCTGCACTGAATCAAATTCACTTAGCGGGGCCTCGACCTCGCTGTCGAAGTCGATCTCGTCGAGATCCACTGTACCGAATCCGCCCTGTGCTGCGACCAGCAGATGATTACGATCACGCCGAAAAGGAGGGGTCGGCCAATCCAAGGTCGGATCGTGCCCCATCAGATGTGCACCCACTGCATCCGTCGCCACGATCTGATCACCGGCGATCAGGGCATTGCTGATTCTGCCCTCCCCATCCCATTCCTTCCCCCACTGCCCTGTCAGGGCGTCAATGACATTGAGACAGGGATTCGTGATCCGTGCCAGGTCAGGCAGCACATAGGACAGACGGATCGCATGGTGGTAGTAAGAGCGCACACGACCCTCCGGTGGGATCGTTGGCGTGAGACCAAAGAGATTCTTCGTACACAGGGTGAGCCCCATGAACAGATGATTCTTCATCTTCGCCACGGACACGACTTCATCTGCATCACGAAAACAACTGCTGAGGGTGTAGCGACTGAACATGTAGCCTCCCCCCGGCACATCGTATTCGGCGAAGGGTGGCAGATTCGACTCGTCGTACTCGACGTCGAATTCCTGTAACATGGACAGATAGTTGAGATAATTTGTGTGATTGCCCGACGCATCACGACCGTGTGTATCACTCGCGACCAACGTCGCCGATGTCCTCTCGCGCAGCAGACGCAACACCGCTCGCGCCACGGCATCGTCAACGAGTTCTCGTCGGCGACCCGCGTATCGATGTACGTCCCGGTGCCCCATGTTGAACTTGAGCGCAATGCGACTCGCCTTCTGCAGCTTCTCCCACGTGCGTGTCAGTGGCGTCGTCGCTCGCACGAGGGCTTCATACACCTGCTCGTCATTGGCACGATGATCGCATTGGACAGCACGGACAGAATAACCTTCTGGCATCGGCTCGCTCACCGGATCCGTGTCTCTTTGCCTGTCGCAGCAGATTGATAGATCCCATCGAGCATCTGCATCAGCTGCACACCATGCTCCGACGACACGAGAGGCGTCTTCTTACGTTGAATTGAATCAACGAAGTGGGCCGTCTGGTTGGCGAAAGCATCCGTCGACGGCACTTCGGGGTCGATGTCGATCTGCAGCCCCTCACGCTCCGTGTAAATCTTGAGAGGACTCATGGAGGCGCCCCCCTTGGTACCAGCAATCTGAATCACACTGCCACCAGGAAGATTCAGCGCCCAGCTGCACTCCAGTATCAGCGTCGCCTCATTGGCAAACTTGATGAGAGCAAAAGCGGAGTCATCTACATCAAAGTTGGAGTCCTTCGGACCGAGGTGACGGAACTTGCCATACGCCATGCCCGACACGGACACCGGTTTCGGCGTGCCCATCAGCCACCAGGCGCAATCGAGTGCATGCACACCAATGTCGATCAGCGCCCCACCCCCACTGCGTTTCTTGTCGACGAACCACGACCGCGAACCACCGGGAATCCCACGGCGACGATGGTATACGGCCCGGCCGTAGTAGATATCACCCAACTCACCCTTGCTGATATAATCCTTTGCCAGGATACTCTCGGCGCTGAAACGCTGGCACAGAGCATACATCAGGGTCAGCTTCTTCGACTTCGCCGTCGCCGCCATCTTGCGTGCTTCCTGGGCGTTGAGGGCAGGTGGCTTCTCACACAGAACGTGTTTGCCTGCACGCAGCGCATCGAGACTCACAGGCGCATGCAGGAAATTGGGCAGACAGACACTGACCGCATCGAGATCGGCCTCTTTGAGCATCTTTTTGTGATCCGTGTAGGCATCCACATCATTTTCGTCTGCCTGCTGCTGCGCCAGCTCCGCATTCATATCACAAACAGCGACGACGCTGGTTTTGTCACTCGCCTGATAGCCCTTCAGATGTGCTCTACCGGGCCAGCCCAGACCGATGATGCCGACCTTTGTTTTCTTCACCACTTGATTCCCTTTTCTTCTATAGAACCGGCTATAGCCAAAATCGCCAACCGGCCGCCAATGGAGCCATCTAAGATGAACGAAGAACAGCGTTATGCCTTCGATACGTGGGGTTATCTGGTTGTCGAAGATGCCATCACACCCCAGCAGGTTGCCGAACTGCGCGACGTGGCAAATGAAAAAGGTGCGGACCTCAATTCACAGCACAAGAAGGATGGCGGTTTCTGGTCACAGGCCTTCGTCGATCTCCTCGACATGCCCACCATCTCGCCTCTGCTGGATGAGATCTACGGTGGCGCACCGCCCTCAGGTCTTCCGGCATTTCGTATCGACCACATCAATGTGCACACACATGGGGTCTTCAACAAAGACCTTGCAGGTGGCACGATCCACAATTTCAATCAGCGTCGATTGAATCCGGACAAACCCGACGAACTACAGCCTCTGTATTCAGAGCGTGATACCGCGACGGGCAGTTTCAGAAATGGTCTCGTCGCCGTCGCCTATGAATTGGAGGACACGGTGTGCAACGATGGCGGTTTCTGCTGTCTACCAGGATCTCACAAGGCAAACTATCGGATTCCTGCAGAATGGGTCGATTTATCAAAGGGCGTCCACCCCATGATCAGACGCATCCCCGCACGCCCCGGCACGGCGATCATCTTCACCGAAGCCCTGTCGCATGGGACCCTGCCATGGATCGTTCCCAACCGACGCACAACGCTCTTCTATAAATACACAGCCCTGCATGAAGCCTATGCAGGTGAAGCGAACTACTTCGATCGGTCCGACGTCGACCAGTGGCCGGGGGCGGATGCGCGCAAGCGCACCATCCTGAGTCCCCCGCCAAAGGCCTGGGTCGAGCGCAAACGGTCTCTTGCGGAACAGGCCGCTTAGGCTGCTTCCGGCTGAGGTGTCGCCCCGTCGAGGGTGCCCAGATACTCGAGGTCTTCCTCGGCGACGCCATCGACCTCTCCTGCCAGTATTCGCCGCACACCTTCCAACGTATCGGCCAGTGTGACGCGCACACCGGGAATGCCCGAATAGGCCTCCACGCCGACAAAGGGCTGCGTCAGAAATCGGTCGACTCTGCGCGCCCGGGTGATCGTGACCCGATCTTCCTCCAGATGATGCAGGTAGAAGAGTCCGTCCAGTCCACGATTCTCGTATTGCACGTGCAGATCCGTATAGCGCAGCAAGGTCCCCCTTGCTGCCGCAGCCAAACGCGCGTGATCACTGGGTGCGTGGTCGTCACTATGTCCATGGTCAGCAGATGGCGCATCGCGCAACCAGCGTGACCAGGAGTGAATCGGATCGACTGCAGGCAGCAGACGCTGCGATGACCGGGCGCGACTGAAGCAGATGACCCCATCGAGAAAGTCGTAGTGTGCTGGCTCAAGACCCGCTGTATAGTGTCCCAGCCACAGAGTCGTGCACGCTGCGCCGTCGCCAGGCGAATCAGTTGACACCGAACGCGCCAAAGCCAGCACGCCTGCAGTTGTTGCCAGCCGATCATCCATGACATGTAGAACCTCATGCCCCGCGTCACGCAAGCGCACCACGTGAGCAACTGCATCCTCCACTGTCTTGAGTTTGTCCTGGTCGGAAGCATCTTCGGCGGCAAAACACGAGAGCAGGCGCGTCGCCATCACATCTTCAGACAGACCCAGTTCGGAGCGCCACGACAAGTCGAGACTGGCCGCATCGCGTGCCCCCTCCTCGACGCTCGTAAACACCACATAGGCATCGTGCAGATCGACCGCATTCTGCACTAGCTGGCCCGTCAGCACACCGACGCCAACACCAGCGAGAGGCGAAAACAGACCCATGTGACCACCACGCACGAAAGGCGTGAACAGATCAACGATCTTGACCCCCGTCTCGAAGATCTCCCCACGTGCCACCTGAATCGACGGCAGCCGAACCGACGGCACCACGACCGCTCCCTTTTGCTTGGAACCTTTTCGAGTGAGCAGAGCCGCCAGTGTGTCGAACCCCTTCGCCGTGGCCCAGTCAGCCACGGTGCGACCGGCGTCGTCCGTCGCTGCCAGATCAGCCTCTGCCTCTACCAGTTGCGTCACCAGATCCTCATCGTTGCGCTGCACTGCGATCATCAGAGGAGTCTGCCCACGAGCATTGCGCGCATCGATCTTGGCGCCACGCTGCAGCAACAGGCGAATCATCTCTGGCCGCCGCAACTGCACTGCCGCATGCAGGGGGGTGAAGTCATGCCGATCGGCCTCCTCCACACCAGCCCCCTCTGACGCCAGAAAGGTGAACAGGGGTTCGTCGTCTGTCGCCACCGCCCAGAACAGGGGGGTCGCGCCAAGAGGCCAGTAGTGCCCGTCTGAGCCTACACCCCATTCAAATCGGGACGACACAAGCTCCGGGTGCTGCAACACGAGTCTCTTGATCTGACTCAGATCGCCACTGCGCAGGGCGACGTAAAACTTGACGTGTTTCGTGAAATCATCTTCTGCGCTGGCTACGTCGGTTTTCATCGTCTTCTCAACCATGGATAGCTCTCTCTCTCCGAGTCTCTTCCGCGCCATGAAGAGTCTCTTCTTCGCTGCCGCCTCTGAAATGTCGAGAAAGGCAGCGATCTGCTTGATGGAATAACTCTCGAGGTAGAAGAGAATCGTCACGTCCCGCAAAGTAGCCGGCAGGGCTGCAACTGCCTGACGCACAACACGCGCACGATGATCGATGTCGAAGTCGGCGTCGGGACGCGAGCCGAATTCATCGCTCAGATCATCGATGACGTCCGGCGACATGGGCGTCGGTCTACGGACGCGCGTCTGCCGATCTGCGTGTTTGATCAGGATGCGTCGAAACCAACCGGGAAAAGCGGCAGGTTCGAGCAATTGCCCAAGACATTGCCAGGCATCAAGAAATGCCTCTTGCACCGCGTCCTGCGCCAACTGCACATCGCCGATGCGGGCGTGGCAGGTGGCATAGGACATGTCCCGAAAGCGGTCGACAATCTCGCCAAAAGCGCGAGCATCGCCTGATCGGGCGGCATGAACCAGGGTTGGCAGAGATTCCACGGGTGATCCTCCTCTACCAGACAGTCCCACGAAGCGGATCAGAGGTTACCCGGTATCTGATCGCTTCCTCAGAACTTTCGATCGCTTAGGTCGAGGCTTCCTCGGGTCGCCTATTCTTCCACCGTTTCGTCAGCTGCTTCGCCCGCCGCCGCCTTGCGCTCCAGCTCGGTGCGCCAACCAACGAATTCCCCCGCCTTGATACGATTGACATCCCATGCGGGATATCGGTCCTCGAGGGTATCCCCGAGTCTGTTGTTCGCCGCCCAGCGATCCCACGCGATCTTCATCCACTCGTGCGGCATCGCTTCGCGTACGGCGGGGTCGAGTTGCCAGGCACTGCGGACATCGACCACGGAAGGCTCCTCCTCGGAGGGACCGGACCATCTCGACCAACCGATGGACAGGGAATTGCGCTCACGATCCGGCACGGTGTGTCCCGTGTGGATATTTGATCCAATGCGAATCAGAGCCTCCCCCGCCTTGAGCCGCACCGCCACCTGCCCGGGCAGTGGATCTTCGCCATTCCAGCTCGGTGTATGCGGCACGCCTTGTTCCTTCATCGCCTTTGGCAGCAGCACATCGTGTTCATAGGGCGTGCGCCAGCGATCGTGACTACCCGGAATCAGCTCATGACACTCGTCATCTGTGAGCGCGAGAAACATGCTCACCCCATTCCGTTCAGCAATGGACTTCGCATTCTTCTCCTGAATCTCTTTCCAGATCTTCCGCTCTACTTCCTCCGTATAGGCTTCCGGCCCTTCACCGCGGATCTCCTTCTGGGCAAAATACGCCTCTCCCGTTCCCCACCATGTGGCATCCCGATGCCAGCCGAGGGCATGTTCCTTCTTCCGCGGATTGCACCATAGCAGCAAACCTGCGAAGACGGTGTCCTCCGGTTTGAGACCATCAACGCACCATGAATCGACAAAGTGAAGCAGCTCATCGGAGCCGTGGAACTCAGCAAAACTCGGTTCGCCGAAGGCAGGATGAACCAGTCCACGTAGCGCCCAGGGCTCATCCCCTGCAGCGCGGTGGATATATCCCTTCGAGCAGTCGATCTTGCTGTAGCCATTCTCCGGCGCACAGGCTTCGGTCACACGGCGTCCGGCGTCGCGTAGAGTGGGAATCCACGGGTTGTCGACAAAGTCGTTGATAATGACAAAGCCATGTTCGGCCAGATACGCTAATCTCTCCGGTGTCGCCCCGGGGGCAGAGAGCTCTGGCAACGCATCAGCGAAGGCGGGCGCACGATATTCCGCGGTAGACTCACTCATTTGCACATTTCCTCAGGTTGCGAAAACACCAAGGTCGACGAAAAGTCTGATCGCCCATCATTATCGTCTGTTTTCATGTAATGAATCAAGTCCTGCCAGTCGATTTGCCCTCAAGCGGTCTTTGCCATTCGATAGCTGACGACGGCGGACCTATTCCGACATGAGGGAAGGGAGAGTTCCAATCGACATGAGTGCCTCAACAGACGCCAATTCATCGGCACAACCTTTGCAGTTGATCGATGCCGATGTCCACAATTACACGAGTGGCATGGGCGATCTGATGCCTCATCTGTCGACTCGCTGGCAGGCTTACGTCCAACAGGGCGGCTTCAAGTTGTCCGGTGTCAGCCTTTATCCAAAGGTGTTCGCCCAGGCCGCTCGACGTGACGCCCTGCCGCAGAACGGCGTGGCAGGATCTGATCCGAGTTTCTCAAGGCAACAGCTGCTGGATGAGTGGAACATCGACTATGCCATCCTCAACCCGCTGATCGGCGTGCCGCAGATCAAGAATCCCGAGTTGGCCGTCGCCATGATGCGCGCCGTCAACGATTGGACTCAGAACAGCTGGCTCGACGACGACCGTCGATGGCGCGCGTCGATTCTCGTTCATCCAGGTTTTCCTGAAGCCTCCGCCGAAGAGATCCGTCGTCTGTCGGGCGACAAGCGTTTCATCCAGGTCCTGTTGATGGCGCGTTCGAGTCAGCCCTATGGCAAGCGCGAACTCGACCCGATGTATGAAGCTGCATGTGAGGCCGGCCTGCCGATGGGCATCCACTTCGGCGGCGGTGGCGATGTGCCGATCTCAGCCGTTGGTTGGCCCTCCTACTATATCGAAGACCATACGGGCATGGTGCAGGCTTTCGAAGGACACGTGATATCTCTTGTCTGCGAGGGGACCTTTGCCAAGTTCCCCGAACTGCGCGTCGTCATGATCGAAGGTGGTTTTGCCTGGCTTCCCGCGCTGATGTGGCGACTCGACAAGAATTATCGCGGCCTGCGCGACGAGGTGCCCTGGCTTAAGCGACTACCCAGCGAATACATCCGTGATCACATACGCTCGACGACGCAGCCCATGGAGGAACCACCGGACCCGAAGTATCTGCTGCAGATCATGGACATGATCGGTCAGCCCGAGTTCCTCATGTTTGCCACCGACTACCCCCACTGGGACTTCGATGCACCGAATCGGGCGATTCCAGCGGTGATCAAGGGCGAGCAACGAGACCAGATCATGTGGAAGAATGCTGCAACCCTCTATGGTCTCGGTTAGGCGATGAGCTCAGCGAAAACATCGACGCGAGTCGACGTAGGCCCTGTCAGCGACTTCGGCCCCGGGCGGCCGCATGCCGTGCGCGCTGCGGGTCGAGATCTGGTCGTCGTGAGGAAGGGGGACGAGTTCTTTGCCATCCGCGATGCCTGCCCTCACCAGGGGGCCAAATTGTCGGGCGGTGCCCTCTGCGGCCAAGTGGAAGCTTGTGTGCGCGGCGAGCAACCCGTTCTGTCGCGAGATGCCGAGTTCCTGACCTGTCCCTGGCACGGCTGGAAGATGGATCTGCGAACGGGACGTTCCGCCCTCGAGCCTGAAACGGTCCGCGTCAAGAGTTATCCAGTTCACGTCGAGGCTGGACGCCTTCTGGTAGAGATGGGATAAGGACGTGGCATCTCAGCCCAACATCATCTTCATCCTCGCCGATCAATTGCGCGCCGATTGTGTCGGTTGCTACGGCAACAACATCATCCGCACACCGCACATCGACGCCCTTGCCGCCTCGGGATCGCGTTTCTCGCAGACCTTTGCGCAGCACCCTCAGTGCGCGCCAAGTCGAGCCGTGTTGATGACGGGTCGATATCCGCATGAGAATGGCTCGATCTCCAATCACACGGCGATGGCTTCCAACGAACAGACCCTCGGGGAGACATTTCGCGCCGCCGGCTATCGCAGCATCGGCCTGGGCAAGCTGCATCTATTCGACGAAAAAGAGCAGAGCTCCTTTGACGAGACCCAGCTGACAGGTGGCCAGCAGTCCGACGCCACATCGCCAGATGTGTTGCATGAGGACTACAAATCATGGCTCAAGAGGCACGGCCATTGGCCGGCAGCGCAGGCGGCCTACGCGATTCACGCGACGGATGAGTATTGGCAGGCCTTCCAGGCCAATACCAATCCCATCCCCGCGGAAGCTTTCTTCGATAGTTGGGTCGGTGATCGTGCCGTCGAGGCGATCGAACAGCAGACGCCAGACCAGCCCTTCTTCATGTTCGTCGGCCTGCCAAATCCGCACACCCCCTTCGACTGCCCCGAGCCCTATGCGTCGATGTACGATCCGGTGGATATGCCCGTGCCCGAGACCTTCGGCGCCAGCCTGGATGGCAAGCCGCCGCAGCATGCCGCTTTTCGACGTGGTGGTCGACAGGTGAACTACGAAAACCTCGACGAGCCACGTCTGCGCCAGGCGATGGCCTACTACTATGGCGCCGTCACCCTCGTCGATGACCAGGTCGGCAAGATCGTCGCCGCTGTGGAGCGCCAGGGCATGCAGTCCAATACGGTGATTGCTTTCTGCTCAGACCACGGCGAGCTACTCGGCCACCTGGGGATGCTGACCAAGAGCATCGACAAGTATCCCATGCTCTACGATGTCGGTCTACATGTGCCACTGATTGTCAGCAAACCGGGTGAAGATCCCGCCGTACACGATGACCTCGTGGAGTTGCTCGATCTCTGCCCCACCTTGCTGGAGTGTGCCAATCTACCCGTCGCCCCTGAGATCCAGGGACACAGTCTTGAGCCCGCGTTGACTGGTGGCAAGCCGCACCACCGAGACTATGTGTTCTCAGAGAGTGGTGGTGTGAAAATGCTGCGTGGGCGGCGGTGGAAACTCGTCCACTATCCATCTCAGCCCTATGGCGAACTCTACGACTTGCAGACCGATCCGGGCGAAGTCGATAACCTCTATGACTTGCCGGAACATCGAGACCGACGCCAGGAGATGACCCGAATCCTTCTCGATCGGCTCATCCACACCGAGGCGGCACGACACGGCGTATCACTGCGCGGCCCCGCCTTCTGGCGCACCCAACGCGCCTTGCCCTTTGAGGACGCACCCAAATGACCTCTGCTACGACAGGCTCCAGAACCGTGCTGCTCGTGGGTGGGTTTGCCCCCGGACAATCCCAATGGAGTATCCAGCAGGGCTTCGAGGCGGCGGGCTACCGCGTCGTCTACGTCCCGAGCCGTGGTTGCATCGCCGCGAACTCTGAGGCAGATGCGGCACTGGCCAAAGAGGAAGCTGATTTGATTCCTCCCCCCGAACAATGGGATCTGTGTTATCCCAACAACGCCGCCTACGAAGAGGGCCTCGCCAAACTCATTGAGCAGCATCAGCCTGAATTGCTCTTGTGGTGGTTCAGCAAGGATGACTGCCCAGCCGGTCTCATTACCAACCTGCGCAACCGCTTCGGCTGGTTGAAGACGGCAACCCACACACAGGACGATCCGTGGGATGCACTGCGCCATCCTGAGTTCTCGCAGGAATTCGAATTCGTCGTCACATGCTGCAAAGAGAGTGTCAGCGTCTATCGCGATCGTGGCCTTCGTGCCATCGTATTGTATCCACCGCCGGCGCGGCAGTTGCACGCGACGGCCACGCCGGCACCGCATGAGACCTGCGATTTTTCTGTGACAATTCTCTCCATCTATGCCCGCGGTGACAGTGACGGCAGTGCCTATCTGTCGTCTGCCGATCCCGTCGAACGCATCACCCATCCCATCGGTTTTCCAGATCAACGCGTGCTACGTCACGAAGTGGTCGCCACCGTCGCTGCTTTGGGACGCACTCATGTTTATGGTGGACTCGGCTTCGGCACCTTTGAGGGCATCCCTCGGTCCTGTTATCGCGGCTTTCGAACCTATGCAGAACTCCCCGGGATCTATCAGGCGGCGAAGATCAATATCAATCAGCACAATTCTCCTCAGTCTCACGGTTACTTGAACCAGCGCGATACGGCCATCACCGGCTCCGGCGGTTTCATGTTGACCGATTACGTCGAAGGCATCGAGGAGGAATTCGACATCGGCACTGAGATAGACACGTGGGCAAGTGTTGACGAGTTGCGCGACAAGGCCCAATGGTGGCTGCGTCACGATGACAAGCGGCGCGCCGCAGGACAGGCTGCGCAACGGCGAGTTCTCGATCGCTATGGCAACGATGCATACGTAGAACGACTCATGACCTTCATCCAGACCCAGGAAGCTTCTTGATCGAAATCAGCAACCTCGACCGCCAGATCGTCGTGCCTGCATCGGCTGCCCAACCACGCAATATGGGCGCAGATCTCATGGTGCTGTCCGATGGCCGATGGCTACTTGGATACTCACGTTGGCTTGGTGGTGCCCACGACGATGACGGCAGTCAGGTCTGTGCGCTGATCAGTGAAGATCGTGGCGACAGCTGGTCCTGCCCTTTCGACATCGCCCGGCCCGCTGATGGGGTCGAAGCGGTACGCATGCCCAACTTCCTGCGGTTGAATGATGGACGCCTCGCCTGCTTCCTACGCGTTCGAACGAACCATCTCGATACCTGGACGGGGATGCTCATCTGCCGCGATGAGGCCCAACTAGGCACACCCCAGGATGGCACCGAGTTGTGGTCGGATCCGATTCGTATCTCACCACCGGCACCGGGCCGGCATGTGTTGCTGAACAATCGTGTCGTACGGCTGCAACATGGCGCACATGCAGGTCGCATTCTATTGCCCCTCGCCTCACCATGGCCCTGGGAGGAGGAGGATCGTCGTGGCTCTGACATCCGCACGTGGGTGTTGCGGTCTGACGACGACGGCCAGAACTGGCGCCCCAGTGACAGCATGCTCGAAGGCCCGAAGCGTGGCCTGATGGAACCCTACATCGTAGAAATGCTGGATGGTCGCCTGAGGATGTGGATGCGGACCCAGGTGGGAAGGCAGTATGAATCCATCTCAACAGATGGAGGTGTCACGTGGTCGACGGCGACCGTCGGCCCCCTCGTCTCGCCGGAATCACCCGTCGCAGTCGCGCGTCACGAAGCATCGGGCTTATTGATGGTCGTATGGAATCACAACGAACCAGGCGCACACACGGCAGACCGGACGCCGATCTGCATCGCCTTTTCACAAGACGAGGGAGAAACCTGGTTCGATGAACTTCGCCTGGATCCAGGTGATGGCGAGCCGAAGGAAGGACGATCGTTCTCCTACCCGGGGGCGCATTTTCTGGGTGACACCGGGTTCGTCACGTACTACGAGAATGCGGAGAAACAGCTATCTCTCATCCAGCAACGCTTCGAATTGTCAGTCACCTGACACTCATCAGCCTGACACCTTCGTCGGCATGACAGTGCGTCAAGACGACGGTTCATCAACAGACGGTGCGTCGCCCAGGCCCAACTTCGCACGCCCCACGTCGGTGAGGAGATTCGCTGTCCACGCAGGCTCCCAGGTAAAGTCGACGACGACAGCACGCACATCGGGCTCTTGCTCGAGACGCGTACGCAGTGGCTTGGCTAGGAATTCGAATTTCGGTCGGCCCCTGTGTGGCATGGTCATGAGCACGCGTACATCGTTCCCCCGCGCGTGCACGTCGTAGATGTAGCCCAGGTCGACGAGACTCGCCTTCTTCTCGCTGAACTGATCGTCGATAACCTCCCGCATCACCTCCCACAGTGCCTGCTTGCGTGGCCAGTCGGCGGCACGCTCGCCGATGCGGGCCAAAGGCCGGTCACCTTCCAAGCGCCCGACACCGTCGTCGGGCAGCGATGTTCCACGGTCTGGCGGATCGGTACCAGCTGACGGATCAGAATATAGAGCCACCTTCAGCGGCTCCACCCTGACCACCAGAGGTGCCAGCAATCGTTCACGCAGTTGTTGCAGCCCCGCCGCGCCACCCTGCGCCGGATAGGGTGCCAGCAAATAGGCATTGCGCTGCACGAGGGTGGTTCCCCTCTGCAGCCACGCATTGTCACGCAACATGGGCCGACACCAGACCGATGCGTGTGGACCACTTCCGGGTTTAGCGTGATCGACGGTCATGTCCACGTGATGGTAGAGTTTCGCTGGCGTCGTTCCCTCAGGACCCAGTGCCGCCGATCCCGACTCATCTCCCTCAGACCCCGTCGGTTTCTCTAAACGGTGATCGAGATAGATGGCAAACATGCTGTCGCGACTCTCGCCATGGAAGAATCCAACGCCCCACATATGATCGGCGTTGTCCTCTGGTGGCTTGCCCTCATACACATGCCCCTCTGCATCCATCCACAATGTCGAATCGAAGGGTCTGCCGCCGAAATACCATTCGTCGTCGCGAGCAACAAGGGTGCAGAAGTCACGGGTCACTTCCATGTGACCATCCTTCATGAAATACGGCACACCCGCATAGAACGTGTAGCTCAGATCCATGAAGAGTCGGCTGGGCGTGAACAGTGGATGCGCCGGGCTGTGCGGAAAACCAAATCGGCGCACAATCGTGCACAGAGGCCCGCGTATGACTTCAAGGCTGGGACACTGGGCCCAGTTCGTCACCCGCATTTTTTGAAAGGGGCCCACCGACATGTAATCGTGGGCCCAATCGATATTCGGCGGTTCCCCGTGGCCATTGCCATGTGACGCCAGCTGCATCCCACCCGTGTGCCACTTCGGTGTCAGTGACTCGAGTTGCCCATTCTGTTCGCAGAGCTTCGCCACATAGTCCGGCGTCTCAATCTGCAGACCGGCTCCCTCGCCGCTTACCTGCAT